>SHZT01000011.1 GCA_009692185.1 Gemmatimonadota bacterium | reverse complement strand
CAATTCGGGCTAACTGTTCTTGCTTGAATGGGGCGTTAAACAGCCGCCGCCCATCCGCTCCCCGCCGATGCGTCTCCATCCGACGACCCTCCCTTGAGAAGTGAACTTACGCTTCGCAAAGTGCCTCGTCGAATTGGGGTACAGAGCAACCCCGAAAGCGGTCCCTCGCCGCTACGCGGCTCGCGATGACGGGCGCTTTCTTGGGGGGAGCAACAGTTGTTAGTTCGCAGTCGGCAGGCCTGCTGGCGTTCGCCCTCAACCCGATGTAGGCATTCCCCATGCGCCAATCACTCCTGCTCGCCCTCGTGACCCTGGCAATTGCCGGTTGCGGGCAGCCCGCCGAGCCCGATATCGCCCAGACGACGTTCGCGGCCTCCCTCGCAATTGACCTGGCGACCATGACCAAGTCGGCCACCGGACTCTACTCCAAGGACCTGACCGTCGGCACAGGGGCGGCCGTGGTCACCGGTCAGCAAGTCTCGATCCGCTACACCGGCAGCCTGGTCAACGGGACGGTGTTCGATTCCAACGCCGCGCCAGCCACGCCGTTCAAGTTCACGCTCGGCGTTGGCCAGGTGATTGCGGGCTTCGACGAGGGCATCCTGGGCATGAAGGTGGGCGGGCGCCGGCAGGTCATCATCCCGCCGACTCTCGGCTACGGGGCGAGCGTCGTGGGCGGGATCCCGGCCCACTCGATTCTCGTGTTCACCATCGAAATCGTCAGCACGCCGTAGACACCACCCTCTCTTCCACACGGGGCAGCATCATGAAAACATCCGTTCTTCTTCTCGCCATCGCGGGCGTGTCGTGTGCCCCCGGCGGCGCAAGCCGGGAGGATGTCACTCGGTGGGAGAACCAGGCCCGCGACGTGACGATCACACGGGACGACTGGGGCATCGCGCACATCCGTGGCAAGACGGATGCCGACGCCGTGTTCGGAGTGATGTATGCCCAGGCGGAAGATGACTTCAACCGGGTGGAGACGAACTACATCAACTCCCAGGGACGCCTGGCCGAGGCCGAGGGTGCGGGCGAGGTGTGGCGTGACCTCCGAATGAAGCTCTTTATCAATCCCGACTCGATGAAGGCGCTCTACGCCGAAAGCCCCGACTGGCTCAGGAGGCTGATGGACTCCTACGCCGACGGACTCAACTACTACCTGTACAGGCATCCCGAGGTGAAGCCGCGCGTCATCACGCGCTTCGAGCCCTGGATGGCGCTGACCTTCAGCGAGGGCAGTATCGGTGGCGATATCGAGCGGGTGAACCTCACGCAACTCGAGGCGTTTTACGGCAAGAAACCGGAACCCAAGCTGGCCGACGAGACCGGCATGCCGCCCGAGCCCACCGGGTCCAACGGCATCGCCATTGCCCCGAAGAACTCGGGAACCGGCCATTCCCTGCTCCTGATCAACCCCCACACGTCGTTCTTCTTCCGCGAGGAAGCCCAGATGACCAGCGACGAAGGGTTGAACGCCTACGGCGCCATCACGTGGGGGCAGTTCTTCGTGTACCAGGGGTTCAACGAGCGATCGGGCTGGATGCACACATCCAGCGGGGTAGACAACATCGACGAGTACTCGGAGACGGTGACCAAGAAGGGCGACGGCTACATCTACCAGTATGGGAAAGAGGAGCGCCCGGTGGCAGCCAGCGTGATCACCGTGCCGTTCAGGACAGACTCGGGGATGCGGGAGCGCCAATTCACTGTGTACCGGACGCACCATGGGCCGATCGTACGCCAGCTGGACGGCAAGTGGATCAGCGTACGAATGATGCAGGAGCCGGTCAAGGCTCTGACGCAGTCGTACTCGCGGACCAAGACGAAGAACCTGAAGGAGTTCAGCCAGGTGATGGAGCTCCACACCAACTCGTCCAACAACACGGTGTACGCGGACGGCGAGGGGAACATCGCCTACTTCCATTCCAATTTCATTCCGAAGCGCGACACCCGATTCGACTGGACCAAGCCGGTGGACGGCGCCAACCCCGCTACCGAGTGGAAGGGCATCCACTCCCTTGGCGAGACGCCGAACGTGTTCAACCCCGCCAACGGCTGGGTCTACAACACGAATAACTGGCCCTACTCGGCGGCAGGCCCCAACAGCCCGAAGCAAAGCACGTACCCCAGGTACATGCAGACGGGCGGCGAGAACCCCCGCGGCATCCACGCGATTCGCGTGCTGACCGGCAAGAAGGACTTCACGGTGAACTCGTTCATCACCGCGGCGTTCGACCCCTACCTCACCGCGTTCACGGACCTGGTCCCTGCCCTGGTCAAGGCCTATGACCAGATGCCCGCGTCGAACTCGCTCAAGAAACACCTGGCCGAGCAGGTCAAGACGCTCCGGGGCTGGGATCTCACGTGGTCCGCGACGTCGGTCCCCACGTCGCTCGCGGTGTTCTGGGGAGAAGAACTCTGGCGGCGCTCGAGTGCCCCCGCCCAGAAGGCGGGCGTCACTGTCTACGAGTACATGGCGAAGCACGCCACGGCCAAGTCGCGGCTCGAGGCCCTGGACGCCGCGGCGGACACGCTCGAGGCCAACTTCGGCACCTGGAAGACCCCGTGGGGCGACATCAACCGGTTCCAGCGTCTCACGGGGGACATCGTCCAGCCGTTCAACGACAGCGGGCCGAGCATTCCGGTGGCGTTCACGTCGGCGCGCTGGGGGTCGCTGGCGTCGTTCGGGGCGCGGGCGTATAAGGGCACGAAGAAGTGGTACGGCACGAGCGGCAACAGCTTTGTGGCGGTGGTCGAGTTCGGCGACAGCGTACGAGCGAAGGCGGTGACGGCGGGGGGCCTCAACAGCAAGCCCTCGTCGAAGCACTTCAACGATCAGGCCGGGCGCTACAGCTCGGGCGATCTCCGCGACGTGTACTTCTATCCCAACCAGCTCACCGGCCACGCCGAGCGGGAGTACCGCCCGGGCACCTGATTGGCACCAGTCGCTATGGGAGAGGCTGCCCGACCACCCATTTCACCAGCCGGCCAGCTTCGAGGGGTGTCTCCAGCTCCACCTGGTTGATGAGGGCAAGTGTCGCGGGCGTGGCCGGCGATGCGCGCCGTTGGGCCATTTCGGAGATCGTCGTCCGCCGGTCAACGCTGACAATCTCGACCCGATGTGGCTGCACGCCTAGCGCCGCTTGGTCGGTGAGCTCCTCAAAGCTCCGAAGCGCGCGCTCCGCCACAGCCTGGTGGCCGGGCCAGCGGGTCTCGGGCGCATAAGCAACGATCCGGTAGACCGTGCCGCGATACTCGACGAAGAGGACCGTGCCCCTGAGCGCGCCGCTCTCCGCCGGCACGCTGAATGGCGCCCCGACCGCCGCGAGGCCGCTCACGCTGGTGCGGACTGGGGCACCGCTCATGATCCCTTGCTGAGACAGGAACGCGCGGGCCGCGGCGTCGGCACTGGTCTCCCTGGTCTGCATCAGCTCGACGGCCGCATCCTTTCCGGGACTCACAGCGGTCACCGCCTGTGCCCCGTTGTTCGTGGCCCAGCCCTCGGGGAACGTCAGGCGGAAACGCAGTTCCGGGTGAATGAACCGGTTGTCCTTGAAATACCCCTGGCGAGGGTTGTTCCCGAAGACCAGGCCGGCGAGGCGGCGCTCGTAGACATCGCGGTTGATGACCATCCCGAAGTAGTCCTTGGGGAGGGCCGCGATCTGCTGGTTGATCTGCTCCAGGCGGTTCTCCGGGTTCGGGTGCGTCGCGAGCCATTCGGGAACCTTGCCGCCGCTGCTCCCGATCTCGCTCTCCCGCCCGAGCATGACGAAGATCTTCGGCAGCTCGCGCGGGTCGTAGTCGGCCTTCCGCATATACCGGAGGCCGAGCTGGTCGGCCTGGCTCTCGTTGTCCCGGGAGAACTTGAGGAACAGGACGCCCAGTCCCTGGCTCGCGAGGCCCGCGACGCTCGCAACCTGCGAGCTCACCACGCTGCCAACGGCAAGGCCCGCCCCGAGAAGCTGCTGCTTGCTCATCTCGGCGGCCGTGTGCCGCGCCGTGACGTGTCCGATCTCGTGACCCAGCACCCCGACCAGCTCTGCCTCCGAGCCGAGTCGCGAGAGGATACCCCGCGTGACAAAAATGAACCCGCCGGGCGCGGCAAAGGCGTTTACCCCCGCGTCGTCGACCACCCGGAACGTCCAGGGCAGCTTGGGGCGCTCAGATGTCGCCGCGACGTCGGACCCGAGTTGCTGGATGTAGCGTTGCAGCTCGGCATCGGGGTACATGCCAATGGTCGCCGCGACCTCGAGCTCGGTTTGCCGGCCCATCTTGATTTCCTGGGCCTCGCTGACGAGCATGAGCTGGCTCGCCCCGGTCGCCGGGTTGGTTGCACAGCCGGCCGCGGCCAGTGCCACCAGGATGTAGGGAACAACGCTCAAACGGCGCACGTCGAACGATAACACACCGTGGCTTTCTGGCTGGGCCGGCCTCGAAGTCGCGTTGTGAAAGCGTTATAGTGACTCTCGCACCGTTCACACGGAGGGTCATGCAAACCGTTCGCTCGCTTGCCCTGCTGGCCGCCCTGGCCGCCAGCTTCGCGGCCCCTGCCCGCGCCCAAGCCCCCGACGATCCCGAAGCCCGGCTCCGCGCACTCGGGCTGACGCTCCCGGAAGCCAGCGCCCCGATCGCCAACTATGTCCGCGCCGTTCGTACCGGAAACCTCGTGTTCCTCGCGGGACATGGGGAATGCGGCACGCCGCTCACCGGCAAGGTGGGCCAGCAGGTGAGCCTCGACAGCGCCTACGCTTCGGCCCGGCGCGTGGGGCTCTGCCTCCTGAGCTCGCTCAAGGCGGAGATCGGTGACCTGCGAAAGGTGAAACGGGTGGTGCGGGTCTTTGGCATGGTGAATGCCGCACCCGACTTTGTCGATCATCCGCGCGTGATCAATGGCTGCTCCGACCTGCTCGTGGCTGTCTTCGGAGAGCGGGGACGGCATGCGCGCGCCGCTGTGGGCATGGGCTCGCTGCCGCGGGGGATGAGCGTCGAGATCGAGATGGTCGTCGAAGTGGAGGGCTGAGCCGGAATCCGGTACCTCCTTTTTCTCCTCGCGATCGGCCTCGCGGTTCCGGTGTTCCTCGTCGCGAGGGAGCGGGCGAGCGAGTCGGGAGCGGCGCGGCGGAAAGGCGTGCTGCTCGGCCTGGCCGGCCTCGGAATCGGGCTGGTCGCGGCGCTGGTGGGCCCGGGCCAGTTCCGGCCGACGGTGGGCACACCGGGAATCGTGCTGACGGTGGTGCTGTTGAAAGTCCTGGGCGGCGGCCTCGCGCTCCTGTCGTTCGTCCTGCTGATCGGTACCGTCACCGCGCCCCGCGGGGCCTCTTCCTCGAACTGGACCCAGCGCTGAGCTTTGAGTCGTTCACGCGTATTCACCCCAACCGGAGTATCCAATGGCGGAGAGCGTCTACAAGGTCATCGAGCTGATCGGCACCAGCACGCAGTCGTGGGAGAAGGCGGCTGCCGCCGCGGTCCAGCGGGCCGCGAAGACGCTCCGCGATCTCCGCGTGGCCGAGGTCTCCACACTCGACATGACGATGAAGGACGGCAAGATCGAGACCTACCGTGCCAAGGTGAAGGTCTCGTTCAAGTACGAGGGAGCGTAGCAGACCGGATGGGCATGGGTGCCCTGCTCACGCTGAGCCCGGAGCGCATCGCGCGGGAGCAAATGCATGCGCTCGAGGCCGCCGAGGACGAACGCCAGCGACGGCGGGCCGCCTGGCTCGCGCTCGGCGACGGGGCGTTGTGGCTCGCCAGCGCCTACGTCCTGCTCTTCCTGAGCTTCTGGACCACCCGGCAGGAGTGGGCGAACGTGGCCTTCTGGGCCGCGCTCGCGCTCGGCAACTTCGGCCCCGTCATCACCGGTTTCCGGTACTGGAGCCGCGCGGACACCTGAGCCGCGCGGCTGGTTATACTCCGGCCTGACTCGCCACTCACCCAACAAGGATCGGTTCATGGCTTTTCTTCGTCGGCTGGCGGTGCTTGCCGCCCTTGTTTCGTTCCCCGCCGGGATGCTCGCGCAAACAGCGGCCAAGGCCCCGGGGCCGGTGCGGTACGTTCTCGCGCCGGAGGGCAACGAGGCCCGCTACCGCGTGCGGGAACAACTGGCCAGCATTGATTTTCCGAGCGACGCGGTTGGAAGGACGACCGCTTTCACCGGCCAGCTCACGTTCGCGGCGGACGGGAGCCTGCTCAAGGACTCCTCCCGCTTCACCGTAAGTCTCAACGCCATCGCGAGTGACCGGCCCAACCGTGACCGGTATGTCCAGCGGAATTCCCTGCAGACTGAGCAGTTCCCCGATGCGGTGCTCGTCCTGACGGGGCTGGCGGGCCTGCCGAAGCCCCTGCCGACCAAGGGCCAGGCGACGTTCCAGCTGATCGGCGAATTCACCGTGCACGGCGTGACCCGCCCGACCACGTGGAACGTGACCGCCGACTTCAGCGGCGGCGAGATCGCCGGCACCGCCACGACCGCCTTCACCTTCACCGACTTCGGGATCCCCGTTCCGACGGTGCGCATGGTCTTGTCGGTGAAGGACACCATCAGGGTCGAGTACGATTTCCGCCTCGTCAGGGGCGGCTGACATCATCATGCGAATCTGGCTGACCGCGCTGGCGCTGGGGGCGGTCGCCGTCGCCTGCGGCCGCGCACCCGAGACCACCATCCAGGTCCAGGGCACGGTCACGGCCGTCGGGTCGGGTTCGCCGGTGCGGGACGCGGAAGTCACCATCGAGTGGCCCCGGGGCGTCGGGGGCGGCGGCGCGACCATGCACACTGACCGGGCGGGCCGCTACGCCGCCGGGCGGGCTGTTCGGCAGAAGGCGCTCAGGTGCACCGGCATGACTGTTACGGTCAGGAAACGCAACTACGCGTCGGTGTACAACGCCTACTCGGATTCGACGTGCGGCCCCGATGGAATCGTGACCCTCGACTTCAAGCTGATTCCCCTCCCCCAGTGAGCGGCGCGGCGCGCTCGATCCGGTTCGATCGCAATGAACTGGCCGGCGCGTTCGGTGACCTGGGCACCGACTTCCCCTTGATCGTCGGCATGATCATCGCCGCCCGGCTCGACAGCACGAGCGTTTTGGTCGCCTACGGCCTCATGCAGCTCCTCACCGGGTTCTTGTACCGGCTCCCCATGCCCGTCCAGCCCCTCAAGGCCGTCGCCACGCTGGTCATTACCCAGCACATCGCCGCCGACGTCATCTACGGCTCCGGCCTGGCCATTGGCATTGCGATGCTCGCGTTGACGCTCCTCGGCGGCATCACATTGATCGCCCGCATCGTGCCCAAGAGTGTCGTCCGCGGCATTCAAGTCGGCCTGGGAATCCAGCTCGCCTCGCTGGCGCTTCGCGACTACGTGGGCGCCGACCAGGCGCCTGGCTACGTGCTCGCCGGCATCGCATTTGTGATCACGCTGGCACTGATCCGGAACCGCCGCGTGCCGGCGGCGCTCGTGGTCGTGGCGCTGGGCCTGGCCTACGCGTTCGCGTTCAAGGTGTCGGTGTTCGAGTTCGTGAAGACCGCCGGACTCACGCTGCCCCGGCTCCACACCCCCACTCTGGCCGACATCGCCACGGGATTCGTCGTGTTGGCCCTGCCCCAGCTGCCCCTGTCCATCGGCAACTCGATTCTTGCGACCAGGCAGGTGGCCGAGGACCTGTTCCCCGGATCCCGCCTCTCGGTGAAGCGGATCGGCATCACCTACGCAGCGATGAACCTCGTGAGTCCGTTCCTGAGCGGGATCCCGGTCTGTCACGGCTCGGGCGGGTTCGCCGGGCACTACGCCTTTGGCGGGCGCACCGGCGGTTCCGTGGTGCTCTACGGCGCCTTGTTCATGGTGCTGGGGCTCTTTTTCGGCAGTGGATTCACGGACGTCGTGAACGTTTTCCCCCTCCCAATGCTCGGCGTCCTTCTCCTGTTCGAGGCACTGGCCCTGATTGTCCTCGTGCGCGACATCGCAGCCGAGCGATCCGAGTTTTTCATCGCCGCCCTGGTCGCACTGTGCGCGGCGTTTCTCCCCTACGGCTACGTCGCTGGGCTCGTGATCGGGACGACCCTTGCCCACCTGGCTCGGCGGGGGTTCGCCGTTACAGGAGCATGACTCGACACTTCGTGCCAAGCTCACCACTGTTTCGCTCACCATGAGCTGTTTCCAAGGAGCCCCGCGTGCCTGATGCCGGCGTAATCGACATCGATACCACGTTCCTTCCCACCGCCCAGATGCGGCAGATCTCCCGCGTCACCCACTTGGAGAATGCCGTCATCACCGGGGAGGTCGACCTCGGCCCGCAACACTGGGTGTATGCCCAACACCTTCCGGGAGACCCCATTTTCCCCGGGACACTGATGATCGAAGCTGCGGGCCAGCTGGTGGCCCTCTGGGCATGGGCGCAGGGTCAGCGCGGCCGGCCCCGCCTGGTGCGCGCGAGCGCAAACTTCCACGCTCCCGTCGGGCCGCTCAATGGACACCTGTTGCTGCGCGCGGAGGTCCGGCGCAAGCGACATCTCAACTTCGCGACGATTCGCATCTGGTTCGCCGACACCGAGGTGGCGACGGTGGAAGCAGTCTTGGCCATCCTGCCGGCGGTGGCGGCGGCTTGACGCCTCACCCCCTGTCCCCCTCTCCCATACGGGAGAGGGGGAACGTTTCATCGGGGTTCCGCGTTCAGTAGCCGGAGGTAGTCACTGATGAAACAGACAGAGAACAGGGGCGCGGGCGTGCTCACGACGAAGCCCATAGACCCCGGCGTAGACATCGGCCACGTGCACCTCAAGGTGGCCGATATCGAGCGGGCGCTGGCGTTCTACTGCGGCGTTCTCGGTTTTGAGCTGACCGCGCGGTACGGGCCGCAGGCCGCCTTCATCTCGGCCGGCGGGTATCACCATCACATCGGGCTCAACACGTGGGAGAGCGCCGGTGGCTCACCGGCGCCCCCGGGTCACACCGGCCTGTACCACGTGGCGATCCGCTACCCCACGCGTGCCGCGCTGGGTGACGCACTTCGCCGCCTGACGGACGCGGGCATCGATCTCGATGGGGCATCGGATCACGGCGTGAGCGAGGCGTTGTACGTGCGGGACCCGGACGACAACGGCGTGGAGCTCTACTGGGACCGTCCGCGCGACCAGTGGCCCAAGGCGCCTGACGGTTCGCTGGGCATGTTCACCCGGGCACTCGACGTTCGGGCATTGTTGCGGGAGGCGCCCGCGCCGTGAGCAACCCCGGAGGGAGCGAACCGTCCGACCTGGCGGAAACTACCAGGGTCGAGACATTCGCCGATGGCGTTTTCGCGATCGCGATCACCCTGTTGGTGCTCGAAATCAAGGTTCCCCACGTGGACGAGGCACACGGAGGGCTCTGGCCGGCGCTCGCCGCGCTCTGGCCCTCGTACGTCGGCTACGTGATCAGTTTCTTCACGATCGGCATCATGTGGGTCAATCACCACGTCATCTTCCAATACGTCCGGAAATGTGACCGGGCGTTCCTCTTCGCAAACGTGTTCTTCCTCATGGGCATCGCCTTCGTGCCGTTCCCGACCGCCGTGTTGGCCGAGCACCTCCCCGACCCCGCCACCCGCAATGCGGCGGCGGTCTTCTTTTCGGCCTGGTTCATCGTCATCGCGGTGATGTTCAACATCCTCTGGCACACGGGGATCAGTGGCGGGCGCCTGCTTCGGGCGGACGTGCGCCAGGAAGGCTTGGAGACCATCACTCGGCGCTACCGGATCGGGCCGCTCTCGTACGTGGTCACCGCAGCTGTCGCCTTCGTGAGTGCCTGGGCGAGCCTGACCCTGTTCTTCGTTCTTGCGGTGTTCTGGTCCCTCTCGGAACGAGGGGAAAAATGACGGACACCCGGAATGAGCTGCGTTACGTCGCGCGGATCCTCACCCGTGACCTCGAGACCCTCGCGAAGGAGATCGAGGCGTACCCCGATGACGCATCCCTTTGGGCCCTTCCCCCCGGGGCATCCAATTCCGGCGGAAATCTGGCGCTTCACCTGGTGGGCAACCTCCAGCATTTCATCGGCGCCCAGCTGGGTGGTACCGGCTACGTAAGGGACCGCGATGCGGAGTTCGGCAGCCGGAACGTGCCCCGGGCGATGCTCGTCGAGCTCGTGCGGGTGACCATAGATGTGGTGAATCGGACGGTGCCTTTACTCCAGACGGATACGCTCGCCGCAGACTTCCCGCTTCCCGTCGCGAACCACCTGGTGAATACAGAAGAATTCCTGCTGCACCTGGCGGTGCATTTCACCTATCACCTGGGCCAGCTCGACTACCACCGCAAGCTCGTGACCGGCAAGGCTACCGGCGTCGGCGCGCTCTCCCCAGCCGGCCTCCAGTCCGCACGCCGGGCCTCAGGCTGAAGGGTCGCCGCGGGGCACGGTCCTGAACGTCTTTGCCTGGACCATTCAACTGGTCTGATCGTCAAGGAAGCGGCCGAGGAACCGCATCGCCAATCCCCACCCCACGGCGCCAACCACCGCCCCCAGCACCGCTCCCATGCCCAGGGCGCTGAGCGATCGCATGTCACTGGCCAGTCCCGACCCGACCATGGCTCCCACCCACCCCCCACAAAACGAAACTGCCCACGCCGCGATAGGCGTGAGCAGCCAGCCGGAGACGATCAGCACGCGGACGAGACGCGCGTTCAACGCGTGGATTGCCAGGCCGCGATCGCTGCCCGCATGACCAGCGCCGACGCGTAGCTCAGGGCCACGACACTCGCGTGGACCGGCAGGATACCGAACCCGGTGATGACACCGAAGAGCACCACGGCGATCGCCACCGTCTCTCCCGCCAGCCGAGGGGCCTTCGGCCCGGCGCCCGGAGGCTGATAGCTGTAGACCGTGGCGCCCACCCCGGCGAGGAACGTGGCGCCCATCCACCAGATGGGGAGGTACCAGAACCCCGATCCGCCGCCGATGGCATCCCAGGTCCAGTGATAGAGGTGCACCGGCCGGAGAAGGGCGATGTCGGCGATGGTGAACGTCACCGCGCCCACGTACCCGAGGAGGGAGGTCCAGCCGATGGTGTCGACCTCGCGGGGGCGGACAATCGCGGCGGGCCAGTATGTCACCAGCGCACCGCCTGCCAGCACGAGCAACGATTGCACGATGGCTTCGGCCGTCCCGGTCATCGCGCGAGAGAGGAGCGCGAACAGGACGACACCGCCTGCAGTTGCCGCGCCTATCTGAATGCCCCCAACGACAACCGTGCGCGCATCGTAGCGGGGACTGGAGGCGATAGTGGAGGACGTCATAGTCACCGGAAATGAGTGATGGGGCGAAGTTATCGCGGTCGGGTGCGGGGTGCTAGGTGCCGCGTCATGCGAGCCGTAGAGCACTTGCGTTCGGTCCCGGCCCTCGTCCAAGTTGCACCGGGAACGGGAGGCTTGGAGGATCATGCGGAGCATACGGGGAACGGTGACCACGATCGTGCTGGCGGTAGCCGTCGAAGCCCTCCCTGCCGTCGCGCAGGATTCGACGGGCACGAGGGATACGAAGCCGGCATTGGCCGTCCTCTACACCGAGGGCCAGGCGGTGCGGGGCCAGGACGGTTTCACCCGGACGTGCACCTTCTGCCATGGAAGTCACGATTTTTCGGGTCAAAAGTTTCGGACGAACTGGAGCGGTCAGTCCGTGGAGTCCTTCTACAGCTTCCTGCGCAACTCGATGCCCCAGGATAACCCCGGCCGGCTGACTGGCCAGGAGTACGTCGACATCGTGGCCTACGTCCTCCAGCTCAACGGATATCCGGCCGGCACGAAGGAACTGCCCCCGGATCCAACGGTGCTCAATTCCTTCCAGCTGCAGTTCGACACGGCGCAGGCGCGCTAGAGCGGGTACCGCAGGGTCATGCCAAGCAGCGTAACCATCACCAGCACGATCGGCGTCAGGACGAGAAAGACGAGGAACGTGTAGCCCATGATATCGCGAGCCCGCAGGCCGAGCAGCCCGAGGATGGGCAACATCCAGAACGGCTGCACCAGGTTCGCGAGCGCCTCGCCGAGATCGTAGGAAGCCACGACCCAGCCGAGGTGCACCTGCAGCGAGTGTGCCGCCTGCATCACATACGGGGCTTCGATCACCCACTTCGAACCGCCCGAGGGCACGAACACCCCGAGGACCGCGGAATACGTGCTCACGACCGCGGGAAAGCTCGTGGCCGTTGACGCCCGCACGAACACGCTGGCGAGCCGCTCGTTAAGTCCCGTTGAAACGATGACGCCCGCGATGCCGGCGTAGAACGGGAACTGGAGAATGACCCCCCACACGGCTGGCGTCGCTCGCTGGACGGCGAGCATCAATCGGGCCGGCGTGCGATGCAGCGCGAACCCGACGAGCAGGAACGCCAGGTTCAGGGTGTTCAGCGTAATCGCGCTGAGCGGTGCCGCGGCCTGGCTGAAATAGCGAACCAGGTAGGTGCCGCCCAGTGCCACGACGAGCCATGTCAGGATGGGCGAATGCTCGAACCACGCGCCGGGGGTCGTCGCGCCCGCCACGACCGGGACCTGCTCGTCGTGCTCGCCCAGGTCGATCCCCAAGTCGCGCGCCGTGCGCGTCCGGTGCGGGGGTGGAGCCGCCAGCCACATGACCAGCGTGACGACGGCAATCTCGATCGCCACGGACGTCATGCTTTGCCACAGGAAGATGGTGTCCTGAAACGTGATGATGCCGCCCGGCACGACGCCACCGGCCGCGACAATGTCGCGGATTTGCGGCTGGAGCGCGCCCGGGCTCGCCATCTGCAACGCGGCCGAACCGCTCAGGCCCTGGGCCCAGATACTACCGATCCCCAGGAAGCTCGCGGCCGCGAGCGCCCGGTAATCGGCGCCCTGCACCCGCCGCGCGACAGCCCGCGCGAGCACGGCGGCGAAGATCAGGCTGAAGCCCCAGTTGATCCAGGACGTCGCCAGCGCGAAGAAGGTGACGAAGGCGACGGCGCCGCGGGGGGTCGAGGGCCATCCGGCCATCGAGCGAATCAGGCGGCCCATCGGTGGTGAGGTGGCGAGGACGTAGCCCGTGATGATGACGAGGGCCATCTGGAGCGTGAAGGGGATGAGCTCCCAGAAGCCGCGGCCCCAGGCATCCACAATCGCCATGATCGGGCTCGGCGTGAAGACCGCGGCCGCGACGACCACGATGACCGTCCCGATCAGCGCAAAGACGAAGGCGTCGGGAACCCAGCGCTCGCTCCACGCCGTGAGGGCGAGCGCGAGTCGGGCAACCGGCCCGGTAGCCTCGTCGGCGGGCCGGTCGGCAACCTTGTTCATGCGAACGTCACCTTATGGCAGCGCGAGGGCGACGAGCTCAGCCGACATGTCGTCCCAACCCACGGCCACCACGATGTACTGCTTGCCGTTCACCATGTATGTGATGGGGTTGCCCGAGGTGCCGCCGGGCAGTTCCATCTCCCAGACTACGGTTCCCTTGGCCTTGTCGAACGCGCGAAACATCTTCCCGCCGCCCCACACCGGGATACGGGGGGGGCCGTTGGGCCCACGCTGCCCCTCGCCAATGAACAACAACGACTTGGTAACCAGCGGTGACGCCCGGTTCGGCGTCCCCAGCGGCGGCAAGTTGAGGTGCTTGAGCGCCGGATGGTTGCGCGGCCCGTCGCCGTTCGGCACCCTCCACACGATGTCACCCTTGTTCATGTCAATCGCGACGATGCTGCCATAGGGCGGCTTGGTCATGGGGAGCCGTGAGGGGGCACCCGGGGCGAGGGCCTTGGTAGGGTCCGCGTCCATGAAGGGCAGCTCGAGGTTGGTGTTGAGGAGCGACCCCTCACCCTTGCGATTGTACGCGAACGGCGTCCCCGGGTTCGCGGGCTTTGCCATCATGGTGTGCACCGGGTTCCGCGTCGCAGAGATGTAAAACATGCCGGTCTCGGGATCGAATCCGGCGCCATGCCAGTCGGAGCCCCCCGTAGTCCCGGGTGTCATGACGATTTCGTGATTCGCCGACGCGGGCGTGAAGACGGGCACCGGCTTGTACTTCCCCATTTCCTCGATCGCCTGCGCCCGCAGCTCGGGCGTGAAGTCGATGAGATCGTCCGTGGTCAGGTTCTGCAGTTCATACCCCGCCGGCTTGGTGGGGATGGGCTGGGTCGGCGAGTACCACTCGCCGGGCACGTCCCCCTTTGGCATGGGCTTCTCCTCGATCGGCCAAATCGGCTGGCCGGTGACGCGGTCGAGGACGTACGCATATGCTTGCTTGGTGAGCTGGACGACGGCCTTGACCCTCCGGCCGTCTACCGTCATGTCTACCAGGACGGGCCCGGTCGGGTTGTCGAAATCCCAGATGTCATGATGAATGGTCTGGAAGTGCCAGACGCGCTTTCCGGTCCTTGCGTCGAGGCACACGACGGAATTGGCGAACAGGTTGTTACCCGGCCGGAGGCCGCCGAAAAAGTCGTTGGTGGACGCCTGCATCGGCAGGTACACGTACCCCAACTCCTCGTCGGCCGTCAGCCACGACCAGGGCCCGACCCCGCCATTGATATCGGCGGAGTTGTTCAGCCAGGTGTCGTAGCCGAACTCCCCTGCACGTGGAACCGAATGGAATGTCCACACCAGCTTCCCGGTGCGCACGTCATAGCCGCGGATGTCTCCGGGTGCGTCGAGCGCGGGCGTGACGCCCGCCGGCACCTTCTCCCGGTCAATACTCGGCACACCGGCCATGACGATGATGTTCCCCACCACCACCGGAAACGACGTCCACGAGTACCCGCCGATCGGCGAGTTCGGACGGGGGTCGGCATATACTCGCAGGTCCACGCGGCCGCCGTCCCCGAAGTCCGGATACCGCCCGCCGGTCTTCGCGTTCAGGGCGACCAGGTAGTACCCGTCCAGGGCAAGCACCCGCGCATCTTGCCCGTCGGTCCAGTATCCGATCCCGCGACTGCGTCCGCTGCCGGGGGCGCTGGCCGCTTTCCCGTCCACCCACACCACCTTGCCGGTGGTCGGGTCCAGGGCAGTTACCGGACCCGCTTCGCTCCGCATGAGCAGCAAGCCGCCGACCATCAAGGGGGTATGCTGAAAGTTGCCGCCGATGGGCGCAGGCCGTCCCTGGCGTACCTCCGCCGGCGCAGCCGCCTGGCGCCAGACGATGCGGAGATTGCGGACGTTGCCGGCGTTGATCTGGTCCAGCGAGGAGTACTTCTGGCCCCCCGCCGTCCCTCCGTACCAGCGCCAGTCCCCCGCCTGCGATTGTTGCGCGTCGAGCAGCGACGCTCCAGCCAGGGTGCCAACGAGCGCGGCGCCGACCAGCGCGCAAGCGAACCGACCGTACATGGTGTTCCTCCGGGTTGGAAGGGCTTCAACCGGGTTGCCAAGGATACCGGGCAACCCGGGGTCCACGGGAACCGAGCCGACCTTCTACGCTACGTGCTCGAGCGACCGGTAAGGGCTCCGACTACCGCGTTTCACAGGTTGGGATTGTTGGTCCGCTCGCGCTCGGACAATGGGATACAGTAGAGCGCGCGGTATGTCCCCTGGCCTTGGTGGTTCAGGCCCTCGTCCCACTGCGTCATCGAGCGGCCGGGGTAGCGTATCATGTCTGCCGTCCAGAAACCTTCCAGGAACAACTCGCGCCGGCGTTCCTCGAGGAGTGTGTTCAAGGCCTCAACAGCGTCGGTCGGGGCCACCGGAGTGTAGGCGACGATCGTCCTCCGGGCGCGAGCCGCGTTGATGGCGGCGTACGCCGCCGGGAGGTCAGGAGTGGCCTGCCGAATGCGCCCCTCGGCGATGATGAGCTGTGCCTCCGCGTAGCTCGCCATGCGAGTCGGCGACTGCGCGGCATTGGCCTTGTTGGGATACCAGGCGTCCGTGGTGCCATCCGTGCCTTTGGCGCCCGGGGTTGGTTGAACAACCTGTACCCGCGGATCCGCCGTTGCATCCGCCCCCAGCGGCACGAAGCGACCGGTGGTGTTGCTGATCGCCAGGTTGTAGAACGACGGATGGATGGTGACGTGCCGGTCCCTCCACGTCTCGCCATAGATTCTGTTGTTCCGGGTGAGCGGGGTGGCGGCACGCGTGCCATCAACGGAGAAAGTGTTGGGTATCACCGTGGCATCGGCGATAGCACCGGCAGAGTTGCCCAGGTAGTTCCGAACGCGCGCCCGCCCCAGCCTCGCCAGGTTGATCAGGTTCGCGTCTCCCAGCGTCGTCGCGGCCGTCAAGCCGTTGGTAAACCACGTTTCCGCGATCGCCTGCATCTGTTTCGGGGTCTGCTCCGTACCATTCGCCTCGAATACCGCCGAACAATAGCCCTGGCCGAAAATCGTGACGGCATACGCCGTGTAGATCGTGGCGGTGGCGAGATGCCGGAGCCGGTTCGGCTGCTCGGCATCGGTCCGGGCTTCGTACCGGCGCGCAACGTCGCGGCCGTAGGCCATGGCAATAAACTGGGCGCCCGACGTACCGAAGACGACGGAAGCACCGCTGCAATCGGAAGCGCCCTGGACGTTACCCTCGATGCGATTATGGAAATGGTCCCGGCCGGCGAGGTTGCCGGATTGCCGCATTTCCGTGCCGAACAGACCCTGGGCCCCCGCATGCTCTGACAGGGCGCATTCATACTCCGCGATCACGCTTCGGGTCAGAACGTCGGCGAAACCCGGATCGTCGAGCTGTGATGCCGGGATGTTTCCGGGCAGGGAGACGTCCAACAAGGAACTACACCCAAAGCTGCCCGCCAGCGCGGCGACGGCCGCGGCTTTCCAAAGACGAGTTGCCGGCTTTCTTCCAATGCCAGCGGATTGACCAGAACACCACATAGCTGTCCCTCCTCATCATGGCTCGCGGGGAGACCCCGCCACCACTTTCGTTAGTTAGGGGCGAAATGCGTTTTCGCCGGCGAGCTCCGCTCGTTGGCTGCCGGCCCCGCCATGAGGCCGGCGGCCGCGGACCGTTAGAAACTCAGCCGGAGCGAGGCCGACACCGAGGTCGAGGGATAGAACTGCGCGACCCCACCCGTACTCCCGCTGACGCCGGCCTCGGGATCGCCCACCAGCCGGCCGAACCGTTTCTTCTGCTCCCACCAGAGGAACCAGAGGTTCTTGCCGGAAGCGGTGAACGAAGCGCGGGAAGCGCCGATGCGCCGCGCCACCGAAGCCGGGAGGTCCCAGCTCACGGACAAGTCCCGTATCCGCGCGAAACCGGCGTTGTAGTCCCCCAGCACATGCGCATTGCCCGCGCTGAAGGAGGGGTTGGGACTGCGAGCATAGAACCACACCACCGGGTCGGGGTCGACTCCGTTCAGCGGGTCACCGTTCATCTCGTAGGTGTTGTTCATGACGGGGTGCGCCGCCCCGAGCCCGTGATACTGGATGATGTGACCGCCAACGTAGTCCACGTTGCCGAACAGGCGGAGGTGTCGGAACAGGGTCACCGTGCTGCTCAGGCCGCCGAAAAACTTCGGCGTGCCCGAGCGCCCCGTGTAGATCTGGTCGGCATAGCCGGTCGCGTCGCAGGGCTTGGTTCCCCCGTCTGCCGTTTGGCACATGGGGTTGATGGCTTTCTTGTTGACGCGGTCCCACTGCGCACTCACCACTTTCGCGTGCCACTCGCTCCCGATGGGATACCCGACCAGGTTGCGGTGATTGCCGATCGTCACGGGAACGTAGTTCGGGCCCAGGTCGAGGATCCGATTCTTGTTGGTCGCGATGTTGAAGGAGAAGTCCCACCGGAGCTTTTCCAGCCGGAGGATCCCGAGGCTCAACGCCGCCTCGATGCCGTTGTTCTGGATCTTGCCAAGGTTGACGGTCTTGCTGCTGAAGAAGCCCGTCGAATTTGCGACCGGCTGGCTGAGCAGGGCGTCCTTCGTGACCTTGTTGTAATAGCTGAAATTGATGCCGACGCGGTCGTCGAGTGCACTCGCCTCGAATCCCAATTCCATTTCCTCGCCGACTTCGGGCCCGAGGTCCGGGTTTCCGAGGGAGCCCGGGAATACCACCGGCAGGTTGCCGGGGCCGGTACCGGGGTTGTACAGCGTCACGGCGGCGAACGTCGAAGGTTGCCGACCCGCTTTTCCCCAGGCCCCGCGCACGCGGAACGTGTTGATTACCGGCAGCGGCCAGAACGGCTCCTCGTTGAGCACCCAGGAGGCGCTCAGCTTCGGGTAGAGCGCGGCATTGTAATCGACCCCGAAAGCGCTGTTGTCGTCACCCCGCAGGGCGGCGGTGAGGAAAATACGGTTTTTCCATTCGAGCTGCTGCTGGATGTACAAACCCAGGGACGCGTTCTCAACCCAGCTGCCGCTGGCACTCGTCACGGCCGCGGCGCTGAACGCCGTGAGCCCCGGGGCCGCGAAGTTCTGCCCCCTCAGAGTCTGGGTCTCGGTCTGCCGCTTGTAATACTGCATGCCGGCAGACGTCGCACTCGCCAGGGCAGGCAGGATGTTCGCGCGCCCCGTCAGCGAATAGTCCCCCGAGGTGTAGGTGGAGCGGATCGTTTCACCTCGCCGGTCCCCTTGCGCCAGCGCCCCGAATACCGGGTGAGTCGCGCCTTCGATCAGGGCGTTGAAGAGCACATCGTTGCCCTCATCGGTGAAGTCATAGCCCAGCACCACGCGCTGATTCAGCCATTTGAATGGCTTGTGGAGCAACTGGATGCTGTTCGTGGAGCGGTTGGCGACAGAGGTGACCTCGATCTGCCGCTCCTGCTCCGGCGTGGCGGAGTAGTATCCCCGGGTCTGGAGCCGAAGGGGGTGGCCGTAGGGCCACGCGGTGGGAAGGGAGTACGGGCTGGGCGTCATGCCGGCCCGGCGGTTGGACTTGCTGACGCTCGTATTGATCTTGACGTCCATATTGGAACTCAGGTTCACGTCGAGGTTGGCTCGCAGCCCGCCGTCACGGAACCAATTCCAGTCAACGTAGCCTTCCGAGTAACCGTAGTTACCCCCGACGTAATAGCGAACCCGATCTTGTCCGCCCGTCACATTCATTTGGTATTCCTGAATCGGGCCTTTCTGCAGCCACTCCGAATAGCCTCTCTCCCGATCGCTGAGAATCGGGTGCCACTTCTCGAGCACGCCGGCCTTGGCGGGGTTGGGCGCGGAGAGACAGGCGGGGCCGGTCGCGGGCCCGCAGGTGATGTCCACTCCCGGGTTGATGAAATAGCTCCAGTCGAGGCGGCTCACCGGGTTCATCAGGAAGTTGACGCCTTGGCGCATCACAATTTCGAACTTGGGGGCTCCGCTCACGCCACGCTTGGTGATGATCTGGATGACGCCGGCCGACGCTTCCGTACCGTACAGCGTCGCTGCCGCCGGGCCCTTGATGATTTCGATGCTCTCGATGTCTTCGGCCTTGAAGTCGTTCATCCGGCTCATGTCGCGGGAACTGCGCGTTCCACTGGCCCCGCCGGCGCTGTTATTCACCCGCACCCCATCGACGAAGAGAATCGGGTCGGTTCCCAGGGTCAGGGACCCCACGCCGCGCATGCGAATGGCGCCGCCGCCGCCGACCTCACCTGAAGGAAGCTGAACCTGGACGCCTGCCGCCCGGCCGGAAATGAGCGACTGCGCGGTCTGGGCGCCCGTCGCCAGCACGACATCCGCTGCGGCGGCTATCCGCGACACATCGGTCCCGACCGCGCGGCGCTGGGTGCCGCCCGCGGTGCCGGTCACGACAATTTGGTCCAGCATCACCGACTGAGCTTCCAGCGTGAAATCGGCGACGGTCGACGCGCCGGACCGCACTTCAACGCTTTGCTGCACCGGACGGAAGCCGATGATTCGCACCGACAACACCTTTATTCCCACCGGGACATTGCGGATTACGAATCTGCCCGCGACGTCCGTCTGCGCCTGCAGGGTCGTCCCCTGCACGACCACCGTCGCCAAGGGGATCGGCCGCTGCCCGCTCTGATCTACCACCTTCCCGTTCACGGTTCCCTGGGCGAAGGCCTGCCCGGGCAGGCACAAGCAGGCAAGCACACCGCCCATCGTTAGCAACCTGGTGATCGGACTCTGTAAGGTGTTCATGCCGTATCTCCATTTTCTTGGTGGCAGACTGACTCGCGGGACGCCTCGACTGTGTCGAACAGCAGTGAGGACCCGAAATCGGGCAGGACCGATAACTCGGACGCGTGATTCAGTGGATCCTCCGATCGGCCCCAAGAACCAGAGGCTCGAATCGCGACGGGACAGGCGTTTACGATACGGTTGGATCGGAAGGTCGTCAATACTGCGGGGGGACGCGCGTGCGAACCGCCGTGCCCCCCCCGGGGCGTCCTGTCCGCGGCGCCGTCAGGGGTTGCAGGCCAACGGACGCCGCTTAGACTTGAATGCAAACCTCCAGTTCACCGGCGGTAATACCTTACGTGGCCAAGCGTGTGCCTGTAGTCCCTCCCCTGGCCTCCGTGCCTCCTTTTAGGCAGGGCCGTGGAGACGTGGGGATGCGGGTCCTGATTCTCCTTCTCGTATCGGCGTGCGGACACCCAGACGCGCTCAATGTCCTGGGCGTCGATCCCGGCTCGCTGCAGGTCATCGTCACGGACGATCTCAATCACGGCGTGCTGGGAATCCGGCTGACCCTCAGCCGAACGGGCCGGGATCCCCTGAGCGGTATGTCGGGGAATGACGGAACGTTTGTGTTCGCCGGCGTGACGCCGGGGAGTTGGACATTGGCGGCGGAGGCCGGCGGTGGCTTCAACCTGGGCCCGGGCGAGCTCGGGCAGAGGCCGGTCTCGGTTTCGTCAAACAGTACTGTCGTGCAACAGATTCGTGTCGTACCCGGCCCTCTCAGGGGCACAATCGTCGGTCAGGTTACGCACGGTGGCACCGGGGTCGGGGCCGTCCAGCTCATGTTCCACGGTGCGGGCGGCCGGGAGGCGCGCTTCACCACGGCAGATGACGGCCGCTTCCGCCTGCAGGGCGTGGACGCGGGAAGTGGGGTCCTGGACGTGGGGCCGCCGTCCTATTTCAGCATGGCCGTCGGGCAACCGCAATCCCGTGCGGTAACGGTGGGCGGGAACGATTCCGTCTCCGTCAACATCCTGCTGGCGCCAGTCGGCGGACCGATCACCATCGACATCTCGCTCCTGCTCGACAGTTACGACCCGGATGACGTCTTCGTGCCCCCGGGGGTCAGGATCCGGTGGACCAACATCTTTGATAAGCCGCACACCATCTCGCCGGGCGGACACTGGGCGTGGCGCGTCGTGGAGATGAGCCGGCATGGCGAGCAGTTCGAAATCGTCCTGAACAACCCGGGCATTTATTCGTATCTGTGCGAGTACCTCTACCTTACTGCCGGGATGACAGGCTACATCACCGTCGTGCCGTGAACGGCGGCCCGCGCCATTTCGCGGCAGCGACAGTACTCGCCGTTGTCGTCGCAAGCCTCATGTCCGCCTGCGCCACCACGCCACGGCCGGCAGGTGGAGCGAGATCCCTCGACGTTATCGCGCAGGAGGAACTCGCCAGCGCGGTCGCCGGATCCGCTTCACTCTTCGAGGCGATCCAGCAATTGCGCCCGGCCTGGCTTCGCACCCGGGGACCGATCGGCGTCATGCACGGGGCCGACACTGCCAGCGTTGGAATCGCGGCACCACCATTCGGGCTACTCCCCGCCGTCGCCGTGAACCAGATGGTGTCGGAGAACCGGGACATCCTCCACTCCGTCCCGGTCGGAACGGTGAAGACCGTCCGGTTCCTCACCGGGCGCGAAGCAACTACGCGGTACGGACCCGATTACGTGAACGGATTGATCGACGTCACCACGCAGACTGCGGTTCAGGCACGATGATGCGGCGCGAAGGATGGGTGCTCTTGACGCACCTGCTCCGGAGTCGGACCGTCGTGTCCCTCGTGCTGCCGTCCCTGGCGGCGTGCGATTCCTTATCCGTGGCTGCACCCGACCTCGGGAGGATCCAACCGAATCCGGCGCTGGGGGCAGCGGCATTCGCGGTCTCCTGCGCGGTGTGCCATGCGTCGGGCGACGGATTTGATCTTGCCTATTTCTCCTATCCGGACAGCACGATCATCCGGCGGGCCGTCGCCCACGTGGACAGCAACACCGCCCGGGACATCGTGGCCTACGTCCGCACGCTGTCGGTCCAACCGGTGGCGCGAGACAACCGTCCGTTCCAGCCCCGGGACGCACTTGCGGATACTGACCTGGCGTTCGCCCTTCGCCTGTTCGGCACCGACGCATGGCCGGCGGATCTGACGAGCGAAGGGCTTCGGGCGATCGATCTCCGGCAGGTCCCCACTGCCCTCCGTTTCCCGCTCTGGTCCCAGGAACAGGGGAACATGGATTGGATGCCGGACGATCCCCTCTCCGGAAGCCTGCTGGACTACGGCGACGAGCCCGCGAGAAAATATCTGGACGCGTACCTCGGGCATCGATCGTCAGAGAATCTTCGAGCGGCGGTCTCCGCTGTTCGCCGGGCGGAGCGCGATTCGTTGAACGCGGCTGCCCCGTGCGTCAGGCCTCCGCTCGCCCGCTTTCAGCCCCGCGCATGCTTCGAGGTCAGGCGCTGGACGGCGACCCTGATCGCGCAACACCTCCTGCGGTTTGGGACGTCCGAGACCGTCGATACCGCCCTGTACAACGTGTGGTGGGACGTCGGGGATGCCGCCCGGATCGGACGGGCCCGGGATGGCGATTTCGAGAATGGCATCGCCAACTGGGCCACCTGGATGTACCTCGGGTGGAGTTTCGGAGCTTCCAACGAAACCAGCGTGTGGTTGGGGGACGCCCTGACGCTGCTCGGGCTGCGCCGGCATGCCGTGTTCACCATCCTCCGAAGTCAGGTCGCCCGTCCGCGCGGGAGCCCGATCCCCTACAACGACCTCGTTTTCGCAACGCAGTTTGCTCCCGGCGGCTGGGCCTTCCCGGTGGTCAAGTTCGGTTACGCGCACCTCCTCGCACGGGTGAAAGACGGCGATGTTCCGCCGGTCGAGCGACGGCAGCAGGCAACCGAGGCGATCAGTTCGGTGTTCAACGCTGCCGCTCCGAAACTGACGCCGCCGCAGCAAGCGACCCTGGCGGCGCTCAGAGACGAGATAGCCGCGTACCTCCAGTAGGTGCATGGCCGCGCCTTCGTCCCGCTCACCTATCGGCTCACACCGCCGAGTCGCCACCGGTCCTGGAGAACGCCCCGAACCCACGCCGGCAGCCTGGCGACTCCGAACTCTTTCTCGAGGGGCCACAAGTACAGAATGAGCGCTGACGACATTGTGAGGGCGAAGCTGCTGAGCCCCTGGAGGGCTCCGATGCCCACGTGGAACAGCAGTCCGGCCACGAGCAGCATGGGTCGGTACCGTTTCTCCATGAACAAACCAGCGAACAACAACAACTCGAGCAGGATCACCGACCATGTCGCCAGGGCCACCGTGACCCCGTTGAGCAGGAACGGACGGACCAGGGGCGCCAGGTACTCCGGGGCCCCGAACACGGGATCGAGCAACCAGTAATAGAGCGCCGTCCCATCAACCCATTCCTCCACCCGGGTCTTTCCCAGGGCCGCGTCGAAATAGATCACGCTGACCTGAACGCGAATGGCCCAGACCGCAGACAGCGCGAAGAAACGAGTCAGGACCCCTTCGCTGTCGCCTTGCCGTCTCGCCTCCCAGTGCCACGTTCGCCGGTCTGTCAGCGTCACCGGCAGGAGCAAGAGGGCTAGATTGTTTGCGATCAAATCGCCCCCGTCCACCAGGGACGTGGACGCCGCAAGACTGAATACGACCCACCAATGAAGCAATCCGGTAATGCGAGGCCTCCAGCCGGACGCCACGACGACAAGCACGATCACGGATATCCAGCGGACCAATTCGAGATTCCCGGCCGGGACGAGGCAATAGAGCGACAGGGCTGAAAGGCCCTGGCAGAGGGGCGGGGTCGGCAGGCCGACCACCGGCCTGAACATCGACGACGAGTGACTGAACAGCAGTGTTCCCATGGTGCCGAGCGCCAGAGCCGTACGAGCGACCCCAACCACGTCGGACCACGGCTCCCGGTTCTCCACGAGCCGCTCGGCCCGCCGTGCGAGGCGGGCTAGCATTGGACGGCTATTCGCACAACCGAGAATGGCATCGCCACCGGCTTGCCGCCTGCCGCCCACGCCCATGGCACCGGCTGCTGGCGAACAAGTCCAATTTCTCCGCAAAGTGTCGGGTGCCCGGCCTTGCTGACAAAGTCCTTCGGGGCCCTCTTGGCACGGTCGAGGCAGGCTGCAGGCGTTCCCCGGCAACCGGTCCACGCGTCGGCAGGGATCGTTGTCATGATCAACGCTGCGTCTACGTATTGAGCGCGGGACGCGCGGTTGAAGCCGAACATGTTCGAGGGACGACCATGCGGCGAACGCACCAGCGAAACCCAATCGCCGTCGCGGAGGGCATAAAACGAGACATCGGCCTCGCGTGGACTGCGCGTGAAGAACGCCCACCCTTCTGGAAGCCATCGGCGCGCCTCGATCTCCCGTTCCAGCGGCAGGCGAATCGGGTTGTGCGGCAGAACCGCCTGAAGGGAATACGCAGCCACGACCACCCACAGAAGCAGGATACCAAGGACACCTGCACCGACTGTTCCTGGTTTCTGAACCGGCACGAGGTCCTACGGCTGCAGGGAGAGACGGTCGGAGATCAAACGCACGGCCTGGTCTCTCATCAGCCGGCCGCCATCGACCATCGCCGCGATGGCCGTGAACGCAAAGAATGTCACCACGTTTTCGCCGCCGCATTCTGGAGGCGGAAAGGGATCGTCCGGATCACAGACCAGGGACGCTGGCCGTACGCCTGAACTGGTCAGTGCCCCCTTCCCCAGCCTCACAGCCTCGACCAGCGCTGCCTCAACCAGCACCGGATCACCGCTCTGTATGTCCAGGGCGAAGCGATCGAGGAATCCAGGGTCGCGAGCCTTGATCTTCCTCGTGATTCCCTCGTCGACCTTGGCGGCCTGTGCCTCGCCCACCGAAGGCAGCTGACCCCGAAGGGCGCCCCAGATCTCCGGGAATCTTCGCGCCACTGGGCCGTACGCGAGCAGCAGGCCCTGGTACAGGGTCTCGCCATCGTACCGCACCGGAATGTTGCTCCTCGCATCGGCGCCGAGACCGCACGCGTCGAGCGTGACCGCCAGGATACAAAGTGCGGCTCCGGCTCTCCGCATAGTCGAGCGTGCCCGTTGAGCCATGGTGCGCTGTTTCAGTCTGGGGAGGCGTGGCGTTCCGTCAGGCCGGGCGTTCCCGGGCTACCGGCGGGCACGACTAGCGCAGGATGCGAAAGAATCTGTCGCTCAGGGCGTTAAGGAGCGGGGCGCCGAGGGTTACGAGCGCCAGCCCCGCCACCTCACCGGGACCTATGGCCCGGCCATTGGTCCCGGTAATGAAGATGACGGCTGCCGGAATGAAGACGGCCTGCGAAGCGAGCGCGGAGTAGACGACCGCCCCGCTGGACCGATCCGTCGCGCCCGCCATTCGGGCCGTCACCGCGCCGGTGACCGCCGGGAGGACGGTTGCCAGTAAGCCGGTGGCCAGCACTACGC
This sequence comes from Gemmatimonadota bacterium, assembly GCA_009692185.1. Taxonomy (GTDB): domain Bacteria; phylum Gemmatimonadota; class Gemmatimonadetes; order Gemmatimonadales; family GWC2-71-9; genus SHZT01. Next base: position 53,817 of record SHZT01000011.1, on the reverse strand, counting down.
TCGGATGGCAACGGTACGCACGGCGTCCGAACAGCGACGTCTCTCGAGTGCGTAACACACCGGCTTCCAGATCGACACATTGCGCTACCGCCGCGAGCCCGGCAGCGAGACCCACAGCGTTCCCGGCAAAGGCCGCCGCATACACCCGGGTCCCGAGGTATGGACGGGGCTCGGGCGCCCAGTCGTACCACGGCTGGAATTCCCGCGTCCTCGGAGCAGCCGACCCGAAGGAGGATCCCTGGTCTGCCTGGGCGTGCGTCTCCACGACGATTGCCCCCCACGCGCCATCGAGGCCGTAACTCCCGCCGGCTCCGAACGATGGCGCGATGACTTCTACGCGGGTGACGTCGATCAGCGGAATCGAGCTCAGGGTTTGGAGCGCCGAGGTAGACGACGTGGCCATGCCGTCCAGATGCACCGTCGGGACGCGGCACTGCTGGCGGAAATCCACCTGCCGGAACTCCACGCAAGTCGGCATTCCAATCTGCCCGGAGATTCGCACCTGGATTCCGGGGAACCTCCGGCGGATGAACTCGACGAGGCTGGTTCCCCCGCGCGCCGCGTCCGCGATCTCATCACGCAACGCCACGGTCCGGGACGAGCGAACGGCACGGACCGCCGGAGCGGCCGGTTCCACCTCGGTCATGAGCGGGGCGAGACGAATGGCGGTTGCGGACAGGAAGATCGTAACGGCGGCGGCGCCGGTCCCTTGCACCATCACGGTGTGACGCCGCACCCCATAGGCAAGGTGCCGCACCTCCACCATGTGCATGCCATTGGGCACGCCCGTGAACTCGAACCGTCCCTGCGCGTCGGTGAACGCTTCGAATCCGGGACCGAACGCAGTTCCATCAGCGCGCCGGAGCTCAACCGTCACGTCGCGGATGGGCCTGCTGGTGGCCTCATCGACCACCCGTCCCATCAGGACGTCCCCGGCCTGTGCGTCCGCTCGGGTACCCACCAGGGCACCGAGGGAGCACACCAAGGCGACGCATCGAGCGGTGAGAAAGAGTCGGGCGGAGCCGCAGAGGCTCCATTGCGCAGCGCTGATTGCCATATTCCGCCGACGACGTAGGATGCCTCGGACACGTCCTTGAGGCTGCCTTGGTAACATGCGCGGTCGAACCCGGTGCGTGCAAGTACTGCGCACCCATTTCTGCGAGAACGAATGAGCCACCCATCCTTCCATACCGCCCCCGCTCGTTCCCCGACGCCCGGGACGGCGTCGCCATCCCGGGTCCGGTTCGGGCGTCTGGTCGCAGCCTTGATCGTGGGAACCGTTCTGTGGCACATGCCGGTCCCGACGGGGGTCGATCCCCGGGCGTGGCACCTCCTGGCGATCTTCGTCGCGACGATCGTGGGAATCATCCTTCGACCCCTGCCCATGGGCGCCACGGCGCTCGTGGCAGTCGCCCTGACCGTCCTCACAGGAACACTGACCATCGCGCAGGGAATGAGCGGGTTCAGTAGTCCGGTTGTGTGGCTCGTGGTGGCCGCGTTCTTCCTCTCGGTCGGCTTCATCCGCACGGGCCTGGGCGTCCGGATCGCCTATCATTTCCTTCGAGTCCTCGGCCGGACGACCCTGGGCCTTGGCTACGGACTGGTGGCCACGGACCTGGTCTTGGCACCCGTGATTCCCAGCAATGCGGCCCGGGCGGGCGGTGTGGTGTTCCCCATCCTCCGCTCGCTGGGTGCATCCCTGGGGAGTGAGGCCGCCTCCGGTACCGAGCGGAGGATCAGCAGCTTCCTCACGGTCGTTGCGTACCAGGGTACCTGTATCACCAGCGCCATGTTCCTGACGTCCATGGCCGCGAACCCCATGGCGGCGGAGTTGGCCGGGCGGCAGGGAGTGGAGATCACCTGGGCGCGATGGGCGCTGGCATCGCTGGTCCCCGGAGCCTTGAGCCTGATCCTGATCCCGCTCCTGATCTTCCGCCTCTATCCGCCGCAGGTCAGGGAAACCTCGGAGGCACCGGCACTCGCGAAGCGGCGGCTGCAGGAGATGGGTCGCATGTCCGGGGGCGAATGGGTGCTGACGGCCGTTTTCGTCCTCCTCCTCGCGCTATGGACGTTCGGAGATCGCCTGGGCCTCAACACCACCGCGGTGGCTCTTGGAGGCGTCGGTGCCCTGCTCCTCACGGGAACGGTTCGCTGGGAGGATCTGCTGGAAGAGCGCAGCGCCTGGGACACGCTGACCTGGTTTGCCGTCCTCATCATGATGGCAAACCAACTCGCCGAACTGGGCCTGGCGGGGTGGTTCAGCGGCCGCGTCGCCGGCGTGCTGGGCGACGGCCCCTGGCTTCCCGCCTTTCTGGGCCTCAGCCTGGCCTACTTCTACAGCCACTACTTCTTCGCCAGCAATACGGCGCACGTCGTCGCCATGTACGCGCCCTTTCTCGCCGTCGCGCTGGCGGTGGGCACGCCGCCGCTCCTGGCGGCCCTGGTACTGGGCTTCTTCAGCAGCCTGTTTGCCGGGATGACCCACTACGGGACGGCGCCGGGCCCCATGTTCTTCGGCTCCGGCAACGTGGAGCTGGGCACCTGGTGGAAGCTCGGTGCGGTGGTCAGTGTGGCCAACGTCATCATCTGGCTCGGCGTGGGCAGCCTTTGGTGGAAAGTGCTCGGGCTGTGGTAGCCGCCCGCGTTACGGCACCACCGGCAGCACCACATGCGAGGCGTGCTGGCGGTCGTGGTAGACGCGATTCTCGGCCTTCAGGTGACCCCGGCGCTGGAACGGCGGGTCCATGGTCCCGGGATTGAGGTCGAAGCGCGGATAGTTGGAGCTGGCGATGTCCACGCGAATACGGTGGCCCTTCTTGAACACGTTGCTGGTCGGCGGAATCGCGATGGTGAACTCGTAGACCTTTCCCGGCACCAGCGGCGAAATGTCGGTCATGGACTCCCGGTGGCTTGCCCGGATGATCCCGTCCTGGAAGATCATGGCGTAGCCTTCGGGCCAATCGGGACTCGCCGGGTAGACGTCAATGAGCTTGGCCGTGAAATCCGTGTTCACCGCGGAGGACGACGCAAACAGCTTGACGGTAATCGGCCCGGTTACTTCCATGGCCTCGCCCAGCGGCGCCGTCTCGAAGACGACCACATCCGGCCGTTGCCGGAGCGGGACGCCTTTCATGTCACGCTGATCAAACCCGCCGGCTCCCTTCTCAATCGGCTCGGGCGGGGTCCAGCTTCCCTGAAATGCACTCTGGCCACCCACCGTGGGCACCGGGTTTTCCGGATCATGCGTGTAAGTAGTTGAAGACGCATTCGCCGCGGGCGGAGTCGTGGCCAGCGAGTGGTCGCCGTGAAAATAGAAGGCAGTGTTCTTTGCCCGGGCCAGCGGCCAGTCGGATTCCGAGCGCCACTCGCCTCCGTGATAAATGCGGCCTTCCGGCGTCTTGTGCCCGTCCCCCGTCCCCATCACGAAGATCCGCACGGGAGCCTCCCGCAGGGTGCCGGTATCCATTCCCTTGAGAAACTGATTGAACCACACCAGCCGCAACGAGTCGCCATACACCCGGGTCGCCGGGCCGTAGTCCACGGACCCCACCGACGTCGCTTCGGTCGCGCAGTGGCACCAGGGACCCATGATGAGTCTCTGGGGACTCGTCTTGCGCCGGCTCATTTCCATGTACTCGATGGGGGAACGCGCAGCGTAGATGTCGTACCAACCCCCGATCCAGTAGACCGGCACATCGGCATAATCGTCCCAATGCTCCTCGATGTTGACGCCCCGGTCTTTCTTCCAGAAGTCGTCGTAGGTCCAGTGCCCGATGACGTCCACCAGGAAGCGCTCGTATTCCGGCAGCATCTTGAGCGGGGATGCACCGGTGTTCCACCCGGCGGGGAAACGCTCGAGCCACAGGGCCATGTCCTTTTCCATCTGCACGAGCCCGACCCTGATGGCCGTGTCGCGCTGGGCTTGCACGGCTCCCTGATAGCCCCGTTGCACCGGCCACGGGAGGCGGCGCATTTCGAAGGCGCCACCCGTGTAAATGCCGGTCTTGAACGCGTTGTCCCACATCCTTTGCACGACCTGCGCGACGAGCCCCGGGGGATTGCCGAGCCCCAGCTCCAGCTGGGTCAGCCCGCCGTACGACGCACCCATTGTGGCCACCTTGCCGTTCGACCACGGCTGCTTCGTGATCCACACGACGACGTCGTAGCCATCGTTTACGTCCTGATCGCCGAAGGGCCGGAAGCTGCCTTCCGACGCATACCGACCGCGAAGGTCCTGGTTGATGTAGACGTAGCCATTCTGAACGAAATACGTTGCCGTCCGGTCGGGAACGGTGTTTCCAGTCTTGTTGTATGGCGTGCGGCCCAGGATGACGGGAAACTTGCCAACGACGGCCTGGCCATTCATCGCGGGCCGAAAGATGTCCGTCGCCAGACGAACGCCGTCTCGCATCGGCACCATGACGTTGCCCATGACGCTGACCTCGTACGTCGGGTCGGCGACGGCAGCGGCCTGCCTGGAGTACACCGGTGTCGGGCCGCCAAGAATGGCGACGACGCCTCCAAACAGCCACAAAGCCAACGAGGGCCGTAGTCTCAAATGCGTTCTCAAGGAAGCCTCCTGGGGAAGAACGTTTTCAGCGGCGACCTACTGCGGTTTCCAGGCCTTGAAGCGCTGCTCCGGCCCACCCGGCGCGTAGACCTGAACCATCTTGAAGGGTTCGATAGAACCCAGCACGCGGGCGCTGTGGGGCGCGTCGGCGGGGACGTATACCGCCGAGCCCGCGCGGGCGACGATCGTCCTGCCATTGATGGTCACTTCAACCTCGCCGTTCAGGACGTACATGATTTCCGCCGACCCTGCGTGCACGTGTTCCGGAACGACTGTGCCCGGCAGGAAAGTCCCGATGCTCACCCCTACATCAGAACCCACCGAGGCTTTGTCCAGGAGCACCGTCATCCCGATGTTACGGGCCTCGTTGACATACGTGGGGACGGAATCACGCTGGACTATCAAGCGAGGGGAGGTCTGAGCGGAGGCGTCGGCCGCCAGGAGCAGGATCATCGCGACGCAGGCGAGTTTCATCAGGCTACTCCGCTGAGAGGGGAGGATCACCGGGGGGACTCAATGAATTCAAATGCGGCGCGGATGATCCCATCCTGAAAGGTCATCCCGCGTCACGGCAGGTGCGAGCGAGCGCATGATCGAGGGTGGCCGGAGACCAGGACACCTCTTCACGGGAACTCGGTTGCGGGAAGTCGGGCTATGTTAACGTCCGGTCAGACCATTCGCCATCAATTCGGGGATGTCAAACCCAGGGGGGCCGTGACACGCATGCTGGTGACTGCCGGAGGCGAACGGAGAGTAGATGGATCCGAAGATTAACGGCGCCGCCTTGGAGGGCCTCCGGGTAGTGGAACTGGGGCAGTTCCTGGCCGGGCCTTTCTGCGCACAAATCATGGCGGACTTCGGCGCCCGGGTTGTGAAAGTCGAGCCGCCTTTAGGCGACCCGCTGCGCCGATGGCGCGAACTGCACGGTGGCACGTCGCTCTGGTGGTACAACCTGAACCGGAACAAACAGTCCATCGCCGTTGATCTGCGCACTCCGGCCGGACAGGACGTAGCCCGTGCACTGATCGCCCAGGCGGACATCGTGGTCGAGAACTTCCGTCCGGGCACGCTCGAATCCTGGAACCTGGGGTGGGAACAGCTCCGGGCGATCAACCCCCGACTGGTCATGGTGCGGATCTCGGGGTTCGGTCAGGACGGACCCTACCGTGATCGGACTGGTTTCGGCGCGGTGGGCGAAAGCATGGGCGGGCTCCGATACCTTACGGGCTGGCCGGATCGACCACCGACCCGGATCAACCTCAGCCTCGGCGACAGCGTGGCCGCGATGTGGGGGGTGATCGGCGCCCTCAACGCTATTTACTACCGCGACGTGGCAGGAAAGGGCACCGGCCAGTTGGTAGACGTCGCGCTGTATGAAGGAGTGTTCGCGCTGCTTGAGAGCACGCTGTCGGAGTACGGCTACGCCGGAATCGTTCGCCAGCGGAGCGGCACGGCGCTCCCGGGCATCGCACCGAGCAATACGTACCAGACGCGGGACGGGAAGGAAGTCATCATCGCCGGGAACGGCGACCGCATCTTCCCGCGTCTCATGCAAGCCATCGGTCGGCCCGACTTCGCCAGCGACCCCAAGTTCGCCACCAACCCGGGGCGGGCCGCGCACGCCAACGAGCTTGACGCCGCGATCGGGGCGTGGACGGCTGGTCGCACGCTCGAGGAAGCGCTTTCGGCGATGGACGCCGCCGGTGTGCCCGCTGGACCGATCTACACCATCGCCGACATCGCGAAGGACGAGCACTATCTGGCCCGGGGAGCGATTCAGGACGTCGATGTGCCGGGGCTCGGCCGACTCAAGATGCCGGGCGTGTTTCCCAAGCTGAGCGAGTCACCGGGGCGCATCTCCTGGGCCGGGCCGCGGATTGGCGAGCACAACCGGGCGGTGTTGCAGGGAGTGCTGGGGATTTCCGACGAGGACTTCCAGAAACTGGCCGCGGCAGGCGTGATCCGGGAAGAGGTCCTTGCTGACACCACCTGAAGTGCACGTCTGTGAGGTCGGGCCGCGGGACGGGCTCCAAAACGAAACCGTCCTGGTGGCAACGTCCGACAAACTGCGGCTGATCGCGGGGCTTGCCGCGGCGGGCCTCCCGGAGATCGAGGTCACCTCCTTCGTCCGGCCCGACCTGATTCCCCAGCTGGCGGACGCGGAGGAGGTGCTTCGGACGGCGCTGGCGACCCTGTCGACGCGCGTACGGGCTCTGGTGCCGAATCTCAGGGGCGCAGAGCGGGCACTCCAGGCCGGGGCGCCGGCGCTGCTACAGGTCATCGGAGCCTCGGAGACATTTAATCGGAAGAATGTGCGGCGCTCGGTCGCGGAGTCTTCGAGCGAATTGCACGCGGTTGCGGCGGCAGCCCGCCGTGGTGGCGCGACCGCGATGTTGAGCGTGTCAACCTGCTTTGGGTGCCCGTACGAAGGTGACGTGCCCGTAGAGGCGGTCACCCGCCTGGTTGAAGCTGCCGGGCGGGCCGGTATGCTTCGGGTAGAAATCTGCGACACGATCGGCGTGGCCAATCCCAGGCAGGTATACGCGCTCTGCGAGCAGCTGCGCCGTGAATTCCCCGACATGCGTTTTGAGTTGCATTTTCATGATACTCGGGGCTTGGGCTTGGCGAACGTTGTCGCCGCGATCGACGCAGGCATCGTAGAGTTTGCCGGGTCGCTCGGCGGCATGGGTGGCTGCCCCTTCGCCCCCGGTGCGACGGGCAATGTGTGTACCTTGGACCTCGTCAACATGCTCAATGAGATGGGCGTGCGCACCGGAGTCCGCGTGGAACCGCTCATCGAGCTCGGCCGATGGCTCGAGGGGGTGCTCGGGCATCGACTTCCGGGACACGTCCTGCGCGCGGGGGTGCAACCGGTGGTCGCCAAGGAGAGCTGATGCACAAGATCGTAGCCGATGCACGCGAAGCCGTGCACGACATCCCGAACGGAGCGGTGCTCGCCCTCGGGGGCTTCGGGCTCTGCGGGATTCCGGAGAATTCGATCGCCGCCCTGGCGGAAAAAGGGGTGACGGATCTCACCTGTATCTCCAACAACGCCGGCGTGGATGATTTCGGCATCGGGCTCCTGCTGCAGAGGGGCCAGGTCCGCAAGATGGTTTCCAGCTATGTGGGGGAAAACAAGCTCTTCGAACAGCTGGTGCTTTCGGGGAAGCTTGAGCTCGAGATGACGCCCCAGGGGACCCTCGCCGAGAAACTCCGCGCCGGTGGAGCGGGCATTCCTGCCTTTTTCACGGCCACCGGGGTGGGAACCGTCGTCGCGGATGGAAAAGAGGTGCGCGAGTTCGAAGGCCGGAAGTACGTGCTGGAGCGCTCGCTTCGCGCCGACTTCGCGATCGTCAAGGCCTGGAAGGGGGACGCGATGGGAAACCTGGTATACCGCCTCACCGCCAGGAACTTCAACCCGATGATCGCCACGGCCGGCCGGGTCACCATTGCCGAAGTCGAGGAGCTTGTCCCCGTCGGATCGTTCGATCCCGACCAGGTTCACACCCCCGGGATCTATGTGCAGCGGATATTCCAGGGGAAGAACTATGAGAAGCGTGTCGAGCGGCGCGTCGTCCGCAAGCCCGAGCCCTCCCGCCAATGACCCTGAGTCGTGAACAGATCGCCCAGCGCATCGCGCAGGAGCTTCGCGAAGGCTATTACGTGAACCTGGGAATCGGCATCCCGACACTGGTCGCCAACTACGTGCCCGCGGGAATGACCGTCATCTTTCAGAGCGAGAACGGGCTGCTCGGCATGGGGCCGTATCCCCGTGAGGACGACGTTGATCCCGACCTCATCAACGCCGGCAAGGAGACCGTCACGACCATCCCGGGAGCCGCCGTGTTTTCCAGCGCCGACTCATTTGCCATGATCCGCGGCGGGCACGTGGATCTGACGGTCCTCGGTGCAATGGAGGTGGACGAGCACGGGGGCATCGCCAACTGGATGATTCCCGGCAAGGTGGTCAAGGGCATGGGGGGGGCGATGGACCTGGTCGCCGGTGCCCGGAACGTGATCGTCGCCATGGCCCACGTCGCGAAGGACGGCTCGAGCAAGATCCTGCCCCGTTGCACGCTCCCGTTGACCGGTGTCGGCGTGGTGAAGCGGATCGTCACCGAGCTCGCCGTCATTGACGTAACCTCCGACGGCCTCGCGCTTCGGGAACGCGCGCCCGGCGTTTCGGTCGAGGAGATCCAGCGGGCGACGGCCGGCAGGCTCCAGGTTCCAGAAGTCGTTCCGGAGATGCGGCTGGCCTGAGCGCCCGGTAGCGCCAGGGCGGCGAACCTCATTCAGGACGGGGACATGAACGACACCGGTTCTTCTCGCGGGGCGCGGCGCGTTTCGTTCCAGGCAGTCGCGTTGCTGGTACTCACCGCCCTGCCAGCCGTGAAGCCGGCCCTGTCGCAGCAGCGACCTCCCCCGGCGGAAGAGTTCAAGATCAGCACGCTGTCGGCCCGGGCCGACATGGTGAGCGGAGGAGACGTGCTCGTCCGCATTGACCTCCCGGTGGCCGGGCTCGCCAACCAGCTGGCCGTGGAGCTGAACGGGACCGATGTCACCCGCGCATTTCACGCCAACGAATCGGCCCGCTCGCTCACCGGTCTGGTGACTGGTCTCCGGGTGGGCAGCAACACACTGGTGGCTCGGATGAACGACCGGACGGGTGTGTCCGGGTCGCTGACCATGGTGAATTACCCAATCACCGGCCCGATCTTTTCGGGCCTCCACGAACAGCCCTTCATCTGCATGACGGAGACCTTCAGGGGCGTGCCGGGAGGACTCGGCAAGCCACTCGATCGAGACTGCTCCGTCGAGACACGAGTCGAGCATCGGTACAAGGCGCTCGACGGGACGTTCAAGCCCCTGCCCGCCGGCGTGCCGCGTCCGACCGATGTGGCGAGCACGACCACCAGCGAGGGCAAGACAGTCCCATACATCGTCCTGATCGAAACGGGAACGGTCAATCGCGGCATCTACCAGACGGCCATTCTCCACGACCCTGCCCTCCCGATGCCCAGCCCGTCGGTGCCCGCCCCCGCCTGGAATGGGCGGCTGGTTTACACCTTCGGTGGCGGAGTGCAACCGGGCTGGTACATCCAGGGCCAGACCACCGGGGTCATCCTCGACACCTCCGTCCTTTCGCAAGGCTATGCCATTGCGTCCTCGTCACTGAACGTCTTCGGGCAGAACGCCAACGACGTGCTCGCGGCCGAGACCGTCATGATGGTCAAGGAACGCTTCATCGAGCGATACGGCATCATGCGGTACACCATCGGCATGGGCTGTTCGGGCGGCTCGTTTCAAGTCCACCAGATCGGGGACAACTATCCCGGCCTGTTCGACGGGATCATTCCCGGCTGCAGCTTCCCGGATGTGGGGTTCGGGGGCCAGGGCCTCGACATCGCAGACGGAGGACTGCTCCTCAACTACTTCACGAAGACGGCACCCGGGGTCTTCACCATCGAGCAGCAACGCCAGGTGGCCGGGTACGGCAAGCACGGAGACCTGGCCCGTGACGTGGGGCGGGCCGACCGGCTCGACCCCGACGGCGCGTCCTCGTGTCACGCCGACCTTCCCGTGCCGCTCAGGTACCACCCCGTCACCAACCCTCGGGGGGCCCGCTGCGAGATCTATGACCACACCGTCAACGTCTACGGGCGAGATCCGAAAACCGGATTCGCGCGCCGGGCGCTCGACAATGTCGGCGTCCAGTATGGGCTGGGTATTCTGAACTCTGGAGGCATCACCAAGGCCCAGTTCCTGGACCTGAACGACCGGATTGGCGGGTACGACCTCGACTTCAACTACGTTCCCCAGCGCTCGATTGCCGACCCGCAGGCCATGCGGGCTGCGTACGAGACAGGACGACTCCTGAGCGGAGGGGGCGGACTCGCCGGCACCCCGATCATCGACTACCGGGCGTACGCCGACCTCAATGAGAACCCGAGAACGAATCCGGACGGTGGCGATGCACACAAGCGAATCCAGTCCTTCATGACCCGGGCACGTCTCGACAAAGTCAACGGCAACCACGCCGGGCACGTGATGCTCGTGCAGGACAACCGCTACGGCCTGTTCAGTACTAACAGCCCTGTCCTGCGCGAGGCGCTCGCGCAGATGGATCGGTGGCTGGACAACCTGTCACGGGACACGTCCGGCGATCCCAGGGCAACCAGGGTGGCGCGGGCCAAGCCGGCGGACCTGGTGGATGCCTGCTGGACTCCAGACTCGATCCCGAAGAAGATCGTCGAAACGCAGAGCCACACCGGAGGGCAGTGTCACGCGCTGTACCCGGTCTTTCGTGACCCCCGGCTGGTTGCCGGCGGGCCGCTGGCCAGCGACATCATCAAATGCCAGCTCAAGCCGATCCCGCCGTCCGACTACTCGGTAGCGTTCACCCCCGAGGAGCAGGCGCGGCTCCGGAAGATCTTCCCGGACGGCGTCTGTGACTGGTCCCGGCCGGGCATCGAGCAGCGGCCGCTCGTCGGAACCTGGTTGTCGTTTTGACCTGCAGTGCCAGGAGACCCATGAGACAAACCCTGGGTGCAGTGGCGATCCTCCTCACTGTGAGCGCCGCGGCCAGCGCCCAGCGCTCGACCAACGCGGCGCCCGGGTGGTTCCGCGTGGACCACAGCGCCCGCACGGTCACCATGACAATTGCGGCCGAGCAGGACGCGTCCCACATCTCCTGGAACCTCAACGGATTCATGAACGGAAACGGGACGATCACGGTACCCGAGGGCTACGGGATTACGATCAACTTCTTCAACCTGGACAACCTGGCGCACAGCATCGGGGTCCTGGAGCATTGGGTTATCGAACCGTCAGCCACCCCGGACTCGATCCCGGCGTTTCCGGGCGCGGTCTCGTCGAATGCGACATCCAGCACCGGCGCCACCAGGGAGGGGGCGTCGGAGACCATCACTTTCGTTGCGTCCAGGAAGGGCCGCTACGTGCTGATGTGCCTGGTCCCGAGTTTCGCGACAGGGGGCATGTGGATCAACTTCAACGTCGCCCCCGGCCGGGAGGCAGGCGTGCGGGACGACCGCTAGACCGCCTGCTCGCTCAATACACCGCCTCGCTCAATACAGGAGAACCCATGGGAATATTTGGCACCGCCCCGCTGCTGTTCACATTGTGCGCGACCCTTTCCCCCGCCAATCCGGGTGCACCGGCAGGCGGCAGAAAGGAACCGGACTGGTTCAGCGTAGACCACAAGGCCCGCACGGTGAGCATGAAGGTCGTGGCCTCCCAGAACCCGAGTCACACCGCGTGGGCCTTCAACGATCACGACCATGGGAACATGACGATCACGGTGCCCGAGGGTTACGCGATTACCATCGAGTTCACGAACGACGACTACATGAAGCACAGTGTTGGCCTCGTGGCTCGTCCGACCGGCGAAATGCCCACGCTTCCGGACGCGACGCCCGTGTTTCCCGGCGCCATGTCGTCCAACCCCAACGATCAGGCGACCGACCAGGGGGAGTCGGAGACGCTCAGGTTTACGGCGTCCAAGCGCGGCAAATACATCCTGATATGCCTCATCCCCAGTCATGCCATCGCCGGCATGTGGGTCAACTTCGACGTCGCGGCAGGCCAGGAGGCCGGCGTCACGACCCCGACGTAGCGCGACGATGTTTGCCCGATCGGGAATGAAGGCGGCCAATGACTGCACCGGGGTGACCTAGAAGTGGACCGCCGGACATTTGTCCGATTCTCCGCCATGGCGGGAGTGTCCGCCGTGGTGCCCGCCTATCGGGATCATCTCCCCAGGGGGACGACCGGCGCCGCGGAAACCATCGTCGTTGTGGGTGCAGGGCTCGCGGGTCTGCATGCGGCCGACCTGCTCCGAAAGGCGGGGCGAGAGGTCGTCGTCCTCGAGGCGCGGCCGATTCCAGGAGGACGGGTTCAAACGGTTCGGCTGCCGTTCGACGATGGTCTCTACGCCGAGGCCGGACCTATCCGGATAAAGGCAAGGCATCGCACCGTTCTCCGGCTGGTCAGGGAGTTCGGGCTCAAGCTCGTACCGTTCTCCCCTCCCGCCGGGTCGTCGCTGGTCACCATCCACGGCGTCACCGCCCGGTCTGACCAGCCCCTCGAGCCGGCACGGTTGCGGCTCGACTTGAAGCCCGAGGAGCGCGGCCTGAGCCCGAGGGAACTGCTCGAGCGCTACCTTCGCGATCTGCCGCCCGACCTGGCGGACCCCGCCCCGCCCGGGTCGTACGCCGACTGGCAGGCCTTCGATCGCGTGACCTGGCCCGAATGGCTTCGATCCCGCGGCGCGTCTGCCGGTGCGATCACGCTCATGACGGTCGGTGGGGACTCGAAGGAGCTTTCCGCGTTGTACGTGCTGCGGCAGATCGCCCTCATCAGGGGCGCCGGTGAGCTCGATTTCAAGATCAGTGGGGGCATGGACCTGCTGCCGCGCGCCATGGCCGCCGCACTCGGCGACATTGTTCGATACCATGCGGCCGTGGTCCGGATACACCAGCTTCCGGACGCAATCAAGGTTGATTACGTTCAGAACACACGGTCGGAGAGCATCGTGGCGAGCCGAGTCATCCTTGCCATTCCGTTTTCCACCCTTCGGCAGATCGAAATCCGGCCGCCGTTCTCCGGCCAGAAGGAGCGGGCGATCGAGAACCTCCCATATTTCCCGGCGACCCGATTTCTCATCCAGTCTCGAACACGGTTCTGGCGCGCGTCCGGATTGAGTGCGTACGCGCGGACCGACCGGCCGGCGGAGATCTGGGATTGCACCCACGACCTGCCAGGACCCCGGGGGATACTGGGAGTCACGGCCGGTGGCGCGGTCGGTCGTGCCGTTCTCGAGATGACTCCGGAAGAGAGTGTCGCGTTCGGAAAGGGTCTGGTGGCGGACGCATTCCCGGAAATCGGCGGGAATTTTGAGCAGGGGGTGGCCCATCGCTGGGGGCTGGAGCCCTGGTCCAGGGGCGCATTTGCAGTCTGGTACCCCGGTCAGGGATCGTCTATCATGCCTCACATTGCCACCCCGGAAGACCGAGTGCATTTTGCCGGGGAACACACATCGTCCTGGATGGGTTGGATGGAAGGAGCTCTGCAATCCGGGGAACGCGCCGCTGGCGAGGTAATGGCCTGACATGCTAGTCGTCATGCTGATTGTTCACGGGCTGCTGGCCGTGACCCTGTTGGGGGCCATCACGCACCAGGCGTTCAGCGTGGCAAGAAGGCCCCGCGCCGGAGCGGGGCCCAGGTCTTTTGTCAGCCGGTTCGGCAGCGTGCCCGCGGCTTCCTATGCCCAGCCGATCGTCATGTTGTTCGTGGCGACGGCCATCATGGGTGCGCTGCTGTACCCCCAGTATCGGATCGAGGTTCGGACGACTCTGGAAGACCTCCAATTGCCCGCCGCGAATGGGGTTTTCGAGATCAAGGAACACCTCATTGCTGTAGGGTTGGGGCTGCTGCCGTCGTATTGGTTGTACTGGAGGGCGCCGTTGGCGCCGGAACATGCCGGCACCCGGAAGTATCTCACGTGGATATTGGCATTTCTCGTCTGGTGGGGCTTCCTGGTCGGCCACGTGCTGAACAACATCCGGGGACTCTGATTGAAATACAGTTCATTCAAGATCTTCTCGATCGCGTTCGGCGCGTTCTATACGGCGTTCTTCATCTCGCTCTGGTCGCCGTTCCGCTACTACCCGATGCTCAACAAGTTCTCCCTGGCCCCCATCGAGGGGCCGGAAGCGGGCCCTCCCATCCTGTGGTACGGATGGGTCGCCGCCGCCCTTGTGTCGAGCGCCGTGCTGGCGCTGATCGTTCCCCGACGGTTGGCGGACCGCCTCTGGCACGGATACACGTGGCTGCTCCCGGCCATCACACTTGTCGTTATACTTGTATCTCAGAGGCACTGGTTCTTGTGAAACCGAGGAGGAAACCAATGATCAGGAATTCGAGACGTGCCGCCTTGCTGGCGTGCGTCGCGTTCGCACTGGCGACTTCCGGGTTTACGCTGGCGAATGGCGGGGAGTTCTTCCAGCCGGCCGGCTCGGGCAAGGTAGACTTGGTGTACTTCGGCTTCATCAAGGACACCAACGGGAAGCTCATCACGGAGACAGCAATTCTCCGCGTTTTTGTGGACAACCTCGAGATGCACTTCCCCTTCATGCCCGACAAGCCCGGCCACTACCGCAGCCCGGACATCGGTGCGTATCACAAGGAGATGGGGGTGGACGTCGATCCTTCGGCGATCCGCATCGACATCGTCATGCCCGGGTGGAAGCAGGTCCGGCCGATCAGCGGGAAGGTCCCCAACAAGACGAAGGGCACGATCAACATCGATTTCTTGATGGAGAAAGTCTAGCGCCCGACGAACGCCCCTCCGCTTTCAGCGGAGGGGCGGAGCGTACATCAGGCCCCCCGACGTCCATAGCCGGTTGAGCCCGCGCTCCATCCCGACAGGACTCGGCATCCCGACGTTCCGGTCAAACATCTCCCCGTAGTTTCCCAGGCTCTTGATGACGTCATAGGCCCATCGCTCGTCCAGCCCCAGGGCCTTGCCGTTCCCCGGAACAACACCGAGCAGGCGCTTGATGTCCAGATTGTCGCTCTGGAGCATGTCGTCCACGTTGTTCGATGTCACGCCCAGCTCTTCCGCCTGGATCACGGCAAACACCGTCCACCGGAGGACGTCGAAAAACTCGTCATCGCCCTTCCGCACGATCTGCGCGAGCGGCTCCTTCGTGATCTGCTGCGACAGGATCGAATAGTCGCGAGGCCTGGGCAACCGGGTGCGGATGGCGCCGAGCATCGTGGCGTCGTGGGTATATGCGTGGCATCGCCCTCCGGCGAACGCAGCGCCCAGGTCGGCTGCGGTGTCCAATGGCACTTTTCTCAAGTCGAGCCCCTGGGCCCGGAAGTAGTGCTCCAGCGTGACTTCAGTGTGACTGACCGGCCTCACGCAGATATTCCTGCCGGAGAGCTGCCGAATACTGGTAATCCCGAGCCTCCTGGGGACCAGGAAGCCTTGCCCGTCGTAGAACATGATCGGCCCGAACAGCAGGCCGAGCGACCCCTCGCGCCGGAGCTCCCAGGTGAGCCTCCGCGAAACCAGGTCAACGTCGGTGGATTGCAGAAACCGCTCCACGGTGGACGTCTCGACGAACCTGACCTTGTCCGGCGTTCCGAAGATCGCGGCGGACAGCGCGCGGCACATATCGACATCGAGACCCGTGTAGCTCTCCGGGCCATTCTTTTGCGAGAAGCCGGCGACCTCGGGCCACACGCCGCAGGTCAGGAATCCCCTGCGCCGGATGTCATCAAGCCGGTGTCCCGCACCTGCCGCTCCCCCGGTTGGGCCCATCCCGCGTGCCCTGATCAGGGGGACGGTGATGATCCCGATCAGTACGCCGACCAGGCCGGCAAGTGCAAGACGCGAATGAGAAGTCACGCGAAGAGGTGTTCCTTCACAGGAAGAAGGGGAAGGCGGCGCAGGCCACCTTCCCCTTTGTTCAATTCACGTTGGACCGAGGCTCTCGGCTAATGCGCCAAGGGGTCGGGGCGGAACTGAGTCTGTACGATCGACGGCCGCTTGGTCTCGGTCAGAATGCTGCTCGTGGAGCTGTAGACGCTCCAGATGCCGCGACCCTTCCACCCGCCGTTCGGATTGTCGATGCGCGCATCCGCTCCACGGGAGTTGTACTGCAGGGGATACGGCACCCGGACCGTCGTGAACTTTTCGGTCTTCGGATCCATGATATGAAGGTTATCACCCCCGGTGCCGTTGACGATCACGGCGTCCTCACCAAAGCCGGAGGCGTTGAACCGGTCCACCCAGATGTAATAGAGCTGCTCCGCGCTTGCGTTTTCCTCCGGGCGGCTTGGCTCAAAGCCCTTGAACGTCGGCCCCGGGGTCTTCCACAGCGTCCAGCCTTCCGGACACTGCTTGCCGGTGCCCCACGTCTGCTTGCACTTGCTGCGATCGAACCGGGCGAGGTGGCCGCTGCCGGCCAGGGCGGTCCAGGCGACGCCCTTGGAATCCACCGCGATTCCGCGAGGCCCGCTGCCATACGGCGGCTCGTACACTTCGAAGACGTTGGTCTTCGGATTGTAGTAGTCGATTTTTCCCGGGAAGGGGCCGGGTTGCGTGCCGAAGATTGCCCCGTCAGCGGTCGGATACATGCCGTAGCCACCGCTCTGCCACTTCATGTCCTTCTTGCCATCGCCATCCGAATCGATCATGTAGTCGGCCTGGCCCCACGCCTTGGAAAGGTCGGCCAGGTCGGGATTGTCCGGATCAAACTTGTTGGTGTCGATGTAACCCAGGCTGCACGTCCACAGCCGACCGTCGGGCCCGACCGCGAATTCGAGGTGGTGGGTGCCGAAGCACACCGGGACCACGGTCATTTTTCCGGTCTTGGGGTCGTACATCGTGAAGGACCCCGCGCCACCGCCGCCTTCGCCGCCCGTGGCGGCGGCGATGCCGCCGGCGGTCTGGGCCGCGGGCGCAGGACAGTAGGGCGGCCGATATCCCCGCAGGCTCGTCGTCAGCCAGACACGGCCGTGTTCATCGATCGCGGAGTTGTGCGGGGTCGCATTGGAGTGGTCGTAGATCCCGCCGAAGTTCGTGTGCCCCCCGGGTACGGGCGTACCCAATGCCATGTACCCCTGCCGACGTTGAGACTTCTCGTAGATGGGGACGCGAACCCGCTTCCAGCTGTTCTTGACGGGATCCAGGATGATGAGCCAGTCCTGGGCATAGTCCACCAGATAGATGGGCCCGTTGGCATTCAGGTTGGGATTCCGGTCGTCTGACGCGGCCAGGTCATGGGTATGGGCGTAGAGATCGGAGACCTCCCAGAGCGTCAGCACCACGTTGGCCTCGAGCCCGCTGGGGCGCGGCGGCGCAGGGGGAACCTCACCGGCCTGAATCCGCTTGGACCAATCCCCGAAAGCATCCATCAATGATTCGTAGCCGAAACTATTCGCCTGGCTGAACATGTTCGGCGACTTGTGGACCGCCACTTCCCACGCAGCCCGGTTGGGCAGGCGAGTGGCCGCGGTCCCGATCTGGTGGCAGAGGTTGCAGTTGAGCTTGAGGTTGCCCATCCACTGGTCCTGGGACTTGATACCCGCCGAGATGTACTTGCCATCGCCGGGGAACATGCTCTTTGGGGGAAGCTGGAGCAGCGAATACCAGTAGTTCGCGGGATAGACCTTGGCGGCTTCCTGCGGCGTCGTGGCACGTTCCACCGCGAGCTCGAGATCGCGCGCTCCCGGTTTGGCCATGACTTTCCCCGGCACGGTCCAGGTGGCGCGTGAGTCCTTCAGCCCATAACCGCGGACCCACACGTCATACGTCCCGTTGGGAAGGTCCGGAAGCACGTACTTTCCGGTGGGATCGGTGACCACGATCTTCCGGTAGTTGTCCGCGCCGCGCCCGTCATCGGGCATGACGTCCTTGGACTCCGCGATCACCCACACGCCGGCTTCGGGGCGCCCCCCCTCCGAAACGACCCGGCCACTGATGTAGTCGCGCGCAGCCTGAGAGAAGAGGCTGGAAGGCGCGACGGCTATCCCGGCGATGACCGCCAGTAGCTGAATCACCCGGGTGGACGATCTCTTCATGGCTGTTCCTCCCTGGAGGTAGTAGAATGGGCCGAAAGAGAGTCTCTTCGGGCTCCCGTGCTTGTCAAGACGCGCCAAGGACAATCCAGCCGGCCTCACTTGGCCGGCTGGATCCTGAACAGGTACCCCGGATCCGTACTCACGCCCGATGAACCCCGCAGCGGGGCCTTGTGATCCGTCAAAAGGTACAGCAACCCGTCGGGGCCCTGCCGTACGTCACGGATCCGCTGGCCATATTCGCCGAGCAGGTTCTCGGCCCCGGCCGGGTCGCCCCGGGCATTGAACCCGTAACGCTCCACCCGCGCGTCTGACAAAATACCGATGAACAAGCTGCCCTTCCAACCGGGGAACCGGTCGCCGGTGTAGAACACCATTCCCGCGGGAGTGACCGCCGGCACCCAGAAGAGGAACGGCTGCTCCATGCCTTCCATCCAGAACCGCTGGGCGTCGGCCCGGCCGGCTTTTGCGCCCGCCGCCACCGGACTCCCGATCCAATCCCCGGTATAGTCCCGGCCGATGCCAACGGTGGGCCAGCCATAGTTGGCCCCGGCCTTGAGGATGTTGACCTCGTCACCGTCGCGCGGCCCGGCCTCGCTGGTCCAGATGGCACCGGTCACGGGATGAACCACCATACCCAGGATATTGCGATGCCCCAGGGTAAAGATCTCGGGCTTGTATCCGGCGCGGCCGACGAACGGATTGTCATTGGGGACGCTCCCGTCGTCCCGCAGTCGCAGCACTTTTCCCCCGTGGTTGCCCGGCTCCTGCGCGCGGCCCCCCCGGGTGTCGGCGAAGACGCCGCTCGACGCCGGCGCATTCGGGGCACCGATGCTCATGTACACCATGCCATCGCGACCAAACACGATCCGCGAAGCGGCCGTCTGGGAAATGCTCGAGTCGGTCCAGGCATCCGCGACGAAAACCTCGCGGACGTCCGCCAAGGCATGGCCGCCGTCATACCGCGCCCGCAGAAGCGCCGTGGTGATGGCGCCATGCTCACCCGGCTTGGTATAGGTAATGTAGATCAGCCCGTTTTCCGCAAACCGCGGGTGGATGGCGATGTCCATCAGGCCGTTCCGCCGCCCCGCGGATCCTCCCGGCTGCACCTTGGGCAGGCCGGCGATCGGCTGAGGGTCGAGCACGCCGTTGCGGACGATGCGCAGGCGTCCTTCCCGCTCCGTGATCAGCATGCTGCCATCGGGAAGAAAGGCCAGGCTCCACGGGCGGTCAAGCTTGTCGCTCACCGTCACCACCCGAAAACGCTCCCGGGACGTGTCGAACACCCGTGAGCTGCCTTGCGGCGGAACCTGGGCGTAGCCAACGTCGGCACCCACGGCGAGGAGTGTCAGGACCCCGACGGACCAGGTCACAGCAGGCCTCAACCGGAACGCGGGCGCCATGCGCACATCCTTTCGAACCTCATGAACCTAACGGCGGCTCTTGTGGTGGAGCGCCGGATCGATCGTGAGCTCCAGCTGATCGCCGGGATTGATGGAGATCTGCTCGGTCGGATACTCACCCACGGCCAGGAGAGCAATGATGAAGTAGACCTCCGTGGCCTTCCATGTGAACGAGAAGCGATCGGCGCCCAGGCCGCGAACATTGCCGAGGCGCTCGCGAGACGTCCCGGACACGGCATAGATCGTCGCGTCATAGAAGTTCTGGTTCTCGACCGACACCGTTATGGGTCCCTCCCACGGATCACTTGGCAGGTCACCAGGGTCCGCGGCGCGGCGCGGGAAGATGCACGCGCCCGCAACCAGCACGACGAGGAGGAATAGCAGCACGGCTGTTTGCCGTTTCACGCAGAATCGCTCACCGAAGTCGTGCTCAAAGTATCCCGCTCCGGGACTCACCTCGCAAGGCTCGGGTTCCGCGTCAGCGCTGGAGCCGGCACGGCTACAGCCACCTCAACCCCAGGTGCCCGGCCGCGAGGCGGATGCCGATCAGCGTGAGGTGGGGCTCGACATGCTCGATTTCCTTGCTGAGCGGCGCCACCCGGCCAGCCAGCCCGCCAGTGGCCACCACGTACGGCTTCGACTTCGTGGGCCACTCGGCCTTGATCCTCCGGATCATGCCGTCGGCGCCGTCAGCGGCCCCGAACAGAACGCCGGCGCGAATACAGTCCTCGGTACGGCGGCCGATGGCCCGCGCGGGAGGCGAGAGCTCCGTCGCCGGCAGCTTGGCGGCCAGCCGCACGAGGTTATCGGCCCCCGTCACAAGCCCGGGCGCGATCGCACCGCCGATGAACCGGGGCGGCGTGTCGGCCGTGATGCAGTCGAACGTGGTCGCCGTCCCGAAATCCACGACGATGGTATCGCGTTTGTAGAGCTCGACCGCGGCGAGCGTGTTGACCACGCGGTCCGCTCCTACGGTGAGCGGCTCGTCTACATCGAGCCGGAGCGGCAGTATCGACCCCGGCCCCACGACGGCGGGCCGCCGGCCCGTCGCGGCCTCAACCCCGGCCGCAATGTCCTCGGTAACCGCGGGGGCCACCGAGGCGATCGCCGACGCCTTCACCTCGCGAACCGAGTGGCCGGCCAGCGTGATGTGCGTGGTCAGCGTCGCGGCCCACTCGTCCGGCGTCCGTGGGCCTACCGTGGTCAGCCGGAAATGGCCCCTGATCTCGTCGCCCGCGAACAAGGCGCCCGTAATCTCGGTGTTGCCAACATCCAGGCTCAGGAGCATTCGATGCTTCCCCCCACGACGCGGCTCACGCCGCGCCCGGTTTCCACCAGCAGCGCGCCGTCGGTGTCCACGCCCAGCGCCACGCCGCGTACGGGCTGGAGGATGGTCCGGCCCGCGAGCCAGTCACATTTCTCGTATGCCGCACGCTCGGCATCGGTCAGCGTGGACTTGTCGGGCAGCCGGTGGAGGCGTGGTACGAGAGCCTCGAGCACCGCCACGCGCGTCGCCCCAGGCACGACTTCCGTCAGCGCGATCGCCCGATCGGCCACGTCGCCATGGAGGGGCCCATGCACGTTGATGCCGATACCAACCGAGACCCACGCGAGCCGGTCCGCGACCCAACGCGCCTCGCAGAGAATACCGGCGAGCTTTCGGTCTTCCAGGAGCACGTCGTTCGGCCACTTGAGCCGGGTGGACGCCCCGACCTCCGCGATCGCGTCCACCACCGCCAGGCCGACACGCAACGAGAGTACGCCGGCCTCTGTCGCCTTCCCCGGACGGGCCAGGTAGCCCAGCCACACGCCCCCCCCGCGGGGACTGTGCCAGCGGCGGCCTTGCCGCCCCCGCCCCGCCACCTGCTCATCCGCCAGCACGACGCTCCCCGCCAGGGCGCCTTCCCCCGCCAGTTCGTGCACGATGTCCATCGTGCTCGTCACGCTGACCAGCGACAGACACCCGGGCGCCTTGAGCCGCGCCGCGAGTTCCTCCGGGGCCACGCCGTCGTAGTTCATGCCGCGAACACCGCCCACGCGATCGTCGCGGCACCGATGGCCCAGCAGTACGGCGCGAACCAGTGAAACGCGCGCCGCTTGAGGAGGCTCACGAGCCAGCGAATGGACCACAACCCGGACAGGAGCGACACCACGAATCCCAGGGCGAGCGGCGCGGCTCCAACCTGGTGCGTGGCCCCCGCAAGCTTGGGCAACTCGAGTACCGCCGCCCCGCCAATCGCGGGAATCGACAAGAGGAAGGAGAACTCGCCGGCACGGACCGGGTCGATGCCGAGCCACATGCCCGCCGCCACCGTGCTGCCGGAGCGCGAAATGGCCGGGAGAATGGCCACCGCCTGCGCCACCCCGATGAGCGTGGCGTTGCCGGCCGTAAGCCGGTCAACGGGCGCAGGCTCCCGAACCCATCGTGTGCTCCACAAGATCACGCCGGTCACGATGAACTCGATTCCCACTTCGAAAAGCGAACCAAACGCCCGCTTGAAGAAGTCCTCGAACAGCACCCCCGCCACCCCCGCGGGAATCGTGGCCAGCACCAGGAGCCCGATGTAGCGCCACGCCGCGGGATCCCGGCTGAGCGCGCCACGCGTGAGTTCCATGAGCCGGACGCGAAACGCGATGAACACCGCCAGCAGCGTGGCCACGTGGAGCACGACCTCCACGACGAGTCCAGGCGTCTTGAGCCCGAGCGCCGCTTCACCAAGTGCCAGGTGACCAGAACTGGAAACCGGCAAGAACTCCGTGAGGCCCTGGATGAGCCCGAGAACCAGGCCGTCCCACAAGGTCACCGCGCGAGCACCCGGCGGTAGAGATCCTCGTATTGGGGAACGATCTTCTCGGCTGTGAACAGCGAGGCCCGCTGAATCGATGCCTCGCGCGCCGCCTTGCCCCGCTCCGGATCGCACAGAATCTGGAGCGCGGCGCTCGCCATGGTCTCGACCGCGCCCACCGGCGCCAGAGCGCCGGTCTCCCCGTGCACCACCACCTCGGGTAGACCACCCACGCGGCTCGCAATGACCGGGACACCGCACGCCATGGCTTCGAGGGCGGACAGGCCGAACGACTCGGTCGCACTGGGAAGGAGAAACAGGTCCGCCGAGCGGAGCAGATCGGCGCTCGACGACAGTTTCCCGAGGAACCGCACGTCCTCTGCCACGTTGAGCTTCTTCGCTTCCTCGTCGGCCGCCTGCCGCTCGGGGCCGTCGCCCACCATCACCAGCACGCAGGGTGTCTCCGCGCGGACCCGCGCGAAAATGCGCACGACGTCCGCCACGCGCTTCACTTCGCGGAAGTTGGACACGTGCATCAGGACCTTGACCCCGGGCGGCGCAAGCGTAGGCCGCTTGTCCGAACCCGGCGCGGCGGGGTAGTACTCGCGCGGGTTGAAGAAGTTGGAAATCACGTCGATCTGGCAGTCATCGCACCCGAACGCCTTGATCGTTTCGTCCTTGAGGAACTGCGAGACCGCGGTGACCGCGTCCGATTGCTCGATGGAAAACTTGGTGATACTGAAGAACGAATGCTCCTGCCCGACCAGGGTGATGTCCGTGCCGTGAAGCGTCGTGATGACTTTCAGGTCCCGCACGCCCGCAAGCATCTGCTTGGCGAGATACGCGGTCGTGGCGTGCGGAATGGCATAGTGTACGTGCATCAGGTCCAGCTTCTCGTGCAGGGCCACTTCATGCTGCTTGGCGGCCAGGGCCAGCGAATAGGGATAGAACTTGAACAAGGGGTAGTGCTCCCCACCCGTGTCCACTTCGTGGAAGAACACCCGTTCGCTGTACCCGCGGAGCCGGAACGGCGACGCGTAGGAAATCACGTGCACTTCGTGACCGCGCCGGCCAAGCTCGAGGCCCAGTTCGGTCGCGACGGCACCGGAGCCGCCGTACGTGGGGTAGCAGGTGATCCCGATTCGCATGTCTAGTCGCCTCTCGCCTCCCACAACTCAACAATCCGCTGCGCCAGTTGTTCCGGCGCCTCTCCCGCGTCTAAGGTAACCACCGGCCCCGACCCGAGTTGATGGCGAAACCAGGTCTCCTGCCGCCGCGCGTACCTGCGCGTGGCCGCCGCAATGCTCTCGGCAAGTTGGTCCGCGGGCAGCCGGCCCTCGAGGTGGGCCACGACTTCCCCATACCCCAGGGCGTCGAGGCCAGGCGCGTCCGCGGGAAGGCCGCCCGCGCGAAGCGCCCGCACCTCGTCCACCCAGCCCGCCGCCAGCATCTGGTCCACCCTGGCGCGGATCCTCTGGTGCAGCACGGGCCGCGGCGCGGTGAGCCGCACGTACCACGGGCGGATGGCTCCCTCGGCCCGTGCCTCCTTTTGCCACCACGACAAGGACCGGCCGGTGAACAGCGCGATCTCTACCGTGCGAGCCGCCCGCTGTCTGCCTCCCCCCGTGTACGCGGGATCGAGCCGCGTGGCCCAGGCCGCGAGCGGCGGCTGGCGGTCGCTCCAATCGCGGAACCGCGTCCGCCGTTCGGGGTCCATCGGCGGTTCCCGAAACAGCCCGTCGGCCAAAGCGCGGACATAAAACCCCGTCCCGCCAACGACGACCGCCCGCCGGTCAGGGTCCAGGGCGCGGATCCACTCCGCCGCGTCCCGCGCGAAACGCCCAGCGGAGTATCGCTCACCGGGATCGATCACGTCCACGCCGAAGTGCGGCACGCGCGCGCGCGTCGCCGCGTCGGGCTTCGCGGTGCCGATATCGAGCGACCGGTACACCTGGCGCGCGTCGGCGGATACCACCGTCACCGACCAGTGGACGCTGAGCGCCGCGACGACCGCCGTCTTCCCCACTCCGGTCGGCCCCACGATGACCGGGACCAGCGGCCTAGGCCCGGCCAAACCGCCGCTCCAGCTCGTCCCGCGGCAACTGCACAATGGTGGGCCGGCCATGTACGTCGTGTGGCGGCAGGTCGCAGGCGAAGAGACGGGCCAGCAAGTCCCGCATCTCGTCCGTGCCCAGCGTCTGCCCCGCCTTGATCGCGGCTCGGCAGGCGTACGTCGCCGCGAAGCGCTCCAGCCGGTTGTGCCACCCCCCGAACCGCCCGCGCGCGAAGTCCGCTACCATTTCCTCCAGGCAGCGCTTCGCATCGAAGCGCGGGTGCGGATTCGGCACGGCGTGCACGACCACACTCCGCCCGCCGAACGGCTCGACCTCGAACCCGGCCGCGTTCAACAGGTCCCCGTGCGTCTCAATCACTTCCAATTCGGGTGGCGACAAGTCGAGCGTCAGCGGAAGCAGAAGGCGCTGGGACGGCGCGCCAGGACCCGACAACTGGGCCATCGTCCGCTCGTACAGCACGCGTTCGTGCGCGGAGTGCTGATCCACGATCGCGATGCCCTCCGGTGTTTCGAAGAGCAGGTACGTGCTGAGCACCTGGAGGATCGCGGTCGGACCATGCCAGGGCGCGGCGGCTGGTGACGAAGCGCCGGTGGATCGCTGATCGAACAGCGAGTCGAGTTGCGCCCCGGAATCGAAGGAACGAGCGAACAGAGGAACGAGCGAACGTTCCCCCGTTCCCTCGTTCCCTCGTTCGCCCCTGAATTCCGCCGCCGCCTCTCCCCCACCGAGAGCCCCACGAACCGCATCCTCTATGGCTCGCTCCACGAGCATGCGGTCCCGGAACCGGACCTCGAGTTTCGCCGGATGCACGTTCACGTCTACGGCATCACCCGGAATGCCAATCGAGAGGAACAAGGTGGGGCGTCCACCCGGATGGATCGTCGAGCGGTACCCGGCCTCGGCGGCGCGAACCAGGAAATGGTCCCGGAATGGCCGCCCATTCACGAACAGGTAGGCCTTCCGTCCGGCGGGCCGGGCCTCCGCAGGCCGTTGAATGAACCCGCGCACCGTAATGCCACCGCTCACCCCGTCCACAGGAATCAGCCCGGTGGCGGTTACCGC
This sequence comes from Gemmatimonadota bacterium, assembly GCA_009692185.1. Classification (GTDB taxonomy): domain Bacteria; phylum Gemmatimonadota; class Gemmatimonadetes; order Gemmatimonadales; family GWC2-71-9; genus SHZT01. The sequence goes on along the minus strand of SHZT01000011.1, from coordinate 28,313 downwards.
GCCAAACAGCAAGGCGATTCGGTCGGCCACGTTGGAGGCGCGCGGCGCATCCAGCAACACGCGGCCATCGCTCACCAGCTTGAAATGGACGTCGAGCCGAGCGAGGGCCAGGACGGTGAGCGCCTCAGACGCCGCGCGGGTCTCGCTGCGCTGGGAGCGCAGGAATTTCCGGCGCGCGGGCGTATTGTAGAAGATTTGGCGCACCTCAACCGTCGTGCCCCGCTGCCGCGCGACCGGTTCCACGCGCTCAAGTCGCCCGCCGGTCACCGTCACCTTCGTCCCGTCCGTCCCGTTTGCCGTCTCCATCTCGAACTTCGATACGGATGCAATGGCCGAGAGCGCTTCGCCTCGGAATCCGTACGTCGCCACGCCTACCAGCTCGGCCGCCGAGTGAATCTTGCTCGTGGCGTGCCGTTCGACGGCGAGCACGGTGTCGTCCCGGTCCATGCCGGTGCCGTCGTCGCTGACGCGAACGAGGCCGCGGCCGCCCTCTTCCAGCTCGACCGTGACGGCCGATGCACCCGCGTCGAGCGCGTTCTCGACCAGTTCCTTCACCACGGAGGCTGGTCGCTCGACGACCTCGCCAGCCGCGATCTGGTCGGCCACCGTTCGGGGAAGAACGGCGATCTTGCCCATGGACCTAGAGCCCCACGACTTCGGACGCGAGCAACCATCCGGTTTCCTCGCCCCGCTCGACCAGGATCCATGCACCGCGGCTTCGCGTGACCAGCACCGCGAACCCCTCGTTCACCGTGCGGCGGGAGGCCGCACTGGTGTAGGGAGCCGAGCGGAGTGGCGTGTTCGCCCGCCGTACCAGGGCCACTGTCCGGTGGTAGCGCTGGGTCGTGCGCAGGGCCCAGCCCCCCATCACGAGCGCGAGCACCAGCGGCACGGCGGCGAGGCGCCGGCGTTTCCCCCACGCCACGACCAGCCATCCGGCAAGCCAGAGCACGGCCGACACCATCCATGCCTCGGCTGGCGTGAACGGCTCGACCGGAACCAGGGCCCGGGTGAGCGGATCGGGCGCGGGCACCAGTCGGAGTACGGCATCCATCGCCGGCTCCCTGGGATCAAGGCGCGCCGCCCGCACCCACGCTGCGCGGGCGGCGGTCACCTCCCCCGTCCGGTACAACGAGCTGCCGAGATTGAACCAATAGGCCGCGACGAGCGGATCGGTGCGAGTCCTCGCGGCGAAGCTGTCTGCCGCGCCACGAAACGCGCCGGCCTCATACAGTCGTTCGGCTGTCTGACCGACGGCCACGCTCGGGACTCCGAGTAAAAGCACAAGAAGCGAGACTGCGCTTCCCGCCTTCATCGCCAACTCCGTGTCCGTCCGCCAACGAGCGCGTTCACTACCTCGTTGGTCTCGGCGGTCAGTTCTTCCGGGTCACTGGCGCCGCCGGACCCGTAGCTCGCGTGCCGCAAGCGGTCCCGGATGAGCGTCGCATGCGCCGCCACGGCCTGCTCCACACCCGCCGCACGCAACGCGCTGTCCAGTTCGTCCCCCTCGCGCTGCCCCGCCGTCGGGACGAGCCGCTCCAGCGCCAGGCGGAACCGCCGGTGGGCCGAGTCGAGCGTATCCGGCGGCGCCGGCCGCCTGCGCTTCAGCAACCGGCGAATGCGCGGCGCCATCCGGACCAGCAGCGCGAGGAATGGCGGGACCATGAAGAGCAGCGCGAGTCCCCCGGGAGTCATGTCCCGAGCACCGATCCCCGGCTCGCTGCCCTCGAGCAGCGGCAATCCGGGCCCCCGTGCAGCGGCGACGGCCGCAGCTTCTCCCGCCACAATTTCCACCGCGCCGGTTTGCGCTGTCGCGTAGCGGCGGGCGTCCGTGTCGAAGTACGCCACGTGCGCACCACGAATCCCGTGGAGCCCCGCAGAATCGGGAACGAACAGGTAGTGGAACACCTTGTTGCCGGAAATCACGCCGCCATCGGACCGGATGACCTGCTCGACGTCCCCCGGGTACACCCGCACGTCGGCCGGCCAGGGAATCTCCGGCTCCGGCCAGAGCGACACGTTCCCCCTGCCCGACAGGGTCGCCGTGACCATGCTGGCGTCGCCCAGCGCCATGTTGCGCGGGGTTGCCTCGAGCGTGAGCCTGAGGCCGCCGGCGGCCATGCCGTTCGCCGTCGCGGGCCGTCCCGCCGCCGGCTGCGCGGTAGCCGTCACGGCCAGCGGCTCGCTCTGGACTTCATGGCGGAGTTCACGCGTGAGGAACGAGTAGGTGATGGGCAGGGCGTACGACACGCGCGCCCGGCCGATCTCGAGCCGCCCCGGCGCCAGGGGAAAAGCCACGTCGTGAGTCACGAACAGGTCATACCAGCGACCGTTCACCAGGCGGCTCGCGGCGATTCCCGCGGGCCCCGATTGCGGATACACCCACGCACCCTGGAACGCGGGCCCCGTGAGCGTCGGCGGCGTTCTCAGTTGGAGCCGAACCTCGCGCGGGAACCACGCGGCCACAATCACGTCCACCTGCGTCCCGACCATGACCGCCCGGGGCGAAGCGATGATGCCCAACGCCACGCTCTCGATGCCATCGGGCGGCGGCATGTCGGTGATCAAGGCGCGCGCGCGCGCTGACAACCCGGCGGTGGCCGCCACGGCAGCCCGCTGCACGACTTGCACAGTGAGGGCCTCGGTCTCGACCGTCTCGCTGCCCTGCCGCACCCGAATCGGCCCGATCGTGGCCGCGCCGGCGCGGCTGGCCAGCAGCTGGATCTGACGCGTAGTCACCCGCGTCGCGACCCCACCCTGGATGGACACCTGTGACTGTTCGCGGAACCCGCGCCGCTCGAGGCCCGATAGGATGGGCTCGCCGATTTCCACCGGCAGGTTCCCCCTCACCTCGACCCGGAGCATGAGCGTGATCAGGTCTCCCGCCGCCACGTCCGCGCGGTCCACGCTCGCCGTGGCCACGGGTTTCACCTGTGCTCCCTGCTGGAGCGCCAATACCAGGAGGAGCCCGATCACCAGTCCCGGTCCCCCGTGACCTGCCGCGCCTGGGCCATGCGACGGTTCATGTCCTGTCGGGTCTTGCGCTCATCCTCGGAGATCGAGTTGAGGATCTGCTCGGCCTGCGCCGCCGTGAGTGACTGCGGCTGGGGCCGCTCCTTGGGCTCCCCTCCGGCGTTGGCGTTTGGCGCCGGCGCATCGGACGCGCCTCCGCCGGATTGCGGCGGGGTCCGCTTGATGGTGAGCTCCAGGTTCCACTTGGCCGCGGCGTCGCCCGGCTTGAGCAATAGCGCTTCGCGGTAGCGCCGCCGCGCCTCGGCCAGCAATCGGTCGCGCGAGCCCGAATCCGCCGCGGCCTGCCGCAAATGCAGAAGGCCCAGGTTGTACACCGCCCGGAACCGGACTTCGGGATCAACAGACTCCGCGGCACGGGAGAGCGCCGCGATGGCAAGCGTCGTGTCGTTGATCGCGAGTCCCGCGGTCCCGGCGGCAAGCAACGCCGTGTCTCCACCGACGCCGCTCTTCACGTCGGCGATGTACTTTGCCGCCGCACCCCGGAAATCACCCCGCCGCCAGCGTTCGTCACCCGGATGCGGAATTCCCTGCGCCGCCGCTTCACCGGGCGCCACCAGTGCCAGGAACAGCACCGCCAGCGCCGCCGTACGCCGGGTGACCGCATGGCCGAGCAGGAGCACGACTCCAATGAGCAATGGAATCCACGCGCGCGGCACGCCCGAGGAGGTCAGGGCCGTGGCCTGCGGGGAGCGCTTGTAGGCCAGCACCAGCTCCCGTACTGCGCCGGCCTGGTCCCGCAAATCCGCGGAGATGACGGCGCCCTGCGCCGCATCCGCGATCGCCGTGAGTACGGCGTCCTGCCTCGCGGTGCGGATCACCTCCCCATTTCCGTCCCGTTGTTCACCGAGCACGCGGCCGTCCGGTCCCCGAAGCGGAATCGGCGCGGGCTCGCGCCCGCCTTCCGCCACGATGATAAGCCGGACCCCGGCCCGCTCCAGTCGTTCGGCCTGGGCGAGCACCTCGGGAAGCGAATCCTGCGCCTCGCCGTCGGTGAACAGGACAAGCACGCGGTCGGCCACGTCCGTTTCGCCGAGCAGCAGCTCAGTCCCCTGCTTGAGAACCCGGGCAAGCGCCGTGCCGCCCGAACTCACAATGTCGGGATCCAGCCCGTCCACCAGCAGCTGGAGCGCGCTGCCGTCCACCGTGAGCGGCGACATGATGTAGCTCTGGCCGGCGAATGCCACGAGACCGATGCGGTCCGACGCCAAGTCCTGGATCAGGCGACGGGATTCGCGTTGGGCGCGGCCGAGCCGCGAGGGCGTGGCATCCTCGGCCAGCATGGAGCGGGAGATATCCAGCGCGATAACCAGGTTCAGCGCCTTGGACTCGGCCGTCACCACCCGGTGCCCCCAGCGCGGGCCCGAAAGCGCCACGGTTGCCGCGAGGGCGGCACCCGCCAGGCCGGCCCAGCCCCACCGCCCTGCCCGGCGCGAAACGGACGCGAGTTCCTCCGACCAGCGGCTGGCGTGACCGACCCGTGAGCGGCGCGCCCACAGTGCCAGCAGTCCCACCAGCAGGGCCGCGAGCGGAGCCGAATAGAGGACGAGCGGCGCGTCGAACGTGATCATGGCACCCGCACCACGAACGCCGCCGCCACCAGCAGCTCGAGCGCCAGCGCCGCCAACCCGATGAGCAGCGGCGTTCGATACCATTCGTCCCGCTCGGTGTACACGGTCACCTGCACGGGCGCCCGCTCCAGGCGGTCGATCTGGGAATAGATGCGGCCCAATGCCTGTGCGTCGGTCGCGCGGAAGTAGCGCCCGCCGGTGCTCTGGGCCACGTCGTTGAGGAGCTCTTCGTCAATCTGGACCGGCATCATTTCGTAGCGCATCTGGCCCTCGGGCCCGCGCCCGATGGGCAGGCGCGCCTCACCCTCGGTCCCCACACCGATCGCGTAGATCTTGATCCCCAGCTCCGCCGCCGCCGCGGCGGCAGTACGCGGATCCACCCGGCCCCGATTGTTGACACCGTCCGTCAGCAGGATCACGACCCGTGACGCGCCCGGCGCCTTCCGCAAGCGGTTCGCCGCCGTCGCAATCGCCGTGCCGATCGCGGTGCCGTCCTCCAGCTCGCCGGTCTGCATGCTCCGGATGGCCTGCTCCACGACGGCGTAGTCCACGGTGATCGGAACGCGCGTGAGCGCCTCACCAGCGAAGGTCACCAGCCCGATGCGGTCGTACTTCCGGCCGCGGACGAACGCTGCCGAGCGCTCCTTCGCGACGTCCAGCCGCGAGTCCGGCGCGAAATCTTCCGCGAGCATGCTGGTGGACACGTCCACCGCGAGGACGATGGCGATTCCCTCGCGCGTCGTCTCGCTGGTCGCATCGCCCAGCTCGGGCCCCGCCGCCCCGATGATCCAGGCAGTGAGGGCCACGGTCCTGAGCCACGCCGGCAGCTCGCCTACCCAGTGACGCGGCCCCGCCACCGTGACGAGCTGGCGCAGGTCGCTGTACCTGCCGGCCGGGCGTGGACGACGCAGGCGCCACCACCACCATGCGGCGACAGCGCCGAGCAGGATCAGGATCAATGGTCGGGCGAAACTCATGGCACCGGCGCGGGCGCGGGTTCGAGCCCGGTCATCAGGTCGTCCACCCTGGCGACCAGGGCATCCACGTCGGTCCCTACGGCGGGCGCGAAACGGGCACGCTCGAGCCCCCGCAGCGTATCCACGACAGCGCGGAGCGGCCAGTCTGACCGCGTGTCCTCCAGCACCGCAATGCACTCCTCCACCGAGAGCGTGCGCGCGGCCCGCGGCTCGAGAGCGGCGATCCGCTCACGCAATCTCCCGGCCGCCACCGTCGTAACGGCCCGGCCCTCACCCGCGGAGACCCACCGCGCGAGCGGCGCCGGCGACCCTGGAATGGCCACCGGGCCCGGTTCGACGCCGTGCCTCCGCCGCCGCCAAACCGCCCACGCCACGGCGAGGGCGCCCACCAGACCCAGGAAAAGGACCAGCGGAAGCGGGCGCGTCGGAAACCTCGCGAGCGGCGGCTGAGACGGCTGGGGGGGCGCGAGGGAGTCCTGCGCGGGAAGGACGGCGGCAACGGTGATCCACGCCGTGTCCGACGGGACCTGCTCCACGCGACCATCGCGGTACAGCGCTTCCGCGGCCGGCATCGCGACCGCGTGCCGGCCCGGCTCGAAGAGCGCGAGCACGTAACGAACCAGGACGCCGCTGTCGGACCGGATCACCACGGGGTCGGCCAGCGACTCGACCAAAAGACTCGAACCGAGTGGCTGCGCCCGGAGCCGCGCATCACCGCCGACGGCCACCAGGCGTTCCACCACGACCGTGTCGCCGATGGTGGGCGCGGGGGGCGAGATGACCCACGGTTCCGCCGCCTGCAGGGCGAACAGGAGGACGATGTTCATCGCCGCATCCGCCGTGCCCGGCGCGCAAACGCGCGATGCAGAGCCTGGGCATACGGCTCGTCTGTCCGGAGGGCGACGTGGTCCACACCGATCTGCTCCAGCGTCCGCGCCCGGGCGGTACGCATGGCATCCGCGGCAATGCGGAGGCGGACGCGCATCTCCCGCTTGGTCGTATTGACGAGCAGGCGTTCGCCGGTCTCCGCGTCCTTCAGCTCCACCCACCCGGCGTCCGGGAGTTCGATCTCGCGCGGGTCGTCCACCGTGATCGCGACGACTTCATGGCGGGCCGCGAGGTGCTTGAGATCGTTCTCCCAGTCCGCCGCGCGGAAGTCGGAGAGGACGCAGACGACCGAGCGGTGCCGCAGGAGCCGCGACGCGTACCGCAATGCGCCACCGAGGTTGGTGCCGGGGTGCTCGGGCTGGAATGCCAGGAGATCGCGAATCACGCGCAGGGCGTGGGGCCGGCCCTTGGCCGCCCGCACCACTCGGTCAATTCCTTCGGAAAACACGAGGGCCCCCACGCGGTCGTTGTGCCGCGCGGCGGCGAGGGCCAGCACCGCCGCCACCTCGACGGCGCGTTCTGCCTTGGCCACCGGCCGGCCGAACTCCACCGAGCCCGAGCGGTCCACCACCAGCAGCAGCGTCAGCTCGCGCTCTTCTTCGTACGTCTTGACGTAGGGGGAGCCCATCCGGGCGGAGACGTTCCAGTCGATGGAGCGGAAGTCGTCGCCATGCTGGTAGGCGCGGACCTCGGCAAACTCGATGCCCTGCCCGCGAAAGACCGACCGGTAGTCGCCGGTAAAGAGGGAGGTGACCAGCCGGCGGGTGCGGAGCTCGATCGCCTTGACCTGCCGCAGCACCTCCGGGCTCACCGCCCGCGTGCCGGCCGTCATGGGACGTCTATGTGCTCCAGCACCTTCTTGATCACGTCGTCCGACGTGAGGTCTTCCGCCTCGGCCTCGAACGTGAGCAGGACCCGGTGCCGGAGCACGTCGAACGCCATGGCCTTCACGTCTTCCGGCACCACGTACGCGCGTCCCCGGAGGAACGCGTGCGCCCGCGCCGCCTGGGCCAGGTAGATCGAGGCGCGCGGCGAGGCGCCGTACGCCACCAGCTGACGGACGTCGTGCAAACCGAGTTTTTGGGGGTCCCGCGTGCCCCGCACCAGGTCTACGATGTAGTCCACGATCTTCTGGTCCATGTACAACTCGGCAATGGTCTGCCGCAGCGCCAGCAGCTCCTGCGGATCGCACACCGGTTCCACCGGAATGGGCCGGCCGGAGGACATGCGCCAGAGGATTTCCTTTTCTTCGTCCCGCGACGGGTACCCGACGTGGATCTTGAGCATGAACCGGTCCAGCTGCGCTTCCGGCAGGGGGTACGTCCCCTCGTGCTCGATCGGGTTCTGGGTCGCCAACACGAGAAACGGCGGTTCCAGCGCGTGGGTCTCGCCGCCGATCGTCACCTGCTGTTCCTGCATGGCTTCGAGCAGGGCCGCCTGCACCTTCGCCGGCGCCCGGTTGATCTCGTCCGCCAGCACGATGTTCGCGAACAGCGGCCCGCGCTTCGGCCGAAACTCGCTCGTCTTCTGGTCGAAGATCATCGTGCCGATGATGTCGGCGGGAAGCAGGTCGGGCGTGAACTGGATCCGGGAAAACGAGGTGCGCACCGATTCCGCCAGCGAGCGCACCGCGAGCGTCTTGGCGAGCCCGGGCACGCCCTCGAGCAGGATGTGCCCACCAGTGAGCAGCCCGATCAGCAGCCGCTCGACCATCGCGTCCTGGCCGACGACGCGCTTGGCCACCTCGGCCACGATCGCCTGCGTGAGCGTCGTGTCCGTGGGCTTGATCGCGCGCGCGCCCGCCAGGCTCGGCCGGGAGGATCCGCTCGGACGGGGTACGTCAGCCAACCAACCTCCTGGTGTCGCTGGAAGCTCTCATTTCACCCACATGCTCGCCAGCGCCGCCAGCTCGCTGCGCGTGAGGTAGCGCCACGTGCTCGGCGCGAGATCTCCCAGGCGGATCGGGCCATAGGTGAGCCGCACGAGACGTTCCACCGCAAGACCGAGCTTTTCGCAGATGCGCCGGACGATGCGGTACCGCCCTTCGGCCACCACCAGCAGCATCTCGATGGAGTTGGCGCGGTCCGGCCGCGTCTTGAGCGTCTTCACGTTCACAGCGCGGCCTTCGATGACGATGGGCTTCGAAAACGCCGCGTGGATCTGCTCGTCAGACTTGCCGTGTACCACGACCCGGTACGACCGCTCAACCTCGAACTTGGGGTGCATCAACTGGTGCGCCGCTTCACCGTCGTTGGTGAGGAGCAACAGGCCCGACGTCATCACGTCGAGCCGCCCCACGTAGGTCATTCCGGGCACGTCCGGCACCAGTTCGAAAATGGTCTGCCGGCGCTGCGGATCCCGCTTGGTCACCACGTACCCAACCGGCTTGTGCAGGGCGATCCATACCTTGCGGACCTGCGTCACCCGGCGCCGGCCGACGGTAATCACGTCGGTGTCGGCGTTCACCTTCATGCCGATGAGCGCGACGGTGCCGTTCACCTTGACCCGGCCCGCTCGAATCAGCTCCTCCGCCGCGCGCCGCGAGGCGACACCCGCCCGCGCCAGCGCGCGCTGCAACCGCATTTCCGTCATAGGTCCGGCGTCACCCGTTCCGGCGGACGGAGCGCCACCGACAGTTCTTCCGCCCGCGGCAGTTCCGTCAGTTCCTTGAGGCCGAGCATTTCCAGGAACGCCGGCGTCGTACCGTAGAGCAGCGGGCGCCCAAGGCCTTCGCCCCGCCCGGTCACGTCGATCAACGCACGCTCCTGGAGGAGCCGCAGGACCCCGTCGGCCTGTACGCCACGGACCTCTTCGATCTCCCCGCGGGAGACCGGCTGGCGGTACGCGACGATGGCCAGTGTTTCCATGGCCGCGACGGAAAGCTTCCGCGGGCGGATGACGATCTGCGCCTGCGCAATGGCGTCGGCGAACTCCCGGCGCGTAAGCACCTGGAATCCGTCCGCCACTTCGGCAAGCTCGACGCCGTGCCCCCCGTTGTCGTACACGTCCCGGAGCTCTGCCAGGGCCGCGCGCCAATCGTCCTCGCTGGCGAGCGGGTCCAGCACGGCAAGCTCCGCCAGTGACAGCGGGTGCGACGCCGAGAACAGCGCGGCCTCAAGCAGCCTGGTCAGCTGTTGCACGGGATATCTCCAGGGGACCGAAGGGACTGGACTGGGCCAGGCCCACCTGTCCCACGCGGGACAACTCCAGCACCGCGATCAGCATCGAAATCACGTCGGCAACGGTCGGCGCGCCACCCAGGGCCTCGCGGAACTCGACACGCTCCAGCGTCTCCAGCAGCTCGCGGAGCCGCCGGGTCGCGCCTTCGACGTCGAGTGGCCGCGGCACCACGCGGTGAATCACCGCGCGCGGCATCGCGTCCACGACGTCGTTCACGGCCTTTATCAGGTCGTCGAGGTTGAACACGATGGGCGCCGGCGGCAGGTCCGGCGGGTCGGGCAGGAACCCGCGGGGGAAATGGTCCGAACGCCACTCGGCCTGTTCGCCCAGCCAGCGCGCCACTTCGCGCACCTGTTCGTACTCCAGCAGACGGCGCACCAGCTCGGCGCGCGGATCCTCCCAGTCGGAATCGTCGAACGGGCGCGGCAGGAGCAGCTGGATCTTGATCCGGAGCAGCTGGGCCGCCATCTCGAGGTAGTCGGCGGCCTGGTTGAGGCCGAGGGCCGCGATGGCACCGAGAAACTGCTCGGCGATCTTCGCGATGGGAATATCGGTGATGTCGATTTCCTGCTCGCGAATCAGGTGCAGCAGGAGGTCGAGCGGCCCGGAGAATTCCTCCAGTTCGACCATGAACGCCCGGTCGGGCGTGGGGGCCATGGTTGCCGTCATGCTACCACCCGGCGGCCGGCTGAATGCTGTAACGCCCGACCAGGCTGAGGGCCGCATCGTTGAGCGCGAACGCCGGCGAGAGGAGCAGGCTGAAGACGCTCGGAGCCATGAACAGGAGCAACGGCAAGACCATGAGCCCGTAGGGCGTGAAAGCGCGGTACCGGGCCCCCAGTGACGGGGGCAGCAGGTGATAGAAGATGTGCGAGCCGTCCAGCGGCGGGATCGGGATCAGGTTGAAGCACGCCAGGACCAGGTTCAGGCTGATGCCGATCAGCGCCATGCGCTGGAGCAGGACCAGCGGGTGCGCGGGGGACGCCGCGCCGAGCGACGCCCCCAGCATGCCAAGGAGCGCAAAACCGGCGGTGAACAGCACGGCGAGAATCATGTTGACCACAATGCCGGCGGACGACACGATGATGTCTCCACGCACATAGCGCCGGTATTTCCGCGGGTTCACCGGGACGGGCTTCGCGCCACCGAAAATAAATCGCCCGTTCGAGCCGAACCACAGCATGGTCGGGAGGAGGATGGACATCCACGGGTCAATGTGCTTGACCGGATTGAACGTGAGACGACCCAGCATCAACGCCGTGTCATCCCCCTGCTTGAGGGCCGCGTAACCATGCGCGTACTCGTGCGCCACCATGGAAAACAGGAGTACTGGAAGAGCGAGAAGGAAGTCCTGCACGGGGGAAAAACTAACAGGTTACGAGGGAGTATCAAAGACCTAGCGCCTTGACTCATCAGCACTTGCGGGGTAGGTTCCGCCTCCGTTTTCCAAGTCAGTCACGCCGAGGTTTCGAGTGCCGAGAATACGTTCCGCCAAGAAGCAGCTGCGTCAGTCCCGGGTCCACCGGACGCTGAACCGCGCCCAGCGCACGACGCTGCGCACCGCAGTCAAGCGGGTTCGCACCGCCACGACCAAGGCCGATGCGCAGGCTGCCTACAAGTTGGCCGAGGTCCTGCTCGATCGTGCCGCCCGAAAGGGATTGGTCCACCGCAACAACGCCGCCCGACAGAAGTCGCGGCTGCACAAGGTGGTCACCGGTCTGAAGTAAGAGGGCCCCACCCCTGACCCCTCTCCCTGGCGGGAGAGGGGAACGTGACTAGATAGCGGAGAGTTCCGCCCCGCACTGCTCGCAGTACCACTCCGTAGGCAAGTTCATCGTCCCGCATTCCTTGCACTTGAGCGACCGGTCCGCGGTGGCGGAGAGGTTCCTGCTCTGCCCACCCTGGTCAATCGGATTAATGCCTGACGCACCGATGTCCGTCCTCAGCTTTGAGGGCGGAGGAGGAGGCGGGGGTGGAGGAGGAGGCGGCGGCTGGGCCGCAGCGGCCGGAGGGGTCGGCTCCATACTCTTCATGCCACCGCTGGCGCGCTGGGCCGACACGCCCTGCGTGTCGTCTTCGGTGACGGACTTGAGGAACGCCAGCTCGTCCTTGATGGGTTTGACCGCCTCGATTACGGCCGTCTTGCCGATCACCGGTCCGGTGGGCATCGCGGGGACCGTCGGGTCCGCGTCGGCGGCGGCCTTGGCCGCGGTTTCGGCGTCCGACAGGCCCTTGACCACGTCCTCGAGCTTGGCGATTTCCTCGTCAGCGTTCTTGAGCTCCTCGCGGACGCGCACCAGCGACTGGAGGAACTCCGCGTTCATCAGCCGCCACTTGGTCTCGTCAAACTCGCCGACGGCATGGCGCACTTCCGCTTCCGACAACTGCGCCTGGACCGTCTCTTCCTGCCGGGCAAGCCCGTCGCGGGAGGCCTTGGCACGCTTGAGCGCCGCGGACAGTTCGTCACCGAACGCCCCCAGCTCCCGGGTGACCTCCTCCAGCTTTTTCCGGTAGTCGGTGCTGACCTTCTGCCGGACCGCTTCGGGCGTCTTGTCGCTGGCCAGCGACAGGCGATCGAGCCAGCGCTCGATCTGCACCTTCTCGGCCATCAGTTTCTGAATCGCCGTCAGCGACTTGTTGGTCCCGGTCTTATCCCCAGCCTTCGCCATCAGCTCTCCGTTCCGGGCGCAGGACACCCCGGGTAGGGACCGGGGGTGGTCCGGGCGCGGCGCAACTCCTCCAGACGCGCCACCGCGGACTTGTCCAACTCCACGACGCGCCCCAGGAGCCGCGCCGTGAGCAGGATCTTCGCGGCGTGTTCCAGGCTTTCCATGCGAATGCGCGCGTCGGTCAATGTTGCTCCCATCGTCACCGCACCGTGGTTCGCCAGCAGCAACGCATCATAATCCTTGATAAAAGGCTCCAGTTGCTCGCCAAGTTCGGCCGTACCCGGGGTCCCATAGGGGACCAGGGGGACCCAGCCGACCTGAAAGATAAGTTCAGGAAGCACGCAAGCGTCGAATGCCTCCCCGGCCACGCTGAACCCGGTGGCCACGGGGGGGTGTGCATGCACTACGGCCCCGACGTCCGGCCGGGCCCGCAGTATTCGGAGGTGCATGTCGATTTCACTCGACGGACGCCGGTGCCCGCGGATCTGTTTCCCGCGGAGGTCAATCTCCACCAGGTCGTCCACGCCCAGGTCGCCCTTGATGAGCCCGGCCGGCGTCGCCAGCACCCGGTCATTCCCCAGCCGGACCGTGACGTTCCCGTCCTGTCCAGCGATCAGGCCTGCCTCGGCCAGGCGCCGGCAGCAGTGGACGATATCCCTGGCATCCTGGCTTCTCATCGCGCGTACACGGACTTGCCGCCCACGATCGTCCGCTCCACCCTGCCCCACAGTTCCCGGCCGGCAAAGGGTGTGTTCCGGCTCTTCGACTGGAAGGCGCCCGCATCCACCGACCAGCGCACCTCGGGATCGAACACCGACACGTCGGCCGGGCTGCCGGGCTTGAGCGTACCGCCCGGAAGGCCGAACACCCTTGCCGGCTCGGTGGTCATCCGCCGCACCAGCTCGGGAAGCGTCAGTACCCCGCCCCGCACCAGCTCGGTGAGCCCCAGGCCGAGGGCCGTTTCCAGCCCGACTATGCCGAACGGCGCGTCATCGAACTCCCGTTCCTTGGCATCGTAGTGGTGTGGCGCGTGGTCTGACGCGATCACGTCGATCGTGCCGTCCTTGATGGCCGCCCGGATGGCCGCGACGTCCGGATCCTCGCGGAGCGGCGGGTTCATCTTCGCGTTCGTGTTGTACCCCAGACAGGCGCTATCAGTCAGCGTGAAATGGTGGGGGGTGGCCTCGGCGGTGACCCGCACGCCGCGCTCCTTCGCCCGCCGGATGAGCTCGACCGATCCCCGCGTGGACATGTGGCACAGGTGGATATGTCCCCCGGTCAGCTCGGCCAGGAGGAGGTCACGCGCCACCATGATCTCTTCCGAGGCCGAGGGGATTCCGCGGAGGCCCATGCGGGCCGAGACGACGCCCTCATGCATGCAGCCGCCGTGGAAGAGCGTGGGGTCCTCGCAGTGATCCGCCACCGGAATGCCGAACGTCTGCGCGTATTCGAGCGCGGTGCGCATAAGGTGGCTCGAGACGACCGGTTTCCCGTCGTCGCTGACCGCGACCGCGCCCGCACCCACCATTTCACCGAACTCTGCGAGCTGCTGGCCCTTGGACCCGAGCGAAATAGCGCCGATCGGGTACACCCGCGATGCGCCGGCCGCCTCGGCCTGCTTCACGATGAATCCCACCGCGGCCTGGTTGTCGGTCACCGGGTCCGTGTTGGGCATGGCGCAGACCGCCGTGAACCCGCCCGCGGCGGCAGCTCGTGCGCCCGTGGCCACGGTCTCGACATCCTCCCGGCCGGGTTCGCGTAGATGGACGTGGATATCGATCAGCCCCGGCGTCACGACCTTCCCGCTGACGTCGATGACCTCCGCCCCGTCCCGCGTCGCACCGCGCCCGAAGGCGGCAATCTTGCCGTCCTCGATGAGCACGTCGGTCACGCCGTCATGGGACTGCGAGGGGTCAATCACGCGCGCGCCGCGAAGGACGATCGGCTTCACTCGGCTCCTCCCTTCGCGGCTTCCGCCCGCTCCGGATTCCCGCCGGCCAACAGGTACAGCACCGCCATGCGCACCGCGACGCCGTTGGTCACCTGGTCCAGGATCACGCTCTGCGGTCCGTCGGCCACCAGCGAATCGATTTCGACGCCTCGGTTCATGGGTCCCGGGTGGAGAATCAGGGTCTTCCTCGGCGCCCTGGCCAGCCGCTCCACCGTCACGCCGAAGACCCGGTTGTATTCGCGGAGCGATGGAATGAATCCGGCCTGCATGCGTTCGAGTTGCAGCCGCAGGACATTGAGCACGTCGGCCCACTGGATCGCCTCGTCAATCCGCCGGAACACCCGCACTCCCAGCGACTCGATGCCGCGCGGCAGGAGCGAGCGCGGCCCGCACACCGCCACTTCCGCGCCGAGCTTGAGCAGGCCCCAGATGTTGCTCCGCGCCACCCGGCTGTGCAGGATGTCGCCGCAGATGCACACCTTGGCGCCTTCGATCTTTCCCAGCCGGTCGCGAATCGTCAGCAAGTCCAGGAACGCCTGCGTCGGGTGTTCGTGCATGCCGTCCCCGGCGTTGATCACGTTGGAGCGGATGCGCTTGGCCAGGAACTCCGCCGCGCCGGAGGCCGGGTGGCGGATCACCACCATGTCGATCCGCATCGCCTCGAGGTTGCGCGCCGTGTCCACCAGGTTCTCGCCCTTCTCGATGGACGAGCCGCTCGCGGCGATGTTCACCGTGTCCGCCGAGAGCCGTTTCTCGGCGAATTCGAACGAGGTGCGCGTGCGGGTCGAGGATTCATAGAACAGGTTGACGATCGTCTTGCCCCTGAGCGTCGGGACCTTCTTGATCGCGCGCTCGCTCACTTCCTTGAACGGCTCCGCCGTGTCGAGCACCAGCCGGATCTGCTCCGCGGAGAGGTGCTCGATACCGAGGAGGTCTTTGGCGAGGGCCGGCGCGCTCATGCCCCGCCCCCGGTCACCAGCTCGACGGCGTCGCGGCCATCCACCTCGGTGAGCAGGACGTCCACCCGATCGCCGGGCCCGGCCGTCACAGCCTTCCCGACGACGTCCGCATGGATCGGTAGTTCACGCCCGCCGCGATCGATGAGCACCGCGAGGCCGATGCGCGCTGGCCGACCAAAATCGGCCAGCTCATCCAGCGCCGCGCGAATCGTGCGGCCGGTGTAGAGCACGTCGTCCACGATCACCACGCATTTTCCGGACAGGTCTCCCGGAATACGTGTCTCGCCCACCAGGGGCTTGGGACCCACGGTGGCCAGATCGTCGCGATAGAGCGTGATGTCGAGGGCGCCGCGGGAAACCGGCGCGCCGGTGCGGGAGGCAATGAGCGCGGACAGACGGTCGGCCAGCTCAACACCTCGGCGCTGGATGCCGACCAGCATCAATTCGTTCGCGCCGTCCTTGCCGGCCAGCTCAGTGATGCCAACAGCCATATGATCGAGCGCCCGCGTGATGGCGCGGGCGTCGAGCAGTGCGCTGCGCTGGCCGGCTGGTGTCATTGTCCGCGCGCAACCTAAAGAGCTACAAGGAGATAGTCAACGACCCTCGCCTAGTGGACAACCGGTGTAACCGGCGGCTCCCCGGCCAACACCGCCCGCACATTCCGGAGGGCCAAGTCGGCCATGCCCCGCCGAGTTTCCCACGTGGCGGACCCGATGTGTGGCAGCGTGACGACCCGGGGGTGAGCGATGAGCCTCGGATCGACGTTTGGCTCGTCGGCAAAGACGTCGAGCCCCGCCCCGCCCAAGGTCCCTTGTTCCAATGCCTCAATCAGGGCGGATTCGCGGACGACATCGCCCCGCGCTGTGTTGATGAGCACCGCCCCCTGCTTCATGGCCTGGAACCGCTCGCGGTTCATGAGGCCTTTCGTCTCCGGCGTCACCGGGACGTGGAGGCTGACGACATCACTTTCGGCCAGGAGCCGCGGGAGGTCCACTCGCGTGGCTCCGGTGGCGTCGTCGAATTCCGCCTGGGCCGCGCGGTCCGCATAGACGACCCGCATGCCGAACCCGCGGGCGCGGCGGCCCACCGCCTTCCCGATCCGACCGGCGCCCACCAGCCCCAGCGTCCGGCCCATAAGCTCCGTGCCGAGGAGCTGGGTCGGGTGCCAACCCTTCCACTCGCCCGACGCAATCAGCTGCATGCCTTCCTTGAGCCGGCGAGTCACCGCCAGGAGCAGCGCCCAGGCGAGGTCCGCCGTAGACTCGGTGAGGACGTCCGGCGTGTTCGTCACGATGATGTCGCGCATCTCGGCCGCAACGAGGTCGACATTATTCACACCGGTGGCACAATTCGCCACGATCCGGAGCTTCGGGAGTTGCTTGAACTCCGTTCCCCCCATCCACCGGGAGAGGATCGGCACGATCGCGACATAGTCGCCCTTCGGGGTCGGCTCCTCGGCCTTAAGCCAGCGCACGGCGTGCCCGGGGACCGGGTCGTCACCGACCAGTTCCCGCAACTCGGCCGCGATGATCACGTCAGCCATGCCAGCTCCGCCTGAGGTGGTAAGAACATCGGGCCCAATCTATTATCCTGTGCGCCAGGGAGAGGTGTCCGAGTGGCTGAAGGAGCCGGTCTCGAAAACCGGTAGGCTCGTAAGGGTCTCGAGGGTTCGAATCCCTCCCTCTCCGTAATACCAACCATGCCCGATCCGCACCCCACGTTCCCCGTCGTCGTCTCGATCACGGTCCTCTGGTCCGACCTGGACGCATACGGCCACGTCAACAACGCCGTCCTGTTCCGCTACTTCGAGCAGGCGCGTATGGAATATCTGGCGCAGGTCGGGTTCATCCGGTCGTACGAAACGGACAAGATCGGGGCCATCATCCACTCCACCAGCTGCCGGTTCCGGAAACCGGTCTTCCATCCCGACACCAACGAGGTCCGCACCCGGGTGACCGAGGTGGGCGACGACCGGTTCACGATGGAGTACGTGGCGCACTCTACGGCGCAGAACGCGGTCGTGGCGGAAGGAACGGCGGTTGTTGTGTCCTTCGACTACGCACGCGGTGCAAAGACCACGTTGCCTGAGCAGGTTCGCGCCGGGATGCGTGCGGTGTAGCCGGCAGTCCCCCTCTCCCGTCAGGGAGGAGACAGGGGTGAGGGTCAGGGCTAGTCCATTCGAGGATTGACGACGTTGTTGAAGATCGAGCCGAACGAGTAGGATAGGCCGAAATTGGCCCAGTAGCTGTAGTCCGTGCCCTGCTGTCGCTGCTGCAACAGAATCTCTTCGGGCGTCAGGCCGCTGGCGGCCAGGTTCAACTGGTCCTTGATTCGTGCCACCTCTCCATAGGCATTGAATGTCAACCCCTTCAACAGACGCACGTCGAACCCGCCGAAGAGGTTGATGCGATGCTTGGCCAGGTCATGCAGGTACTGCGTCGCATTGAGACTCATCTCGACCGAACCCCACGTTTGCTTCGCGGAGAGGGCCGCCGCCAGCCGGTGGAGCGGCAGCGTCTCCCACAACTTCCCGTAGACGGTCGTCTCCTGGTAGTCGAGATGCGTCACGCCGAGCATGTACGTGAACGTGAACTGGCGGTGGCTCGACTCCTTATAGGGGTAGATATCGTACTCCACCGCTGGCCCGGCCTCTAACGCGAGGTCCTGGTTGTTGAACGTGGACTTGTTCGCCCGTTGCCGGAACCCGGCCGACCAGTGACCGCCGAGACTGCCCACGACCAGCAACTGTTGTGAGTAGTTCTTCTTCGAGCTCGTGTAGGTGGTCACGCTGTCGAGGTCGTAGCTGTTCCGTTGGTAGTTGCCGTTGGTGTTGATGTTGATCTTCAGGCGCTCGGTCACGCGGTTGGCATCGACGCCGCCATTGAACGACAAGGAGCCCTGGCGCTGTTCGCCGTTCATGTAACCGCCGACGCGCACGCGGAACACCCAGAAGTTCCAGGGATCGCGCTGGACCTTGGGGGCGGCGGCAGCCCCGGTGGGCGCTGCGTAGGTCACCGTGATCCGATCGGCAACGTTGAACCCGATGGAGAATCGCACGAGGCCGAGCGAGAGCGCCTTGGTGAGGCCCACCCGTTTCTCGGCCTCCGTGTCCGTGGACTTGGACACGAAGTGGAGGGTGTCCCGGCGGCCCGCTGAGCCCTTGAGGCCGATCAGCGTGAACGTGAATTCGCTCCCGCCACCGCCTGTGTCCTCCTCCGTCCCCAGCGCGTGGACGTCGGCGTCCGCGCGGTCTCGCACCCAGTCCACGAACCCGATCTCCCGCCGCAAGTGGTCGAAATCGCAATGAAAACCGCAATCGAGGAACACGCGGGGGCGGTCTTTGGCGGCAAGTGAGGGACCCGGCGTCGGCACGAAGGGGCAACATCGCCAATGCGAGAAGATTGAACCCCGAGGCGAGCAGGCCTCTCGACCTCACGCGAGTCCCAGCTTCTGCGCCAACCCGATGCGCTGCAGCTTGCCCGTCGCGCCCACGGGAATCTCCGCGACGAAGAGGATTTGCCGCGGGACCTTGAAATCGGCGAGGCGAACGGCCGCGAACTGCCGCAACTCCTTGTCACTCGCCTGGTGACCCTCGCGGAGGACCACCGCCGCCGCCACCTCTTCACCCAGCATGGCATGTGGCACGCTGAACGTGACACATTGGCGCACCGCAGGGTGCTCCATCAGGATCTCGTCCACCTCGCGCGGGGAGATTTTCTCACCACCCCGGTTGATGATCTCCTTGAGCCGCCCGGTAATGGTGAGATAGCCCTCGGCATCCATGACGCCCTGGTCCCCGGTACGGAACCAGCCGTTGATGAACGCGGTCGCATTGGCCTCGGGGTTGTTCTCGTAGCCCCCCATGACGTTCTCGCCGCGAATCACGATCTCGCCTGTCCCGCCCACCGGCACCGTCGTCCCGTCAGCGTCGACCACGCGCACCTCGGGACCCGCGGCCGGGCCCACCGAGCCGGGCTTCCGGGCGCCTGGAGGGAGCGGGCTGCTCGTCATCTGGTGTGACGCTTCGGTCATTCCGTACGACTCGATCACCGGCGAACCAAATACGGCCTCGAGTTCGCCGATGACGGTCGTGGGCAACGACGACGACGAGGACCGGATGAACCGGAGCGGATTCGCCTTGATCACGTCGGCATTCTTCGCCGCGCGCATCAGGATCGCCTGGTGCATCGTGGGCACACCGGTATACCAGGTCGGGTGCACCTCGCCCATCCACCCGAAAAACTTGAGCGCGTTGAACCCGGGCGTGCAGCACACCTCGCCCCCCACCGAGAGCGGCGTGAGGAGGGCGGCGATGAGCCCGTGAATGTGAAACAGGGGCATGATGACCAGGCCGCGGTCCTTCGCCGTCAGCGCCAGCGTCCCGCGAATGTTGCGGGCCGAGGCGCAGACGTTCCCGTGGGCCAGCGGCACGATCTTCGGCCGGGACGTGGTTCCCGAAGTATGCAGGACCAGCGCGATATCCTCGGGCGTGATCGCCCGGGGCTGCGCCGCCCCGCCCAGCCCGAGGCTTTCCGGAAGTTCGAGCGTGAACGTCCCGGCCCCGCGCTCAGGATGGGGAACGAGCCGCGCCACTGGAATGCCGAGCCGCTCGGCGACCGCGACCGCGGGCAACTCCTTGCCCTTCGCGACCAGCAGCACCTTCGCCTTGAGGTCTGTGAGATAGAACTCGAACTCGTCCGCGCGGTAGGACGGATTGAGCGGCGCCGCCGCCGCCCCGCTCGCCACCGCAAGAAAGGCGGCGGCCATTTCCGGGCCATTATCCAGCACGATCGCCACGCGGTCATTCTGGCCGATGCCCCGGGACCCGAGCGCGGCGACCGTCTCGGCCACGAGGGCCCGCAATGCGCCATAGGTCAGCGGCACGCCGCCCGGCGCGCTCAGCGCGGTGGCTCCCGCGTGCCCCGTGTCCAGGAGTGTGCGTACGGTCGAGGCGGTCGTCATCGGTTGTGGCCGAACCAGTGCGGAAGGGTGGTGGTCATGGCGGGAATGTACGTAATGAGGAGCACCGCAATGAAGAAGACGATCACCATCGGAATCACCGCGCGGAACACCTTCGATACCGGTTGATTGAACCGCAACGACGCCAGGAACAGGTTCTCCCCCACCGGCGGCATGAGGAACCCCAGTTCGGCGTTGGCGAGGAACACGATTCCCAGGTGCACCGGGTCGATCCCGAAGGCCCGGCCGACCGGGACGATGAGCGGCACCACGATCACGATGGCGGAGTAGATGTCCATCAGCGCGCCCACCGCAATCAGGAAGAAATTGAGCAGCAGCAGGAACAGCCACTTGGAATGGACCGACGCCAGCACCCATTCCACCGCGTGCGCCGGGACCTCGGCGAACGCCAGGTAGTTGGTGAATCCCAGGGCGACACCGAGCACCAGCAGCACGCCGCCCACCAGGACGCCCGACTCCGTCATCACGCGCGGCGCGTCTTTCAAAGGATGCAGGTCGCGATAGATGAACGTTTCGACCACGAACGCGTAGAACGCGGTGGCCGCGGCGGCCTCGACCGGTGTCGCCAGGCCGCTGAAGATTCCCCCGAGCGCCACGACCGGGATCAGGAGCTCCCAGCCGGCACCCCAGAACGCGGCGCGCAGTTCCTTCCACGCGAAATCCGGGCGGGCCGGCGACGCCGACCGCTTGGGCGCCTGGCTGATGCCCCATGCGGCGGTCATCGCCACGAGGAGAACGCCGGGGAGGATTCCGCCCAGGAACATGTCCTCGATTTCGACGTTCGCAATGACGGCGTAGAAAATCAGCGGCAGGCATGGCGGAAAGAGCAGGCCGAGCGACCCGGTCCCCGTCAGCAGGCCCAGGGACGTCCGCTGGGAGTAGCCGGCGTCCAGCAAGACCGGCATGAGAAGCCCGCCCAGGGCGAGAATCGTGACGCCCGATGCGCCGGTGAACGACGTGAAGAAGGCGCATACCAGCGCCACGAGGATCGCGGGACCGCCGCGAACGTTGCCCACCAGGGCCTGGAACAGGCGGATGAGCCGCCGCGACGCGCCGCCTTCGGCCAGGAAGTATCCGGCGAGCGTGAACAACGGCACGGTCGGGAGCGTGGGATTGGTGACCAGGCCGTAGTGATCCACCGTCAGCGAGCCGATCGGCGACCCGTCGCCGAAGAAGAGCACCAGCCCCGCACCGCCGAGTGCCGTGAACAACGGCGCACCGAGGAGCGTGGCGATGGCAATCAGGATCAGCGCTGGCACGACCAGCGTGTGCGGCGCGATCGGCGGTCGCCCGGCGATGAACACGAGCAGTCCCGACACGAGCAGCGTCACCAGCCGACCCCGCCACCCATCCGCCGAATGCCACAGGATGTGGGCGGTGATCACCGCGAACCCCAGCGGAAGCACCAGCTGCACCCACCAGACCGGGATGCTGTAGGCCAGGATGCTGCCACCGATCCGTTCGCTGAGGACGAACCGCGCCGCCGCCACACTCAACCAGGCGCTGAGCGGCACCGCGATCGAGGCGGCAATCACCCGCCCGATGGGGCGGAACTTGCCCTTGAGCAGGGTCTCGCCGAACCCGAGCGTCAGCAGGCGCTTTTGTCGCGCGGCGATCGCCGCGCCCAGCATCCCCGCGATCAGGACGAGGTGCTGGACGATCGATGTCTGGTTGGAGATGCCGGTATGAAAAGCCTTGCGGAGGACGGCCTCGATGAGCGGGAGGATCATCATGGCGCCAAGCGCGAGCGCCAGCGCGTATTCCTCCGCCATGACCCACGCGCGCCGGTCCACCGGCGCGGGAGCGACGGTGGCGTCAGTCACCGGTCACTTCCCGGGGTGCGTGGACCGGTATTCCGCGACGAGCTTGACGACCTCGTCGAACATGTCCGCGGGCACCATGCGGCCGCGGATCTTGGGGTAGAAGCCCTCCGCCATGGCTTTCCACTCCGACGCCGCGCCGGGCGCCACGACGGTGAGGCCGCGCCGCTTCATCGCCGCGACGGCTGAGTCACCCTCCTCGCGCCCGGCCGTCTGGAAGCGCGGGCCTGCGGTCGCCGCCACGTCGTGCAGGGCGGTCCGCTCCGCCGGCGTGAGCGCGTCGTACGTCTTCTTGTTGATCACGGTGGCGCCGGCGAGCGGAACCCAGTTCACCTCGAGCATGTACTTGGCCACTGTGGCGTACTGCCCGGCCAGCGCGTAGAGCGGGACGGTCGGCACCGCGTCGATCATGCCGGTTTGCAGAGCGGTGAGGGCGTCACTGTACTCGAGGCTGACCGGCGTGTACCCCGAGGACTTCATCATGTCGAACTGCAGGTTGTCTCCCGCCGTCACGAAGATCTTGAGCTTCTTGAATTCGTCGGGATGGGCGACGGGCACGCTGGTGAAATAGCGGACCCACCCCGCGTCGGCCCAGAACAGCACCACGACGCCCTTGTCGGCCAGCCGCGTCGCGAGATCCGGCGCCAGTCTTTCGCGCACCCATTCGCTCTCGTCCAGCGAATGGAACATGAGGAGGATCTGGGCCAGCGCGCTGACGGCAGGGTCAATTTCGCGGAGGCCCACCACCGTCAGCGCGCCGGCCTGGAGCTGGCCGAGGCGGAGCCGTCGCACGATCTCGAGCTCGCTCCCCATGGTGCCGGCGTAGACCGTCAGCTGCACCGACCCGTTCGTCCGGGTGCGAAGTTGCTCTCCCATTTCCTGGAGGATTCGATGATACGACGTCCCCTGGGGCGCGAGCGTCCCGAGCCGGATGCGCGTGGGCGTCTGGGCATCGAGCACGCCCGCGAGCCCGGCAACCATCCCGACGACGGCCGCCCAGCGCCTCATCGGCCCCCCGCCGGAGACTTGGGCGCATCCAGGAAGAGGTCGTCCGTTCGGCCCAGGAGCCACCGGGCCCGCCGCTGCATGATCAGGGTGGACAGACGCCACTCGGGACGGGTATCCGGGTTGATGGCGATCGCCTTCTTGAGCAAAGCTTCGAACTCCTCGCGGTTCTGCGTATTCACAGACACCGCCTCGGCCAGCGAGACGTAGGGTGACGCCAATTGTCCGTTCGTCAAACTTACCACCCGTTCAAAATGTTTCCGTGAGCGCTCGTACGGGTCCCCGGGCACGCCCTGGCGCGACGGCTCGTAACTGATCAGCAGGCCGTGTATCGCGCCAAAATCGAATTGCTCGTCCAGTTCCAGCGCCCGGTCGATCAGGGCCTCCATCTGGGTCTGGTCGGCGACGATCTCGGGGAACTCCTTCGAGATCGCGATCGCCGCGCCCCACGCCGCCGCCGTCCAGTAGAGGAGCGCCACGTCCTTGACCGTCGTGGCCCTGACGGCCGCGCGGGGGTCCCGCATCAAACCCTCCCGAAACGCCCGGTGACGCGTTTCCAGCCCGCGGAGACCGTAGTCCCGTGCGCGGATATAGAGCTTCCGGGCCCGGGTCCGCGTCTCGGCCGCCGCCGCGAGGTTGTGGTCCTCCAGCGAGTCGGCCCGCTGCTGCACGAACGCGTAGGCGTACTGGGTAAAACCGCTGGCCGCGGCGAACAGCATGCCGCGGTGGTTCGGGGACGCGGCCAGGAGGCTTTCGATGAGCTTGAGACTGAACGGAATGGCGCCTTCGACCAGGTCGGGATCGTTGTCCGATGAATAGGTCGTGCCCGACTCCGCCAGCGCGTTGCCGCGCTTGTTGACCGCGAAGCGCTTCACCGAACACCCCGTCAGCGACAGGACGAGGAGACCCGTGAGCAGTTGGTGCAGGTATCTGGTGTGAGGCATGTGATGACGCACTGATCAAAGTACACTATCAGCGACGGGTTATGGCTAGGCCTCCCCCACCTTCGGCCAGGCGTCGCGCGAGCAGGCTCGTGCACGCGTACACCGCGTCAATGTGGGGCGTGGGCGTTCCCGTCAGCCGCCCCAACTCGGCAACGGAGCCGATCAGCGCCTCGACCTCCAACTGCTTCCCGGCTTCCACGTCCTGGAGCATGGACGTCTTGTGCTCGCCCACTTGTTCCGCCCCCGCGATCCGCCGCTCGATGGACGTCCGGAACGTCACGCCGAGCTTGCCGGCGACCACTTCGGCCTCGCGCATCATCTCGACGCACAACTGCCGGGTGGGCGGAAACCGGAGCAAGCCCGCCAGCGTGGCATGGGTGAGCGCACTGATCGGGTTCATGCTCAGGTTGCCCCAGAGCTTGAGCCAGATCTCCGAGCGGATGTTGTCGATGATGGGGGCCTTGAACCCCGCCATGGCAAACGCGGCCGCGATGGCCTCGATGCGCGGCGTGGTGGTTCCGTCCAGCTCGCCCAGCGTGAACCGCCGCCCTTCCACCACCCGGACGACGCCCGGGGCCTCGAGGTTGGCCGCCGGGTACACCACGGACCCGATCAGGCGTGCGGGATCCACCGCCCGGGATATGGCTCCGTCCGGGTCCGCCGAGGTGACCGGCTTCCCGTCGTGCTCGCCCCCGTGGCGCTGGAAATACCACCAGGGAATGCCGTTCTGCATCGTGACGATGGACGTCTGATCATTGCACAGGTGCTTGAGGTCGGACGCGATCGGCGTGACCTGGTGCGCCTTCACGGTGAGCAGGACGACATCGTGCGGTCCGGCCTCCGCCATGCTGGCGGTCGCCTTGCCCTTCCCTGTGACTTCGCGGCCGTCCTCCAGCGTCACCTTCATGCCGGAGCGACGAATCGCCTCCAGGTTGGGCCCGCGGGCGATGAACGTCACCTGGTCGCCGGCCGCGGCGAGCAACCCGCCGAGGTACCCGCCGATCGCCCCGGCGCCGACGACCGCGAACTTCACGCCGGCGCCGGGGGCCGGGCCATGAACCGTGCGCGCATGGGCTTGAGCACCAGGAGGGCCATCAGGGCCGCGATGATGTTCATGACGGCCGCTGTGACGAACACGGTGCGCCACCCGCCGGACGCCGCCATGACGCTGGTAAACGGAACCAGGAGGGACGCCGTGCCCTTGGCGGTGTACAGCAGGCCCGCGTTCGCCGAGGCGTACTTCCAGCCGTAGGTATCGCCGCAGGTGGCCGGAAAAAGGCTGTAGATCTCGCCCCACGCGAAGAAGACGAGCGCGGTAAGGAGCACGAAGGCCACGGGCTGCTGGCCGTACCGGCTGAGCGCGAGGATGCCAATGCCCTCGAGGAAGAAGGCGATAAACATCGTCTGCTCGCGCCCGATGCGGTCCGACACCCAGCCGAAGAAGGGCCGCGTCGCGCCGTTGAGGATCCGGTCCAGCGACAGGGCGAACGTCAGTGCCGGCAGCGTAATGCCCATCAGGCTCACCGGAATGTCGGCGACGTTGAAATCCCGCGCGATCGGCGCCAGCTGGGCCGTCGCCATGAGACCGCCCGTCGCCATCAGCACGAACATCGCGTACATGACCCAGAACACGGGCGTCCGGGCCATTTCCATCGGCGTGCGGTCGGGCACCACGGTGGCGGACCCCCGCCGCGCACTCGGCACGGAGAACCCTGGAGCCGGTGGCTTGAGGAACCAGCCGAGCGCGAAGACCACCAGGCCCTGCCCCAGGCCGAACCGGAAGAATGTCGCCTCGTAGCCGCTGGCCTTGATCATGTTGGCAATCGGGATGACCGTGAGCGCCGAGCCCGCGCCGAAGCCCATCGCGGTCAGGCCCGCCGCGAGACCGCGGCGGTCCGGAAACCACTTGAGCGCGTTGCCGACGCACGTCCCGTACACCGCTCCCGCGCCGATGCCACCGACGGCGGCCGCGAAATAGAGCATGGGAAGCGACGTGACCACGGAGTTGAGCACCCACGACACGCCCACCAGGATGCTCGCGAGAACCACCACCACCTTCGGCCCGTACTTGTCCACCAGCCAGCCCTCGACCGGCACCAGCCAGGTTTCCGTCAGTACGAAAATGGTGAAGGCCACCTGGATCGCGGGGCGGCCCCACTGGAACTTCTCGTTGATCGGATTGACGAACAGGGTCCAGCCGTACTGCAGGTTCGCGATCATCGACATGCAGACGATGCCGAGGACCAGCTGCCACCAGCGTCCGGCGATCAGCGCCCGCACGTCGCCCTGGGGTGTGGTTGCGTTTTCGGTCATTGGCTGGAGTTGCCTTGATTGAGAATCGGGGAGAATACTAAGGCGCGATGACCGGTTCGGCCAGAATCAGCGCTTGGTCCAGATCACGATGACGCCGCAGATGGCGTTGGTGCCGCCGAACTGCAGGGGGATTTCGGACACCGAGTTGTATACCTCGATGGCGAGAATGTCGACCGGCGGAATCGTGTTGAGGTCGAAGGCCTGCTCCCCCATGTTCATCAGGAGTGCGTCGAGGTAAATGCGGGGCCACTGGGTTGGCGTGTTCTCGTCGTCCCCCACCAGGGTACCGGCACAGCCCATCTGGCGGGTCAGCACCGGCTGGCGAATCCCCCAGCTCCCACCGGCGCTCACCAGCGTCACGCCGGGAATCCCGTCCAGGATATCCGCGGTCTGCTTCGCCTTCGAGGCCAACAGGTCCACCCTGATCGGGTCGAGGAACTTGCCGGTCGTCTCCTTCTGGCGGCGGTAGAAGCCGGAGTTCTCGAGGAACTGGTTCCCTCTCGCGGCCGACACCACCACGCCGGACAGCGTCACGGGCCGGGGGGCGATCCGAAACGACAGCGTCGTGTCGGTGGAGGCGGCCAACGGCAGCGCGTCGGTCCGAATGGCGAGATACCCGATGCGCCGTACCCGCAGGACGAACGTATCCGCGACCGGGGCCTTCACCACGAAGTTGCCGTCGCGCCCGCTGATGACCTGCACAGCAACCGATCCGTCACGGTTCAGAAGCTCGACCGCCGCCTGGATGGGCTTGGAGTTGACCGAGTCCCTGACGGTGCCGCGTACGGTCTGCGCCGCCGCCTGGCTCGCGGCAAACGCGAGCGCCAAGAGCGCGCCCGGAACCGGCCGGAAGTAGACGCACGGGAAACGAGTCATATGAAAAGCTTAGTCGCCCGACAGCGGCCAAGCCACCGTTGCCCTAGCGAACGTGCTTGTTGAAGAACGCGATCGTCCGCTCCCACGCCAGCTTCGCCGCCGTCGCATCGTAGCGCGGGGTCGTGTCATTGTTGAAGCCGTGCTGCGTGCCGGGATAGAGATGGCGCTCGTAGGTGACGTTCGCCGCCTTCAGCGCCTGTTCGAACGCCGGCCAGCTCGCGTTGATGCGCTCATCCACTTCGGCCGACTGAATCATCAGCGGAGACTTGATCTTCGCAACGTCTTCCGTGTTCGGCGAGGAGCCGTAGAAGGGCACGCCGGCGGAAAGGTCGCCCAGGCGCGTGGCGAGGTAGTTGACCATGCCGCCCCCGTAGCAGAAGCCCACCGCGCCGATCCTGCCGGTGCATTCGGGACGGGCCCTGAGAAACGCGGCCGCCGCGCCGAAGTCCTCGCGCGTCTTGGCCTGGTCGAGCTTCGGGAACAGCTCGCGTGCGGCGTCCTCGGTGCCGGGGTAGCCGCCCAGCGGAAACAGCGCATCGGGCGCGAACGCCACGAAGTTGGCGAGCGCGAGGCGCCGCGCGATGTCCTCAATATGCGGATTGAGCCCGCGGTTCTCGTGGATCACCAGGATGCCCGGCCTCTTGCCTGCGGCCGCGGCCGGGGCGACGAAATACCCCCGCCCCTTGCCGTAGCCATTGGGCGAGGGGTACTCGAGGTATTCGGCATCGATCCGGTCGTCATCGGTCCGGACCACCTGGGCCTCGGCGAACTTCGGGCTCAGCTGGTCGAGAAGCATGGCGGCCGTCACGCCCCCCACGGCGAACTTGGCGGCCTTGTCCAGAAACCCGCGGCGGTCGAGCCCACCGTGGACGTAGGCGTCAAACAGGATGAGCAGCTCCTGGTCGAAGTCGTGCGCGGTCTTTCGTTCCATAGGTGCAGCCTCCTCTTCTCACCTATCAGAATGGACGATCTGGCCGTTCAGAAACGCGTCGGGCTAACGCCTAAGCTGCGGGCGACTTGCCGGCCGGCGCAAGCGCAAGGGGCCCGGGCACCGCTGGCCACGGACGGTTGACCACCCCGTGGAGGTTGCTTTATTCCATCACGTCAAAGGACGGATGGCCGAGTGGCTTAAGGCGCACGCTTGGAAAGC
>SHZT01000010.1 GCA_009692185.1 Gemmatimonadota bacterium | reverse complement strand
CCCCACCGATATCGTTCGTGGTAATGCTTCCACGCCCACACCTGAACAAGGTCGTCCCGATAGACCGCCGACTGGCGCAGGATCCAGGGCACGACCTGAAACTCGAAAGCATCACCTCGTGGCTTTGGGGCGAGGGAGTCGAGTTCTTCGAGCAGACGTCGCATGGGCCCAAGATGTGAGGGGTCAGAGTCGAGCGATAGCCTGCGATGCTTCGCGTTATGGTGCTCGTTAGTCCAAAAGCGTGCCGCTACGAATTACGTTGGCCAGCGACCTTTGCTGCATCGAGTGTGCGTTCCCAGAACTCGCACAAGACGTGAATCAGATGCGCTCGCTGGCTGCCGTATTGGCGGGCCCAGGCTCCGACCCTATCCCATTCCTTTTCAGAAGCTAGCGGAGGGCCTTTCGTCATCTGGAGCTCCGGGGCGGTGAGTTCGGAATCCTCCGCTGCCTTGAGCGGGGCCAAGAAGATCGTAAGGACATCCGCGGTCTTCCCAAGCCGTTCTTCCATGACCCTCAGCACGCGCTGGACCCGCCAATCCGTGAGCGGCGGATACTGAAGTTGCCATTCGCCCCGGACACGCATGACGCCGGACTTCGGATGTTTGTCGTCATAACCCTCCATACCGAGTACCCACGGGATCGGAAGTTTCGTTTTGGCCTCGATTCGCTGTGCGACGCGGGCGTCCAGCCGCCTGGGACCCGTTTGGTAGTACTTGTGAACCGTACTGACTGGGATCCCCAGTTCTCGGGCTGCCATTGATAGGTTGCCGTCGAAGGCCTCGTCTATGATCAGGCGAAACCGGCGTTTGAGCCGCGCTGCGGATCCGGGGGGGAGAGGTTTGGGTGGCATGGTTAGGACCGCTATTGACGATGGGCCTTCGCGATTTTAGTATTGTGGAAGCCCTTTCCACGTAATGGAAATAACCGTCACGAAAGGTGGCAACAAAGTGCGGTTCCCGCAAGAAGCTCGATTTGTCAAGGCGGCGCACGTCGCCCGGATTCTGGGTTTGACGCCGAACACGATTCGATCCGCAATTCGGCGCGGCGACTTGGAGGGCTTGCGTATCGGAGCTCACTATCTGGTGAGTCGGGACGCTCTTGAAGGGCTGACTGGCCGATTTGCGCACCATGCTCCGGCCGTTCCAACTGAGCCGCTGCCGTGACTCTCGGTGTCGTTCAGCCAGACCCGCAGCCGCGTCTTGAGACCGGATCCACGGCGGGTGTAGGACACCTTATCGGCGCAGGTGAGGTTGCAAGCATCTTGGGCGTCCGTAAGAAACGTGTGTATGAACTGGGGATCCCGTCTGTCCGTGTCTCGGCACGTGCGCTCCGCTGGCGGCCGGAAGACGTAACCCGATGGATCGAGGAGAGGCAGGGGACATGAGCCCGTTCAAGCGAGGAGCCGTCTTCTATGTGGATGTGCGGTGGAAGGGCTACCCCCGGCTTTACCTGTCAACGGACACGACGAACAAGGCCAGGGCGACGGCGATTGAGCGAACCCTGTATGCACTCCGATCAGCGGGGCGGCGCGACTTGCTCGGTCTGCTGGCTGCCGGGAAGGTGACCCTGCCCGAGCTGCACGACGCCCACGAGCGCCGAGGCGATGAACTAGAACAGTTGAAGGCCAAGGCCGATAGTCCCCGGCTCGGGGAGTTGGTCGATGTATGGGAGGCGTGGCTGTCGTCTCCGTCCGGCATCAGTCCCCGCACGGGGCGGCGCTACGCGGCCCACACAACGCGGCGCTACTCAGTTTCCTGGGCCAACTTCTTCGCTGCAATTCCGCAGGGTAGGGACGCTACCCTCTCGGCACTGAACAAGGGATTCGTTGCGGACTACCGTCGGATGCGCTCAGAGGCCGGGGCTGGCCCGGCTACCATCAACCGAGACCTCGGCGCGCTGATGGCATTTCTGACTTGGTGTGCGGAAGAACGCGGTTTGGCAATCAGTCGGCCGGCCATCAAGCGTGAACGGGAACCCTCTGGTCGTGAACGCTGGCTTTCGTCGGATGAGATACGAGGCGTTCGGAAGGCGCTCCCCGATGAGTGGTGGCCGTTCTTCGCGACCTTGGTGTACACGGGGCTGCGGTTTGGCGAAGCCCATGGTCTTCGCGGCGCTGATGTGAAGCTCAAGGAGCGCCGGATAGTGGTTCAGGAAGCCGACCGGCGGGTGAAGTCGGCCTCGAGCGTCCGTCACGTACCGATCGCGGAACCGTTGGCTCAGTGGCTTGGCGAGCACTTCGCCCGCCATCCATGCGGCCCAACCGATCAGGCGTTTCCGTTTCTCGGGCTCCACTACGACCGGGCGTACAAGGCGGCGCGTCAAGTGTGGCGGAAGGCTGCGATTGCCGCCGGCCTGCACGACGGGGGCGTGCCTGAGTCCGCCGACGCGACTGCCGGCGGGAAGGCGAAGAAGCCGAAACCGGCGAAGCCCAACGCTACTATCCACGATCTGCGACACACCTTCGGCGTTCACGCTGCCCAAGCGGGCGTCGCGGTCGGTCGGCTGCAGGGCCTAATGGGTCATGCGGCCCCCATCATGACGATGCGGTATCTGAAGCACGCGCCGGAGGCGTACTTCACGGAGGACGCCGCCAAAGTGGCTGGTAGCCTTGGTGGCGATCAGGAGGGGGCGGCGCGGGCCGAAATGGCTCGACGGGGTATTAAGCGTGCGTAGTCAGGACGGAATGCCGTCAAAAATGCCAGCAGCAGCGGCGTCGGGCTGTCGAGCTTCCTCGGTAGGCTTGAGGAAGTATGTGCGGGTGGCGAGCTTAGAGTCCCTACGGCGCCGTAGCCAAGTGGTAAGGCAGAGGTCTGCAAAACCTCTATGCGGCGGTTCAAATCCGCCCGGCGCCTCTTGATGCGCCTATTCTTCTTGTGGGCTTCCCGCCAGCGCTGGCTGGGCGAACAGATGACCCGCCGCTCATTTGCGCGGCGGGCCGTCCTCCGGTTCATGCCCGGCGCGGACGTGGATTCCGCGCTTGCCGCCGCCCAGACGCTTCGCCCCCGGCGAATGTCCACGGTCCTGACCCAGCTGGGCGAGAACATCACCCAGCTCTCCGAAGGCAAGGCCGTCGCCGACCATTATCTCTCGGTGCTCAGCCGCATTTCCCCCACCGGACTCGACGCGCACGTTTCGGTCAAGCTCACCCAGTTGGGCCTCGACGTGAGCCGGGAGGAGACGCTCGCGTTCGTGCTCGGCCTGGCGAAGCGCGCCGCGGACGGCGGGAACTTCCTGTGGATCGACATGGAGGATTCGAGCTACGTCGACGCCACGCTCGATCTCTACCGAAAGGTCCGGCAGGAGTACGCCAACGTCGGCGTCTGCATTCAGGCCTACCTGCGCCGCACGGCGCGTGACCTGGAATCGCTCATTCCGATCGGGCCGTCGATCCGGCTGGTGAAGGGGGCGTACAGCGAAACGTCGGCGGTCGCGTTCCCCGACAAGCGCGACGTGGATGAGGAGTACTTCAAGCTCGCGCGCACGCTCCTCCAGTCGGTGGCGGGCAAGAACGGCTCCAGGGTGGGGTTCGGGACGCACGACATGAAGCTCGGGAGCCGGATTCAGCAACTGGCTGAGGAACTCAAGGTGTCGCGCGACGCGTACGAAGTGCAGATGCTCTACGGAATCGGCCGGGCGGACCAGGACCGGCTGGCGAACGAGGGCTACCGCGTGCGGGTCTTGATCAGCTACGGGGCCTACTGGTTCCCGTGGTACATGCGGCGGCTGGCCGAGCGGCCGGCCAACGTGTGGTTCGTGATCAAGAGCATGTTTGGCTGAGAAGCGGGAAAGGGGAAACGGGAAAAGGGAAAAGTAAAGTCTCTTCAGGCCCGCTCTACTTTTCCCTTTTCTCTTTTCCCTTTTCCCTTCGCCCCCTCCAGAGTCTTCGTTTCACAATCCAGTCCAGGAACCGGTCTGGCAGAATCCTGACCACCCGTTGAAACCACTGGCCACGCCCCACCACGAGAATGCGCGTCGGCGGGCGGCGCTGGGTGATCGCGCGGAACACGGCCTGGGCGACGGCTTCCGGGGGCAGGCCGTGCTTGCCGGCCTTGAGGGCCTGGTCGCGGAGCCGGGTCAGCGCCGGTTCGTAGATCGTCCCGGCGAAACGCCGGAGATCAATCTCGGCGATTTTCCCCCAGATAGGCGTCCGTACGCTCCCCGGCTGGATCACGATCACGTCCACCCCGGTCGGCAGCAGCTCCCGGCGGAGGCTGTCGGAGATGGCTTCGAGCGCGGCCTTGGACGCCGCGTACGGCCCGGCAAACGGCAGGGCCATTCGCGCGGATACCGAGCTGATGTTCACCACGCGGCCTTTCGCCGCGCGCAGCAACGGGAGGAACGCCTGGGTCACGGCCACGGCACCCACGACGTTCACCTCGAGCGCCTTCCGGAGCACGTCCAGATCCAGAAGCTCGATGGCGCCGACCGCCGCAATGCCGGCGTTGTTGACCAGGGCCCTGAGTGGGAGGCCGCCAAGACTCCGCTCCACGGCGTCCTTCGCGCGTTCGATTCCCGGTATGTAGGCGACATCGAGGGTCACGGGAATGCCGCCGGCGGCTTCGACCTCCTCGCCATCCCGCGCGCGACGCACGGTGCCGAACACCCGGAAGCCGCGCTCGGCGAGGTCTCGTACGATCGCCGCGCCGATGCCGGATGATGCGCCCGTCACGACGACGGCCCCGTTGCTGGTCTGCCTCTGCCCCATTTCACCTTTCGGCTGCTGACTGTTCGTAACCGACATCCTCGAGCCCGCAACCTAACAGGATACGGGTTCGTGTTCCGCGACGCCCGTCCCCGTGCTTTCTTTCTCCCATGATGCTCTTGGTGTTGACGGCCATGGTGATGGCGGACAGCGGGCGCGCGTACCACGTGGCCGTGGCCCGCGCGGAGTCGCTGTACGTCACCGAAATGGGGACAGGGCCTGCGGTCGTGCTCATTCCCGGGCTGTTCGGCGCCGCGTTCGGGTTCCGTCGCGTTCTGCCGCTGCTGGCGGAGCAGGGCTACCGCGCGATCGTGATCGAGCCGCTCGGGATCGGGAATTCCAGCCGGCCCCGGCGTGCGGACTATTCACAGGCAGCCCAGGCGGATCGTCTCGGTAATGTCCTGACGCAGATCGGGATCGACCATGCGATCGTGGTCGGACACTCGGCTGGGGCATCGATCGGATTCCGGCTCGCGTACCGCCGGCCGGACCTGGTGCAGTCGGTGATCTCGATTGACGCCGGTCCGGTCGAAGGGTCGGCAACGCCGGGGACGCGCCGATTCGCGGCGTTTGCGCCATGGATCAAGTGGCTTGGCGGCGTACGGCTCATTCGCCGGAAGATCCGCCAATCGCTGATCGAGTCGGCCGGCGACACGACCTGGATCAACGACGACGTCATCAGCGGGTACACGGCGGGCGCGGCGGCGAACCTGGACGCCACGCTGATTTCCTTCATGGCGATGGCCAGGGCGAGGGAACCGGAGAAGCTCAAGCCGCGTCTGCCGGACATACAGGCACCGGTCTTGTTGCTGGTCGGCGGCGCCAAGCACGCCGCTGGTGTTCGGGAAGACGGTGTCGCTCTCCTGCGGGGCTCATTGCGCGCCTTCCGGGCCGACACGGTCCCAGGTGCCGGCCACTACATCCAGGAGGAGAATCCGGTTGCGGTGGTCGCGGCCGTGCAGGCTGTGGATGCCTGGGCCCGGCAGGTACAGGCCAGCTGCATGGCTTCGTGCGGGGCGGTAATGCACCATCCCAATCCCTGAGCGTCTCTCGGCGACTGCCCTGAGGCCGTCTTCAGCGCAGGACCTCGCCTTTTTCACGCTCGCGGTCGATACTCCACACCGCTCTCTCCACGGGAGCTTCACCCATGTTCGTATCAGTGGTGCTGTTTGCTGCGCTCGCCAATCCGGCGCCGGCCGATACCGGGGCCGTCCTCTACGCCAAGTGGTGCAGTTCATGCCACGGGGCTGACGGTCGCGGCGTCTCGAAGACAATGACGCGTCTGGAGGTCCCGGCCGCGGATCTTGCCAATTGCCGTATCAGTTCCGCTGAACCGGAAGAGCAGTGGACCGGGATCGTGCGCGACGGTGGGGAGGCTTACGGTCTGTCCCTCGACATGCCGTCGTTCGGGGACGGGGCTTCGGCGGACCAGATCACCTGGGTCGTTCGCTACCTCAAGTCCCTCTGCACGGACCCCGCCTGGCCACCGGGGGAGTTGAACTTTCCTCGCGCGGTCTATTCGGAGAAAGCGTTTCCGGAGAACGAGGTTGTCCTCGTCGCGGAGGGCAGGGAGCAGTCGCTGATCTACGAGCGCCGGATCGGGCCGCGGTTTCAGCTGGAGGGCGTGGTCCGTACGGTGCTGGACGGGGGCGACGTGTTCGGGGGCATCACGGCAGCCGCCAAATACAACCTGTGGCACAGCCTGCCGCGCCTGATGATCGCAAGCGTCGGCCTCGAGCTGACCCCGGCCCTGGGGCGGCAGGCCGAGTGGGAGATCGAGCCGTTCCTGTCTTTCGGCGCGAACCCCGGGGGAGTGACGCCGGTCCAGGCCGAGGTGCTGGCGACCATCGAGGACGGGTTCGCGGGTGCGACGGTCAACTTCGGGGCGGGCCGGGAAATCGGGCGGTTTGTGCCGATGCTCGAAGCGAGTTGGGCGATTCCGCGAGTGGGCCCGCAGGAGCTGACCCTCGCACCGCAGCTCTGGGTGCAACTCTCGCGCCTTGGTCACGTGGCCGCATCGATCGGCATCGAAGTGCCGGTGGCGGGTCCCTCGAGGGACGCGCGGCTCGTGGCCTTTGTGCTCTGGGATTTCGCCGACGGTGCGCTGACCGCTGGCTGGTGACCTACCGCGGCGGCGCCCTGGGACTCGTGCGGGCGCTGTCGGACCGTATTGCCTCGATCGTGGCGGCGTTGTGGCCGATGCGCCCGCCGAGCAAGGCGGTGTAGCCGATCATCACCGATCCGGCGATACCGAACGTGAGGAGCGTCGGGCGCACCCAATTCGGTAATGGCCCGCGGCGCGCTTCCTGACTCGCCCGCCACAATGTGAAGGCCGCCAGCCCGGCCATGGGAATCATGATCCACATGGTCGCTTCTCCCATCAACTCGTGCGGCTCGACCACGCCTTCCGGAATGCCGATTTCGTCTTCCATCACGATGTGCGACTGGTTCCCCGTTATCCACGCCGGGATGGCGCATACGCCCGCCAGCGCCAGGGTCAGCGCGCCATAGGTCCATGCCTGCCGGATGTGCCGGCCCGCGCCGAGGATGCAGGCGGCGGTGCCCACCACGGTCAGGATGACCGGGAAGTGGTTGATCATGAGGTGGAGCTTGATCCAGGTCATGGTGTTCTCTTAATGATAGGGCGTTAGTCTGCGGTCTTCTTGGTTCCTGGCACCCCTTCGGTACAAGTTGCCTCACGTAGCCTACAGCCGTGCATGTGGACGGGGGAGGCGTTGTGCAGGGACTCAAACGTGCAGAGGCCGTGGCGGCCCGGTAATCGCTGGAGACCTTGATTGGGGCTCAGTCTGCCACGTCGGCAAGACCCAGGGTCACCCAGAGTCCACGCAGGTGTTCCCCTTCGTCAAAAACCAGCAACGGTTGATTTGGCTCGGACGTCTCGGAAACCTGTGGATCCGGGACTTTCGAGGCCGCCACATGTTTCCCGGGGCGACTCGAGAGCCTGGCTTCCTTCACTCGCGGTTTCCGCATAACCCTCCGTTTCGGCCGATCTTGACGGTTCAACGCAAGTGTAGAACGGCCACGGTCAGGCGGATGTGAAATCCTCATGAAGATCTGCCGAGCCAGAGGCCCAGCAGGCTGGCCAGGGCCAGGAGCACGAGTCCGGTGGATGCCACGCGTTTGAACGCCGGGGATCCGAGCGTCAGGGTGAGGGTCAACTTGAGCAGCGTGTTCGACAGCATTCCGACGGCGACCGCCTCGGCCGCGAACGCGGTGGAACCACCGGTCTGCACGAGGCGAGTCATCGAGTAGGTCAGGGCATCCATGTCGGTGAGCCCGAGCAGGCCGGCCGTCGCCAGGAGACCCCCGTCCCCGAACCACTGCCGGGCGAAGTAGACCACGACGAGGACGCCCTGGAATGCCAGCGCCATCCGCAGGGCGGACCCGAGCTGGAGCGGGTTGCCGTCTACCAGGGCGCCGCGTGTCGTCCCTTCTGGTGCGCGCCGTCGCAAGCCGATCACGACCCACGCGGCTCCCACGACCAGCGGTGGCAGGAGGTACCACGTCACCGCAGGTGTCAGGGACGGCTCGAGCACGAGCGTCGATATCAGGAGCTGCGGTATGAGCATGGTGCACGCGGCGAGCACGCCGAAGGCGAGGGGCGATTCCAACCCGCGGCCTTCGCGGCTCTGGCGTGAGAACGCGAGCGTGACGGCCGTGGACGAGACCAGCCCGCCAAGCGCCCCGGTGGCCCCATACCCCCGGTGCTCGCCGAGGGCCCGCCGAGCGAGGTAGCCGGCGAAGTTGAGACCGGAAAAGATCAGGACGACGGTCCACAGTCCGCGGGGCCGGATTCCGCCGAAGGGTCCGTACGGTCCTTCGGGCAGGATTGGCAGGAAGACGAGCGACAGCACGGCGAAGTAGAGCGCGGCCTGCATTTCCTGCTGGCCGATCTGTTTCACGAACGCGTGGATGCGGGTCTTCTCCGCCAGCACCAGGACCACGAGCGCTGCCGCGCCGCTGGCCACGACCAGGTGCCCGAGGCCGGCGGCCACGCCCAGCATGAGGACCAGCGCGGATGCCGACTCGGTGGTTCCGTCCGCGCCGGGCCCCCGGGTCACGGCCATGACGTAGGCGGCGACCGCCAGCGAGAGCCCGCCCGCCACGAAGACCATGGCCATAGGCACGAGCCCGTCGTCGGCCAGCGTGCCGGCGAAGCCGCCGAGCAAGCCGAGCAGGAAGAATGTCCGCGCGCCCGCGAAACGCGCGTGGGGGCCGGATGCGTGTCCCGACCATTCGCGCTCAATGCCCACGGCCAATCCGCACAGGGCAGCCACGGCGAGGCGTACGGCGGTTGCCAGTTCGGTGCTCATCAGGGTCTCATACATGGGCGCTTAATGTACCGATCGAGGAGGGACCATGTCAGACAAGTCCTTGCAGGAGCAGTACGCTCCGCATAACAGTTGCTTCGGATGTGGACCTGCGAACGAGCGGGGGCTGCACATTCGCAGTTTCGCCAAGGGCGATGAAGTCGTGGCCGAGTGGCGCCCAGAGCCGTACCACGAGGCGTTCCCTGGCGTGCTGAACGGTGGGATCATCGGCACATTGCTGGATTGCCACTCCAACTGGACGGCCGCCTGGCACCTGATGAACCAGGCGGGCGCGGACAGCCCGCCGTGCACGGTCACCGCCGACTTCCATGTGAAGCTCAAGCGCCCTACGCCCACCGATGGGCCGCTGACCCTGGTGGCACGCGTTGCCGAGTCGAAGGGTGATCGGGCGGTGATCGATGCCGAGCTTCGGGCCAAAGGTGAAGTCTGCGCAACCTGCCGGGGAACCTTCGTCGCGGTGAAACCGGGTCACCCGGCGTATCATCGCTGGTAGTGCCGGGTGACCCCCCGGCCACGTAGATCCGCCGTTCCAGGTACCACGTGTCCGTGGGCACGATGTAGACGCTGGTTCGTTTTGTCATGGCGACTGCGATATGGGTTTCCGCCCGCGCCAGATTTCTGAGAGCGAAGATTTCTTCATGATCGGCCCCCGGCGTCCTTCACGCGCGGCCGGTAGAATGCCGCGGATAAACCAACTGGAGGCCACAACGTGAACACGATTCCACGCGCACTCGGCCCGGCACTGGCCCTGGCCGGCACGCTCGTCGCGGGCCGCTTGTCGGCCCAGCAGCCCGCCCATCAAGACATGGGACAGATGGCGGGAATGACGGGGATGGAGGAGCACATGGCCGCCATGGCGTCGATCAATGCCTATGTCCCGGCCGCCCTCCTGGAGAAGGAAGTCGAGCTCGCCCTCACGACAGACCAGGTAGCCAAGCTCGGGACCCTGGCATCCGATGTCAGGCAGGCCAAGGCGAAGGCACAGGCCGATCACGACGCGCATCATGCCCAGCTCGCCAAGGTGTTCGAAGCGGCGGCACCCAACGCGACGCAGGTGAAGGAGCATGCGCGCCTGGCAATGGCCGCGATGGCCGAGGGCCACGGTGCGGAACTCGCGGTGGCAGCAAAGGCCAAGGGATTGTTGACGGCCGAGCAACGGGCGAAGGTCGACGCGGCGGCAGGACACATGGAGCACGGCCAGCATTAGCGACCAATCGGGATTGGCGAAAACAAGAGGGCGCCGGCGATGCTTGCCGGCGCCCTCTTTTCCTGTCCGCGGGATCTAGTTCTTCCGAATCACCTGCCACGGCCCGGTGAACCGGTCGCCCGTCTTGGCATCCACCGACACCAACTCCCCGGTGATCGCGTTCCCCCGGATCGTGCCCTCGAAGGTGGTGGAGATCGAATGGCCGGTGACCGGATCACGATAGGCCTGGATCGTCCCGCTGAGCTGGTCACCGGTCACTTTGAGCAACTCGATCTGGAGTATGCTCGGGGCGGTCGATTCCGGTTGTACGCCCAACATCCAGCTCTCGGCGGGCAGAAGCGCATCGTTGGAGCCTTGTGGAATCATCATCACGTCGCCGCGGCAAATGGTGGAATCCGCGTGCGTTTCGAGCATGAACGTGATGTTGCCGGCGCGCCCGGTCGACGGGCTCGAGTAGTCGCCGACCCATTCACCCTGTAGCAACGCCTGGCCTTCCGGGTCTGCGATCAGGGGAACGCGGGCGGGCAGGGATGCACAGCCGGCAAGCGCCAGCGCCGCCGCCGCACCGATCAGGTGTCTGGTTTTCATATCGTGCCTGCTTCCAAGCCGGATCACAAGCACCAGATATGAGGAAAGCGTGAAACCCGGCCTGATTTCTGCGTGAAGAAAACGTTAGAGCGACTCTACTTCTTCAACTTGGCTTCCTGGGACGCAATGAAAGCCAGGATCGCATCGGCATCGGGCTCGGGCAGTTTGGGAGAGGGCATGCGGATGCCCTTGTATTCCTTCAGCAGGGCCATCGCCGTCGGATCGGTATTCAGCATTTCCTGGGTGTCGCTCAGGAAGCGCCCGATCCATTCCCGGGTTCGCCGTTGGGCAACGCCGGCGAGGTCCGGGCCCGCTTGCTTCTTTCCGATGCCGTGGCAGCCGGAACAGGCACGTTGCGTCCAGAGGGCTCTTCCGCGGGTCACCGCTGCCTGGTCCGGGCCGCCTTGTGCGAGCACGACGGGGACAGCGAGCAAGGAGAGCGCGAGTGACACTATGGAAATCCTGGTGATCACAGAAGCTCCAGTGCAGGTCTACCCGGCGCGTGGTGCCATGCGTGTGGCACTGCGCCGTTATCTGCTGATACCCTCCTCCCCGGGGCGAGGTTCAGTTCCCCAGTCCCGTCAGCGTCAGCACGATTTCAAACGCGATCAGCAGAATAATCACCCACTCGAGTAACTCCATTCGCCGTGAGGTCGCCCGATCCGAGAGCTTGCTGTAGATGCTGTCCACCGTCTGGAGTTTCCGGGTGATGCTCGCGTCCCATTCGGCCAGGTGGAAGCGCTGCGAGATGTGGCCATAGATGCGCGTGAGGTACTGCTCGCCGATCAGCTTGAGCGCGTTCGTGACGCGCTCGAAGAGGATCGCGGCGTCGAGCTGGAGCTGGGACACCAGGCGCAGGTCGGGATCATAGAACGCCAGCGCCGCCCGACTGAGCCTCGGCCGCGAAAGCAGGTGATACGAGCGTTCCAGTGCGTCATCGAGTTGCTGGTCCAGGACACGCATTTCCAGGATCTGGGCATTGGCGAATTCGATCACGGCCAGCACGTCGGCCGCATCCGGGTCGAAGACCAGCGCGGCGTCCGTATCGATAATCGTGAGATCACCGGGCCCGAAGGACCCCTGGAGCGCCGTCGCCGAGCTCCGCTCCTGCTCAGACAGCTCGCGCGTCTCCGCCCGGAGAATCCTTGCCATGAGCCCCGCCTCCCGCTGGAACATCCGGGGCGCCGGTTCCGGAGGGTCCAGTTCGTCCACCTGGAAGACGATGTAGTCCTCGACGAACGACGCGATCTTCGGCCGCGCGGCCGCGTCTCCCAAGACCTCCATCAGCTGTTCGACGTGCTTTCGGGCCGCGGCCCGGAGCTCGGCATGGCCCCGCAACGCCGCCGCGAGGGCGACGAGGTCACCGAGTGGGCCGAGAAGGGGAAGCTCGAACGAGAGGGATACCGCGCCGAAGTCATACATGACCAACTCGACGGCGTCGCGGGTGGTAATGCCGCTCACGTGATGTGTCGGCGTCTGCCAGGTGACGCGCAACGGGGCCGGCTGGTATTCGAAATACGACGGCGCACGGCCCTTCTGCGTGAAGATCTGCCGCTGGGCGGCCGCGATCCGGCGCTCGGCCCCGTCCAGGTCGATTGATGTGGCCACGTCGAAGGCGTACACCACGTGACAGGTGCCGCGCCTGATGAGGGGCGTGGAGGGCTCGGCGGAAGGGGTCTGGTGGGTCATAAGTGGGTTGGGAGGCCTATTCTATATATATAGGGGTCGAAGGGACCCGCGGCTTGCCGCCCTTTGGTGCCGCTTTGTAACCTTCAGCCGCGAATGGCGTTCCGTGCTTCTCCAAGAGGTTTGACGTGACCCAGTCAGCGATCACCAGCCGCCTGGCCCTCGACGCGCTGGACTATCCGATCCCGGCTCGCGCAAACCGGCTCGATTTCATGCTGGGCGCGCTGACGCTCGCGGCCCTCGTCCTGCTCGCATTGACCGGCATTGTCCTGACGCAGTTCTACAATCCGTCGCCGCTCGATGCCCACGCGTCGGTCCAGGCAATCATCACCGCCATGCCGCTTGTGAGCTACCTGCGGGACGTGCACGCGTTGAGTGCATCAGCCTCGGTCGTCCTGGTGTTCGCCCACCTGTCGGCCGTGTTCTGGCGGCGTGGGTTCCGGAACCCCCGCGAAGGTCTCTGGTGGAGCGGTGTCCTCCTGCTGGCGTTGCTGTTCGGCCTGCTGTTTACCGGCACCGTGCTGCGCTCGGACCAGGAAGCCATAGAAGCCCTTGCCCACGCGATCGCGGGTTCGGCCTACATGGGTCCCTTGGGGGCCCTGTTCCAACCGGGGTTCTCCAACTCGAGCCCGATCATCGCGCGCATGTACGCGATGCACGTGTCCATCATGCCGATCCTGCTCGCCGGCCTGGTCGCGTTGCACATGTGGCTGATCCGCCATCTCGGTGTGAGTGCCACGGGTGAAGCGCGTGCGACCTTCAGCTCACATCTTCGCCCGATGAGCGCCTTCTCGCTCTTTGTTGTGGCGATCGTCGCGGCGCTGGCGCTGATCTGGCCCACGAGTCTCCTGGCGCCCGGCGTCGCGGGGTTCGAGGTGACCAAGCCGTCGTGGCCGTTCCTCTGGATTTACGCTGCCGAGAACCTGGCTGGCATGCCCGGCATGATGCTCGCGCCGGTGGTGCTGTTCGGGTTCCTCGCGATCGTCCCGCTGACGGACCGCGAAGGCGGGAAGCTCGCGGGCGCCACGCGCGCGGCGGGCGCCACGTTGCTGGTGCTCCTGGTCGCGGCAATCGTGTATGCGTGGGTCGCCCCCGCGCAGGTCCACCTGATGTAAAATGGGAGTGCGCACATGAAGACCATCCTCGTCCTCGTCGCCCTCGCAGTCACTGCCGTCCATGGCGGCGGCAAGCTCAAGATGGCCAGCAAGCACCTCATGGTGAACGCGGCATTCGGGCTGACCGG
Source organism: Gemmatimonadota bacterium (assembly GCA_009692185.1). Classification (GTDB taxonomy): domain Bacteria; phylum Gemmatimonadota; class Gemmatimonadetes; order Gemmatimonadales; family GWC2-71-9; genus SHZT01. The sequence goes on along the minus strand of SHZT01000010.1, from coordinate 69,200 downwards.
TTCGGAGTTCGAGAAGAAGGAAGAGTTCACCATCCTGCTGATCGGTTCATCTGGCCGGACGAAGCTGGGCGAGATCAAGAGCGACACCGCCGGCAAGTTCGCCACCACCGTGACGATCCCCGCGGGCACAAAGGCTGGGTCCTATCGCCTGGTGCTCGAAGCCTCGGACGATGACGAAGCGGCCAGCGCCGACGTCATGGTCATGGCGAATGACGGAATGGCGGTCGGGGCCGAGGAGCACGACACGACGCGGCATGAGGCCATGGACATGCCGAGCCACGAGCCGCTCACACTCGAACGGGCGCGGAGCCCCCTGGTGCTTGGGGGTGCTCTCACGACGATCGTGCTGGCGCTTGTCTTGGGGAGTGTCCTCCTCAGGTGTAACAGTCAGGCCTGATCACCTCAGAACCACGTTCGCAGCCAGCGCTTTTCCAGTAGCACCTTGCCCCAGTGCCACCACGGTCCCGGCCCGTACAGTTTCACCTGCGGTGTCGGTTCCGCGTAGAAGTCACCGCTCCCGAACGCCCCTTTGCCGTCGCCGGTCTCGACGAAACACGACCCGTAGCCATCAAAACGCCTGTCCGGGCCCGCGCGGCCCCAGGCCCGGGCCAGGTTCGCGGCCACCACCTCGGCCTGGGCGTGTGCGAATACCCCGGCCTTTGGCAGCGGTTTGCCCAGCTTGAGCGGGATCGTGGCCACGTCCCCGATCGCAAACACGAACGGGTAACGTGTCTCGAGCGTGTGCCGGTCAACCGGGACCCACCCGCTGTCGCCGGTCAATCCGCCAACTCGTACGACATCCGGCGCCTTGTGCGGCGGGACATACAGGAGCAGGTCGTAGTCGGCCGTCGCGCCGTTGGTGAAGACGAGACGCCGGGCGGTGCCGTCCACGGACTGTACCTGGTGTTCGGGGTGGTACCGGATGCCTTTCTGCTCAACCATCCCCCGGACCGCCGCCGTTACCTGTGGCCCCGCGACGCCCATCGGGCCCGGCTCGGCGGCGTAAAAGTCCACCTGCACCTGGCTCCGGATGCCTCGCCGCCGGAGTTCCCCTTCAATTAGCATGGCGGCTTCGTAAGGCGCCGCGGGACACTTGTAGGCGGGCGCGGCCGTGAGCAGCACGATTCGCCCACCGGAAAACCGGCCAAGCGCATCCCGGAATGCCGTGGCGCCTGACAGGCTGTAGAGGTTGTGACCGGCGGACGCCAATCCCGGTATTTGATCGGGCGCCAGGTCGGCGCCCAACGCGAGCACGATTGCATCGGCCCGCCATTCCTGCCCCGACACCCGAACAGTCTTCTCCGCAGGGTCAATCTGCTCGATCTCGCCCTGGATGACCTCGATCCCCTTTCGCCGCAGGCGATCCAGTGGGCGGCGGATCTGCTCCGGCTCCCGTTTTCCGACTATCAACCAGAGCAGGGAGGGCTGAAAGAGATGCTGAGGCTCGCGGTCAACCAGCACGATGCGGTCGCCCCGGGGCAGGTAGCGCCGAAGGCGATGCGCCGTGACCACGCCTCCCACTCCACCGCCGAGCACGAGCACCGTTTTCCCGGTAGCCATGACGCTCCTCAGAAGACCAGGACCCGGTCGGCCCACGTGGTCCAAGTCGTGAGTTCCTCCATCGTGCTGCGCCGACAGCCGTCGGTAAGGTCCGCGTCTGCGAGCCCACGGGCATCCATGCACGAACCGCAGACGCCGATTTCTGCCTGACGCTGTGAGACCGCGGCCAGCATCGTCTCGATGTTGTAGTAGCCCTTGGGCACCTTTTGCCCGCGCTTCGCGCAGGACGAAGCGTCGCCGATGAGGAAGACCTTCACCTGCGCCCCTTCGTGCCGGGCCAGTGACGCGGCCAGACGCAGGCCGTTGTAGCTGCGCTCGGTGCCGTAGGGCGGATCGTTGAGTATGAGAAGAGCCTTGCTCATGGGTTCCACGCGAACTGATGCACGAAGCCTAGCGAGGGCGATGACCCCCGCTTCGCGGATAAAGGGAGTTTCACCCCAGCTTAAGAGTGGTTACTCCTCTTCGCCGCGCCACGCCTCGAGTCCTTCCCGGATGATCAGCGGGAGCATCGCCAACGCCGCCAATGGGTCCGCCCACCACCAGCCGAATGAGGCGTTGAGGCCCAACCCCACAAGCGTCGTCAGCGAGAGCCACGCACATACGATGGTTTCGTGCGCGTCCGCTCGGAGTGCGCGACTCCCGAGTGCCGCAGCAGTGGCGAGCTTGGCGCGGGCCAGCAGGGGCATGACGATCAGGGAAACCGCGGTCAGGGCCATACCGAGGGCGCTCACATCTGGTCGCGCGCCGGTAAACAGATCGCGGCCTGCTTCGAGCAGAATGTAGGCGGCCAGGCCCAGCAGCAGGGCGCCGGCGCCGCGCGACGCCCGGCGCTCGACGGTCTCGCCCAGCGGGGCTGAGCCGAGTTCAGCGCGCAGGCGCCAGAGCAGCAGCACTCCGCTGGTCACTTCGATCACGGAGTCCACGCCAAACCCGGTGAGGGCGACGGAGCCGGCGACCACACCGGCGCCGATAGCGATTGCTCCTTCGACGGCGTTGTAACCCACCGTCACCCGCTCGAGTGTGATACCCCGTCGAAGGAGCGTCGCGCGATCTGGTATCATGGGACTCGGCGATCGAGCGATTCGCGAGCGATACCGGCGAGATGCGCCAGACCGCCGGCCACCATGACGCGGCTAGACCGAATCATCGGCGGCAAGGTCGCATGGTTCGGCGTTACCGCCCTCCACCGGGGCAGGCGTGCCCAGGCGCTGAAGCGCTTCCCATGTGATCCCACCCACGGCCAAGAGCAACAGAATGGCGTTCAACACCGCGGCGAGTATCGTGGCCCGGCGCAATCCGTAGGTCCGACGCCCACTCGGCCGGAGGGTGGACAGCCGAGTTTGCGGAATGGTGTCCCGGGGGCTGGGTCATGGTTTGGTGGGCGCCGGTCCAGTCCGGACCGGGACCGCACCGCCCATCTTCTCTCCCGTCTCGCGCCATGCGGCCGGCGTCATGACGTTCCGGCTCGCGTTCTGGAACTCTGCCAGCATCGCATAGATGGCTTGGCGCTTGTCGCCGACTTTCTCGCACGCGAGAATGTCGCTGATGATGTCGTGAAGCATGTGCAGGTTTCGAACGGCGGTTTTGAACCTTCGAATGACCGATCGAAATGGAGATGTTTTGGCCGTAACTGCCGCCAGGACATCTCGTTATCCATTTCGGAATGGCGAAAGTACTAATCACGAATCCAACTCCGGATGACGAATCCGATTCCGGTCCCGGCGAGGGTGCGGGTTGCCCCTGTTGCACCTTTTACCGGTCCGTCATGCCACGTTCTTGCCCAAGCGGGGACAGGCACGGGGCGCTCGTCGGCCTGGATTCATGCCGGTTCGCCCGACAGCTCGCGCGCCGGGGCCGGAACCAGTTCCGGGTGTACCTCCCGTGCCCGCGCGACCCGCTCTCCAAAGAGCCAATACAACGCCGGCAGGACGATCATGTTCAGCGCGGTGGCCGAAAGCAGGCCGCCGAGGATCACGATCGCCATGGGCGTCTGGAGTTCGTTGCCCGGTTCCCCACCGCCCAGGGCAAGGGGGACGAGCGCCAAGCCGGCGCAGAGCGCGGTCATGAGAATCGGCGAGAGCCGCTCGAGCGAGCCGCGCACGATCGCTTCCCGAAACGCCACGCCCTCAGCCAGCAACTGCTGGTAATGGGCCACCAACAGAATCCCGTTTCGCGTGGCAATCCCGAACAACGTCACGAAGCCCACCAGCGACGCGATGCTTACGACCCGCCCGGTGAGTAGCACGGCCACCACGCCCCCGATCAGGGCCAGCGGGAGATTCGACATCACCAGGGCTGCAGTGCGCGCGGACCGGAACTCCCCGAACAGGATCAGGAAGATTGCCGTGATCGACAGCAGTGACAGCACCCCGATTGTGCGAGTGGATTCTTCCTGCGCCTCGAACTGGCCGCCGTACTCCACGTGGTAACCGGCGGGCAAGGCCACCTGCGCGCCGACTGCGCGGCGGATGTCCGCCACCGTGCTCCCCAGGTCGCGTCCCGCGACGTTGGCTTGAACCACGATCTTCCGCTGCACGTTTTCCCGCGAAACCGTGTTGGGTCCGCGCTCGACGCTGATGGTTGCGAGTTGCGCCAACGGCACTCGCTGGCCCGTGGGCGTGTCGAACATGACTTGGGCAATGGCATCGGCGCTGGCGCGGTACGGTGCCGGGAACCGCACCACCAGCTCATAACTCTTCCCCCCTTCCAGCACCCGGGAAACTTCCTCGCCGTTGAAGGCGACGTCGATCGCTTCCGCCAGCGCCCCCACGCTCATGCCGTAGCGTGCCAGCGCGCTTCGGTCGGCGCGGATCTGGAGCTGGGGCACGTCCATCTGCTGCTCGAGCTGAAGATCGGCCACGCCGGGAATGCTCTGCATCACATCGCGCACCTGTGCCCCGACCTGACGGAGCTGATAGAGATCCGCCCCGAAGATCTTGACGGCGATGTTGGCGCGGGTGCCCGAGAGCATGTGGTCGATGCGATGGCCGATGGGCTGGCCGATGGTGACGTTGGTGCCCGGAATCGCGGAGAACTCCTGACGCAGCCCCTCCAGCATGGTTTCCTTGTCGATCTCATCGTTGAGCGTCACATCGATCTCGGCCGCGTTCACGCCCTGGGCATGCTCGTCCAGTTCCGCGCGGCCCTGCCGACGGTCGGTGCTCTTCACCGCCGGACTCGCGAGGAGGATCTCCTCCACCCGCCGCCCGATGGCGTTCGATTCGTCCAGCGAGGTCCCCGGCACGGTCACCACCGACACGGTGAGCGCGCCCTCGTTGAATTCGGGCAGAAACGACGATCCGAGGAACGGCAGCAACAGGGCGGTGACGCCCAGCGCCCCGGCAGCCCCCCACAGCACTTGCCGGGGCCGCTCCAGCACCTGTGCGAGCGTCCAGGTGTAGCGCGCCTTGAGCCAGGTCACCAGCGCGCTCTCGCGCTCTTCGATCACCGCCCTGGCGTTGGGCAGCAGGTAGGCGCAGAGCACCGGCGTCACGGTGATAGCAACCAGCAGCGACGCCAGGATCGAGACCACATATGCGAAGCCAAGCGGGCGGAGCAGGCGCCCTTCCACTCCGCCCAGGAAGAAGAGGGGCAGGAATACCACGATGATGATGAACGTCGCATTCACGATGGACGCCCGGATCTCACTGGCCGCGTGATAGATCACGGCCAGCGGCGGGCGGCGGCGCTCGGCGGGCAGGTGGTGGTTCTCCTTGAGCCGGCGGAACGCGTTCTCCACGTAGATGATCGCGTCGTCTACCAGCGCGCCGATGGCGATGGCCATGCCACCCAGGGTCATGGTGTTGATCGTCACCCCGAGTAGTTGCATCGCGAAGATGGCCACCACGATCGAGAGCGGGATGGCCAGAATGGAGATCACCGTGGCGCGAACGTTCCAGAGAAACAGAAACAGGATCACCACCACGAAGATTGCGCCGTCCCGGAGCGCTACGATCACATTGTGGATGGCGATCGAGATGAAATCGGACTGGCGGAAGAGCTGCGAGTGAATCGTCATGCCCGGTGGCAGCGTTCGCTGCATGTCGGCCAACTCGGTTTCGATCCGGCGGGTGAGATCCAGCGTGTTCGCGCCCGGCTGCTTCTGGACCGCGAGCACCACGCCCGGCTTGGCGTTCACCGACCCGTCGCCGTACTTGGGCGCCGGGCCGACCTGCACGTCTGCCACATGGCCAAGGAGTACCGGCGTTCCCCTCTTTACCGCGACCACGGTGTTCGCGATGTCGTCGGCGCCCTGGATCCGGCCAATGCCGCGGATGACGAACTCCTGTCCCCGGTCCATGTAGACGCCGCCGGAGGCGTTTTCATTTGAGCCCCGGGCCGCGCGGAGAACCTCCTCGAGGGTGACCCCGGTGGCCTGCATGCGGGCCGGGTCCGCCAGCACATGGTACTGCTTTACGTCACCGCCGATGGGGATAACCTGTGCCACCCCCGTCACCGCCAGCAGCCGGCGCCGGATGGTCCAGTCGGCCACCGTCCGCAGCTCCATCGGTGTCTGGGGCCCGGTGAGGCCGATCATCATGATTTCGCCCATGACGCTCGACACCGGGGCTAGCAGGGGGGCGGAAACGCCGGGCGGGAGCGCGCTCGCCACCGTCTGGAGCTTCTCGGAGACAATCTGTCGTGCGCGAAAGATCTCCATGCCCCAATCGAACTCGACCCAGACCACGGAAATCCCCTGCGAGGTGGACGAACGGACTCGACGCACTCCGGTGGCGCCGTTCACGCCGGTCTCGATGGGGAATGAGACGAGTGCCTCGACCTCTTCCGGGGCCATGCCGTGCGCCTCGGTGAGCACGGTGACGGTCGGCGCCGTGAGGTCCGGGAATACGTCCACCGGCATCCGCGATGCGGTCCAGGCGCCTGTGAGCAGGGCGAGGACGGCGGCTGCAAGAACCAGGACGCGGTTCGCGAGCGACCAGGCAATGAGTCTGTTCAGCATGGCATCTCTCAGTGCTCGTGCCCGTGAGCCGGGACTGCCGTGGACAACGACGCGAGGCGGACTTGCACGGCGGCCCCGGTCACCACCCGATCGGATTCTGAGAGGCCCGAGAGGACCAGTGCGTGGGTGGCGTCGCGCCCGCCCAGCACGAGGTCCCGTCGCTCGAACCGTTCGCCGGACACCTGGACGTACGCCAACGGGCGACCGTCTTCCTCGAGGATCGCCGATATGGGGACGCCGATCCCCGTGACTCCCTCGCCCGTTTCCACGTCGGCCTGGACCAGGCTGCCAATGGTGATGAGGCCCGCGGGGTTCGCGACCTCGAACAGGAGCGGGATGGTGCGGGTCACTGAATCGAGCACGGCCCCGACCGAGAGGACGCGGCCGGTATGATGGCGCGTGTTCTCGCCCGGTTGCCGGAATCCGGCTCCCCGGGTGCGCCGCACGCCCGCGGCCTGGCTCGCCGGGACCCGCACGCTGAGCCACACCACCGACGGATCGACAATCGTCATGAGGTGTTCACCAGCCTCGACCCGGCTTCCCGGGATGACGCGGTGTTCGACCACGATCCCGCTGAGCGGGGATCGCAATTCCAGCCGTCCGGCGGAATCCGCGACGGCGGATCCCCCTACGCCGGCGGCCGTCTCACGGGCCGCCGCCAGACGCCCTTCGGCCTCGTGGAGGCGTCGCTGGGGAATCGCCTCCGCCGCAAACAGCCGCGTCGCGCGGGCATGCTCGTCTTCTGCTTCCCGTAATTCCCGTCGCGCGGCGGCCAGGGCACTGCCTCCTTCGCCGATCGAAGGAGTAATCAGGGCGAGTCGCTGGCCCCGCCGCACGGCCACTCCTGGCGCCAGCGAGGCGTCGATGTCGCCGAACTCGAGGAGTCCGTTCACCGGTGCGGTAACGCGGGCATGGCGCCCCGCCGCCGGCAGGATCTCCCCGGGGGCGGATATGGTGGACGACACCGTCACCCGCGCGGGAAACGCCGTCGCGAACCCCGGGGTCTTCCATTGCTGTTCCTTGAGAAACGGAATCCCGCCCTCGGCTGCGGCGCCGGGTGCGGGTGTGGCCGAGGCGGATTCGTACACCCGGAGTCCGGATACGCGAATCGTGTCCCGGATTTGCGGACTGCTGATCACGATCATGAGATCGTGCACGCCGGCGCGCCGGAACGTTGGCTCGGTGCCGTAGATGCCCGGTGCCCGCGGGGCTTTCTGCTCGACCACCACTGGATCACCGCCGTCGCGCGGGGTGAACACGAAGCGGACATCTCCGCCCCGGAGGGGGGCGAAGTCCGTGACATCGGTAAGGTGGACCGCGAACTTGTCAGGTGTGCCCACGATGAGCGGCGGGTACTCCATGAAGAGCTCGGTGGAGTCGGTCCACATCGTGACGCTGCCACCGCCGCCCAGGTCCGCAGCCTCCATGCCCGAGCGGCGAGCGCATCCCGCGAGGATGGCGGCGGTGCTGACCCCGGCCAATGCCGTGCGAAGCAGAATCTGCCGCATCATTGCCCCTCCTTCCTTTGCAGGTCAGCCAGCGGGCTGCCCACAGCGCGTTCGAGATCGAAGAAACTCGTCCAGAGATTCACGCCGGCTTCGACGGCTGCCGCGCGGCTCGTGCGGTACGCATCTACGGCGTCGAGGAGCTCAATGAGGCTCATCTCGCCCTCTTCGTATGCAAGTCGAGCGATTCGGAGCAGCGCGTCCGCCTCGGCCTCTGCGCTGTCGCCCTGGAGCGCGGCGCGGGCCAGCGCGGCCCCGTAGGCCGCGTGGGTACGCCGCACATCGTTCTCCGCGAGCCGGGTTGCGAGCGCGGCGGCGGTGGCGGATCCTTCGGCTTGCGCTTTGGCCGCGGCCAGGGCGGCGCCGCGGCGGTCGAACAGAGGAAGCGACACTCCGGCACCCAGGAACAACCCGCTGAACCCGTCGGACTGGCCCTTGTAGCCGCCCGTGATCGTCGGCGCCGGCAAGCGGTCCGATGCGGCTGCCTGACGGGCATTCCGGGCGGCCGCGGCCAACGCCGCGGCCTCGGCGACGGCCGGGTGAAGGCCGACGGCCCTCTCCACGGCGACCTCGAGGGAAACGCGAGGCGGGTGTCCCGGCAGCGGCGCGGAGGGCGCCACTTCTCCGGAGCCGCCGGTAAGGACCATGCCACCCAGCCGGCGCCTCGCGGTGCCCAGCGCACTCGCGGCCTGCCCCAGTTCGTTTTCGTACCGGAGCCGCTCGACGCGGAGACGCCGCAACTCGTAACGCGAAATGTCGCCCGACGCGGCGCGCTCGCTCGCCTGCCGCTCGGCCCGGCGCACCAACTCCGTTGCCTCGGCAAGCGCGGTGGTCAGGTCCTCGGCGGCGGCGGCTTCACCGAACGCGCGCCGCACGTCGAAGGCGAGTCGGATGCTGTCGGCGGCCACGCGCGCTACGGCCGCCCCGGAGCGGTGTCCTGCGGCGGCCCGGCGAGCGGAGGCGAGCCACGGCCAATCCAGCCGCTGGCTAACGGTGAGATACGACTCGCGATAGCGGGCCGCCCCGCTGCCGAGGGCCTCGTGAGTCGCGGTTAGCGCCGGGTTGGGGTAGGCGGCCGCCTGCCGCGCGGTTAGCGATGCCTCGGTCGCACCGGCGCGGGCGATCCGCAGCTCCAGGCTGTTTGACGCGAACAGTGCGAGGGCCTCGTCCAAGGTCACCCGGCGCACGGGTTCCTGGGCGGGCGCCTCCGGCGGGACGCCAAGCAGCAGGCTGGCGGCAATGAGGATTCCGGCTCTGAAATGCACTTGGGACCTCCAGCAAGTTCTCCCGTCCACAGCCGACGCCACAGGCGGGGCCGGAGGCGGGCGAAAGAGCGATTTCCGCGCGCGCGAAACTGCGCGGGCGGCGCATCGGTGCTAGAGGAGAATCGGTGGTGCCCTGGGGAGCGTTTCGCAGGTAGGGGGCCGGGCCGCTGGTGCCTTCGGCTCCGCCTGGGTGCCTCGGACCGGTACGTCCGGCGGGTCGGCGAGGACTACTTGCGTTGCCGGCAGTGCCAGTACCGTCGCGTCAGGCTTCTGACGTTCTGTGCTCCGGATGATGATGGTATCGTGACCGCCGTGTGCCTGCTCGACGTGTGAAACCTGCGCCGTGTGATCGGCATGAGCAGGTAGTGGCAACCCCGCCGCTGATTCCAGAAGCAGGATTGCTACCGCCAGCCTCGACAGTCGGATACCAGACAGGCGCATGAGCGGATGCTAGGGGGCGGAACGTTACGGTGTCAAGGCGCAGTCAGGGACGAACGTGGTCCCTTGCTTCATCGCGCTTTTGCGTCATGGCGTGATGGGGTCCGATCCGGTCCGGATCGGGACCGCACCGCCCATCGCGTCCACGCCGCCCATCATCTCTCCCATCTCGCGCCATTCGGCCGGCGTCATGACGTTCCGGCTCGCGTCCTGGAACTCTGCCAGCATCGCATAGATGGCTTGGCGCTTGTCGCCGACTTTCTCGGACGCGAGAATGTCGCTGATGATGTCGTGAAGCATGTGCAGGTTGTCGAAAATGGCGGCGGCCCTCGGATGCCGCTGGGTGAAGCGGGGGGCAACCGTCACGGTCATGGGCATCATGCCGGGCATGTTGGTTGGTGGGTCGCGCAGCATGTCCCAGAACCTGGTGATCGTCGCTCGCACGCCGTCCTGCCGTTCCCCCTCCTGTCGGCCCGCGAGCAACGGCTCGTAGAGCCCGACCTGAAGCCAGTGGTAGGCCCAGATCAGGCCGTTGAAGGCGCGATACCGAGTACGGAAGGTCTGGCTGTAGTACTGCTCGTCCATGAGATGCATGGACTTCGGCGCTGTGACAAAAGCGGCTTCGCGCTTGCTCAGGTAGTAGTCGGTGACCCGCTCGACCAACGAGTCTTTGAGGGCTTCACTCAGCCGCTCATCGGCGTGAATATCGTAGATCTGTCGGTGGAGGACGTGCGCCCAGTCGAACATCAGCTTGGCCCGCCACGCGAGCTTGGCGTAGCCGGGTGCGACGGTTTCTTCGGCGACCGCGAACCGGGGTGGCCGGACCAGGAGGTCGGTCGTAAGGAGCTGATACTCCCGGTCCAGGGCTTGCGAGAGGGCGGCCGAGTCCCGGGCCGTGTAGAGCCGTTCGTATAGCACCGCGTGGCCGTAATCGAAGGCGTTGAACAGCCGAGCGGCATCGGGGTAGCGGCCCAGGAACTCCCAGTTGAACGATCCCGGGTAGTAGAACTGCTCGCCCCGCTGGTCCTGGGCGGGCGCTACGGTGGGCCGGGCCGCGCCGGCAAGGAGCAGCACGGCGCCGATCCTGAGGATGGTCGTAGGCACCTGGCCCCTCACCGTCCGCCGCCGGGCATGATCGCGGCGACGGCAAATGCATGCGACAGGCCGACGGTAAACGCCGCGCTGGGCCCATCGCGAAGGCCCCGGGCAATGCCGAGGTCCAGGACGGTAGTCGGCGTTACCTGTCGTCGGACGCCTACCGATGCGACCACTTCGGCTCGGCTGCCGCGCTCCGCCTGAGCGGCGTAGACCTCGCCTACCACCAGCGTGCTGTGGCGAAACAGCGTGCGGTCGACCGCGGCTCCCGCCCACCAACGGCTTAACGGCTCCGCCGCCGCGGCCACGCCGGCTCGTCCCACGGAATAGGCCGCGTTCAGGTGAATGCGGTTGCGTCCCCACGATCGCGTGGTGATGGCCTTGACGGCCGCGCGCGTGACATCGCCCCCAAGCGGTCCGGCGGGGAGCGCGAGGTCGAACCGGAGTGACACAGCCGGCAGGACACGACTCTCAGTATTGAAGTTGTACAGTGCAAAGACCCGGAGACCCGACAGCCCACGCGTGGTGACTCCGCCGGAGCGCTCGACCGCGATGGGAACCTTGAGCCCCAACTGGAAGTTCGGGAGCAGGCCTCCGGCAAGCTCCGGAATGGCGGCGTGCACGACGCCGCCACCAGGTTCCCGCTCGAAGCGGTACGGGAGCAGGATTTCGAATGCGTATCGCTCCACCGGGTAGGCATCCTCGATAACGGTGGGGCGGTCGTCGTCCAGATTCCGGTAGTCGATCTGCCCCGCGAGCTGCGAGGGGCCCGCCAGGAGCGCCAAGGCCGCTACCACGGCGGGAAGCGCCGGCAGGCCCGACATCGCATTCGCGCCGGTCACGTGATCTGCATTCGGTTATAGACCCAGGCACCGAACCCGAATACCAGGCCGGTACCGACTCCCCAGCAGACCACGCCCACCACGAAGCTCGGCACGGTCGCGGCGCGTAGCAGGTTGCCGAGATCCACGTGGATCATCATGCCGAACAGCTGCGTCGCGGCCCTCGGCGCCACGGCGATCACCGCCCAGCACACGGCCGACAATGCGGCCGCCGTTGTCCCGGCGGCGATTCCGAATCCTCTTGCATCGAGCTGCATACATCCTCCTTGCCAGACGTCCCGAAGACGTCGTTCGCGGGCGGCTGCGGTACTAGCGCTCCGGGCCGGCCACCCGCGACCGGGCCAGCAACTGCGCATTGATCGCTACGACAACGGTGGACACGGACATGAGCGCGGCGCCAACGTTCGGAGCGCAACTTTCATCGGTATGAAGAAGAAGCGCCTGGCTCGCAGCCATCGTGCCCCTCGCAAGGCCAAGCCGCGCGCGGCGGCCCCCGGCGCGCTCAGCGCCGACGTTCTCCGGACGGTGCTCGAGCACAGCGCTGATGTCGTCGCCTTGGTCGATCGTGAGGGCAAGGTTCTCAACGCCAGCGTCGGGCGCGGGTACATCCTGGGTTTCACCGCGGGCGCAATGATCGGCCGGAGCGCCTTCGATCTCGTGCACCCGGAGGACCTCGCCCGGTCTCGCCAGCTGCTGACGTCCCTCCTCGAGCAGCCGGATGTCGGCGTGACGGCCGATGTCCGCACTCGGCTGATCGACGGCTCGTATCATACCATCCAGCTGGTGGCGCTCAACCGGCTGGAGGACCCCAAGATCCGTGCCATCGTCATCCGCTACCGCGACGTGAGCGACCTGCAACGGGTGGAGATGCTGTTCCAGGCGGTCGTAGAAGCCTCGCCCGAATGCGTGAAGCTGGTGTCGTCAGGCGGGACAGTGATCCACATGAATCCCGCGGGGCTCGCCGTAATCGACGCCGCCAGCCTCGAAGATGTGAAGGGGACTCCGGTCATCGCACTGATTGCGCCGGAGCATCGGGAGGCCTTCACCCGGTTTGGCGAGGAAGTCTTCCGCGGAGAATCACGCACCCTGCGGTTCGAGGTGACCGGGCTCAAGGGCAAGCGGCGCTGGCTCGAGTCCTATGCGGTTGCGGTACAGGGACCAGGAGTTCCGTCTCCCGTCATGCTGGCGGTGACGCGCGACATTACCCAGCGCAAGACGGCCGAAGACGCGCTCAAGGAACGGGAAGGCCTGTACCGCGCGCTGTTCGAGAACGCGCCCATCGGCCTCGGCATTGCCGACGAGACCGGGAACCTGCTGGCATTCAACGACGCGATCCGGGCGCCGGGCGGCTACACCGCGGGGGACATCGAGGAGCTGGGCAACGTGGCCCGGCTCTACTGTCATGAGGATGAGCGCCAGGAGGCGCTCGAGCTGGCACAGCGCAACGGGTATTTGCATCGGCACGAAGTGCGGTTCCGCCGCAAGGACGGCGGGTGCTACGACGCGCTCATGAGCCTCACGCCGGTGGAGGTGTCCGGCCAGCGGTGCTGGCTGGCCGTGGTGGAGGACCTCACGGAACAGCGGCAGGTGGAGGTCGCCCGCCACACCGCGGAAGAACGCTATCGCTCGTTCATCGCGCATTCCACCGAAGCGATCTACCGGTTCGAGGTGGATCCGCCGCTCCCGGTGGCCCGCCCGGAAGACGAGCAAATCGAGCACTGGTACCGGCACGCGTACCTGGCCGAGTGCAACGACGCCATGGCTCGCATGTACGGCTACGATGCCGCGGGCGACCTGCTCGGCACCCGCCTGGGGGATCTCCTGGTGCGGACCGACCCGACCAACGAGGAAATGCTCCGCGCGTTCATCCGTGCCGGGTACCGACTGACGGACACCGAGACGCAGGATCGGGATCGCGAGGGGCGGCCCCGCTCATTCCAGAATTCGTTGATTGGGTTCATCGAGGGCGGGCAGCTGAAGCGGGCCTGGGGCACCCGGCGCGATGTCACCGAGCGGCGGGATCTCGAGGCGCAGCTCCGGCAGGCGCAGAAAATGGAAGCGATCGGGCGGCTGGCTGGGGGCGTGGCGCACGACTTCAACAACCTGCTCACGGCCATGCTGGGATCCGTCGAGCTGCTGCTGGCGAGCCTCTCACCGGCCGACCCGCGACTGGAAGATGCCACCGACATCAAGTCGGCCGCCTCGCGCGCCGCGGCGCTCACCCGCCAGCTGCTCGCCTTCAGCCGCCGTCAGCTCCTGCGCCCGGAGCTGCTGGACCTGAATCGCGTCGTGCGGGACGTGCAGCGCCTCCTGCGCCGGCTCATCTCCGAAGACATCGAATTGGTGACCTTGCTTCACCCCGACTTGGCATCCGTGCGCGCTGACCGGGGACAGATCGAACAGGCGCTCGTCAGCCTGGTCGTGAACGCCCGGGACGCCATGCCCCAAGGCGGGACGGTGACGCTGGAGACGGCGCACCGGGACCTGGACGACGCGTTCGTCCGGCGGCATCCCGGCGCCATGACCGGCCCGCACGTGCTGCTCGCGGTGCACGACACCGGGGAGGGCATGGACCCGGACGTGCAGGCCCACATTTTCGAGCCTTTTTTCACGACCAAGGAACTTGGCAAGGGCACCGGCCTGGGGCTGGCGACGGTATACGGAATTGTGAAGCAGAGCGGTGGCTATATCGCGGTAGACAGCGAGCGCGGCCGCGGGACCACGTTCCGCATCTACTTGCCCCTCGTGACGGCTGATGCCGGCACGCCGGCGCCCGCGGAGGGCGCGGCCGAGGCCGGGGCGGACGCACCGTCGTCGGCAACCGCCCTCAGGGGCTGGTCAGAGACGATCCTGGTCGTGGAGGACGAGGAGCGGATTCGTGCGTCGGCACGCCGGATCCTGGAGCACTACGGGTACCGTGTCCTGCTGGCCGCCGACGGTCAGGCGGCGCTGGAGCTGCTCACCGCCGAGGGGGCCCAGGTCGATCTCGTCCTGTCGGATGTCGTCATGCCGCGCATGAACGGGCAGCAGCTCTATGATGCCGTGCGGGAACTGGGCAAGACGATGAAGTTCCTGTTTACCAGCGGCTACGTCGGGCGGGAGTCGCGCTCGAAGCTTTCCCTTGAGGCGTCCGTGCCGTTCCTGCCGAAGCCGTGGACCGTGCAGGACCTGATCACCCGCGTGCGGTCGATCCTGGACGAGGCAACGCCGGTCCGGACCTAGATCACGACGTCCCCGCCACCGCCACGATCCCGTCGCATCGCGCGCACACGACCCCGCGCTCATCGGTCAACTCGGCACTGGAGAACACCAGGTTGGTTCCCACGCGCGACGCGCGGGCCACCGTCGTGAACCGGTCGCCGAGGACCGGGCGCAAGAACTGGATGGACAACTGGGCCACGCCGGCGCGGCGGCCGCGGGTGTGCACGTAGCCTGACAGGCCGATCACGAGGTCAAACACACCCGCGATCACCGCTCCGTTTACGGCCTCGGTCCCCAGCCCGCCGCGATGCTCGGGTCGAACCGGGTCTACGGTGCATCGCACCTCTCCAGGGGTGGACAGGTCTACGCGGGCGCCCAGGTGCCGCATGCCGGGGTGGTCGTTCCATTGGCGCTCGAAGTCGCGCCGCTCGGTGTCGGTCGGCCAGTCTGCCATGACGGGAATGATATCTTTGAGTCATGCCTCGCCCCAAGGTCGTCATCATCGGCGGGTGTCGATTGCCACGCCGCATGCCTTGAGAAAATCCGTCGGGAGTTCACCGCCAGCGAAGACGAACACGTAGTCGTTCGGCGTTTCCCGCTGCACGCCCGCTGCGTCGTCCTTGTAGCGCACCATGCCCGGCGTGATCTCCACCAGGTTGCTGTTCCACAACGCGTGGATCTTCCCGACGGCGAAGGCCCGGTCGATGCGCTCGCGGTTTCCGGGTTTGCGGACCGTGGAGTGTGCGGTGCCGAGGCCTGATCGTTGTTGGGGCAGGGAGCGTCACCCTAGGATTCCAAGGCGCCCGGCTGGATCGTGCGCGTAACCGGGAAACACGGCCCCGAGGTCCGCCGTACCCACGTGGCCTGAGAGGATTTCGGCGAACAAGTTCCGGAAATCCGTCGTCACGGCGAGGTCTCGCCCCTCGAAGCGTTTTGCCGGGTCGAGGGTCGGCCAGCGGCCGTAGACCTTGCCGCCCTTCACGCCGCCGCCCAGCACCATCATCGCTGTCGCGTGACCATGGTCGGTCCCGACGTTTCCGTTTTCGGCGACCGTCCGGCCGAACTCGCTCATGGTCAGCACGACGACGTCCTGCATGCGGTCGCCCAGGTCCCGCGTGAACGCGGCGAGCGAGCCCCCGAATTCGGTGAGCCGCTGGGCCAGCTGGCCTTCGCTCGATCCCTGGTTCACGTGCGTGTCCCAGCCGCCCACATCGGCGAACGCGATTTCGAGTCCCAGGTCGGACTTGATGAGCTGGGCGATTTGGCGCATCGCGTTCCCGAAGGGCCCTCTCGGGTATGCGGCGCCGTTCGCGGGCTCGTACTGCGTGGGGTTCGCGGTCTTGAGCATGCGTACCGCCTCGAACCCCTCGGCCGACGACGAAGCAACGACGCCGGTGGCCGACCCCTGGTAGAGTTGTTCGAACGCGCTGGCCAGCCGGTCGCGGACGTCTTCCCGGTTCCCGCGCAATCCGAACGTCTGAAGATTGTCGATCGCGAGCGCCGGGGCGGCCCCTCGCAGCGCGCGCGGCAGCTGCTGCCCCAGCGCCACGCCGCGAAACGGCGTTTCGGCATGGTCCTTCGCGTGCACCAGTGCCCGATTGAGCCAGCCGTCCGAGGTGGACTTCACGCCCGGCGTACCGGTCTCCATGTAGTCCTGGGCGTCGAAGTGACTGCGCGTAACGTCGGGCGAGCCGATCGCGTGAACGACGCCCAGCTCGCCGCGTTGATACAGCGGCAACAGGGGCGCGAGTGCGGGATGCAGGCCGAAATAACCATTGAGGTCGAGTGCGCCGCCGTTTGCGCCCGGGCGGGGAATGGCGATCCGCGGACGCTCCCGGTAGTAGAACGGGTCCCCGTACGGCACGATCATGTTGAGGCCGTCCACCGCGCCGCGCTGGAAAATGCACACCAGCGTTTTCTTGCCTGCGGCGGGCCCGCCCGCGCGCTGAACCGCGTACGCCGCGCGCGTGAGGAAAATGGGGTCGAGGCCCAGGCTTACCAGCGCCAGCCCCCCAGCCTTCACGAAGACGCGGCGATCCACGTCGCCGTTGCAGGTCATTGTCTCTGGAACTCCGGGCTGCCAAGTGCCATGCCGACGACCATGGTCCGGGCGGTCTCGCCGCTCAAATCCCGAGTCTGGTCTCGCATCGTTTTCAGCGTGTTGGCCGACGCGGTCCCGTTAAGCACCGTTTTATTCACCGCGGAGACCAGGGTCTCGATGTCGGCCGTAGGGAGCGCGAGCCGGTCCAGGTCCACCCGCACGCCGGGCGCCCGACCCGCCGCGATGCCGAGCGCGATGTTCATCCGCTGGAGCAACGCACCCGAGTTGACCAATGATTCCCGGGTTTCCGGGTAGCCGGTCGGCGGCTGCTGGCCGAAGAGCGGCTGTCCCAGCCGCGCGACCAGCATTGCCAGCGCCGGGGTTGTATCCGGCGAGGCGCCCACCGCGCGCACGGCGCTCACGAGGAACTCGAGCGGTGTCTTCACCTTGGCGGCCCGGTTTTCCGGGGCCCAGAAGTCGGGCGACGTCACGATCGCACGAACCACGGCGCGAATGTCGCCTCCAGTCCTCTCCCACGCGTGAACGGCTGCATCCACGCAGCCGTCGGGCGGGTCGTCCCGCACCAGCCGGGCGCAAAGCTTCTCGCTCACGTGGCGCATGGTCGCGGGGTGTTTTGCCAGCGCGTGGAGCAGTTCGACCCCTTCGTCCATTCCGCGGCCGGCGGGGAACCGCTGGCCCAGGACCGTCTTCACGCCATGGTCGTGCGCCCATTCGTTGAATACGAATTCGGGGCGCTGCCGCGGCTGGTTGATGCTCCAGCCCGTGAGGATGCGGGCCACGTTCTGGACATCCTGCTGGGTATAGCCGCCGTCCACGCCGAGCGTGTGGAGCTCCATCAGCTCCCGCGCGTAGTTCTCGTTGATGCCCTTCGGTCTCCGTTCCTCGGCGCGCGCCATGAGCGACTCGGCGCGTTCCGGGTTCATGCCGAATCCCATTCGCCCTGGCCGCCCCCGTGCTTGCCGAAGGCGAGCGAGCTGTGGGGGTTCGGAGCCGGGCGCCACGGACTGTGCGTTGTCGAGGTAGAACAGCATGGCCGGGCTCTTGGCGACGGCGATGAGCAGGTCATCGAACGTGCCCAGCGCGCGCGGCCGGATAGTTTCTTCGATGTAGCCCGGCAGGAGGAACCGGTCGGCGCCCTTGCCGATGAAGACGTTGAAGTGATTGGTCCAGAAGTCCACCATCACTTCGTAAAGCTGGCGTTCAGACATGACCGCCCGCGCCATCGTCGCCTGTTGGTACTGGCCGAGCAGGCGGCGCAGGGGGTTGTCCATGGCGTCCTGCCGCAGGCGGGCGCGCTGGGCCGAGTCGGGCATCATGCCGGGCTCGGGCGGCTGGGGCCGCATGGAGTCGCCGCGCTCGCGGCGTTGCTGGAGTTGCTGGCGCTGGGCCTGGGCGAAGACCCGGGCCATCTGCTCCGGCGAGGTCTTCAGGACCTCGTATGTCGCAAGGCGTTGTTCGAGCGCCTGGTCGGAGATCTTCTCGGGTGAGAGCTGCTCATCAATGAACCGGTCAATACCAATGGCGACCACGCGGTCCACGTCGCCGGGGCGGGGGCCGTAGGTGAGGCGATTGAGGGCGTGCAGGGCGCGCGCGCGCGCGGCCGAATCGGGTGGTGTGCCGGAAGGCGCGCGCCAGATGCCTGCGGGCGGTACGGCCAGGCCCGCGAGCCCCATGAGGAGCAGGGCGCCCGCCAGGGAACGGGAGGTCGGGGTCACGTTCGGTTGATAGCGCATTGTCCGTGTGGTCTAGAGACGCCGTGAGTCACCCAGCATTAATATCCGTCCCATGAGCGGCCCGCCATTCCTGCACGGCTTGCCCCGGTTCGCCCGGAGCCCCCGCAACACCGATCACCAGCCCACCTGGAGCGAACGGCTCCAGGCGCTTCGTTACGTCGGGCCCCTCCTCAGCATGGTGTACCAGACGCACAAGGGGTACACCGTCGGCATCGTGGCGCTCCGGCTGGTTCGCGGAGTCGTGCCGCTGGCCGGGCTCTGGGTCGGGAAGCTCATCATAGACGCGGTCGTCCACGCGGTTGGTGCTGGGGCCGGGGCTCCCGTTGATTGGCGTCACCTGGGACAACTCGTCGGGCTGGAGCTTGCGATCGGCGTGTTCGGCGAAGCGCTCGCCCGGGGATCGTCCCTGCTCGAAAGTCTTCTCGGCGACCTATTTTCCAACCGGATCTCGGTCCAGCTGCTGCGCCATGCTGCGACGCTCGACCTCGCGCAGTTCGAGGACCCTGACACCTACGATCATCTCGAGCGGGCTCGCCGGCAGACGGTGGGCCGCATCGGCCTGCTCGGCCTGGTCCTGACATCGGCCCAGGACCTGATCACGCTCGCGTCCCTCGCGGTGGCGCTGGTGCTGTACGTGCCCTGGCTCATGGTCCTCCTGGCCATATCCGTGGTCCCGGCGTTCCTGGGCGAGACGCATTTTGCCTCGCTCGGCTACTCCCTGCTGTTCCGGTGGACGCCGGAACGCCGCCTGCTGGACTACCTGCGCTGGGTGGGTGCGACCGACACGACGGTCAAGGAGGTCAAGCTGTTCGGCCTCGCCCCGTTCCTGGTCGAGCGCTACGACCGGCTGGCCAAGCAGTTCTACGAAGAAAACAAGGCGCTCTCTACGAAACGCGCGACCGTCTCCACCCTCCTCGCCCTGGTCGGGACGCTCGGCTACTACGGCGCCTACGTGGTGATCATCTATCTCACGGTGATCGGCCATCGGTCCGCGGCAGGGTTGTTCACCATCGGCGTGCTGACGTTCCTGGCCGCCTCGTTCCGGCAGAGCCGTGAACTGATTCAGCGATTCCTCATGTCGCTCTCGCAGATCTACGAGAACGCGCTCTACCTCTCTGACCTGTTCGTGTTCTTTGCCCTGGAACCCGCGATCCGCTCGAAACCGGGGGCACGACCAGTCCCGGTCCCGATTCGGGAAGGGTTCGTGTTCGAGCACGTGAGCTTCCGGTACGGCGAGAAGGGCCGCTGGGCCGTGCGGGACCTGTCGTTCACGCTCGCGCCCAATGAGTCGGTCGCATTGGTCGGGGAAAACGGCGCCGGCAAGACGACGCTGGTCAAACTGCTCGCGCGGCTCTACGACCCATCCGAGGGGCGGATCCTGCTCGACGGCGTGGACCTCCGGGAGTACGACGTGGACAGCCTGCGGGCTCACATCGGCGTCATTTTCCAGGACTTCGTGCGCTACGACCTGATTTTCCGGGAGAATATCGGCGTGGGGCAAGTTGGGGAGATGGAAAACAAGGAGCGGGTCGCGGCCGCCGCGGGCCGGAGCCTCGCCGACACGGTGGCCGGCCGCCTGGAAAAGGGCTTCGAGCACCAGCTGGGCCGGCGGTTCGAGGGCGGCGTCGAGTTGTCGGGCGGCGAGTGGCAGAAGGTCGCCCTTGCGAGGGCCTACATGCGGGACGCCCAGGTGGTGATTCTCGACGAGCCCACCGCGGCGCTCGATGCGCGCGCCGAATACGAGGTGTTTCTCCGGTTCACCGAGCTGACGCGGGACCGGATCGCCGTGATTATCTCCCACCGGTTTTCGACGGTGCGCATGGCGGACCGGATCATCGTGTTACAGCAGGGCGAACTGGTGGAACAGGGGACCCACGAAGAGCTGCTGATCAAGAGCGGGCTTTACTCGGAGCTGTTTAACCTCCAGGCCGCCGGGTATCGCTAGCTCGAAGGCCCCTACGGGTTGAGGGTCCCGCCCGGGCTATTTTCATCGTCGTGGCTGTTCCCGTCCCACGGGTCGACGGTAGGCTGGAGACTCTTGACGAACACCACCCCCGCCACGGCGCCCATCATCAGCGCGCCAGGGATCAAGGCGGTCCGGAAGACGGAGAGCCGGCGAACCTTGACGTCCCGTAACTGGTCGGAAGCGATGGTCACCGCGTTGCCATTGGTGAAGCCAAACAGCGTGTCCGAAATGACCTGCGGCCCGTCCACCACCAAGTGCCGGTCGTCGTTCAACACGACCCACGCGCGCGACGGCGGGTTGGCCGCGAGGTAGGCCCCCGGCGAACCGGCCACGCTCAACGGCCCCGTCATGCAGGCCGACGCACCGACCGACACCACGGCAAGCACCGTCCCAATTCGTCTCATGCCGACCTCCTAACCCATCAATCATACGTCACGCCCGGCCCCGCGCCAGCACTGGACACCACCGGTCCCCGGTTCCATGTTCTCCATCCCCTTGGCAGGAGGTCTCCGTCATGCGGGTCTATACGGGAGAACACATACGAAACGTGGCGGTTTTGGGCCACGGCGCTTGCGGCAAGACCGCCCTGGTTGATGCCCTCGCGTTCGTGGCCGGAACCACCAAGCGGCATGGGTCCGTCAAGGACGGTACCGCGCTCACCGACTACACGCCCGACGAAATCGAACGCAAGTACTCCATCAGCCTCGGGCTGGCCTACGCCGAGTGGATGGACACCAAGATCAACTTCATCGACACGCCCGGGTACCTGGACTTCGCGGGCGACGCGGTGGCTGGTGTCTGGGCCGCGGATGCCGGGCTCATCGTGGTGAGCGCCACCGGCAGCGTGGAAGTGGGGACCGAGCAGGTGTTTCAGTACTGCGAGGATCGCGGCCTGCCCTGCATGTTCTACGTCTCCCTCATGGACAAGGAACACGCCAGCTTCAACCGCGTGGTCGATGACATCAAGAGCAAGCTGACCGCCAAGGTGGTCCCGGTGGAGGTTCCCATCGGCGAAGGGTCGGATTTCAGGGGGATCGTCAATCTCATCACTGGAAAGGCGCTCCTGTTCAAGAAGGGGACCAAGACAGGCGAGTCGGACGAGGCGCCGCCACCTCCCGAACTCAAGGCGCAGGTCGAGCAGTACACGCAGAACCTGATCGAGACGGTGGCGACCACCAACGACGCACTGCTCGAGCGCTACCTGGCCGGCGAAACGATCGCGAAGGATGACCTGGTACGGGCGATGCACCTGGGCGTGGACAACGGCGAGTTGGTCCCGCTGCTCTGCGGGTCGGCCGAGCTGACCTACGGGAGTCGGGTCCTCCTCACCGAGCTGGTGGAGCTGATGCCGGCGCCGACCGAGCGGCCGGCGATCGAGGTAAAGACCTGGGGCGAGATGAAGCCGATTGTCCTGACGGCGAAGGATGACGGACCGTTCGTCGCGCAGGTATTCAAGACGGTGTCCGAGCCGCATGTCGGTGACGTCACGTATTTCCGCGTTATCTCGGGCGTCGTGGCGAACGGGGCCGAGGTCTTCAACGCCCCGCGGGATTCCATGGAGAAACTCAACCACCTGTCCGTCGGGCTGGGCAAGGATCGGATTGAAGTGCCGTCTCTCCACGCCGGGGACATCGGGGTCGTGGCCAAGCTCCGGAACACGCACACCGACGACACACTGTCCACGGCGGCCGTCCCGGTCGCGCTCCCCCGCATTCCTTTCCCGGACCTGATCATCACGCTGTCCATCGACGTGAAGACGCGGGGCGAGGAAGACAAGCTGTCCACCGGGCTCCACCGCCTGTCGGAGGAGGACCCGACGTTTCACAGCGAGTTCAACCCCGAGCTGGGACAGACCCTCGTCCGGGGCCGGGGCGAGCGGCACCTCGAGATCATCGCCGGCCGGCTGGCGCGGAAATTCGGCGTTCACTCGACGCTGGGAAAACCGAAAGTTGCCTACCGCGAGACGCTCAAGGGCAAGGCCGAAGGGCAGGGCAAGCACAAGAAACAGTCCGGCGGGCGGGGGCAGTACGGCGATTGCTGGATCCGCGTCGCGCCGCTCCCGCGCGGCTCGGGCTTTCAGTTCGTGGACGAGATCGTGGGCGGCGTGATCCCGCGGCAGTACATACCTGCGGTGGAGAAGGGCATCATCGACGCACTGCCCAAGGGTCCGGTGGCGGGCTACCCGATGGTGGACATCAAGGTCGAGCTGTACGACGGCTCATACCACGACGTGGACTCGAACGAAATGTCGTTCAAGATGGCCGGCATCCTGGCGTTCCGGAACGTGACGCCGCATGCACGGCCGATTCTCCTTGAGCCGATCGCGGAGGTGGAGGCCCTGACACCCGACGAGCACCTGGGCGCCGTGATGGGCGACCTGTCCTCGCGCCGGGGCAAGATCCTCGGCAGCGAGCCGAACGGGAAACTCACCAAGCTCAAGGCGCTGGTGCCGGAAGCCGAGCTGGACCGGTACGCCACCGCCCTGCACTCGGTGACCCACGGCCGCGGGACGTATCGCCAGAAGTTCCACGGGTACCAGGAAGCGCCGCCGGAAGTGACCGCGAAAGTGGTCGAGGCGCACAAGAAGGAGCTGGAGGCGGCGGAGAAGAAGTAGGCGGATGGGCGGGTGAGCGGATGAGCGGACAAGAGAACGGGACCCACTCGGGTCCCGTTTTCTTATCCGCCTATCCGCTCATTCGCTCATCCGCCCAGTTTCTTCCTCTTCCCGTTCTTCTTCCCGTTGCCGTTCTTGCCGTTCCCGTTGTCGCTGCCCACTTCGAAGTTCGGCAGGAACCCGTACTCCGGCTCGTGAATCCCAGCCGCAACGAGTGAGTCCTCGCCGGGCGGCTGCTTCCACACGTAGCGCTTCCCGCGGAAGTTCCGCATCACGACTTCGTCGTCGGTGACGCTCTCGACGTATTCCGGCAGGAGCGGGATCTTGCCGCCGCCGCCGGGCGCGTCGATCACGAAATGGGGCACGGCGAGCCCGCTGGTCCAGCCCCGCAGGCCCTTGATGATTTCCAGGCCCGTCTCGACCGATGTCTTGAAGTGCTCGACGCCGGCCACCTGGTCGCACATATAGATGTAGTAGGGGCGGACCCGCGCGGCGAGCAGCTTCCGCATGAGCAACTTCATTGTCTCGACGTCGTCGTTGACGCCCTTGAGCAGCACCGTCTGGCAGCCAAGCGGGATTCCCGCGTCGGCCAGCATCCCGAGGCCGCGCACCGCCGCCGGCGTCAGTTCGTCCGGATGATTGAAGTGCGTGTTGATGAAGAAGGGATGGTACTTGCTCAGCACGGCGCAGAGCTCCGGGGTAATGCGTTCGGGCATGTGGCAGGGTACCCGGCTCCCGATCCGGATGATTTCCAGGTGCGGAATCTGGCGCAGCCGGCCGATGATCTGGTCCAGCCGGCGGTCCGACAGGAGCAGCGGGTCGCCCCCCGACATGATGACGTCGCGGATCTCGGTGTGCTTTTCGAGATACTGGAACGCGCTCTCGAACTGCGACATGGGAATCTTTTCGGGGTCGCCCACCTTCCGGCGTCGCGTGCAGAACCGGCAATAGGCCGCGCACACCGGGCTCACCAGGAATAGCGCCCGGTCCGGGTAGCGGTGCGTGATGTTCGGCACCGGACTGTCGGCGTCCTCGTTCAGGCTGTCGACCATTCCGTCCACGACCTCGAGCTCCTGCAGGTCCGGCACGTACTGCCGCCAGATGGCGTCTCCCGGCTCCTTGATCAGCTCGACCATGGCCGGGGAGATGCGGAATTCGAAGTTGTCCGAGGCCTGTTGCAGGCTCGGCAGATCGGGGAAATGCTCGGCCCCGAAACGGTCGACCAGTTGCTGGAGCGAGGTCATGCTCTGTTCGCGCAGTCGTTTCGACCAGTCAGTCATGGATAGGGCGCTCTCCTCTCACTCAGGACAGGCGCTTGGTATAGACCACGAGGTCGTCCTGCTGGGCGTAGAAGTCCGCCACCCGTGCAGCGACCGTGTAGCCCAGCGCCTCATAAAACGCGCGGGTCGGACCGTAATCGGCGCGAGACGACGTTTCGGCGACGACCAGCCGTCCGTTGTTTCCCGCCATGACGCGTTCACACGCACTTGCCAGCTTGCGGCCAATCCCCTGGCGGTGGCCGGCGGGATCCACCGCGATCCAGTAGAGATCCCAGGTTCCGACCGTGCCGGACGTCGGCCCGAAGCACACGAACCCGACCAGGTACTCATCTTCGAAGGCGCCAATGGCCGTGTAGTCCACACCCGGCTCCTCCGTCGCACCATCGAACACCTCGAGCGCGATCTCCACTTCTTCCGGCCGGAACAGCCCGGTCGCGTCCACGATTTCGCGCACCCGCGTGCGGTGCCTCGCCGCGGGTGACTTGAGCGTGACCACGCTGGGCTTCACCGTCATGCCGTCGCGGGGTTCGACGCGCGAGCCGGAGTGCCAGCCAGGCCCGCGACGGACTGTTCGCGCTGGGCGGCCGAGCGGGCCAGGTCGAAAATGCGGAGCACCAGTTCCGGGTAGGTCCAGCCGAGCGCCGCGGCCATGGCCGACAGGCCGGCGTCGTCCGAGATGTCGGGATTGGGATTGACCTCGAGGATCCACGGCCGGCCCTGGGCATCCACCCGCATGTCCACCCGGCCGTACCCGGACCCGGCGACCAGCTGCCACGCGGCGGCGGCCGTCGTAGTGAGCCGCTTTTCCAGTTCCTTATCTATGGGCGCCGGACACACGGGCCTGGTGCCGATGTCATCCAGCGAGCCCTTCTCCCACTTGGCGGAGAAGGTGAGGATGCGCCAGGAGCCCGCGGGCATCTTGCCGAAGTCGATTTCGGACACCGGCAGGGTCAGGTCGCCTACGAATCCAACCGCGAATTCCCGGCCGTCCACGTATTCCTGGACGATGACCTCGTCGTACGTCTCCGAGAGGCGCGCTACGCAGGTCTCGAGCTGGCG
This sequence comes from Gemmatimonadota bacterium, assembly GCA_009692185.1. Classification (GTDB taxonomy): domain Bacteria; phylum Gemmatimonadota; class Gemmatimonadetes; order Gemmatimonadales; family GWC2-71-9; genus SHZT01. The sequence continues at coordinate 43,620 of SHZT01000010.1, read as the reverse complement.
CCGGGTGGTGACCACCGAGTCCTGCTCGATGCCGGCGCTGGCATCTTCCGCGGCCGGCTTGACGATGGCCGGGAGCGGGAAATCCTTCGCGACCTTGTGGCCCCGCGGCACCACCCACCGGGGGACCGGTAGCCCCGCGGACTGCAGGAACGAGTTGAGCAGGCCCTTGTGATGGCAGACCACGGTGGTCCACGCGCGCGTCCCGGTGAACGGGATGCCCGCGAGCTCCATCGTGGACGTCACCAGGTCCTCGAACCGGCTGACGCCGTTGATGCCCTCGCACAGGTTGAAGACCATGTCGGCCCGGCGCACCTTGGCCAGCCAGCGCATGTCATGACGCACGCCGACCCGCGTCACATCGTGCCCCTCGTCCGCGAGAATGCGCGCGATCTGGCTCACCGGTCGCATCACCGAGGAGATCTCCTCGGCGGTCCAGTCGATGGCCACGCCGTCGTACAACACGATGACCTTCACGCGGCCCCCGCCAGCCGGCGCCGTGGGGCGCTGGCCTCGAGCTCGAGACCGGTGAGCCGCCGCCAGGCGATGCGCGTGACGGTCTGGATCAATTCGGCATAGCCGATGCCCGCGGCGTGCGCCGCGTTCGGGAAGCACGAATTCGCCGTGAGGTCGGGAATGATGCCGGGCAGGGGATTCACCTCGATCACGTGGGGCGCGCCGTACGCGTCCATCCGGACATCGACCCGGGCCCAGTCCCGGCACCCGAGCGCGCGGTAGGCTGCCAGCGCCACGCGCTGGATGGACTGGTCGGCCTTGTCCGGAATGCCCGCCGGGCACTCGAGAACGTGCAGCGGCGACTCGGGGACGTCCCACAGCCATTTCGCCTCGTACCCCATGACCGGGAGCGAACCGGCCGGCAGACCCTCGAACTGGAACCGGATCGTCGGCAGGCACCGCGGCGAGGGATCGTTGCCCATGATCGCGACCGTGAACTCGTGCCCGGGGAGATACGTCTCCGCCAGGACGGGTTGCCGATAGCGGTCCAGCAGGAAGGCCGCGCGGGCCATGGCCTGGCGCGGCGTCTCGACGTAGTTCTCCTGGCTGATGCCCTTCGACGACCCCTCCCACACCGGCTTGAGGAACGCCGGATAGATGTTGGCCGTGCGAAGCAGGCCGAGGTCGTCCACGCGCTCGACCAGCACATACGGCGCCGTGGGTACGCCACGCTGGGCGAGCACGTCCTTCGCGCGCGCCTTGTGCAGCGCGACCGAGAGCGTCAGCGGATCGGAACCGGTGTAGCGGATGCCCAGGAACTCGGCGATCGCGGGCACGTGGGCCTCGCGGTTCGGCCCCGAGTGACCCTCGGCCATGTTGAACAGGAGATCGATACGGGAGGCGGCGAGACGCGAGGCGAAGTCTCCGACGGCTTCGAGATGCACCACGTCACCGAAGATGCGAAGTGCGCGCGCCACCGCGTCAATGGTGGTCGGCTCGTCCCACTCCACGTACGCGTCGGAAGTACTGGGGGGTTGAGTTGGGTCGGAGAGTTTGTTCGCGCTCTCCGTCGCAGAGTCAGGTCTTTGGTTGTACGCGAGCCCTAAGCGCATCAATCTCCGCATCGGAGTTGCCGTTGCAGAAAAAAATACAGATTAGCGAAACGTTATGCAATAGAGTTTTGCATTCTCGTTGGAACTGAGCGACGCGGAGATTTTCGAGGATCGGGCCTATTGCGTGCGGTCGTACCGTCGAAAAGTGAATGGAAATGCGTGACGCTCGTCCGCGGCGTGCCGTTCTTCGGTGACGAGCGACCATTCGGAGGGAGAAAACTCGGGGAAACGCGCATCACCCTCGACCTGGGCGTGCACGACAGTCAAGTCGATGCGATTCGCGCGGGGTAGCGCGAGTTCGTAGATCTCCGCGCCACCGGCGACGAATACCAGGTCCTCGGCGCCCGCCAGCGCAATCGCCCCGGCAAGATCGTGCGCCACGTCAACGCCCGGCCGTGACCACAACCGGTCCCGCGTGATCACGATGTTGCGCCGGCCGGTGAGCGGTTTCCCCATCGTGTCGAACGTCTTCCGGCCCATGATGACGGCGTGTCCCATGGTCTGCGCCTTGAAGCGCTTCATGTCGGCCGGCAGGCGCCACGGAAGGGTGTTGCCGCGGCCGATGACCCGGTTCTCGGCCATCGCGGCGATCAGGGACAGGATCAGACGGCGACCCGCGCGGCGATGTGCGGGTGCGGCTCGTAGGCGCCCAGCGCGAGGTCCTCGAAGCGGAAATCGAAAATGGAGCGCACCGCGGGGTTGAGCCGGAGCGTAGGCAGGGGCTTCGGCTCGCGGGTCAGCTGCAGGCGCGCCTGCTCCAGGTGATTCAGGTACAAGTGGGCGTCCCCCAGCGTGTGGACGAACTCGCCGGGCTCGAGGTCGGTGACCTGCGCGATCATGACGGTGAGCAAGGCATACGACGCGATGTTGAACGGCACGCCGAGGAATACGTCCGCGCTCCGCTGGTACATCTGGCAGGACAGCCGCCCGCCCTGCACATAGAACTGGAACATCACGTGGCAGGGCGCGAGCGCCATGCGGGGAAGGTCGGCCACGTTCCACGCGCTCACGATGAGCCGGCGGGAATCGGGCTGGGTCCGGATCTGGCGGATCACCGTGTCGATCTGGTCGATCGTCCCGCCATCCGGCGCCGGCCAGTGGCGCCACTGGTGCCCGTACACCGGCCCGAGCTCTCCTTTGGCGTCGGCCCACTCATCCCAGATGCTGACGCCGTTCTCCTTGAGATACGTGGTGTTCGACTCGCCGCGGAGGAACCACAGCAGCTCGTGGGCGATCGACTTGAAATGGAGTTTCTTCGTCGTGACCAGGGGGAAGCCGTCGGCCAAGTCGTACCGCGCCTGGTACCCGAACACGCTGAGCGTCCCGGTGCCAGTGCGATCGTCCTTCTTCCGGCCGTGCTCGAGGATGTGACTGAGGAGGTCGAGGTATTGCTTCATTGGAGAGGAATCTAAGACGTTCCGCGCGCCGCGTTCGCTACGCCGTCGCCCGGAATTCCTCGGCCAGGTCGCTCTTGACCTGGTCCCAGCCCCCTGAACGCTCGATGTCCCTCAGCCGGTTCTCGATGTGCTCCGGAATGGGTTGGGCCCGGGACCCGACCTTGAGGTCCTGCACCAACCGGCCGGCGTCGGCGGATAACGGGACGATCACGCCGGGGTTCAGGATGCCCTGCGGATCAAACGCGCGCTTGATGTCCGCGAAGAGGCTGGCGAGGCGCGCACCGTACACGCGCTCCAGCAGCGGGGCCCGCAGGCGCCCGTCGCCATGCTCGCCGCTCGGCGTGCCGCCGAGCTCGATGACCAGGTTCGTGACGTCCTCCAGCAACCCCGCGAGGCGCTGTTCGAAGCCCGCGCGGCCGGGGTCGGTGAGCGCGTTGACGTGCAGGTGCCCGTCCCCGGCATGTCCAAACGCCACGATGTCCACCTCGTGCCGTGCCGCCGCCGCGCGTACGCCGCGCACGTAACGGTCCAGCGCCCGCACCGGCACACACCCGTCTTCGATGATCTGGAGCGACCGGCGGTTGCCGGGAAGCGCGGCGAGTGCCGGGCTCGCGGCATGCCGCGCCGCCCACAGCCGCCCGCGCTCGGCTTCGGAAATCGCCCGCTCGGTCAGCGCGCAATGCTGCTTCACCTTCGCGAGCGCGTCCTCGACGGCAGCCGTCGCGGCCGCGGCGTCGGGCCGCTCGAACTCGACCAGCAGGACGAAGTCCAGGCCCGCCGCGTTGAACGGCAGGCCCGGCCCGGCCACCGTGAGAAACGACCGGTCGAGGAGCTCCACCGCGGCCGGATCGAACGCAAGCAGGTCCTGCACGACGCCCGGAAGCGCCCCGAGGTCCGACAGGCCCAGCAGGATCGCGGCGGCCGCCGCGGGCTTCCGCTCGAGCGACAGCTCGACCCGGGTGACAAAGCCGAGCGTGCCCTCGGACCCGATGACCAGGTCAAGTACGTCCCCGGACGCGAGGTACCGGTCGAGCGCGTAGCCCGAGGAGTTCTTGGTCGTCTTCGGGAAGCGGGCGGCGATCTCGTCCTTTGCCCCACCGATGCGGGCCTGCGCCTGCTGGAAGAACCGCCGCAGGGCGCCGAGGGCCATGTCGTGCGTGACCGTCTCGCCAGAGCGGCGGCTCCGCGGGCCACGCCGCACCGAGTGTCGTCCGAGCCAGCCGACCTCGCCGTCCGTGGTCACGAACTCGATGCCGCGGACCCAGCGCCGCACGCTCCCGACGCCGACGCGCGGGCCGGCCGCGTTTGTGGACACCATGCCCCCGAGCGTGCAAAACCGGCCGCTCGACGGATTCGAGGCGAGGCGCAACCCCAGCGGCGCCGCCACCCGGTCGATCGCCGCGCACGTCACCGCGGCCCCGACGTTGGTGACGCCGTCGTCGGACACGGCGAGCGGGCCGCCAAACGCCCGCATGTCCACCATGATTCCGGGGCCCACGTTGTTCCCCGGCATGCCACTGCCGGCTCCGCGGGGCACGAGGGCGAGGCCCGCGTCGCGTGCGTGGCGCACCAGGGCGACGATGTCGTCGAGGTCCCGGGGCACGACGACGGTCGCCGGGATGATCCGGTAAGGGCCCGCGCCCTCGCTGTACGCGCTGCGGGTGGGAATGTCGGTAAAGACCGCACCCCGGAATCCCGGAAACGGGGACTTCATGCGGTAGCCCGCGCCTGGCCTTCGAGGTGCCGGAAGTACGCCCTGACCAGCCCGTCCACCGGCGCCACCAGGTGGGTGACGATGACGGTGCGATAGACCTCGGCCCGGCTGATCTTGACCTTGTGCTGCGGCTCGAGCAGGCCGGGATCCTGGCGCGCGCGCCGCAGGGTGCGCACGGCAAAGTAGAGCGACGTGAGGCAGAAGAGCCGGATACGGTACTCGGACCGCGGCAGCTCGGTGCAATAGTCCAGCGCGTCCCGCAGGTGCGCATTGGCCTTGTCGATCAGGAGATCCATGACCTGGCGCGACGCGTCGCGGTGCGCGCCATCCACCATCTGTTCGGGGTCGATGCCGGCCTGCCGGGTCATCTGCCGCGGGACAAAACTCCAGCCGCGCCGTCGGTCGTCGGCGAGATCCTTCACGATGTTGGTCAATTGGAGTCCCAGGCCAAAGCTCGTGGCCAGTGACTCCAGGCGCTGGCGCCGGGCCTCGGAGCCGCGGCGGTGATGCAGCCAGAACAGCCCGGTCAGCAGGTGCCCCACCGTGCCGGCCACGTAGTAGCAGTAACGATCGAGATCTTCCACGCTCGTCAGCGCCTCGAGCTGTCCCGGCGCGCTCGCCCGGCGGGCGAACTCCGCCATGCCGGAACACATCTCCTGCACCCACGGACGGATCGCGTTGCGCTGGGGAGCCGGAAGAGCCCGGAACTCGCGGAGGACCTGGTCGGCGCGCGCCGCGAGCTGTTCGTCATCCTGCCGGCCTTCGGCAAATGCGGCGGCGAGCGGCGTGGCGTCCGGACCGCCCTCCTCCAGGCACCGGCGGAAGTGGGCCAGGAGACGGTCCTTGTCCGCCGCGGAAAGGACGACTGAGTCCTCGATCGTGTCCGCGACTCGGCACAGGAGGTACGCGACGAGCACGGCGTAGTTGACGCCCGGCGGCAGGAATCGGATACACAGCGCAAACGTCCGGGAAACCTTGGGGAGCATTTCCCGGCAAAACGTGGCGTCGGGTGAGCGGCGGGCCATGGGCGTCCTTGAATATTGTCGGGAGTGCGGCAGGGCGGTAAGGCGGGAGGGTTTTGTCAGGTCTTGCCGCCCGCCGCCTTCCCGCCGCCGAACCGGGCCTTGATCGCCGTGCGCAACGCCTGGGCGATCGAATCGCCCGGAGAGCCCGCCACGGCGACGACTTCGTTCTCGCGCTCGGGAACGGACGGATCGAGCAAGCGCTGGTGAACCGCCTCGACGATGACCTCGCTTTGAAGCGGCGTCACGAGGTCTGCCCAGACACGAATGCGAACCGTCCGGTCGGGATTCGCCACCTCCCGCCGCGACCGTTTCTCGCCCAGGTCGAACCAGCGGGTCTCGAGGTAACCCTCAGCGGCCGTGATCGTCCGGACGGTGAGGCCGAGACGTACCAGGTCGGCCGAGGCGCCTGTAATCACGGAGGGAGGCTTCGCTGTGACCGTGTCGAACGCAGCCAGGGGGAACGGGCGGTACGTGGGCCGGACGGTGATGGCGGTGCAGGCCTGGCTTACTAATAGAAGGGAAAAGAACGTGTGTTGGGCGGGTTTCACGGCGTGACCCCGACGCCGTGTTCGAATACCATGATGCCGCCGAGGTGGGCTGCCCAGAGGACTGCCAGTGCCCCCACCAGTGCCGCCACGATATAGGACTGCTGTTCCTCGACGCCGAAGACGTTCTTCCTCCAAAGGCGCCACCCCGCCAGGGCGGAAAACACCACGGCAATAGCCAGGCCGAGCACGCGGTGGGTCAGGAGTGTCTGGCGGAAGGCCGGTTCCGGCTCGACGAAGTACCCGGCGACCAGTCCAGAGACGGCGGTGACGATCGCGGTGCCGGCCCCGGCCAGGAGCGACCAGTACGCAGCGGCCTGGAGGGCCGGCCGCCGCGGGCCGCTCGCCGCGAGGTCGAAGGCGACCGACGCGACCAGCAGGGCTACGGGGAAGTCGTTGAGTGCCGAGTGCAGCTGGGCGAGAGACAACCGGAAACCCTTCGCTTAGAGGCCGAGCGCGCTCACCGTTGGCGGGTTGCTCGAGTAATCGTAGAAGCCCTTCCCGGACTTCTTGCCGAACATGCCGGACAGCACCATCCGCTTGAGGAGCGGGGGAGGCGCGTACTGCGCCTCGCGGTATTCGTCGAACATGATCTCCGCGATCTTGTACGTCGTGTCGAGCCCGACGAAGTCCAGCAGGGTCAGGGGTCCCATCGGGTGGCCGCAGCCCAGGACCATGGCCTTGTCGATGTCCTCGACCGACCCCACGCCGTGTTCCAGCGCCCGGATCGCCCCCAGCAGGTAGGGCACGAGCAGCAGGTTCACCACGAACCCGGAGTTGTCCTTCGCCGTGATGGGTTCCTTGCCCAGGGCCCGGGCAAAGGCAAAGGCGCGGTCGAACGTGCCCTTGCTGGTGGTGACCGTCCGAACCACCTCGACGAGCTTCATCAACGGGACGGGATTGAAGAAATGCAGGCCGACGAACTTGTCCGGCCGCTTCGTGACGCCGGCCATGGCGGCGATCGTCAGGCTGGAGGTGTTGGACGCGAATATCGTCTCCGGCCCTACGATCCCGTCGAGTTCCTTGAACATCGTGTTCTTGGTGTCGAGGTCTTCGGTGACCGCCTCGATCACGATGTCACACGTCTTGAGGTCGGCGATCTTGGTGGTGAAGCTGAGCCGGGCGAGCGTTGCGTCACGGTCCGCCGCGGCGAGCTTCCCCTTCTCCACGAACTTGTCGAGCGACTTGGTGATGCCTGCCTTGCCCCGCTCGTTCAGGGCGTCGTTCACCTCGCGCACGATGGTCTTGTGGCCGCTCTGGGCGGCGGCCTGGGCGATTCCGCTGCCCATGAGACCACAGCCGAGGATGCCAACGGTCTTGATCTCGGTCATTTCGGCTTGTCTCCCGGTCTCAGCTGTTTGAGCAACTCGTCGGCAATCCGGACGAACGCGCTCGGCCGCGGGCCGCGAAGCTGCTGTTGCTGGACTTCGATTTCCCCGTGCTCCAGCCGGTCGAGAATCTGTTCCAGCGCCACGTGGACGCGCGCCACCTCTTCGCGGCGAGTGCGAAGGACGGCGTACCCAATCAAGCCGGTCACGATCACCGGCGCGAACACCACCAGGGTGGCGACGCCGAGCAGGGTCCCGACCACCGACGCGGCCACGCCCGCGCCGACGAATCCCGTCGCCGTGCTCATCCGCGCCGTTATCGTGTTGGACAGGTCGGCGACCAGCTGCACATGGCACCGTCCGCTGTCCACCGGAATGACCTGGCCCGCAACCTCGCGCGCCCGCGTGAGCACGTACGAGTGCCCGCCGAACGACAGTGCGCGCCGGATGGACGCGACCGCCCCCTGCTTGGCTTCCCACGTGGTCTGCTGAGGGAACCGGCGTTTGATCGTGAGCAGTTCATTCTCGGCCATCCAATGCTGGAGCGCCGCTTCGATCCGGTGTGCCTCGCCCGCCATGGTCCGTGACGCGCCGACCCGGCGCGGGCCCGCCAGCCAGGGAATGAGGCCGCGTTCCGCCGGAACCGCTGACCGGGTCCGTTCCTCGAGCAGCGCCTGCCGGAAATGGCTCTCGGGAATCCCCACGTCGTTCGCGAGCGACTTGAGCTCCTGCTCGGTCAGGCCCTCGCTGATGTCGCGCTCGTTGGCCTGGAGCTCCGCCGCTCGCTGGATGACGCGTTCCACCGCGGCGCGGTCGAGCCGCGGGCCGGGGCCTGCCGGAACGCTGCCGGTCACCGGCCGAAGGCCTCGACGATAATGGCGGCGCCCTGGCCGCCCCCAATGCAGGCCGACCCGAGCCCGTAGCGCTTCTTCTGCTGCCGGAGTGCGTGCAGGAGGTGAATGGTGATGCGCGTGCCCGATGCGGCGAGCGGGTGCCCGATGGCGATCGCGCCGCCGTGCACGTTGGTCTTTTCCCGGTCGAGCCCCAGTTCCTTCTCGACCGCCAGGTACTGCGGGGCGAACGCCTCGTTCACCTCGATCAGGTCCAAGTCGGCCAGCTTCATGCCGGCCTTGGCGAGCGCCTTTCGAGCCGCCGGCGCCGGGCCTATCCCCATGAACCTGGGTTCAACACCCGCGAACGCCCACGCCACGATTCGCCCGATTGGTGTAACACCGGCTTGTTTCGCGAACTCCTCGCTGGCAATCACCGTGGCGGCCGCGCCGTCACAGATGCCCGATGCGTTCCCGGCCGTGACCAGGCCGTCTTTCTTGAAGTATGGCTTGAGGCCCATGAGAATCTCGAGCGTCGTCGAAGGGCGCATGTGCTCGTCGGCGCGCCAGTCCACCATCTGCTTCGTCTTCGGGTCCTTCACCTGCACCGGAATCACCTCGTCCTGGAACACGCCATCATCCCACGCCTTCTTGGCGAGCTGCTGGCTGCGGAGAGCCACGCGATCCACGCCTTCGCGGGTCAGCTGGTACTTCTCCGCGAGGTTCTCCGCGGTTTCCGCCATCGAAAGTCCGCACTGTGGGTCCTTGAGGGCCTCCCACAATGAATCTTCGAGGGGTGCCGGGGGACCCAGTCGAATGCCCCAGCGGGCGCCGCGTAGCACGTGGGGTGCCTGGCTCATGGACTCGGCGCCGCCGGCCAGGACGGCGTTCGAATCCCCGAGCAGGATCTGCTGGGCACCCTGAATGATGGATTCGAACCCGGAGCCGCAGAGACGGTTGACCGTAACGGCCGGCACCTCGATCGGGAGTCCGGTCTTGAGCCCCACATGGCGCGCGAGGTAAATGGCGTCCGCGGATGTCTGCTGGGCGTTGCCGAACACGACGTGGTCGAACTGCGCGGGCTTCAACCCGGATCGCTCGACGGCGTGCCGCGCGGCGATGGCGCCCAACTCGGTTGCGGAGAGGTCTTTGAGGGTGCCGCCGAAGGAACCGAAACCCGTGCGGACGCCGGAGAGAAACACGACGTCGCGATTCTGACCCTGGGTCTTCATGCTGCTTGCTCCGATGTCATGCCGGGGACTCGTATTGCGGAATATATCACGCGGTTCGCAGGTAATCCGCGATCCACCGCCCCACGTCGGCGGTGCGCGCCGAGCCGCCCAGGTCGGGTGTCCGCTGTCCCTCGCGGAGCGCCGCGCGCACCGCGCCATCGAGCAGCGCGGCTGCCTTGGGGAATCCAAGGTCCGCAAGCATGAGCGCGCCGGTGAGTACGGCGGCCATTGGGTTGGCGATGCCTTTCCCGGCGATGGGCGGCGCGGAGCCGTGGACTGGTTCGAACAGCCCGGCCAGCCCCGGGTGGAGATTGGCGCTCGCCGCCACCCCAAGCCCGCCGACCAGCTGGGCACCGAGATCTGAAATGATGTCCCCGAACAGGTTGTTGGTGACGATCACCTGGAACTGCTCGGGGGATTTCACCATCTGCATCGCGAGCGCGTCAATGTAGAAGTGGTCGCGGGTGATATCCGGATACTTCGCCCCGACTTCCCCGAACAGCCGCTGCCACAGGCGGTGCGCCGGAATCGCGTTCGACTTGTCGGCCATGGTGACGCGGGTGCGCTTGTTTGCCCGCGCCCAGTCGAATGCCGCGCGAATGATGCGCTCCACCTTGGGCGCGGTATTCACTTCCTCCGCTATCTGCTCCTCGTCCGCTGTGCCGACGTTCTTCGACGACCCACGCCCGAGGTAGAGCCCTTCGGTGTTCTCTCGGAAGATGACGAAATCGACTTGCCGGCCCCGTTCGCCTGTTCCCTCGTTCTCTCGCTGGTCTTTCAACGGGCAGAGATCCGGATGCAGCAAGGTGCATGGCCGGAAGTTGATGTACAGGTCGAGGCGGAACCTGAGCCCGAGGAGAATGTCACGCGCGTGCTCGTTGCCGGGTACCCGCGGGTCGCCCATCGCACCGAGGAAGATTGCGTCGACGGCGTTCTTCAGGTGGGCGAACGCGGCGTCGGGAAGAGTTTCGCCGGTCTTGAGGTAGTGGTCGGCGCCATAGGGCAGGCGCTCCCACGCGATCGTCGCGCCCTCTGATTTTGCCGCCAGCTCGATCGCGGGAATCGCGGCCTCGATGACCTCCGGCCCGATTCCATCTCCGCCGATCACCGCGATCCGGAGCGCCTTCACGCCCCTATCCGCCCACCTTGTACCCGCAGGTAATGCAGTGCCTCCACGCCGTCTCGAGCGCGGTTCCGCATTCCGGGCACGCCCGGGTCGTCACGTTCCCGCCGCAGAACGGGCAATAGACCACCAGGCGCCCGCCCGGCAGGGTCTCATCACAATGCGGGCACGACGCCCGTGAGTTCGCGTCCTTCCCGGCGGTCTCCGTCGTTTTGTCGAACTCGAACGGGAGCTGGCGAACCGGGACTAGCGTCTCAGCCGGGGCGTCCGGTTCCGCGGCCGCTTCGGCCGGCGGGGCAAACGCCTCGCGCCTGAGAAGCACCGCATCGGCGGCGGCCGCGTTCAATCGCACGCGGGCCGCGCCCCACGCCCGGAACGCGCCGGGGTGCGGATTCACCGCGCGCGTCTCGTCGTGCAGGGCCTCGTCGCTTCGTCGTTATCCAGGTCCACCAGGCCATGCTCGCCGGCGAGGAGGCGGAGGAGCGCCATCTCGTAGTCCTGGTGGGAATCGAAGCCGAGCGATGTCCGGTGGGTCCGGTAGGGCACCAGCGTCTCATACAGATCAGAAACGGGAATCGGCGCGTCGAGCAGGTGCGGCGCGCGGCCGGCCAGCACCTCGACCAGCCGGTCGAAGAGCCGCTGGACGTCGTCCGGGTGCTGGGTCATCGCCAGGTCTGCTCCCAGCGGTCGTACAGAACGGGCACCACGCCGGCCGCGGCCAGGACCTCGATTCCCGACGGGTCACGATACGCACGGCGGTAGAACACGTGGGTCGCGCCCGAGTTGATCATCAGCTTGGCGCACATGACGCAGGGGCTGTTCGTCACGAACACTACCTTGTCCCGCTGGCCGCCCGTGGCCTTCACCAGCGCATTCACCTCGGAGTGCAGGCACCCGCACTGGCCCGGCACCGCCGAGTCGCACTTGTTGGGGAGCCCCCGCGCATTCCCGTTGTATCCGATGGCCAGGACGTTCTGGAGAAAGGCGTCGGTCACCACGGTCCCGACCTGCAGTCGCGCGCAGGTCGAACGCTTGGCCAGCTCCTCGGCCATGCGCATGTAGACCTCGTATAGAGGAATACGGTTCGTGTCCTCGGCGCCCCCGTCGGGCAGGAGGTTGAGCGCATGGGTGTTCGCGCTCACCCCGTCCTTGTAAACCGTCATGCCCGCACCTTTCCATTGCTGCCGCCCCGGAGCCCGGATTCGAGCTGGGCGAAGTCCGCGTCGGGATCATAGCCCGGGAACAGGTCCTTGCCGCGCTGGACTGCAAGCCATGCCGGGAACTCCGAGGGTACTGCTCCCTCAGACATCAACTGCTCGGTCGCCGCCCGAATGGCGAGGTCATTGGCATACTCATTCTTCGGGTGGCCGTTGTGGCCCCGCACCCATTGCCACACCGGCTTGTGTTCGCGGCTCACTTTCACCAGCGCCTGCCAGAGTTCCACGTTTTCCAGCGCGCCGCTTTTTCGCTTCCAGCCGCGCGATTCCCACCCCGGGACCCACTCGGTCATGCCCTTCACCAGGTACTCGGAGTCGGAGATATACAGGACCGTCAGGTGCCGGCCCTTCTTCGACAGCAGGGCGAACGTGGCGATCGCGCCGTTCAGGGCCATCCGGTTGTTGGTCGTCGCGGGCGAGGATATGTACAGGTCGTGGCGGGTGATCTTGCCGCCCACCCGGATTTCGATCAGCGACGCCGCGCCACCCTTGCTCGGCGTTTCCCGGGTATTCCCCAGGCAGCTTTCGTCCGCGTGCACTACGACCAGCCCCGACATTATGCCGTCACCTCGATGGTTCCCACGGGCCCGGCCGTGATCTCGCCGATCACGGCGGCCGTCACCGGCTCCCCGATTTTCCTGAGCGCACGGACGAGCTCGTCGGTGCGCGAAGAATCTACCGCGATGAGCAGGCCGCCCGAAGTCTGCGCGTCATTGAGGAGGATGCGGTCCGCCTCGGCGACAGCGCCCGCCCATGCGGTTGCCGCTTCGGTGCTGCGGCGGTTGCGCTCCGTCCCGCCCGGCACGCCTCCCCGGGCCGTCATCTCCCGCGCATGGGGCAGGAGCGGAACCGCGCCGGCCTGGACTCGCGCGCCCACCTTGCTCGCCTGCACCATGTTGCCCAGGTGACCGAGGAGGCCGAACCCGGTGACATCCGTGGCCGCATGCGCGGCCTTCCCGACCGCCCGCATGGCGGCCGCCGCCAGGGCATTGAGCATCTTCATGGACCGGACGGCCGGTTCGATGTCCGCCTCCGACAAGAGGTCCTGCTTGAGCGCCGTGGACAGGACGCCCGTCCCGATCGCCTTTGTAAGGACCAGGCGGTCGCCTGCCTTGGCGCCTGCGTTGGTGATCAGGTTTTCGGGGCGCACCTCGCCCAGGGCCACCATGCCGTATTTTGGTTCCGGGTCGTCGATCGAATGACCACCCACGAGGAGCGCCCCGGCTGCGTTGACGGTCTCTACGCCGCCGCGGAGGACCTCGCCGAGCAGCTCGAGGATCTCCGGTTTCCGGGGCCACGCGAGAATGTTCAGGGCAAGGAGCGGCGTTCCGCCCATGGAGTAGATGTCGCTGAGCGCATTGGCTGCCGCGATCGCGCCGAACGCGTACGGGTCGTCCACGATGGGCGCGAAGAAATCCAGCGTCGCAACCAGGGCCCGGTCCTCCGAAAACTGGAACACCGCGGCATCGTCCCGCGTGGCGGCGTCCACCAGGACCCGCGGGTCGCTGATCTGCGGCACGTGCTTGAGGACTTCGGCCAGCTCGTCGGCGCCGAGCTTGCATGCGCAGCCCGCCCCATGGGACAGTGATGTCAGCCGGACGCGGGCAGTCATAGGTCTCTCACCGGGAGCTTCGTCACGTGTTGAGTGAACTCTGGGCCGCCTACGCCGCCGCCTTCGCGCTGGGCACGGCCCACGCCCTCGAAGTGGACCACATGGTGGCGCTGGGCGCCTTCGTGGGCGGCAACCCCCGTCTCCGTTCGGCGCTGGGGTTCGGCGTGCGCTGGGGCATTGGCCACGCGGCCGTCGTCCTCGTGGCGGGCGGTCTTCTCGCCGCGAGCGGGCTCCGGGTTCCCGAATCGGCGCAAACGTGGCTCGAAGCAGGCGTGGGGCTGGCACTGATCGGGGTGGGCGTGTGGGCCTGGTTCAACGCGCGGCGCCTGCACCTTCACGGACCCGAAGAACACGGGAGCCACGGCCACCTCCACACTCACGGGACCAGCCCGGCGCATCACCATCATGACCATGTGCACGCGCCCGAAACCCGCCACGCGCATCTCTCGACGCTGGTCGGTGCGGTGCACGGCCTCGCGGGCTCCGCCCCAGTGGTGGCCCTCGTCCCGGTGACGCTCATGCCGAGCCTGGGGGCTGCGCTGGGGTACCTGCTGGCATTCGGAATCGGCACGATCCTCGGCATGGGTGCGTACGCCGGCGCCGCCGCACTGGCGGTTGGCCGGGCGGCAGAGTCGGTCCGGCTGGCGCGCGGGCTGGCGTTTGGTACGGCATTCCTCAGCATGGCCGTGGGAGTGTGGTGGTTGGTGCGTCTTACCAGTTCTTCCTGAGTTCCGCTGCCGGGTAGCGCCGGCCGGCTAACACGACGAGTTCGATTCTCCCCACGTTGGCAATATCGGCCAGGGGGTCTCCCACCAGAACGACGAAATCCGCCAGCTTGCCCGGCGCCAGGACGCCGATCGAGTCCGCGTGAAGCAACGTCGCCGCCGCGCTGGTCGCAGACACGAGCGCATCCGAGGGCGACAGGCCGGCCTGTACCAGCAGGGCGAGCTCATGGTGCAGTGACGCGCCCGGGGCCAGCAGTTGATTCGGTGAATCGCTCCCGGCAACCACCTTGCCGCCCAGCGCCCGATACCGGCGCACGAACAAGTCTTCCTGAATGCGCGAGCGCCGGAACGTGGCGAAGTCGGCGTCACTGATCGCCGCCCGGCGAAGCAGGTCGGGCATATCCCACGAAGCCTGGATGTCTCCCGGCACGCCGGCCACGTCGAGCCCGTGGGCGTACGCCGCGTCATTCAGGTGCGCATACGTCTCCGACTGTACCAGCGTCGGGACGATGGTCAGGCCGGTCTTGATCAGCGCCGCGGCGGTCCCGTCCAGCGACGTGGAGTCGAGGCCTGCCCACCCCCGTAGAAACGCCTTCCAGCCGTCGAAGAACTTTTCATGCGCCGCGAAGTAGGGCCGGGGATCCCGCACCGTCGCCTCAACCACCCCGGACAGGTGCTCGATGGCGTCCACGCCCGCTTTCGCGGCGGTGAGCGCGTCCACCCTGCCCAGGTGTGCCGTGACCGGGATCCCGCGCGCGTGCGCCTCGCGCACCACCGCTTCCATGAGGGGGAGCGTGGTGTGCACGTAGAGCTTGATTTGCGAGACGTTGACGGCGGCCCGGGCTGCGACAGCCGCCGCGGCCTCGTCCGGGCTGTGGAGCTCGGTCGAGCTGCCCCAGATGGCGGGGGCCCCGTCAATCTGGGCGCCTGATATGAAGAGCCGGGGGCCCGCAATCGTTCCCGCGCCGACTTCCCCTCGCCACGCGACGATGCTGTCCGTGTCGTTCCCGACATCTCGCACGCTGGTGACCCCGTACGCCAGGTAGCGCGACATGGCCCACCGATCGACGTGGACGTGGCCGTCAATCAGCCCGGGGATCACCCATTTCCCGTCCAGCCCGACCCACCGGGCGCCTACGGGAATGCTGACGTTGGGGCCCATCTCGATGATCCGCCCGTCGCGAACCAGTATCACGGCGTTCCGGATCGGGGCATGGCCGGTTCCGTCGAACACGTTTGCGCCGACGAAGGCGGTGACGCTCGGCGGCGGCGCCGGCTTGGCGCATGCGGCGGCGCCCAGGACCAGAAAACAAAAAGCGGGAAGGGGACTGACCCCTTCCCGCTTTCCCCAGAGTGCCAGGCTCACCGCTTTTTCTTCTTCCCCTTCTTGGCCTTCTTGGCCTTCTTGGCCTTCTTAACCTTCTTGGCGGCCTTCTTCTTCGGCTTTGCAGCCTTCTTCTTGGCGGCCTTCTTCTTCGGCTTTGCAGCCTTCTTCTTGGCGGCCTTCTTCTTGGGCTTGGCGGCAGACTTGCTGCCACCGGCCGGTGCGGCCGCCGGGGCCGGCTGAGACCAGATTGCCGGTGGGGCCGTCTCGGCTGGTCTGAGAGGCGGCGTCAGCGGCATGGGATCCCACATGCCAGGGCCCCCAGGCCCCGAAGCGCTCAAGTCGTGGGTCAAGCTCATTGTGATCTACCTCCAAATAAGTGGCTGCCGGGCTATAGATTTCGTGTGTGCGACGGCACCGCGCAAGAGGAGCGCGCGAGTTGCTTGACACTCCGCGTTCAGGCGAGCTACGTTCGGATGCTTGGTGTCCGGTTATCTCCCTACGGGCTTTGCGGTTACGGACTTTCCCCAACCCGGGTCTAAAGATCATGTCACCGACGTCGCGGAGCGTTGCCAGCACCCTCGCCGGGCTCATGCTCGGCGGGTTCGGCACGCTCGCGGCCCAGGCCGTGGCCGATGTGCAGATAGCGCCACCCAGCGTGACCGTGGCGGTTGGTGGCCGGAGCAGCGTTTTCGCGACCGCCTACGCCGCCAACGGCAACGTCGTTCCGATCGAACGGCTCCGGTGGACCATGTCGAACCCCCAGGTCGTCCAGATTCACGTTGATAGCACGTCGCAGGACATCGCCGTCCTCGTAGGCGTCAGCGCAGGGTCGGCCATCGTCGAGGCCTGGGCCGGGCCAAAACGCGGCACCGCAACGGTCGAAGTGAAGGTCGGAGGGGCCGGACCCGTCGCCCCGCCGCCCCTCGCCAATGCGGGTGGTGCTGCCCTGATCAAGGTGAATCCCGGCGCCCTCTACATGCTCCCGGGTGAGGCGGTCCGCCCCACCGTGGAGTTCCTGAGGGAGGATGGAACCGCCGCGACGCCTATGGCCGTGACCTGGAAGTCGCTCCTGCCCACCGTCGCATCGGTTGACCCGAGCGGGCAGGTAGTCGCGATCAGCCCCGGCCAGGGGTTGATCGAGGTCCAGGGGACGAGCGGCATCGTGTCCCGCGTGCCGGTCCAGGTTTCGAATGCCGGGCTCGCGGTGATTCGCCGCGCCCAGGGCGGCATGATGTCGCCCGGCATGATGGACACCCTGATGGTGGTGATCCCCGACCAGAGCAACCGCCGCATCCCGGTGACCTCCGTGCAGTGGCGCTCGACCGACGAGAGCATCGCGCGGGTAACGCCATTCGGCGTGGTCAGCGCGGTGTCCGGCGGCCGGGCGGAGATCGTGATCAGCGGGTACCTGCAGGAGATCCGGGCGCCCATCGTGGTTCACAAGGCCATCGAGTTCCTGTCCCTGTCCCCACCGGCGCGGGACACCGTACGCGTGTCCCTGGGCGGAACAGCCCGCTTCATCGCCCAGCCGCAGGCGTCCGACGGTTCAGCCATTCCGGAAGCGCGGGTCCAATGGACGCTGCTGGACAGCATGGTGATCGGTTTCGATCCCAACACGGGGATCGCGACACCCAAACGCCTGGGTCTTACCCGCCTAAGGGTCAGCGCCCCGGGGTGGGGTGACACGGCGTGGATCGTCAGCGTGGTCGCCGGGGGGATCGGCCTGAGCACCCACCGCGTCGGCATCGCGCCCGGCGAACACGCCCGGGTCGGCGCGTCGTTCGTGGACGACAACGGGCGGCCTTTCGGTCCCGCCAACGGGCTTCGCTGGGGTACGTCGGCGCCCACCGTTGCGACGGTGGACAACGATGGCTCGGTGATGGCCACGGGCTTGGGGCAGGCGTTGATCACGGCGACGACGACGTGGGGCAAGACCGACACGGTGCGGGTGTTCGTGCAGAACGAGCTGCTCGTGGTTTCGACCCGCGAGGGCGGTAACGCGGACCTCTACACGACCAGCCGGGCGGCCCCCGGGGCATTCACGAGGTTGACGGCGCAGCCCGCCAGCGATGTCAGCGGGTCGTTTTCCCCCGATGGCTCGAGCATCGCGTTCATCTCCACGCGCGATCAGAATCAGGAGATCTATGTCATGGACGCCGACGGCTCGAACGCCCGGCGGCTGACCAGTACGGCGGGCGGGGAAGACTCGCCACGGTGGACACCCGACGGGAAGCAGCTGGTCTATGCGTCCAACGCGACCGGCTCATACCAGGTCTGGATCATGAACGCCGAAGGGTCCGAGGCAAAACGCCTTACCGAGGGCCCCGCATTCAACTCTCAGCCCACGGTCTCCCCAGACGGCAAGAGCATCGCGTTTACGTCCACCCGGGACGGCAACTACGAGGTCTACCTGATGGACCTCGGGGGGGCGAACCAGCGGAACGTGACCCGGAGCCCGGCGGTCGAGATGATGCCGGTCTGGTTTCCCGACGGCAAACTCGGCTTTGTACAGGAACAGAAGCAGGGTCCCGCGCGAAACGCTCCGGTCCTTCGCGTCGCGGTGCGCGCCGAGGCCGCCGGTGGCCCGGTCACCAACCTCACGCCGACGGACATGAACGTCAGCGACTTCTCCGTTTCCCGCGAGGGAGACATGATCGCGGTCATCGCGAGCGTGCAGGTCCGCGGGCGCGTTCCCTCGAGCAAGCTCATCCTGCTGCCCACGGCCCCGGGCGGGATACGCATCGAGGTGCCGACCGCGAATCCACAGGAACAGATATTCTCACCGTCATTCCGTCGGTGACCCGCACCTTCATTTCGTGAAGGCGCTCGTTATGAGAGGCCACGGCGGCCTCTCGCAGCTCGAAATGGCCGACCTTCCCAGGCCCGCCATTGCCAGTAGCCGCCACGTCCTCGTGCGGATGCACGCGGCGGCACTCAACCACCTCGATCTCTGGACCCTCGAGGGCCTGCCCGGCCTCAATCTCAAGTTCCCGCACATCCCGAGTGGTGACGGCGCCGGCGTCGTGGAGGAGGTGGGCGGCGACGTCCGCACGGTGAAGGTGGGGGACCGGGTGTTGCTCAACCCGGGGTTATCCTGCGGAAAATGCGAGTACTGCGGTGCCGGCGAGCAATCGCTGTGCGTCGAGTACCGCCTGATGGGCGAGCACGTCTCCGGGACGCTGGCCGAATACGTGACCGTACCGGAATCCAACGTGGCAGTCGTGCCGGCTGGCATCGGCTGGCCGGAGGCCGCGGCCTTTACCCTCGTCACGCTCACCGCCTGGCGCATGATGACCACGCGCGCCCGGGTGAAGGCGACCGACACGGTGCTCATCTGGGGCATCGGGGGCGGGGTATCGCTCGCTGCGCTCAAGATTGCCCGTCTCGCGGGGGCCCGGGTGATCGTGACGTCCGGGAGCGAGGAGAAACTTGCGCGGGCGAAGGCGCTGGGCGCGGACGTGGGGATCAATCACCACAAGGTGGATGTCGCCAAGGAGGTCCGGGTCCTGACCGGCAAGAGGGGCGTGGACGTCATCGTCGAAAACGTCGGCGAGGCCACCTGGGAACAGTCGCTCCGGGCCCTGGGCCGTGGGGGCCGGCTCGTGACCTGCGGCGGGACCAGCGGGCACAAGCTGCTCACCGACGTCCGCCGGCTCTTCTGGTACCAGTGGACGATCATGGGCTCGACCATGGGGAACGAGGCCGAGTTCAAGGAGATCGTGCGGCAACTGGGGGAGGGACACCTCAAGCCCACCGTGGACTCGACGTTCCCAATGCAAAAGGCCCTGCAGGCCTTCGAGCGACTTGAGAGTGGAGTGCAGTTCGGCAAGGTTGTCGTCGAAATCTGAGGACATTCTGACGGTCTCTAAACCACTACGCCACAATCAATTACAACGTTGCCCCGCGGACTGGGTCCAGGTATGTTACTGAGACCTCCGACGGGGTCTTTTTGACCCCGTTTTTCTTGCCCAGTCCTCGCTACAGGTGCCAATGACCGCTCCCAATCAGCGCGAGCGCATCCTCCCCCGGCTTATCGAAGACGAAATGAAAGAGTCGTTCATCGACTACTCGATGAGCGTCATCGTCGCGCGCGCGTTGCCCGACGTGCGCGACGGTTTGAAGCCGGTGCACCGCCGAATCCTGTTCGCGATGAACGAGCTGGGTCTCGTGCCCGGCCGCGCGCACAAGAAATCGGCGACGGTGGTGGGCGACGTGCTGGGCAAGTACCACCCGCACGGCGACATGGCCGTGTATGACGCGCTGGTGCGCATGGTGCAGGATTTTTCACTGCGCTACCCGCTGGTGGACGGGCAGGGAAACTTCGGCTCGGTGGATGGTGACGGCGCGGCGGCATACCGGTACACCGAGGTGCGGCTCACGCCGATCGCGCTTTCCCTGCTGGAGGACATCGACAAGAACACGGTCACGTTTGTACCGAACTACGACGACCGGCTCCAGGAGCCGACGGTCCTCCCGTCGCGGGTGCCCAACCTGCTGGTCAACGGGTCATCCGGCATCGCGGTCGGCATGGCGACCAACATTCCGCCGCACAACCTCGGCGAGGTCGCCGGTGCGGTGAACCACCTGGTGGACAATCCCGACGCGACGGTTGCCGACCTCATGAAGTTCATCAAGGGCCCGGACTTCCCCACCGGGGCCTTCATCTACGGCCGCGAGGGCCTCAAGGAGTGCTACGAGACCGGGCGCGGTCGCATTGTCATGCGCGCCCGTGCCGTTGTCGAAGAGAAGGAGTCCACCGGCAAGTCCCAGATCGTGATCAACGAGATCCCGTTCCAGGTCAACAAGTCGCGGCTGGTCGAACAGATCGCGGAGCTGGCGAGAGACAAGAAGGTCGCCGACATCTCGGACCTGCGGGACGAGTCGGATCGCGACGGGATGCGGATCGTCATCGAGCTCAAGCGCGACGCCAATGCCGCGGTCGTGCTGAACCAGCTCTACAAGCACTCCCAGATGCAGGCCACGTTCGGGGCCATCATGCTGGCGCTGACCGACGGCCAGCCGAAGGTGATGTCGCTGACGGAGCTCCTGCGGCACTTCATCGACCATCGCCACGACGTCATCGTCCGCCGGACCAAGTTCGACCTCGAGCAGGCCGAGGCGCGCCAGCATCTTCTCGAGGGCCTCAAGATCTGCGTTGACAACATCGACGAAGTCGTCGAGATCATCAAGAAAGCCAAGGACGTTCCCTCGGCGGACGCCTCACTCCGGAAGAAGTTCAGCCTGTCCGAGAAGCAGAGCGAAGCGATCCTCAACATGCGGCTCGCCCGGCTCACCGCGCTCGAAGTGGACAAGCTGGTGGACGAGCTCAAGGAAGTCACCAAGCTCATCAAGGAGCTCAAGAGCCTGCTGGCCTCGAAGCCCAAGCGCCTGGACCTGCTCAAGGCGGAGCTGGCCGAGGTCGTCGAGAAATTCGGCGACGCCCGGCGCACCGAGATCGTGGCGGACCAGGGCGACTTCAGCGTCGAGGACCTGATTGCCGAGGAGGACATGGTGATCACCGTGTCCCACTCGGGCTACATCAAGCGGATCCCCGTGTCCACGTACCGCCGCCAGCGGCGGGGCGGCCGCGGGCTCAACGGCATGGGGACCAAGGAAGACGACTGGGTCGAGCACCTGTTCGTCGCGTCCACGCACGACTACGTGCTCTTCTTCAGCCAGAACGGCCAGCTTTACTGGCTCAAGGTCTACGACATTCCGCAGGGCGGGCGCGGCGCACGGGGCAAGCCGATCGTCAACCTGATCGCCATCAAGCCCAACGAGGGGATCGCGGCGTTCGTGGGCGTACGGGCGTTCACCGACGACAAGTACCTGATCTTCGTGACGGCCAAGGGCACCGTGAAGAAGACCGTGCTCTCGGCCTACAGCAATCCGCGCTCGAACGGCATCAACGCCATCAACATCGAGGACGGCGACCGGCTGATCGACGTCCAGATGACCGATGGCACGAACGACATCGTGCTGGGCACCAGCGAGGGCATGAGCATCCGGTTCACCGAGAAGGACGTGCGGGAAATGGGCCGCGCGACGACCGGTGTCCGGGGCATCGAGTTGGAGAAGGACGACGAGGTGATCGGCATGGTGGTGATCCGCCGGGACGCCACGCTGCTCGCCGTCACCGAGCACGGGCTGGGCAAGCGCTCGGAGCTGTCGGAGTACCGGGTCCAGCACCGGGGAGGCAAGGGCATCATCACGCTCAAGCGCACGGACAAGACGGGCCGGATCGTCGCCCTGAAGGAGGTCCTGCCGGAGGACGAGCTCATGATGATCACCCGTCACGGCATCATCATCCGCGTGCCGGTCGAGGGCATCCGCGTGATCGGCCGCAACACCCAGGGCGTGAAGGTGATGAACCTGGAGGGCGGCGACGCCCTGGTTGACGTCGCGCGGGTAGTGAAGGAAGAAGAAGGCGGCGAAGAGGACCCGACCGGCGACGAGACCCCGGTGACGGGAGAGCAGGGAAAGCTGGAAGTGTAGACCTTGCCCTCGTCGCTCGTCACCATCGAAGACATCCGGCGCGCCGCGGAAAGCCTCCGCGGCGTCGCCGTCCGTACGCCACTCACCGAGGTGGCGGAACTCTCGCGCATCGCGGGCTTCCCGGTCTATCTCAAGCACGAGCAGCGCCAGCCAACCGGGGCCTTCAAGCTGCGGGGCGCGTGGAACGCCGTCAGCCGGCTCGCGCCCGATGTCCGGAACCGGGGCGTCATCACCTACTCGAGCGGCAATCACGGCCAGGCGCTGGCATTTGCGGCCCAGCGCATGGGCATCCGGGCGGTGATCGTCATGCCGGAGACCACGCCGGCCGCCAAGGTGGACGGCGTGAAAAAGTGGGGCGGCGAGGCGGTGCTCGTGGGGACGACGTCGGAACACCGCTACGCGCGCGCCCAGGAAATCGCGGCGCGTGACGGCCTGAGCATTATCCCGCCCTTTGACCACCCGGACATCATTGCCGGGCAGGGGACTATCGGGCTCGAGATCCTGGAGGAACTGCCCGACGTCGCGGTCGTGGCCGTGCCGATCGGGGGCGGCGGCATGGCTGCCGGCGTCACGACGGTCATGGCTGCCCTCAGGCCTGGGGCCAAGGTCTACGCGGTCGAACCGGAGGGTGCCGCGGGGTATGCGGCCGCCGTAAAGGCGGGAAAGCCCGTGCGTCTCACTTCGACTGCCAGCGTGGCGGACGGCCTTCTCCCGCTTTCGGTGGGCGCGCTTACATTCAAGCACCTTTTCGGACGCGCCGAGCCGGTGACGGTTTCGGACACGGCGATTGTGGAAGCAACCCGCTGGCTGCACTTCGATGTCGGTCTGACCGTCGAGCCGTCCGGCGCCGCCACCACGGCGGCCCTGCGGTCCGGACGGTTGCGGGTGACCGGGCCCACCGTGCTGGTGGTCAGCGGCGGGAATATCGACCCCGCCCGGATCCCCGACCTGAAACCGGTCGCCGCCTGATGACCGCTGTCCCTGCCGTCGTCCCCGCCAGCAAGATCGTCGTTGCCGACGATGACACGGCCATGCTCCACACCCTGACCTACATCCTCAAGGGCAAAGGCTACGATGTGGTGACGGTGCCGGGCGGCGAGAACCTCGTCGCCCGGCTGGAAGAAGAGCACCCCGACCTGCTGATGCTCGACATCATGATGCCCAAGGTGGACGGTCTCGAGCTGCTGGACCGCATCAAGCATGACGCGCGGTGGCAGGACCTGCCGGTGCTGATGGTGTCGTCCATGCCGCCCGAGGATGCGACTATCCGCTCCCTGGGGCTGGGCGCGGCGGATTTCATCCCCAAGCCGTTCCGCGTGGGCGAACTGGTGGCCCGCGTCGAGGCCCGGCTGCAGCAGAGCCGGGACACCCTGCGCATGCGGGACGAGGTGCGGGTGAAGAGCGAGGAAGCGCGGATTCGCACCGAAATGGTGGATATCCTGCGCGAAGTCACCGACTCGCTCAAGCCGGAGGAGATCTATTAAATCCTCGCGCGGCGGGTAGCGCGGGCGCTCGGTATTTCGAAGTGCTCCGTGGTGATTGCCGCGGCGGATGACGAGGTGGGAACGGTGGTGGCGGCGTTCGAGAACCCGATGCTGCGAAACCTCAAGATCGAGCTCCGGCGCTACCCGGAAATCCGCAGGGCGCTGGCCACGCAGCAGCCGGTGCTGGTCACCGACGTCCTGACCGACCCGCTGTATGCCGACGTCCGCGCCGAATGGGCGCACGAGGCCATCGGGGTGACCACGCGGTCGGCCATTGCCCTGCCGTTCGCGCTGCGCGGCCAGCGCTCGGGTTGCTTCTTCCTCCGGACCACCTCCGAAGACCCGGCCCTCACCGAGGCCTAGGCGGCCTTCGCGGCGACGGTCATCGAGGCCGCCGTGGCGGCCATCGAGAAGGCCCACGACCTCGAGACCGCTGTTTCCGACAAGGAGCGCTACGAGTGGCTGGCGAGCACCGATGCGCTCACCGGCTGCCTCAATCGCCGCGCCCTGCACGAGAACGTGGAACGAGAACTGGACCGGGCCCGGCGCTATAACCTGGTCCTGACTATCCTCATGATCGACCTGGACCGCTTCAAGAGCATCAACGACAGCCGCGGTCACCTGGTGGGCGACAGCGTCCTGCGCCAGATCGGTGACCTGTTGCGGCACGAGGCGCGGTCCGTGGACATCGTCGCCCGGTACGGGGGAGAGGAATTCGTGATCGTTTCGCCCGATACGTCACTCGACGGCGGCCTGGTATTCGCCGAACGCGTGCGCGCGCACGTCGAGGAACACTCCTTCGATCCCAAGGAGCCGCTGCGCGTGACCGTGTCACTCGGGCTCGCGACCTACCCGTGTGACGGGGTCGACTCGGCCGACGGCCTGGTGGCGCGGGCGGACCAAGCCCTGTATCGGGCCAAGGCCGCGGGGCGCAACCGGGTGATGCAATGAGCCGCCGCTGTCTCAAGTGCGGGAGCGTCTACGAGGGCGAGGCGCGCTTCTGCCCCAAGGACGGGAGCCCGCTGGTTGACGTCGCGCTGCGGCAGTCCACCGCGCAATCGGGCACGTCCGTGCGCAAGGCCCAGACGGCGCCACCGACGGTGGACAAGGCCGTGTTGCTGCCGGACCAGACGCTGGACGGCCGCTACCGCGTGACCCGCAAACTGGGTGAAGGCGGCATGTCCTACGTGTACGAGGCGGTGGAGGTCGGCACCGATCACAGCGTGGCGATCAAGGTCATGAGCCCCAAGCTCGCGAGCGACAAGACCGCGGTCGAGCGCCTGCGCCGTGAGGCGGGCCTCGCCATGCGCCTCAACCATCCCAATGTCTGCCGCATCCTGCGACTCGGCGAAACCGAGGACGGCATCATCTACCTGGTCATGCCGTACCTGAAGGGCGAGCTGTTGTCCGACCGCGAAGTGCGGGTCGGGCCCATGGGCCCCGAGCTGGGCGTCGCGATGCTGGCCGAGATGTGCTCGGGGCTGCACCACGCGCACCAGCTCAACATCGTGCACCGGGACCTCAAGCCCGAGAACATCATGATCGTCACCGGGGATGACGGCTACGACCACGCCATCGTCATGGATTTCGGGCTGGCCAAGGAGAACCGGTCGGATCCGGGGGTCCAGAAACTCACGGCCACGGGCATCATCCTGGGGACACCTGAGTTCATGAGCCCCGAGCAGATCCGCGGCAAGCCGCTCGATGCCCGGAGCGATGTCTACGCACTCGGCATCCTTGCGTTTGAGATGTTCACCGCGAAGCTCCCGTTCCAGGGGCGCAACGCACAGGAAATGATGATCGCCCGGCTCCGCGGCCAGCCGGTGCCGGTCCGCCAGTACCGTCCTGACTTCCCGCCCAAGCTCGAGAAGGTCATCATGCGCTCGCTCGAGGCGAACCCGGACAATCGCTATCCCACGACGCTCGAGTTCGGGGTCGCGATGGCGGAGGCATGCGGGCCCGGCGTGATGGAGAAGTTGAAGGAGACACTGCAGTAAAACGGTTTCCCGCTTTCGACCCTCCCGAATACCTCAACTGGCAGCCTGACCCCGGGCTGGTCCAGGAGTTCACCGACGTATGGCGCCGGGACGCCGCCCGCCGCCCGATCATTGAAGCCCTTACCCACAGTCACCTCTTTGACCTCTACGCCGGACTCGTCCGCACGCGGCTCCACGATGTGGCGCTCAAGCGCTGGGTGCGGCAGGGCGTGATTTCCAAGGCCTGGCTGGGAACAGGCGAGGAGGCCGCCACCGTGGGGCCCGTGCACGCGCTGGACCGCGCGACCGACATCGTGGCGCCGATGATCCGGAACGCGGGCGCCTGCTGCGAAATGGGCATGCCCGTCGCCGACATGCTCCGCGGGTACCTTGGCACGTACGACTCGCCGTCCCGCGGCCGCGATGGTCACGTGGGCAGTTTCGCGCATGGCGTGCTCCCGCCCATTTCCAACATCGGCAACATGCCGGCGGTGACCGGCGGGATCGCGTTGTCGTTCGTGTTGCGGGGCGAGCGGCGGGTGGCGCTCACGTGGGTCGGTGACGGGTCGGTGAAGTCGGGGCCCACGCACGAGGCGTTCAATTTCGCCGCGGTGCAGAAGTTGCCCGTGGTTTTCATCATCCAGAACAACCAGGTGGCGCTGGGTACCGAGGTGAAGCATGCGCACCTTCCGGGCCGCTTCCACGAGGTCGCCGAGTCCTACGGCATCGCCGGGTGGTCGTTCGACGGCAACAACGTGCTCGACGCGTTCGCCGCCGCCCGCCTGGCCGCCGAGCGGTGCCGGCGGGGAGAGGGCCCGGTGATTCTCGATGCCGAAACATTCCGCATGGGTGGGCACGCGACCCATGACGAGCAGGAAGCTCGCCATGTTCTGCCGGCCGCGCTGTTCGAGTATTGGGGCAGGCGGGACCCGGTGGGGCTCTTCGAGGAGCACCTGAAGGGGCGTGGCGTCACCCCCGCCACCTTGCAGCAGATCGAAGATCGCGTTACGTCCGAGGTGGAGCGGGCGGCCGATGAGGCCCTCGCGAGCCGAGAGACCAACCAACCGCCGCCGGCATCGGCGGTACAAGGCGTTTACGCCCAGGAGGCTTCATGAAACGGTCGTGGTTGATTCCCATCGCGGGTGTGCTCGCGGCGGCATGCGTTCCGTCCGATGCCCAGGTGCCGCCCTCGGCCACCAATTCGGCCACCGGGTTCGGCGCCGCGTACATCGCGAAACTCGAGTCGGTGCAGACGCACGGCGAGTGGGTGACGTACGCCGGTCCGGGCGGGGATTCGGTAAAGGCCTACGTCGCCTACCCGATGGGCTCGAGTCCCGCGCCGGCAATGATCATCATCCACGAGATCTTCGGCCTGTCGGACTGGATCCGTACCGTGGCGGACGACTTCGCGTCGAAGGGCTTCGTGGCCATCGCGCCTGATTTGCTCACCCGGCGGGGCGGCACGGTCAGCGCGGATTCGGCCCGCAAGCTGATCGGCGGGCTCCAGCCCGACTCGATTACCGTGGACCTCAATGCCACGGCCGCCTACCTCAAGAGCCTCAAGGCCGTGAAGAAGGACGCGATCGGCGCCATCGGGTTCTGCTGGGGCGGCGGGCAGTCATTCCGGTATGCCACGAACAACCCGGACCTCAAGGTCGCGGTGGTTTGCTATGGGCCGAACCCCGACTCGACGACCTACGCGGGAATCACGGCGAAGGTCTTCGGGGCGTACGGCAGTGAAGACAACCGGATCAGCGGGGCGGTGCCGGGAGTGGGGAAGGCGATGGAGGCGGCGGGCAAGTCATTTCGGGGCACGATCTACCCTGGGTCACGCCACGGATTCCTGCGGAGCCAGGGAGCGGGAAAGGCTGCGGCGGACAGCGCAACAGAAAAGGCGCAGGCAGACCAGGCCTGGGCGGATATTCACGCGTTTGTGAAGGCGAACCTGAAGTAAGAAACAAGCGATGGCGGGAGAGGCGAATCGCCTCTTCCATCATCGCCCTATCCACCATCGCCTTATCCGTCTGCTTTCATCACGACCCACGCGCTTTCGACGACCTGGGCGGGCGCCGAGTTTTCCGGCGCCCAGTCCTTGTTGGCCACGCGTTCGAGCATGAGCGCCACGAGCTGCAGCCAGATGTCGGCCCAGAGGTCCACCGGGCCGGGCCGCACGTGGCCCGCCGCTTTCCCCGTCGCGATGACGGTTTCCAGCTCGGAACGGAGTTCACTCCAGGCGTCGCGGCTCTTCTGGTCCAGCAGGTTCCGGACGCGGGCGACGAAGACGAGGCGCACGATGGCCGGCTCGCGGGCGGCCAGATCGCGCCAGGCCGCCGCCACGGTTTCGAGGCGGGTGCGGCAGGGCACGTCGCGCGGCGCCTCGCGCAGGAGCCGGGTAAAGAGGCCGACCGAAGACCGGTAGACGTCGTTCAGCAACTGTTGCTTGCTTGGGAAATGCCGGTAGATCGTGCCTTCGGCGATGCCTGCCTTGGCCGCGATCACGGGCGTGGTGCTCGCGTGGTACCCCTGGGTCGTGAACAGCTCCACGGCCGCGCGCATGAGGCGTTCACGCGTGGCGGCACCGTCCCGGCGCTTTTGCGGCGTCGTTGGGTCGCGTTGCGACATCATTGGCAACAGTACATGGCCTGAGGTCCTCGCGCCAAGTCGCCCGCGAGTATCTTTCCCGCAATCAAAGGGCGATTGATGCGCATTCTGGTTTTAGGCGCAGGACTCCAAGGCTCCGCCTGCGCTTTCGATCTTCTCGAAACATCCGACGCGGATATCACGCTGGCGGACCGGGACACGACCCGGCTGCCGCCGTTCCTCGCGTCTCACGTGGGCAAGCGCCTGTCGCTCGCCAGCGTGGACGGCCGGGACCCCGCAAGCCTCCAGCGCGCAATGGACGGCCATGCCGCCGTCCTGAGCGCGCTTCCCTATTACCTCAACGCCCAGGCCGCGGAGCTCGCCATTGAGGCGGGCGCCCATTTCGCGGACCTTGGCGGCAACACCGAAATCGTGCGCCGCCAGGAAGCGTTCGATGCGCGGGCTGAGAAGCGCGGCGTGTCGGTCATTCCGGACTGCGGCGTCGCGCCCGGGATGGTGAACATCCTCGCGGCGGAGGCCATGCGCCGGCTGGATTCGGTGACCTCGCTCAAGCTGTATGTCGGCGGCCTGCCGCAAGATCCTCTTCCCCCCCCTCAACTACAACATTGTCTACTCGCTGGAGGGGGTACTCGATTATTACACCACACCCTCCTGGATTCTTCGCGGTGGGAAGCCGGCACAGGTCGACGCGCTTTCCGAGCTGGAGCAGATCCGGTTCACCGGGATCGGCTCGCTCGAGGCCTTCCACACCGCCGGCGGCATTTCCACCATGCCGTGGACATATGGCGGCAAGGTAAAGACCATGGAGTACAAGACGCTCCGGTACCCCGGGCACGCCGAGATCATCGGCGCTATTCGCCAGCTCGGCCTGTTCGCCCAGGAGCCGGTAGACGTGAAGGGCCAGAAGGTGGCGCCGATGGACCTCTTCGTCGCGGTGGTGGATCCGCAGCTGCGGCGCGCCGACCCCGACCTCATCGCGCTTCGCGTGGTGGCGGAAGGAAAACGGGGGACGCACAAGACGACGGTGGGATTCGAGCTGCTGGACCGCGCCGACGCCCGGCGCGGCATCAGCGCGATGATGCGGACGACCGGGTATTCGCTGTCCATCACGGGGCAGTTGCAGCTGGCGGGAAAAACCGCGGGGCCAGGCGTGAAGGTGTCCTACCTCGCCGTGCCTTTCGAGCCCTACCTGAGCGCCTTGTCGAAGCGCGGGGTCAAGATTCGCGAGCTGAAATAACCGGCGGCTAGTAGATCCAGCGCGTCGCGAAATCAAGCACTACGCCGTCCGGCCCGACGCCCGCCGTCGTGCCGATGATGCCCGCCCTCCCCAGCTGGGCGAAAATCCCGATCCCGCCGCCCGCCTTGAGATCCGTCGTTGTCAGCGTGAAGGGTGCTCCCTCGAACACGCGGCCCGCGTCCAGGAAAACCATGATGGAGGCGCGCGCCGCGCGCGGCAGGTTCACCACGTGGTACCGGGCGTCGAGGTTGAGCAGGATCTTGTTCCGCCCCAGGAACCGGTTGGCCGCGAGCGCGCGGTGGGACAGCGCGCCGCCCATCCCCGTGAAGGGCCGGTCGCTGGCCTCAATCAGCTGGTAGGAACCAACCCGTGGCGTTCCCCCCATGCCCTGCGCCAGCACGCGCGCGGCCAGCACCCACTGGGGGCCCGCCGGGTCGCCGATCGGCACGTATCCCGCGGCGCTCACCGTCGTGCGGGAGTAGTCCACGTCGCCGCCGATGGTAACCGCGTGAATCGCCTCCACCAGCACGCCGCGGTTGGCGGCGGGCTCGTCGTCCCGCGTGTCGAAAACGAGGCCCGCGCGTACGGTGACGTCGGTCGTGTTCACGCCCAGTGTGGGGTCGGCGCCGGCCGCGATGTCGGTGGCCAGGACGCTCGGGCCCGGTAGCGGACTCATGCGCCAGCGTTCGGTGTGAAAGCCCGCCAGGACCCGAAGCCCGGCCGTGAGCCGACGCTGGATCTCGCCCCGCGCGAGCCAACGTGTCTCGATCGCCTGGTAGAAGTGTTCCTGGGCGCCGGTGACCAGGTCGCCGTCGTAGACCGTGGCGTTCCCGATGCCGAAGTAGTTCGCGCGCGCCTCCCGCGATGCGTCGAGGGTTCCCACGAAGCGCCACCCGGGCACGAGGGCGGGGAACCGCCCCTCGACCGTCAGGTCGCGGCTGCCGGACGTGGAGATCTGCCCGTTGAGCGATACTGACCCGGCGTATGGAGGTGCGGCATCGGCGTTGTCGAAGTTGAGCTGGCGGATCAAGGCGAGGTACCCGCCAGCCGTGAGCCCTTCGGTGGGCGTCCAGAAGACCTTGGGGTAATTGACGTCCAGCCAGAGGGAGCCGGCCGGCATGAGGTGCGGCAGCTGGGCCCCGCCGGGCGTGGCGTACAGCACGGCGGCGAGCGCCGCGAGCGACAAATTCCGCATCACGGCGAATCTAATCGGCGCCGCGCGACCATTGTCAACTTGATGCCGCCCCGGCGCACGGGTACGTTCCCTGCCCGCCATGCCACGCCGCCAGCGACTGGATCCGGCGATTTTCAACCTGCCCGTCGAGAAGATGAGGGACGGGTACTACTCGGATAAGTATTTCGTCCGGGCACGGGAAGTCCTGCTCGCCGACAAGCACCGCCCCAGGGTCCTCATGCAGGTCTTCGTGAAGACGCACGCCTTCGTAGGCGGCATCGACGAATCCATCGCGATCCTCAAGCTCTGCTCCCAGTCCTGGCCCGAGCTCGTGGTGCACGCGCTCTACGACGGCGACCCGATCGAGCCGTGGGAAACCGTGATGACCATCGAGGGCCCCTACGACGCGTTCGCCAACCTGGAAACGCTCTACCTCGGCGTGCTCGCCCGGCGTACCCGCGTGGGCACCAACACCCGGGCCGTGGTCGAGGCGGCCAGCCCAAAGGAAGTCATGTTCTTCCCGGCGCGGCACGATCACTGGCTGGTGCAGACCGGGGACGGCTACGCGGCGCACATCGCCGGGGCGATCGGCGTCTCCACCGACGCGCAGGCGTCCTGGTGGGGTTCCGAGGGCGTCGGCACGGTGCCGCACGCGATCATCGCGGCCTATGGCGGCGATACCGTGCTCGCCACGACGAAATTCGCGGAGTACATGCCCGAGGGCGTGCGCCTCGTGACGCTGGTGGATTTCCGGAACGACTGCGTGGGAGACTCGCTCGCCGCCGCCCGGGCCCTGGGCGACAAGCTCTACGGGGTCCGGCTGGACACCTCGGAAACCATGGTGGACAAGTCCATCATTCCGGACATGGGCATCATCAAGCCGACCGGCGTGAACCCCCAGCTGGTGTGGAACGTGCGGCGCGCGCTGGACCAGGCCGGTTTCCGGCACGTGAAGATCATCGTGTCCGGCGGCTTCACCGTGGACAAGATCCGCCAGTTCGAAAAGGAAAAGGTGCCGGTGGACGTGTACGGCGTGGGCTCGTCGCTGTTCCAGGGGCGTTTTGATTTCACCGCCGACGTGGTTATGGTGGACGGGAAATCCGTCGCCAAGGCCGGGCGGAAGTACCGCCCGAACAGCCGGTTGGAGCGAGTAGACTAGGGAGCAGGCCGCGTTGCCGGGCACGATTTTCTGGGATGTCGACACGCAGTACGATTTCATGCACGCAGACGGAAAACTCTACGTGCCCGATGCCGAGCAGGTCATTCCCAACCTGAAACGCCTCACCGACCACGCCCACAGGGCCGGCATCCGCATCGTGGCCAGCGCGGACGATCACGTGGCGGGCCACCGCGAGCTGTCGGAGGCGCCGGATTACCGGGAGACGTTCCCGCCGCACTGCATGCACGGGACGCCCGGCCAGGCAAAGATTCCCGAAACGGCGCTCACGTCGCCGACGGTCATCGAGCCGGACGCAACGGGCGTCAGTGTTCCCGCCGGCGATATTCTGTTCAACAAGCACTGGTTCGATGTGTTCACCAACCTCAACGTGGAGCCGTTGGTGCGCCAGTTGGACCCCGACCGTATCTACGTATACGGCGTCGCGCTGGACGTGTGCAACCGCTACGCAATTGAAGGCCTGCTGGGCCGGCGCCCCAACACGAAGATTTTTGCGGTGACGGACGCGACGAAGCCCATTGACGCAACCCGCGTGCAAGGCCTGCTGGACGACTGGCGCCGCCGTGGCGTTACCACGGTCACGACCGACCAGGTCATAACCCAAACGAGCCGACTCGCATGACAACGCACCAATTCGGACGCTTCTTCCTCCCGGGCCCCACCGACGTGCACCCGGACATCCTGGCCGCCATGGCGCGCCCCATGATCGCGCACCGTGGCAAGGACATGACGGCGGTACTCAACGCCATCGCGGACCCGATGAAAAAGGTGTTCCGCACCGAGAAGACGGTGTTTGTCGGCAGCTGCTCGGCCACCGGGTTCATGGAAATGGCGGTGCGGTGCGGCGTGCGCCAGCGGTGCCTGTCGCTCGTGTCCGGGGCCTTCGGCGAGCGGTTTGCCGCCATCGCAGGGGCCACGGGCCGCGAGGTCGTCCGGCTCGACGTGCCGCTCGGCAAGACCGTGGACCCCGAGGTGCTCCGCGACGCGATCAAGCGCTCCGACGTGGATGCCGTGACGCTGGTCCACTCCGAGACGTCCACCGGCGCTCTCGCACCGCTGGAGGAGCTGTCCAAGGTGGTCCACGAATTCGACGACGTGATGCTCCTGGTAGACGCGGTGACGTCCATGGCGGGATCCCCGGTCGAGACCGACAAGTGGAACCTCGACTTCGTCCTCACCGGGTCGCAGAAGGCCATGGCCCTTCCGCCCGGGCTGGCCCTGGGCGCCGCATCCGACCGGATGCTGGCCCGCGCCAAGACGATTCCCGAAAAAGGAGCGTACCTGGACGTCGTGGCGTATCACGAGGCGTTCGTGGAGGGCCAGCCGACCAACACGCCGGCGGTCTCATTGTTCTTTGCGCTGCAGCGCCAGCTGGAGCGGATCACCGCCGAGGGCGGCATCGAGGCGCGGTGGGCGCGTCACGAGGCCATGCTCCGCGCCACCGAGAAGTGGGTGGCCGGCCCCGGTGCACGCCACGGCGTCTCGTACGTGCCGGTGGCAGGACACCGCTCGTGGACGGTGTCCTGCCTCAAGCTGCCCGAGGGAAAGACCTCGAAGCCTATCACCGACGCGTTCCTCAAAGAGGGTTGGACCATCGGGTCGGGGTACGGGAAGCTCAAGGACAACACGATCCGTATCGGTCACATGGGCGACCACACGGTTGCCGGCCTGACGGACCTTTTGAACCTGCTCGATCGGATTCTGTCTTGAAATACGTCGTTGCCGTCGCCGACCCCGTGAACGAACGGGGCCTCGAAATCCTGCGCGCCATTCCCGAGTTCGAAGTGGCCTACGCCGCGGGAAAGCCGGATCAACTCGCCCAGATCCTCCCGCGCGCCCATGCGCTGCTCGTCCGTTCCGAGACCAAGGTCACCGAGGCCATGCTGGCCCTGGCTCCCCTGCTCCGCGTGGTCGGGCGTGCCGGCACGGGCGTGGACAACGTGGACGTGGATGCCGCCACACGTCGCGGCATCGCGGTGCTGAATACTCCCGGAGGGAACACGGTCTCTGCGGCGGAGCAGGCCGTTGCCCTCATGCTCGCGCTGGTGCGGAGAGTCCCGTGGGCGGCCGAAAGCATGCGCCGCGGCGAATGGGACCGGAAAAAGTTCGGCGGCATCGAGCTCCGGGATAAAGTCCTCGGGCTGGTCGGCCTCGGCCGGATTGGCGCGCACGTCGCGAGCGTGGCGCGGGCGCTGGGAATGGACGTCCTGGCCCATGACCCGTTCCTGTCGGAAGACCGGGCGCGCGAGATGGGCGTGTCGCTCTGCGGGCTGGATGACCTGCTCGCGCGCGCCGACGTGGTGTCACTCCACCTGCCGCTGACCGCAGAAACGAAGAACCTGATCGACGCCCGCCGGCTGTCCCTGATGAAGCCCAGTTCGGTGCTCGTGAACACGGCTCGCGGCGGCCTGGTAGATGAGGCCGCGCTGCTCGAGGCGGTGACCGCGGGCAAGCTGGCCGGCGCCGCGCTCGACGTGTTCGAGCAGGAGCCGCTGCCCAAGGAATCCCCGCTCCGGGGGTCCGACCGCCTGATTCTCACGCCGCACCTCGCGGCCTCGACGACCGAGGCGCAGGAACGCGTGGCGGTCGAGATCTGCCGCGCGGTGAAAGAGGCCTTGCTCACCGGCGTGATCGGCGGCGCGGTGAACGTGCCCGGGCTCTCGAGCGAGGTCGTCACGCGGGCTCCGGCCGTTGCTGGACCTGGGGCGCGTGGTAGGCCGCCTGGCGGCGCAGGTGAGCCGCGGGCGAGTCGAAGGCATCGAGGTGCTGTACGGCGGGACGGACGAGGAGGCGCTCAAGCCGCTGACGCTGGCTACGGTCGAAGGCGCGCTCGCCGGCATGGGTGTCGAGCAAGTGAGCATGGTGAACGCGCTTTCGGTTGCGGAGCAGCGGGGCATCAAGCTCAGCCGGAAGATCAGCAGCCCCGAGACGGGGTTCGAAAAGACGGTCGGCGTGTCGCTTCGCGCCGGTGACAAGAAGACCCAGGTGTCCGGCGCCCTGTTCGGCGACCGGGTGGGCCGTGTGATACTGATTGACGGCTTCGCGGTGGACATCACGCCCGAGGGCTACGTCATCGTGCTCAGGAACCGCGACGTGCCGGGCGTTATCGGCCGCGTGGGAACGGCGATCGGCGAGGCGAAGGTCAACATCGGGTCGTACCACGTGTCGCGGAAAAACCAGGAAGCGCTGGCGGTGATCGCGGTGGACCAGGCGCCGGATGCCGGGCTGCTGGAAAAACTGGCCACACTGCCGGATATCATCGAGGTGCGGCTCGCTACATTACGGCCATGACCGACCGCGATGACGCGTACGATCCTCAGGCCGTCGAGGAAAAGTGGCAGCGCCTCTGGGTTGAGCGGCGCACCCACGTCACCGACCTCAAGAGCGCCAAGGAGCCCTACTACAACCTCATGATGTTCCCCTACCCCTCGGCCGAGGGGCTGCACGTGGGGAACGCGTTCGCGTTCATCGGCGCGGACATCAACGGGCGGGTCCAGCGGCTCCAGGGAAAGAACGTGTTCGAGCCCATGGGGTTCGACGCGTTCGGCATCCATTCCGAAAACTTCGCCATGCAGCGGAATACCCACCCCGCGCGGCTCATCCCGGCGAACATCTCCCAGTTCCAGCGGCAGCTCAAGCGCCTCGGCCTCATGCTCAACTGGGAGCACGAGCTGTCCACGACCGACCCCGACTACTACAAGTGGACGCAGTGGATCTTCCTCCAGCTGCACAAGGCGGGACTCGCGTTCCGGAAGAAGGCGGCGGTCAACTGGTGCCCGGAGTGCAAGACGGTCCTCGCGAACGAGCAGGTGATCAACGGGTTCTGCGAGCGGCACCCCACGGTGGCGGTGACCCAGAAGTTCCTCGAGCAGTGGTTCTTCGCGATCACGAAATACGCCGAGCGGTTGCTCAAGAACCTGGAGACGCTCGACTGGTCCGCGTCCACGAGGGTGGCGCAGGAGAACTGGATCGGCCGTTCGGTGGGAGCGGAGATCAGGTTCAAGGCGCCGACCGGCGGCGAGGTCACCGTGTTCACCACCCGGCCCGACACCGTGTTCGGCGCCACGTTCCTCGTGCTGGCCCCTGAGCATCCATTGGTAGAGTCCGTCACCGGCCAGGAGTGCCGCGCGGACGTGAACGCCTATCGCCGCAAGGCCGCCGCGATGGACGTCGTGACGCGCCGCGTGGGCTCCAAGGAAAAAACCGGCGTCTTCACCGGCGGCTATGCGAAGAACCCCGCTACCGGCGAGAACGTCCCTATCTGGATTGCCGACTACGTGCTCATGGGGTACGGCACGGGCGCCATCATGGGCGTGCCGGCCCACGACGAGCGGGACTTCGAGTTCGCCACCAAGTACAAGCTCCCCATCGTGCAGGTGGTGGACGGTGGCGCAGAGAAGACGGAACTGCCGTTCTCTGCTTCGGACGGGAAGCTGGTCAATTCCGGCAAGTTCAACGGCGTGTCGTGCGATGATGCCATTCCCGCGATCACGACATGGCTGGCGGAGAAGAAACTCGGGACGCTTCAGGTGCAGTACAAGCTCCACGACTGGTGCATTTCGCGGCAGCGGTACTGGGGCCCGCCGATTCCGGTCATCTATTGCGACGCCTGCGGTATCGTCCCGGTACCGGAGAAGGATCTTCCGGTCATTCTCCCGCTGATCGAGGACTACCGGCCCGACGACTCGGGCGTGTCGCCGCTCGCGCGCCACGAGGAGTGGTACCGCGTGCCGTGCCCCACGTGCGGGAAAATGGGCCGGCGCGAGACCGACGTGTCGGACACGTTCCTCGACTCGGCCTGGTACTTCCTCCGGTACCCGTCCACCGGCTTCAAGGACAAGGCGTTCGACCCGGCGACGACGAAGCGGTGGCTGCCGGTGAATTCGTACATCGGCGGGAACGAGCACGCCGTGCTCCACCTCATGTACTCCCGCTTCACCACCATGGTGCTCAAGGATCTCGGCCTGCTCGATTTCGAGGAGCCCTACGTCCGATTCCGGGCTCATGGCACGATCGTCAAGGACGGGAACAAGATGTCCAAGTCGCGGGGGAACGTCGTTATCCCCGACAACTTCGTGGCGCAGTGGGGCGCGGACACGTTCCGCATGTACATGATGTTCCTCGGGCCCTACCAGGTCGGGGGGGACTTTCGCGACGAGGGGATTTCCGGCATCCGGAGATTCCTCGACAAGCTGTGGGGAGCGGTCGCGGCGGCTGACAAGAAGAAAAACCCGGCCGATTTCGAGGCGACTCGCCGGAAGGTCCACCAGGCCATCCGGAAAATCACGGCCGACATGGTCGAGCTCCGCTACAACACGGCCATCGCGGCGCTCATGGAGTGCCTCAACGTCCTCCGGGCCGAGTGCGGCGAAGGCGGCGTGCCTGCGGAGCTGGTCGAACCCATGGTGATCCTCATCTCCCCCCTCGCCCCGCACTTTGCCGAAGAGTGCTGGGAACGCCTCGGCCACAAGACCTCGGTGGTGGACGCGACCTGGCCCGCGTTCGATGAGGCCCTGGCGCGGGAAGATGAGGTCGAGCTGGTGGTGCAGGTGAACGGGAAAGTGCGCGGACGTCTCAAGGTGGCGCGGGGTATTTCACAGGACGACGCGGTGAAGCTCGCGCTGGCAGACGAAGGAGTGAAGCGGTTTATCGAGGCGAAACCGGTGCGGAAGGCGGTCTACGTCGAGAACAAGCTGGTGAGCCTGGTGGTCTAGGCCATCCACCTGGCGACCAGGTCGCCGACGACGTACCCCACGCCCGCCACGCCCAAACCCACCACGAACATGTCGAAGCCGCTCCGGAAAATACCCCGCCCGGTGAACACGCTCCGGGCGGCGCCCACGCCGAAGTGGGATAGCATCGAGATGGCGAACGACGTCCACATAGCCACGCTGGTCTCGAACAGGAAGAACGGCGCCACGGGGATCACCGCGCCCACCGCGGTGGCGGTGCCCGTGATCCAGGCTTCTTTCATCGGCGTGGTGTGGGCCTCGCCGATCTTCAGCTCCTCGCGCACCTTCTCCTCGAGCGCGCGCACCGGGTCGGCCATGACGTCCCGCGCCATCCGCTCGGCCTGCTCCTTCTGGACGCCCTTGGCCTCATAGATCAGGGCCAGTTCTTCCCGCTCCACGTCGGGCATCATCTCGATCTCTTCGCGCTCCATTTCGATCTCGTGCGCGTACACCTCGCGTTCGCTCTTGGCGGCGAGGTAGCCGGACGAGCCCATCGAGAGAGCGTCGGCGATCATGCCGGCGACGCCCGAGACCACAATGACATGCGGCGCCACAGCCGCGCCGATGACGCCGGCCACCAGGCCGAAGTTGGCCGTAAGGCCGTCGTTGAAGCCGTAGACCACGTTCCGCAGAAACCCGCCCGATTCCGTGCGATGCCACGGCTCGCCCGGCTTCCCCGCGAGGCCGGATAGAGTCTCGGCGTGCTCGGCGGATTCCTTGGCCAGCGTGAGCGCCGCGTCCTTCACGTTGCCGGGGTTGGTTTCCTTATAGAGGTCGAGGTAGCCCTTTACCTCCTGGCCTTCCTCGCGCAGCAGGGCGCCGAGGAGAATCGAGGGCCCGAACCGCTTGGCGGCCCAGGCCATGAGGCGGGCTTTGAGAGACGGGGAGGGCGTCCCGGCCTCGATGCCGTGGTCGGTCAAGAGCTTCCGCCAGATCGTCGTGTGACGGTCTTCCACATCGGCCAGGCGGAGGTACACGTCCCGGGCCTTGGGGTTGGGCTCGAGCCCGGCGAGCACGCGGTACAGGTGCGCCGCATCCGCCTCGTCGGCAAAATGGTGCCGCCAGTTGGCGATGGTACGCGGGTCGGTGTGGCCGTTGGGGGTGGGTGGCACGGGAGTATGATACATGACGAGGCGGATGCGCGGATAGGCGGATGAGCGGACTGTACCCTATGGCGACATCATGGCGACATCATGGCGTCATCATCGCCAGTAAACTGTTAAATGGCAACCACTTACGGCGGATTGTCTCAACCGCTCATCCGCTCATCCGTTCATCCGCCAGTCCCATATGCGACCAATGCGCCTTGCGGTGTATCTATCAAGCGACAACATGGGGACCTTGGCCAACATTCTCTCGGTAGATGAGCTTGCGATCCAGCGCGCCAAGACCGGCGATGCAGACGCGCTGGAGGGGCTCTTTCGCGCCTACGAAGGCACGGTGTACTCGCTGGCCAGGCGCATGTGCCGGACGGCGGAGGATGCCGAGGACGTGTTGCAGGAAACGTTCTTCGAGGTGTGCCGCAGTATCTCGCGGTTTCGCGGTACCGAAGGCGGGAGCCTGACGGCCTGGATCAAGCGGATCGCCGCGAGCAAGGCGCTGATCCGGCACCGGTCGGCCAAGTACCGCGACACGGAGCCGCTGGACGACGAGGCAGGCGAAGGCATAGCGGTGGGAGAGGCCCCGCCCGACGTGGGCCTCCAGCTCGATCTCGAGGCGGCACTGGCCCGGTTATCGGATACGTCTCGTTCGGTGGTCTGGATGCACGATGTCGAGGGATACACGCACGAGGAAATCGCCGAGCTCATGGGCAAGACGGTGAGCTTTTCCAAGTCCCAGCTCGCCCGCGCCCACACACGACTGAAGAAAATGCTCGGCAAGGAGCTGACCCAATGATCCATTGCACGACGGAAGACCTTCTCGCTCTCAAGGCCGGCGAGGGCAGTTCCTGGGCCCGACGCCACCACGGAGAGTGCACCGAGTGCCAGAAAGAGCTGGACGTGCTGCATCAGCGCGTCGCCCGGCTCAAGGCACTGCCGACATTGAACCCGCCGCGTGACCGCTGGCCGGTCATTCGCGATCGGGTAGTGGCGGAACGGCGGCAGCAGCGGACGACCCATGTCCGCTGGGCCGCCGTCGCCATTGCGGCCTCGCTGGGGGGCATCATCGGCACGCGGGTGTACGACCACCGGAAAATGGAAGCGACCCGCGCGGTCGAAGTGGCGGCGCTCATCAGTCATTCGCAGGAGCTGGAAGCCAAGCTTCGCGCGATCGACCCGGAGAGCCGGGTGCTCACCGGCGCCACGGCGGGTGCCGTATCGGAACTGGAAGACCGTA
Source organism: Gemmatimonadota bacterium (assembly GCA_009692185.1). Classification (GTDB taxonomy): domain Bacteria; phylum Gemmatimonadota; class Gemmatimonadetes; order Gemmatimonadales; family GWC2-71-9; genus SHZT01. The sequence continues at coordinate 3,767 of SHZT01000010.1, read as the reverse complement.
TCGCCTCGATCGACGCCCAGCTGGGTCAGCCGGTGCTGACCTCCGGCTCGCCCACCCGGGAGCAGGACCTGTGGCGGAACCGTGTGGAGTTGATGCAGGGACTGGTCAACGTCCACGTGACCCGAGCGGCATACCTCGGGATGTGAACCTGAAAGACACCAGAAGAGGAACCATGAAACGCATACTCATCGTTGCCTTGGCGCTCACCGCGACATTCGCGGGTACGGTGCAGGCATATGTCCAGCAGCAGCCCATGACCGACGCCCAGCGCCGCGAGGCGGAAAAGAAACTGGAAGACCTGCAGCAGCAGTTGCAGGAACTGCGTCGCGCCCTGGGCCAGGCGGGAGACGGTTCGCGCATGCGGGTCGAGGTCCTGTCCCCGGGCGAAATGGGCCGCGCGTTCAAGATCGCGCCACAGCTCACCATGATGCGCCGGCCCAAGTTCGGCTTCAACATGTCCCAGTTCCCCGACACCGCGGGCGCCAAGGTCACGGCGGTCACCCCGGGGTCTCCGGCCGAAAAGGCGGGGCTCCGCTCTGGCGATATCGTCACGCTGTTCAACGGCGTCAAGCTGGAGGGGATGGACGATCCGGCCAGCGAGATCATGCGGCAGGGCGAGAATATCGAAGTGGGTGACACGGTGACGGTTGAATACCGTCGTGCCGCCGATCGCAAGCGGATCACCATGGTGGCCATGGAGTTGCCCGGCGGGTACGCCTACGCGTTCTCGGACGAACCCGGGGGGGTCACGAGAATCCCGGGCGAGCGGATGAGAATGGACATGCCGGAGATCTTCGAGATCGGCAAGATCCCAGGCGGCTGGCTCGACGTCGAGCTGGTGTCGGTGAACAAGGATTTGGGCGAGTACTTCGGCACGACCGAGGGTGTCCTGGTCCTCCGGGCCCCGCGTGACAGTTCACTGGGCTTGAAGGGTGGCGACGTGATTCTCTCGATCGGCGCCCGCAAGGCCACGAGTCCCTCGCAGGCCATGCGCGTCATGCGCTCTTACGAGGGTGGGGAAGCGTTCGAGATCCAGGTCCTCAGGCAGAAGAAGCGAGTGACGGTGACCGCCAAGGTCCCTTCCACAGACCGCGGCTACTTCTGGGGGCAGAACTAGAAGGCTGGTACGACGGTACGCAGTAAAGCGGCGGGTGGGATCCCTGGCTCCACCCGCCGCTTCTTTTTCCCCGCCTTTCCGCACACCTTCCAAGAGATGCCTTTTCCCCGCTTCCACTGGAGGTCGCATGGAATGGCTTGATCAGCTGTGGCCATGGATGCACATCGGGGGGCGCGTGTTGTTCGCCCTCTGCTTCACGGTATTGACGACGGGCCATTTCACCCAGCTCGCCGGACTCAGCGGGTATGCCGCGAGCAAGAAGGTTCCGGCTCCCAAGATGGCCGTCCTGGGGAGCGCGGCGATGGCGTGGGTGGGATCGATCCTGATCGCGCTGGGATACCACCGCTATATCGGTGCCGGGCTCGTCGTGCTTTTCCTCCTGCCCGTGACGTTCATGATGCACAACTACTGGACCGTGACTGACCCCACCGGCCGGATGATCGACCGGATCATGTTCTGGAAGAACCTGGGGCTCATGGGTGGGGCCCTGTTCATGGCCTGCTACGCCGGCTCGGCGTGGCCGTACAGCCTGGGCGGGTAGGCGAAACCTGGACGCCTTGACTACCGTAAAGATATATCGTACGATACTACTTGTAGATGTATCGTAAGATGTAAGTGTAGTTCCCAACAGTAGTTAATGAGGTCATCATGAGGGGTAGTGCTTGGGGCTTCGGGTTCGACCCGGGGTCGTGGTTCTGGGGTCCTGGAATGCGTCGTGGCCGGCGCGGACAGTGGTTCGAGTCCGGCGACATGAAGTACGTGATCCTCAAGCTCCTGCGTGACAAGCCCATGCACGGCTACGAAGTCATGAAGGCGCTGGAAGAGGAAACGAAGGGCTGCTACAAGCCGTCTCCCGGCACGGTCTACCCGACGTTGCAGTGGCTGGAAGACGAAGGCCTGGTCAAGGCGAGCACCGTGGATGAGAAGAAGGTCTACGCCATCACCGACCTGGGCCGGCAATTCCTCGAAACCCACAAGGGAACCGTGGAAGACATTTTCGATCGCGTCTCGGGCGCCATCGATCAGCTCGTCAGCGAACCGGTCGCCGACATCACCAAGGCTTCGAGCCGCCTCGTGGCCCTGGCCTACCGCGCCGCGATGCGGTCGGGCCTGGACATCGAGAAGAAAAAGAAGATTCCGGAGATCCTGGATCGCGCGGCGAAAGAGATTGAAGCGCTGATAGGGTAGGGGAAGGTAGGCAGGAGGGGCAGGCGAGGCAGGGAGGCAGACCTGCCCCTCCTGCCTCTCCTGCGTTCACGCCTTCGGAAACCCCGGCTTCGTCTTGACCCGCTCCGCCTGCCGCAAATGCCGCTCGGCGTGAATCACGTTAATGGTCAGGGAGTCGCCGAGGTGGTAGCTCAGGAACGGGACAATCGGGGAAGGGACGCGAATGCGCGTCACGTCCAGCCCGTCCGCCATGCGAATCCACTTCATCAGCAGCTCGTGCTTTTCGACCCAGCGGCGGAGCACGTCGGGCCGCACGGTGACGGGCACGAATTTCCGCCGGGTTTTCACCGCCCGTGAGCCGGGGGTCGCCCCCTTGATGATGAACCCGCCGAACCAGCCGGACTTCCAGGGCGAGTAGCTGGGCGTCGCCGGCTTGCCGGCAGCGGCCATCATGGAGGGAACCGGGAGCTCGTTCGCCTCGATGGAGAACACGAGGTGCTCGAGGCACTGCGCCACCCCCCACGACTCGGGACTGGCCTGCCACGCGAGTTGCGCGGGGCTCAAGCCCCCCGCCACCGCCTGGGCGAGGCGCATGTGGCCCTCGAGTTTCGTCGCGAGTTCCGCGAGCTGGGGATTCTGAATCTGGGCCATTTTCCCTACTGTTTCGACGCGTTCGCCGTCTTCTTCTTCTTGCGCTTGCGCCGGTTGCCGAATGAGCCCCGCCAGATCTTGCCCTTCCTGCTCTTCCTGTCGCCTTTGCCCATGACTGCCTCGTGTTGGAGTGAGGGCTGTAAGCTACTCAACGGGTAGGCTTCCAGCCGAACGCCTCCCCAGGTGTCTGGTGCCTTCGGAGCTGCCTGGCTTGCTGTGTGGTGGTTACCATCTGTCGTTCCCGCATCGCCGCCTCACGGATGAGAGCAAGTGAGTGACACGGTATGAGGTATTACGGAGACTGCCCCATCAAATTCTTGCGGGACGAACCCAAAACACTCGCCCAATGTTCCCCCTCTCCCGTATGGGAGAGGGGGACAGGGGGTGAGGAACAACGAGAGGGGGACAGGGGGTGAGGAACAACCATTGCCGGCCACTGGGCCGCGGAAGAAAGCGGACTCATCGGCTCGCGCGCGTGGACCGAAGACCATCCCGAAGTCATCAAGGGACTCCAGGCGGCGTTCAACCAGGACAACGGCACCGGACGCGTGGTGAGAATGGGCGGTGGCGGGCTGCCGAACGGCGGCGCGCACCTTCAGCAGTGGCTCGGCAAGCTCCCCGCCGAACTCCAGAGCCAGATCACCTACACCGGCACCGGCACGCCGTCGGGCGGCGGGAGCGACGGTGCATCGTTCGCGTGTTACGGCGCGCCGTCGTTCGGCCTGGGCTCCCTGGGGTGGAACTACGGGAACTACACCTGGCACACCAACCGGGACACGTATGACAAGGTGGTGTTCGACGACCTGAAATCCAACGCGACGCTTGCGGCGAT
>SHZT01000021.1 GCA_009692185.1 Gemmatimonadota bacterium | reverse complement strand
CAGATTCCGGCCTGGATTGCAGACTACAATGCCGTCGCGCCGCACTCGGCGCTCGGCTATCAGTCACCCCAGCAGTACCGGAGCACCCGGCTCATGGTAGGTCCGAAGTGTTAGCCCAAACTGCCTCACGAAATGGGGTACAGAGCAAGATCAAGAAGGGCGTGAAAGAGTGGCTCCTCATCAAGGAGCGCGACGGCTACGTCCGCACGGACGGCGACGTGTTCCCGCAGGGCTCGGTCCTGTCGGGACTGACGGTCGAAGAGCTGCGGGAGGGTACGTCCCCCGCTACGCCCGTATTGGCGGCACTCGAGCGCCTCAAGGCGCCCCGCCGGGCGGTGAAGGTCCGGGACGTGGAGTTGATGCTCGCCGAAACGCAGGGAAAGCCGTTCACCCGGGCCGGCTGGGTGTTCGAGCTCAAGTATGACGGGTACCGCCTGCTCGCGGCCCGGGATCGCGGCACGGCCCTGCTCTTGAGCCGAAACGGCAACGATCTGACGGTGGTATTCCCCGAAGTGGCGCGGGCGGTGGAGGCACTACCATATGAGGGCCTGATCCTGGACGGCGAGGTCGTGGTGCTCGACGACGACGGCCGGCCCAGTTTCGGGCGGTTGCAGAAGCGGGGACGCCTGACCCGGGCAAGCGAGGTCGGGCGGGCCGCCGTCGAACACCCTGCCACGTTCTTTGCGTTCGACCTGCTTGGGTTCGAGGGGTTCGACCTCCGTTCCCTCCCGCTCATTCAAAGGAAGGCGTTGCTGCGCCAGGCCCTGCCGCCCGCGGGGGCGCTCCGGTTCTCCGACCACATCGAGGAGGCGGGACAGGCCTTCTTCCAGAGTGTCCTCGGTCTCCAACTCGAGGGGATGGTCGCGAAGAAGGCCGACAGCGCGTACCGGGGCGGGCGGAGTGCCAACTGGATCAAGGTGCGGGCCGAAAAGACCGATGACTTCGTCGTCGTCGGCTACAGCGAGCCCAAGGGGGCCCGAGCGGGGTTCGGGTCGCTGCACCTCGCCAACTACGTCGGGGATGACCTGACGTATGCCGGGAGCGCCGGGAGCGGATTCACCGCCAGGCAACTGGATGAATTCACGGCTGCCCTGAAGACCGTCGTGCGGAAGGACGCTCCCTGTGTGGGTCCGATCCCGAAAGTCCGCGGCATTACGTGGGTGGAGCCACAGCTCGTCGTCGAGGTCCGGTTCAAGGAGTACACGACCGAAGGCCTGCTCAGGCAGCCGGTGTTCCTGAGAGTCCGGGACGACAAGAAGGTGGAAGAATGCGCGAGACAAGGGAAAAGGGAAAAGGGAAAAGTGGGACGGGGGCCAATGGGTTATCGGAGCCGGAATTGGCAACGGAGCAAACGTTTCCCGTTTCCCGTTTCCCGTTTCCATATTCCCCAAGTTCAGTTCACCAATCTCGACAAGATTTTCTGGCCCGACGAGCAGTACACCAAGGGTGACCTGATCGAGTACTACCGCGCCATTTCTCCCTGGCTGCTGCCGTTTCTCAAGGACCGCCCCGTGGTCATGACCCGATTCCCGGACGGCATCAACGGCAAGTCCTTCTTCCAGAAGGACGCCCCGGGGTTCGCGCCGGAGTGGCTTCGCACGGAGCGGATGTGGAGCGAGGACACCCAGCGGGAGATCAGCTACTTCGTCGTGGATAGCGAGGCCGCGCTTCTCTACATCGCCAACCTGGGCACCATTCCGCTCCACGTCTGGGGCAGCCGGGTAGGCTCGCTCGAACGGCCGGACTGGTGCATCATCGATTTCGACCCCAAGGACGCGCCGTTTTCCGATGTGATCGTTCTCGCGCGAGCCCTGCACGAACTGTGCGAAGAGATCGGGTTGCCCAATTTCGTGAAGACCAGCGGATCATCCGGCCTGCACGTGCTGGTGCCGCTTGGCCGCCAGGTGACGTTCGAGCAGTGCCGCATCTTCGCCCAGCTGCTCGCCCGCACCGTCGAGACCGATCATCGGGACATCGCCACCCTCGCGCGCAATCCGTCCCGTCGTGAGGGCAAGGTCTACCTCGATTTCCTCCAGAACGGGCACGGCAAGCTGCTCGTCTCGCCCTACAGCGCGCGGCCCCTGCCGGGAGCTCCGGCGTCCGCGCCGCTCACGTGGAAGGAAGTGAAGCCCGGGCTCGACCCGCGACAGTTCACGATCGCCAACCTCCCGGCCCGCATGCGACGCATGAAGGTGGACCCGACCATCGAGGTCCTCGATCTCCAGCCCGACCTGGCCGTAGCGCTGGAACGCCTGCAGAAGCGGTTCGATCAGCCGCCGTCACCCGCCAAGCCCCGGAACGCGAACAAGGCGCGCAAGTGACGGAGCCCCGGGTTCGCGAGATGACCGTGGACGTTCAGCCGGCCGTGGGGAAGGTCTCGGCCTTGCTGATGGAACCGGAGGACCCGCGGTGGCTCTACATACTGGCGCACGGGGCCGGGGCGGGTATGCGGCATCCGTTCATGGAGAAAATCTCGCGGGCACTGGCCGACCGTGGCGTGGCCACGTTCCGGTACCAGTTCCCCTACATGGAAGCCGGCACGAAGTACACGGATTCGCCGCCGGTGTGCGAAGCGACGGTGGTAAGCGCGGTGGACGCCGTTCAGCGAGTCGCCCCGGGGCTTCCGCTCATTGCCGGAGGCAAGTCGTTCGGAGGCCGGATGACCGCCTACACCGCGTCGGACAAGTGGCTGCCCGGCGTGCGCGGGCTGGTGTTCCTCGGCTTCCCCCTGCACGCGCCGGGCAAGCCCAGCGTTACCCGGGCCAAGCACCTGGATGCCGTCCAGCTTCCCATGCTGTTCGTGCAGGGCACGCGCGACACGTTCGCCGACCCGGTATTGCTTCAGCAGGTGCTCGATCGGCTGGGGAACCGGGCCACGATGCATGCCGTCGAGGGCGGCGACCATTCGTTTGCGACGCTCAAGCGCTCCGGTCGCACCGAGGCGGACGTGATGACCGAACTGGCCGACACCATGGACCAGTGGGCCGTGAAACTCCTTCGACTCCCACCGAGGCGGTAACGATGCCGGGCTACTGGATACTCAAGACCGAGCCGACCACCTACAGCTTCGACCAACTGGCCAAGGCCGGCACCGCCGTCTGGGACGGCGTGGCCAACCCGGTCGCGCTCAGGAACATCGGGAACATGCGTCCGGGCGATCAGGTGCTGATCTACCACACAGGCAAGGAGAAGACGGTGGTGGGGAAGGCCGAGGCGACGTCGGCGGGCTACCCGGATCCGAAGGGCAACGACCCGCACATGCTGGTCGTGAACCTCAAGGCGGGGGCGCGGCTCGCAAAGCCGGTCGGTTTGCCTGCGATCAAGGCGGAGCCGGCATTCGCGGACATGGCGCTCGTAAGGCAGGGACGTTTGTCGGTGGTGTCAGCGACCAAGACCCAGTGGGACTTGCTGGTGAAGATGGGCAGCTAGGCTGAGACCAGCGTCCCGAATTCGGCGGCCAACCTTGGTCCTGTGCCTTCATCTTCATGTTTGAAGAACACGAACGCCCGATCCCACGTCTGGGCCAGGACGTCTGCGGCCCACTTCTCCAGCTGACCGGGTTCGTACTGCACCCCGCGCAACCGGAGATACCCCCAGTCGGCGGTGGAAACGAACGGCGGGTCGGTGTCTTCCCCAGTGTGGGCGATGCAGAGCGCGGCGTTGTGCTCGCGGAGCGCGGCGAAGGCCTCGTCATCGAACCATGAGGGGTGGCGGAACTCCAGTGCCGCCCGCCACGTCCTGGGGATGAGCGCCAGGAATGTTTTCAGGCGGCCGATGTCTTTCTTGAGGTTGGGCGGGAGCTGAAACAAGGTGGGGCCGAGGCGCGGGCCGAGTACGGTCGCGGTCTTGAGAAAGTAGGAGACTTCTTCGCTTACATCAGACAGGCGCTTGTCATGGGTAATCCGGCGGGAGGCCTTGAGTATGAAGGTGAACGTTTCCGGGACCTGCGCGGCCCAGGAGAGGAGCTGTTTCTCAGTCGGCATGCGATAGAACGTGGCGTTGATTTCAACCGTGGAGAACCGGGACGCGTAAAATTCCAGCATCTTGTCGGCCGGCAGTTTCTCGGGGTAGAAGTTCCCCTTCCATTCCTTGTACGAGAAACCCGACGTTCCGGGAAGAACCAGCACGCATGGCTCCGGTATAGTGGTTAGTCTTCGGGTCAATGAGGGGGCCAGCGCCCTCGGGTGTCAATGCAACAGGAGCATGTGATTGCCGAACGGTGTATGTGAAGCTGGGAGGAACACAATGACACGAGTCTATTCGATGGTAATGGCCGCGTTGCTGGTGCTGCCCGTAGCGGCCAGCGCCCAACGCGGTGGCGGTGGGATGGGCGGCATGGGTGGCAGCGGTTTCGGAGAAGCCCGTTTTCCCGTGCCGGGCCTTCCGGGGACCGAAATGGACGGCCCGCCCGACGCGGCCAAGGCCACGACGCTGTTGTCCTTGACCGCCGAACAGGCGGTCAAGTACACCGAGTCGTACAACGCGTTCATAACGGCCAACAAGCCAGCCAAGGACAGCATCGAGGCCCAGCTGGCCACGATGCGCCAGAAGCTGGAAGCGGGCGACCGGGCGGCCGCGACGTTTTACGCGGAAAAAGCCGTGCGGATCTCCAAGCCCATGAGGGAGCGCCAGGACAAATGGGAAGATGGGCTCTCGAAGGTCCTGTCGGGTGAGCAGGTCAAGACATTCAAGAAGTGGCGGAAGGATACCGAGCAAGCATTCGAGGACAAGCGCCGTGAACGGGCCCTCGAGTGGCAGCCCGGTGGCGGGTATGCGTTCGATCGCCCAGGCCGTCCGATCGGCGACGTGGACACCCGAACCTCGATCAATCCCGGCTCTGCCGTCGGCGGGATGGATGGTGTTTCCCAGGCCGTCCGCGTCGGGCGTACCGTGTACGTTTCCGGTCAAGTTGCCCTGGATAGCGCCGGCCACGTGGTTGGGGAGGGCGATCTCAAGGCCCAGGCCACGAAGGCATTTGCCAACCTGGCGGCCGTATTGCGGGCCGGAAAAGCCGAGCCGACCGACGTCGTCCGGATGACCGTCTACGTGGTCAATTTCAAGCCGGACGATATGGTGGCCATCAGGGCTGCCGCGGCCGATTTCTTCCCCGGCCGCACCGCGCCGGCGATGACCGTCGTCGGGGTCCAGGCACTCTTCCGTGAGGGGCTCCTGGTCGCCGTGGACGCAATCGCGCAGGCCACCAATCCACAGGGCCCGGCCGCCCCGCCCGCTTCAAAAGGGCGGATCCCCGGTCAGTAGTATCGCGACACCATAACGACAGTCCGAAGTTCGTCAAGGGCCGCTGACACAAATCAGCGGCCCTTGACGTATGTGACCGACAACATTATTGTCCGCGCTCCAAAACTGACCGTAGTCAAGTTTAGTCTCGTTACAAGATTGAACAGAGAGGCGTAAGTGATGACAGAACTTGAGCTTTCGCGCCGGGAACGAAAGAAAGAAGAGACCAAGGAGCGCATCCTGAAGGTCGCGCTCAAGCTGTTCAAGCTCAACGGCTTGGAAGGGACCACTATCGACGAAATCGCCGAGAAGGCGGATGTCGCCAAGGGGACCTTCTTCAACTACTTCCCGCGGAAGGAAGCAGTCCTCGGATACCTGCCGGAAATGTGGATCGAGCAGGCGGAAGCAGAAGCCGAGACCATCATTGCCGACGAAGGCCCGGTCGGGTCCCGAATCATCGACATGTTCATCGAACTGGCCGCCTTCTACGAGGAAGACCGGGCGCTGTCGAAATACATGGTGATGGAATGGGTACGTCGTGAGCAGACCGGCTGCGACGAGAGCTGCCAGCGCTGGGACGAGCTGGCCCTGCGATTGATCCGGCATCTCCAGGACCGGGGTGAGCTGCGACCGGACGTACCAGCCGAACGCGCCGCCGAAATGTTCGCCGCCGTCCACCAGGCCACGGTCATGGGTTGGGTCGCCGCGCCGGCCGAGCCCTACCCCCTGCAGGACGAGTTGCGGATGCGGATGAAGCTGGTCGTGGAGGGGCTGTCGCCCCGTGTGGGAGGTGCATAGGGACGGCCGCTCACCGAGGTGTCCTCAGAGGCATTGAAGCGCCTGGGTCTGATCGAACTCCCTCCGGGGTACCGATTCAATTTCGGCGGCGAGCAGGCGGATTTCGTCGAGACCGTTGGCTATATCCTCGAGTCGCTCGCGCTGGCGATCGTGTTCATCTACCTGATCCTGGCGTCGCAGTTCGGCAGCTTCCTCCAGCCGCTGGCGATCATGTTGTCACTGCCGCTGTCGTTGATCGGCGTCATGCTGGGCCTCATGCTCACGCGCGGGACGTTCAACATCATGAGCATGATCGGCGTCATCATGCTGATGGGCCTGGTGACGAAGAACGCCATTTTGCTGGTGGACTTCGCCAACAAGGCCCGGGAAAAGGGCAGCGAACGGTCGAAGGCGCTGATCGACACCGGCGAGCTCCGCCTGCGGCCGATCGTGATGACTACACTGGCAATGATTTTCGGCATGCTGCCCACGGCGCTCGCGCTTGGGGCCGGATCGGAGTTCCGGGCGCCGATGGCGCACGCGGTGATCGGCGGACTGATTACGTCAACCCTGCTGACCCTGGTCGTGGTGCCGGTGGTGTACACCTACCTGGACGACTTCGGAAGCTGGGTGGGACGGTGGGCGAAGCGGTTCACCGGCGCGCCGGAAGGCGATGCGGCGCACGCGGCCGCGGACTGAACCACGGTCCCGGCCGTACCGGGGGTACATTCTGGCATGGGTAAACACGCGGGACTGGTGACACGCGTTTTCTACAAGCTCCTCGCGGCGGCGGCCGTCCTGAGTCTGTCCATACCGATCTCATGGGCGCTTGCCTCGAACGCCGTGGCGGGCCTGCTGGGCTCACCCCCGCCAGAAATGGGCAAGCAGCAAACCACGTTTCTCTGGGACGGCGCGGCCGCCGTGAAGGGCCGCCCCAAGGCGTGGCGGTTCACGTATACCGGGACGCACATTCCCGCCACGCCCACCGTGCGGTTCTACGTGTCGCCGCTGGGAAAGGTCCTCCGGGCGGAGCCACCCGACGTGGCCCTCCGGATCAAGATCTGGCACCAGAAGGGGTTCAATTGACGTGACGTCGCCTGTCGTGGGACTCAGTATGTCGTCAGCGGCGCCGGCGTCGCCGCGGGACGACGACGCCATCTTCGAGATGGTCAGTGATGTGTTCCGACGGGAAATCGACCCGGCGGTCGCCCGTCACGGCGGCAAGGTCGAGCTGGTAGACGTGCAGAATGGGACGATCGTCGTGCGGATGAAGGGCGGATGCCAGGGCTGTGGCATGGCGACCGTGACACTGAGGCAGGGCATCGAGGCATCGCTCAAGCGCCTGTTGCCTGGCCTTCAGGGCATTCGTGACATCACCGACCACACCGCAGGATCCAACCCCTACTACGCCCAGCCCGTCGCCTAGCGGGCGACGAGTTTCCCCACCGCGTCCACGAGATCATTCAGTTCGATGGGCTTTTCCATGACCGGCCGGCCCGTCTTGTTGAGAAAATCCCGGACGCGCGGGTCGTCCGCGAACGCGGTGACGAACACGATTCGCCCAGCCGCGTCCGCCGACGCCTCCTCCAATTGCTCGAAGAAGCCGATGCCGGACAAGAGCGGCATCGAGATGTCGCACACGATGGCATCGAACGTATCGTGGGACAGGCGGTCGAGCGCCTCGAGGCCATTTTCCGCGGTCTCGATGGAATACCCAGCCTGCGAGAGGATCTTGCTGAAGGCCTCGCGGTTGGCACGATCATCTTCGACAATCAGGCCGGTGGACATGTTTGACCCCTGGTTGGGGACCGGGGGGGGCATGACAATGGTAATACCGGGACCGGCAGCCGTCCATGCGGCTTGACCCTCGCCGCGACGACCTCTTAAGTTGCCACGCTGATTGAAGTTTCAAGCCCCGCCCTGGTGGTGGAACTGGTAGACACACTGTCTTGAGGGGGCAGCGCCGCGAGGCGTCCCGGTTCGAATCCGGGCCAGGGCATTACCCGCCACCGTAGCTCAGCGGTAGAGCTCTCGATTCGTAATCGAGTGGTCGTCGGTTCAATTCCGACCGGTGGCTCTGACTTGCGACTTTTTCGCCCTTCCATAGCTTTTCCCCCCCCTATGCCTGACGACCCCAAGAAGAGCGGTCGCCGCAGCGACGATCGTCGCACCGGGTGGGATCGCCGTGCCGAAGCAGAGGAGCGCCGGCACGCCCAGCGCCGGAAGGTGAAGAAGGCCCGGGCCAAGGCCGAAGAAGAACGCCGGAAGCTCGCCGACCGCCGCAAGAAACCGGCACGACGGAGCGGCGAGACCCGCCGCCTCAGCAAGGAACGCCGTGACGTGCCCGATCGCCGCAGTTCGGGCTGGCGCGCGCTCCTGGGCGAAGACTAGGCCCCGACGATCTCCCGCAACGCCCCGGGGACCTCCGGGTATTGGAACCTGAATCCCTCCGTCAGCGCCCGCTTCGGCACCACCCGCTGAAGATCCAGTAGCGCGCTCGCCCCTTCCCCCAGTCCCAGCTCCAGGGCAAACCGCGGCGCGCGGAACACCGCTGGCCGGTGGACCGCCTTGCCCAGCGCCGCCGCGAAGTCGTTGACGGTGACGGGAGCAGGGGCCGTGACGTTGAGGGGACCCGGCAGGCCCTGGTCCAGCGCAAAGAGCATGAGCGCGACCGCGTCTGCCCGGTGAATCCAGGACCACCACTGCAGGCCGTCTCCCCATGGCCCGCCTAGTCCGAGCCGGAACAGGCGGAGCAGGGGTTCGAGCGCGCCGCCACCCGCGCCCAGCACAATTCCTGTTCTCAGCAGGGTCACCCGGGTGATGTCCTGTGCCTCGAGCGCGGCATGCTCCCACGCTGTCGCCAGCTTGGCCAGGAAGTCGGACCCGGCAGGTCGGGACTCGTCCACGACGTCATCGCCCCGATTCCCGTAGTAGCCGATGGCCGAACCGGACAGAAGAACACGGGGCTTGGTGGACGCGCGGCGGATGGCGGCGGTGACGTGCCCCGTAGTGAACACCCGGCTATCCCACAGCAGCTTCTTCCGGCCACGGGTCCAGCGTTTCGGCGGGTCCACGATCTTCTCGCCGGCGAGGTTGATCACGGCGTCACAACTTCCGACGTCATCCTGCCACGGCCCGCCCGCGGCCGAGTCGCCCTGGATCATGCGAACGGCGAGGGTCGGCCAGACGCTCGCGCCTCCGCGCGACAGCACGACACACTGATCCCCGCGGGCCGTGAGTGCCTCGACCACGGCGCGGCCGATGAAGCCTGTGCCCCCCGTGATGAAGACGCGCACGCCCTACGGTTCGGCCTCCACCCGGATGCGGGCGTCCACGGCGGTGGCACCATCCTCCCGCGCCAACAACGGGTTGATGTCCAGCTCCGCGATGCGCGGGTGGCGCTTTGCCAACTGGGACACCCGGAGAATGACGTTTTCGAGCGCGTCGAGATCCGACGGTGGCTGCCCCCTCACGCCCTGGAGGAGCGGGGCCATCTTCACCTCCCGCACCATCGCTTCCGCGTCGGTATCCCGCAGGGGCGCCAGCCGCAGTGCCACGTCGCGCAGGACCTCGACGTAGATCCCCCCAAGCCCGAACATGACGAGCGGGCCAACCTTCGGGACCCGCGTGAGGCCCACGATGGTCTCGTGTCCGGCCGGTGCCATGCGCTGGACGAGGATGCCCTCGATGCGCGGAGGGGCCGACGGTCGCTTGCCCTTCGAGGCGCGCGTTGTCTTGGCCGCGACGCCTGCGTTTGCGGACTCCTCGACGCTCTTGAGCATCGCCCGCACGGCCCGCGCCACCGCCGTTTCCGAGTCGAGTCCGAGCGCCACACCGCCCACATCGGTCTTATGGACCACGTGCTCAGCCACGATCTTGATCGCCACCGGGAACCCGAGGTGAGACGCCGCCTCGGCCACGCCGCTTGCCAGGCTCGCGGAGCCGTCGCTGGCCACGAACTTCCAGGGCACCGCCGGAATATCGTACGCATCCAGCACGCGCAGGGTGTCGGGCTCGGACAGCTTGGATCGTCCCGCGGCCACCGTCGCGTCGAGAATCCCCTTCACCCGGGCGTCATCCGTCTTGAACGAGACTACGCGCCCCTCGGGTCGCGTCGCGTTGCGGCGTTGGCGCCACATCGCCCCGAGGGCGCGGGCGGCGGACTCCGGAAACACGAACGCCGGGACGCGCGCGTCGTGGAGTTCCGCGAGCCCGGCGGGAAGGCCCTGGCGACCCATGAGCACGGCGAGCACGGGTTTCGCCGGGAAGAGCCTGTTCGCCCGGACGATCGCTTCCGCAACGTCCCGGGTCTGCACGCCAAGCGGCGGGACAAAGGCGGCGATCGCGGCGTCCACGTTTGGGTCTGCCAGGCAGGATGACAGGGCGAACTCGTAGCTCTCAGGCGTGGCGCTGGCGATGAGGTCCACGGGGTTCCGAACGGACGCCTCTTCCGGGAGTCGCGCGCGCAGCTTGGCTTCCGTGGCCGCAGACAGTCCGACGACGCTCAACCCGTTCGCCTCACATGCGTCGGCCAGGATGATCCCGGGCCCGCCGGCGTTGGTCACGACGGCCACCCGGTTCCCGGCAGGCAGCGGCTGGTTGGCGAATCCCATGGCCAGGTCGAACAGCTCCTCGACCGTGTTGGCCCGCATCGCCCCCGCCTGCGCGATGAGCGCATCGGTGGCGAGCTCGGTGCCGGCGATGGCGCCGGTATGCGACGCCGCGGCCCGCTCGCCCGCACCCGTGCGGCCAGACTTCACCACGCAGATCGGTTTCACCCGCGAAATGGACCGCGCAAGCTCGACGAAGTGTGCCGGGTTTCCGAAGTTCTCCAGGTACATCAGGATGACCTTGGTGCGCGGGTCACTCCTCCAGTACTCCAGCAGGTCATTGCCCGAGACGTCGGCCTTGTTTCCCGCCGACACGAACATCGAGACCCCGATCCCCAGGCTTTCCGCGTAGTCGAGCACGGAGAGGCCCATGGCGCCCGACTGGCTGATGAACGCCACCGGGCCCGCCGGCGGCATGGACGGCGCGAACGTGGCGTTCATCCGCACGTCCGGATCGGTATTGATCACGCCCAGGCAGTTCGGCCCGACCAATCGCACGCCCTTCGCGCGTACCATGGCGGCCAGCGCCTGCTCCCGCTCGATGCCCGCGCCGCCCACCTCCTTGAAACCCGCCGAGATCACGACCAGTCCGCGGACCCCGGCATCGAGGCATTCGCGCGCGACCTGGAGCACGTGCTCCTTCGGGACCGCGATGACGGCAAGGTCCACCGGCTTGGGCACGTCTCCGATGGCGTTGAACGCCGGAATCGAGTGAATCGCTCTCGCTTTCGGGTTGACCGGGTACACGGGTCCCTGGAACCCGTGGCGCAGGAGGTTGTCCAGGATCTGCCAGCCGATCGTGTTGGCCTGGCGGGACGCGCCGATCACGGCGATGGAGGAGGGGCGAAGGATCGGGTCGAGGGACGGCATGGGAGGGAGAAGATAGCGCGGACGGTCGGAGGCAGGCGCGGCCGGTACGGTGCCGCGCCTACCCTGGGTTGAAGTGACGGCTCGGGCGGTGCGGTGGAAGGAGATGGGCGCCTCGCCTATCTTAGGCCATGCTCATCCTCAAGCTGATCCAGCAGCTTATCAAAACGCTCAACTCCGATGGCACGCCGGGGCAGGTCGCGTTCGGCATGGCGCTCGGCGCGGCCCTTGGGCTTACGCCGCTGATGAATCTCCACAACCTCCTGATCGTCGCGTTCGCCATGGTGCTCAACGTGTCCATGCCGGGATTCTTCCTCGGCTGGGCGCTGTTCATTCCCCTGGGGTTCGCGCTGGACCCGGCGTTCGACGCGCTGGGCCGGGCGCTCCTGCTGGGGACTCCCGCACTCACGGCCATGTGGACGGCGTGGTACAACACGCCTGTGGTGCCGCTCTCGAATTTCAACAATACGGTCGTGCTCGGGAGCTTCGTCGCGTGGCTCGCGTCGTTCATTCCCCTGTACTTCGTGCTCCGCTGGGCCGTTGGCCGCTACCGCGCCGACGTGTATGAGCGGCTCAAGAGCACGAAGGTCTTCCGCGCGATCGGGGCATCGAAGGTCTACAACGTGTATCGCTTGTTCCGGCCGGAGTGACATGAGACTCATCCGCTGGAAGGCTTTCATCCCCCTGACGCTCTTGCTCGTCCTTCTGGTCATCGGGTGGATCGTTTTCGCCGACACGCTTGTGCGGCGCACGGTCGAGTCGTTCGGTACCGAGATCGTCGGCGCGAAGGTCGAGCTTCAGCGTGCCCGCGTGCACCTCGCCAGCGGGTCGGTCGTGCTGACCGGGCTCCAGGTGACCGACCCCGGCGCGCCGATGCGGAACCTGGTCGAGGCCGGCGAGGTGGTCGCGGCCATCGCCGCGTTGCCGCTGCTCGAGAAGAAGCTGGTGATTGACTCGCTGGCCCTGCGCGGCGTGCGGTTCGGCACCCCCCGCACGACCTCGGGCGCCATCCCCGCTCAGAAAAGCGCCCTGACGCCGGCGTTGAAGCGTGTGACGGACTGGGCGGCCCAGATCCCCCTGCCGTCGTTCAGCCTGGAAGGTCTGTCCGGAGTAGTGGATATCTCTGCGCTCTCGCTGGACAGTCTCCGCTCACTCACCGCCGCCCGCGGGATCGTCACCGGAGCCGATTCCTCCCGGCAGGCGTGGGAAGCCGAGTTGCGCGCCCTCGACCCCCGCCCGCAGATCGACTCGGCCCAGGCCCTGATCAACCGGCTCAAGGGCGTGGACGTTCGGCAACTGGGTGTGCAAGGCATGGCCGAGCAGGTGCGGACGGCCCGCGCCACGGCGGACAACCTGAAGAAGAGCGTGGACCGCGTGAAGGCACTCGAGGGCAAGGTGAAGGGTGGCGTTGCGGAGCTGCAGGCCCGCGCGACGACCGGGCTCGCCCTGGCGCGCGCACAGGACTACGCCTACGCGCGCGGGCTGGTCAACCTGCCGTCACTCGATGCCCCCGACATTTCGCCCGCGCTGTTCGGGCAAATGGGACTGGATCGCATCAAGGGTTTGCTTTACTGGATATCCGTCGCCGAGGAGTACCTGCCACCCGGGCTCGATCCGCGCCGGCAGACCGGGCCGGACCGGGCGCGCGCCCCGGGCCTGACGATCGAGTTCCCGAGTCAGCACGCGTACCCGCAGTTCCTGTTGCGCTTCGCTGATGCCGACTTCTCGCTGGGCGGTGAAAATGCGGCCGCCGGCGAATACCAGGCCAAGGTGGCGGGCGTCACGACCCAGCCCGCGCTCTACGGCCGGCCCATGCAGCTCGTGGCGCAGAAGACGGCGGGCCGGGTGGGCCCTGAAACGGTGCGCGTCGCGGCGGTGCTCGACCACACCCGGCTTCCGCTCAAGGACTCGATTGGCGGGTACCTGTCGGGACTCCCGCTCCCCACGGTGACGCTGGCCCCGCTCGGCGCCCGGGCCGCGCTGGGCCGAGGCGTGACCAGCCTGTCGTTGGTCCGCGTCGGCGAGGTCCTCGAGGCGCGCTGGTATGTGAAGACCGCCCAGCCCGTATGGGAGCGGATGGTCGGCGGCACCCGCGGCGTCGTCGGGGACATGCTGTGGGGCGCGGTGTCGAAGATGAAGGAAATCGAGGTCGAGACGCAGGTCCGCGGCACGCTGGCGCATCCGTCGCTGTCGGTGAAATCGAACGTGGGCACCGAGATCGCACGGGCGCTCAAGCAGGAAGTCGGCGCGCAGGTCGCGAAGGCCGAGCAGCTGGTGCGGGCCAAGGTGGACAGCGTGGTGGACGAGCGGGTCGCGGAGGCGAAGACCAGGGTGGACGGCGTGAAGACGCAGGTACAGGCGAAAATTGAGGAACAGCGGGTCGAGCTGGAGCGGGTGAAGGCCGAGCTGGAGCAGAAGATCAAGGACCTCACGCCGCGCCTGCCCGGCGGCATCAGGCTCCCCGGGCAGGACTAGCGGCCTACTTCCTCTTTTCTATCGGCACAAACTTCCGCTCTTCTGATCCTGTGTAGACCTGCAACGGCCGCGCGATCTTGTGATCCGGGTCTTCCAGCATCTCTTCCCACTGTGCCATCCAGCCGGGCATCCTGCCGATCGCGAACATGACGGGGAACATCGCCACGGGGAATCTCATCGCTTCGTAGATGATCCCCGAGTAATAGTCCACGTTGGGATACAGCTTGTGGCTGATGAAGAAGTCATCCTCGAGGGCGATGCGTTCCAGCTCCACGGCGATGTCGATGAGCGGGTTCTTGCCGGTGACCTCGAATACATCGTACGCGACTTTCTTGATGATGGTCGCCCGCGGGTCGAAGTTCTTGTACACCCGGTGCCCGAAGCCCATCAGCCGGAACTCCCGCGCCTTCACCCGCTTGATGTAGTCCGGGATCCGCTTCACGTCGCCGATTTCCCGCAGCATGTTGAGCACCGACTCGTTGGCCCCGCCGTGGAGCGGCCCGTAGAGCGCGGCGGCCGCGGCGGCGGTCGCGCTGTAGGGATCCACGTCGCTCGAGCCGACGCCGCGCATGGCGTTGGTGGAGCAGTTCTGCTCGTGGTCGGCGTGCAGGATGAACAGGACGTCCAGCGCCTTTTCCAGCACGGGATCCGGGTGGTACTTCGTCTCGGTGGTCTTGAACATCATGTTCAGGAAGTTGCCGGCGTACGACAGGTCGTTGTCCGGGTAGGCGTAGGGCATGCCCACGCTCTTCCGGTGGGCGAACGCCGCGAGCGTGGCCGCCTTGGCGATGAGCCGGATGACCTGGCGCGAGCGGACTTCCTTGTCGCGGATCTTGTGGGCCTCGGGGTAGAACGTGGAGAGGCCCGCCAGCGTGCTCACGAACACCGCCATCGGATGCGCGTCGTACCGGAACGCATCGAGCAGGTGCTTGATGTTCTCGTGGATGAACGTGTGGTTCGTGATCTGGAACGTCCACTCAGCGAACCGGGTGGTCGTGGGCAGCTCGCCGTGCACCAGCAGGTAGGCGACCTCGAGGAAGCCGGATTTCTCCGCCAGCTGCTCGATGGGGTAACCGCGGTAGCGCAGGATGCCCTTGTCGCCGTCGATGTAGGTAATGGCGCTCTTGCAGCAGGCGGTGTTGGTGAACCCCGGGTCGTAGGTCATCAGCCCGAAGTCGTCGTGCGAGGCCTTGATCTGGCGGAGGTCGAGCGCCTTGATGGCGCCCTGTTCCACCGGCAGTTCGTAGGTCTTGCCGGTCCGGTTGTCCGTGATGGAGAGCGAGTTTTTGGGCACTGTTGAGGTTCCTGGAGTGTTAGGGCCGGGTTGCTCGCGAGAAAGATAGGCGGTTGGGCGGATGAGCGGATGAGCGGATGCTTCGTCCCGCGGCCGTCATCCGCTTATCCGCCCATCCGCTCATCCGACCTTCAGTTCGTTGATCACCTTCTGGATCGATTCCTTGGCGTGCCCGAACAGCATGGATGTCTTGGGCAGGTAGAACAGGTTGTTCTCGATGCCGGCGAAGCCCGGGTTCATGCTCCGCTTGAGCACTATTACGTGCTGGGCCTTGTCCACGTTCAAAATCGGCATGCCGTAAATCGGGCTCCCCGGATCGGTGCGCGCGGCCGGGTTCACCACGTCGTTCGCGCCAACCACGAGCGCCACGTCCGCCCGCTCGAATTCATCGTTGATCTGGTCCATGTCGTACAGCTGGTC
Source organism: Gemmatimonadota bacterium (assembly GCA_009692185.1). GTDB lineage: Bacteria > Gemmatimonadota > Gemmatimonadetes > Gemmatimonadales > GWC2-71-9 > SHZT01. The sequence goes on along the minus strand of SHZT01000021.1, from coordinate 12,133 downwards.
GTAGGGCACGTTGGCCTCGGCCAGCAGGACGTTCATGTGGCCCGGCATGCGGCCCGCCACCGGGTGAATGGCGTACTTCACCGTGCCGCCCTTCTTGTGAATCATGTCCGCCAGCTCGCGTACCTGGTGCTGGGCCTGGGCCACGGCCATGCCGTAGCCGGGGACGATGATGACCAGCCGGGCAAACCCGAGTTGCAGGGCCGCGTCCTCGGCCGATATCTCGCGGACCGTCGTGCCCGCGGCGAGCTGCTTCGCGCCCGCCGCCTGCTCCCCGCCGCCGAACGCGCCGAACAGCACGTTGGCGAACGAGCGGTTCATCGCCTTGCTCATGAGGACGGAAAGCAGGAACCCGGAGGCGCCGTCCAGCGCGCCGGCGATGATCAGCACGTTGTTGGACAGCACGAACCCGGTCGCCGCCGACGCCAGCCCGGCGTAGGAGTTGAGCAGCGAGATCACCACGGGCATGTCCGCCCCGCCGATGGGCAGGACGAGCAGCACGCCGATCAGGAGTCCGATGCCGATCATGATGTAGAAGGCGCGGGCGTCTCCCGGGTTGATCACCAGGTAGCCGAACAGCCCGATCATCGCGGCGAACAGCAGGAGGTTGGTGGCGTTCTGGAACTTGTACGTGATGGGCGCGCCGCGAATCAGCTCCTGGAGCTTGGCAAATGCCAGGAAACTGCCGGTTATCGTGAGGGCGCCGAACATGACCTCGAAGCCGAGCGCCGCCATCATGGGGCGAGGCAGGTCGCCGCCGTGCCGATAGTACTCGGACACGCCCACGAGCGTCGCGGCCAGCGCGCCGAACATGTGGGAGATGGCCGTCCGCTGGGGAATCGCCGTCATGGGCATGTAGATCGAGATCAGCGCCCCGATGACCGACCCGATGGCCAGTCCGGCGATGATCCAGTCGTACCGCACGATCTCGTGATGGAGCAGGGTGCCGATGATGGCCAGCAGCATGCCGGCCTCGGCGTAGTGCATGCCCCGCCGCGCCGTCACCGGCGAGGTAAGCCCCTTGAGGCCGAGGATGAACAGGACCGACGCCGCCAGATATGCGGCTTCGATGATGTAGTTGGTCACTTCTTGTCCTCGCCCCGCCGAAACATCCTGAGCATGCGCTCCGTAATCAGGAAACCACCGACCACGTTGATCGTGGCGGAGGTCACGGCCACGACGCCGAGGATAGTGCTCGTGGTGTTGTAGTCGGATCCGGCGGCCACGAGCGAGCCCACGAGCGAAATGCCCGAAATGGCGTTCGTGGCGGACATGAGCGGCGTGTGCAGCAGGGGCGGGACGCGGGTAATGACCTGGAACCCCACGAATCCCGCGAGGATGAACACGTACAGTTCGACGAGTCCGACGGTCGACACGAACAACGCTCCGCTGGGGTCGCCGGAACTCTAGCGGATTCAGGCGGGACCGCTAGTGTTTGTCCATTATCCTACGACACGAGGAGTCAGGCATGATCATCACGACGACCCAGGGCATCGAAGGCCGGCAGATCGAGGAATACTTCGGCCTGGTGACCGGCGAGGCCATCCTCGGCGCCAACATTTTCAAGGATTTCTTCGCCAAAATCCGGGACATCGTGGGCGGTCGGGCGGGGGCCTACGAAGAAGAACTGCGGAAGGCCCGCCAGATCGCGCTGGAAGACATGCACGCGGAGGCGCAGTCCCTCGGTGCGGACGCGATCGTGGGCGTGGACTTGGATTACGAGTCGGTCGGAATGGGCCGGGGAAGCAACATGCTGATGGTCTCGGCCTGCGGGACGGCGGTGAAACTCAAACCGTAAGAAGTGAGAAGTAGGAAGTAAGAAGGGAGGCCGAAACTCCGCCTCCCTTCTTACTTCTCACTTCCTACTTCCTACCGTCGTCTCGTCGTCGGTTTCTTCGCGGGGGCCTTCTTGACCGGTGCCGGCTTGGGCGGCGTCGCGGTCCAGCTGCTCGTGTACGCCAGAGCCGCCACCTGCCAGGTGCCGTTCACGTTGTGCCAGTGCGCCAGGTATGTCCCGTGGTCGGCGATCGAGGCCGGCGTTCCCTTGGGCGCACCCTTCTTTACCTTGCCTTCGAAGCCGTAGGTGCCACGGTCAATGCCGATAGGCCCGTTGGCCCAGGCGCCCTCGCTGGTGATGGCGACCTTGGTGTCGAACGCCTTGGCCTGGCTGGCCTGGTCCGCCGCGATCGCCGCTCGGCCGATGTGGATGGGGCCGTTGGGGGGCATGTCACGCCCGTCTTCCGTAAACAAGTTCGCGATGGAGTCCGGCTGGCCGGCGGCGTAGAAGCCTTCCCAGCGGCTCTCGATTCCCTTGATCGCGGTCTGGAATGCCGCGCTCTCTTGCTCGATGCGTGCTTCGGCCTGCTGGGGCGTCTCGGCTGAATTGCACGCTGTCAGCGCCGCGAGTGCTACCAGCAATGTGCTTGACCGGTTCATGTGGCGCTCCTTTTTCGGGGTGCTGCCCCGTGGTTGGGTGCGAACGATGAGAGGGCGAAGATAGACCGCGGCCCCGGGAGCGCCAGAGCACCCGGCCGCGGGTATCTTCCGGCGTGGCTCTGGCCCGCCTGATTCTCATTCGCGGCTTAGCGGCGATCGTCCTGGCCGGTGGTCTGTACCTCGGCGCCCGGCCGCTTGGCCCCCTTCCTCCGCTGGGGACATTCCTGGACCCCGCAAACGGCGTCTGGGCCGTGGCGCGCAGGACCACCCTTCCCGCAGATGCTCACCGCACCATACCCGGTCTGGCCGCGCCGGTGGATATACGCTACGACGACCGTGCTGTTCCGCACATCTTCGCGGCGACCGAGGCAGACGCCCAGCGCGCCCTCGGCTTCGTGGTGGCGCAGGATCGCCTCTTCCAGATGGAGCTCCAGACCAGGGCTACCGCCGGTCGCCTGAGCGAGATCCTCGGCCCCCAGGTGCTGGAGCTGGACCGCCAGGCCCGCCGGCTGGGGCTCGCCGCCAGCGCCGAACGGGCCTGGGCCGCCATGCCGAAGGACTCTCCGACGGCCATGGCGCTTGTCGCCTACGCCGAAGGAGTGAACGCCTGGATCGCCGGGATGCGGCCGGCCGACCTCCCGCTTGAATTCCAGCTGCTCAATGCCCGGCCGATGCGGTGGGAGCCGCAATACTCGATCTATCTCCTGCGCCGCATGGGCTGGACCCTCGCGTACAGCACGTCGGAGTTCCGGCGCGAGCGCGTGGCGAGCCTGGTCGGCTACGACGCGGCCGACGCGCTGTTTCCGGTGAATACGCCCATCGTGGAGCCGATCGAGCCGGGGAAGGGGAAGTATCCGAGATACGACTGGAAGAAGTTGCCGCCCCCTGGGCGGAGGGGCGGATTGGCGTTGAGCGGATGGGCGGATGAGCGGATGAGCGGACAGTCGCCATCCGCCGCCGATCGCGGCGATGCAATCGGTTCCAACAACTGGGCGGTTGCGCCGTCACGGTCCGCGAACGGTCACGCATTGTTGGCGGGTGATCCCCATCTGGACCTGAGCCTTCCGAGCATCTGGTATGAAGCGCACTTGGTGGTTGGGGGCGGACCATCCGCTCATCCGCCCATCCGCCCATCCGCCAACCCACCCACCTCCCTCGATGTCTACGGAGTGACCATCCCCGGCGCCCCAGCCATCGTCATCGGGTTCAACCGCGACGTCGCGTGGACGTACACGGCGACGGAGGCCGACGTCACCGACTACTACGAAGAACGCTTCGATGATCCCGCACGTCCCGCTGCCTACTTCCTCGACGGGAAGTGGGTGCCGCTCGAGCGCCGGATCGAGAGTTACCAGGACCAGCGCGGCCGCCCCCTCGCGACGGACACGATCTATTCGACCCACCGCGGGCCGGTGACGACGGTCGAGAACCGGTGGATTTCGATGCGCTGGGCCGTGCCGGAGGCCAACACGGAGCTGGGCGCGCTCCTGGCGGGCGCCCACGCGCGCTCGGCAGATGAATGGTTTCGGGCCGCGAGTGCCTGGTCGGCCCCGGGGCTCAGCATCCTTGTGGCAGATCGTCGAGGGACGATCTCCATTCGATCGGCCGGCAGGATGCCGATTCGTCCCGCCGGCGGCCTGGGGATCTTCGACGGGACCAAGCGCGCATCTGACTGGGGCGGCAATCTTCCCGTGACCCGGCAGCCGGCGTCCCGGAACCCCGCCCGCGGGTTCGTTTCCTCCAACAATCAGCAGCCGCTCGATCCGCGCGCCAATCCCGCGTACCTCGGCTCAAACTGGGAAACCCCCTGGCGAGCGATGCGCATCAACGGCCTCCTTCGCGACGACGCTAAGGTCACGATGGAAGCGATGCGCCGGTGGCAGACCGACCCCGGAAGTGCGCGCGCGGACTTCTTCGTCCCGTATTTTCTGGCGGCGGCCGGGCCCCTCTTCTCGCCGGATGGACGTGTGCGCGGGTCGGCCGGTCCCGATGTGGGCGACCCGACGACCCGCCAGACCGCCGAACTGCTCGCGCAATGGGATCGTCGCTACACCAAGGACAACACGCGCGCCGTGCTGTTCGAGCAGGCCATGGACCGGCTCGCCACGCTCACGTGGGATGAGCTGGAGGACTCGACCGGGCGCCGCAACGCGACGCCGCGCGACGTGATACTCGCCGAGCTGCTGCAGGACTCGAACAGCGTGTGGTGGGACCGGCGTTCGATCACCGGCGTGCGGGAGAGGCGCGACGCCATTCTGCGCCTTGCATTGAGCGGCGCCCTGGCGGAGACGAAGAAGCGCTACGGTGAACCGGACGCCGGCGGCTGGCGGTGGGACCAGGTTCAGCACGCGAATATCTACCACCTGCTCCGCCTCCGCGCGCTGTCGGCGCTCGAGATCCCGATTCAGGGCGGCCGCGCCACGCTCAACCCGTCGTCCGGCGAAGGCACGCAGGGGGCCAGCTGGCGTATGGTCGTGGACCTCGGCGATTCGATTACCGCGTGGGGCATTTACCCGGGCGGCCAGTCAGGCAACCCCGTGAGCCCGCGCTACCTCGATCGCCTGCCGAAGTGGGTTGAGGGCGAGCTCGACACGCTCCGCGTTCCCCGCGCTGCCGCGGACCTCGCCGGGCTCACGTCGGCCCGGCTCACGCTCACCGGCGCGCCATGAGACTCCTGCTCCGCCTCGTGCTCCTCGGCGGCGCCATTGCGCTGGGGACGTGGGCGTTTGGCTGGCTGGCCGTCCCGGTGATCGCGGCCGTATGGGGAGGGTGGGTTCGGGACACGCCGCGGCCCGGTTTGGTCCCGGCCACCGCGGCAGGGCTCGGGTGGGGCATTTTGCTCATCTGGACCGGCGCCGTGGGCCCGCTGCCGGCGCTTGTCGCGAAGCTCGGAGGGATTACCGGGCTTCCCGGCATCAGCTGGATCGTTGCGACGTTGTTCTTTCCGGTCGCGCTCGCGTGGTCGGCGGCGGTGCTGGCCGGGGCGGTTGTGTCGGCGGTACGGCGCTGATATCATGAAGTGGTTCATGAAACCATGCGAGGCCGATCATGAAAAAGCGCAAAGCATCCGAGGCGGCGCCCGTGCAGGTGTATCTGGCCCCGGGGGACCGTAATCGCCTGGAGCGGCTGGCCGGCCGGCTCGAGCTGTCGAAGTCCGATGTCCTGCGGCGCGGCATGGAGGCGCTGGAGCGGCAGGTGTCCGACCCGGAGGCGGATCCTATCCTGAGGATCATCGGAATAGCTGGCGACGCAGGTCGGGACGACAGCGACGTGGGGTACAACGTCGCGATCGAGCACGATCGATACCTGGCGGACGTCGCTGAAGCAGACATGGCGGAGTGGCGGAAAGAGCGCCTGAAGAAGAAGCCCTCGGAGAAGCCGCCGCGTGGCCGGTGAGGTGTTCGTTGATGCCGGCGTCTGGTATGCCGCGCTGAACCCGAAGGCCACGGATCACCGGCCGTGCGTGGCCGCCCTGAAGGGCGCGACACAATCCCGCCACCGGCGCGTCACGACCAACCTGGTGGTTGCCGAGGCGCATGCGTTGCTCCTGAGCAGGGTCCATCGGCGCGCAGCGCTTGAGTTTCTCCGGGCCGTCCAGCTGCCGCCGACCACTGTGGTCGAGAGCACAGTGGAGCTCGAGCAGCGAGCGTTGAACGACTGGATCGAGCGGTACGACGACCAGCGTTTCAGCCTAGCCGACGCGGTCAGCTTCGCGGTAATGGCCGACCGGGGGATCAAGGAGGCGCTCACGCTCGACCGGCACTTCGCGGCGGCCGGGTTCCGGGCAGTTCCCTGACTCGGCTGGGCCGCCCGCAGAATTCGTTCACCCCACCTCTCGCCGCTGTACCAACCGCGCTGCCACCGCGAACGCTATGGCGATCACCAGGAGTCCCTGGAACCCGGCAAGCAGGGGAACGGCGGTCCTGGGAGGCACCCGGCCCAACCGTTTCAGTTCCCATTTCGATGTCCACTCCGTGAGCCCGGAGCCGAATGCTTCGGCGAACGCACTCTCAACCGGGAGCGGCGAGCGCCAGAACCGGCCGAAGCGTTCCGGCCCCACTTCGCGCGCCAGGTCCGCCAGGTACGAGCCGTTCGCGAACCAATACGACTGGCCGGCACTCAGCATGCCCTCGTTCAATCGCACGTTCCGTACAAAGCGCTCATCCGGGTCGAACTCGAGTATCTCGGTGCGACAGCGGTCCAGTTCGCCGCGCGCGCACGCGATCGCTTCCGGGTGCTCGCCAAACCGGAAGTTGTAGAACCAGAATGTGTAGTACCACGGTGCAGGGGTGTCTTGCACCGTGTTGGCCATATCCGCCGAATCAAGCGCCCCGGGGAACTGCGAGGCTACGTCGTATTTCCGGCTTGCGAGCCATTGTTCGATGGCCGGCCCGGGCGCACCGAACGTCGCGTAGTAGGCACACTGCGACACGCCGTTCGCCAGCCACGGCCGCACTCGCCCGCGCGTGAGCTCGCGCGCGTACACCCCCGCAGAGAGCAGGATGCCGCACGTCTTTCCGCCCGTGGCCGAGGGAAGGGCCGAGAGGAACGAGCCGCCCGTCGTGGCGTCGATCACCACGACCAGGTTCGAGGTCGAGACGAAGGCGGCCGAGGAGGACGCCAAGCGGCTGGAGCGGCAGAAAGCGGCCTACTCGCACGGCATGGGGCTTGGCAAGAGCGCCGGCAAGCCGTCGCTGGCCGATCGCCTGCGCAACCAATCGTTCCCGGTGCGGCTCACGGCCTCGCTCCTTGCGATCCCACTGCTCATGATTTGGCCGCCGTGGGCAATCAAGTGGGTGAAATCGCTGTTGCTGGACTAGCGCCAACAATCTGAACCCCAGCGGTCTTGCGCCGACCCGCATTGCACCTAGCTTAGGAGCGTTCCCCACCACGCCACGACAATCCACCGTTCCAGGAGAAGTCCGACATGCGAACTGCGCTCATGGCCGCCGGACTTGTGGCGCTCACGTCCAGCATCCTTTCCGCGCAGCAACCCTCGCAACTGTTACCTGGCCTGGAGCTTTCGGCCGGGCCTCGTTCGACTGCCGACAGCACCACGTTTGCGCGAACTGGTCCCAAATTCCCGCTATGCGACTACGTGAATCACTCCCAGGAGAAAGCTGACGCACGAAGGGAGGCGATCAAGGAACCCAATACCCTCTGGTTCGCGATGGGCGGGGTAGGGGGACTCTTGCTGCCGGTCGTCAGCGCGGGATTCATCGCGATCGGCGCCTTTCACACGAACCCGCTGCCTGACTCGATCCCCTTGGGCGCGGATTCCACGTGCTATCTGGAAGGCTTCCGGAAGCAGGAAAGGAACGAGCGGGCCGTGGCCGGCTTTGTTGGCGGCCTGGTGGCCACCGGGATCGGGCTGATCGCCGTCCTGGGTTTTCACGCCAACGATGCGATCGTCTTCCCGTTCGTCCCCGGAAAGATCGGCAAGGACAACTGACCCGGGAGTCGCGGGCTGAAAGCCCGCGCTCGGCGCGGTCCTGAAGGACGCGATGCGCTTGAACGCCCTGCCGAGCGCACCCTCCTACGAGGATCGTTCGTCTACTTCAAGACGCCGGCCAGCAGGGCGATGGCGCCGACGGCGCCGACCCAGAAGACGAACGACCACTTGATCAGGTCTGCCCTCGTTCGCTCGATGTCCAAGCGAAGCTTGTTCACGCGATCGTCGAGTGTTGCGGCGAACCGGGCGAAATTGAGCTCGTTCAGTTCCCGTAACTCCACTCGCTGCGCCTCCACGTGTTGCATCCAGTCCACCAGGTCGTTGGCGGCGTCGTCGCCGAAAGTCTCGTAGAGCCGGCGAGACAGCCTGGCCGTGACCGGCCTGGTCGGTTCTCCATTGTCGAAGTACCGCCCATGATGAAGGTAGCCGAGGGATGACGCAGCATCAATTTCTTGCGAGGGGAATCGAAATCGTGCAGCCTACGCAGGTTCCTCGGGCGCCTGCGGCGCCCTCGGAATGACGGTCGGGCTTGTTACGAGGGGCAGTTGGGAGTGTGGAGTGGTCAGGTCGTTTCCTTCCTGACAAACAGCAGGTCGTCAGCGAGGCGGAAGAGACCTTCGTCGTTCCGCTTCTGCTCCATGAAGTGAGCGATGAAGCCGACCGACCGGGGAATTACGAAGAGCGCGTTGAAAAACTCGGCGTCGGTCAGCGCCGTCAGTTCCTCCGCCGAGGATTCCTCGCACTCGGCGAGAATGTCGAGCATGAGCGCGGCAATGGCGCCGTCCACGTTCAGGATCAGCTTGCCGTTCTTGCCGGTCGTCACCTTCTCCACCGCACAGGCGAAGTCGTAGTGCGGGTGCTTCTCTAGTTTCTTCGCAAACGCGCTCAAGGCCTTGACCCTCGGGTCGGGCACCCCCACGCGGTACTTCCGGTGACCGATGCCGGAGATCAGTTCGCTCCTCCGGTTCATTCCTTCGACGAACTCCCTGGCGCTCTCCTTGCCGGCGACGCCCCGGATCCAGTTCTCCGCGGCGGCATTCACGGCCCCGCCGAAGCGCGGACCGACCGTAAGGAGCCCGGCGGCGAGCGATTCGACGAGCCCTTTCCCCGCGCGCGCGGCGATCATCGTCGTAACCGCGCCCGACACCTGCCCGCCATGGTCGATCGTGTAGGTGAACACGGCATCGGCAAAGGCGAGTGTCACCGGCGAGCGCACCGGCCTGCCGATGAGCGCCTCGAGCATCGCCTTGACGTATGGTCCCTCGGACAGCGCTCCCGTGTCGGCCACCTGCCGGGTGGAGAGAATGCTTTTCTGCCGGCGCAGGAGCGTGTCGATGGCGAACGGCGCGTCGGTAAACCGCTTTTGCGGGAGCGTCCCCAGGGCCGCGAGTACCTCGGGGAACGTGTCCGGGACCCCCACGCCCACCGCCCGGAGGGCGTCGCGCTTGTCGCGCGCCGACTCGCCCGAGTGCGCGACCAGGGCCTTGGCGTGACCGAACTGGACGTGCGTGGCAAACGCCTCGTCGATGACCCCGGCGATGTAGGCAACGATGGGCTTGGTAAACTTCCTGGCCTTCACCAGGTCGACGATCTCGTACTCGTCGTGGCCGCCGAGCTCGCCGAAGTAGACGAGCGCATCGGTGTCGGGGTCTTCCTGGACCAGCATCAGGAGGTCGGTGAGGGCCGAGACCAGGAAGAGGTTCCCGCCGATGGCGGCCGCAAAGGAGAGCCGATGGCCATGGTCCGCGACCGAGCGGATCAGCTCGTTGGTCATGCCGCCCGAGGTCGAGATGACGGCGATGTTCCCTTTCGTCCCGATTCGGCTGGCCGCCATCTGCGCGAGGTCGATCCCGCCGATGGCGCCGAGCTTCAGGGCACCGGGCACGAGGAGCCCGACGCCCGACGGGCCGACGATCAGGTGCTTGCGGCCGAACCGCCGCATCAGGTCGAGCGTGTGCTTTTCGGGGACGTTCTCCGCGAAGATGTGCCCGCCCAGCGCCTGCGGGTACGTCTCGAAGAAGGCGACGGTCGAGTCGTAGGTGCGCCGCCCGGACTGGAGGTTGAGCATCCAGGCGGGCGCGTCACTGCCGCCGATCCCGGGCCGGCAGGGGATCAGGATTTCGCGCGTGCCGAAGAAATACTTTTCGGCTTTCCGGTTCGCGGTCACGATCCCGACGATCGAGGGCTCTTTCTTGCCCGAGAGATGGTCGAAATCGAGTATCGACTGGATGATCGCCGGGTGGCTCCCGAGGACGAGCATGCTGTCCTTGCGCGAGCGAGAGTCTTTCCGGATATCCGCGAGGATACTCATGCGCGGAGGCTCTTGATCGCGTCATCGGCGGCGGCGGTGATGGCCACGTCGGAGCCGTACACCGCGCCGTAGCAGTGGTGTTTCTTGAGGAACGCGGACATGAGCCGGAGCCCTTCCTTCTCGTTCGGCCCGCCCCGCCGCACGAACACCTTGATCCCCCGCTTCCGCATGTCCTCCGCGGACTCGCCCAGGGCGTCGATGATACCGAGGAACGTCTGCTTCACGTCGGTGAAGTTGGCGACGCCGCCCGCGATGACCAGCGCCTTCCGTCGTGCCTTCGATGCGAGCATGAGGCCGATGACCTCCCGGGCATAGAGGTAGGTCTCCTCGCGCGACGGCCCGCCACTGTACTCGCCGTAGTTCCCGATCTGTGCGCCAAATCCCTTGAGCGCCGCCTCGTCCGCGATGACGATGGACCCACCTCCCCCTGACAGCAGGAAAAAGAGCGACCCGTCGGGGTTGAGCACGGTGAGCTTGAACGAGGCGGGTGAGGTGTTCTGGAGGTCCGCGACCCGCGCCTCGGCCGGGTGCGAGGCCGATGCGGAGACGATGTCCTCCTCCGACCACCCGTCGGCAAAGAACGCGGCCGCGCTGTCCACCAGGACGGCGGCATCGAGCGGCGTGTCGCCAACCAGCGGGTTGATCTCGAGGAAGGAGAAGTAGTGTTTCTCGAAGACGTCGACCGCATGGGCCAGGAACCGGTCGGCCTTCCGGACATCGTAGAAGGACACCGTTGTCTTCTCGGGGCGCTCCTCGATGTCCACGCCGCCTTCGTCGCATCGGATGACGCGGATGCCCTCGCGCACGCGTTCCAGTGAGAGGTACCGCTCGTCCGCTGCCTTGTGCCCCGCCATGGGCTCGACCAGGAAGCGGGAGAAGCCCTTCCTTTTCAGGCGGGCGATCGCTTTCGGCACCTCCGCCGCGCTCTGATCAAGGAAGAGGAGGCCTTTCTTCAGGCGCTGCTTGACTCCCTGGTCCACCTTCACGACGTAGCGGCCTTTTTTCGGAAGCACGGCGTCCGGGCCGGTTACCGGAATGCCCCTGTACGCACTCCCGAGCAGGAGCTTCTTCGCGCGGTATTCCGTGATCTTGACCCGGGACATGGCTTTGTCTTGACCTTGATGAAGTCCTTACGGCGGAACAACGGAAGGTCGGGCGACAAACGTAACCCGGAATGCAGTTCCGGGCACCGCAGACCCTCATCCCTCGCCTCGCCGCTGTGCGCGCTGATGAGATCGGCCCTCGTTCGATCTTCGTTTCGGCCGGCCATTTCCGTGCGAACCTCGCTCGGAACTCACCGATGAGCAGGCTGAACCGGGCGAAGTTGAGCTCGTTGAGCTCTCGCAACTCGACCGCCCGCACGACAGCCTCGGCCGGGTCCTGCCGCGCACCTATCTGCCGAGGCTCACGGCTATCGATTCGTCCAGCTATGCGGTGTCAACTTGACAGGGGAGCTTGCCGTTCGACTGAACGAACTCGGCAGGTGCACAGAACTGCGTTCCCGGGTTACGTTTGAGGCCCGAAAGACGGGACCCTTCGCTGCCGCTCAGGGCAGGCTTACGCGCAGCTCGGTAGAGCGGATGAGCGGATGAGCGGACAAGGTCCGTAGGATCTCAGGTTCGAAGTTCGGCCGGACGGATCGGCACGGCGTGGGTACGGACGGAGAAACTATCCGCTCATCCGCCTATCCGCAACGGGACGTAGCGCAGCTCGGTAGCGCACCTGAATGGGGTGGGTCAACGAGCGGCGCGGTTGGACAGCACCGCTCGTTGACGTGCTCGCCGGCGCTTCGCGCCGGCATTCGCAACAGGGGGATCGCGGGAACCCGCGACCCGGTAGGCATCACGATTGGGTCAGTTCACGGGACGTAGCGCAGCTCGGTAGCGCACCTGAATGGGGTTCAGGGGGTCGCGGGTTCAAATCCCGCCGTCCCGACT
>SHZT01000004.1 GCA_009692185.1 Gemmatimonadota bacterium | reverse complement strand
TGAACGATCATCTGTGCACCTACCGAGAACCAGCGGTGGCGTCCGAGCACTCGTTTGAGACACCTGACTCGTTCGTTGCTCTGATTGGCGGCGTCACACTGAATCTTTGCGTGTCTCAGGCCCCTCTGCCGGAGTCAGATCAAGGTGTGCTGATCACTGCGGGAGCAGGGAATCTGGTGGCGATCGAGAGGGCGGGCATCGAACGAAAGGAATTTGGCAGCTATCTCTTTGGGTCAGTCGACGTGCCTAATCTGGAAGCTCACGCCAGTCCGATTGAACCCTACGATGCATCTCGCTCGCTGCAGCTCAACCCTGCCCACCCCGTTTCGGCAGCGCTTATTGCTTTCATCGGATCCAAGCTCGAGGAAGTGCGCCAAAGGTTGGTGGCGGAGTCACGGGAACTGAGGCGAACCGAACAAGCTCGGAAACTGGCATCGGAAGCCAGCAAAATCGCAGAGATTCTAAACAAAGACTTTCGGCAGGCACAGCAGCGCTTGGATGCCATTCGTTCAGCGTCGGTGCCGGGCGACGCGCACGCTCTGTTCGGCGGAAGCGGTGACGCCGATTCTGATTCGGATGCGTGGGCGGCCGGGGTTCGGGAACCAGGAACTGTCTCAACCACCTCCACCTCGGGGCGCAGGACGGGCGGTGGAACGGGCCGACCTGCGCCTAACATTCCAGCTGCCGGTGAACGCGATCCCAAGGGCGGCGAATCCGTGGATCCCGCCGGTGGGCGTGGGGCAAGAAAGAAACCGACCGGTGGCTTCCATGTGGAGTTCAAGAGCATGGGCAAGGATGAGAAGAGGTCACTATATGACCCAGGGGCCCTCACAATTCTCATCAATCTGGATCACGCCGTTGTTTCTGCTGCGCTTGGTGACGGCGTGGTTGAGGATGTTCAGTTCAAGCGATTGGCTTATGAGATTGCATTCAGCGAGTACGCGATGGCTCTAGGTTGGGAGATTGCCCGCACTGATCCAGATGTTCCTGCGGATGAACTACTCTACGACATCCGCGAGATCTTGAACCGCGTTTCGATAGCGGCCGCCGGTCTTTACAGGAGCTAGCCCAGTAACGGGACAGAGAGAACGATTTTGCGCCGGAAACGGGCTCGTGTGTCGAGCCTGGGCATCACTACGGGCTTTACTAAACAGCGATTTTGGGCATAAGAAAGGCCCCCTGGGGTTGTCCCCAAGGGGCTCCTAACTGCGTGGTTGCGTTAGCGTTCGCGTCTGGATGCGCCGAGCAGGAATCGAACCTGCAACCTAGTGATTAAGAGTCACTTGCTCTGCCAATTGAGCTATCGGCGCGGGCGAGGAAGATCACCTGAAACGGCGCGGAGAGACAAGGGCGGGGGTCAGTCGGCGGGGCCTCCCGTCTGCCGAACCCGGACCCGGGCGGCCAGCGCATCGTCGATGGCAAATTCGGTGTTTCCGATGCGAAGGACGAACGCCGGGTAGCGCTGGACGAGCTCCACCTCCGCGCCGGGAAGGACCCCCACGGCGACGAGGTGCGTCATGGGACTATCATAGGGGCCACACAACTCCGTCACCCAACCCCGGGCACCCTCGGCCAGTCGGGTCAACGACACGGCGTCAGCGTGCATGATTCCCCATCCAGCCAGCCAGGCGCCCCATCCATCCCGGCAAGTCCGGGTTTTCGTAGCCGCAATGCGGACACCGGACCCAGTGGCAGCCTCCGGTCAGGGGGCAAGCGCCGCAGGACGCCTGGCCACGGTCCTCAGCGAATTGGTGCCCGCAGTAGGCGCAGGTGACGGTTCGCGGCGCGGCGGTGATCACCAGACAGCCCGGAGCACGAGGTTGAGCAGAAAGCCCGCCCCGAATGCAAATGGCGTAATGAATGCAAACATGGCGAGCGCGGTTCGGCCCCCCCGCTCCTTGATCATCATCAGGAACTGCGCGATGCACGGGATGAAGAGGGTCAGCGTCACCGCGGCAACCGTCAACTGGATCGAATCGAGGGTGCCATTCCGCTGCAGGTCGAACAGGCCGGCAGCACCATAATCCCTGCGGAAGAAGCCGAACAGGAAGATCCGGCCGGTCTCCGCCGGCAGCCCCAGAACGCCGACCACCGGCTCGAGCCATGAGGCCAGCAGGGGAAAGAGGCCGGTAAGCTGCCCCGCCCACAGGAATACGCTGGCCACCAGAAAGAGCGGTAGCACCTCGAGGAAATACCAATGCATGCGCGCTAACGTCTTGGTCAGCACGTTGCCCAGCCGGGGCCGGCGGAGCGGAGGAAGCTCGAGGTGGAACACCGGGCCGGCGCCGGGCATGACCCGTGCCGCCAGCGCACCGATAATCACGAATGTCGACAGCACCGCCGCCAGCCAGACGCCGAGCGCCAGAGGCTGGTGCGCCATCAGGGCCAGAATCACGCCGAGCTGTGCCGAACAGGGAATGGCGAGGGCCAGGAGCAAGGTGGCCAGGACCCGCTCCCGTTTCGTCTCCAGGGTTCGGGTCACCATGGTCGCCATGGTGTCGCAGGCGAACCCGAGCACGATGGGGATGACCGCGCGGCCGGAAAGGCCCAGCCGCTTGAATCCCCGATCCACCAGCAACGCGAGCCGGGGGAAATAGCCCGAGTCTTCCAGCAGGGAAAAGAACAGGAAGAACGCGCCGACGATCGGCAGAATGATGGCCACTGCATAACGGAGGCCCATGGTCAGCAGCCCGTACTCACCCACGAACAGGGCCCGCACGGGTTCCCAGGGGATCCCGAGGAACAACTGTTCGAAAAACGGGTTCAGGCGCCGTTCGAAAAGCGACCGCTCGAGCCAGTCGACGAGGGTCCCGCCCCCGAACCGTCCCACGAACTGGTAGAGGCCGAGGTAGACGACGAGCAGGAGCACGGGAATCCCGGTGACGGGCCGCGCCAGCAGATCCCCGAGGCGGGAGCCCCAGGAACCCTGGCCCGGGCGGGTGGTGAGGACCCCAGCGACCAGCGCGTCTGCGGCGTGCTGCCGCTCGAGAGCAACACGGTAGGCTGGCTCTTCAGCAAAGCCGCGGGCCGCCTGCCTGGCGGCGGCCACCGCGCCAGCCCCGGCGTCCGACTCGCCGGCGCGCACGCGGAGGATAGCGTCCTCGTCTCCCTGAATCAGTAGCGCCGCCAGTGCCGTCGGGTCGACCGCGTACCTGCCAGATAGCTCGGCACGCACTCGCCGTATCGCCGTCCCGACCCCGTTGCCGTAGACCGGCGGGAGGCGTACCGGCTCGACTGCCGCCCCTTCAATCGCCCGCTTCAGCTCCTCGATCCCCCTGCCCTCGATTGCCACCATCGGCACGAGCGCCAGGCCGAGCCGCCCGGACAGGAGGTGGAGGTTGACCCCGAGCCCCATCCGCTCGGACTCGTCCATCATGTTCACGGCCATCACCAGTGGCCGGCCGAGCTCCAGCAGCTGAAGCGTAAGCGGCAGCATACGCGGGAGGTTCTTGGCGTCCACCACCTGCACGAGCACGTCCGCTTCGCCGTCGAGCAGGAATTGCCGAACGGCGCGCTGCTCCGGGGTGGAACTGGCCAGCGAGTACGTGCCCGGTGTGTCGACGATCTCTACCGTCTGCCCGCCGATGACGCCGGCGCCCCGCGAGACCTCTACGGTGGTGCCGGGGTAGTTGGAGACAGTCACGTACCGGCCCGTCAGCCGGTTGAACAACGCGCTTTTTCCGACGTTTGGACTTCCCACGAGCGCAACGCGAAAGCCCCGCGGAGTTGGGGCGGGCTCGGATTGCCCGCCCCCGTGACATGAACGCGGGGAGCCAGACCGGCCTGGAGTAGGATGAATGGGAATGATTCTCACTTGCCCCAAACCTGCATCCTGACCGTTCAAGCGACCGTGAAGGTCTCATAACGAACCGTTTAATCGCAGGCAGCCCCCACCGAGTGAGGGCCCCGTAACGCGCCCGGTTGCGTTGGCGCTCGCCCCTGGTATATCAAGGGAGATTCCACGTCCCGCATTCACTCAAAAGAGGGTTACCGTGAAGACAATTCGTCTGCTATTGGCTTCCGCCGTCCTGGCGTCGAGCCTCGAGGCCCAACAGCCGGCAGCGCCCTCACGCGCCCCAGCCGCCCAACCGGCAGTCACCGCAGTGAAGGCCACCAAGGGCCCGACGGTGGAGGGCATTACCGAGTACACGCTGCCCAACGGCCTCCGGTTCCTCCTGTTCCCCGATGCGTCGAAGCCCACGGGCACGGTCAACATGACCTACCTCGTCGGCTCGCGGCACGAGGGCTACGGCGAGACCGGGATGGCGCACCTGCTCGAGCACATGGTCTTCAAGGGAACGCCGAAGCACAAAAACATTCCCCAGGAGCTGACCGAGCGCGGCACGCGGCCCAACGGCACCACCTGGTACGACCGCACCAACTACTTCGAGACCTTCCCGGCCAGTTCGGCGAACCTCGAGTGGGCCCTGGACCTCGAGTCTGACCGCATGGTGAACAGTTTCATCGCCAGGAAGGACCTCGAGTCCGAAATGACCGTGGTCCGGAACGAGTTCGAGATGGGAGAGAACAGTCCGCAGGCGGTCCTCGAAGAGCGGGTCATGTCCACCGCGTACCTGTGGCACAACTACGGCAAGTCCACCATCGGCGCGCGGGCGGACATCGAGAACGTGCCGATCGAGCGTCTCCAGGGCTTCTACCGGAAGTACTATCAGCCGGACAACGCCCTGCTGGTCGTGGCCGGCAAGTTCGACGAGGCCCAGGCCATCCGCCTCATCGAACAGAAATTCGGCGCGATTCCCCGCCCCGTCCGGACGGGCGCCAACACCCTGTTTGCTACGTACACCGCCGAGCCGACGCAGGACGGCGAGCGCAACGTGACGCTCCGCCGCGTCGGCGATATCCAGGTTGCCCTCGCCATGTACCACGTACCGTCCGGCACCCACGAAGACTTCGCCGCCGTGGACGTGCTCAGCGAGGTGCTGGGGGCCGCCCCCGCGGGTCGGCTGTACAAGGCGCTCGTCGAAACGAAGAAGGCCGCCAACGTGAGCTCGTTTGCGTTCCAGCTCAAGGAGCCCGGAGTCCTCGAGGCCGTGGCGGAAGTCCGGAAAGACGGCAACCTCGATGACGCCCAGAGTGGGCTCGTGCAGGCGGTTGAAGACGTCGCGAGCAGGCCGCCGACCACCGAGGAGGTGGAGCGGGCCAAGGCCACCCTGCTCAAGAACATCGAGTTGAACTTGAACACGTCGGACCGGATCGGCCTCGAGCTGTCCGAGTGGGCCTCGATGGGCGACTGGCGCATGCTGTTCATCCATCGGGACCGCATCAAGCGGGTAGATGCCCAGCAGGTTCAGCGGGTGGCCACGGCGTACCTCAAGCCGTCGAACCGCACACTTGGCTTGTTCGTCCCCACCCAGGCGCCGGTGCGCGCCGAGATTCCGCCGGTGCCGGATGTCGTGGCACTGGTCAAGGACTACAAGGGCGACACGACCTTGGCCGTGGGGGAGGCGTTTGACCCCTCCGTGTCCAACATCGAGTCCCGCCTGGCGCGGTCTACGCTGCCGAGCGGCCTCAAGCTCATGCTGCTTCCCAAGAAGACGCGGGGGGCGGCAGTCGTGGCGACGCTTGCTATGCGCTACGGCTCACCGAACACGCTCGCCAACCGGGCCACCGCCGGCACGTTCGCCGGCTCCATGCTCCTCAGGGGCACGAAGACCAGGACTCGCCAGCAGATCAAGGACGAATTCGACCGCCTCAAGGCCCGGGTGAGCATCTCCGGCTCCGCGATGTCGGCCAACGCCACGATCGAGACGACGCGGGAGAACCTGCCCGCCGTGCTCAGGCTTGTCGCAGAGGTCCTCCGCGAGCCGGCCTTTGACCCGAAGGAGTTCGACCAGCTCAAACAGGAGCGACTCGCCGCACTGGAGGAGTCGAAGCCCGAGCCGACCATGCAGGGCTCCATCGCCTATTCCCGCGCCATTACGCCCTACCCCAAAGGGCACCCCCGGTACGTGGAGACGATCGACGAGACGATCGCCAATGTCACGGCGGCCACGCTGGATGACGTCAAGAAGTTCCACGCCGACTTCTACGGCGTGGGTGGCGGCGAGCTGGCAATCGTCGGCGACTTCGACGCGGCCGAGGTCGGCAAGCTGGCAGGCGATCTCTTCGGCGCATGGAAGAGCCCGCAAGCCTGGGCTCGCGTGCCCGAGACATACACCGCTCCGCAGGGTGGCAACGTGTCGCTCGAGACCCCTGACAAGGCCAACGCGTTCTTTATCGCCGGGATGCGCATCAACATGCGGAACGACGACCCGGACTATCCGGCGCTGGTCATGGCGAACTACATGCTGGGCGGCGGGTTCCTCAACTCCCGCCTGGCAGTCCGCATCCGTCAGAAGGATGGGCTTTCCTACGGCGTGGGTTCAGGCCTCAACGTGAGCACCATCGACAGCACAGGCTCGTTCACCGCGAACGCCATCTACGCGCCGGAGAACGCCACCAAGCTCGAAGCCGCCTTCAAGGAGGAGATGGCGCGGGCTCTCAAGGACGGCTTTACTGCCGACGAGCTTTCGAAGGCCCAGGATGGCTACCTCCAGTCGCGACAGGTGAGCCGGGCGCAGGACCGCGAGTTGACGCTGGCCCTGTCCAACGCGGCGCTGGCCAACCGCACGCTGGCATTCGACGCAACGCTGGAAGGCAAGATCGCGGCGCTGACGACGGAGCAGGTGGCCGGCGCCCTGCGGAAGTACATCGACCTGAACAAGCTGACAATCGTGAAAGCGGGAGACTTCGCGAAGGCCAAGAAGGCCAGCTGACTACATCGTGGGCTTCGGCAGCTCCGGCTGCTGGGCCATCAGCATGATGGACGCGATGGACACCTTGGCGATTTCCGCGATGATCTGCGGGTTGATCGTTTCCACCACGTCGTGCGTCTCGTGGTAGTGCGGTGACGCGAGGATAGGATAGCCGCCGATGCCGGCGGTGATTTCGCCGAACGCGTCATAGAACGTGCCCGCATCGGTGCCCCGGTAGTACCGGGCGTCGTACGTGATCAGCCGGGTGAACAGGAACGCCGCGGAGTGCTGGATATCCCGCACATAGGGGCTCGAGTACCTGATGGTATCGTCCAGCCGCCCGTCTTCCACCCAGCCGCCCATGTCGTTGTTCAACACGCCGACGATCTGCTCGTTTCTCGACTTGGCCACGCGAACGAATTCCCGGGCGCCCAGCGAGCCGGATTCTTCTCCGGTCAGGAACGCGAACTGGACCGTCGCCGGCTGTGGGTGCCCCACCATGACCCGCGCGGCCTCGAGCAGCGCCGTCGTGCCGGTCCCGTCATCGTCGGACCCGGCCGTGCGCTCCACGGAATCGAAGTGGGCCGACATCACGTGGATGCGCTCGGGGTACTTCGTGCCCTTGAGCGTCGCGACGACGTTGGCCGTGCGTACGCCGGGGCGGGGCTCGAACCACTGCACTTCCGGCTCGTATCCCCAGGTCTTGAGCACGGCGACAAAATACGCCACCGCGACCTGGTTTCCCGGCTTGGCGATGTTCCGGGAATCCATGTCCATCAGGGCCTTGGAATAGGTGTAGATCCGGTCCGCCGAGACGTCCGCCACCACCGGCTTCACCCTGGCCGCGATAGCGGCGAACATCTGGGTCCCGCGGCCCCGCAGTTCCTTTTCGGTAGCGGCCTGCGCCCGGACGCGCTCGAGTGTCTGCGCGACGGAAACTTTCGTGCTCAGGTCGGTGAGGTACACGCCCCGCTCAGGAGAAATCGTGTTGCCGTCCCGGTCGGCGACGATCAGCACCTTGCCGCCGTCAGGACTCACCGCCCACTCATACTCCGGTGACACCGTCCGCACCGTGTTGTTGTGGAACAAACGCGTCTGGGCGTGGGTCGCGATGTCGTAGGTGTACGACCGCCGGTGGCGGGCCTCGCCCTTGAGCCCGAGCAACCGTCCGTTGGCGAGGTACTGGGGGAAATAGTCGTCCTGCGGGTCGCGGGTGATTCGCGCGCTGTCCTTGCCGTCTGCCCCGACCATCGCGATTTCCCAATCCTCGCGCCACATGACCTGGTAGGCGACCTGCTTGCCATCTGCCGACAGCGTGAGACCGCCAAGGCCCCAGGGGCCCTGCCGCACGATTGCGGAGGCGCCGTTCGCGAGCGTCACCACGTTGAGCGTGGTGTCCCCGACGACCGCACTGACAAACGCCAGCGTGGAGCCGTCGTTCGAAATGACCGGCCCTCTTCCGTTGAAGAGCTGAACCTCCGTCGTGCCCATTTTCCGCACCACGATGTTGACCCAGTTGGGCGTGGGCGTCGTCGTCGTGTAGACGACGTGGGTCGCCGAAGCACCGACGAAGTTCTTGGCGCCTGGGCCATCGGTGATTGCGCGGGGAGCGGAGGCGCCGAGGGCGTAAATGTCTACCGGGCCGCCCGGCGTCGTTGCCCCCATGAGGTAGAGCGTCCCGTCACGGCCGTATCGAAGGGCCAGCCCGGAGACACCAGTGCTCGACATATCCCGCTCCTGGCCACTTGCCAGGTCCCGCACGACGGCATGAGACGCCTCGGCCTCGAGCCGGGCAATCTCAGTCCGGAGCTGTCCCGCCGGGCCACCGAAGCCGCCACCGCCTCCACCCGCCGCAGTCATGCTGTCGAGCTTTGCCCGTGCTGTCTTGAGCGCGGGCGTTTCGGAAATGGCGAAGTAGGCGGCTTCGTTACGCGTGGGCGAGAAGACCAGCCCCAGTCCGGCGAACGCGGCGATTTCACGCGGGGCGGCACCGGACACATCTACCAGGTGGAGGCGCCGCGCGGCGCCCGTGCCCTCGAGGTACGCCGCGGCACGGCTGTCACTGCTCCAGCGGAGGGAATTGCCGTCGCGGGCCACTTCCTGCGTCAGGTAGAGCTCGCCCGTCATGAGCGCGATGGAGTCCCGGAAGTCCAAGGCGTTGGGCGCGGAGAGAATCCGCTCGGCACGCTGGAGCGCGTCGGGATAGTTCCCAGCGACCCACGCGTAGTAGGCGACTTCCCACTGCGACAGCGTCGCGGGCGCCGGCGCCGCTCTGCGGGGAGCGGGCTGCTGGGCCGGGGACGAAGAGACGACCAGGAACGCCATTGCGAGCGACAAGATGCATCGTTTCAACATGAGCAGACTCGAAGTTTAGGGTGGTGCGGGAACGTCGTTGCGGGCCGAAGAGTTGGCAAGGGTGAAAAGTGACGGACAAGAAGAAGGCGGTAGGAAGACCCCCTACCGCCTTACCGCCCTGCCGTCTTACCGCCTTCCTAGTACCGCCACCGCCCAATCGGCGCCCGGACCACCGGCACGTAGAACGACCACGGCGAGTAGTACCCGTACGAGTAGTACCCGTAGGGGCGGAAGAACCGGGACCCGATTCCCACCGATACGATCACCCGCGGCCTGCCGTCGTGCAGATCCGACCACCATCCGCCCCGCATCGGGTAGGGCCACATGCCCCCCGGACGCCGGGCATACCGGCCCTGGCCGACCACGTAGGTGACCAGGTCGTAGTCGAAGTGCACCGAGGGCTGCATTTTCTGCACCAGGTCCATCAGCGCGGCCTCGGGATCAACGGCCGCAGACGAGTCGGCAAGGGCGCGATAGTCCCAGTGCCCGTTCCGTTCGAATTCGCCGAAACCAAAGGCCGACTGGGAGTACGCGGCGAATACGACGCCGCGGCCAGTAGTGTCATCGGTCACAAACGCCTCGCGGCCGCCAAGGCCCCGGATCTCGAGCCGCTTGCCCCCCTTCACGAAGTGATCGCCGCCGGGCTGGAGCGGGTAGAGTGGGCGAATGCGGCCGTCGGCGGTCACGTGGAAGAGGACCACGTAGCCATCGGCCCGTGTCTCGATAAAGACCCTGGCCCGGTCGCCATAGCCGTAGTCGCCGTCACCCGACAGGCGAACCTGGACAGGCGGATCGGCCGCCCTCTGGGCCGCGAGCGACCCGCCAGCGAAAGTGGACAGGACGAGTACGAAAGTGGACAGGTAAAGCCGTATTTTTGTCATAGGGCGCCTCCCAGGAGGCCGTGGTTTAAGTACACCCAGAGATAGAGCAAGTTCGGGGCCAGTCTCCCCATCAACCAACCTTCACGACATCTTTCGTCCATGCGGAAACTCATCGTTCTGATCGTGGCAGCCTGTGTCGCAGGATGCGACTCCGGGTTCCGGGAAGAAGCGGATACCTACCTCAAGGAATACGCGACGACCTACCAGGGTTTGTCGTACGAGGCGGCCAAGGCCGACTGGGTGTCCAACACGCATATCGTGGAAGGCGACAGCACCAACGCCGTCCGCACCCGCGCCGCCAAGGAAGCGCTCGCGCGCTTTGTCGGGAGCGCAAAGAATATCGAGCAGATCCGCACATTCCTGGCCCGGCGAAGCAACTTTTCTCCGCTGCAGATCCGGCAGCTCGAAGTCATGCTCTACAACGCCGCGGACCAGCCGCAGACCATCGCGGACGTCGTGACGCGCCGCATCGCCCTCGAGACCGGGCAGGTGGAAAAACTCTACGGGTTCGAGTTCAAGCTCGCCGGCAAGCCAATCAGCGCGAACCAGATTGACGAGCAACTGCGCGAGAACCGGAGCATCTGGACGCGCCGGGCCGTGTGGGAAGCGTCCAAGGCCGTGGGCCCCGTCCTCAAGCCGGGCATGGTCACCATTCGCGACCTCCGGAACCAGACCGTCCACGCCCTCGGATATTCGGACTACTTCGCGTACCAGGTGTCCGACTACGGCATGACGACCGCGGACATGCTGGCCCTGACCGACACGATGATCGCCCAGCTCCGGCCGCTCTACCGCGAACTCCATACGTGGGCCCGCTACACCCTGGCGAAGCGGTATCGCCAGCCGGTGCCGGACCTGATTCCGGCGCACTGGCTGCCCAACCGCTGGGGCCAGGACTGGAGCGATCTCATTACGGTGGCGGGAACCGACATTGACGGCGCCCTCAAGGACAAGACGCCGCAGTGGACCGTCCAGCAGGGAGAGGCGTTCTACCGGAGCCTGGGTTTCGATTCCCTGCCCGGCTCATTCTGGGTCAACTCGTCGCTGTACCCAGCCCCGCCTGGCGCGAACTGGAAGAAGAACACCCACGCGTCGGCGTGGCACATGGATCTCGACACGGACGTGCGGTCCCTCATGAGCGTCGAGCCCGACGCGTATTGGTACGGCACGGTCCACCACGAGCTGGGACACATCTACTACTACATGTCGTACTCCCGTCCCGAGGTCCCCCTCATCCTCCGCTCGGGCGCCAACCGGGCGTACCACGAGGGCATCGGGACCATGATCGAGCTGGCGTCGAGCCAGCGGCGCTACCTCGTGGGACGCGGCCTGATCGCGGCGGCGAGCCCCAGTGATTCGATCGGCCAGCTGCTCAAGGAAGCGCTCCAGTACGTGGTGTTCATGCCGTTCGGCGCCGGCACGATGACCCGCTTCGAGCAGGCGCTCTACGCGGACACCCTGCCGCCGGATCAGTTCAACGCGAAATGGTGGGAGCTGGCCGCGAAGTACCAGGGGATCGCCCCGCCGGGCCCGCGCGGCGAGGAGTTTGCCGACGGCCTGACCAAGACCCACATCACCGACGACCCGGCGCAGTACTACGACTACGCGCTGTCCCAGGCGCTCCTGTTCCAGCTGCATGACCACATCGCCCGCGCGATCCTCCACCAGGATCCCCACGACACGGATTACTTCGGCAGCACCGCCGCCGGGGATTTCCTGCGGGCGCTCATGGCGCCGGGCGCGAGCCGGCCGTGGCGCGATGTTCTCCGGGAAACCACCGGGCGCGCGCTGGACGCCAAGGCGATGGTCGAGTACTTCCAGCCCCTGCAGGACTGGCTCGTCCGCGAGAACCGCGGCAGGAAATACACGCTGAACTAGCGCCCCCCCCGCCCCCTCCCGCCACATTTGTCCGCGTGGCGGAAGAAGCGTCAGGACCCGGCAACACCGACCCCGGCGGGCACGATTTCGGCAAGATCGGCAAGTACGATCTTGAAGATCTCGTGGGCGAAGGGGCCATGGGCAAGGTGTACCGCGCCATGGACCCGGTCCTGTCGCGCCACGTAGCGATCAAGCTGATGAGCGCCTCGATTTCGCAGGACACCCACCTGCGCGACCGGTTTCTCCGCGAGGTGCGCGCCGCCGCCAACCTCCAGCATCCCAACATCATCACCATCTACGACTTCGGCGATTCGTCCGGGCACCCCTACATCGCGATGGAGTACGTCGAGGGCACGGACCTGGCCCGCATCATCCAGGACCGCCAGCCCATGTCACTCGAATCGAAGGTCACTTACGTCATCAACCTCCTCGAGGGGTTGGCGTACGCGCACACCAAGGGCGTGGTCCACCGCGACATCAAGCCGGCCAACATCCGCATCACCGCCGACGGCCGCGTGAAGATCATGGACTTCGGGATCGCCCACCTGCAAGGCTCCGAAATGACGCACTCGGGCGTCGTCCTCGGGACGCCCGACTACATGGCGCCGGAACAGGTGCGCGGCCTGCCGGTCACACCGCAGACGGACATTTGGGCGGCCGGCGCCGTGCTCTATGAATTGCTGACTTACGAGAAGCCGTTCAGCGGCGAAACCCTGCACGCGGTGCTCTTCAAGGTGGTAACGGAAGAGCCTACGGCCATCACCAAGCTCAACCCGTCGCTCCCGGAAGCCCTCGAGCGGATCGTCAACACGGCGCTCAACAAGGATGCCGGCAAGCGGTACTCGGCAGCGGACGCGATGGCGGCGGACCTGTCGTCGGTGCGGAAGCACCTCGGCGAACTGGAGACCAAGGCCACCCTCAGGTTCTCGCGGCCCCTCATGGCGCTGGAACTGCCGATGTGGGAGCGGCTCACCCGGTCGCTGGTGTGGAAGCGGGTGAGCGGCGCCGTGGCGCCAGCGATGGGCCGCGCGATGGTCCTGGCCCGGAAGGTCCCTATTCCGGCCAGGTACAAGACACGGAACATGGCCGTCGCGGCCGGTGGCGTGGCGTTCATGGGCGTGGCCGCCCTCACGTTGTCACTCCTTGGCAGGAAGCCGGAGCCCGAGGCCCCCGAGGTATCGATTCGACCGATCGTGGTGACCGACACCACGCCGCAGGCCGTGGCAGTCGTGGATTCCGCGCCCCCGCCCCCCGCCTCGAAGAAGGCGCTGGCTGTCGCCCAGCGCACACCACCCAAACGCCCACCGACCACGACGCCGGGCAAGGCACAGCAGCAGACGCCGCCCCCGCCGGCCGAGACGGGTGATGCCAGGGCAGCGGTCAAGCCGGCCGTGGATGAACTCGAGAAGGTCTTCGATTCACGGAAGGTGGCCCGGCTCAAGAAGCTCCTGCCGACCATGGCGGACTCGAACGTCAAGAAATGGGATGCGTTCTTCAAGCAGGCCAACAAGCTGGACACCAACTTCGACCTGCGGCGCGTGAAGATCGACGGCGACAACGCCACGGTCGCGCTCACAGCGCACTTCGTCTACAACTCGGCGAGCGGAAAACAGGTGAAGTGGGACCCGGACCTGTCGGGCACGCTCGTCAAGCAGGGTACCGCGTGGGTGTGGAAGGGCCTGACCGGAAGGTAGGCCCGGCTGACCCCGTGCCACCCATCTGCGTGCGCGCGGATCCCAGAATCGCCAACCTGATCCCCAGGCCCGTCGTGCTCGTGCCTCCCGCTCATCGGGACGGCTGCCCTGCGCTCCGAAGGATACCCCCAGGGAGAATCGAACTCCCGTTACCACCTTGAAAGAGTGGTGTCCTAACCGTTAGACGATGGGGGCGAACATAGCGGTAACGGGATTCGAACCCGTGTTTGAGCCTTGAGAGGGCTCCGTCCTAGTCCCCTAGACGATACCGCCACGATGCGGGCGACAAATATAACCGGCGTGCCCGCCCGCCCGCACCACTTCATTCCTGCAATCCCGGAGGCCCGACCATGCTCAAGGAATTCGTGGAGTTCCTGAAACAGTACGGCGTCATCGGCCTGGCGCTCGCCGTCGTCATCGGCGGCAAGGTGAACGCCCTGGTTACCGCGCTGGTGGACGGCATCATCATGCCAGTGGCTACATTTTTCATTCCGGACGGCAACTGGCGTACCGCGAAGTCCGACATCGGACCAATCCATTTGTTGCCGGGGCCGGTCCTGGGCGCCGGGCTGGATGTCCTGATCGTCGCCATACTCGTGTTCCTGGTGTCGAAGCACTTCCTCAGGGAACAGAAAGTCGCCAGGAAGTAGGAGATGCCCGTGACGTCGATGATTCGATCCCTCGCCTTGTTCGCCCTTGGCCTCCTCCCTGCCGCGGCCGCCGCGGCACAGGACGCGGCCGCGCCGGTCGTGGAACCCCACACCGCCACCAAGCTCACGCTGGACTTGGGCTTCGTGAACGCTGCCGGCAACACCGAGGTCACCACGCTGAGCTTCACGGAAGCGCTCTCAGTAAAGGGCGGCCGGTGGGAATTCAAAGACCTGGGGGGCGTCGTGTACGGCCGCACCGGGGATTCAACCACGGCGGAACAGATCAAGATGGACGCGCGCATCGAGGTCCAGGTCGTGTCGGTGCTCCATGTCTTCGTGGGCGGCATCTACGAGCGGAACCGGTTCGCGGGCTTCGACCGTCGGCTGGAGGAATACGCGGGCGTTGCGATCAAGGTAATCGACCAGCCGTCGGACCAGCTTACGGTAGAAGGCGGCTCGTCCGTGAACCAGGACCTCACCACGACGAATCAGTACGTGAGTTTCGCCGCGCTGCGCGCCGCCGCGCTCTACCGCCACAACTTCACCAAGACCGCGTATGTCCAGCAGACGGTCGAGCTGATTCCCAACCTCTCCGTTGCGGCAGATTTGCGGCTCAACAGCGAGAGCGCCCTGGTGGCGCCGGTGGCGGGACGCGCGGCGATCAAGGTGGCCTACGCGGTGAAGTACGACAAACTGCCGGAGCCGGGGTTCAGGAAGACCGACCGCATTTTCACGACCGCGCTCCAGATCGTTTTCTAGCGGCCGCCCGGCCCGAGCTGGCCCTTTTCCCGCGCCTGGGCCAGCATCCGTTCGAGGAAGTCCACCCGCTCGGCCAGCTCGTGCACTTCCACATGCACGGCCTCGATTTCGTCCATCACCGCGCCCGGCGGTGGCGACTGCTTCGCCGCCTGCATCTCGTCCCGCGACCAGTAGCCCAGCCGCCGGCCGTCGCTGTCGCGGAACTCACCAGACGCGATGAGGATCATGTCATAGAGCCACCACAACCCCATGCCGCCGAACGTGCAGAGCTGCAGGAGGCCAGTCCCGACCTTCCCGACATAAAACCGGTGGGCGCCGAACACGCCGAGGGGAATCCCAATCCCGAGCGCCACGCCGCGCAGGTGATCGGAGTCTCCCGACTGGCGGGACGATGGGATGGGGGTGCTGGCCACGCGATAAGATGGCAACGTTTACGCGATTCGGCGAGGAAACCCGCTTCAATGGGGATGTGATCCGTTCAAGGCAGCAGGGATGCTACCCCAGGGTTGGCCGGGAGCCTGTCCAAGACCCTCCTTACATGGGGGAACGACTGCCTACGGTTAGCCGCTGCGATTGACGAGGCAGAACGGGTTTTGGCTGTTCGAGAGAAGAAAGCGCCACACACACGGTCACAGAGAGGGATGGCAGGACGTTCGGCGGGAAAGCGGAACAAACACCAAGCGCAACCCAGGTAACGAGTTGCGCTAAACAGGCCCGGCAGGAATCGAACCTGCAACCTCCGGTTTTGGAGACCGGCGCTCTACCAATTGAGCTACGGACCTACGACAGGCGGAAGGGTGACTGACGGGAATTGAACCCGCAACCTCCGGAGCCACAGTCCGGCGCTCTAACCAATTGAGCTACAGCCACCGCGAAGGCATGAATCTATGCGCGGTGGCCTTTTCGTTCACCCCCCGGGCAGACTCTTGGTCTCCCGCTGGCCCGCCAGGACGCCGGTCCCGACGCCAAGCCCGAACAGCAGGGCCGTCCCGCCACCCACGATGGGCAGCAACCAGACGACCGGAGCGGCCAGGACGACCGCGCAGACGCCGGCGACAACCGGTACGATGGGGTTCTGCACGCCATCAACGAAGCGGAGCCGGCTACGGACGAACCGGCGGCTCTGCACGTGTCCCCAGATAGCCGTAACGCCGGCCAGCGTGAAAGCAATCAATGTGAGCATGGGCGCCTCCTTACCTCCAACAACGCGACGGGGCATCTCCAGGTTTCATGCTGAAGATGCCCCGGAACGGCCCCCCAGGAAAGCGCCCTCAGGACGCGGCTCGGGCGCCTTTGCCTGGCTCCCGGCCGCGACGGGCTGGTGCCTCGACAGGAGCGCGACGGCCGTGATGATCGTGAACGTGGCAAATAGCACCCGCGGCGACAGCGTCTCTCCGGCAAACAACCACCCCAGCAGGACGGCGATACCCGGGTTCACGTAGGCGTAGGTCGAGGCCCGCGCCAGCGTGGTGTTCTGGAGCAGGTACACGTAGGCCGTGAAGCCCACGATGGCGCCGAAGATCAGCAGGTACAGGAGCGCCAGCCATGACTTGAGCGACACCGCGCCGATATCCAGCCGGGCCCATTCGCCGTGGACCGAGCCCAGCAGGAGCAGGAACGTGCCGCCCGCCAGCATTTGCATGCCGGTCGCCATCATGGGTGAACGCGGGAGCGGCGCACCACGGGCGGTGTACAGGGATCCCGCGGCCCAGGCGACGGTCGCGAGGACCAGAACGAACGCACCGAGGGGATCCACCCGCCCACCGCCGATAAAGTCCGCCGGGCTCACGAGCAGGCCGACACCGGCGAACCCAACCAGGAGGCCCGCCACGACCGCCCAGCCGGGCCGTTGGCCACCGGGCCTCAGCCAGTCGAACACCACGACCCACGCCGGCTCGGTTGCGACCAGCAACGCGGTGAGCCCCGTGGCCACCCGCTGCTCGGCCCACACCACGCCGCCGTTGCCACCCACCAGGAGCAATGCCCCCACGATCGCGGCCGCAATCCAGTTGGCCCGCGTCGGCCTTGGTGCGCCACGCCACCACGCCCAGAGGAACAGGATGGCGCCCGCCACGACGAACCGCGCGCCCGCCATGAGGAAGGGCGGCAGCGTCTCGATGGCAAATTTGATGGCGAGGTATGTCGAGCCCCAAATGATGTAGACGGCCAGGAATGACGCGAGGAGGCGGTACCGCCGCTCGGTCATGACCGCTTCCCTCCCTTCACCCGCTTCCGGCCCACGCCGCCCTTCCCCTCCGACACCGCTATGGGGACCGCGCTCGTTTCCTTCATTGTCTCGAGCACGATCGTCGTGCGGGTGGACCGGACGGCAGGCAGGGTGCCGACCTTGTCCCGCAGGAGCCGTCCCAACGCCTCGGGATCGCTGACCCGCACCTTGACCAGGTAGCAGTCTTCCCCCGCGATGTTGTGGACTTCCTGTACCTCGGGGATTTCCGCCAGGCGGCGAGCCGTGCGGGACTCCTCCCGCTCCTCGGTGCGGACGAACACGAACGCCAGGAGCCCCCGCCCCACCGGCTTGGGGTTGATCCGCGCGTGGTAGCCCTGGATCAGCCCGCGCTCCTCGAGCTTGCGCACGCGCTCCAGCACGGCGGAAGGCGCCAGCCCGACCCTGCCGGCGATGTCGGTGTTGGCGACCCTGGCGTTATCCTGAAGAATATTCAGGATAGCACGGTCTTTGTCGTCAATAATTCTGTTATTTATCATGATTCGTGAATTTATGGCGGTATTGCCGGACGTCAAGCGGGCAGCAAGGCAGCCCAACCCCGGAAGACCTGGCCGGCCACGGGGCGCATGCCGCGGAGGAACCGGGCGGCCTCTGCCACGATGCGCGGGCCATCCAAACCCTCGGCGGCCAGCTCGCCGGCCCCGGCCTCCACCATTCCGCGGACGAGCGCGTCGGTGACCTCGAGGTGAAACTGGATACCGTAGGCCGTGGTGCCGTGCCGGAACGCCTGGAATACGCACCGGTCGGTGGACGCCAGGTGCACGGCGCCCGGCGGGAGGGGGAACGCGTCCCCGTGCCAATGGAACGCGGTGAAGCGGCGGGTGAGCCCCCGCCAGAGCGGGTCCACGGTTGCCTCGTCGGTAAGGTCCACGGCAAACCAGCCGATTTCCTTGATTCCCGACGGGCGCACGTCGGCGCCGAGGACCTGTGCGAGCAACTGGCTCCCGAGACATACGCCGAGGATTGGGATCTTCAGCGACAGCGCCTTCTCGATGAGCCGCATTTCCTGGGCGAGGTATGGCAGGCGGGGGTGATCGTAGACGCCCATCGCGCCGCCCATGACCACGAGCCCAATCGCGCCGCCCGGCTCCCGTGGGACCGCATCACCGGCGTACGAATGCACGAGGCGCACATCCACGCCCCTGGCTTCCAGCGCGTCGGCAATGGTGCCGAGTCCTTCGAACGGCTCGTGCTGGATACCGAGGACGAAGGGCCGGGTCACGCCGCGGCCTCCCGCACGGCCGTCAGGAGGCCCGCGAGGTCTTCTTCCGACGTAAACGGATTGATGATCGTCGTCCGGAGGAACAGGCCGGCCGGCAGGCGGACCTGCACCAGGTAGAACGCACCCTCGCCCACGATTCGCTTGCGGGCCCGCGCCTGCACGGCGTCCAGGTCCTTCCCCCTGCCGCCGGTGTAGCGGAAGCAGACGATGTTGGCGTCGGGATGAACGGCCAGCTCGAAGTCATCCGTCGCCGCGATCATCTCCGCGAACCGCCGGCCCAGGTCGTACGTCCCGGCGACGTACTGCCCGAACGCGTCCACCCCATAGAGGGAGAGCGCGGCGTAGAGGGGAAACCCCAGCGCCGGCTTGGAGCACTCGAACGCCCGGCGGGAGATTTCGTCCGCG
Organism: Gemmatimonadota bacterium; assembly: GCA_009692185.1. Lineage (GTDB taxonomy): Bacteria > Gemmatimonadota > Gemmatimonadetes > Gemmatimonadales > GWC2-71-9 > SHZT01. Next base: position 197,027 of record SHZT01000004.1, on the reverse strand, counting down.
GCGTCGGGCGCGTCCTCGTACAGGTACGATGCCCGTGGCGACGCGAAGGCGCCCGCACCGGCCGCGCGATCCTTGAACAGGACACCGGTGACCAGGAGGGGCATGAGCATCATCTTGTGCGCGTCCCACACCAGCGAGTCGGCCCGGTCGATTCCCTTGAGGAGGCCACGATACCGCTTTGTGAGCAGGGCCGAGGCGCCATGGGCCGCATCCACGTGGAGCCAGAGGCCCTGGGCGGCGCAGAACTCGGCGATTTCTTCGAGGGGATCATAGGTCCCGGTCGCGGTCGAGCAGGCGGACGCCGATACCGCGATCACGGTGAGCCCGGCCCGGGTCGCCGCGCGGTACGACTCCTCGAGCGCGCTGGCCCGGAGGCGGAACGTTTCATCCACCGGCACGGGGACAAACCCGTGGCGGCCGAAACCCATCACGCGGACGGCGCGCTCCACCGAGTAGTGCGCCTGCTCGGATGCCAGGATCGCGAGCCGGGGCGCCGTGCCATCGTTCCAGCTGTCGCCCGCCTTCGCCTGCCGGGCGGCGAGCAGGGCCGTGAGGTTCCCGAGCGCCCCGCCCGACGTGAGCACGCCCCCCGCGCCGGCACCCCACCCCACCGCGCCGGTCATCCATTCGATGAGACTCCGCTCGATGGCCGCGCCGGACGGCCCCATTTCCGAGACCGCGAGACTGTTGTTGAGCAATGCGACGGTAAGCTCGGCCAGTGCAGCCACCGGCAACGTGGGCGGCACCTGGTGACCGACATAGCGGGGATGGTGGAGGTGATTGGAGCCGGCGACCATGCGCGCCACCAGCTCGTCGAACCGGCCGGCGCCCCGCTGAAACCGGGAGGACCAGGCCGCGTTGAGTTGCTCGTTGGACACGCCCGGCATCACGGGCATCTTCGCGCCCCCGGTGGCGGCGCCGAGGTACCCGGCGAGCCGGTCTACGAGCTTGTGTCCAAGGGCGCGGAACTGGTCCGCGTCGAAGGCGGCGCGGATCGTGCTGACGGACGACGACATAGGCTGGATCCCGGACAGGATGCCGGAATCTAGCCGTCAGCTGTCTTCTATCGACTCCACGCCGTAGGAGTAGCTCGACTGGTCCAGGACGTTGGCGACCCGGAGGTCGATGATCAGGTGCCCCGTCGACATGCCGATAGCGCCGGTCGCGAACCCGTTCGGCGAGCCGTTGGAGGAGAACGAACCGATTGGGTCGGCAAAGACCTGGAACGTGGTGCCGCCGCCCATGACGGACTCCGGAATCTCGAACACGGCAGACTGTACCCCGGTGACCTCGCCGACCCGGACGCGCGAAGAACCCCGGTACACGTATATCACCATGTCGAGCCAGTTGTCATTGGTGACGTACAGCGTGGCCGAAGGCTTGGGGCAGAAGTTCCGGTTGATGCTGGCCACGCCGGTCGTGCCTGCCGCCCGGGTGGAGTGGGCGCACCCGGCCAGGCTCACGAGTGCGAACGAAAGGAGAGCCGCTTGCCGCGAGGTTTTCATCGTAGTCTCCCGTTTGAAACTTCGTACCCACCGTTCGAGAATACGGTCCGGCGGGCGTGCCGTCAAACTGCCTCTGTAAATGAAGACACGCCTCGCTACCTTTTACCCTAACCGTCCGTACCGGAGACCGTATGCAACGACTGTTTTCCGCCACGATCCTCGTGATGACCCTGATGGCCTGTTCCGGAGGGAAGATGCAAGACTCCCCGCGCGGCCGAGTCGCGCTCCTGTTGCCCAACAGCGACAAGTCCAGTCTCACCGCGCCGGACACCTTCCACGCGAAGTTCGAGACCAGCAAGGGAACCTTCGTGATCGCCGTCCACCGGGACTGGGCGCCCAACGGGGCCGACCGGTTCTACTACCTGGTGCGGAACGGGTTCTACGACGATACCCGGTTCTTCCGCGTGGTGCCGGGGTTCATGGTGCAGTTCGGCTTGTCGAGCGATCCCAAGGTCTCTACCCAATGGCGCGGGGCGGTGATCCCGGACGACAGTGTGAAGCAGACTAATGCGCGCGGGTTCGTGACCTATGCCAAGGCCGGCCCCGGGAGCCGCACCACCCAGGTGTTCATCAACTTCGGGAACAACGGCAGCCTGGACCCCCAGGGGTTCGCGCCTTTCGGAGAGGTGACCCAGGGCATGGAGGTCGTGGACAAGCTCTACTCGGGGTACGGCGACGCCGCGCCGGGTGGCAAGGGCCCGAACCAGACCAGGGTCCGGAACGAAGGGAACGAATACATGGACCGGGAGTTTCCGCAGCTGGACCGGGTGTTGCGCGCTACGGTGGTAGAGGACGAGAAGAAATAGCGCGTCGCTACTCCGGTTTCATGACTCCGATGTAGGGCAGGGTTCTCCACTGGTCCTGAAAGTCCAGCCCGTACCCGACCACCCACTGGTCGGGTATCTCGAACCCGACATAGTCCACCGTAACCGGCTCGGCCCGGTTCTTCTGTTTCGCGAGGTCGGCCGCACGCTTGCCGGGTTTCCTCACCAGGACACAGGTCTTGAGCGACGCCGGGCCACGGCGGGAGAACACTTCCATCAGGAACCGAAGGGTGCGGCCGGTGTCGCAGATGTCCTCGACCAGGAGGACGTGGCGGCCCGCGATGTCCGTTGTGACGTCCTTCCAGAGCTTGATCGACCCGGGCGTGGTGCCGGCCGAATCTCCGTAGGCCGACACGGCGATGAAGTCCACGCGGTGTGGAATCGTGAGGCGGCGCGTGAGGTCAGCAAGGAAAATGAAGGCCCCCCGCAGGACACCCACCAGCAGGACCTCGGTCACGCCGGCATCGGTGTAATGCGTGGATATGCGCCGCGCCATTTCATCGACGCGGCCGCGAATGCTCTCTTCCTTTATCAGGACTTCCGGCTTCTCGCTCACGGCGTGCAAAGATAGTCGCCGGGGGATACTATAAGGCCAACTATGAGGACTCTCCTCCTTGCCCTCGCCGTGGCCGCAACGGCCGTGCCCCTGGGCGCGCAAACGCGCCTGCCCCACGTCGTGATCCGCACCGCGCTGGGCGAGATCGAGATGGAAATCGACTCCGTTCACGCTCCCGCGACGGCGGCCAACTTCCTCAGGTACGTGGACGCCGGCCTCTACACCGCCGGCCGGTTCCACCGCGCGGTCAAGCCGGACAACCAGCCGACCAGCCCGGTGAAGATCGAAGTGATCCAGGCCGGGCCCGATTCGGCCGCGCGTGCGCAGCGGGGGTCCGCGCCCATCGCGCTCGAGCGGACCAGCGTGACCGGCCTCCTCCACAAGGATGGTACCGTCAGCATGGCGCGGGGGGGGCCGGACACGGCGACCTCGGACTTTTTCATTTGTATCGGCGACCAGCCCGAGCTGGACTTTGGCGGCAAACGGAACGCGGACGGCCAGGGGTTCGCGGCATTCGGGCGGGTCGTGCGCGGGGCCGACGTGGTGCGGAAGATCCAGCAGTCGCCCGTCGGGGCCCAGCGCCTTACCCCGCCGGTGGGAATCGTCGATATCAAGCGGGTGCCGTGATCGAACAGCATCACCTCTCCGTTTCCCGGACCGCGCGCTATTACACAATTGGAAAGCTGGGCGAAGGGATCCGCGACGTGTGGTTCGTGTGTCACGGCTATGCCCAGCTCGCGGGCGCGTTCGCGCGCCGGTTCGAGACCCTGGCGGCGCCCCGCCGGCTGGTGGTGGCGCCGGAAGCGCTGTCGCGGTTCTACCTGGGTGACCACGTGCGGCCCGCGGGCCCCGACGCGAAGATCGGCGCCAGCTGGATGACGCGCGAGGACCGGGACATCGATATCCGCGACTACGTGGACTATCTCGACACGCTTTACGACCACGTGTTCCGCCGAGCGCGGCGCGAGGGCGCGCGGGTGCACGTGCTCGGGTTCTCCCAGGGAACCGCAACCGTCTCCCGCTGGGTCGTGCAGGGACGGGCCCGGGTGGACCGGCTGGTACTCTGGGGCGGCCCGTTCGCCCCCGAGGCGGATTTCACCGCGAGCCATGACCGGCTGGCGCGGATCGAGCTGGTGCTGGTGATCGGCAGTGAGGACCACTACGTCACACCCAAGGTGCGCGCAGCCGAAGAGCAGCGGCTGCACGACGCCGGCCTGTCGTTCCGGGTAGTCGAGTACGCCGGAGGGCACGAGATCGACCCCGGGGCGCTCGGCGCCCTGGCCGGAGGCTGAACCATTGAACGGTTTCCTGAAGCAAGGAGATTCTGAGTGAGAGTACTCGCCCTGCTCGCCTTCGTGGCCCTCGCGCGCCCGGCCGCCGCCCAGCACGCGTACAGTACCGGCACGGCGTACGATCCAGCCGTTCCCACGCCCCGCTCGGTGCTCGGATACGAAGTGGGTGACCGGTTCACCCCGCACGCGCTGATCACGCGGTACGCAGAGCGGGTCGCGGCTGCAAGCCGCCGGGTGAAGATCGATACCGTCGGCCGGACATTCGAAGGCCGGGAAGTCCTGATGATCACGGTCACGAGCGAGGCGAACCTGGCCCGGCTGGAACAGATCCGCGCCGATGGCGCCCGCCTGGCTGATCCTCGCGGCGCGTCGGCCGGAGACCTGCAGCAGGTCTCCGGCCGCATGCCCGTGGTCGCCTGGCTCGGGTACACGGTCCATGGCGGAGAAGCCTCGGGCGTCGAGGCGTCCCTGGCCCTGCTCTACCAGCTGGCCGCCGGGCGCGACGCCGAAACGCAGATGATCCTCGACAGCGTGGTCACGCTGATTGACCCGGTGCAGAACCCCGACGGGCACGAGCGGCACGTGCAGGACGTGATCCGGAATCGCGGCGCGCTCGGCGTGCCGGTGAATCCGGGCGCCATGATCCACCAGGGCAGCTGGCCGGGCCCGCGCACCAGCCACTACTACTTCGACCTCAACCGCGACTGGTTCGCCCTCTCGCACCCCGAGACCCGGGGCCGCGTGGCAGCGATGCTCAGGTGGTGGCCGCATGTGGCGGTGGACCTGCACGAGATGGGCGCCTCGTCCACCTATTTCTTTCCGCCCCCGATGGACCCGATCAACAAGAACGTCCACGCCACCATTTTCAAGTGGTGGGACATCTACGCGGCGTCTAACGCGGCGGCGTTCGAGCGGCACGGATGGTCGTTCTTCCGGCGGGAGAACTACGACGAGTTCTACCCCGGGTACGGCGAGAGCTGGCCGATCCTGATCGGCTCGGTCGGCATGACGTACGAGGAGGCCTCGAGCGGGGGTGGCGCCATTCGCCGGAACGACGGTACGGTGCTCACCCTGCACGACGCGGCCTGGCATCACTACACCGCGGCCTGGGCCACCCTGACGACCTCCGCGCGCCGCGCGCGGGAACGGGTTCGCGATTTCGTGTCGTTCCGCCAGTCGGCGACTACCGAAGGGGAAAAGGGCCCGCTGCGCGCCGTCGTATTCGAGCGTGACCCGCAGGGCCGTGGCGATTCCCTGGCCCGGCGGCTGATCGAAAACGGCATCACGGTTCAGCAACTCCGTTCCCCGGCGGACGTGCGGGATGCCACTCCGTACGGCGAATCCGCTCCGCCCGCCGGCGCGTCGACCCGCCTGCCCGCCGGCTCCTACGTGGTGGACCTCGCGCAGCCGCAGGGCCGCCTGGCCCGGGCATTGCTCGAGCCGGACGCTCAGCTCGACTCGGCGTTCCTTCAGGAGGAGATCGAGCGGCGCCGCACCGGACAGCCCAACCGGTTCTATGACATCACCGCGTGGGCGATGCCGTATCTGTTCCGCGTCAAGGCATGGTGGACGCGGTCGCCGCCCGGGCCGGTAGACGCCGCGGCCCTGTCCGCCGCGCCCGGAGTGGCCCTTCCCGACGCGCGGTATGGATACGCGTTCGAGCCGGGAAGTGAGGCGAGCATCCGCCTGCTGGCCGGCTTGCTCACGGACAGCGTGCGGGTGTGGTATGCGCCCAAGGCGTTCCGGATCGGCGACGCCCGGTTTCCGCACGGCGCCTTCGTTGTACGGACGGCGATGAACGAGCCCGGCGCCGCCGACATCGTGCGCCGCCGCGCCACCCAGACCGGCGCGCGCGTGGCCGTGCTTCCCACCGCGCTCGCGGACGAGGGCGCGGACCTGGGCAGCAACAGCGTGATCCCGGTCCTGCCGCCCCGTGTCGCGCTCGCGGGCGGGGCGCCGATCAGCGGCAATTCATTCGGCTTCGCGTGGTACGCGTTCGACCAGCGGATCGGCTACCCGGTCACCACGGTCAACGTCGCGACGCTCGATGCCGCGACGCTCCAGGACATTGACGTGCTGGTTGTCCCGTCCGCTCCCGCGGCGGACCTGGAGCGGGTGCTGGGAGATACGGGCCGGGAACGCATCCAGGGCTGGGTGCGGAACGGCGGGCGGCTGGTGACGCTCGACGCCGCGACGTCCTGGCTGGCGACGGAACGGCTCGGGCTCTCGCGGCTCCGCGTCCGGCGCGACACGACCCGGGCCGACAGCGCGGGTGGCGCGCCGCTCCCCGCGGGCGTTCCGGGCGCGATCGTGCGGGTCACCGCCGACACACTCTCGCCACTCCTGGCCGGAATCTTCCAGGCCGAGTTCGGCGTACTGATCAATTCCGACCGCGTGTTCACCGTGCCCAAAGACCTGCGCGCGGGAGAGGCGGTCGTGCGCTACGCCGACAAGGCCCAACTGCGCCTGGCGGGCTACCTCTGGCCGGAAATGCCCGAGCGCATGGCGTTGTCGCCCTACGTGTGGACCGAGCGGCAGGGGCGCGGCCGGGTGATCGGGTTTGCGGGGGATCCGAACTTCAGGGACTTGTGGCGGGGACTGCTGCCGCTGTTTGCGAACGCGGTTCTACTGAGCGCCAGTTTCTGACGGCGGGAAAAGGGAAAAGGGAAAAGTAAAACCGCGTCGGAGCAGACTTTTCCCTTTTCCCGTTTCCCTTCTCCCGTCAGGTCGTCGGTTTCTGCGCCACCGCCGGCCCGTAGAAGATTCCGTTGAAGAAGAACTTGAATGTGCCGTGCGTCTGGCCCCGCTGGAGAATCTCGGGACCGAAGAGATACGCGCGGCCCCTCCCGACGGTCGCCTCGAGAATGGCCGACCCGCCATCCAGGTAGGACTGGCCCCACGCCCATCCGCTCTTGAGCGGCGTCTTGGTGTTGAACCACGCCACCCGCTTGACGCCCTTTGCCGCCGCGTCGGCACCGAGGCTGAACACGGGGCTGTTGTCATAGAACACGTCGGACTGGGCGCCCAGTCCGGCGGCCAGCGGGCTCGCGTTGTCCACCTGCGCGGTCAGCACCGATCCGGGCACGTAGAACTTGGTGCGCGGAATCGGCTGGCCGTTTTCCACCAGGTGATTGGTCACGGGCAACCCCAGGGCCGCCGCGACCGCGGCGGATGACCCGCCGATGGCAAGCACGGTGCCGCCGTTCTCTACGAACGCCTTGATCGCCGCACGAGTTGTATCAGTCACCGGCCCGCGCTGACCGCGATACTCGGGCGCAAACGACGCCTCAATGCTGTCGCGGATCGCGGCGGTGGCAACGGCGGGGGCCCCTCCACCCAGCGCTTGGTCCCCGCCGCCGAACCCGCCGCGAGCCGAGTTGGGATCGGGCAGGACGCCGTTCGGGAACACCAGCACGTCGTACGTGGCGTTCAGGTTGCCTCTGTCGATTTCCGGCGCAAAGACTCGCGTGTAGGGGAAGTCGAACTGTTCGAGGATCCACCGGGTCCAGCCCGAGGTCATCGAGCCGCCGTATACGTCCATGAGGCCGATGCGCGGCACCTTGAGGGTGAGCGACCCGACCGCAGGCCTGCTGGGAGTCCCTTCGAACGTGACACCGGTCGCGGCACTGACCGCGGCGAGCTGGGTGGCCGTCGTGGCCTTTGCGGGAATGTACAGCGTGCCTGCGGGGTAGGTCTTGGCGCCCACGGTCACCGGCGCCGTCAGCCATTGCACGCTCTCCTTGGCAGCGAGCAGGCGGTTCGTCGCGCGAGCGGCGTCGTTCACCCGACGATCGGTGAGATAGCCCGCGGCCCGCGGCACGGACACCACCTTGCCGGCAGGTACCGCGACGTTCCATTCGGTCACCTTCTCGAACGGCCCTGTGAACCCCTCGAGGATCCGGTCGAATTGGACGCCCATTTCGAAGGCCAGCGTCCAGCCGGCGTTGTCATACGGGGGCGTGGGCGCGGCGCCCGGGTAGGGGAAGTCATCCGGGTGATCCTGCGGCTCGAACATGTCGAGCACGTGCGGCCGGAACGCCTGGGCCGACATTACCACGAATGACCCCGCCGGATAGGTCTTTCCGCCCGCCGGGAACGACGCCGTGGCGCGGTGGACGGTGACGTTCACCTCACGCAGCGAGTTCACGAACTTGATGGCGGTCAGGAAATCAGGCTGATCCGACGGAATGACGTAACCCCGCGGATCCCGCAGGTGGGGCGCGTTGAGCACGGCGGCATACGGGTCGAACGTACCGGCGGCGCCTCCGCGGGGGTCGGCCTTGGCAAACTCCTCGTTCGCTTTTGCCACCCTGCGGGGCGTCACGGTCCACGAATCGCGGTTCCCGCGGTCGATGGAGTTCCTGCCCATCCGGTAGATGTTGAACAGGAAGTTCTCCCGGTTCCGCGACGCGATGTCGAGGATCGCGCGATTCGCGGTGACCGAATAGTCAATCGACTGCCGGAAATGCCACTCCTGCGGCCTGATCGGGCTCGGGAGATCGGCGCGCGGCAGGACCTGGCGCGGCACGTAGGGAATCCGCATCGGCGTGGGGTTGCCGATCGTCTCGGTGAGGATCCCGATCATGTTATGGAAATACGCCGTCGTGCGAAGGCCGCCGTTCCACCACGTCGAGTAACTCGATCCCGACCGCATGGTCACGCCGGGCTTCCCTTCGGATTCGAAACGACTGTGCATCGCGGCGGCGACCAGGTCCAGTTCCACCACCACGAGCGGATCGAAATTGAAGTTGAACGGGTCGCGGAACGGCGGCGCGAACATCACGGTACCGGCCGGGCCGGCCTGGTGGTGGTTGTACACGATCTGCGGGAACCAGTCGTGATACATCACCCGGTTCATGTTCTCCGTCTCTGGCTGGGTCGAGCCAAAGAAATCCCGGTTGTTGTCGTGGCCGATGTACTTCTGGTAAAGCCGGGGCAGGCCGGGCGCGTTGGTCCGCCTCTCGGGCACCGGGTTCCGGTTGTACCAGTCCGCCGTGAGGTCGTTACCGTCGGGATTCGCGTGGACGAAGAGAATGATGTCGTCGTTGAGCATCCGCATCGTTTCCTCGTCGGTGCGGCTGACCATTTGCCAGATCATCTCGGTCAGCTGCTGCGCACCAAGCACCTCGTTGGCGTGGAGCCCACCGTCGATCCAGACGATGCTCTTCCCTTCCCTGGCCAGGGCGCGGGCCTGGTCGTCGGTCAGCCCCTCGGCCAGGGCGAGCTGCTTCGAGATTCCGCGGTAGCGGGCCAGGTTCCTCATGTTCGCCGGCGACGACACGATGGCCATCAGGTGGGACCGGCCTTCGGCGGTCTTGCCGATGTCCTGCACCACGATCCGGTCCGACTCGGTGGCGAGCTTCTTCCAGTAGGCCGTCATCTTCTGGTAGTTGGCCAGCTGGTAGTCGTCGCCGATGTTGAACCCGAAGAAATCCTTCGGGGTCGTGAGCCGTGTCTGGGCAAACGCGGGAGAAGCGCTGGCCAGCGCGATCCCGAGGACCGCGATCAGTCGTACCGTCATGCACCGCATGTTTTCGTGCCTTTTTTCTGGGGTGACCGATGGTGGAGCCGATAGAATAGCCCCGGGGCGCTCTGGTCGGCAAACGAGGTGACCCCGTCTATATTCCGCCCCCATGACAACCGCCGGCCAATACATCTACACCATGGTCGGACTCGGCAAAGTCGTTCAGCCGAGCCGCCAGGTGCTCAAGGACATCTACCTCTCCTTCTACCCGGACGCGAAGATCGGCGTCCTCGGGCTGAACGGAGCCGGAAAAAGCTCCCTGCTCAAGATCATGGCGGGGGTGGACAAGGATTTCGTCGGCGAGGCCGCCCCCGCACCGGGGACCAAGGTCGGTTACCTGCCGCAGGAGCCCCAGCTGGATGAGACCAAGGACGTGCGGGGCAACGTGGACGAGGCGGTCGCCTCAACCCGCAAGCTGCTGGCGGACTTCGAGGCACTGTCGGCGAAGTTCGCTGAACCCATGACGGACGACCAGATGAACGCGCTGATCGAGAAACAGGCCTCGATGCAGAACAGGATCGAGGCGATCGGAGCATGGGAGCTGGACCGCAAGGTGGACGTCGCCATGGAAGCGCTCCGCCTGCCGCCACCCGATTCACCCGTCAAGCACCTGTCGGGAGGCGAACGGCGCCGCGTGGCGCTCTGCCGCCTCCTCCTTTCCCAGCCCGACATGCTGCTGCTGGATGAGCCCACCAACCACCTCGACGCGGAATCGGTGGCGTGGCTCGAGCACTATCTGCACGACTTCCCGGGGTGTGTCGTCGCGGTGACGCACGACCGCTACTTCCTGGACAACGTGGCCCAGTACATCCTCGAACTCGATCGCGGCGAAGGGATTCCCTGGAAGGGCAACTACTCGTCGTGGCTCGACCAGAAACAGAAGCGGCTCGCCGTCGAAGAGAAAAAAGCGTCGGCCCGGCAGCGCACACTGGAGCGCGAACTGGAGTGGGTCCGCGCATCCCCCCGCGCCCGGCAGGCCAAGTCCAAGGCACGTATCCAGGCGTACGAGCAGCTCCTTGCCGCCGCGGACGAGGCACGGGAAGACACGGCCGAAATCCTCATCCCGAAGCCGGATCGGCTGGGGGAGCAGGTTGTCGTGGCCGACAAGCTCAAGAAAGGTTTCGGCGACCGCCTGCTGTTCGACAATCTCTCGTTCTCACTGCCGCGCGGCGGCATCGTCGGGATCATCGGGCCGAACGGCGCCGGGAAGACGACGCTGTTCCGCATGATCATGGGGACGGAGCAGGCCGAGGGCGGAACGCTGACGGTGGGTTCCACGGTCAAGGTGGCCTACGTAGACCAGAGCCGCGAGGAGCTCAACGCCAAGAACACCATCTTCCAGGAGATTTCCGGCGGCGAGGAGATCCTCAACTTCGGCAACAAGCAGGTGAACGCCCGGGCCTACGCCGCAAGCTTCGGGTTCCGGGGCACCGAGCAACAGAAAAAAGTGGGCGTCATGTCGGGCGGCGAGCGGAACCGCCTGCACCTGGCCAAGCTCCTCAAGAAGGGCGGCAACCTGTTGCTCCTCGACGAACCCACCAACGACCTGGACGTGGACACGCTCCGCGCGCTGGAAGACGCGCTCGTGCGGTTCGCCGGCTGTGTCGTGGTCATCAGCCACGACCGCTGGTTCCTGGACCGCATCGCCACTCATATCCTGGCCTTCGAGGGCGACAGCGAGGCGGTCTGGTTCGAGGGGAACTACCAGGACTACGCGGCCGACTATCACAAGCGCAAAGGCACGTCCGTGGACGTGCCGCACCGGATCAAGTACCGGAAACTCGTCAAGTAGAGGTACGCCCGGCCGGCGGGGCGTGCATTATTCCCGCATGCAGCACCACGAGGGTCTCATGAAGCACTCCACGCGTATTTTCGCATCAGCGGTAGTTCTCCTCACCGCCATGGCAGGCGCTGCGGGCGCCCAGCAAAAGGCCGCCGCCCCCGCCAAGGCGGAACCGACCGAAGCCCACCTCAAGGCGAAGGCCACGATCTCGGAAGGGGCCGCCACCAAGACCGCACTGGCCGCGGTTCCCGGCGGGAAGGTCGAGGGCCACGAGCTGGAAGAGGAAGGCGGGAAGCTCATCTACTCATTCGACATCAAGGTCGCTGGCAAGCCCGGGATCGAAGAGATCCAGGTTGACGCGGTGAGTGGCAAGGTGGTCGCCCACGAGCACGAAGACGACGAGGATGAGGCAAAGGAAGCGAAGGAAGAAGCCGCGAAGAAGGCGCCGACCCGGAAGCCCTGACGGCATGAAGTAAGAAACAAGATGTAAGAAGTGAGAAGGGGCCCCGCACCGGAGCCCCTTCTTGCTTCTCACATCCTACTTCTCACTTCAGGGCGTCGGAACTGCCCGCACCCGCGCGTTCGGAGGCGAGATCCCGTTGATCCGCAGGTAGATCGCCATCTGGCTGTAGTGATCCGCCCAGTCGTACGGGAGGGCCAGGATCACCTGGGCGCGGGTGACCTTCCGGCCGCCGAAGAAGGGCACGCTGTCGGCCAGCCTGGAATCGTCCAGCGATGCAAATGCCGACTTGCAGAAATCGAACGACCGGCGAAGCCGCGCCCGCAGTGTATCGGGACTGGTGACGTCCGGTGTCCCGGCCAGCTTCGCCTCGACCGGCGCGGTGACGCCGCTCGCCGATCCGCACAACAACAGGTTGGAGCCCGCCAGGTGCTCGACCACGTCCGCCACGCTCAACTGCTGGGGCGTGGACTTGTAGGCGTACTTGCTCGCGGGCATGTCGTCGGAGGCGGCAATGAGGTTATTTGAAAACTGCCCGAGGAAGAATCGGAGCGCGTTGGCCACGACCGGCTGGGCGGCCGGTTGCTGGGCGTGCACTGGGAGGGCGAACAAGACCGCCGCTCCTAGCGCCATTCTACAGATGAGCTTCATGTTTCTCTCCATGGGGTGAGGGGTTTACCTAGCGCCGGGGAATGACAAACCGCAAGGGGGCCGGGAGGCATGCCCGAACTACCCGACATCCTGACCTACCTCGACGCCCTGCGGCCGCGGATCGCCGGGGCACGCCTCAAGGCCATTCGTGTTTCGGGCCCGTTCGTCGTGCGCTCCGTGGACCCGCCGCTCGCCGAGGCAATCGGACAGACCCTCACTTCCATCGACCGGCTGGGCAAGCGGATCGTCATGGGGCTCACGGACGATCTTTTCATTGTCATTCACCTGATGATCGCGGGCCGCTTCAAGTGGCTCGAGGCCAAAGCCAAGGTGCCTCGCAAGTACGGCCTGGCGGCGTTCGACTTCTCCACCGGCACGCTCCTCCTCACCGAAGCCGGCGTCAGGCGCCGGGCCTCCATTCATCTCGTCCGCGGCAAGGCCGGCCTCGCCGAACACGACCGCGGCGGACTGGAAGTCCTGGATGCAACCCCGGCTGAGTTCCGGGCGGCACTCACCGCGCAGAATCACACGCTGAAACGCGCGCTCACGGACCCGCGGATCCTGTCGGGCATCGGGAATTCCTATTCCGATGAAATCCTCCACGCGGCGCGACTGTCTCCACTGCAACAGGTAAAGAATCTGGACGACGGCGAGTTCGAGCGCCTGTACGGTGCGACGCAGTCGGTCCTGCGGAGGTGGATTGACGAGTTCCGGCACGAGAGCGACGGAGGGAAGACGTTCCCCACCCGCGTAACCGCGTTCCGCGAAGGCATGGCCGTCCACGGACGCCACCGCCAACCATGCCCCGTGTGCGGTTCGCCGGTCCAGCGCATCGCCTACGCGGAAAACGAGGTCAACTATTGCGCCACGTGTCAGACCGGTGGAAAGTTGCTGGCCGACCGCGCGTGGTCCCGGCTGCTCAAGAGTGACTGGCCGAAGACCCTGGACGAACTGGAACTCAAGCTCGAAGAGCGGAGGGGCTGACCGAATGGATCATGGCAGCAGCATCGCGACCGTGGTGCTGGCCCTCGCGTTGATCCTCGCGACGGCCAAGACCTTCGGGCACCTCGCCCAGCGGGTTGGGCAACCCGCCGTGCTGGGAGAACTGGTCGGCGGCGTGCTCCTCGGCAACGCCTATCTCGCCGGAGTGCCGTGGGTCCGGGACATCTCGACCAACGCCAGCATCGATATCCTCGCACAGCTCGGCGTCCTGATTCTCCTGTTCGAGGTCGGCCTCGAATCCACCGTTCGGGACATGCTCAAAGTTGGCCTGCCGTCCCTGTTCGTCGCGGTCCTTGGCGTGGTGACGCCGTTCGCGCTGGGGTGGGGTGTGGGCGCGTGGCTCCTGCCGGATCACAGCGCCTACGCCCACGCATTCCTGGGAGCCGCGCTGACGGCGACCAGCGTGGGGATCACCGCACGGGTCCTCAAGGATCTCGGTCGCTCCCAATCGGCCGAGGCGCGAATCATCCTCGGGGCGGCGGTGATCGACGACGTCCTCGGCCTCGTCATTCTCGCGATCGTGAGCGGCGCCATCCAGTCAGCCAATTCGGGTGGCGGCATTGACTACACCGGGATCGCCTGGATCGTCGCCAAGGCGGTGGTGTTCCTCGGGGGCGCGCTCGCGCTGGGGACCTTGATCTCACCGCGCCTGTTCGGCCTCACGGCGCAACTCCAGGGGAGCGGCGTGATGCTGGCCACCGCACTCGTGTTTTGCTTCACCCTCTCGTGGGGTGCGGCCGCCATGGGCCTGGCGCCCATCGTGGGCGCCTACGCCGCCGGCCTCATCCTGGAGCGGGTCCACTGGCGGGACTTCACCGAGCGGGGCGAGCGGCACCTGGAAGACCTGATCCGCCCGGTTGCGACCCTGCTCGTGCCGGTGTTCTTCGTGCTCATGGGGATGCGGGTCCAGCTCGACAGCTTTGCGCGTGTCGAGGTGCTGGGCCTCGCCGCGGCGCTGATCGGCGCCGCCGTGATCGGCAAGCAGGCCTGCTACTTCGGCGCAACCGGGCGCGGCCTCGACCGGCTCTCCATCGGGATCGGCATGATTCCGCGCGGCGAGGTCGGCCTCATCTTCGCCAGCATCGGCCTGACACTGACGGTGGGGGCCGAGCGCATCATCGACGACGCGGTCTACTCGGCGGTCGTAATCATGGTCATCGTCACCACGATGGCGACGCCCCCACTGCTCAAGTGGAGCTTGGCCCGGGGGCAGCGCCGAGGGGAAGGATCGGGCGAGTACCGGGTAACTGGATGAGTGTCGCCGGCCCGCCGGATGAGTGGAGAGCCCCGGTGGGGGCCGCCACGATTTCGCGTGAGGGCTGGCGCGCGCTCGGGCTCGGCTTCATGATCGCTGCTGTCCTGACCTTCCTGCCGTTCTTCGGCATGCTGCTCAACCCGCTCATCACGATCGCGCACGAGCTGGGTCATGCCGTCGTCGCGTGGGTCTTCGGCTACCCCGCGGTGCCCGCGTTTGACTTCGCGTACGGTGGCGGCGTCACATCCATCGAGGAGGAACAACGGATGTGGATCGTCGTGGTGGTCTACGGACTCCTGGCGTACGCCGGGTGGCGGGTGCGGCGGCACATCCCGACGGCCGTGGCGCTCGTGGGCATCGTCGTGCTCTACTCGTTCATCGTGTTCGCCGACTGGGCGGACGTCCTGATTCTCGCCATGGGACACGGTACCGAGCTGATCATCGCGGGCGTGTTTCTATACCGGGCGATCAGCGGTTACGCGATTCTCCAGGTGGACGAGCGGCCGGCGTATGCCATGGCCGCGTTCGTCATCCTGTTTCATGACGTGTCGTTCGCGTGGGGGCTCACGACGAGTGACTTCATGCGGGAGCTCTACGACGAGGGCAAGGGCGGCATGCTCAACGATTTCACGGTCGTCACCATGTACGTCCGCGGCACGACGGTGGCGGATATCGGCCGGTGGTTCCTGGCGGGCTGCGGACTGACGGTCGTGGCGGCGTGGCTCGCGCACCGTTACCAGCACGCGATCGCCGGGTGGTGGGACCGGGCGACGGCACCGGCCGACTCGCGCCGATTGGGCGAAGGCCGCCAGACTAACTGACCATGGTCAAATCATCCGAATATCCGTGCGCGTGGGCGAGCAGGTCGTAGACGTGCCGCGGAAGCACATGGAAGTGCGCAGCCGCCGCCCGAAACACTTCTCGGTCATCAGCCGCAGGGACCTGCCGCCCGACGAACACAGCTCGCCGGCCACAAGGGGGAGATAGGATGGTGGGAAGCTTGAACTAGGCGGGAGCTGGGGCACCTTCCACACGAATCGAACGCCATTTCTCCTGCCGGAACCGAAACACCGACAACACACACCGCGTAGCATGCCCCACCACGATCGCGAACCAGATGCCCGTGGGCGTGAGGTTCCCGGCCGCCTGCAGCGCAGAACAGATGCCGATCGGAATCGCCACCTGCGAGACGAGTGATATGTAGAACGGGCTCTTGGTGTCGCCCGTGCCCTGGAGCCCGCCGGTGAAGGCGAGCGCCACGGTGATGAACAATCCCGAGACACTGAGGAACGCAAGCAGCTGCGTGCCGACCCGCACCGAGTCCGGGTCGGTCATGCCGAATATCGCGAGCAGCGGCCCGGGAATCAGCACGAACAAGATGCCAAAGAAGGCGGCAATGGAAAGCCCTATGCCGGCCGCGATCGGCACCGCTCGCGCGGTGCGCTCCAGTTTCCCCGCACCCAGGTTCTGGCCCGCCACCGCGGCCGTGGCGCCCATGATGCCCACCGATGTCCACGTCACGAACGAAAACAGCTCGGTGTAGGCGACGGCGTACGCGGCCTGGACATGCGCGCTCTCCTGCAGTGATCCCATGAACCGGAGCATGAGCACGCCGCCGATGTTCATCGCCACGCCCTGGAACCCGGTCGGCAATCCGAACTTGAACAGCTGGCGGATGATGACCCAGTCGGGCTTCCAGTTCATGCCGCGGTGCCAATGGACCGGGGTGCGCCCCGAGAACAGGAGCCAGATGGCCACGACGGTAACGATGGCGCCCGCCACGGCCGTTCCGGCGGCTGCGCCGGCCGTGCCCATCTTCGGGAACGGCCCCCAGCCGGTGATCAGGACGATGTTGAACACCACGTTGAGCACGGTGAGCAGGATGCCCAGCATGAGCGGCGAGCGATCACCCCGCGCAGGGGGGTGGTTCGGCACAGACACCGTCGTCGGCTGACCCAAGTCCGGCGGCCGGCAAGGTCAGGGCGTCAGGCCCTGTCTTGGTCGTAGACGATGACCCGGACGCCCGTCGGGCAATCGCTAAAGTGTTGAGTCGCAATGGAATGGCAGTCGTCCAGGCGGAGAACGGACTAGCGGCGATGGCCGCGATCGGCCTCCACCCAGTAGTGGCCGTCGTGTGCGATGTCCGGATGGAGTTTTTCAACGGGTTCCAGGTCTTCGACGCCCTCAAGGCCGAGCGGCCAGACCTCGCCGAGCGGCTGGTGTTTGTCACGGCGTGGGGCGATGACCCAGAAGTACGGGCGCAACTGGCCCAGGCGGGGCGCCCGGTGGTCTGGAAGCCCTTCGACATGCCTGTCCTGGTTGGGCTCGTGCGCCACATGGCCGAGGACCGGCCGGACGCGCCGGGGTCCACCGCCCGGTTCTCCCTGGAAGAAGCCCGGCAGATCCGTGAGCGCACACTCGCGCCGGGTGGCCGGCCTACCTGCCCGTGTTGCAACGGTGAGTTGGTGCTGAGTCATCCATTCGCCGGCCCGGAGAACACCGGGCTAGTGTGGGAGCTTCGCTGTCGGCGGTGCTTCCGCACCCTCACGATTTCCGGCGTACCTGAGCAGTCCATGTTGCCGCCCGAACCGCCACTCGCACCCTGAGAGCGCCCTCATGGCAACGGTCCTGCTGATAGACGATGACGAGAAGACCCGGAACGTGCTCAAGCGCCGGCTGGTCGTCGAAGGCTACCAGGTGGTCGAGGCGATAGACGGCGAAGGGGCGCTGGCCCAGTACCGCCACTTCGCCACCGATCTGGTCATGGCCGGCCTCCGCCTGCCGGGCATGACGGGCGAGCAGTTGATCGGCGACCTCAAGCGTGCGCACGGGGATGTCCGGAAGCCATTCACCAGCGACCAGCTCCTGGATGCCCTGGGTGGGGCCATGGCTCGCGCCCCGGAGGCGACCCCCGTTCGCGGCGCCTGGAACGCCCTTTTGTCCCTCTTCCGGGTTCGTTGACCCGGCTGGGGAGACCCCTTACCATTCTCTCTCTCCAGACTTGCCACCGGCTAGAGGGTCGGTTGGGCGAGCAAGCGGCAAGCGGGACTGGGCCGAAGTGGCGTCCCGCTTTTTTGTTTCCCTGCGGTATCTGAGGTACGGTGGCAAAGCAAGAAGACATACTGATGGAAGGAACGGTTAAGGACGTCCTTCCCAACACGACGTTTCGCGTCGAGTTGGAGAACGGTCACGGAGTCCTTGCGACCATGGCAGGCAAGATGCGGCGGTTCCGCATCCGCGTATTGATGGGCGATCGGGTTACCGTGGCACTGTCACCCTACGATCTGACACGCGGTCGGATCACGTTCCGGCACAAGTAGGCAATTCGGGGGCATCGGCGGAATGAAACCAGCGTCGCAGCTCAAGAAGCCCGTGAAAGTCGGTGAGCTCCTCAAGGACCGGCTCGAGGAAACTGAGCGGACCGTTGACGCGTTGGCCGAGGTTGCCGAAGTCCCCGTGGAGTACATGACGCAACTGATGAACGGTAAGCGCCGGCCGCCGCTGCCGTCCCGGACCGACATCTACGAGAAGGTGACCCGCTTCCTGGGCTTGGGCCGGAACGACCTGGCGATGTGCGCCACGGCGGAGCGGGCCAACAGCACCAAGGACGTCGTCGGTCCCGATGCCGAAGAGATCCGGACGCGTATCCTGGCCCTGTGCGAGCCCGAAACCGCGGCCCAGCTCGAGCGCCGGGCCAAGCGCGACGACACGGAAATGAAGGATATTCTCCAGCGCGTGCTGGGCGTGATCCAGGGATCGGTGCGACGGACGCTGGACGACCCGATCGGCCTCCGGATTTCGGCGGCGCAGAGCGGCCTCGGGTTTGTGCTGCTCCGTATGCGGGTCCTGGATTTCCTGGACTCCACGCCGGACACGCTGAGCCCCGAGAACTATGTCAATTTCGTGAAGCCCAGGATTTCGATGTGGGATGTAGATTTGGCGACCGGCGTGCTGCGGGTTGTACTCACACCGCACGAGCCGCCGGAACAGAATCGGCGCCGGCCATTGAGCCGGGCCGGACGCGCGCGTTCAGCGGGAGGCCGGGATTGACCGAGATCATACTGCGGGAAGGTGACCACATCGAGTGGGCCATCAAGGCGTTCCGGCGCAAGGTGCAGCGCTCGAACATTCTTCGGGACCTGCGCAAGAAGCGCCACTACGTCAAGCCCAGCATCGCCAAGCGGCTGAAGCAGCAGGCGGCCGCGGCGCGGCGTCGGAAGGCGAAGAAGCGTCCTGAGTAGGTCGCGCCCTGAAAGGGCGCGCTCGTAACGGCGCTGAAGCGCTAAGGGCTGCGGACCTCCGCAGCCCTTTTCATTTCTTCCTGAGCGCGGCGCTTTCGCGCAGTGCCATCACGTCACCCATCAGGCCGGCAAACGCCTTGAAGTCGAGGCTCTGATCCCCGTCGCTCCGCGCCCGGTCGGGATCGGGGTGCACTTCCACGATGAGTCCGTCTGCTCCAACGGCCGCCGCGGCCAGCGCCAGCGGCAGGACCAGGTCCCGCCGGCCAGCCGCATGTGACGGGTCTACGATCACCGGCAAATGGGTCTCGGCCTTGAGCACCGGGATCGCGGCGATATCCAGCGTGTTCCGTGTGGCCCGTTCGAACGTCCGGATGCCGCGTTCGCAGAGAATCACGTTCCGGTTCCCGCAGCTCAGCACATACTCGGCAGCCAGGAGAAAATCCTCGATCGTGGCGGCCAGCCCGCGCTTCAAGAGGACAGGCTTGGGCGCCTGCCCGACTTCGGAGAGAAGTGAGAAGTTCTGCATGTTGCGGGCGCCGATCTGGAGCACGTCCGCGTACTTGCAGACGACCTCGACCTGCCGGGTGTCCATCACCTCGGTGACGACCGGGAGCCCGGTCTGCTCGCGCACCGAGGCCAGGATCTCCAGCGCCTCTTCGCCCAGCCCGCGGAACGAGTACGGAGAGGTGCGCGGCTTGAACGCCCCGCCCCGGAGCGCGATGGCGCCGGCGGCCTTCACCGACTTGGCGGTCGAGAGCAGCATTTCGGCATTCTCGACCGAGCACGGCCCCGCGATCACCGAGAAACTGCCGTCGCCCAGGCGAGCCTTGCCCAACGGAATGACCGTGGCGCCCGCGGCGTACTCGCGCGCGGCCAGCTTGTACGGTTTTTCGATGGAGACAACCGTCTCGACGCCCGGCAGGGACTGGAGGGCCAGCTCGCGGAGCCGGTCCTCGTCGCCGATACAGCCGACGATCGTCCGGGAGGTCCCACGCGAGACGTGGGTCTTGAGCCCCGCCTCGGTGACGCGGTCGATGACGAACTGGAGGTCAGCTTCGCTGACGTCGGGCCGGAAGACAATTACCATAGGCCCCCAATGTAATCGTGGTGCCCGCGTGGTGAGTATTATCCGGGCCATGACAGGTTCACCGCGAGTGTTCGAGCGCTACGTCGCCATCGGCGACAGCTCCACGGAAGGGCTCGACGACCCCGACGGACGGGGCGGCTACTGCGGCTGGGCCAACCGCGTGGCCGAGCGGGTCGCGGCGGCGCAGACGACTCCCCTGCTCTACGCGAACCTCGGCATCCGGGGCCGCACTACCCGGCAGATCCGGGACGGGCAACTCGAGCGTGCGGCGTCCTTGAAGCCCGACCTGGCGACGCTCTTCACCGGCACCAACGACGTGATCCGGCTGGGCTTCGATGTAGACCAGGTGGCCGGAGACGTCGAATACATGCAGCGAACGCTGATTGCGGGCGGCGCCACGGTACTCGGGTTCACGCTCCCCGATCTCTCCCCCGTCCTGCCTTTGGCCCGGCCGATCGCGGGCCGCGTACGGGCGCTCAACGACGCGTTGCGGAACGCATCGGCCGCGAGCGGCGCCATCCTCGTGGATTTCGCGAAATACCCGGTGGGATCTGACCCCAGGCTCTGGAGCCTGGACCGCATTCACGCCAACTCGGCGGGCCACGCGCGCATCGCGGCGGCCCTCACCGAAGCGTTGGGGATTCCCGGTGACAAAACGTGGTCAGACCCTCTGCCACCGGCGCCACCCCGGTCGTGGGTGGTAAGGCTCGCGGCGGAACTCCATTGGGGGTACCTCTATCTCATGCCGTGGGCCCTGAGGCACATGCTGGGACGCTCCTCCGGCGACCGTATCAGTGCGAAGCGCCCAGAACTCGCTCCGGTCGGGAAGGCACCACAGTGGCGAACCTCGTAGTCCTCGCTCGTGTCCTGCTGCTTTTCGGGGTGGTGGGCGTTTGGGCGCGGAAGACGTACCTCGACTTCTGGTGGATAGACCTCGCCATGGTCTTCCTCCTGGTCGTCGTGATCGTTCTGGACGTGGTGGATGGATGGGTGGCACGGAAGCGGAACGAGGCGTCGGATATTGGCGCGCTGCTCGACATTGCCGGGGACCGGATCGTTGAACTTGTGGTGTGGGTCTTCTTCGCGATCCGCCAGCATCCTGACGGAACGCCCTACGTACCCTACTGGATCGCCGCCGTCATCATCGCGCGCACGGTGGTCACGGACCTGATCCGCACCGTGGCATTCCAGCAGGGAAAGACGCCATTTGGTACCAAGTCCATGATGGAGTCAGGCTGGGCGAAGGAGCTCACGGCGTCCCGCTGGAGCAGGGCAACCTACGGCGTGCTCAAGACAGTCGCGTTCTGCGGGTTGGGCATTGTCCTCGGGCTCGAACGCATGGGCCAGGCGGGCGGCGCGTTCATTCAGGCAGCCCGGCCCGTAACCGACGTCCTCGTCTACGCGACCGCCGTCTTCTGTATTGTGCGTGCGGTGCCGGTCGTGTGGGACGGGAGGCGGTACTTCGCGGCCACGCCGACGCAGCCGTAACCGCCACCAGCCCGCTTCCAAGGCGTTCAGGGGCGCACGAGATAGAGGGAGTCGGACCTCCAACTCCCGGTCCTGGTTGAAAGCCTGAACCCCCCCGTCGAATCCGCTGTCACCGTGATCATGCCCAACCGATCCGTACGCACCACGGTCGCGTCCGCGGACTCCCACATCTCGACCGCCGCCGGCGACGGGTGGCGGTACGAGTTCCTGAGCCCCACCGACACCACCGCCAGCGTCGGGCGAGTGGCCAGCGTCCACGCGTCCGTCGTGCCGTTCTCGGCGCCGTGATGGGCCACCTTGACCACCTCGACCCTCGGAATCGAGTCATGCTCGAGCCAGTACGCCAGCTCCCGCTCCTCTGAATCCCCGGTGAACAGCGCCTCGAATCTCCCGTAACGCACCAGGACCCCGACGGACGCTTCATTCTGCGTGCGGGCCTCGGGGTTGGCGGGGAGAACGTGAAACGTCACCATGCCCACGCTGTCCGTCTGCCGCACTGGGGGCGGCTGGCCGCCAAACTCGGCGCTGACGGCAGCCTTGAGCGACGCGAATGTCTTGCTGTCATCCGGAGCACCGTTGTCCACATAAGAGAGCACCACGGTGTTCAGCAGGACCTGCACCATGCCGCCGATATGGTCTGCATGCCCGTGGGAGGCGACTACCAAGTCCAGAGTGTCTATGCCCACGCCTTTCAGCAGGGTGGCAACCATGTACGGGTTTCGGCCCGCATCAATCAGCACGTGCCGGCCTTCTGGCGTGGTGATCAGCGCCGCATCACCCTGGCCGACGTTCAGGAACTGGATCGTGAGGTTTTGCGCCACCGCAGGATGCGGCAGCAGCAACAGAAGCAGAAAGACGATACTGGCGACCGTCTTCAACGGCAGGCCCGAGGCCTACCGGCTCGCCACCCCCGGCACCGACTTGAGGTACATCCACAGCGCCTGCAGCTCCACGTCGGTCATCTTGTTCGCGAACTTGGGCATGCCTGCCATCGGCTCCTTGAGCATCGTGCCGTCCGGCCGCTTCGCTTCTCGCATGGCCCCCAGGAACTGCTCGTAAGTCCACCCCGCGAGGCCCGTGGGCGTGAGGTTCCGCGCCGGCGGCCAGGCCGGGTCCCCGCCCTGGATCGGCCCGCCCGCCAGGTCACGCGAATGGCAACCGGTGCAGGTGGTCGCCATGTGCTTCCCGAACTCCAGCGTCACCGCCGCCGCGGGCGGCATCGCCGCGTGGGCCGCCTGCGGGTCCAGCACCGTGGCCGACAGGACGATCTTGCCGGTCGCCACCAGCACCTTGCCCACCGGCCCCAGCGTGCGCGGCGGCACCTCGTTGTCCGCCGGCGGGAACGACCGGATGTAGTGGATGATATCCGACAGCTCCTGGTCGCTCATCATCTCGAAATCGCCGGAGGGCATGATCGCGGGCAGGCCGTCCTTGCGGACGCCGTGGCGCACGATGCGGTCCCAGTCGGCGACGTGGTACTCCAGCGTCCTGCTGCCCTTGCCGGTGGTGAGGTTGGGGCCGAAGAGGCGGCCGATGGGCGCCGCATCGACCATCACGCCCCCGCTGAAGCCCCCGCCGTGGCACTCGAGACACCCGTAGCGCGACTCGACGAGATGCTCGCCCCGCTCCAGGGCCCGCTCGCCGGCCAGTTTCGCCGCGGCCTCTGGCCGGAGCCGCATCTTCCTCACTTCGGCCGAGTCCAGCGGGAAGGGAACGGGAAAGTCTACCGCGTGGACCGTGTACGACGTGGCAAGTTTGCTGTTGGCCGCGCTCCCGGCCCACAGGTAGAACGCCCCGGCCGCCAGCACCACGAGACCTAGCAGGATACCGATGACCTTCAGAACCTTTTTCACGCGAACACTCCGAGGGGATTCGGGGGCAATCTTAATACCTGAGGCGCGCTGCCACCATCCGATGCATATTCCCGGCTGGCTCACCACGACTGACCTCCCGGCGGGTTCAACAAGGCCTTCATCAAGTACATGGCCGAGCTGACCGGGAAACCGCGGCCGAAGATCCTCTACCTCCCCACGGCCTCGGCCGACCGGCCCGGCACGTTCATGGAGAACTGCAAGGACCTGGACGTCGAGCCCAGCATCCAGAACAGCTTCATTTCCAGCTACCGGCAGGACAAGACCTGGGAGGAAGTACTCCTCTCGGTGGACGGCATCGTCGCGTCCGGCGGGAACACGCTCAACCAGCAGGTCATCTGGAAGGCACACTGCATTGACGTGATCCTGCGGAAGGCCTGGGACCAGGGGATCGTCCTGGGCGGCGCCAGCGCAGGTACGCCTGCTACAACGACGCCGGCATCTACTTCGAGGACACCGTGGTCAAGCGGGTCGTGAAGTCGCGCGAGGACGCCAAGGTGTTCTACGTAAGCAGCGTGAAGGGGCAGGCCGTCGAGAAGGAAATGCCCGCGGAGATAATCTCTTGACGAACATCGCGCTGATCGCCGCCCTGCTCGTCGGCTGCGCCGGCGCCGTTTCCCATTCGCGCGGACCCGGCCGCCCGCCCTCTGCTGGTCGGAGAGTGGGTCGGCACCTATTCCGTCGGCCACGGTGGGCGGAGCGGAGGTATCACGTTCATCCCCCAGCCCGGAGACTCCGCCTTCACCGTGGCCGACGGCGAGCATGCCCACGGCGATGTGCTGATGGTGCCCAACGGGCAGAACGAGCCGCTCCGGCCCGCCGAGCCACCGTCAGGATCCATACCTCAGACGCCGGGCGGCCGGGACGCTCGCGGACCTGTACTCCGTATCGGCATGCGGAAGGCGCATCGGCTCTTGGCAAGTCTCCAACCGGAGCATAAACTCGACTCGACCATGCGAAGCGTCTTGAAGTGCCTCCCTCTCGGGGCAATCCTCCTCGCCTCGTGCAGGGCGCCGTTCGACCCTGCCAACTACAACTCCGACTGGACCAAGGCCACCCATGGCCAGTCGCCCGCGAACTACGCCGTCGTCTTCCCCCAGGACTCCGTCAACCGGATGGACATCATCCTCAACGCCTCCAAATGGGCGGGCATCCGCGCGAATATGACCCACCTCTGGGGTTTCGACTTTGGCGCCGGCGATCATCCGTGCTGCGGCCCCTATCCGTCGGAGGACCCCGATTTTGTCGACGCCGAGCTTCGCTTCAACGGGAAGACGTGGAAGCATGTCGGCTTTCGCCTGAAGGGCGCCGCGTCCCTCAATTACTCGTGGAACGCGGGGAACTACAAGCTCCCGTTCCGGCTCAAGTTCGACGAATTCGAGGACACGTACCCAGAAACCTGGAACCAGCGCTTCTACGGCTTTCGGGAGACGACCATGGCCCCCAACGCCTTTGACCCGTCGCTGCTGCGGGAAAAGGTGGCGAACGAGGTGTTCCGCTTGGCGGGAGTGCCGTCCCCGCGGACGGCGTACTACCGGGTGTACATCGATCTCGGGCAGGGGCTCGTGTACAACGGCGTCTACACGATGGTCGAAGCGGTCGAGGACCAAATGCTGCTGGACCAGTTCGGCGAGGAGCGCGGAACCCTCTACAAGCCGTTCGCGACACTCCTGGGATGGACGCGCGAATCGGACTTCCCGCAGCAGAACAATCGGACGACCACGGACTTCTCAGACATCCGGGCACTGATCAGGGCGCTCAATGACACCGACCTGCGGTCCGGCAATCCTGCGCAGTGGCGCGCCAATCTCGAAACGGTGTTCGACGTCGACCTCTTCCTCAAGTACCTGGCCGTCAACAACACCATCGTCAGCTGGGACGCATACGGCATCGTCCCTCACAACTACTACCTCTACCACCACTCGTCCGGACAGCTGCGGTGGATTCCCTGGGACCAGAACAACTCCTTCTACCTCGACCCTGACGCCGGCGTCGACCTCGCGCTGACGGAAGTGGACGACACGGACGGGCCGCTGATTCGCTACCTCGCGGACGACCCGGTTTACTGGGCGCGCTACCGGGCCCAGCTGCAGGCCTTCTACCAAGGCGTCTTCACGCAGGGGAGGCTGGACGGACTTTTCGAGAAGTACCACGGAATGGTCGCGCCGCACGTCATCGGTCTGAACGGAGAGCAGCCCGGACACACCCATACGAGCAGCGGGGCCTTCATCAACGCGTTGCCGACGCTCAAGGGGTTTGTCGCCAACCGCCGGCTGGAACTCGAGGACTTTCTGCGCGGACCTACGGCGCCAGCGCCGGAAACGCGCTGGTGACGGGCACGCCGTCCCAATCCGTCGGCGGGGAGAGCCCGAGGAGCCACAGCGCGGTCGGCCCGGTGTCAACGCCACGGGTATCACTAGACAGGATTTTC
Source organism: Gemmatimonadota bacterium (assembly GCA_009692185.1). Classification (GTDB taxonomy): domain Bacteria; phylum Gemmatimonadota; class Gemmatimonadetes; order Gemmatimonadales; family GWC2-71-9; genus SHZT01. The sequence goes on along the minus strand of SHZT01000004.1, from coordinate 171,057 downwards.
GGCGTGACTCCGTTCCCCCAAGCAATCCACGGAATCGTCGTGGACAGGCGCGAGCCCTCGGCATGACCACCGCCGACCCCTCCGTGATCCGCGGTCACGATCAGCGTGAGGTCCGAGCCGAAGGTTTGCTTGGCGGCCTGCCAGACGCGGGCAACGCCCGAATCGGCGTGCTGCACGGCAGCGAGATACTGGGTCGACATCCACCCGTACGCGTGACCCGCGGCGTCGATGTCGGGAAAATGAATGAACAGCAGGTTGGGCCGGGCCGTCGCGGCCGACAGGTACTCCCGGACCTGAGCGCTGACGATTTCGGACCCCCAGACCTGGCCAACCGGGGGAATGCTCACCTTCGTCGGTGCCCCCGGATGCACGAGAGGGATGAGCTTCGACTTCCCGACGAACATCGCGCTCGTGTACCCCGCCCGCGTCGCGTAATCGAAGATCGTGATCAGGTCAACCGGCTCTGGCGGGGACGTGTCGTCGTTCCAGGTAATGCCATGCCGCTCCGGGACGAGCCCGGTGACCATGGACGTATGGGCCGGCAACGTCAGGCTGGGCAGTACCGTCTGCGCCGTGAGGGTCGCGGCACCCTCCTGGATCAGGCGCATGAGCGTGGGTGCATTCGCCGCAGTTATGGCGTCTGGCCGCAATCCGTCGAGCGAGATCACCACAACGCGGAACGAGGAGCCCCTGACGACAGGCGTCGGTTCGCAGGAGACGCCGGCAAACGCAAGCAGGACCGCCAGCACAACCACGGCAGCGCCCGGCGACCAGCGAGGCGACAACCGCGAACTCACCTGATTCGTGCCAGTTGGGCTGACCATCCGTGGGGGACCTCTGCTGCACGACGTGTGGGTCGTTCCTGCCTCGCGCTTGGCCTCGGCAGGATCTTCATTTGCCGGGCGGCTCGGACACCATATACAGTACGGTGATTTCCATGCACAAGCAAACCTGCCGGGCGGCGCTCGTCCTTGCACTCGCAAACGGTGCCGGACTCCGCGCGCAGACCAGCCGGGAGGACCCGGTGGACGTGCAGAGCCGGTTCGCGGCGCAGGTGAACCTGAACCTCCCAAGTAAGTGGGACGCGTCGGTCGGCTACGAAGGCCGCATGATCGGCAATTCGTCGGTCTATCACGGCTCGTACGTCAGCGGCGAGCTGGGCCACCCCCTTCGGAAGCACCTGGCTGTCTTCGCCAACTACCGGCTCGCGAGGGTCGCCGAGGAAGTCTCTCATCGATTTGGTGTCGGCGCCGAGCTGGAAACGAAGAGAGGCCGCCTCACGATCTCGTTTCGTCCCATGTTTCAGTACCAGCGCGAGTTTGAGGACGACGACGCAGAGCAGGGGTCACGGGGAGTCCTGCGCACGCGCGTGCGGGCGAAGATACCAGCCACCAAGCATGTAACGGTGTACGGTTCGGTGGAGCCGTACTTTGCCTTCACCGGCGTCTTCCCCGTCGACAACTGGCGCAACTCCGTCGGCCTGCAATGGGACTTCATGAAGCACGGCAAGGTTGACCTGCATTACATCTACCGGCCGGACTATGCGAAGTTCTACAACCGCACCTACCACATCGTCGGTGTGGGGTTCAGCATGGACGTGAAACTGCAGATCAAACACGCCAAGAAAAAGAAAGCCCGCCACCTGGACCGATAGAGGAGCGCAACAGATAGTGGACCAGAGCACCCACAACAAGATCGTCTCCTTCATTTGGGGCATCGCCGATGATGTCCTCCGCGACCTGTTCAAGCGCGGCAAGTACCCCGACGTCATCCTGCCGATGTGCGTCATCCGGCGCATGGACGCGGTGCTCGAGCCGACCAAGAGCAAGGTCCTCGAAACCAAGAAACTCCTCGACAAGAGCGGCATCACCGAGCAGGCGGCCGCACTCCGGGATGCGGCGGGCCAATCCTTCTACAACACATCGAAGTTCACATTGCGCGATCTCCAGTCCCGCGGCAGCCAGCAACAGTTGCTGGCGGACTTCGAGGACTACCTGAACGGGTTCTCGCCCAACGTCCAGGACATCATCGAGAACTTCAAACTCCGGAATCAGCTTTCCACCCTGTCCAAGGCCGACGCCCTCGGAACGCTGATCAACAAGTTCCTCGACCCCGAGATCGACCTGTCCCCTGCCCGGGTGGACAACCACTCGATGGGTACGGTTTTCGAAGAACTGGTTCGGAGATTCAACGAGGAGAACAACGAGGAGGCCGGGGAACACTGGACGCCGCGCGACGCTGTGCGGCTCATGGCGAACCTCGTATTCCTGCCGATCGAGAGCCAGCTCAAATCCGGCACTTACCTGCTCTACGATTGCGCCTGCGGCACGGGCGGCATGCTCACCGTCGGGGAAGAAACGCTCACGGCCATCGGGGCGAAGCGGAAGCAGGACGTGAAGAGTGTGCTCTATGGGCAGGAGATCAATCCGGAGACATACGCCGTCTGCAAGGCGGACATGCTGCTCAAAGGGGAGAGCGAGAGCGCGGACCACATCGTCGGCGGCGCGGAATGGTCCACCCTCTCGCACGATGCCTTCCCGGCGCAAGAGTTCGACTTCATGCTCGCCAACCCGCCCTACGGCAAGAGCTGGAAGAAGGACATGGAGGCGATGGGCGGGAAAGACGGGATGCGCGACCCCCGCTTCAAGGTGATGCACAAGGGCGAGGAGCTGTCGCTCGTAACGCGCTCCAGCGACGGCCAGATGCTTTTCCTTGCCAACATGGCGTCGAACAGGTCGCTCGACGAGCTGCCGTACGTCATGGGGCTCGTGCGCCAGTCGTATGAGCGCCAGATGGGCGACGGGAGCCAGTCGTGATCGCCGACCTCAAGCCGTATCCGGAAATGAGGGATTCAGGTGTCGTTTGGCTGGGGGCAGTACCCAATGATTGGAGCATACTCCGCGGGCGCCAGCTGTTCGAGATCAAGAAGCGGATTGCCGGTGAGCTCGGCCACCCAATTATCTCCGTCACACAAGAGGGTTTGCGTATCAAGGATGTCGTATCCGGTGGTGCAGAACGGCACCGGATAGGTACGGCGACCGAGGCCGGAGCCTCTTTCGTCGCCGGTCCGGGGCACAAAAGAGGCACAATAGCGGCATGCGCGAGAAAACCCCGTGAGCGTATGTGCTCGCGGGGTTTCGCTTTACCTTATGGGCCTGGGTAGAGTTGAACTACCGACCTCACGCTTATCAGGCGTGCGCTCTAACCACCTGAGCTACAGGCCCCACTCTTCACTCGTCGTCGGTCTCTTCTTCCGGGGCGTCGTAATCTTCTTCTTCGTCCTCATCTTCTGACTCGTCATCGTCTTCGTCTTTATCCTCCTCGTCTTCATCGTCATCGTACTCATCCTCTTCCTCGAACTCCTCCTCCGTAGCGGCTTCCTCGTCGTCACCGTCCTCAGCCCCGCGTCGCGCGGCGCCCAGCGGCGAACCCGACGTTTCCCACGGCAGCATGGCCCACCCCCCCGCTGTAAGAATGTTGGACATCAGGACTCCTCCGCTCCGCGCGCCTGGCGAGCCGCCTTGCGACGATCGGTCGCCCCCAACGCCCGCTTCCGCAGCCGGATCGCTCCGGGCGTGACTTCGATCAATTCGTCCTCCTCGATGTACTCCAGCGCGCCCTCGAGGGTCATTTCCCGGGGCGTTTCCAGCCGGATCATTTCATCGGACGCCGTGGTGCGCATGTTCGTGAGCTTCTTTTCCCGCGTGATGTTCACGTCGAGATCGCCCGAACGCACGTGCTCCCCGACAATCATTCCTTCGTATACCGGGTCCCCGGGGTTGAGAAACATGGCCGCGCGCTCCTGCAAACTGAACAGCGCAAACGCCACCGCCACCCCCTGCCGGTCCGCCACCATGACCCCGCGCTTGCGGCCGGCCAGCGGGCCCGCCCAGGGCCCGTACTCCATGAACCGGTGGTGCATGACGCCTTCGCCCCGGGTGTCGGTCATGAAATCCGACCGATACCCGAACAGGCCGCGCGCCGGAATCCGGAACGAGGCCCGGGTCATTCCGTGGCCCGCGTTCTTCATGTCGATCAACTCGGACCGCCGTGGACCCAGCTTCTCCATGACCACACCGAGCATCGCCTCCGGAACGTCGATGAGGAGCTCCTCGTACGGCTCCAGCCGCTCGCCGTTCTCGTCTTCCTTGAGGATCACGCGCGGGCGGCTCACCTGGAACTCGAACCCCTCGCGCCGCATGGTCTCCATGAGAATCGCGAGGTGCAGCTCTCCCCGCCCCGAGACCGTCATTACCTCGGGCAGGTCGGTGTCCTCAACCTTGAGCGCGACGTTCCGCTCCAGCTCCTTGTAGAGACGATCCCGCACCTGCCGGCTGGTGACGTACTTGCCCTCGCGGCCCGAGAGCGGCGAGTTGTTGACCGAGAAGTCCACCGAGATCGTGGGCTCCTCGACCGCGATGCCCCGCAACCGCTCCGGGTGGTCCGGCGCCGTCACCGTCTTGCCGATTTCCGTGCCCTCGAGGCCGGCCAGCGCGATGATGTCCCCCGCCTGGGCTTCCTCGAGCTCCGCCCGCGTGAGGCCTTCGAAGCCGAAGAGCTTCTGGACCTTGGAATGCTCGATCTTCTCTTCGCTCACCATGCCCACATCGCCGAGCGGCAGCAACGCGACCTGCTGCCCAATCCGCACCCGGCCCCGCTCGATCCGCCCGATGGCCATCCGCCCCAAGAACGACGAGTACTCCATGGTCGAGATCAGCATCTGGAACGGCCCATCCGCGTCGGACGGCGGCGGCGGCACATGATCGACGATCGCCTGGAACAGCGGGTTCAAATCGCCCGGCCAGGCTACGCTCGCCGCCTGCACTTCCAGCTTGCCGCCCGGCCGCCGAGCCCCGTCAATCGCCTCCCGGAAAAACTCCAGGTCCCGCGAGGCCACGCCATGCCGGCTCGAGGCATACAGGAACGGGGCGTCCAGCTGCTCGTGACTGGCCTCCAGGTCCATGAACAGGCCGAGTACTTCGTCGTGCACCACCATGGGCCGCGCGTCGGTGCGGTCGATCTTGTTGATCACGACGATGGGCGCCAAGCCCAGCTCCATGGCCTTCCGCAACACGAACCGGGTTCCCGGCAGCGGCCCCTCGGCCGCATCCACCAGCAGCATGACCCCGTTGACCATGCGGAGAATGCGTTCAACTTCGCCCCCGAAATCCGAGTGCCCAGGCGTGTCCACGATGTTGATCTTCGTGTCGTGCCAGCGCACCGACGTGTTCTTGGCCAGGATGGTGATCCCCCGCTCCTTCTCCAGCGGGTTCGAGTCCATGACCCGTTCCTCGAGCTGCTGATTGGCGCGGAAGACTCCAGCCTGGCGCAGCATTTTGTCGACCAACGTGGTCTTGCCGTGGTCTACGTGCGCGATGATAGCAATATTGCGGATCACTGTTTTGTAACGCCTTTAAAATCAACTAGTTAGCGATAGACAACTGCCCTCGTTTGGCCAACATACCCGGGCACTTTAGAAAATACAAGTGAGATCAGAAGCGGACTTTCACGGCCTCCGCATGCCCCGGCAATCCCTCGGCCTCGGCGAGCGCAATGATGTCCTTCGCGTCCAGCTCCAGACGTTCCCGCGTGTATTCGATGACGCTCATCCGCTTGACGAAATCGTAGACGCCGAGCGGCGAGGCGAAACGCGCGGTACCGCCGGTGGGAAGCACATGACTGGGACCGGCGATGTAATCGCCCACGGGCTCGGGCGTCAGCGGCCCGACGAACACGGCGCCCGCGTGCCGCACCTGCTCTACCCACGACCCGGCCTCCCGTACCAGCAGCTGCAGGTGCTCGGGCGCCCGGAGATTCGCGACTTCGATCGCCGTCTTCACATCGGGCACCAGAACCGCGATGCCGTTCTTCTCAAGCGAGGCGCGGGCAATCGCCGCGCGCGGCGCGGTCTTGAGCTGCCTCTCCAATTCCACGTCCACGGCGTCGATCAGCCTGGCGTGGGTCGTTACCAACCAGGCACTCGCGTCTTCATCGTGCTCGGCCTGCGCAATGAGGTCGGCGGCAACGTGGCGCGGATCGGCACTGTCGTCCGCGATCACGAGCACCTCGGTGGGACCCGCAATCATGTCGATCCCGACCGTGCCGGCCACCACCCGCTTCGCCTCGGCGACCCACTTATTCCCCGGGCCCACGATCTTGTCCACCCGCGGAATCGTCTTAGTGCCGTACGCCAGCGCGGCAATCGAATGCGCGCCGCCCACCAGGAACAGCCGGTCGGCCTTGGCGTAGGTGCAGGCGGCCAGCACCACGTCGCTTGCGCCTGAAGGCGGCGTGACGACGATGACCTCCTTCGCGCCGGCAACCTTCGCCGGAATGACTGTCATTAATACAGTCGAGGGATACACAGCCCGGCCACCAGGTACGTAGACCCCCACCCGCTCCAGCGGAATGACCCGCTGGGCCAGGCGGCTCCCATCCAGGGCAACGTGCTCGAATCCCTGGGCTACCTGCTTTTCGGCGAAATCCCGGATGCGCGCGGAGGCGCCATCCAGCGCGACATGCACCGCCTTGGGCACGCGCTTCAAGGCGTGTTCCCAGACGCTGTGCGGCACTTCCCACTGGGCCGGCTTGAGCGTGGACTTGTCGAAGGATTTCTGGAACCGGACGAGCGCCTTGTCGCCGTCTTTCCGCACCGCGTTCACGATGCGTTCGACGGCGGCGCGCGTCTTGGCGTCGGCACCGGACACGTCGCGCGACAGCTCCCCGGACAGGGCCGCCAGGGGCGGCACGCTGAGCCGTCGGAGCCGCAATGTGGCGGCACGGTCGCTTTTTCTTACTTTACGCATCAGTGAACCTGGAAACCGTCTCGATTTCAGCGCTCGTGGTACGTGGCGTCGCGGTCCTGCTGCTGGTCGCGGCGAATGCCTTTTTCGTGGCCGCGGAATTCGCGCTCGTCGCCGCCCGCAAGACGCGCATCGACGCCATGGTGCGGCGGGGCGACAAAAAGGCTAAGACCGTGCAGGTCGCCCTGCAAGATCTCTACCACCAGCTCTCCGCCGCCCAACTCGGCATTACGCTCGCCTCGATCTTGCTGGGGTACGTCGCCGAAGACACGGTGGCGTTACTGCTTCGTGACATCGTGGCCGCGCTCCCGCCGGCGGTGGCATTCCTCGGCCGCGCCGCGGTGGCCTCCACCGTCGCGGTCGGCATCGTGTCGTTCCTGCACGTGGTGTTCGGCGAGCAGGCCCCGAAGGCCTGGGCGATCACCTACCCCGAAGCCACCAGCCGCTGGATCGCGGCCCCGCTCCTCTTCTTCTCGACCATCACCCGGCCGCTCACGAGCCTGCTCAACAAGAGCGCCAACCTGCTGGTGCGGACCATGGGCTTGAAGGGCGGCTCCGCCGAGGCGGAACGGGTCCATTCGCCGGAAGAGATCGTGATGCTGGCCCAGCAGAGCCAGCGCTCGGGCCAGCTCAACAAGGCGGATGTGCGGCTCATCGAGGGCGTGTTCGAGTTCACGGAAAAGACGGCGCGCGACGTCATGACCCCGCGGACCGACATCGTGGCCCTGCCGGCCGACTTGACCATTGGCGCGGCGGTGGACCGCGTGGCCTCGACCACCATGCGGTCCCGCTACCCCGTCTACCGGGAGTCGCTGGACGACATCGCCGGGTTCGTGCACACGAAGGAACTGCTCGCCAACCTGAAGGACCGGCGGGACCACGCAGTCAGCTCGATCGTCCGCCAGCCGCTGTTCGTGCCGGGCACCAGCGAGGTCGAAGACGTCCTCGCGGAGATGAAGCGGCACAAGGTGCACCTGGCCATCGTGCTGGACGAATTCGGCGGCACCGCCGGCCTCGTGACGATGGAAGACCTGCTGGAAGAAATCGTCGGGCCGATCTTCGACGAGCACGACCGTGCCGAGGCCACCGTGAAGCCGGGCGAGTCTGGCACCCTTCCCGGAGACCTGGAGCTGACGGAAGCCAACCAGCGCTTCGCGCTCGACATCAGCGATGAGGACTACCAGACACTGGGCGGCTGGGTGTTCGGCAAGCTCGGCCGTCTCCCGAAAAAGGGAGACAGTGTGCCGGTGAAGGGCGGTACGATTGAAGTCGTAGAAATGAAAGGACGGAGAGTGGGGCGACTGAGGCTGGTGACCGACCCTACCCCACCGCGCAACGGTTAGCCCCGGCCTCCAGGTCCCTCGGGTCCGCAGGCAGTTCTCCCCTTTCGTTCAGCTGGACAATGCGCAGGTGGTTGGCCGGTGGTGCGGGGATTCGGGCCAGCAGGGCCTCAACAAAATCCGCTTCGGACAGGCTCAGCATCTTCGCGTTGCGACACGCTTCTTCTATCGTACATGACAGCGCCTTCCCATCGAAGGCCACCGGCTCACTCGTGTGGCAGGGCAGGACGAGGGTCGTCGCGGGCAGGGCCTTGAGCCGCTGGAGCGAGGCGTAGAGCAGCCCCGCACGCTTCTTGGTTTCCTCGTCGGCCTTGGCGGCGAGGCCAGGACGGCCAACGCTCGCGAGGAAGAGCGTGTCGCCGGAAAAGACGGCGGATGGGCGGATGGTGATTCCAGCAGGTAGCAGGCGCTTTCGAATGTGTGGCCGGGAGTTGCCAACGTCGTGAGGGTCGCGTCGCCCACTGTCACCACATCGCCGTCGTTCAATGCCGTGAACGGGTACTTCACGCGGTTCTGCGCCGGCAGGTAGACCTTCGCACCGGACATTTCCACCAGCGTGCGCGCTCGCGAAAGGTGATCGGCATGGACGTGGGTGTCGAGGACCGCCACGATCGTCCATTTCCGCTCTGCCGCCAGGTCCATGTAGACCTGCGCATCGATGGACGGATCAATCACGGCAGCCTTACCGGCGGATCCCACGAGGTAGGACAGGCAGCCCTTTCCTGTGCGCCGAACTTGCAAAACATCCGCCCATCCGCCTATCCGCCCATCCACCCCTTCCACGTCCGCCACGTTCCACGCCAGCGTCCACGCCCGCATCCCGCCGTGGAGCGACACGGCCTCGATGCCGCGCTGGCGAAGCTGGGCCATGGCGAGGAGGCTGGTGTTGCCGCGGTAGCACACGGTGACAACCGGCGCGCTGGACGGCGGGGTGAAAGCACCGAGCGCCCCGGCATCGTTCATCCCGACGGCGTCGTACACGTCCAAGTGGAGACTGCCGGGAATGGACCACTCGGCACTGTCCGGGGCGTGACGAATGTCGAGCACGGTGACCGGCTCGCCTCGGGATAGCGCGTCCCGCAGATCATCCATTGAAATCTCTCGAGCATCAGTCTGCATGGAGGGCTCCGTGGACGGATGAGCGGATAGGCGGATGAGCAGATAAAGAACGGGACATCAGGCGTCGTCCGCTCATGCGCTCATCCGCTCATCCGCTCATCCGCTTGCTTCCGCCCCGCCAACTGCACGGCCATCTTCACCGCCTCCCGCATCGAGCTGGCGTCCGCGATGCCCTTCCCTGCGATATCGAACGCCGTTCCATGATCGGGCGACGTGCGGATGAACGGAAGACCAAGCGTGATGTTCACCGCGTGACCGAATGACGCCACCTTGATGGCAGTCATGCCCACGTCGTGATATGGCGCCAGCACCGCATCGAACTCTCCCTTGATCGCCCTGACGAACACCGTATCAGCCGGGAGCGGTCCCGCAGCGTCCAGGAGCCGCGCGGCCGGGGCGAGGATCGTCTCGTCTTCCTTGCCGAACATGCCGCCCTCACCGGCGTGGGGGTTGAGCGCACACAGGGCGAGCCTTGGGCTCTCGATGCCCCACCATGCCCGCAACGCGTCCCTCGTCACCCGTCCCACGCTCACGATCTTGCCCTGGGTCAGGGAGGCCGGAACGTCCTTGAGCGCGAGGTGGGTCGTGACCAGCACGACCCTGAGGCGATCGGAGGCGAGCATCATGGCGACCGGCACGTTGCCTGCCAGCGCCGCGAGCCACTCAGTGTGGCCCGGGTACTGATACCCGGCCAGGTGCAGCGCTTTCTTTTCGGCGGGAGCAGTGACGATGGCATCCACGTCACCGGAGAGAGCGCGGCGGACAGCATCTTCCACAGCCAGTCCGGCGAGTTTCCCGGCGACCTGCGGGACCATGGTGATGGGGAAGACGCGAGACGAGGGACGCGTACCACTTGTCTCGCGTCTCTCGTCTCCAGTCCCTCCAACGGCAACCTGTTCTCCGGGAAGATCCCAGATGAGATCGGCCGGGCCGATGACGACGTAGTCCGCCGCCACGGGGGGATCCCTGAGGACCGCGGCCACGATTTCCGGGCCGATCCCCCGCGGGTCGCCGAGGGTGATCGCGACGCGGGGACGCGCGCGGCCGGACCTAGTAGCGGATGTCGACGTAGGTCTGCTTGCGTAGGGTCTCGATGTAGCGCTTCATGGCGTTATCGTCCGAGAGGCGGCTGCGAATCTGGTCCCGCAGCTCCTCGAACGCGTACTCGCCTTCGGGCCGTGCCTCGCGGAACTGGACGATGGCGTGCTTGGGAACGCCCGTCGTCGATTTCACCTGAAATGGCCCAACGATGTCGCCCGCCTTCGTGTCCTGCAGCACCGCGTAGTACTCCTCGGGCAACGCGGTCCGCGGAATGCCTTCGACGAGCTTCTCTTCCGACGCATCGTCGTTTGCCCGCGACAGCGAGTCCCATGATACCCCGGCCCGGACGAGCCGGGCCACGGAGTCCACCAACGTGTTGGCCGCCTCCAGGTTAGCCTGGGTCAGTACCGGAATGATGAGAATGTGCCGGGCCTGGATTTCCGCCGGCTCCACGCGCTCGACCTGGATAATGTGGTACCCGAACGCCGAGCGCACCGGGTCCGAGATCTGTCCGGGCCTCATGGCGAACGCGGCCTGCTCGAACTCTCGCACCATGCCCGACCCAAGGCGGAACCAGTTGAGTTCCCCGCCCTGTTCCTTCGTCGCCGCGTCCTCGGAGAAGCGCTTGGCCAGCGTATTGAAGTCGGCTCCCTTCCGGAGCTGGAGCACCAGCGAATCCGCCCGCTTGAACGCCGTCGCCAGGGCCGAGCTGTCGGGCTTGGGCCCGATGACGATCTGCCGGAACGAGACGGACGCGGGCCGCTTGGGCTGGAGCGGCTTGGTGGCCTCGTAGTACTCGCGGGCCTCCTTGTCCGTCGGCGGCACCGACTTGATCACGCCTTTCTGCCGGAGCCGGCCGGTGAACTCGGTCTGGAGCGCTTCCTTGCGTTTCTGCTCGTACAGCCAGCGGCGGTAGTCCTCGATGCCCGGGAACCCGGACAACTTGATTTGCCGCTGGAACTCGAGATCCGAACCGTACTGGTCCCGGATCTGCCTGATGGCGTCATCCACCTGCTGCTGAATGGCCTGGTCCTGGAGCTTGATCATCGTGTCGCGCTGGGCCGCCTGGACCACCAGCTCGAGGTTTACCAGCGAAATGAGAATGGACCGCCGGACGGAATCCAGCGCGGCCGGGGTCGCCGGCGCGGCACCGTTGGCGCGCCGCACGTTCACGCCTTCTTCCACCTGCGACATCATGATGGGCTTGCCGCCGACGATCGCGGCGATGCGATCGACCGGGCGCCACACGGGTTCCTGGGCGGCCACCGATGACGCTGATGCCACTAGGATCAACGCGGAAATGATGCCTTTGTTCATTCTTTCTTTCCTCCCGAGTCCGGAACGGAGGGGGGCGTCGGCGACGCCGCCCGCGCACTGTCGATCGCTGCCCTGAGTGCCTCGGCACGCGCCAGCACGCGATCGATGCCCGCCGAGATCACCCGCCAGTCACTCTTTTCTCTCAACCGCGCCGAGAGAAACGTCGGCACCGCCACGAAGTTGGCCCGGTTCGCGGTCACTGCTTCCAGATACTCATCGACCTTGACGCCGGCCATCCGGATCTTGCCCTCGACGCTCAATCCCGAATCCGGCAGGGCCCTGGCATCGATGCCGAGCGCCTTGGACAGCATATCGAGATCCCGCCGCAAAAGGTCCTTGAACTCGGTGATGTCGAGCGGTGTCAGCGTGACGCCCGCGCTATCGGCCTCGACCATCATCGCCTGGTTCCGCATCATCTGGCTGATCAGCATGACCAGTTGATCGTCGTCCGCGCGGTCGATCTGCCCGCGGAGCTGGGGAGGCATCGCGTCCACCCAGCGGACCAGGTCCGCAACCGTGAACGTGCCGCCATCGAACGTCGCCAGCACCGCGCCCGACCGGGCCGACCCCAGCGGGTCGGCAATCGCGACCCGGGCCCTCGCCGCGGCCCCGTTCCTGACTTTGAATTGCCGGCGGGCGGCCATGCCGCCCAGGTAAGCCGAATCCAGGGCGCCGATCAGACGGTCCTCGACCCCGGTGATGAACTCCGTGCGGGCATCCCGGAGCCTCGGGCGAGTGACCACGTGATACCCCAGTGGGCTCTCGACGATCTCGGACATGCCACCGGGGGCGAGCCCGAACGCGGCGTCCTCCACAGGCCCCATCAACGCGCCCCGGAACACGACGCCGAGGCTGCCGTTTTCGGCCTTGGCCCGGGGGTCCTGGTTCCTCCGGTTGGCCTCGGCCCAAGTGCCACCGGAACGGAGCCGCGCCCGGATGGACTCGGCCTCCCTGAGCCGGGCGGCCTTGGCCGGGGGCGCCATCGCCGGTTCGGTGCGGATCAACACGTGGCGAATCAGCCGCAGGTCACCGACTTCATACGTGCTGTCCACCGTTGAGGAGTCGAGCTTGACCCCCGCAGCCACCAGCGCGTCGTGAAAATGATCCGCGCGCCGCTGCTGCACCTCGGGCCACAGGACGGCGAGAACGTCGCTGGTCGAGAGCATCGAGTCGCCGGTCACCGCGTGCTGGGCGTAAAGCGCGTAGTCCACCCACAGCTGGGCGACGCGTTTCACCACGTCGCGCTCGGCGGTGAGCGCCTTGCCCTGGGCGAACATCTCGCCCAGCCGGTCTACCGTGAGCTCGTAGTAGCCGGCGCGGGCCACGACGTTGACGTCGGTGGTGAACGCATCCGCGCAACCGGCGAGGACGACGACGAGAAGGAATAGACTCAGTATGAACGGCGATGGTGGAAAGGGCGATGGTGGTGGGACCTTCGCTTCACCCACCATCGCCCCATCCACCATCGTTTTATCCCCTCCCACCATCGCTTCACCCACCATCAATTTCCTCCCGCAGCGGTGGCAAGTGCGCGCACCAATCCCGGCCCAATTGGGATCCCTCCCAGGCGAGTAAGGCGGAGCGAAAGGGGCGTGGTGCGCCGGACTTCGGCGGCGAACTGCACCTGGTCCAGCGCCGCGTGGAGCCGCGCCAGCCGTGGCGCCGCGCCCGCGCGGAAGTTGAGCCGCGCCTCGTCGCCGCGGACGAGCACCGTTTCCAGGCCGACCTTGGCGCCAAGTGCCCGCAACTCGCAGACCATGAGCAGGCGGTCTGCTTCCGCGGGCAATGGGCCGAACCGGTCGCGCAATTCCTCTCGCAAGATCGCAATCTCGCCGGGGTCGCTGGCCCGCGCCAGCCGCCGGTAGAAGTCGAGTTTCGCCCCGTCATCCGTGATGTATCCATCGGCCAGGTGGGCCGCGCCGTCCATGCTCACCTCGGGCGGTGGGTGCACTACGCCTTCGGCCTCTCCCTTCAGCGCTTTGACCGCATCGTTGAGCCAGCGGAGGTAGAGATCGTACCCGACCGCATGCGCGTGGCCGGACTGCTGGGACCCGAGGAGGTTCCCGGCGCCCCGGATCTCCAGGTCTCGAAGCGCGATACGGTACCCCGACCCCAGCTCGGTGTGGTGTTCCAGCACGAGCAGGCGCTCTTCCGCGGCCTGGTCTGAATGGTCGGACGCGAGCAGGTAGCAGTACGCGCGACGGTGGCCGCGACCCACCCGGCCCCTCAACTGGTAGAGCTGGGCCAGGCCGAACTGATCGGCGTGATGGACAATCATCGTGTTGGCGTTCGGCACGTCGAGCCCCGACTCGACGATCATCGTGGACACCAGGACGTCCACGTCGCCGGCGACGAAGCGGCGCATGACGTCATCCAGTTCGCGCTCCGCCATCTGCCCGTGGGCCACGGCCACCCGCGCGCGCGGCGCCAGCCGGTTCACGCGTTGCCCAATGGACTCGATCGTCTCGATGCGGTTGTGCACCAGGAACGCCTGCCCGCCGCGATCCAGCTCGCGCGCGAGCGCCTCCTCCAGCAACTCGTCGTCCCACGGCTCGACGAACGTGAGCACCGGCGAACGATCCCGCGGCGGTGTTTCGATCAGCGTGAGGTCCCTGAGACCCGACAGCGCCAGGTGGAGCGTCCGGGGAATGGGCGTCGCGGTCAGCGTCAGCACGTGGATCTCGAGCTTGAGCGCCTTGAGCCGCTCTTTGTGCTTGACGCCGAAACGGTGTTCCTCGTCCACCACGATGAGCCCCAGTTCCTTGAACTCCACGTCGGCGGACAGCAGGCGATGGGTCCCGATGACGATGTCCACCACGCCTTCCTTCAGCCGGCGCAACACGTCCTTCTGCTCGCGGGTCGTGCGGAAGCGGGACAGGACTTCAACCCGAACGGGGAAATCCGCCATCCGGTCGGCGAATGTCCGGCCGTGCTGTTCCGCGAGAATCGTCGTCGGAACCAGCACTGCCACCTGCTTGCCGCCCTGCACCGCCTTGAAGGCGGCCCGAATCGCCACCTCTGTCTTCCCGTAGCCTACGTCGCCGACGACCAGGCGGTCCATGGGCCGCGCGCGCTCCATGTCCTGCTTCACCGCCAGCGTCGCCGAACGCTGGTCCGGCGTGTCTTCGTACAGGAAGGACGACTCCAGTTCGCGCTGCCACTTGGTGTCGGGTGGCATCGCGGAGCCCTTGGCCAGGGTCCGCCTGGCGTACAGGTCAAGCAGTTCCACCGCCATCTCGCGGATCGCCCGCTCCGTCGTGGCGCGCTGCTTCCGCCACCGCGTGGAGCCCAGCTGGTCGATGCGGGGCGCGGGCGAGTCGGCGTCGGGCGCCGCGCGGTAGGGCTCGATCTGGTCCAGCCGGTAGAGCGGGACGTTCAGCCGGTCGCCGCCCTCGTACTCCAGCACCGCCACTTCGAGCGCGCTTTCGCCGACCGCGATCGTCGTGATGCCGCGGTAGATCCCGATCCCGTGCTCCAGGTGCACCACGTAGTCGCCGGTGGCGAGCGAGCCGGCGGCCCCCGCGGTGAGCGACTGCCGGTAGCGTCGCGGGCGCCGGAGCCGCCGGGCGCGGCGGAAGATTTCGTGGTCCGTGAGGACGGTGAGGCCCTTGAGCACGAACCCGCCGTGCAACGCGCCCAGCGCGAGCGTCACCTGGACGCCCGAGTGCCGCGCCGTGGGGTCGGCGATCTCGATCAATTCCTCCAGCCGCTCGAGCTGGCCCTCGTTGTCACACAGCACCAGGACCGGCTGGCCGCGGGCCAGGCGCACGATCCGCCCGATGTCCCGCTCCACCGCCTCGGGCGCGAACATGTGGAAGTCCACGTCTGCCGGCTCGCGGTTGAGCCACAGGCGGGCGAATCCCTGCCACGCGCCGCTCCACGTTTCCGGCGCGAGGTAGATCGTGTCGCGCCCGGGCACGTCTTCCCCCCGCCGCCGCGCGACGTCCAGGTGGTGCACTGCTTCGTCCCAGATGCGGCCGACTTCGGCGAGCTCGACGCCCTCAGTCACAATGAGGAGCGCATCGGACGGCAGAAGATCCAGCAGCGATTGGCGGGGCGGATGAGCAGTTGAGCGGTTGAGCGGTTGATTGTCGAGCTTTTCATCCGCCCATCCGCTCATCCGCTCATCCGCTTGGATCCCGTCATTCGCCCGAACGGGCAACACGGTGATCGAATCCGTCTCCTTCTCCGAGCGTTGGGAGTCCAAATCGAAGTATCGAATGCTCTGGACCTCGTCTCCCGACCACTCGATGCGCGCGGGGCCGGCCATGCCGAACCCGTAGACGTCCACGATCCCGCCCCGCACGGCGAACTGCGCGACGTCAAGCACGGACGGCTTCCGCTCGTAGCCCATGGAGAGGAGACGTTCGATGAGGTCCTGCGGGCGGAGCGTCGTGCCGCGCGCGACGTCCAGCCGGGCAGCGCCGACCGCCGCGGGCATGCGGGTCCGCTCCACCGTGGCTCGCAACGTCGTGACCACCAGCCGCGCCCGCCCGGCCAGCATGTCGGCCAGCGTCTCGACCCGTTCGCCCGCGATTTCAAAGTGCGGCTCCTCTTCACCCAGGGCCTCGCGCTGGGGGTAGAGCCGTGCGACTTCCGGCGAGAGCACCGCGAGGTCCGCGAGCCACCGCTCCGCTTCGGCGGGCCCGGGCGCCACCACCAGCAACACGCGTTGCGGCAGGGCCTCGGCGAGCGCCGCGAGCAACACGGCCGGCGAGGACCCGGGCAAACCCGCGACCGATGTCTCGGCAGAACGCGCCGGAAGCGATTCCAGCAACGACGAAAACGTCGGCAGCGATCGAAT
Organism: Gemmatimonadota bacterium; assembly: GCA_009692185.1. GTDB lineage: Bacteria > Gemmatimonadota > Gemmatimonadetes > Gemmatimonadales > GWC2-71-9 > SHZT01. The sequence goes on along the minus strand of SHZT01000004.1, from coordinate 154,633 downwards.
CGCGCCGACGAGGTGAGACAGCATCAGTTGACCCCCACTCGACCGTCCTCCTGCATCCGTCCCTTCTACTGCCCTGCTACCGCGACTCCCGGCGGCCTCCCGCCGTGGCAAGGAATAACTCCAGCAACGCGGCGAGCACCGCCGCGGCGATCAACATACCCGAGAGATCCGCCCGGCGGTTGCCGCGGAACATCTCCCGCGTGATCCCGTTGTCGTCCAGCAACTCCGCATCGGCGCCGAGTGTCGCGCGGAGGGAGCGGCGGTCGGCCGGCGTCAGCAGCGATTCGCGCGGATCGTGGTTCACCTCGAGCGCGCCCACGGTATCGCCCGCCGCCGACGCCAGGAAATACACGCCTGGCTTGAGCGGGGCCGCGTAGCGCCCCTCGCTGGTCGCGTGCCCCGGGCCTTCCGGCCCCAGCACGGTGCTCGCGTTGGACGGCAGCTCGACCGGCTCGCCCGGAAGGCCGCGGACGACCACAGAGCTGCTGGTCGCCAGCTCGTTCACCAGCAGGTCCAGGAACGGGACGAAGGCCGCCGACACCGGGAGAACCGTCCAGTCCTGCTCGATGCGGCTCGCGATCAGGACCAGGTCTCCGTTGCGCACCATCCAGGGCTCGCCGCCAACCGTGGCGAGCACCTGGCCGCCGGCCCCCGCCGTGCCCTCGAGCACGTGTCGCGTGAGGACCGGCTGGCCGGCTGCCGGGCCGACCATCCCCCCCAGCTGCCATTCGCCCGTGACGCGATCGCCGAACCGCCACGGGAACTGCCGCGCGGCAAGCGCGCGGTTCGCCGCACCCAGCATCGCGGGGTCGGCGGGCGGGAACATCACGCCGCGGCCGGACATGAGGCGGTCATCCAGCACGACGACGTCGCCCGTGCCGACGCGCCCGGACCCTTGCAGCACCGAGAGGCCCTCCCGCACGAACCGGCCGGCCCCGACTCCGGCGTGCGCGGCCGCCGGCTCTGCCACGCGCACCGCCAAGTGCCACTCGTCGTCCATGCGCAGTTCGTCGGGATCCATCGCGACGTCGGCGCGGAACCAGCCACGCTGGAGGACTCGGGGACGGAGCGCCACCCGTTCTCCCGGCGAGGCCACGGCGCGTGCCAGTTCCTGGTTCCCGATCCGGAGCTGGATAGCCCCGGGTGCGGAGCCCGACCCGCCAACCGCCACGATGACCGTGCCGGCGGGGCGCCACACAGCGGGCTCGGCCCGGGCGGAATCCACCCCGCGGTTCTCCACCGGGTCGGGCGCCTGCCACACGAGCACCCGCGCCTCGGGTGTCGCCCCCGGCGAGAGCGCCGTGGCCTGCCGGTCGGAGAACACCACGACCTCGTGCGAGGGCAGGATATCGCCGGTCACCGCCGAGGACGCGGCGCGAACCGCGTCACCCAGGTCGAGCCGGAGCGGCTGGGGAGCGACGCTGTCCAGCACCCGCGACGCGTCGAGGCGGCTCACGCGGTGGGGAACCCCGTCGGCCAGCACGAGCCACAGGTGATCGCTTTCCGACACCCGGCCCACGACCTCGCGGGCCCGTTCGACCAGCAGGTCGGACAGCCGGCGCCCGCCCAGTACGACGCCGGACGACAGCGAGTTGTCCACCACGATGGCCAACGCGGTGGGTGTGTGCACCCCGCCGACCTGGACCGTGGCCACCGGCCGAGCCGCAGCCAGCACGATGAGGATGATGATCAGCGTGCGGAGCATGAGGAGGAGAAGATTCCGGAGCTTGAGCCGCTTGCTATGCTCGCGCTTGGTCTGCTGGAGGTAGCGGACGGCGGGAAACAGGATCGTCGGCGGGTTATGCCGCTGACGCAGGTGCAACAGCGCCGGGATGGCCGCCGCGGACAACGCGAGCAGCCACAGCGGCTGGAGAAACGCGATCACCCGAGCCGGGACCGCCGCGCAGTCGCGCGGCGCAATACATGTCCGAACGGTGTGTCGGTCAGAACGTGATGGTACGCGATGCCGCCACGGCGGCAGGCCAGTCGCCACTCGGCAATCGTCCGCTGGACCGTTTCCGCATAGGCGGCGCGCAACTCGCGCGGCCGGGCGATGACGCCGCCGCCCGTCTCGGGGTCTTCGAACCGGGCCTCAGGCGGTCCCTCGAGCGTGACCTCGCCGGGATCCATCACGTGAAAGACGACGACCTGGTGCCCGCGATGCCGGAGGAACTGGAGCGAGAGGAGCGTGAGATCCATGTCGATGAGGAGATCCGAGATGAACACGACCAGGCCACGCCGCCGGAGGAGGTCGGTTACGCGCCGGAGCGCGGGCTCGGCGGCGGTGCCTTTCCCCGGCTTGAGCTTGGAAATCGCCGAGACCACAGTCCACCAATGCTGGAGTTTCGCGCGGGCCGGCACGACGGCGCGCACCTCGTCGTCAAACCCGATGAACCCGGTGGCGTCCCGCTGGCGGAGCGTGATCAGCGAAAGGGCGGCCGCGAGTCGCTTGGCGTATTCCAGTTTCGACAGCCGCCGATCGGATCCGCTCCAGTGCATGGAACTGCTGGCATCCAGCACCAGCATGGAGCGGAGATTGGTCTCCTGTTCAAACTGCTTGACCGTGAGCCGGTCTGTCCGCGCGAGCATCTTCCAGTCCACATAGCGGGGCTCGTCGCCCGGCTGGTACGGACGGTGCTCGGCGAACTCGACGGAAAACCCGTGAAACGGGGAGCGGTGCAACCCCGAGAGAAACCCCTCGACGACCCCTTCGGCAATGAGCTCGAGGCCGCCCAGCTGGGCTACTTCGTAAGGGTCGAGAAGGTCGAGGCGCTCGAGCTTTGCCATTGGGCAGGAACGTACCGGGGGCTCACGCACATCGTCAACGCGAGTTCCAGAGTGTCACCATCCACGGACAGGTGACCTCGTTTTGGGGATGGACCGCCCTGCCCCATGCTCTTGCGTGGCAACGTGTTAGACCATAGTCGAACGGTGGCACAAGGCGTGCTTAATGGAATAGGTTGCCGGCTAAGCACAACGAGGGCCGGCTGGGAGGCAACATGATGTTCAAGACAATCTTGGCCGCATTGGCCATCGCACACCCGCCGGGCGGTGCACCCGCCCCTGCGGCTGGCCGGATTGACCGTCATGGCGCGAATGGCGCGCCGTCGGTCGAAGTCTGGTCCAACGAAGAAGATGTTTTCCGCCGCGGACAGCAGGTCCGCGTGTACTTCCGCGCGTCGCAGGACGCCTACGTGACCGTGTTCCGCATCGACACGGACGGGCGCCTGCGTGTGCTCTTCCCCACCGAGCCGTGGGAAGACAACTACGCGCGCGGCGGCCAGCGGTACGAGACCCAGTCCTACGGCGACCGCTACGCGTTCGTCGTGGACGACTACCCGGGCCAGGGCTACCTCTTCGCGGTGGCCAGCGCCGATCCGTTCTCCTACAACTCGCTGGTGCGAGGCGACCATTGGGACTACCGCGAGATCGCGGCCAGCGGCCGCGTCACGGGTGATCCGTACGTTGCGCTGACCGACCTGGTAGACCGGATCGTGCCGGCGAACTACTCCGAGTACTCGTATGACATCCTGCCCTACTATGTGGAGCAGAAATACGACTACCCCCGATTCCTGTGCTACGACTGCCACACCTACGCGTCGTTCCCGTACTGGAACCCGTATGCGCGGTCGTGCTTCCGGTTCCGGGTGGTGATCTACGACGACTTCTACTACAACCCCGTGCGGTACGGCGGCCGGCCCCGGTTCGTGTACACCAGGACGACCCGCATCGCGCCGCGGTACGTCATTCAGAACCGTGCGCCGAGCGAAGCCTTCGTGACCCGCGTGCGCCAGCGGCCGGTGGACGACGCCGGCGGCCGAGTCCTCATTGACCCCGGCATTCGGGGCCGCGACCTGGGCGGCGTGGGACAGGTGCCCTCGCCCATCGTGCGGCGCAATGTGCCAGACACGCGGTCGGGCAGCTCCGCGGGAAATGCTGCGGTGGGGCCTGGCCGGCGCGTGATTGGCAACGACAATCCGTCGGCGGAAACAGGCCGCGGGGTAACCCCAGACCAGCCGGACCGGCGGGTCGTGCCCAACGAGCCGTCGGGCCGCCGGCCCAGCACGGACGCGGGCGAGGCAATACGCCGTCCCTCGACCGGCGATGCCCGTCAGTTGCCGCAGCTCGAACGTCGGGAGCCCAAGGATGAATCGGGCCAGTCGAACGACGCGCCGGCCACGCGGCGCGTGCCCGATCGAGAAGTGAAGCCGCAGCCCCGCGCGGATACCGACCGCGGCCAGGCTCGGCCGGAGGTACGGCGCCAGCCGGAAACCACGAGGCAAGTCGAGCGTCCGCGGGAACCGGAGCGCCAACCCGAGACGCGGCCGCAACCTGAGCGGCGGGAGCAACCGCAGGCCCGGGAAGCACCACCCAAGGCTCAGCCGCAGCCGGAACGGCGGCCAAGCGAGCCCGCCAAGACGGAAGGCAGTGGGCGGAGGGTCGAGGACCCGAACTGAACGGATGGGCGGTTGAGCGGTTGAGCGGTTGAGCGGATAAGTGCCGATTCAATCCGCTCATCCGCTCATCCGCTGTTAAACTTCACTACCCATCCGCCCCCAGGAGTCCCAGTGAACCGCCCCAATCTCACCGTCGCGCTCGCCCTCGCCCTCTTCGCGTCCCCGCTCTCCGCCCAGACCGATCAATCAGTCGCGAAGGCGGTGTCCACAATCACCCCGGAAGAGATCATCCGGCGCATCGGGGTCATTGCGCACGATTCGATGCGCGGGCGCGCGACACCAAGCCCGGAGCTTGAAAAGGTCGCGACCTTCATTGGCGGGGAGTTCAGGAAGTTCGGCCTGAAGCCGGGCGGGGACAGCGGCCGGTTCATTCAGCGATATCCCCTGCACCGGATCCAGCTCGACACGGTGGCATCCACGGTAGTGGTGAGCGGCGGGCCATCGTTCCGGATCCCCGGCGAGGCTACTCCGGTCGGCGCCGCGGACATTGAGACGTCGGGCAAGGTCGTGATCGTGACCGGCTCCGCCATTGATGCGACATCAGCACGGCAGCTGGAGCTGGGGGGAACCATTGTCGTCCTGCTCCTCTCGCCCGAAGACCCGACGGGCCGGAACAACCCCCTCGTCCGCGGCCTCACCGCGATCAACGCCCAGCACCCGGCGGCCACGGTGCTGGTGACCCCGGTCGCCGATCAGGCGTGGCGCGTACTCTCCACCAACGCGCTCGCCGCGCGGGTCATCCCCGCCTGGCAGGCAGACGGCGGCCCGAGCGGCCAGCTTCGCCCACCCCTCATACTCGTGCGCGAGGCGGCGATACGCGCCGCTCTCGAGCGCCGGGGTGCAAACATCGCCGCCCTTCGGCAGACCACCGGCCCCGCCCAGCGGACGCCGATGGACCTCACCATGTCCATCGCCCTCAAGCTGCAGACCGGAGCCACGCTGAGCGCCCCCAATGCGGTCGGGATTCTCGAAGGCAGTGACCCGGTGCTCAAGAACGAGTACGTGGTGTTCAGCGGCCACATGGATCACGTCGGCGTCGGCACGCCCGACGCCACAGGCGATTCCATCTTCAATGGCGCCGATGACGACGCATCGGGCACGATCGCGGTCGTTCAGCTGGCGCAGGCGTTTTCGAAACTCACTCCGCGGCCGAAGCGCTCGCTCATCTTTCTCACGGTGAGCGGCGAGGAACGCGGGCTCTGGGGCAGCGAGTACTTCAGCCTCCACCCGCCGGTCGAGATGTCGCAGGTCATCGCGGACCTGAACACCGACATGGTGGGGCGGAACTGGAAGGACACGATCGTCGCGATCGGGAAGGAGCACTCGGACCTGGGCGCCACGCTCAACCGCGTGAACGCCGCGCACCCCGAGCTTAACATGACCGCGATCGACGACATCTGGCCGGAAGAACACTTCTACCAGCGATCCGACCACTACAACTTCGCGCAGAAGGGCGTGCCGATCCTGTTCTTCTTCAACGGGACGCACCCCGACTACCACGGGCGGGGAGATGAAGTGTCGAAGATTGACGGGGAGAAGGAATCGCGGATCGTGAAGCTGGTGTTCTACCTCGGGCTGGACCTCGCGAACGCTGCGGAAAAGCCCAAGTGGAACCCGGAGTCATACAAGAGCATCGTCCAGCCGCCCCAGCCCTAGGAGGACTTGAGCAGCTCGGCGTTGGTCTTGGACCGGCGCATGAGCTGCAGCAGGATTTCCATCGCGCGCTCCGGCGGCTGATCCACGAGATCCCGCCGGAGCTTTTGTTTAGCCTCAACCGTAGCGGGGTCGGACAGCAGCTCTTCGCGCCGGGTACCGCTCGCGGCAATATCCAGCGCGGGGTAGATGCGCCGGTCGGCCAGGGAACGGCTCAGCCGGAGCTCCGCGTTGCCGGTTCCCTTGAACTCCTCGAAGATGATGTCGTCCATGCGGCTCTCAGTCTCGACCAGCGCGGTCGCGATCACCGTCAGCGAGCCGCCATCGGGCACGGCGCGCGCGGCGCCGAAAAGACCCTTGGGCTTGGCCAGCGCGTTGGCGTCGAGGCCGCCGGACATCGTGCGGCCGCTCGAACGCCCGGCCGTGTTGTGCGAGCGGGCGAGCCGGGTGATCGAGTCCAGCACGATCACCACGTCCCGGCCCAGCTCCACCTGCCGCCGGGCGTGCTCGAACACCATGTCGGCCACCGCCACGTGACGCTCGTGGGGCAGGTCGAAGCTCGACGCCACGACCTCGCCCTTGCCCCAGTCAATCAGCTCGCTCACTTCCTCCGGCCGCTCATCCACCAGGAGGAGCAGGAGCTCGGCGGCCGGGTAGTTGGCGGCCACGGCTTCAGCCATGGCCTGGAGCATGATCGTCTTGCCGGCCTTGGGCGGGGACACCACCAGCGCGCGCTGGCCGAACCCGAGCGGACAGATGAGATCCACGACTCGCTGGAGCTCGGCGGTGCGGGAACTGGACGGGACGGCGGTTTCGAGGAGCATGGGGCGGCTTGGGTGCACGGCGCTCAGGTTCGCGAAGACCTGCCGTTCGCCCATCTTTTCCGGGGGCACGCCGTTCACCGACTGGACCCGGCCGTTGTCGAGCACGACCAAGTCTCCCTTTCGCAGCCCTGGCAGGCGTACGTTGGGGTCGCCCTTGGCGGGGAGGTAGCTGTTGGCCGCCAGGCGCAGGAAACCGCCCTTCTGGGCGGGGTCGAACCAGCCGATGATAGGAGTCAGGAAAGCTTTGACGTAGGTCCTGTAATGTAGCGCATTCTCCGCGGAGAGAAGGCCCCGGGGCCTGAAACCCCCATCCGGGCGTCTATATTCCCTGCCTATGCGCCAGGAACGAATCCGCAACTTCTGCATCGTCGCCCACATTGACCACGGGAAATCCACCCTTGCCGACCGGCTGATCGAGGCCACCAAGACCCTCGAAAAGCGGCAGATGCGAGAGCAGGTCCTGGACACGATGGATCTCGAGCGGGAGCGCGGGATCACCATCAAGCTCAACGCCGTCCGGATGAATTACACGGCCAAGAGCGGCGAGATCTACGAGCTCAACCTCATCGACACGCCGGGACACGTGGACTTCACGTACGAGGTCTCCCGGTCCCTCGCCGCCTGCGAGGGCGCGATCCTCGTGGTGGACGCGAGCCAGGGCATCGAGGCCCAGACCTTGAGCAACCTGTTCCTCGCGATCGATGCCGGGCTCGAGATCATCCCGGTCCTCAACAAGATCGACCTCCCCGCGGCCGAGCCCGACCGCCGGGCGAAGGAGATCGAGGACCTGGTCGGCACCCCCGCCGACGATATCCTGCGCATATCGGCCAAGGAGGGCCTCGGCGTTCCCGAACTGCTCGAGGAAATCGTCAAGCGCGTGCCGTCACCGCGTGGCGACCTCTCGGCACCCCTCCGGGCACTGATCTTCGACTCTTATTACGACCGCTACCGTGGCGCCATTCCCAGCATTCGCGTGGTGGACGGGGTCATCAAGCCCGGCATGCAGATCGCCTTCGGGGCGCACCCCGGGGATCACTACGAGGTCGCCGAAGTGGGCTACCTCCAGCTCGGGCGCCGCGCGACGGAAACACTGGAAGCGGGCGAGGTGGGATTCGTGGTGGCCAACACGCGGGGGGTCCAGGACACCCGCGTCGGCGATACCGTGCTGGACGCGGACAACCCCGCCACGGAAATGCTGCCCGGCTACCGCGACATCAAGTCCATGGTCTTCGCCGGGCTTTACCCCACCGAGCCGAACCAGTACGAGGAACTGCGGGACGCGCTGGAAAAACTCCAGCTCAACGACGCCTCGCTTCACTACGTGCCCGAGACATCCATCGCGCTCGGCTTCGGGTTCCGCTGCGGGTTTCTCGGGCTCCTGCACATGGAGATCGTCCGTGAACGGCTCGAGCGGGAATTCGACCTCACGCTGATCACCACCGTGCCGAACGTCGAGTACCACGTGTACCGGACGGATGGCGCCATGGAGATCATCGAGAACCCGACCCGGATGCCGACCGACTCCAGCGTGGAGCGCGTCGAAGAGCCGTACGTGAAGACCCGGATCACGTCCCCGGCCGAGTACATCGGCGGAATCATGACGCTGGGCCAGGAGCGGCGCGGCGTGTACATCGAGAGGCACTATCTCGATCCCGTCCGCGTGCAGTTCGAGTGGGAGTTCCCGCTGGGCGAGATCGTGCTCGATTTTTACGACCGCCTGAAGACCATCAGCCGCGGGTACGCGAGCATGGACTACGATTTCATGGGCTATCGCCCGAGCGATCTCGTCAAGCTGGACATGCTCCTGAACGGAGAGGCAGTGGATGCCTTCAGCGTCATCATCCATGCGGACAAGGCACACGTCTGGGGCAAGAAGATCGCCGGCAAGCTGCGCGAGCTGATCCCGCGCCAGCTGTTCGAGGTGGTGATCCAGGCGGCCATCGGGACCAAGATCATCGCGCGGGAAAACGTGCGGCCGCTGCGGAAGGACGTGACCGCCAAGTGCTACGGCGGCGACATCACCCGGAAACGGAAGCTCCTGGAGAAACAAAAAGAAGGAAAGAAACGGATGAAGCAGGTCGGCACGGTCGAGATTCCGCCGGAAGCGTTCCTGGCCGTGCTCCAAGTCGACTGATGAGATATGTAGTCGGGGTCGATCTCGGCGGCACCAACATCGCCGTCGGCACCGTGGCGGAAGACGGGTCCGCGCTCCTCGGCCTCGTCGTGCGGGACACGCCGGTGGCGGCCGGGGCCGACGCCGTGGTCAACGAGATCGTCCGCCTTATAAAGGAATCGGTCACCGAGGCGAAGAAGGCCGTGCCGGGGATGGACGTGGCAGGCGTGGGCATTGGCGCCCCCGGGCCCCTGCACCGCGCCCAGGGCGTCGTGCGGCTCGCGCCCAACCTCGGCTGGGTGGACATGCCCCTGCGGGACCGCGTCTCCGCCGGGTCCGGCCTCCCCGCTACGCTCGACAACGACGCCAATTGCGCGACCCTGGGTGAATGGTGGCTCGGCGCCGCGAAGGGCGCGCGCATCGTCGTCGGCATGACGATCGGCACCGGCGTGGGTGGCGGCGTGGTGATTGACGGCGAGGTCTTTCACGGCGCATCTGACGTGGCGGGAGAGATCGGCCACACGAGCATCGATTCCACCGGCCGCCGCTGCAAGTGCGGCAACTACGGCTGCCTCGAGGCCTACGCGTCCGGCCCGGCCATCGCCGCGCGGGCCATCGAAGAGGTGGAGTCGGGCGAGCCGTCAACGTTGCGGGACCTGGTCAAGGGCAACATCAAGGCCATCACCGCCCCGCTCGTCTACCAGGCCGCGCACGACGGCGACCATCTGGCACGGCAGGTTGTCCGTGAGACGGCGCGCTTCCTGGGCACCGGCATCGCCAACATCGTGAACATCCTGAATCCGGACGTCGTGGTCGTGAGCGGCGGCGTCACGCTCGCCGGCGACCAGCTGTTCGATCCCCTGCGGCGCGAGGTGATCCGACGGGCGTTCAAGCCCGCGGTAGAAGCCTGCCGCATCGTACCGGGTTCGCTGACCGGCAAGGCCGGGATCTACGGCGCGGTCGCGGCGTTCAAGTCCCAGCGAGGCGCGGCGTGAAACGCCTGGGCGTCGTCGGCACCATGGTCTGGGACACGATCTACGGCCGCGGCGCAGGGACTCAGCCTATAGAGGAATGGGGCGGGATCGCCTACGCGCTGGCCGGGCTCGACCACGCGCTCTCCGATGAGTGGCAGATCGTTCCGCTCATCAAGGTCGGCCGGGACCTGGCGCCCCGCGCGAACGAGTTCCTGGGTGAACTCAAGCACCGGGCGCCGCTCACCCGGTTCATCGAGGTTGCGGAACCCAACAACCGGGTCGAGCTGCACTACGAATCCGCGGCGCGCCGCACCGAATGCCTGACCGGTGGCGTCCCGAGGTGGACCTGGGCCGAGCTGGGCCCGATGGTCCGGGACCTGGACGCGATCTACGTGAACTTCTGTTCCGGGTTCGAGATGACGCTGGAGACGGCACGGGCGCTTCGCCAGGGGTACGCGGGGCCGATGTACGCCGATCTCCACTCGCTGTTCCTCGGCATGGCGCATCACGGCCTGCGCGTGCCCCAGGACCTGGCCGATCCGCCGGGGTGGTTCGCCTGTTTCGACGTCGTACAAATGAATGAAAACGAAATGCAGCGCCTGGGCGGTGACCCGCTGACGGTCGCGGCGACCGCCATGGGCACGGGTGTCCGCATGCTGGTCGTGACGCTGGCGGAGCGCGGCGCGGTCTTCTTCGGGCGCGGTGAGCCACCCCTGGCACCCCGCAGGGGGCGGGACACGACCACCACGATCCAGACTGCGCGCATCGCACCACCGGCGGTCGTGCCCGACCCCGACCCCACCGGGTGCGGCGACGTATTCGGCGCCACGCTGGCCGCGCGCCTCCTGGCCGGTGACGTGATCGAGACGGCCATTGCCCGCGCCAACGGATACGCGGCGAAGAACGCCGCCTGCCGGGGCGCGGGGGCGTTCCTGCACTCCCTGCGCGGCGGGATCACCGTTCCATGACCCGCGTGGTGGAAGTCCCGGTCCAGTTCGATGACCGGACATTCGACCAGTTCGCGCGCTCGTACAGCGCAGGGGTGGCAGGCGGGGCAGGCGGGGCAGGAGGCCCTGTCTCCTCTGCCTCTTCCGCCTCTTCTGCCTCCACTGGAGAGCGGCTCCTCTTCGATGCTCACACCACCCAGTGGGCGTCTCCGTACGGCCTGGTCAGCCTGCTCGCCGCCGGTCACCTGCTGTCGGAGCAGTCGGCCGAGAAGCCCCTGCTCACCATTCCCGGTGACAAGGACGTCGCCCATTACTGGGCGCGGGCCGGATTTTTTCAGAAGGCCGCCGAGTGTTTCGAGATTCACGGCAAGGTGCCGCGGGTGCGGCCGGCGTCGGAGTCCGACGTGTTGCTGGAAATGACCGAGATCAAGGGCGCGGACGACGTCCACGGCGTCGTCGGGCGTATCCAGGAGCGCGCGGCCTCCATTCTCCAGGGCGAGCTCAAGCTCGAGGCGCAGGCGACGATGGGTTTCGCTATGGCGCTTTCGGAAGCGTGCCAGAATATTGTCGAGCATGCCGGCACCAGCGGCTGGGTGGCGGTCCAGGCATACAACTGGCGCCGCAAGCTGGGACGCCGCGTGGTGGTCATCGCGGTGGCGGACGCCGGAGTCGGGTTCCGGCACTCGCTTGAGCCGACGCAGGCGAAGCGGTTCGGGGACCGGTGGAGCGACGCGACGGCGCTCGAATCGGCGCTCATCCAGGGCGTGTCGCGGTTCCGCGACCCGGGCCGCGGGCAGGGACTCGCTGGCATCCGCCGGTACGTGAAGCGGTGGGCCGGCAAGCTGTCGGTACGGAGCGGCGCCGCCCGGATCGCGCTGGTGCCGCCGTGGGACGACGACGTACCGCTGGCCGAAGGTCTTCCACCTTTTCCAGGAAGCCAGGTTCTCCTGATCATTCCCGAGCAGAAACCCGAATGAGCCCGGTGAACGAGATCAACCTGCGGAGCATGCTCCAGACCACCGTGGCCAAGGGCTATGGCGACCTGGTCACGCGTAGCACGGGCGCGGCCGTCCGCGGCGGCATCGAGCTGGCCATGGCCGACGCCGGCGCGATTCCCACCATCATCGACTTCACGGCGGTACGCCTGCTCGACCTCTCCTGCGCCGACGAGATCATCGCCAAGCTGGTCCTGCAATACGGCGTCCGCCGGTTCATCATCCGCGGCCTGTCACCATCCCAGCGCGAGGCCCTGGAGCCGGTACTGGAGCATCACGGGCTCGCGGTCGTGATCGAGGAATCCGCCGGCCGGCTGGAACTGCTCGGCATCCCCGGCGACACGACGCGCGCCGCGCTGGCCGAGCTCCGCGAGTACGTGGTCGCCGGCACCGGCGGGGATTCACCGCCCTCGCCGCTGCCCGCGTGAGCCGGACCCGCACACTCGGCCCATCCACCGCCGCGATCCACGGGGCGCTGCACCCCCGGCCGGACCGCTCGCCGGTCGCGCCGCCCATCGTCCAGAGCTCCACGTTCATCAACCCCGTCGGCGGCAACGACGAGGTTCTGTACACCCGCTACGGGAACAATCCCAACCAGGTCGAGATCGGCGAGAAGCTGGCCCTGCTGGAGGGCGCCGAAAGCGCGCTTTTTCTCTCCAGCGGCATGAGCGCCACCGCCTTCGCCCTCATGGCGGTGCTGCGTCCCGGCGATCACCTGGTGGCGTCCGCGTGGATCTACGGCGGCACGCGCCGCCTGTTCCTCGAGCAGTTCGGCCAACTGGGGATCGAGGTGACGCTGGTGGATCCGTCCCAGCCCCGCGCGTTCACGGAAGCGATCCGGAAGGGAACGCGGGCCGTCTTCGTGGAGCTGGTCGCGAACCCGTTCATGCGCGTGGTAGACCTCGAGCCGCTGGCGAAACAGTGCCGGGTGTCGGGCCTGGCCCTTCTCGTAGACGCCACGTTCGCGTCGCCGGTCAATTGCCGCCCGCTGGATTTCGGCGCGGACGCCGTCGTCCACAGCGCCACCAAGTATCTCAACGGGCACTCGGACGTCATCGCCGGGGCCGTGGCCGGCACCGCGGCGTACATCGACGAGGTCCGCCACTTGCTGCACGTCTGGGGGCCATCCCTCGATCCCAACTCTGCGTGGCTGATTGACCGGGGCCTGCGCACCCTGTCGGTGCGAGTCGAACGGCACAACGCAAACGGGCTGGCTTTCGCGGGCTGGGCGCGGAAACACAAGGAGATTGTGGCGGTGCACTACCCCGGCCTGCCGACTCACCCCGATCATGCGGTTGCCAAACGGATGCTCAAGGGATTCGGCGGCATGGTGGGGATACAGGTAAAGGGCGGCATCAAGCGGGTCGAGCGCGCCCTCCGCCGGCTCAAGCTCGCCTTCCACGCGCCCAGCCTGGGTGGCGTCGAGACGCTGGTGTGCGAACCCCGGCTTACGTCCCACGCCATGCTGACATCCGCCCAACGCACGGCCTTGGGTATTCCGGACGGATTCGTGCGGGTCAGTGTCGGCATCGAAGACGTCGAGGACATCATCGCGGACTTCGAGCACGCGCTCGCGGGCTAGACGTGATCCGGTTCAGGAACGTCTTCAAGGCGTACCCCAAGGGCTCGCTCGCCCTCAAGGACCTGACCTTCCATATAAGAAAGGGCGAGTTTGCGTTTCTCACCGGTCACTCGGGGGCCGGGAAATCCACGGTGCTCAAGCTCATCTTCGCCGAGGAGCTGGCCACGTCGGGCTCCGTGCAGGTCTCCGGGTATCACCTGGCGTCCATGTCCACCCGCGACATCCCCAAGTTGCGGCGCCGGCTGGGCATCGTGTTCCAGGATTTCCGCCTGCTCGAAGACCGGACCGCCGAAGAAAACATCGCGTTCACGCTCGAGGTGACAGGGGCCCGCAGTAGTGTCATCGAGCCCAAGGTGACCCGCGTCCTGGCCCAGGTCGGCCTCGCCGCCAAGGCGCTCGCGTATCCGCGGGAGCTGTCGGGCGGCGAGCAGCAGCGCGTGGCAATCGCGCGGGCGCTGGTCAACGACCCGTTCGTGATCCTGGCCGACGAGCCGACCGGCAACCTGGACGAGCGGGCCACGCGCGGCGTCTTCCAGCTGCTGCGGGATATCAACGCCAACGGCACCGCGGTGCTGATGGCCACCCACGACCTCGACCTAGTTCGCGGTACCCCGTTTCGCACGCTCGAACTCCAGGATGGCGGCCTGGTGTACGACTCCGCCGTGGATCGACCCGCCGCAGAAACGGAATCATGAGACTCGCGTTCCGCGAAGCCCTGCGCAGTTTCCGGCGGGCGCCACTGCTCTCCGCGCTCTCCGTCACGACGATCGCGTTCGCAATCTTCGTGGTCGGCCTGTTCGGCCTGGTCGCGCTCAACCTGAACCGGGCGCTGCGGGAAGTGGAGAAACGGGTGGAGGTGGTGGCGTACCTCATGCGGGGGACGCCGGTCGAGGTCGTCACGGTCGCGATCGGCGACGTGGAGCGGTTCCCCGAGGTGGCCGACGTCACCTACGTCACGGAGGACCAGGCGCTGGCCCGGGCACAGAAGGAACTGGTCGAGCTCCAGGGCGTGTTCGACGACCTGGTATCCAATCCCCTGCCCGCCTCGCTCGAAGTGCGGCTCAAGCCCGGGTTCCGCGACAGCGATCACCTGCGGGACGTGGCCGAGCGTTTGCGCGGGTTCCGGTTCGTGGAAGATGTGCGCTACGGGCGGGACTGGGTCATCAAGCTGGACCGGATCCGCGACCTCACGGCGATCGGCATGCTGGTGATCGGCGGCGCCTTTGCCGCGGCGTCGGTCGTGATCATCGGCACGACTATCCGGATGGCCGTGTTCCAGCGCTCGCGCGAGATCGCCATCATGCGTCTCGTGGGCGCAACCGACGGGTTCATCCGCCTCCCGTTCCTGCTTGAAGGCAGTCTCAAGGGAGCACTGGGTGGCACGTTCGCGCTGGGGCTCACCTACGTGGCCTACGTCGCGTTCGACCGCATGCTGCTCCGGGCGCAGTTCTTCAATCCCGCCGAAGCCGTGGTGTTCGTGGTGTTCGGGTTCGCGCTCGGCTTCAGCGCCTCGCTCGCCGCCGTGTCCCGCCACCTGAAGAGCGTCCGGCCGGCATGACCCGGCTCGCCCGCGCCGCGTGTCTGGGGGCGTTGGCATTGCTCGGCGCCAGCGGGCTCGAGGCACAGGCCGCCGGCGTTGACCAGCAGCTCCGCAGCAACCAGAACCAGCTGGAAGAGATTCGCCACGAACGCGACGACCTGCAGGACCAGCTGTCGCGACTCCGCGGGCGGGTGCACAGCATCACCAGCGAACTCACGAACCTCGACCGGCAGAAGAGCATTACCGGGCGCATGGTAAACGAGCTCGACCGGCAGATCGGCTCGATGCGCGGCCAGATGGATACCCTGACACTTGAACTCATCCTGGCCCAGGACGCGCTGGTCGAGAAACGCGCGGTCCTCGAGCGGCGGCTGACGGACATTTACAAGCGCGGGCCGCTCTGGACCTACCAGGCCCTGCTGATCGCCGATTCATTCGGCGATCTCCTGTCGCGCTACAAGTACCTCTACCTGGTAAGCCGGCAGGACAAGGCGCTGGTGGGCGAGGTCCAGGAGCTCAGGGACCGCATCGGCCAGCGCCGCCAGCAGCTGGTCAACGTGCGGGCGGAGCTGGCGCGCCGCCGGGACGACCGCGGGAAGGAACTGACCCAGTTCCAACGGCTGGAACGTGAGCGCGAGCAAAACCTCAGGAGGGCACAGGCGTCGGAGCGGGAGGCCCTGGCCCGGGCCGAGGAGCTCTCGAAGGATGAGCGAAAGCTGAACGACGTCATTGCCGGGCTCGAGCGCGAGCGAGCCCGCCGCGTGGCGGCGACGCCGAAAGCCGCGGCCCCGATTGCCGAGGGCGCGATTCGTACGACGGACCTGGGGACGCTCGACTGGCCGATTGACGGCACGATCATCTACGACTTCGGCCGGAGCCAGCTTCCCAACAAGACGTTCATCCGGCGGGAGGGCGTCGGCATCGCCGCCCCCGTCGGTACGCCGGTCAAGGCCATCGAGGCGGGGACAGTACAGCTCGCGGGAAACCTGGGCACCTACGGGCTGTCGATCGCGATCGCGCATGGTGGCAACTTCTACACGGTGTACCTCTATCTTTCTCACATAGACGTGAAGCTGGGCGCACGCGTAGCCAAGGGCGCCCAGATCGCGCTTTCGGGCGGGGCCAACTCCGACGAAGGCCCCCACGTCGAGTTCCAGATCCGCCAGGGGACGATCACCCTGGACCCCATCAACTGGCTCAAGAACCGTCGGTAGACGCCACAGCTTGACATTCATACGTTCGTATCACATGATACGACCGTATGAAACATGTTGACCCCAAGACCCGCCTCGTAGACGTCGCCCGGCGGCTGTTCGCCGACCAGGGCTATGAGGGCACGTCGGTCCGGGACATCACGTCCCGCGCCAGGGCCAACCTCGGCGCCATCACCTACCATTTCGGCTCCAAGGAAGCGCTCTACCACGCCGTCATTGCCTCGTGCGCCGAGCCGCTGGCGGACAAGGTGGCGCAGGTCGCCGTGACACAGGCCGCTCCGCTCGACCGGATCGAGGCGGTGGTGCGCACCTTCTTCGACCACATCGCGAACATCCCTGAATTCCCGAGGCTGATCCAGCGGGAACTGGCTTCGGGGCGCCCCCTGCCCCCACCGGCGCAGAGCGTGATTCACCGGAACTTCGGGGTCATCTCAGAGGCCGTTCGGCTAGGCCAGCAGGACGGCACGATCCGCCCCGGCGACCCCCTCCTCCTCACGCTGTCGGTGATGGCCCAGCCATTCCACTTCGCGGTCGCCGGGCGGATGATCCTCATCGCCGCCGGGATAGACCTCAAGGACACCGCAACCCGCGCCCGCATCGTGGACCACGTCGCGACAACGGTCCGTCGCGCGCTTGCCGCAGATCACGCAGAATCACACGCAGATGCCGCAGATGATGCACCAGAGGGGAAGAGATCATGAACGTCCTTTTGTTTTTCGCCGCCATGCAGATCTCAACGCCCGACTCGACACGGCTAACCCTGATTGACGCCGTGAATCGTGCGCTCAAGTCGTATCCCACGGTGGCCGTGGCCCGCGCCCAGCGCGACCGCGCGAGCGCGGACCTCGGTGACGCCCGCGCAAACTGGTTGCCGCGATTATGGCTCGACGCGTCGCTCATGCGGTTCCAGGAGCCGATGGTCGTCCAGCCGCTGCACGGCCTGGGTCCCGGCGTCACGCCCCTCTTCGACCGCACGCTGATCCAGGCGGGCGTGTCGCTGGGCTATACGCTGTTCGACTTCGGCACGCGATCGGCCCGGGTCCGGGCTCAGCGCGCAATGGAAGGCGCGGCGGACGCAGCGTTGAGCAACGCGGAACTCATGCTGGCGGCGCGCGTGGTGAACGCCTACCTGCGGGTGCTGACCGCGCGCGCCCTCCTCATCGCGCAGGACCAGCAGCTCGCAAGGCTGAATTCCGAAGCCGACCGGGTGCAGAAGCTCCTGGCCGAGGGCAAGGCAGCTCGTATCGAGTCGCTGCGCGTAGATGCCGAGGCCAAGCGGGCCAAGGCAGACCGGATCGCCGGCGAGTCCCAGCTGGACGTGGCCGAACACGACTTGGCCCAACTGGCGGACTTGCCGTGGGAATCCATTCACGGTGGGGCGCTCCAATCGGTGCGCCTCGCCGACACTACGCTCACCGTCGATGCAGGCACCGCCACCCGGGCGGCCCTGGTTCAGCGCGCGCATGACAACGCCCCGGAATCGCTCGAGCTCCGGAGCCGCGCCGTCGCGGTACGCGCGAGTCTCTCCGCGGCGAAGGCCACGCGGCTCCCCGAGTTCCGGCTGACGTCGGCGTACATCGACCGCGGCCGCGCCTGGGCCGATTTCGCCGCCGAGTGGCAGGTGGGTGTGGCGGTGTCGTACCCGCTGTTCACGGGCGGAAGCCGCACCAGCGCGATTCACCGCGCTGACGCGGATGCGCGCACCGTGGATGCCCAGCAGAAGGCCGTCGAGCTGGGCGTGGACCAGGGAGTAGACCGCACCCTGGCCGCGCTGCGTGAGTCGCATGCCCGTGTCGCGGCGCTCGAAAGCGCCGCGGAACAGTCCGCGGAAGTCGTTCGCATCGAGCGGCTGTCGCTCGAGGTGGGTTCCGGCACGCAATCCGATTACCTGGAGGCCGAAGCGAACCTGCTTCGTGCCCGCGCCGGCTTGATCGAGGCCCGGCACGCCGAGGTGTCGGCGCGCGTCGAGCTGGCCCGTATTCTTGGCGAGATCACTCCCGAGTGGCTCGCCCGCACCGTGGAGTCACAACCGTGAACCGGAAAATCGCTATTCCCGTGGTGCTGGTCGTCGTGATCGGCGGCACCGTCACGTTCAACATGATCCGGAACCGGGCCGCGGCCGGCCGCCTGGAAGCATCGGGCACCGTCGAGGCCACCGAGGCGGCGCTCGGGTTCCAGGTTCCCGGGCGCATCGAAACCGTCATCGCCCGCGAAGGCGACCGGGTCAAGACGGGCGATTCGCTCGCCTGGCTCGACCGAAGTGAACTGTCGGCGCGGCGCGCCTGGGCTGCCGCCCAGCTGGACGCGGCGAACGCGCTCCTGTCGGAACTCGAGCACGGCGCGCGATCCGAGGAACTGGTCCAGGCGCGGGAAGGGTTTCGAGCTGCTGACGAACGCTTCACGGATGCATCGCGCGATGTCGAGCGGGTGACCCGGCTGGTGGCCGGCGGCGCCTTGTCGCAGGAAGCGCTGGACAAGGCCAAGCTCGCGTTCCAGGTGGCGCAGTCCCAGCGCCAGCAGGCGGAGCAGCAGCTGAAACTGGTGGAGACAGGCCCGCGCAGGGAACGCATCGGCGCCCAGCGCGCTATGGTGGCACAGGCCCAGGCCGGGCTCGACCAGACGAACGCCGCGCTCGCCAACGCGGTGATCCGTGCGCCGTTCGACGGTGTGGTCACCGTGCGCGACCGCGAACCCGGCGAAACGGTCGGGGCCGGCGCGCCGGTGCTCACGATAATGAACCTCCGCGACCGCTGGGTGCGGATCTACATCCGCGAGGACCGGATCGGCGCCGTACACCTCGGCCAGCCGGCCCACATCAGCGCGGACACGTACCCCGGCAAGACCTACGACGGCGCCGTGGCGTTCATTTCGACGGAAGCCGAATTCACGCCCCGCAACGTGCAAACCACCGAAGAGCGGGTGAAGCTGGTGTATGCCGTGAAGGTCCGAGTAACAGGGGATGCGGGCAACGAACTCAAGCCGGGCATGCCGGCGGATGTGCGGCTTGAGCTGATGACTCCATGACGACGGAAGGGCAGGCGGATGGGCGGATGGGCGGATGGGCGGATGGTGACCCCCGGCCGGCAATCTCCCTCCGCGCGCTGACCCGAAAGTTCAAAGACCTCACGGCCGTCGATGGCATTTCGTTCGACGTGCAACCAGGTGAACTCTTCGGCCTGGTTGGCCCGGACGGCGCGGGGAAGACGACGACGCTCCGGATGCTCTCCGGCGTCCTCCGCCCCACGTCGGGCGATGCCCTGGTGGGCGGGACGTCGGTCGTCCGGGATCCCGAGGGCGTGAAACACCGGATCGCATACATGTCCCAGCGGTTCGGGCTCTACACCGACCTGACCGTCCGCGAGAACATCGACTTCTACGCGGACCTGTACCGGGTGCCGGCGGCCGAACGTCCCGCGCGCCTCGAGCGGCTGTACCACTTCTCGGCTCTGGGGCCTTTCGAAAACCGCCTGGCCGGAAAGCTCTCGGGCGGCATGAAGCAGAAGCTCTCGCTCTGCTGTGCGCTGATTCACCGCCCCGAGATCCTCCTGCTCGACGAGCCCACCTTCGGCGTGGACCCCATTTCCCGGCGGGACCTGTGGCTGATCCTGCACGAGATGGTCGCCGAGGGTGTGACGGTCCTGGTCACCATGGCGTACATGGACGAAGCCGAGCGGTGTGACCACGTCGGGCTCATCAATCGGGGCCGGATCATCGCGCTGGACCGGCCCGCGGCCCTGCAGAAGAACCTGGGCGGACACATGCTGGCTGTCCGCCCATCGAACGGCCGCCAGGCGCTGGACCTGCTCCGGGCGGCACCGGGCGTCCGTCGCGCGGCGCTTTTTGGCGACACGATTCACGTGACGATCGAATCACGCGAGCGGGACTGGCCCGGCCTCGAAGCCGGCCTCCGGAACGCCGGCGTGGACCTGCTCGACGTGCACGAGATCGAGCCCGGCCTCGAAGACGTGTTCATCCAGCAGGTGGCAGCCGCGGACGCGGCTGAGGCGGCCGTATGAGCAAGGCCGTAGACGTCACCGGCCTCACCCGCGCGTTCGGCGATTTCGTCGCGGTGGATCACGTCACGTTCGATGTCGAGGAAGGCGAGATCTTCGGCTTCCTGGGCCCCAACGGCGCCGGGAAGACCACGACGATCAAGATGCTGACGGGACTCCTGGCTCCATCGAGCGGCGAAGGCCACGTGGTGGGTCACGACATCCGGACCGAGTCCGAGTTCATCAAGCAACGCATCGGCTACATGTCCCAGTTGTTCTCGCTCTATGGCGACCTGACGGTAGACGAAAACATCGCGTTCTTCGCCGGGCTCTACGAAGTGAGTGGCGAGCGTCTGGAACAGCGGCGGGAATGGGTCCTGCAAATGTCCGGACTGACCGCGCACCGCAAGCGCATGACCGGAGAACTGCCCCTGGGCTGGAAGCAGCGGCTGGCGCTGGGGTGCGCGGTCCTGCACGAGCCGCCGATCCTGTTCCTGGACGAGCCCACCTCCGGCGTGGACCCGGTTTCGCGCCGCAACTTCTGGGACCTCATCTACACGCTGGCCGACCGGGGCACGACCATCTTCGTCAGCACCCACTACATGGAAGAGGCGGAGTACTGCCACCGCCTCGCCCTGATGAACCGCGGCCGCCTGATCGCGCTGGACCGGCCCGCGACGCTGCGCTCGGCGATGGCCGAGCCGATTCTCGAGCTGGCCACCGACGACGGCCCCGCGGCCGCGCAGGCACTGCAGGGAGCACCCGGCATCATCGAGGCGGCGATGTTCGGCCGCGCGGTGCACGTCGTGGTGGACGACGCCGCCCGCGCCACGCACGCGCTCCCCGCCCTGCTCAAGTCACGCGGTCTCGCCGTGCACGGCATCACACCGGTCCGGCCGTCGCTGGAAGACGTGTTCGTGTCGCTCGTCCGCCGCGAGGGTGGAGCGGTGATCAGCTGATGGCGCTCTCCGCCCAGCGGCTCTGGGCCATCGCGCGCAAGGAAGCTATCCAGCTCCGGCGGGATCTGCGGAGCCTTGGCATGGCGTTCGTGGTCCCCGCGTTCATGATCGTCTTCTTCGGGTACGTGATTTCTTTCGACGTGAAGGACATCCGGATCGCGGTGTTCGACCAGGACCGCACCCAGCGGAGCCGGGAACTGGTCCAGGCATTCTCGGCGTCGGGCCGATTCCAGGTCGCCGAGCGGCTCGAGCGCTATGGGGATATCGAGCCGATGCTGGACGCGGGTGCCGTGCGGCTGGCCCTGGTAATCCCGCCGGGGTTCCAGCGTGACCTGGGGACCGGGCGCACCGCGACGGTGCAGGCCGCGGTGGACGGCGCCGATGCCAACACCGCCTCGATTGCGCTCAACTACGCCCAGGCCATCGTGTCGGCGTATTCGGCCGGCGTCCTCCTGCGGGCAACCCCGCGCGCGAGCCCGGTCGTGGCCCAGGCACGGGTCTGGTACAACGAAACGCTTTCCAGCAGCAACATGATCGTGCCCGGCCTGGTCGCGATGATCATGATGATCATCTCCGCCATGCTCACCGCGCTCACCGTCGCGCGGGAGTGGGAACGCGGCACCATGGAGCAGCTGGCCGCTACCCCGGTGCACCCCACCGAGGTCATCATCGGGAAGCTCTTGCCGTACCTCGCCATCGGGCTGATCGACGTCAGCGTGGCCGTGTTCATCGGCATGTTTGTGTTTGGCGTGCCGTTCCGGGGGAACCCGTTGCTCCTGGTGGGCATGGCGACGCTCTTCCTATTCGGCACGCTGGGACTCGGCGTCTTCATCAGCGCGACGATCAAGTCGCAGCTCCTCGCGACGCAGATCGCCATGATGGCGACCTACCTCCCATCGCTCCTCTTGTCGGGCCTGATGTTCGACGTGGCGAGCATGCCGTGGGTGTTGCGGATCATTTCCAACGCGGTGCCGGCGAAGTACTTCATCGTCGTGTTGCGTGGGTTGTTCCTGAAAGGCGTGGGGTTCAGCGTGCTGTGGGTGCAGGGCGTGGCCATGGTCATCTTCGCGTTCGTCGGTGTGTCGCTGGCAATCCGGGCCTTCCGCAAGGAAATCGCCTGATGTTCGGCCTCAATCGCGAACGCCTGCGGCAGATGATGCGGAAGGAGTTCCGCCAGACATTCCGCGACCCCCGCTCCGCGCGGATCCTCTTTGTCGCGCCGGTAATTCAGCTGCTCCTGTTCGGCTACGCCGTCAATACGGACGTGCGGAACACCCGGACATTCGTGGTGGACCGGGATGGCACGGCCGAGTCCCGCCAGCTCACGGATGCGATCACGGCGTCGGGGTATTTCCAGATTGTCGGGCGGGGAGAGCGACCGGCCCAGCTGGTGGACGCCATGGACCACGGCACGGTGGTGATGGGTGTCGAGATCCCGCTCGGGTTCGCGGCGGACCTCGCCGCCGGGCGGCAGGCGTCCGTCCAGGTCCTGGTGGATGGCAGCACGGCGAACACAGCCAACGTGGCGCTGGGCTATGCGACGCAGATCATCACGCGGTTCGGCCTCCAGCATGCGCGGGAGGTGCTGGCCCGCGCGGGACCTCTGCCGGCCGTCGCCGGCGTGGATTTCCGCGCCCGCGCCTGGTACAACCCGAACCTCGAGAGCAGGGTGTACAACGTGCCCGCGGTCATGGGCACGATCGTGATGATGATGAGTCTCCTGCTCACGTCGCTGGCCGTGGTGCGGGAGCGCGAGATCGGCACACTTGAGCAGCTCATGGTGAGCCCGCTCAAGCCGGCCGAGCTGATCCTGGGGAAGACGCTCCCGGTGGTCCTGATCGCGCTGGCCCAGCTAGTGCTGGTGACCGGGGTGGCGCTGTTGTGGTTCGGGATTCCCTTCCGGGGAAGCTTCGCGCTGCTGGCGGTGGCCGGGCTCTGCTACATCCTGTCGGGGCTCGGCATCGGGCTCCTGATTTCCACGATCTCGGCCACGCAGCAGGAAGCGTTCATGTCCATGTTCTTCTTCTTCCTGCCGGCCATCATGCTCTCGGGGTTCATGTTCCCGGTGCAGAACATGCCCAAGGTCCTCCAGTACCTGACGCTCCTGGACCCGATCCGCCATTTCCTCGAGGTCGTCCGCGGAGTGTTCCTCCGCGGGGCCGGCTGGGGAATTCTCTACAAGCAGATCCTCATCCTGTTCGCGATGGGCGTCTCGGTGCTCTGGTTCGCCACCACCAGGTTCAGGAAGACGACGGCGTAACCCGCCACATTTCACACATGCGACAACGTCGAAGCGTTCGGGAACCGCTGCCGGTCCGGGTGTATCGCTTGGGCGAGGAGCCCGGCGACGACTTGAGCGCGAGTACGACGGCCGAGCGGCGGATTGAGATGGTGGCGGAGTTGTCGGAGCGGATGTGGGAGCTGACCGGGGCGCCAGTGCCGTCCCATTCCCGGGCGCGCATGCCCGGACGCATCATCCGGCCGGCGTGACCGATGACCGGGCCTCCACCAGATTTAACGTCTTCATGAAGTACCGCAGCCTCTCGGCCCCGTCTATCTTCCGTTTCGCATGGATCAGCCCGGCTACACCATCCGTGAAATCGCGCGGGAGCTGAGTCTCCCCGAATCCACGGTCCGCTATTACCGCGACGCCTTCGCACTCTACCTGCCCGCGTGGGGCATGGGGCGCCGGCGCCGGTACCCCCCGGAGTCCATGGAACTCCTGCGGCTCATTGCCGAGGGGTACTCCCAGAACCAGACCCGCGAGCAGATCGAGGCCCGGGTGCAGGAAGTGGCGCCGCCAGTGATGGTGGCCCGTCCTGTTCCCCGCCCCACCCCGCCGCCCATGGCCACGGTACCGGTCATGAGCGACCCGGGGATGTCCCCTGTGATGTTGGAGGACGAACGCGAGCGACGGGACGTGATGTGGCAGATCGCGAAGGAAATCGTGCGCATCGGGGAGCGCGTCGAACGCCAGCACATGATCTTGGCCGAAATCGCGCGGCGCCTCGACCAGCAGGCCCACCGTACCCTGACCGCGGGTGAGGTGGACACCCTTCCCGCGATCCCGCCGGCGGGCGGCACGACCCGCGCGCCAGATGACGTCGAGGTCAAGCTGGCCGACGAGCTGTCCGTCTTGCGCGAAGAGCTGGAGCGCGAGCGCGAGTTGGTGGAGCAGCTGCGCAAGGCCAAGCTCGACATCGAGCGCCGGGCCACGGCCGCCGAAGCCCGCCTGGAAGACAGGGGCTGAGCGCAGCCGCCCTCGTCCGTCAGGAACTTCCCGCCCAACGTGATGCTATATTCGCTGACATGCTGAGGCACAGCCGCTTCCGACGCCGCCTTGTCATACCGGCGCTCCTGTCTCTCCTGCACCTGGGGACAGTGGTCGTGGTACCCGTGCTCCACGGCGAAGTCGAAGTGCTGTCCAGTGAGAGGGCCTTCGAGTCCGGGCACACAGATCGCTGCGCCATCCTGCATATCGAATCCACCTGCCCGCTCAAGTCCCTTCCCCAAATCGCCGGCGCGACCGCCCGCGACGTCATCTCCAGCGCCCCCGAGCGGCACTTCGCCGTCTCGGACGCCGACTCAGCACTCCCTTCCCGCTCTCCCAGCCCCGCCAACGGGGTCCGCGCACCGCCACTGGCCTGAGTAGAAGGCAGTAGCGGTCGGACCGGCGCATGGTGCGCCTCCGCCCCGCTTTCAAAAAAACAACCGTCTCTCCAAGCGCGGACATCCACATGCGTGTCCAACACTTATTCACGGCGTGCATCATCGCGGTGGGGGTTCCAGGCGCCGTCCTGGCCCAGCAACCGGCCCCGCGAACCAGCGGCGCCTACATGAACACCAGCTTCGTCGGGTTGATGGACTTCGGCTGGTCCACCGAGCCGGACGTCGGCTCCTTGCAGCTGGGCGATCACGACCCCCGCGTGCGTGGCTTCTCGATTCCCAACGGCGAGCTGGCCCTGGACGGCACGGTGGATCCCTACTTCAAGGGATTCACCAACATCGTGTACAAGCTGGATGCCCAGGGCGAGACCGGCGTGGAACTGGAAGAGATGTACTTCCTGACCACGTCGCTCCCCGGAAACCTCCAGCTCAAGGGCGGGCAATTCTTCGCGGAGTTTGGCCGCCAGAATCCCCAGCATCCCCACGCGTGGGCCTTCGCCGACGAGCCCCTGGTGCTCCACCGCATGTTCGGGCCTGAGGGACTGCGGAGCCAGGGCCTTCGCTTGTCCTGGCTCGTGCCAACCTCGTGGTACACCGAGGCGACGGTCGGCGTGTTCAACAGCGCCGGCGGCACCACATTCAGCTTCCGCTCAGATGAATCCGCGGAAATCCACGGCGGCGCTCCCGACGAGCGCGACGTGCGGGACCCCGCGGACTTGCTGGTCGTACCGCGGGTCGCCACGTCGTTCGACCTGAGCAGCACCCAGACCTTGCTGGTCGGGGTCTCGGGAGCATTCGGGCCGAACAGCTCGGGGCCGGACGCCCGCACGCAGATCTACGGCACCGATCTCTACTGGAAATGGAAGTCCCCTCGAGCGCACCAGGGATTCCCGTTCGTCTCTTTCCAGGCCGAGGGGATGACCCGCCGGTATACAGCCGGCCGCCGCGTGTCGTCCGAGAACCCGAACGTCACGTTTTCCGACGAGGTGCTTCGCGACCAGGGCGCCTACGCGCAGGTCGTGTGGGGCATCAAGCCCTTGGTGGTGGCGGGCCTCCGCGGCGAGTTCGCGACGGGCAGCGTGGCCGCCTTTGCATCGCCGACCCGGGCGAACCGCGTGCGCGTGTCACCGAACCTGACCTGGTATCCGACCGAATTTTCGAAGTTTCGCCTGCAATACAACTACGACTTCCGCGACGGGCTGGGCCCGGATCACTCGGTGTGGATGCAGATCGAGTTTCTCCTGGGCGCGCATGCCGCGCACAAATTCTAGAGGACACCCATGACAACACTGACGCTCCGGATACTCGCAACGACCGCCGCGCTCGCGGGCCTCGGCGCGGCCACGCCGCCCGCGCGGAAACTCGACGTCGTTGCCACAACGCCCGACCTGGCGGCCCTGGCGACCGCGATCGGCGGCGACCTCGTGGAGGTGAAGGCGCTCGCCAAGCCCACCGAAGACCCGCACTTCGTGGACGCCAAGCCCAGCCACATCGTCACGCTCAACCGCGCCGACGTGCTGATTGACGGCGGTGCCGAGCTGGAACTCGGCTGGCTGCCGCCGCTCCTCGAGAGCGCCCGCAACGGCAAGCTCGCCGCGGGCGCCCCGGGGCGAATCTCCGTGTCCCAGGGAATCCGCCTGCTCGAGGTGCCCACGACCTTCGACCGCTCCCAGGGTGACGTGCACGCGCTGGGGAACCCGCACTTTCTGATCGACCCGGTCAACGTCAAGGTGATCGCCGGGCAGATCGCCGATCACTTCGCGCTGGTGGACCCGGCAAACGCCGCCGTGTTCAAGGCCAACCTGAAGACGTTCAACGGGGCTCTCGACGCAAAGGAGGCCGGTTGGCAGAAGCAGCTGGAGCCCTACCGGGGCGTGAAGATCGTGACGTATCACAACGACTTCGTGTACCTCGCCGAGCGGTTCAACCTGGACGTGGTCGAGACCCTGGAGCCCAAGCCCGGTATCGCCCCATCGCCGGCGCACCTGGCGAAGGTGATCGGGACGATGAAGGCACAGAACGCGCGGGTGATCCTGGTCCAGCCGTTCCAGAACCGGAAGACGGCCGAAACCGTCGCGCGCCAGACCGATGCGCTGGTCCTCGACATCGCCCAGCAGCCCGGCGCGATTCCGAACACCGGCACTTACTTCGACCTCATGGACTACATCGTGCGGACGCTCGCGACCGCTTTCGCTGAGAAGAAATGATGCCGGTGGATTTCGCGGTAATCTGGGCGGTCATGAAATGGCCGCTGGCGGCATGCCTCGTCCTGCCGCCCCTCCTCGTCTACCTCGGCCTGCACGTGGTGAAACGCGAGGTGATCTTCGTGGACCTGGCCCTCGCGCAGGTCGCAACCCTCGGTACCTGCGTGGCCCTGCTCATGGGCTACCACTTCGAGGACCGGATCACGTTCTGGATATCCCTCGGCGTCACCTTCGCCGCCGCGGCCCTGTTCAGCTGGTCCCGGAGCAGCGAGAAGCTCCAGGTTCCGCAGGAGGCGATCATCGGCATCACGTTCGTGGTCGCCGCCGCCGGCGTCATCCTCCTGCTCTCGCGAGTGGCAGGCGGGAAAGAGGAATTGGAGCACCTGCTGACGGGGGACATCCTCAACGTGACAGGCGCGGAAGTGGCCCAGCGGGCCGGTGTCTTCGCGGTGCTGGGCGGGTTCTACGGCACGTTCCACAAACGCTTCGCGCTGATCTCGTCCGACGCCGACGAGGCATTCGCCCAGGGCCTCCGCGTGCGGCTCTGGGACTTCCTGTTCTACGCCGCGTTCGCGCTGGTGGTCGTGAGCTTCGTGCGCGTCGCGGGCGTCCTGCTCACGTTCGCCTACCTGATTGTCCCCGCCGTGTGCGGCGTGATGCTGGCGAGGCACTGGACGGGGCGGCTCCTGGTCGGGTGCGGAGCCGCCACCGTCGCGAGCCTGCTGGGCCTCCTGGCCTCCTATCAGCTCGACCTGCCTACCGGGGCGGCCATCGTGTGCGCGTGCGGGTTGCTGCTCGTGGCCGTCGGGACGTTCGTTTCCCTGCGACGGGCGTAAAGGGCGCCCCTCCGGGCCATTGGGGTAAATTGCTCGGCAATGGTATCTGCCGCGGACGCCCGCCGCTCTCTTCCCGCGATCCTGGCGGGCGGCCTCACCGTGGCGGCGGCGCTCGCCATCATCGGGACCTATAGCATCTACTCCGGGACGTTCGACGAGCCGCCCCACGTGGCCGCGGGAATGGAACTCCTCGACCGCGGCCACTACACGTACGAGCCCCTGCACCCGCCGCTCGCGCGCATTGCCGTGGCACTCGGCCCCTGGCTCGCCGGCGTGAAGTCCACGGGAGCCGAGTCGATGTGGCGCGAGGGACGGAACGTGCTGTACCAGGACGGGCACTACACCCGGAATCTCTCCCTGGCCCGCGTCGGTATACTGCCCTTCTTCCTGCTATCGGCACTCGTGGTCTGGTTGTGGACCCGCCGCCTCTCCGGTGACTGGGCAGCAGCCGGGGCCGTCGGCCTCCTCGTGACGACCCAGCCCGTTCTGGCCCATGCGGGCCTGGCTACGCTCGACATGGCATCGTCTGCCACCATCGTCACCGCACTCTTGGCGTTTTCGCTCTGGCTCGAGCGAGCATCTGTCTCACGAAGTGTCGTGCTCGGCATCGCCACCGCCGCAGCGCTCCTGCCAAAGTTCTCGGCTGTCGTCTTTC
This sequence comes from Gemmatimonadota bacterium, assembly GCA_009692185.1. Classification (GTDB taxonomy): domain Bacteria; phylum Gemmatimonadota; class Gemmatimonadetes; order Gemmatimonadales; family GWC2-71-9; genus SHZT01. The sequence continues at coordinate 126,022 of SHZT01000004.1, read as the reverse complement.
TCCCGGCAGGAGCAGCGGTGCTTCTCGGCGTCTGGTGGTTCCAGGAGCCGAAGACCAGGACGACACCGTCTCCCAAGGCCGTCGCGCTGGTAACGGCATCAGCGGCGTTGGCCACATGGGCCATCTACGGTTTCTCGTTCGGTCCGGTCACAACGGACATCCCGGTTCCCGCACCAGAATTCTGGCGCGGGTTGGGCGAAGTACTCGACCACAAGCGCACCGGCTGGGAGGGGTACCTCTTTGGTAACCTCTCGACAACAGGGTGGTGGTACTTCTTCCCCGTTGCAATCCTGGTGAAGACACCCATCCCGTTTCTTATTCTTGCGCTCGCTGGCGTGGTCGCGGCCATTCGCCGCCCTGCCTGCCTCGGCCCGATCGCGGCGGCCGGCGCGATTCTCCTGGTGGGCATGCGCCTCGCGCCCAGTATCGGCCTCCGCCAGGTGTTGCCGGTCTATCCACTCCTGGCCATTGCCGCGGGCGTCGGTGCCCTCGCCCTCTGGCGCTCCGCGCGGTTCGCCACGGGCGCGCGGGCGATGACGACCATTCTCCTCGCATGGCAACTGGTCGGGACCGCGCGCGCCTACCCTGATTTTCTCCCATGGTTCAACGCATTGGGCGGAAGACACCCGGAGAACATTCTCGTCGGGAGCGACCTGGACTGGGGGCAAGACCTGTTTCGCCTGGCGGACACCGTCGAGGCGCGTGGCGTGGACTCGCTCGCACTGGCCTATTTCGGTTCAGCGGACCCCACGCTGCACTTTCGACACGTTCGCCCCCTCGCGCCCCATGAGCGGCCCACCGGCTGGGTTGCGGTGAGCGTGGCGGTCATCAAGGGACTGGCTGTGCCCGGCAGCAAGGGGTTCGAGTGGCTGGACACGATTCCGCCCACCGCGGTAGCCGGGACATCAATTCGCCTCTACCATTTCGCCGCCCCATGATTCACCCCGCCGTCCTGCTCGTGGCGCTCTGCGCGTTCACGACTCCGGCCACCGCCCAGCTGCGGATCGGCCTCCGGGCCGGCGTCACCGGGTCGTCCGCGCTCGTCACGGACTCGATCGTCCAGCGGATCTCCGCGCGCACCGCCCCGGCTCCGAACCTGGGCTTCACGCTGGAGAACGACCTGGACTCGTTGTGGCGGGTCGCGCTGGGGTTCAGCACGTCCTGGGCCCATCTCTCCCGCCACTCCGGTGACTCGTCGGAAGTCATCGTGCCGCTCACCGTCTGGACGCCCACCCTGTCGCTGTCCCGAGTAATGCTCCGCTCGATCGTCGCACGGGCATCCATCGGGGCCATCGCGTATGATCCCGATCACACCGACGGCAACCTGTTCTCCGGTGGGGCGCCCATTCTGCCGCTGGTCGGGTTCGGGCTGGGAACGGAACGAACGGCGGGGAATGGGCTGCGGATGATCATCGAGCTGGCCTATGACTTGCACCGGTTCACCACCACGAAACTGCGCGACGACGGTTTCTCGGGCGCGCAGTCGGTCCATCGGTTGACCCTGTCGCTCACGCTCTCGCGGATCGCCGTCAATTGAAACCGCGCCGTGCCCTGTTCCCGCTAGTCGCCATGGCAACGGTCGGCTGTGCCATCACCCAGCCGGACCGTCCGGCGGGATATGCTTTCCGCTCCCAGCCCGATAATCTCGTATTCCATTGGAATGCCGGCCGCATGCCGGTCCGCTACTGGGCGGAGCCCAAGGGGGCCCTGCCGGCCTATGTAGATGAAGGAATCCGTTCATGGGAGGACCAGTTCCTGTACGGCGAATTCGAAGGAACGAGAATCACGGACTCGACGACCATGCAGGTGCGGATTGAAATCACGGGGTCGGCGCCGCCCACCGCCCCGCTCTCCACCGCGCCGCCCGCCCCGGCCTGTGACGGCCGGACCACGCTGACCGTGGGAACCGACAATCACATGGCACTGCCCATCGTCGTCACGTTGCGCTGGTTCGCGGGGTTCACGGCCGAGCAGGTTGCCAACTGTTTGGCGCGGGTGACCGTGCATGAGATCGGGCACACCATCGGGCTGCTCCAGCACAGTGACCGGGTCACGGACATCATGTATGGTGCCCCATTCGGGGTCGTACAGGCGCGGGAGCTGTCATCGCGGGACGGAGCCAGCGCCCAGCGGCTGTATCACACCGCCTCCGATATCACGCCATGAAGCGAAGGGTGATAACCGAACGCACCATTCGGGACGCCGCCCGGAGTGGCAAGGCGCTGGAGATCGGCCCCGACGACCTGGTCACGCCGGCGGCACGGGATGCGGCGAGCGCGTTGGGCGTCGCACTCAACGCGCAGGGCCCGGCTCCTGCCCCTCCTGCCCCTCCTGCCCCTCCCGCCAGTTTCGTCGTCGCCCTGGGCTCAGACCACGGCGGGTTCCGGCTCAAGGAATCGCTCAAGACGGCCATCAAGGAGTTGGGTCTCGAGCACAACGACGTCGGCTGCCCGGGCACCGAAGCGGTGGACTACCCCATCTACGCCGCGCACGTGGCGGACCTCGTGGCGAGCGGTGGCGCGCGGTTCGGCATCATGGTGGACGGCGCGGGGATCGGGAGCGCGATGGTCGCGAACAAAATCGCGGGCGTACGCGCGGCCCTGTGCTATGACCTCACCACCGCCAGGAACGCGAGGGAGCACAACGACGCCAACGTGCTCACGCTGGGTGGTGGATTGATCGGGGAACGCCTGGCGGCCGACATAGCTCAAGTCTTCCTCACAACGCCCTTCGGGGGCGACCGCCACGCCCGACGGGTGGCGATGATCAACGCGCTCGACACACGCCGCACGTAATTCTTGACACCTTGCCCCGCCCGGGGTTACGCTGGCCTTCCTTGTTGCGTCGGCAGGATTCGTCATGAGCACGTTGCGCAAAGATGCATTGGACTACCACGCTGGCGGGCGGCCCGGGAAGATCCAGGTCGTGCCCACCAAGCCGTTCCGCGACCAGCGGGATCTTTCGCTGGCGTACACGCCGGGCGTCGCGATCCCCTGCCAGGAAATAGCGGCCAATCCCGAAGAGGCCTACAAGTACACCATCCGGGGCAACCTGGTGGCCGTGGTCACCAACGGGACCGCGGTGCTCGGCCTCGGCAACATCGGCCCGCTGGCGGGAAAACCCGTCATGGAGGGCAAGGCGATTCTCTTCAAGACTTTCGCCGATCTGGACGTGTTCGACCTCGAGGTGAACTCCCAGGACCCGGAAGAAGTCATTCGCTTCTGCCAGCTGCTCGAACCCACCGTAGGCGGCATCAACCTCGAGGACATTCGCGCTCCTGACTGTTTCCGCATCGAGGAAGAGTTGCGGAAGACCCTCTCCATTCCCGTCTTCCATGACGACCAGCACGGCACGGCGATCATCAGCGGCGCCGCCCTGCTCAACGCGCTCGAGGTGACGGGGAAAGACATCGGGCAGATCCGGGTCGTGTTCTCCGGCGCCGCCGCCATCGCGACCGCCGAGCACTACGTGCGGCTCGGCGTCCAGCGGGACCACGTGCTGCTGGTGGATCGGGAAGGCGTGGTCTACCAGGGCCGCGACAAGGTGGACGCGTACAAGGCCCGCTTCGCCGCCAAGACCAAGGCGCGGACGCTGAGCGACGCTCTCAAGGACGCCGACGTATTCGTCGGGCTGTCGGTCGGGGGCGTGGTCAAGAAGGACATGGTGAAGAAGATGGGCGACAAGCCGATCATCTTCGCCCTGGCGAACCCCGACCCGGAAATCCTGCCTGAGGACGTGATGGCGGTGCGGCCCGACGCGATTGTCGCCACCGGCCGGTCCGATTTCCCGAACCAGGTGAACAACGTCCTGGGATTCCCGTTCATCTTCCGCGGCGCCCTGGACGTGAGGGCCCGCGCGATCAACGAAGAAATGAAGATGGCCGCCACGCGTGCCCTGGCCGCGCTGGCCAAGGAAGACGTGCCCGACGCGGTCAACCGGGCCTACGGCATCGACCAGCTCCGGTTCGGGGCCAACTACCTGATTCCCAAGCCGTTCGATCCGCGCGTCCTGCTCTGGGTGGCGCCGGCGGTAGTGTGGGCGGCGGTGACCTCGGGCGCGGCGCCCGGCGCGGTGGACGTCGAGGAGTATCGGGCCACCCTCGAGGCTCGGCCGCGCCCGTGCCGTGATGCGCGGGCTCTCGAACCGCGCCGCGTCCGACCCCAAGCGGATCGTGTTCCCCGAGGGAGACGACCCGCGCGTGGTGCGGGCCGCGCGCATCCTCGTGGACGAGAACATCGCCAACCCGATCCTGCTCGGCCGGGAAAAGAAGGTGCGGGAGGTGGCGAAGACCGTGGGGGTGTCGCTCGAAGGCGTCGTGGTGCGCGACCCGGCGACCTCGCCGCACGTGGACACCTACGCCCGCGCCTTGTGGACTCGGCGCCAGCGGAAGGGGATCACGTTGTCCGAAGCCCGGGCGCGCATGGCCCAGCCGGTCTACTACAGATGCATGATGCTCGCCGCCGGCGACGCCGATGCGCTCGTGGCGGGCGAGGAGATGAACTACCCGGACACGATCCGGCCCGCGCTCGAGACCATTGGCGTGGCGGACGCCCAGCAGGCGGTGTGCGGCATCTACATGATGATCCTGCCCCAGGACACCTATTTCTTCGCCGACTGCACGGTCAACATCGCGCCCGACACCACGCGCCTCGCCGATATCGCGCAGGCCACCGCCGACTTCGTCAGGCGCCTCGGGATCGAGCCGCGCGTGGCCATGCTCTCGTTCTCCAACTTCGGCGAGACCCGGCACGCCCACTCCGACACGGTCGCCGAGGCCGTGCGCACCTTGCAGGCCCGGGATCCCAACCTGATGGTGGACGGCGAAATGCAGGTGGATACCGCCGTCATGGAATCGGTCCTGCGGGAACGCTACCCGTTTTCCCGTCTGCGGCGGTCGGCCAACGTGTTAATATTCCCCGACCTGAACGCCGCCAATATCGCGTACAAACTGCTCTGGCGCGTCGGCGGCGCCCAGGCCATCGGCCCCATCCTCGTCGGGATGGCCCGGCCGGTACACGTTCTACAACGCGGCAGTGATGTGAGCGACATCGTCAACATCGCCGTCATCGCGGCCGTGGATGCCCAGGAGCGCCTGCGCCAGTCGCGAGGCGGCTCCGCCTAACTCGAACTCATCGGATCATGCCGACCCGGATACCGTCGCAGTCGCGCCTCCAGGACGACGCTCACGAAATCGCCCCGGGCTTGAAGCCCAGGGGCCAGGTGCAATGGAACCTGGACCCGGAGGCCCTCTTCGAGGCCGCCGTGCGCCGCGGCGAGGGGCAGGTCAGCGACGGCGGCGCATTCATCGCGGTCACCACGCCCCACACCGGCCGGTCCCCCAACGACAAGTTCGTCGTGAAGGAACCGTCCTCGGAGGCGGAAATCGCGTGGGGCAAGGTCAACCAGCCGATGTCCCTCGCCCACTGGGATGTCCTGCATCACGATATCCTCGCCTACCTTGCGGGCCGTGACGAGCTGTTCGTGCGTGACCTGTTTGCGGGCGCCGATCCCCGCTACCGCGTTCCGACGCGTTTCGTCACGACGAATGCGTGGCAGGCCATGTTCGTCTACAACATGTTCCTGCGGCCGGCCACCGAGGAGCTCTCCGGCTTCACGCCCGGGTTCACCGTCCTGCACGCGCCGGATTACCAGGCCGACCCGGGACGGCACGGCACGCGCTCGGGCACGGTGATCGCCGTCAATTTCCGCGACCGCACCGTGCTCATCGCCGGCACCAAGTACGCCGGCGAAATGAAGAAATCGATGTTCTCGATCCTCAACTACCTGTACCCGCACCAGAACGTCCTCCCCATGCACTGCTCGGCGAACGTGGGCAGGCAGGGTGACGTCGCGGTGTTGTTCGGGCTCTCCGGCACCGGCAAGACCACCCTGTCCGCCGACCCGGCCCGCGAGCTGATCGGCGACGACGAGCACGGCTGGAGTGACGAAGGGGTCTTCAATTTCGAGGGCGGGTGCTACGCCAAGGTGATTCGCCTTTCGAAGGAGGACGAGCCCGAGATCTACGCCACCACGCGCATGTTCGGCACGATCCTCGAGAACGTGGTCATGAACCCGGACACCCGGGAGATCGACCTGGACGACGACTCGATCACCGAGAATACCCGCGCCTCGTACCCGATTCACTTCATTCCGAACCACGTCGCCACTGGCCGCGCCGGCCACCCGAAGAACATCGTGTTCCTCGCGGCCGATGCCTTCGGTGTCCTCCCGCCTATCGCCCGGCTGAGCGGGGACCAGGCCATGTACCACTTCCTCTCGGGCTACACCGCGAAGGCCGCGGGTACCGAGCGTGGGGTCACCGAGCCCAAGGAAACATTCAGCGCCTGCTTCGGCGCTCCGTTTCTCCCCCTGCCGCCGGGGAAATACGCCACCATGCTGGGCGAGCGGATCGCCAAACACGGCGTGCACACATGGCTGGTCAACACCGGCTGGACCGGCGGTCCCTACGGCGTCGGCAAGCGCATGGCGCTGGCCCACACGCGCGCCATGATCCGCGCGGCGCTGGAGGGCAAGCTGGACACGGTCCCCACCCGCCGCGACCCCGTGTTCGGCCTGGAGGTCCCCACTGCCGTTCCGTCCGTTCCCGCGGGCGTGCTGGACCAGCGCTCGACGTGGAAAGATGCCGGCAAGTACGACGCGGCCGCCGCGAAGCTGGCTGACATGTTCCGGGAAAACTTCAAGACATTCGCCAGCCAGGTGACCGAAGCCGTGCGAAAGGCGGGACCGTAGCCCCCGACTTCGAGGTCATCCGCGATCCGCTCTGGAGCAACATCCGGATCGAGCCCGACGCGCTCGCGTTGGTGGACTCCTCGCCGTTCCAGCGTCTCCGCTATGTCCGCCAGCTTGGTCACGCGTTCCTGGTGTATCCCGGCGCGACCCACAACCGGTTCGAGCACGCGCTGGGCACGTATCACCTCGCCCGGCGCGCGACCACGCTCCTCGGCGAACGCGGGCACCTGGCCGGCGTTCCCGCCGACGACATTCCCCTCGTCCACTTCGCCGCGCTGCTCCACGACCTCGGCCACTACCCGTTTTCCCACTCGCTGGAAGAAGCCGGCCTCCTCTCGCACGAGGCGCTGGGCGTGCAGCAACTGCGTCACTCCGAGATCGCGGGCATCCTCACCCGCACCGGTGTGCCCCGCGCTGTGGAGCGGGTGGCGGAACTGATTCTGGGCCGGAGCGGAAGCCCGCTCCAGGGACTCATCTCCGGCTCGCTCGACCTGGACAAGATCGATTACCTGACGCGCGACGCTCACATGTGCGGCGTGCCGTATGGGAACGTGGACGTGGACCGGCTGCTGGATTGCCTGACCTTGGTGAAGGCCGACCGGGGCGGGCTGACGATCGGGATTCACGAACGGGGCGCCGCGGCGCTCGAGTCCCTGCTCTTCGCCAAGTACCAGATGTACCGAAACGTGTACTGGCACCACGCGGTACGGAGCGCCACCGCCATGTTCAAGCGCATGGTCCGCACGGCGATCGCCCGGAAAGAGCTGGACCCGGAATGGATCGCCCAGAGCACCGACGAGGCGCTGATGGAAAAACTTCGCGCCCTGCCAGACGCACCGCTTGCGCAGCAACTCCGGCAACGGCGCCTCTACAAACGGGCGCTGGAACTGCCGTCATCGGAACTGCCGGAAGGATCCGTTGACTGGATCGCGACCGACCCCGATCGGGCGGAGCGGGCCGAAGACGCGTTGGCGGAGGAGCTGGGATTGAAGGCAGGGGATGTACTGTTGGACTATCCTGTCAAACCGGCGATGCTCGCGGTGGACCTGCCGGTTCAGCGGCGCGACGGGTCGGTAGACGACGTGGACCTCGACCTGCAACGAGTGGCCGGAGCCCTGCACGACAGCGCCCGGCGGTTCCGGGTGTTCGTGGCTGAACCCCGGTCGGTGAAGGCCGACGTTATTCTGGCCGTCCTTGAAGCGCGGTGACCAATGAGTGACGCACGGCGAGCAGCCCTGTTCATGCGGGCGACAATCCTCTTCCTGGGCGCGTGCCGGCCCGCCTCGAGCGCGCCGCCCGTAGTCACGCCGGCCTTGTTCAGCTCTGCCAGAAGTCCGGTCGTGGCAGCACACCTGCCGGCCTATTTCGGCTATTACGGGGACGGGTTCACGTGGCTCTCGTCAACGACGGCCGAGGTAGCCGGACACGTCAACGTCTCCTGGGTCAGCAGCGATATCGCAAACACGCCCGCGCTGCTCGCCAAGGTCGCAGACGCACACCGGCTGGGGCTCAAGGTCGCGCTCGCGATTCCGGCCGACGTATTCTGGGCGGCCGACATGACGCTCGCGACCGACTACGCCGGCAAATGGAAGACCTTCGCCGACCAGGTCAGGCCAAATATCAGCGACGTGGCGTTCCTCTACGCTGTTGACGAACCGTACCTGCAGGCGAAAGGGGCAAAAACCAGCGCGGCCGACATGAAGGTCAGGCTGGAAACGGTCTCCTTGCTCATCAAGCAGACCTTCCCTGGAGTGCCGGTCGCCTTCACGTTCACGGCAATGGACTTCGAGCCACGGAAATCGGCGTTTGCGGACCTGGATAACCCCCTGCCCGCCAACTACGACTACTTCGGGTTTGACTGCTACGGCTCGTGGGATCGCTGCGGAAGGAAGCAATCCGCGCATCCGATCCCGTGGTTCGTGGACCAGATCAAGGCGAAGTTGAGCGCCAACCAGAAGATCTTCATCTTCGCGGATGCGTTCGTCCGGCAGGGGCGTGGTCGTCGCGCCAACGCGGGCCAGGACACGGTGGAAGCCGTGTTGCGCGTGGCTCGGGCAGACCAGTACTACCAGCTGGTACTCTCAGATTCATCGATCGTGGGGCTGTTCCCGTTCCTCTACCAGGACGACTACGTCGAGGCCGGACAACGGTTTTTCGGGGTCAAGCACTGGCCCGCGCTCCAGGCGAGGTATGTCGAGATCGGCCGGCAAATCACGGGCAAGTAGGCCCGCGACGCGGCCACTCGTGGCCGCGTCCGCGTGCGCCATATCCATCGTCCTGTCGGGATGCTGGTTATCGACCGAGCCTGCGAGCCTCGCTTGCACCGGGAGTGCCTTGGGTCCCGCGGCCAGTCCACCGGCGGGGAGCCACGTGCCGACGTATTTCGGCTACTTCGGGGATGGGTTCGCCTGGCTTACACCGGCCACCGCCGAGGTGTGCGGGCACGTCAATATCTCGTGGGTCAGCGCCAGTGATCTCGCGGACATGACCGGCCTGATCTCCAGGCTTACCTATGCACACCGCCTCGGCCTCAAGGTGGCGCTCGCGGTTCCGCATAACGTCTTTTTCGAGGAGAACCTGACACTTACGGCGAAATACGCCGACAACTGGGAATACTTCGTCTACCACGTGCGCCCCTACATCCAGGACGTGGCCTTCCTCTACCCGCTCGACGAGCCGTACTCCCAGGGCAAGGTCATTGGAACACCCGCTGCAGACATGAAAGCGAGGCTGGAGACCGTTGCCTCGCTGATCAAGACGACGTTCCCGGCCATACCGCTGGCCTTCTCCTTTTCGGCGATCGACTTCGACACGCAGGAGTCCGCCTTCTCGGACCTGGCCAACCCGGTTCCGGCCGGCTACTACTATTTCGGATTCGACTGCTACGGCTCGTGGGACAGCTGCGGCGAGCCGGACTACCGGGCGGTGCATCCGATTCCGTGGTACGTGAGCCAGATCGAGGGAAAACTGGGCGCCGGCCAGAGGATCATGCTGTTTGCCGACGCGTTCATACGGCAGGCGCGCCCGGCCGACCCTGCGCGGGACTCGGCGAACGCAGCGTTGCTCCTGGTCCGGGCGGACCAGTACTACCAGCTCGCCCTTTCGGATTCACTGATCGTCGGGCTCTTTGGGTTTCTGTACCAGGACGACTATGTCGAGGAGTCGCGGCGATTCCTGGGGGTGAAGCACTGGCCGGCGTTGCAGACGAGGTATGTCGAGATCGGAAGGCGTATTACCAGCAAGTAGACTCTACCCGGCGATCACCGCCGCCGTCTCACCCGACGTCCGCCGCACCGACTCCACGCGCAGGATGATTGCCGTGATGTTGTCCAGCCCGCCGCGGCGATTCGCCTCCATGATCAGCGTCCCCACAATCGCTTCCGGCTCGCTCTCGCCTTCGAGCACGGCGTTCAGCTCGTGGTCTTCCAGCATGCCGGTGAGCCCGTCGGACGCGAGCAGGTAAACATCGTTCGGCCGCAATGTGCCAAGGTAGAGATCGGGAATCACTTCGGCGTTCGCTCCGACGCAACGCGTGATCACGTTGCTGTACGGGTGGGTGCGGGCCTGGTCCGGCGTGAGGTAGCCGGCGTCCACCTGCTCCTGCACGTAGGAGTGGTCCTTCGTGAGCTGGACCAGCCGGTGATCGCGGAAGAGATAGGCCCGGGAATCGCCCACGTGCCCGATGAGGTAATGCGCGCCGTTCACGAGGAGCGCCGTCGCCGTCGTCCCCATGCCGCGTTTTTCAGTCTCGGTGAGCGTGCGCTGGAAGATCTGGGAGTTGGCTTCCTGGATCGCGCACCGGATCTGGTCGGCCACGTCTTCGTCGGGCTGGCCGGCCAGCCCGACGATTCCCTGCCCGATGATCTTGACCGCCATTTCGCTGGCGACTTCACCGGCGGCGTGCCCGCCCATGCCGTCGGCCACGATGAAGACGCCGTCATCGGGCATCAGGGCAAAGTTGTCCTCGTTGCCCGACCGGATGACCCCCACGTCGGTGCGGCCCGCGAAGGAGTACTTGACCGAGGCGGCCACGCTAGGCCGATCCCTTGGACGGCGGGAGCGGGAACTTGATCGCCGGGAGCATCTTGGTCGAACTGCCCTTGGCCGGGTCGATGGTGTCGTCCGTGGACTCGAACATGAGCCCGACTTCGCCAAACCGGAGCAGGGCGCCGGGCGCGATCGGCGCCTCACCGTCGATGCGCTCACCGTCCACGAACGTGCCGTTCGTGGAATCGAGGTCCACCACCACCCACACGCCCTCGCGACGCTGGAGCTTGGCGTGGACCGTCGAAACGCTCTCATCCTGAATAACGATGTCGTTGTAATCCGCGCGCCCCACGTTCACCACCGGCACCCGAATCGGGAACCGCGTCCCCTTGAGCACGCCTGAGCGCACCAGCAGGGTCGCGAGCGGACCCGCCGTGCTCGGCCGGGACACCGGAGCGGCCTTTGGCGCGGGCGGCGGAGGAGGCGGGGGCGGCGGCGGAGCTGGCGCAGGAGCCGGCAACGGTGGGGGCGCTACCGGCGCTCCAAGCCCTGGCGGTGGCAGCGGCGCTCTCATGCCAAACATCGTGTTGGCCAGGCGCCCCGGGCCCGACGGCGGCGGTGGGGGTGGGGGCGGCGGAGCGGCCGGCGCAGAATCAGCATAGAACCGGAATTCGTCCTCGCCCAGCTTGATGACGTCCGCGCGGCCCAGCACGCGCTGGCCCTGCACCTTCTCGCCGTTCACCATCGAGCCGTTGGTACTGCTGTCAATCAGGACGTAGCCCTTCGGCGTCGCCATGATCTCGGCGTGGCGGCGCGAAACGTTCCTTCCCGTAAGGACCACGTCGCAGCCGGCGTCGCGACCCATCACCAGCGACTGGCCGGCAATCGCGTACTCGCGCCCGTCGGTCAGCGACACCAGACGGCCACCCGTCGTCCCGGTGGGAGTGCCCTTCTTCCCTCCCTTGGCGCCTGCGGCAGCCAGGGTGGCCGGGTTGACCGCCTGCACATACTGGGTCGAGCCGCTGCGCCGCTCGTCCACGAACAGGATCTCGGTGTCGCCGATCTGAACCTTGTCGCCATGGAGCAGCGGCGTGGGCTGGGGCCCCAGGCGGACGCCATTGATCAGGACGTCCATCTGGTCAGCGGCCTTGCGGATGACGACCTGACCGTCCGTTCCATTACGAATGAATGCGTGACGCGCCGCAATGCCGGGGCCCGTCAAATGGACCTGGCTGGAAGGATCACTGCCAATCGAGACGTCGCCGGACGGAATGAGTCGGCGCTGCCCGGCGATTTCGAGATAGGACATGCAGTTGTGAGCCCTGAGACCGAGTATTTCGGAAAAGCTAGCCCCCGTTGGGAAGGGGGGCAACCGCGTTCAAATCGGAACCGTTTGTTCCTCCAAAGGGGCGTCGTCGCGGCCCTCCGCCATCTTGAGAAACCGCCAGAACACATAGGAGCCGAACCCCACGGTCAGATAACTGACCACGATCCGCCACAACAGGATATACGACGGCGTGAGCGCTCGCGGCACGTAGATGGACATGACCGCCACCGAGATAATCTCGGCGAGCCCGGCCCCCCCCGGCGTGGGCGCGAAGTACAGGAGGAAGGTGATGAACGTCTGCAGGAGAAGGACGTCCACGAAGTTCGCGTGAATGCCGAGCATCCGGAGCACGAAGTAGCCCGCGAGCAGCTTGTTGGCATGTGACGGTCCGGACACGAGCACCGACATCCCCAGCGCCAGCCAGCCGCGCGCCTTCATGAACTCATTCATGCCGTCGTGCGCGCGATCCACCCCTTCCCGGGCAATCACGGCGGCGCGGGCGAGCCTCGGCGAGCCGTGCGTCTCGAACCACCGCGTCGCCCCCTGGGCGACCCGCCGCGCGAGGCCGGGAAAGAAGAAGGCCGCGAACATGAGGATGCCCACGCCCACGAAGACCGACAGGCTCAGGTTAAACATGTCGAACAGCGTGACGCTCCGTTCGAGGATCCCGTGCTGCTGGAGCGCCTTTCCGGCGCCGAGGAACACGGCCGTCGGTCCCGCTACGGCGAAGAACACCACCGTGGCCACGAAGCTCATGAACGTGACGATGACCCCGTGTGAGACCGGCGTCCCGTAGCGCCTGAGCGTCAGGACGATCATCGGGCCGCCGCCGGTCTGGAGCGGCGTGAGCGAGCTCGCCCAGGAGCAAAGACCGCCGGCCATGATCGAGCCCTTGAACGGCGCCTTGGGATCGAGGTGCCGGGCCAGTATCCAGATTCGGAGTCCGGCCCCAAACCAGTCCATGGAGGCGAGGGCCACGCCGGCCAGGACCCAGCCCCAATGGAGTGAGCCCATGGTGCCCAGGAACTGCTGGAAGTTGTTCCCGTAGAACAGGAGGCCGACGAACCCGACCGCGGAGATCGCGGCGAACACTTCGAGGCCGCGACGCAGCAGGCGTGGGGAAAGCAGTTGAGCCATTGAGGGGGCAACGTACGGCCCACCGCGAGGCTACGTCAATCGCCCGGGCTTCGTTATGCTTGGGCGTGGCCTCCGATCGCATCGTCGTCCGCGGCGCTCGTCAGCACAACCTCAAGGGCATTACCGTCGAAATTCCCCGCGGCGCCATGACCGTGGTGACGGGGCCGTCGGGCTCGGGGAAGAGTTCCCTGGCGTTTGACACCCTGTACGCCGAAGGCCAACGCCGCTACCTCGAATCTCTTTCTACGTACGCCAAGCAGTTCCTCGAGCGAATGCCCAAGCCGGCGGTCGACCGCCTGGAAGGCATCTCGCCGGCCGTGGCCATCGAGCAGAAGAACCCCACGACGTCGAGCCGCTCCACGGTCGGCACCGCCACCGAGATCTACGACTACCTGCGCCTGCTATGGGCCCGCGTGGGGCGGCAGTTCTGTCACGTATGCGGGGCACCGGTTGTCCTCCATTCGCCGTCCACTGCCGCAGACCAGATCCTGGACGAGGGGGCGGGGCTGGCGGTAATCATTGCGTTCCCGCTCCCTGAAACCGGCCAGGCGGGGCACGACCTGCTCGTGGAGAACCTGAACGCCCTCGGGTTCGTTCGCGTGATGGCGGGAGGTGTGGTGCACCGGGTTGATGCCCTTCCGCCCGACCTGCGGCTCGACACCCCGGGCATCCACGTGGTCGTGGACCGCATTACCGTAGATCCCGGTTCCCGCGGCCGCCTGGCGAACTCGCTGGCGCTCGCGTTCACCGAAGGCGACGGCCTGGCCGACGTTTTCCTGCCGGACCGGACGATCCGCCTCTCGTCGCACCCGCTATGCACGGCGTGCGGGACGCCCGCGCTCCGCACTTCGCCGGCGCTCTTCTCATTCAACAATCCGCACGGCGCTTGCCCCGGCTGCAACGGCTTCGGCGCGGTGCTGGAATACGACGAGAGCCTGATCGTCCCCCGGCCGGAGCGCTCGCTCGCCGAGGGGGCGGTTGACCCCTGGACCAAGCCCCGGTACGAAGGCCGCCGCCGGATGACCAAGGACGTCGCCCGCCGAGAGGGCATTCCGTTCGACGTGCCTTGGCACAAGTTGAGGGCGGCGCATCGGCGCCTCCTTTTGCACGGAAAGTCGGGCCGGTTCATCGGCGTATTCGTGCACCTGCGCTCGCTCGAGTCCAAGCGATACAAGCAGTACATCCGGGTGTTCCTCCGGCAGTACCAGCTCGCCTCCGAATGTCCCGCCTGCCACGGCGCCCGCCTCCGGCCGGAGGCACTCGCGGTCCGCATTGGCGGCCGTTCGATTGCCGAAGTGAGCGCCAGCACGGCGGATGAAATGGCCGCGTGGGTACCAACCCTCGATCTCACGCCGTTCGAACGCGGGATCGCCGAAACGGTGCTCCGCGAGCTGACCGCCCGTGTGGCTTTCCTGTGCGATGTCGGACTCGGCTACCTCACGCTGGATCGCCAGACCCGGACGCTGTCCGGCGGCGAGGCGCAGCGCATCGCGCTCGCCAACGCCCTCGGCTCGAGCCTCGTGGACACGCTGTACGTCCTCGACGAGCCGACCATTGGTCTCCACGCGCGCGACACCGGCCGCCTGCTGACCCTCCTCAAGAAGCTGGCGGATGCGGGCAACACGGTCGTCGTCGTGGAACACGACCCCGCGGCCATCCGCTCGGCCGATTACATGATCGAGCTGGGACCGGGGAGCGGGGAGCACGGCGGTCGGCTTCAGTACGCCGGGCCCATGGAACACATCGGCACGGCCAACACGCTCACCACCGAGTATCTCACCGGCCGGAAACGAATCGCGGTTCCCGCGGGACGCCGGCGCGCGGGCCCGCTCTGGCTCGGCATCACGAGCGCGACACTGCACAACCTCAAGGGCGTGGATGCGGCGATCCCGCTGGGCACCCTGACGGCGGTCACCGGCGTCTCGGGGTCCGGCAAGTCCACGCTGGTCCACGACGTGTTGTACCGGCAGCTTGCGTCGCGGCTCAAGGGCAAGCACGGCGCCAAGGAGCACCTGGGCGAGCACGTCGGCAAGATCACGTCACTCACCGGGTGGGAATTACTGGAGGACGTGGTCCTGGTGGATCAATCCCCCATCGGCCGGTCACCTCGTTCGAACCCGGTCACGTACATCCGCGCCTTTGACGAGCTGCGAACGCTGTTTGCCCAGCAGCCTTTGGCGCGCGCCCGCAAGTACAAGCCGGCCACGTTCAGCTTCAACGCGTCGGGCGGCGGCCGGTGCAAGGCCTGCGAAGGCGCGGGCCACGTGCAGATCGAAATGGTGTTCCTGGCAGACATCTTCGTTCCGTGCGAAGCGTGCGGCGGCACCCGGTTTGAGCGCGAAGTGCTGGATGTGACCATCAAGGGCCACTCGATCGCCGACGTGCTGGAGATGACGGTAGACGAGGCCATTCGCCGGTTCCGCCACCAGGAACGCCTGGGGAAGACCCTCTGGCATCTCCAGCAGGTCGGGCTGGGCTACCTCCGCCTCGGCCAGCCTGCCACGACGCTTTCCGGTGGGGAGGCCCAGCGGCTCAAGATCGCCCGCCAGCTCGCCACGGTCGGCGGGAAGGGCTCCGGGCGGCGTTTCTACATACTCGACGAGCCCACCACCGGCCTCCACCTGGAAGACGTCCGCACGCTGCTCAAGGTGCTGGATCGCCTGGTGGACGCAGGCCACACCGTCCTCGTCATCGAGCACCATCTCGACGTGATCAAACGCGCCGACTGGGTGATTGACCTCGGCCCGGACGGCGGCTCCGCGGGTGGGTTGATCGTGGCCGCCGGGACCCCGGAGGATGTCGCCGCAGGAGACTCGCACACCGCCCGCTACCTGAAGCAGGCCCTCGAAGAGGCGCCGGTCAGCGGAGACCTCGAGTCCAAAGCCGCGCGGTGTTGACCCCACCAGCGGCCGCAACAATCTTTCCCGGCATGCGTACACACTTGGCACTCGCCTGGCTGCTCGTCGCGTTGCCTTCAGGGCTGGCCGCGCAAAACGCCCCGCCGGGTGGCCACCCCCTCCGCCCCGGGGATGTTCTCAAGGTGGATGTCTGGGGCCACCAGGAGTTTTCGGGGTTGTTCTCCGTGGATGAGACCGGCCGTCTCCAATACCCGGTCCTGGGCGATATCGACGTCCGGACGCTCACGGTCTACGATCTGCGCGAACGCCTGCGGCAGGGGCTCGAGGTGCTCTACAAGTCGCCGTTCGTCACGGTCACGCCGCTATTCCGCATGGCGGTGCTGGGCGAAGTGCGCCAGCCGGGCCTCTACACCGTGGACCCCACGCTTTCGGTGCTCGATGTCGTCGCCATGGCGGGCGGACCGGTCCCCAGCCAAGATCCGGCTCCTGCGTGGCGGAACCGAGCAGCAATTGTCGTTCAGCAAGGGCGGCAGTCTTCAGGAAATGGGCGTGCGTTCCGGTGACCAGATCGTCATCCCCCGGAAATCGTTCACCGGGGCGGATCTGAACCTGTTCCTCAACATCTCGCAGATCGCGCTCACCCTGGTTCTCCTCTACACGACCGCGACCAAATAGACGGCTATATTGCCCCACCTTCCCGAGTAGCTCAGTTGGTAGAGCAGGCGACTGTTAATCGCCGGGTCGGGGGTTCGAGTCCCTCCTCGGGAGTTCTTTTTCCTTCAGGCGAGTAATGGCGAAGATAGTGGTGCTCGTTACGGGCGCGTCGTCGGGCATCGGCGCCGCCATCGCGGCACGGCTCGCAACAGACGGACATTCAGTCTTCGGCACGGCGCGGGAGTCATCGCCCATGCCCGAGCACGCAACCTGGCGCAACCGCGCGCTCAAGACGATGCGCGGCTTCGAGGGGAAGGCGCCGGGCCCCGAGGTCGTGGCCGACGTCGTGTCCCGGATCGTGAATGCCCCGAATCCGCGCTTGCGCAACCGGCTCACCCGCGAAGCAACCATCTTCCCGTTTCCGCGTTGGCTACTGCCGGCCGGCGCGTTCGAAGCCGGCACGCGGCAGGGATTCAACCTCGACAAGGAAGGGTTCTGAGCGGTCGGCTCACGAGCGTGATCACCCTCGCCAGTATCCGGGCCGCCCGGAAGCGCATTGCCGGCGCGGTCCACCGCACCCCGACCTTCTGTTCAGCCAGTCTCGGCGCGCCGCTTGGGCTCACACTCGAGTTCAAGGCCGAGCTGTTCCAGAAAACCGGGTCGTTCAAGGTCCGCGGCGTCCTCAACAAGCTGCGCCAGTTGCCCAGGGAAGACATCGACCGCGGGTTCATCACGCTGTCGGCCGGAAACCACGGCGCCGCGCTCGCGTGGGCGGCCGCGGGGGTCGGCAGCCGGGCCACGGTCGTCATGCCAGCGCACGCGGTGACCTCGAAAGTCGAGGCCGTGAAAGCCTACGGCGGCGAGCCTGTGCTGACGACCGGGCCCTTGCTGGAGGAGGCCCGTCGCATCCAGACGGCGCGCAACCTGACGATGGTCCATCCGTTCGACGACCTGGACATCATCGCCGGGCATGGCACCGCCGGCCTCGAGATCCTGGAAGACTCACCGGACGTAGACGTGGTGATCGTGCCCATCGGTGGCGGCGGACTGATCAGCGGCATTGCGGCGGCCATCAAGCTCAAGAAGCCAAATGTGCAGGTGATCGGCGTCGAGCCAGTCACGGCTGACGTCATGACCCGGAGCCTGGCGTCCGGGAAACCGGAGCGGATGGACCAGCCCCGGAGTGTGGCCGACGGGCTCGCGGCGCCGTTCGCGGGAGAACACACGCTCGCCCACGTGCAGAAGTTCGTAGACCGGGTGGTGCTGGTGGACGACGAGGCGATCCTCAAGGCCCTGCGGGCGATCTTCGAGCGGGCCAAGCTGGCCGCCGAGCCGGCCGGGGCGGCCGCGCTCGCGGCACTGATGAGCGGGGCGATCGTCCTGCCGAAGGGCACTCGCGTGGTATGCGTCGTCAGCGGAGGAAACCTGTCGCCAGCGACGTTGAAGCAGCTGTTCTAGACCTGCCCCGCCTCCACCGCGGCGGCGCGGATGTCGTCCATTCCTTCCTTCATTCTCTCCATGTGTGTCCGGAACGACAGGACGCAGATTCGCAGGGCAAACCGGTCGCCGAGCATCGTGCCGCTCAGGAAGATGCGGTTCCGGCGGTTGATTCCCGCCAGGAACTTCTTGTTCAGGTCGTTGAGCTGGGTCGTGGAAAACCCTGGACGGTTCAACCGGAATGCAATGATGGACAGCTGGGGTTCTGCGAGCATTTCCATGCCCGGCATCGCCCTTAGCTGGTCCGCCGCCCATACGGTCAGGTCCAGCTTCTCGTCGAGATTCTTCCGGAACGGCCCGAACCCGTGGAGCTTGAGCGGAAGCCACAACCTGAGTCCACGGAACGCGCGCGTCAGTTCGGGGGAGATCTGGTTGAAGTCCACGAAGTCCGGGTCGCTTTGCACCGCCGGCAGGTATTCCGCCCCATAGCCGTGCGCCTTCTTGAGCGTCGTTGCGTCGCGCACGATCAGGCACCCGGTGCCGTAGGGCAGGAACATTCCCTTGTGCGGGTCGAGCGTCACGGAATCCGCCTGCACGATTCCCTTGAGCGTCGCCCGTCCCCGCTCGGTCAGTACGAAGAACCCGCCGTAGGCTGCGTCCACGTGCAGCCACATCTTCTCCCGGCGGGCAATCTCCACCAGCGCGGGGATGTCATCGACAGCCCCGGTGTTGGTCGTGCCCGCGCTCGCCACCAGGAAGAACGGATTGAGTCCCGCCTTCCGGTCTGCGACGATCCGCCGCTCCAGGTCATCCACCTGCATGCAGAAGCGTCCGTCCACCGGCACTTCGCGGACCGCCGTGGCCGGGAACCCGGCGAGCATCGCGGCCCGGTGGACGGAGCTATGCGTGTGACTCGAGCAGTAGAGTGTGCCCTTGAGAAAGTCTTCGGGGAGGTTGAGACGACGCGCGGTCACCACTGCGCTGAAATTCGCGAGTGACCCGCCGCTGGTGAGGAATCCGCCCGCCCCGGCCGGGTAGCCAACGATGTCGCACAGCCAGCGAATAACGTTGGCCTCGAGCTGCACGAGCCCGGGTGATGCTTCCCAGACGCCCACGTAGCGGTTGAGCGTGTCGGCCATGAAGTCGGCCAATCCGGAAAGGAAAAGCCCGCCGCCCGGTATATATGCTAGGTAGCCCGGGCCGGCCGCGTTGAAGCTCTTGGGCGCCGCCTTCTTGTAGAGCAGGTCCAGTAGCTCCTCGAACGGCGAACCCAGTTCTGGCAGGGCGTCCTTGAGTGACCGGGCCAGGTCAGCTCCGCCGGCGGTGTCCGCGGCGGGCTGGGTGGGCAGGGTCTCGATGTGCTCGACAATGCGGTCCATCGCGAGCCGCGCCAGCCGGCGCATTTCGTCGGCGGACGGTTCCAGCGTGAGGTCTGGTTTGTTCATGGGTACACGCTACCCACGGAGCCCCCGGGGCGTCCATCCGAATCTTGCGGGCAACCCGGGCCGAAGACGGTGCTCGCTGATAGATTCCCACCCCTAACCAATAGGGAACATGTGTGGCCGGCGACGAAGTGCGTGAGTTGCTCAAACGGGAAATCACCCCGGAGCTGTATAGCCGGATCCTCCAGGAATGGAAAACCCACTCCATTGCCGAGGACCGGCGCGACATCGCGGGGCTCATCTCCACGCTCACGCCCGACTGCGTCTACGAAACCGTCCAGACCGGGCACCGGTGGGAAGGCCACGCCGGAGCGACGCAGTTCTACACCCAGCTCCTCGGCGCTTTTCCTGACATTCACTTTGACCTGACCAATATCGTGATCGGCCCGCAAGGCGTGTCCGAAGAGGCCAACGTGACCGGGACGTTCGAGCGCGATTGGCTCAACTTCAAGGCCACGAAGAAGCGAGTGGAGTTCAAAGTCGTGATCTTCTTCCCGTGGGACATGGCCCGGGAGACATTCCGTGGGGAACGAGTCTACTTCGATGTGAAAGGAATCACGTCCACATGACCATGCGCGTTCGCGTTCTTTCCCTGCTGTTGGTGGCGGGGCTCGGCTGTTCCGGCTCCCAGCCGGCCGCCGCACCGCCCCCTTCTCCCAAGACCCAAGACCCAAGACCTGTTCTCGCGGCTCCGACACCTGCACCTGTCGCAGTGGCCCCTGCCCCAACGGCGGACTTAGGCATCGAGCCCGGCCGATTCGACACCGGGAAAATGTGGACCTTCGAGAACGCGCCGCTCGCCTACTTCCAGCAGGAGTACGGGTTCACACCGAGCTCCGACTGGCTCAAGCGGGTCCGCCTCGCGGCGCTCCGCCTGCCCAACTGCTCGGCATCGTTCGTGTCGCCCAACGGCCTGGTGATGTCCAATCATCACTGCGCCCGGGAAGGCGCCACCGCGGTGACCAAGCCGGGCGAAGACCTCATTACCAATGGCTTTTATGCGGCCCGGCCGGAAGACGAACGCAAGGTGCCGGACCTGTACGTGGACCAGTTGGTCGAGATCCGCGACGTGACGAAGGAAGTCACGAACGCCGCGGCCGGCGCCGACGACGCCGCGGCCGTGGCGGCGCGGGACGCCAAGATCGAGGAGATCCAGGCCCGCGTGGGCGAGGAACTCAAGCTTCGCTGCGAGGCCACGTCGCTTTACCACGGCGGCGTCTACTCGCTCTACTGCTACAAGCGCTACGAGGACATTCGCCTCGTGTTCGTTCCCGAGGTGCAAATCGCCTACTTCGGCGGCGACCAGGACAACTTCACCTACCCGCGCTACGACCTCGACGTGTCGTTCTTCCGGCTGTACGAGAACGGCCAGCCGGTCAAGTCAGACAACTACCTCCCCTTCAGCCAGGGTGGCGCCAAGGAAGGCGATGCCGTGTTCGTGGTCGGGAACCCGGGCTCGACCTCACGACTCGAGACCGTCTCCCAGCTCGAGTACAAGCGGGATATCCAGCATCCGTCCACCATCGCAATGCTCGATAGCCGCTCGAAGATTCTCTGGGACTTCATGCAGAAGCACCCGGCGCAGAAACCCGAAATCGAAAACGACTACTTCAGCCTCACGAATGCGCTCAAGGCCTACACCGGCGAGCTCAAAGGACTCAGGACACCAGAACTGTTCGCCCGGAAAGTGGCGTTCGAGCGGAACTTCAAGAAAGCCATCGCCGCCAAGCCGGCCCTCCAGGCCCAGTACAGCATGCTGTGGAATGAGATCGCCGATTTGCGGAAGCAGATCACGAAGGTCTCCCCGGCATTGAACGCCCTGACCCAGGGGGGGGTCCTCCGGTCCAAGACGTTCGGGACCGCGCTCAACCTGCTCCAGTACGCGGGCGCCGCTTCGTCAGGCCAGGTTCCCGACAGCGCGCTGGCGACCATGAAGGCGGAAATCATCGCGGCGAAGATCAACCCTGAAATCGATGCACTCGTCCTCGCCGCCCAGCTCCAGGAGGCGAAGGATCTGCTCGGCGCGTCGGACCCCTGGGTAAGCCGGGCGCTGTCGGGCCGCACGCCACTGGAAGCCGCGCGGGCCATCGTCACGGGGTCTGCCGTCGCGGACTCGGCCCGGCGTGCCGCACTGGCGGGTTCGCCGTCGTCGGTCATCAACGGCGCGGACCCGGCCATTCAGCTCATGCGCGCCGCACTCCCGCGGCTCCAGCAGACCTACCAGCAGTACAGCCAGCTCACCGCGCAGGAAGACGTCCGGACCGGCAAGCTCGCCAAGGCGCTCTTCGAGGTGTACGGCTCCTCGATCGCGCCCGATGCGACGTTCACGCTCCGGATCGCAGACGGCGTGGTGAAACGCTACCAGTACAACGGCACCGAGGCCCCGTGGTTCACCACGTTCTACGGGATGTACGACCGGTCCTACTCGAACCCCGGGCGGGACGAGTGGGCCCTGCCTGCCCGCTGGAAAACGCCCCCCGCCGCCTTCGACCTGAAGACGCCGCTCGACCTGGTATCCACCAACGACATCATCGGCGGCAACTCGGGCAGCCCCATGATCGACCGGAACGGGCGCGTGGTCGGGCTCATCTTCGACGGCAACATCGAGAGCCTGCCGGGCGACTTCATCTACGATACCGAGGCCAATCGCGCCGTGTCAGTGCACTCGGAAGCGATCCTCGAAGCCCTGCGCGACATGTACGGCGCCCGCCGGATCCTCGACGAACTGACCGCGCCGGTCCGGTGACCCGCATCCAGGACCTGGTCACGCCGGGGTTGCTGCTCGACCTCGACGTGCTCGACGCGAATCTCGCGCGCATGGCGGCTCGGGCGCGCGCGCTGGGCGTCGCGCTCCGGCCGCACATCAAGACGCACAAGTGCGTCGAGATCGCCCAGCGGCAGAAGGCGCTCGGCGCTGACGGGCTGACCGTTTCGACACTGTACGAGGCAAAAGTCTTCGCTGACCACGGGTTCACCGATATCACGTGGGCGTTTCCGGTTGTCATCAACCGCATCGCCGAGGCCGCCGCACTGGCCGATCGCATCACGCTCCGGCTGGTGGTGGATTCCGCCGAGGCGGTGAACGAACTCGAACGGACCGGCCACCACTTCCACGTATTCCTCAAGGTGGACTGCGGCTATCACCGCGCCGGCATGGACCCGCACTCGACGCCTGCGCTCGATGTTGTGCGGCGCCTCGCGGCGTCCCGCACCCTCGCCTTCGACGGGATCCTGACCCACTCGGGACACTCGTACCACGGCAAGAGCCCGGCCGAGATCTGCGGCGTCGCGGAGCAGGAACGGTCGGTGATGGTCGAGTTCGCGGAACACCTGCGAAAGGAGGACATCAAGGTGCGGGCCGTGAGTGTCGGCTCGACGCCGGCAATGTCACAGGTCGTGAACCTGCACGGAGTCACCGAGGCCCGCCCGGGGAACTACGCGTTCTATGACTACACCCAGGTAATCCTGGGCTCCTGCGCGCTTCAAGACGTGGCGCTGACGCTCCAGGCGAGCGTGGTCTCGGCACAGCCGGGCACCAACCATGCCGTGATCGACGCGGGAGCCCTCTCGCTCTCAAAGGATCTCGGATCCGAGCTCGCTCCCCGGCATACCATGGGCGAGATCTACGAGAACTATGCGGCGCACACCCTGCGGGACGACGTGCGCGTGGTGTCGGTTTCACAGGAGCATGGCGTGATCGCCGGCCCGCTTCCCGTCGGCACCCGCGTCCGGATCGTGCCCAACCACTCCTGCCTCACGGCGGCGCAGTTCGACGAGTACGTAGTGGTACGAGGCGATGACGTCGTGGATCGGTGGAAGATCTGGAGGGAGCGGGATTAACGCTGTCTCGCCTCCAGTTCCGAAATCACTTCGCTCAGCTTGAGTCCCCGCGCCCCCATCTCTACCAGCGCATGATACAGCAAGTCGGCCGCTTCCCACTGCGCATTCTCGTGCGTCGGCGCGTCCGCCAGCTCCGCGGCTTCCTCCAGGAGTTTTGCCTTCCGCGCCACGGGGTCTGACAGGAGGGCCTGCGTGTAGCTCGTGCCCGGCGGCGCCGAGCGGCGATGCGAAATGATCTCCTGCAGGCGCTCGAGGGAAAACGGGCGCTCCCCAAAGCAGGACTCTTTCCCGGTGTGACACGCCGGCCCTGACGGCTCAACCAGGAACAGCAGCGTGTCGCGGTCGCAGTCCACCTCGACCCGCACCAGCTTCTGGGTGTTGCCAGATTCCTCGCCCTTCCGCCAGCGCCCGCGCCTGCGGGAATGCAGTATCGTCTCGCCTTTCTCGATCGCCTCTCGCAGCGTTTCCGGCGTCGAGCGCGAGAACATCAGCACCCGGCCGTCCCGCACGTCCTGGACGATCGTCGGCACGTACCCGCGGTCGCGGGCGAAATCCATGACCGCCACCAGGCACTCGGCGGCGGTGAAGCGGCCTTGGTACAACGCCATACCGACCTGGGCGTCCACCCCCATCTGGTCGAGGGCCGCAACCTCCGACACCTTGGTAATGCCCCCGGCCGCGGTGATCGGGATCTTCGTGGCCTCGGCCAGCGCCTTGACCCGGGCCAGGTCGATTCCCTGCTCCGTCCCCTCCAGGTCCACCAGCGTGTAAAGGAAGCCGCAGACGTGAGGCGTCAGCCGACGCGCGCGGTCTATGGGCGTCTCCCCGGTGGAATTCGTCCACCCCTGGTCCACGACCTTCCCTCCGTCAGCGTCCAGCGCCACGATGACCCGGCCCGGGGGCAATTCGGAGAGGAACACCGGATCCGCCATGGTCCCGATGATGAGCTTCCGCGCGCCGGCCCGGAGCAGGCGCTGCGCCCGGTCGATGGTCCGGATCCCGCCCCCGACGCGACACGGCGCCAGCCCGCACAGCTCCTCAACCAGCGCCAGGTTGTCGCCTTTCCCCATCGCGGCGTCGAGGTCGATCACGGTCACTTCGCCCACGCGCCCGAACTCACTGGCCAGCTCGCGTGGATTCTTGTCGGACGTGAGGACAAGCTCCTTCCCCCGCCGAAGCTGGACGGCCTTGCCGCCCTGGATGTCGATGCTCGGAATCAGCATGGCCGCACCGGCACGCCGTGTTTCGTGAGGAAGGTTTTCACATTACCCACCGTAAGTGTTCCGTCATGGAAAACGCCGGCCCCGAGCGCGGCGGCCGCCTTGCCCTCTTTGAGTACGGCAAGAAAATCCTCGACTCGCCCTGCCCCGCCCGACGCGATCACCGGCACCGAGACCCCTTCGGCAATGGTCCTGGTATAGGGAATATCGAACCCTGCCCGGGTGCCGTCCGAATCGATCACGTTGAGCAGAATCTCCCCCGCGTCGTGCGCCACCGCTGTTCGGGCGAAGTCCAGCGCGTCGATGGTCGTGTCCTCCCGCCCGCCCCGCCGGGTCACGATACACCGGTCCGGGCCCGAATGCCGCGCATCCAGCGACAGGATGACCGCCTGCGCACCCGCGCGGCTGGCGATCTCTCCCAGGACCTCCGGCCGCGCCACCGCCGCCGAGCCGACACTGATTCGGTCGGCGCCGGAATCAAGCAGGCGCAGCGCGTCACTCCAGCTGCGGACACCGCCGCCCACCGAGAACGGCACGAACAGGTGCCGCGCGACGCGTTCCACCCAGTCGAGGCGCGTGCTCCGCTCCTGTGCAGCCTCGGCTGAGGCTTCGATGTCCAGAAAGGCGATTTCGTCCGCGCCCTGGTCCGCATAGCGGAGCGCGAGGTCCACGAGGTCACCCTGGTCCTTGAGATCCTTGAACTGGGTGCCTTTGACGACGCGGCCCTTCGCCACGTCGAGGCACACGATAATCCTCGGCCAGCTCACAGCCGCAGATCTTCCCCGCGAATCGCGTGCGCCAGCACCTCGAGGCCGGGGTCCCCAGAACGCTCCGGGTGAAACTGGAACCCGGTAATCGCACCCCACCGGATCACCGCCGGAAACGTCTCTCCCCACTCGGCCGTCGCGGTGATGGACGACCGGTCCGTCGGCTCCACCACGTAGCTGTGCGCGAAATACATCGGCGTGCGATTCTTGCCGACCGGACACCACCCCAAGTGCGGCAGGGGCCGACCGCGAGAATCCAGCCGCCGCACCCGGCCCTCGAGAATCCCCAGCCCAAGGAAATTGACCGCCTCTTCCGATGTCCGGAACATGAGCTGGAGCCCGAGACACACGCCGATCATCTGGCGTCCCGCGGCGGCGGCCGTCCGCAACGCGTCGGCCACTCCCGAGGCCTCGAGCGTCTTCACCGCCGCCCCGTAGTTCCCCACCCCCGGAAGGAGTATCGGGCCGTCCGCCGGCAGGTCACCGGGCGTGCGCACCATCTGCTTCCGAAACCCCAGCTCATCTACCGCGCGCTGGGCGTTCCCGAGGTTCCCGGCGCCGTAGTCAATCACGGCCACCATGGTGCACCTCACTCCAGCACGCCCTTCGTGCTCGGGACGACACCGGCCCGCGCCGGGTCCCTCGACACCGCTTCACCAAGCGCCCGGCCCGCGCTCTTGAACAGCGCCTCGACCTTGTGATGCTCGTTCTCGCCGTACTCGACCCGCAGGTGCCAGTTTGCCTTTGACGTGTTGGCCAGCGACTTGAAGAACTCGCTCACGAGGTCCAGCTCGAGGTCCCCCTGCCGGTTCTTGTCGAACTTGGCGTCAAAGGCGCAGAACGGCCGGCCGGAAAGATCCACGGAGCAAAACCCCAGCGCGTCGTCCATCGGTACGAAGGCGCTCGCCGACCGCCGCACGCCGGCCCGGTCACCCACGGCCTCGGCGATTGCCTGACCGAGCGCGAGGCCTACGTCCTCGACCGTGTGGTGCTGGTCGATCTCCAGGTCCCCGGACGCTGTCAGTTCCACGTCCAGGTTCGCGAACCGGCAAAACGCGTCCAGCATGTGACTGAAGAATGGAATAGGCGTCTTGATTTTCGTCCGCCCCGATCCGTCCAGCGCGAGCGTCAGGTTGACGCTGGTCTCCTTCGTAACACGCCTGACGACGGCGGACCGGAGGCGTTTCCGCACCTGCCCCTTCTGCATCTTCTGCCCCTTCTGCGGCTTCTGCGTCATCCGCGGCTCTCTTTCTCATACCGGTCTCGTTCGTCCAGCACGTTCAACAGGTCGCTCGCCATGTCCAGCACCGCGAGCGGCCGGTGCGCACGGAGCGTCGTCTCCCGGCGAGCCGCGTCGGGCGCGCTGGCCCGTACGCCGATCGCCGCGATGCCGGCGCACTGGGCGGCCAGCAGGTCAGCGGGACTATCGCCCACCATCCAGGCGGTCTGCACCCGGAGCTTCTTGAGAGCGGCTCGAATGGGATCCGGGTTCGGCTTCTTTTTCCGGACGTCATCCGCCGTGATGACCACCTTGAAGTAGCGCCCGGTCCCGCTCCGCTTGAGCGCCATGCGGGCTTCGTCGCGCGGGCGCCCCGTCACGATGCCGAGCTTGAAACGCTGGGCCAGCCGGCGCAGCTGGGCAGCAGGCAGCAGCCACTTCTCCTTCGCGTGAAGGCCCCGGTCTCTCCTGGTGCCCAGGTACAGCTCCTGGAACCGGCGCTCGACTTCTTTCCGCGGGGGCTTGAACCCGAGCTTCGCGAGCGCGAGGCACGCCGCGTCCACGTCATCGTTCGCATTCGGTCGCTCCTTCACCGCGAGTACGGACTCCCGACTCACCAGCTTCCCGGCCGGGAGAAAACTCGCGGTCGTGCGGACGATCGCCTCGTCGTAGGACTGGCTCACATCCACCAGTACGCCGTCCATGTCGAAGAGAATGGCTTCCGGCGAAGGGGCGGTCAGCAGGCGTATCTCATCGAGACATCGTTCCGTGTCCCGCTCGTTGCCGGCGCTGATCCGGACCCAGCCCCCCATGGCTTGCAGGTGACTCCGATTCCGGATAGCCACGCCGCGTCGCCCAAGCAGCGCCGTGAGCGCGCCGGCGCGCGCGGAACTTCCGGTGTTCACAAGGGCGTAGTTGGCGCGGGTCGCGATGGTGGGAAACCCGGCGGCTTTTACTTCCGCCGCCAGGCGCCGGACCGAAGCCCGAGACACGCGCACGGTTTCGACGATGTGTTTCGAATCGTCCAGGGCGGCCAGGCCCAGCGCGACCGCCATGCCCGTCACCGGGTAGGGGACGTTGATCCGCCGGGCCAAGTCAATCAATTCCGCGTGCCCGACGAGCCCGCCAATGCGCTCGCCGGCGAGCCCCAGCGCTTTCGAGAATGTGCGGGAGACCAGCAGGTTCGGCAGGCGCACCGCCTGGGGTACTACGGTCACTCCATAGAACTCGACGTAGGCCTCGTCTACCAGGAACAGCGTCCGGCGGTGAGCCTTGGCCATGGTGGTGATGAACTCTGTTGGCGGCGCCGTGCCGGTGGGGTTGTCGGGCAAACCGATGACCACGAGCTTGGGCGGCACACCGGCATCTTCGATCGCCTGGCGAAACCCCTCCACCGGAAACGCGAACTGGTTCGCGGCGTCGCACGCCACGGCGACCACCCGCGCCTCGCGCCGCTCCGCCACCCACGCGTACAGCTCGAACGAGGGCGCGGCAATGACGCACGTGTCCCCGGCGCCGAGCACCAGCTCGCCGGCGAGCGCGAGGGCCGGCCCCGAGCCGTTGGTGATCAGGAGTTCGTCCGGTTTCACGCCCAGCGCCCTCGCCCACCGTTCCTTAAGCGCCTGGGAGGCGGGGT
Source organism: Gemmatimonadota bacterium (assembly GCA_009692185.1). Taxonomy (GTDB): domain Bacteria; phylum Gemmatimonadota; class Gemmatimonadetes; order Gemmatimonadales; family GWC2-71-9; genus SHZT01. The sequence continues at coordinate 97,748 of SHZT01000004.1, read as the reverse complement.
ACCGGGCGAGTGTGGCGGGATCGTGCGCTTTGAGCGCCGCGAGCACCCCTGCCGAGGCGCCGAGCGGGTTCTCGTTGCCGTCCAGCCGCACCTCGGGTCGCCGGCCGGCAGGGAGCCCCCGGTAGGCCGGCATCGCCAGGATCGCCGAGCGGACCAGGCCCTCGGGGACGCTCACGGAATCACCTTCCGGATCGGGTATTCCAGAATGTCGCTGGCGCCCAGTTTCTTGAGTTTGGGTACCAGCCGGGGAACATCGGCTTGGGGCACCGCGGCCTTGAGCACGTGCGAGCCATCGGCGAGCTGGGAGACCGTCGGGCTCTTCATCGCTGGCAGGAGGCGAATGACCTCACCGAGGTTCCCGTTCGCCACGTTCATTTCCAGCATCACGCGGCTCGCCGCCGCCCGCACGCCGCGCATCAGCAGGACGAGATCCTCGGTGAACTCCCGCACGTCCGACCGCGCCAGCGAACGCTCCGACGCAATGAACCGGGTGGATGAAGTCATGATCGTCTCGATGATCTTGAGCCCGTTTTCCCGGAGCGTCCGGCCGGTGGCTGAGTTGTCGATGATGAGATCGGCATCCTCGGGCGGAAACACCTCGGTGGCGCCATACGAGCGCACGAACCGGTGCGTCCAGCCTTTTCCTTCGAGGAACCGCCGCGAGATGTTCTCGTACTCGGACGCGACCACGAGCGGCGCCGCGCCGGCCGTGGGCGGCTGCCACGCCTCGGCCGCCGCCGCCACAATGCTCACCGGCTCCAGTTCGAGGTCGTCCAGGTCGACGACCGCGCCGCCGTTCTCGACCACCCAGTCGTGCCCCGTGAACCCCAGGTCATGGCGCCCCAGCTCGACCAGGGCGGGAATGTTTTGTGGCTTGAGGATCTTGAGCTCGAGCCGCTGGTCAGGCGTCTTGGGACGGTATGAACGCTCGTGGTCCTTGATCACCAGCCCGGACTGGGCCAGCAACGTGACCAGCGAACTGAACATCCGCCCCTTGGGCAGGGCCAGCGTAATCGGTTGCGTCTTCGCCATGCAAACTCCTGGATAGAAAAACAAAACCCCGGGGATCAACTACCCCGGGGAACGATGGATCGCTCGCGACAGACAGCCACTACACGCGCGCGAAAAACCTCGCTCCGGCCGGGGCCATACGATGATGGCTCGCGTGGTGGTGCGTAAGTGCCGTGAGTGTCATAAGGGCAGGGACAGTACATCGGCTCCGGCGGGCGCGTCAAGACCGGGCGCCGTAGCTTTCTCCCGTGCTCGCCCACTCCGCGTTCTTTGTCGCCGCTTTGCTCGTCGTTGCCGGTCCCGCCGGGGCTCAACGCCACGCGCGGCTCATTGGGCGGATAGACTCGCTCACCGGAGACATGTTGCGACGGAGCCCGGCGCCGGGACTCTCGCTCGCCGTGACGCGGGGGAAGGAGACCATCCTCGCCCGGGGATACGGCTATGCCCGCCTCGCCGACAGCGTCCGGGCCACCGAGCGGACGGTCTACCCGATTGCCTCAATCACCAAGCAGTTCACCGCCGTCGCCATCCTGCGCCTTGCTGAAACGAAACGCCTCAAACTCACGGACCCCATCGCCCGGTACCTGCCCGCGTTTCCCGAAGGCCCCAAGCCGGTCACGATCAAACAGCTCCTGGGGCACATCTCGGGGTTGGCGCCGGCCCCCCTGCTCGACGGCCCCGATGTGCCGGAGCAGGCGCCGGACCAGCGACGCGTCGTGGATTACCTGCGGACCACGCCCCCCGCGTTCCTCCCGGGCGAGCATTTCGCCTACAGCAACTCGGGCTACTACCTGCTCGGCGCAATCATTGAAGTGGCCTCAGGCCAGGCCTACGGCGACTACCTGCGAGATGCCTTGCTGGGCCCCGCCAACCTGACGTCCACCGGTGAATGCGCCGTGGGCAACCCGGCGTCCGCCACCGGGTACGACGCGCACGACGGCACACTCCTCCCGAACCCCACGCCGCTTCCGGTGCCCGGGTTCGCGGCGGGCGGCCTGTGTTCCACCGTGCTGGACCTCGTGGCGTGGGAGAGGGCGGTCGGTCAACGGAAGGCGATCAACAACCTGTCCTGGCACCAGATGATCGAGCGGGTCGAGCTCAACGATCAGTCCCGGGCCAGCTACGGGTACGGCGTGAACGTGGGACGCCTGGAAAAGCATGCCTTCATCGGGCACGGAGGAGCCACTCCCGGGTTCGCCAGCCAGCTTACCTATTTCCCGGACGACGACGTCATCATCGCAGTACTCGCAAACAGCGGAGATGCGCTGGCCCGTCGCCTGGCGGACGAGGTCGCCCTGCTGGTCCTCGGGGTACCCAAGCCGTCGGTCAAGGACGTCGCCCTCACAGCCCCGAGGGCATCGCTGTATGAAGGCGACTTCGTGCTCCAGGGAGACTCGACTCCGATGGAGGTTAGATTCCGGATGGGGAAACTCGAGGCGACACTGGGCAAGGGCGCGGCGATCAGGCTTTTGTACCAGGGGAGCCACGAGTTCGCCGCGGAGTCGGATCCCTCAACCCGCCTTTTCTTCCGAGTCCGAAGTGGCCGGGCGCGGGTGGTGGAATTCCAGACGCACGACCTCTCACTGCTGGCCCATCTGGTCTCCGGTATCGGCAAATGAGAGCAGCCGCTCGCATATCGCTAAAGAGATAGTGAGCACATACTCACAACCTCTCAAGTGACCGATACCAAGTCTCGGCGCGAAAATAACAGGTTACAGTGTCGTGAAAGTACCACTGTATCTCATTATAATTCAATTGGTTGCAAGTCTGACGCTACCAATCCGCCAATGCCGTCCATACATTTCTGTGAATGCCTCTACCCCCGGTTTTTGGGCACGAGACACTGATGGATCGGCTGGCTGGCGTAATCGCCTCCGGCCGGTTCCCGCAGTCAGGCATGTTTTCTGGCCCTCCCGGCGTCGGGAAGCAGCGCCTCGCCCTTTGGGCGGCCCAAGCGCTTCTGTGTGAACAGAACTCGGCGGGAAAACCGTGCGGACGGTGTACCGGGTGTAGCAGGGTTTCGACCCTCACCCACCCCGACCTCCACTGGTTCGTCCCGATCCCCCGCCCCAAAGCCCAAGACACCGCCAAGCAGGTAGAGGAAGCCGAGGCATCCCTGGCTGAAGTGATGGCCGAGCGGAGGGAGAAGTCGCAATACGGACGCCCCGACGGGATGGACAGCCACTCGGTCTCTTCGGTGCGCCTGCTTCAGCGCAAGATCAGCCTGACACCGGCCATTGCCCGGAAGAAGGTTGTGATCGTAGGTGACGCGGAGCGGTTGGTGGTGCAGGAGTCGAGCCCGGAAGCCGCTAACGCCTTGCTCAAGGTGCTCGAGGAACCGGCGGCGGACACCGTCGTCATGCTGACCGTTGCCGATCCCCAGGCGCTCCTCCCGACCGTTCGTTCGCGGCTGGTGCCAATCCGGGTGAGCCCGATTTCAGATGACGCGGTGCGCCAATACCTGAGCACCGTGGCAGATCCGCCGGCCACCGGAGCGGCACTGGATCAGCGCGTCCTCCTGGCCGAGGGCTCCATCGGACGGGCGATCTGGGCCGACACAGACACCGAGAAGGCGGACCGCGCCGCCGAGGCGTTCCTGAGTGCGGTCGCAAAGGGCCCCGTGGGATGGACCACCGCGGCGCTCGCGCAAGCACCGTGGCAGGCGCGCGGCGACTACACGGCTCTGCTCGATGCTGTCTCACTCAAGATTCGCCTGCGCCTCAAGACCGATGGTACTGGGGACAGGGCGCGTGCCGTCCGGTGGTCCCAGGCACTGAAGCGCGTCGAAGTAGCACGGTTCGACGCGCAAGGAAATCTGAATCCCCGGCTCGGACTGGCCGTTCTGGGTCAGGACCTCCAGGGTCTCCTGTGAAGCTCTCGCACGTCGATCCCTCCGGACGGGCTCGCATGGTGGACGTGGGCGAGAAGCCCGAGACGGCGCGCGTTGCGGTGGCCGAAGGCCGGATCACCATGTCACCCGAAGCTTTCAGTGAAGTGGAAGCCAGCCGGAACCCGAAGGGCGACGTCCTGGCCACGGCGGAGGTGGCCGGGACCATGGGCGCCAAGCGCACGTCAGACCTGGTGCCGCTGTGTCACCCCATCGGGCTGGACCTCGTAGAGGTGAAGGCCGAATTGGACTCGGCTTTGCCCGGCATCCTCGTGCGGGCAACGGTCAAGGCGGTTGGCCGGACGGGTGTCGAAATGGAAGCGTTGACAGCGGTTGCCGTCACGTTGCTGACGATCTACGACATGGTGAAGGCCGTAGATCGGGGAATGGAAATAGGAGACATACGCCTGATGGAAAAAACTGGTGGCTCGCACGGCGCCTGGCGCCGGGAGTTCTGATTTGAGGCCGGAAACCCTCGCCGCGACACAGGCCCGGTTCCGCCGAATGGCCACCACCCAGGTACTGGTCCTGAGGGGCGTCCTGTTCCTCGGCGGCCTTCTGGGGATCGCCACCGCGGTGGGATTGTCGTCGCGCTCGATCGGCGACATGCCCGGGGCCCCCTACACCGGCACGGCGTTCATGAGTCCGCTCGAGCCTATACGCCAGCGCCTGGACTCCCGGCGCGGCGATGCGGAGCTGGGCCTGCTGCAGGAAGACCGCGCGAGCGAGATCGTCCGGCTTTCCGCCCAGTACACGATTCCATCAACATTGGGCACCGTCATCTTCGACGCCGCCCTGTCGGAAGGCGTGGACCCCGACCTGGCGTTCCGGCTGGTCCGCGTGGAAAGCAACTTCAATCCGAAGGCCCGCAGCAGCGCCGATGCGATCGGCTTGGTGCAGGTACAGGTCGCGACGGCGCGCCACTACGAGCCCCGCATTACCGAGGCCCAGCTGTTCGAGCCGGTCCGGAACCTGCGAATCGGGTTCCGCTACCTCCGCGACCTGAACGTCAGGTACGGCGACGACATGCGGCTGGCGCTCATGGCCTACAACGTGGGACCGACGCGGCTCAGAGAGATTCTGGAGGGCGGGCATAACCCGACGGGGCGTTACGCAACAACGGTGCTCGGCGGGTTTTCGTTCCGGCAGAAGACCGACTAGGGGGAAGGACTTTCCGGCCCGGCCGCGTCGCCCACCGCGGGCTGAGCGCTCACCAGCAGGCGGCCGCCAACTCGCAGCCCCTGTTCCGCTGACAAACCGTTCCACTTCCGAAGGTCGTTTACGGTCACACCATAGCGCTGGCTGATCAGCCAGAGCGTCTCTCCCGTTTTCACCATGTGATACCCCGCGCCTCCAGGGGTCGCGGCTTCGGGCTTCACCGTCGGGCGGACCGCCGCCTTCGGCTGTGTCGCGCGGCGGGGCGACCGTGACGCGGTCGCGAGCGAGGCCCGTGCCGACAGGCTCACCGGGATCACCAGTCGCTGACCGATCCGCAGGGCCTGTGGCCGGATCTTCGGATTGGCGGCCAGTACGAGCGCCCCATCCACGTGATACTTCTTCGCGATTCCGGAAATCGTCTCGCCCTTCACAATGATGTGCTCAATGACCGTGACCCGTTCCTCCGGGGGCAGTTCGCTCCATCGCCGGGCCACGATGGTGCCGCTGCCGGCGGGCACGCGCACGATGACTGCCTTGCCCGGGGGGGTGACGCCGCGGAACAGCTGGGGGTTGAGCTCCAGCAACGTCGCCGTCGTGGTGTCGGCCAGGCGCGCGAGCACGTCCATGCCGGTCTGCTCGGACACCGTGATTTCGTCGAACTGGAGGGGACCAAGTTCCGTGACGTTGGTGAAGCCGTACCGCGACGGTTCCTTGGCGATCAGCGCCGCCGCGATGAGCTTGGGCACGTAGTCCCGCGTTTCCCGCTTCAGGTAGAACTTGTCGGACAGCCGGAAGAACGTGCCGTCGGACGCGGTGTCAGCGGCGCGGAGGCGCCGGAGCCCGCGCGACACCCGGCCGGACCCGCCGTTATAGGCGGCAGCGGCGAGGTACCACGATCCGAATTCACCGTTGAGGTCGGACAGGAGCCGCGCAGCAGCGTCGGTCGCCTTGAACGGATCGCGACGCTCATCCACCCACTGGTCTATGACGAGGCCATACTTCTTCGCCGTCCCGGCCATGAACTGCCACATGCCCACGGCCTTGGCGCGCGACACCGCGGTATTCGAGAACCCGCTCTCGATGAGCCCCAGGTAGATCATGTCTTCCGGAACGCCCTGCGCCGCGAAGCGGTTGCGGGCCATGCCTTCGTAGCGGGCCATGCGGCCCAGCCAGATCTCGAAGCGGTCCCGCACAAGGCGCTGGAAGAATCCCATGTACGCCTTGACGGTCTTGTGCGTCGCGAACGACGTGACGTCGATGTCGTAGGTCGGGCCCTTGGCGGCCTCGGCGCCCCCTCGCGGCTCGGCGAACAGGTTGGTGGCCTCCTTGACGACTTCCTTCCCCGACACGGCTTCCACCGGCGCCGGCAGGACGCCCTTCACGTTGGGCGCTCCGCGGTCGAGGCTCCCGAACTCAAGTTCCTCGAGGGCGGCCAGGGTCCGCGCGTCGGCGACGGAATCCGCCTGCTCCGGCGTCACCACCGAATCCATGGCGGAGCTGTCGGCGACGGTTACGTCCCCCGCTTGCCCCGCAACACCGGTCGCCGGCGCGGCCACATCCGCCTGCGCCACGACGACGGGCAGCACGGGCTCAGGCGCCGAGGCAACTCTGTGCCCCCGGCAACCGGCAATGGCCAGCATCCCGATGAGCAGGACGTTACGGCTTGTCGCCGCCATTCCCCTTTTCCGTGCGACTGAAGATGTTCCCCAACAACCGGTTCGTGGCGTTCAGCACCGCCAGCGCCGCTCCGCGTGACGAGAAATCGTCCGTGATGAAGGACCCCACCAGCCGGGACGCCCGCGCCTGCTGCCGGGACGTCAATGAAACAATAACCACCGTCGCGTCGAATGCGCGCACCGCCTTGACGCCGAGCAGCTCGAAGGTCACGCCCTGCGTGCCGACCGCCCGCTCAATGGCTTCCACGGCGGCTTGGGCCGCACAGCGCAGCTCGCCCGCCTGTGAGCCCAGCTCCTCGGCCGTGCCGACGAACTGCTCGGTCGGGCCCCATTCCAGCACCACCCGTGCACGGCAACGTCCGTTCTAGAGCCGCTGCAGCTCGAAGTCCACGAATCGGAGCCGCTCGCGGCTGATTTCAGCGCCCATCCCTACCCCGTTTCTTCATTCGCCGCCGTCGAAGCGGACCTCGAGCTGGCCGGGGGTCGCCACGCCGTCTGCCGGGCGCAGGAGGTCCACGTCGAGGCGCGGCTTGCCGGACTCGTCGAGCAGGACGGAGACCTGGAGTATCTGGCCGTCTTCGAGCGTGAGGCGCAACTGGCGGCAGTCGGAGCGCATGACAACGTCGAGAACCCGCCTGTCACGCAACTGTCCCACTGCTTCTGCGATGCGGCGAAGATCCTGGACTGAGGCGGTCGACACTGGCCTGGGCTGCTCCGATCACGTGCGACGTTGCGCGATGAGTTCCCGCAGCGCGTCGTCGGGGATGCGTTCTGCCTGGTTGAACAGGGACGACTTCGAGACCGCCTCGATGGGAAACGGGGCCCAGAACGCGCGCCGTTGCGTCGCGGTCTGCGACCGGAATGACAACACCAACTGCCACAACTGCGCGTTCGCCCGGCGCTCAGCCGCCGGTTGCACGTGCCATGTTTCACCAGCCGCGTCGATCACTCTCCACGCCACGACGTAGCCCGCTGGATTCGAGCCTGAGAGGGCGTATCCGGCCAATATGACCCCTCCGGGGAGAGCCGGTCAAGGGGAAAACATCGCTTGTGCGGAGTCGCGCACTCGCCTCAATTGATGTGACTTACGTCACGCAGCTCAGCTCGTCCAACGAGGGGGAATCATGTTCCTGACAAGCATCGGAGTGATGTTTCTCGTGGCCAGCGTCGTCGTCATGCTCGTGCGCGGGCAGATGGCATCGGCGGGGCGACGCGGGGCGCTGAGCAGGTTGAGCGTGCTGCTCATCATCGTGGGCATTCTCTTCGTCTCCGGGGCCACTTACACGGTGATCGGCGTCGGCGAGGTGGGCGTGGTCCACGCGTTCGGCAAGGTGGATGCCGCGCCTATCAACTCGGGCCTGCACCTCGTGCGCCCGTGGGCATCCGTCGAAAAATTCCGGGTACGGGAGATTCAGTTCCCCAGCGGCGGTGAAATCGAAAACATGGACGCCCTCTCCCGCGAGCAAATGGCGGTCCAGCTCGAGGTGGCCGTCCGCTACCAGATCCGCACCGACGACGTGGTCGAGCTGTACCGCCGCATTGGCGATCATGACGCTGTGGAAAGCGCCGTCCTCAACGCGATCCGCGCGTGGGTGCGCGACGGCATGGCCCGGCACGCGATCGGCGAGATCCAGTACCGCGACTCGATTTCCGCGGACATGACCCGCGCCGTGCAGGAAAAACTGATGAGCCGCGAGCCTACGCCGATCTTCATCGCCCACGTCACGCAGCTCTTCCTGCGGAAGATCACGCCCCCCACGCGGGTGGCGGAGGCGATCAACTCCAAGATCGCGCAGGAACAGCAGATTCAGACGGAAGGGTTCAAGGTGCAGGTGGAGGAGCAGAAGGCCAAGCAGCGCGTCACCGAGGCCAAGGGTATCGCGGATGCGCAGCGCATCATCAACATCACGCTCACGCCCCAGTACCTGATGCACGAATACATCACCAGCCTCGTCAAGGCATCCGAATCCCAGGCAACCACCATCGTGTTCCCGACGGACGGCGGACTGCCGTTGCTGGATATCGCGAAGTTTTCGAAGACGATGAAGGCGGCGGGGCAGTAAGGCGGTCAGACGGTCAGGCGGTCGGCTCCCGGGACCAGTTGGGTTTCGACGAGCCGCCGGTAGACCTCGGCTCCCTGCCCAAAACTACAGAATCAGGTGGCGCGGGCCTAGCGGGGCATGGCGTTGTTCGCGCGATCGATGTCCGGCAGCGCCCGGCGGGGATCGATTTCCACTCGCGTAACCGGGCGGGTGCCCGGCACCCGATAGGTGAATCGGTTCCCGAGGTTCCACATTTCGACGGGAAGCTGTACCCGCTGTGTCGTCCCGTCGGCGAACGTGAGCCCGAGCTCGGCAGGCATCAGCATCGTCCCCCGGCTTGCCAGGACAACGCTGGAACCCCCATCCGGCCAGGCGACCAGCGAATCCACCACCTGGTCCAGCCGCGCGGTCGTGTACACCCACCCACGCCAGAACCAGTCGAGCTCCGTGCCCGAGACGTCCCGCATGACCCGGAAGAAATCCGCCGGCGTTGGGTGCTTGAAGGCCCACGCGCGCGTGTACTCGCGGAACGCGCGATCGAACCGCTCGGTGCCGAGCACTTCGCGGCGAAGGAGGTGGAGCATGAGGGCCGGCTTCTGGTAGCCGACCCAGAACAGATCCCGCACCTGGGTCGGGTTGGTGATCAGCGGCTGTTCCTCGCCGGGTTTCGAATGGTCCGGGTAGAGATGCAGGGGATGCACCTCGACGGTGTCCCCATACGGCGTTCCGGCAAAGTAGCGAGCCGTGTTTTCCAGGTCGATGAACGTGTTGAACCCCTCGTCCATCCACGGGTACAGCCGCTCATTAGAGCCGACAACCATCGGGAACCATTGGTGCCCGAACTCGTGCGCAATCACCCATTGCTGGTCTTCCCGCGACGGGCTGTTGGGCGTGAACGTCAGCATGGGGTACTCCATGCCCTCGATCGGGCCTTCGAACGTCGTGGCGTGCGAGTAGGGGTACTGATACCACTGTTCGCTGAAGTTCTTGATCGCCTCGCGCCCCATTTTCCAGACTTCTTCCCACCGCGTGGCTGACGGCCGGTAGAGGGCTTCGATCAGGATCCCTTTCCAGCCGCTCGCGTCCCACCGCACGTTGGGCGCGGCGGCGAACGCGAAGTCGCGCACGCTGTCCGCGGTGAAAAGCCAGGTGACGGGAGGGGCAGGTCGGGCGGGGCGGGCAAGACGGGCGGCTTCGGCCTCGTCCCTCGTGATGATCGCGACGACCGTGTCCGATGTCCGCGCCCGAACGAGCCGTTCACGCTGGGTGGCGGTGAGCACGGCCTCGGGATTCACCAGCTGGCCGGTGGCGGCGACGACATAGCCCGCCGGGACGGTCAGCGAGACGTCGAACGTCCCGTATTCCAGGTAGAACTCCCCGGCCCCGATATACGGCTCGTGGTTCCACCCTTTCACGTCGTCGTACACCACCAGGCGCGGGTACCACTGCGCGATTTCGTAGAGCGGCCCGTCGCGCCCCATGCGCCCGCCGCCCATGGGCGGCACCCGGAACCGCCACGAAACCTCCAGCGAGACCTGCCCACCGGGGGCAAGCGGACGCGGCAGGTCTACGTAGAGGGTCGTGCCCTGCGCGGTGCTCCGGAGGTCCGCTCCCCCGCTCTTGAGCGACTCGAGCGTCAGTCCGCCCGCGGACCCCTGGCAGGAGAAATCGAACGTGGCGCCGAGGAACTGGAGGGGCGGCTGGTTCAACTGGTTGGTGACGCTTTGGGGGGCGCAGAGATTCTGCTCGACGAAGAGCCACAGATAGCGCAGGGTGTCGGGAGACTGATTGTGGTATTGAATGACCTCCCGACCCCGGATTTCTTTCGCGGCCGTATCCAGCGTTGCGCTGATCCGGTAGTCCACGCGTTGCTGCCAGTAGGCGGCGCCCGGCCGGCCGGAGCCCGTGCGAACCGCGTTGGGCGCCGGAAGTGTTAGCGCGCGGAACGGCGAACTGTCGGCGACGGACGCCTGGGCCGCGAGCGCGGACGCTCGGCCGAGCAGGGCGAAGCCGAGCCAGAGCGAAAGGACTGCGCGAGGGAGGGTCATAGATCCAACTGATGACCGGGCCGGGTCTCGAACCCGGGACCTACGGATTAAAAGTCCGTTGCTCTACCAGCTGAGCTACCCGGTCGGACTATACGGCAGAAGAACTTAGCGAACTCGAAGGCTCAGAGGCAGGGCTGATGTTTGCCGTTTGTTTGCCGTTGCCGTTGAAGCGCCGAGCCACGGCGCGTGCGAGGTCGGCCTCGTCGCCGCCTGCAAGTGTGGTAACGGTTTTCTGCCGGTTTTCATCGGCATCGCCGAATACTGGCCACAGCAGTACCCGAACCGCATCTTGGTGTCATCCGGCCTCACGCTTTGCACCGCAATGTCCCGTTTCACGGCCCCCGGAGGTTCTAACAATGCCCCGCAGGTCACAGTCCCGAACGCCGTTCCTGCTCGCCGCCGCTCTGGTCGTCGCGGGGTGCGCCCCGACGGGCGCACCCGGGGGGGCTGGCGCCGCCAGCACGCGCTACGAAGATCTTACGAAACTCTTCGAAGAGTGGCGAGCGTTCCAGAAACCGAAGGCCACTGACCTGGTGCCCGACTACACCTCGAAGGCCATGGCTGCGCAGAAGGCCGATCTCCGCACGTATCAGCGGCGGCTCGCCGTCATCGACCCCAGGGGATGGCCCGTGGCGCAACAGGTGGATTATCACATTGTCCGCGCGGAAATGAACGGCCTCGATTTCGACCACCGGGTGCTCCGGCCCTGGGCCCGGAATCCCGCCTTCTACGTCTCGGTCTTCCCCTCCCAGAGCGACCAGCCAGCCCGCGAGGGCCATTTCGCCTGGGGGGCGATCGAGATCTGGCAGTATCAGTTCCCGCTGACGGCGGAGGCTGCGGCCGATCTCGGCGCGAAGCTCAAGGTGATCCCCAAGCTCCTCGAGCAGGCCAAGGGCAATCTGGTGGACAACGCGAGGGACATCTGGGTCTTCGGCACCGAGAGCGTGAAGGAGCAGAGCACGAACCTGGAGGGCCTCGCCGCCGGGGTCGGCAGCGGAAACGCCAGCCTGCTTGCGGATATTCAGAACGCCAGGGACGCGACGGACAGGTTCCACGCGTGGCTGGAGCAACAGGCACCGTCCAAGACCGGTCGGTCCGGCATCGGCACCGAAAACTACGACTGGTACCTCAAGAACGTCCACCTGCTCCCGTACACCTGGGCGGAAGAAGTCACGCTCATGCGCCGGGAGCTAGCACGGGCGCACGCCGCCCTCCGGCTCGAAGAGCAGCACAATCGCAGACTGCCGGAGCAGATGCCGATCACCAATGCCGCCGAGCACGCGCGCCGCTTCAATGCCGGGGTGACGGAGTACATGACCTTCCTCCGGGATCGCGACATCCTCACCCTCAAGAACTACATGGAGCCCGCCCTCCGCGCCCGGGGCGGGCGGTTCCGCGATGGGCCTCGTGAGTTCTTCACGGAGGTGGACTATCGCGATCCGGTGATCATGCGGACCCATGGGTACCACTGGTTCGACCTGGCCCGGATGGCGAACGAACCGCATGGCTCCCCGATCCGGCGGGGACCGCTACTCTACAACATCTTCGACAGCCGCACGGAAGGACTCGCGACCGGTTGGGAAGAGACCATGATGCACGCCGGCCTGGTGGACGCTCGCCCCCGCTCGCGCGAGCTGATCTACATCCTGCTGGCCCAGCGCGCCGCCCGCGCCCTGGGAGATCTGATGATGCACGGCGAGGGTTACTCCATCGAAGAGGCCGCTAAGTTCGCCTCCTCGTGGACCCCCCGGGGCTGGCTCCGCCTCGACGGCCGGACCGTTCGGCACGAGCAGCACCTGTACTTGCAGCAGCCAGCCTACGGGACGAGCTATGTCATCGGCAAGATCGAAATCGACCGACTTATGGCCGAACGGGCCCGCCAGATGGGCGATCAGTTCACGCTGAGACGGTTCATGGCCGAGTTCGATGCGGCGGGACTGATCCCGATCTCGCTGGTGCGCTGGGAACTCACCGGCCTGGATGACGGCATCACCGGCAAGACCGCACCCTGAACGGCCAGCCGCCGGGCAGGGGGCGGATGACTCATGCTGGTGAGCCGGAAGAGGAGGCCGTCGCGAGACGACCTTCTCGCTGGCCTGGGCCAGACTCCTGGAAACCCGCTACACTTCGTTCACTATGCCATTGATCCGCTTTGACCAGCTCCCCGGCGACGCCCGCCTCTGGGCCTTCGCCGCATCGCGCCGGCTGACGCCGCAGGAAGCCGCACCGTTCCTAGCAGCCACCGACGAATTCCTCGTTCGCTGGACAGCACACAAGGTGCCGCTGGCGACCGCCAGGGAGTGGCGCTTCGACCAGTTCCTCTTCGTCGCCGTGGACGAAACCGCCGCGGGCGCCTCCGGCTGCTCGATCGACGCCCTGGTCCACTTCATGGGCGACGCGGAAAAAACGCTCGGCGTGCGGCTCACGGATAACGGCCTGGTCTGGTATCGGAATGCGAGTGCACAGGTGGTCGCCACCAGCCGCGCCGAGTTCCATCTGTTAGCCGATACCGGCGCCGTGGGGCCGGACACGGTGGTCTTCGACAACACGATCGTCACGGTGGGCGCCCTCAGGGAGGACAAATGGGAGATCCCGGCCAGCCGCTCCTGGCACAGCCGGGCGTTCTTCCGGACCGGGGCAGCCACGTGACAAATGAGGTCGTGCAGACCAAACGCCTGGAATTGCTTGACCAGCAGGGCCGTATCCGCGCGGTGCTCTCCTGCGAGGACGACACCGGAATCCCGTCCTGCACGTTTATCGACGCCGCCGGGGAAACGCGCCTGATCGTGGGGCTGTCGTGGAACGACGTGCCGTCGATTCAGCTCTGCGCGCCGGATGGAACCGCCCGCGTGGCGTTGGTGGTCAGGCCGGAGGGAATGGGGATGATGATTCTCGCGGACGACCAGAAACAGACAAAGACACTTACTCCGGGTTCGTAGCCTCGACGACCACGTCCGCCCCGCCATCCTGCCGGTAGGTCACCGTGACCTGCCACGGCTGGCAACACACCTGGCAATCCTCGACATACTCCTGCGATGAGCCGCTCCCCGGGTCCAGCGCCACTTCATTCGCCGTGCCGCAATACGGGCAGACCACCTCGGCCGTCGTGTCGGCAGTGCCGTCACCGAGCGGGAATTCGTCGTCCAGGTCAGGCAATCAGACGTTGAACCGGATATGCAGAATGTCGCCGTCCTGTACCACGTAGTCCTTCCCCTCCACCTGCTGGCGGCCCGCCTTGTGGACCGCCTGCTCTGAGCCGAACTCGAGGAACACCTTGTACGGAATGACCTCCGCGCGAATGAACCCGCGCTCGAGGTCCGTATGGATCTCCCCCGCGGCCCCGCGGGCCCCGGTCCCGCGCGTTAGCGGCCAGGCGCGGACTTCGTCCTCGCCGACGGTGAAGAACGAGATCAGGTCGAGCAGTCCGTACGCCGTCCGGATGAACCGGGCCCGCGCCGATTCCGTCAGCCCGAGATCCGCCAGGAACGCCGCCTGGTCCGCCGGGTCCATCGCCGCGATTTCGGCCTCGACGCTCGCGGAGAGCACCATGCCCGCGGCCGTCAACGCCTTGAGCCGCCCCATCATCTCGAGCGGCAGCGGCAGCGCCGCCTCGCTCTCACTCCGGTTGAGTACCACCAGCAACGGCCGGTCAGTCAGGAAGGAGTAGCCCTTGAGGTACTTCCGGTTGAGCTCCAGGTCCGACAACGCCCGGAGCGGCAGTTCCTGCTCCAGCGTCTCCTTCATTTTCTCGAAGGCGGCCAGCTCGAACGCCTCGGGCTTGTCTTTCTTCGCCCGGTCCAGGCGCCGTTCAACGATGGTGAGGTCCGCGAGGATGCACTCGGTGTGAAACGCATCGAGCTCGCCCAGCGGATCGGGCTTCGTTTCGAGCGCGGGGTTCTCGAATGCGCGGGCCACCAGGCAGATGACCTCCTGCTCGCCGATCTGTACCAGCGCCTTCCGGGAGAGACCCTTCCGCTCGGCCCCGTGCTCGCCGGGAATGTCGCAGAAGATGATCTCGGCGTATGTCGTCTTCTTCGGCTTGAAGATCTTCGCGAGGGCGTCAATCCGCTCGTCCGGCACCTTCACCGATCCAAGCCGCACCTCGCCCCCGAAACCGACAGGCACCGCCAGGCCGGTCAGGGTATTGAATACCGTCGTCTTCCCCGACCCGGCGAAGCCCACCAGTCCGATTTTCATTTCTTTGTCACGACCTCGATAGCGCCAAAAACGTTGTCGCTGCCAAACCGGGAAACGGCAGCCTCCGCGGAGTAGTAGCGAACCTCCTTCACCTGTTCCATGGGGAACGCCGCCAGCTCCGAAACGCCCCCGAGCCGGGACGTGTCCAGGTACACCATCATCGCCTGCTCCTTGGATACCGCCATGCCGCCGGCGATGGACGCGGAACCCCGGCTCGCAAGCCAGGCGGGGCGCAGCTTCCGAATCGCCTGCTCGAGATTCTGGACACCCGATTTCTCCAACTCTTCCTGGGTGATCAGGTTCCGGTCCTTCCTGGGCTGCCTGGCCTTCGGTTCCTGCCCATGTGCCGAGGCGCTGGCCAGGACGACCAGCAGGAAACCGAGTACCGTCTGCCTGACGCGCATAAGTCCCCTGTCATCTAGTCCGCGGCAACCGCCGCGGCCTTGGCCATCTTCTCGATCCCCTCCTCGATGCGCCGGGAATGGTGCATCGAGCAGAACTTGGGACCGCACATCGCGCAGAACTCAGCGCTCTTGAAGTACTCCGCCGGCAACGTCTCGTCATGGTATTCCCGGGCCCGCTCGGGGTCGAGGGAGAGGCGGAACTGCTCGTTCCAGTCAAAGGCATACCGCGCCCGGGAAAGCTGGTCGTCACGGTCCCGCGCGCCGGCCCGCCCGCGGGCCACATCGGCCGCGTGGGCCGCGATCTTGTAGGCGATGACCCCTTGCCGCACATCCTCGGCGTTCGGAAGCCCCAGGTGCTCCTTGGGCGTCACGTAGCAGAGCATATCGGCCCCGTACCAGCCAATCATCGCCGCGCCAATGGCGCTGGTGATGTGGTCGTACCCCGGCGCGATATCGGTCACCAGGGGCCCCAGCGTATAGAACGGCGCCTCGTGACAGATCTGCTTCTGCTTCCGCACGTTCATTTCGATCTGGTGCATCGGGATATGCCCCGGCCCCTCCACCATGACCTGCACGTCCCGCTCCCACGCCCGGAGCGTCAGCGCACCTAGCGTCTCCAGCTCGGCGAATTGGGCCTTGTCGCTCGCGTCGTGGAGGGAGCCCGGCCGCAGAGAGTCGCCCAGGGAAATGGTGACGTCGTACGCCCGGAGAATCTCGAGAATATCCTCGTAGCGCTCGAACAGGGGGTTCTGCTTCCGGTGGACCATCATCCACTCGGCGAGGAGCGAGCCGCCCCGGCTCACGATTCCCGTCACCCGCCCATACACCAGCGGAAGGTGCTCGAAGAGGATCCCGGCGTGGATGGTCATGTAGTCCACGCCTTGCCGCGCCTGGTGCTCGATCCCGTCCAGCAACTGCTGGGCGGTGAGGTCGGAAACGTCCTTGACGTCCAGCACCGCCTGGTAGATGGGCACCGTCCCGATTGGGACGGTGGACGCCGCAATGATGGCCTCACGGGTGGCATCGATGTCCGCCCCGGTGGAGAGATCCATCACCGTGTCCGCGCCATAGCGCACCGCGAGCTCGAGCTTCCCGACTTCCTCGGGAATGCTCGACGTCACGGCCGAATTGCCGATGTTGGCGTTGATCTTGACCCGGGAGACAGCCCCGATGGCCATCGGCTCGAGCCGGCCCGACAGGTGGTGCACGTTGGCAGGAATGACCAGCCGTCCCCGGGCGACTTCGTCCCGCACGACCTCCGGAACGAGCTTCTCCCGCTCGGCGACAAACCGCATCTGGGAGGTGATTTCGCCCTGGCGGGCGCGGTACATCTGGGTGACACAGGCAGGACGCACCATGAACGGACTCCCTCCGCCGGAATGACCCGGTTCAGGTTCAAAGGGTGTGATCTCAGCCCGCACCGAAGGGCGGGCACCCCCGTCAGCACGGAATCTAGCGGCGGGACGGACGGACAGCGGGCTGATCCGGGCCCCGGGGGTGGGATGCGGCTACTCGGCTGCCGCGCGAGCTCCCAGTTCCCGATCGAGCAGCAGCAGCACGCTCTTGTTGTCCCCGGCCATCTTGAGCCGCTCCACCAGGTGGATGCTGCTCTTTTCCTCCTCGACCTGCTCCGTCAGGAACCACTCGAGAAACACCTGCGTCGCATAGTCGCGCTCCTTGGCCGCCAGCGCGTACAGCTTGTTGATTTCCCCGGATACCATCTCCTCGTGCTTCGAGACCTGCTGAACCAGGTCCAGGGGGGGGACTTGAATTCCGAAGGTGGCTGGCCGATGGCCTGGAGGGTAACCCGGCCCGCCCGGTCCTCGATGAACCCGTAGATCTTCATCCCGTGCCCCATCTCCTCCTTGGCCTGGAGCTGCATCCAGTGCGCAAAACCGGGGAGATTCTGGGCGGTGCAGTAGGCGGCCATGGAGAGATACAGGTAGGCCGCACAGAACTCCCGGCCAACCTGGTCGTTGAGCGCGTCTTGGACGGTCTTGGGCAGTGACACGGGTCCCCCGCGGGATTGAGCCTGCCGTAAGATAGCGACCGCCGGCTGCGGGCCGGAAGAGCTGGTTTCCCTCAGAAAAACACCTGTTTCCCTCGGAAAAAAGCCCAAAAACGCCCAAAAAGGCCGTTTTCCCCTCGGAAACGGGCTTGTTTCCGAGGGAGAATGCCTTACTTTGGGGGCGTAGTTGGGGCTGGTTGTTCTCGCTCACAACTCCTTCTCGAGGTCCTCACATGGCAGCGAAGAAGAAGAAATCCAAGAGAAAACCCAGCGCGGCATTCATGAAGCCAATGAACCCCAGCGCGGCGCTCGCGGAAGTCGTCGGCAGCAAGGCGATTCCCCGCACCGAAGTCACCAAGAAGCTCTGGCAGTACATCAAGAGAAAAGGCCTCCAGGACAAGAAGAACCGCCGCAACATCAACGCCGACGCCGCCCTCAAGGCCGTCTTCGGCGGCAAGGGTACCGTCAACATGTTCGAAATGACCAAGCTGGTGAGCAAGCACCTGAAGTAGCAGCGGCAGTTCTTCGCAGGACAATCCAGCAACAGTTCCAGCCCCGCTGAGGGGGTCGGCGCGCTCGCCGGCCCCCCCATGGGGCATTCCTAGAAGAACTTCAGCTGCAGCACCGGGGAAAAACTCGTGCGGTGATGCCGCGTGGGCCCGCACCGGTCCAGCGCCGCCAGGTGGTCCGCCGTGCCGTAGCCCTTGTTGCCCTCCCAGCCGAAAGCGGGGTGTCGGCGCCCCAGCAGGACCATGAGATGATCCCGCACTTCCTTCGCCAGAACTGACGCCGCCGCGATCGACTGGCAATGCGCGTCCCCATCCACCATCGCCTCGTGCTCGGACCCGATCTCGGGGAGGGGCGTGCCGTCCACCAGGATGCGGTCGGGCACAAACGGCAACCGGGCCAGGGCGCGCCGCATGGCGAGCGCCGTAGCCCGGCGAATGTTGAACCGATCGATTTCGCGGACGGACGCCCCGGCAACCGCCCAGGCCACCGCCCGCTTTCGTACGTCAACCGCGATCTTCTGCCGCTGGAGCGCGGAGAGGAGCTTGGAGTCGCGGAGCCCCGGGATCGGCTTCGACCCCGGGAGCAGGACCACCGCCGCCGCCATCACCGGGCCCGCGAGGGGCCCGCGCCCCACTTCATCCACGCCGGCAACGTACCGGCACCCCTCCGCCCATAACGCTCGTTCGCGTTTGAGCGTGGGGCGGATCACGTCAGGACTCCACGTGCTCCTTGATGCGGGACGCCTTCTTGGACAACCGGCGCAGGTAGTAAAGCTTCGCGCGTCGCACCCGCCCCCGGCGGACCACCTCGATGGCCGATATGATGGGCGACTGGAGCGGGAAAATGCGCTCGACACCCACACCCGACGACACCTTCCGCACGGTGAACATCTCGCCGATGCCGCCGCCCCGCCGGGCCACGCACGTGCCCTCGAAGGCCTGGATGCGTTCCTTGTCACCTTCCTTGACCTTCACCATGACCCGTATGGTGTCGCCCGGCTTGAAGTCGGGAATGTCCGTCCGCAGCCCTGTGCGGTCCATAGTTTCCAGCTTGTTCATACCTCGCCCCTATTCGTCGCTTTCGTGTCGCGCCCACAGATCCGGGCGCCGCTCCTTCGTCAGTCGCTCCGCCTCGGCCTTGCGCCAGGCGTCAATCTTCGCGTGGTCCCCGCCCAGCAGGACTTCGGGTACCCTCTGCCCGCGATACTCCGGCGGGCGCGTGTAACTGGGCGGCGACAACAGCCCCTCGTAAAACGAATCGGAAGACGCCGACTCGTGGTCTCCCAGGGCCCCGGGCAGTAGCCGCACCACCGCGTCGGCCACACACAGCGCCGCGGGCTCACCGCCCGACAGCACGAAATCGCCGACCGCCACTTCCTCGACCCCCGCCGCCGAGGCGACCCGGGCGTCAATGTCCTTGTAGTGCCCGCACAACAACGTCAGCTCGCTGCCCATGCTGTACCGCACCGCATCCGCATGACCGAACGGCTTCCCCCGGGCCGACAGCAAGACGATCGGCGGCTTCGCGCCCAGGTCGTCCAGCGCCTCGAAAAACGGCTCGGGCTTGAGAACCATCCCGGCCCCACCCCCGTACGGCGCATCGTCTACCGTGTGATGCCGGTCGTGCGCGTAATCCCGAAGGTTCACAACCCGGTACTCGACGACCTTTCTTGCCGCCGCCCGTCCCAGGATGCTGGCGCCAAACGCGCCGGCGAACATCTCGGGAAACAGGGTGACGACGTTCAGCCGCAACACCGGCGCCACCTTTTCCCTTTTCCCTTTTCCCTTTTCACAAATCGAGCAACCCCGGCGGCGGATCCAGCTCGATCTGCCGCGCCGCGCGATCCACCCGCTTGACGATCGGCTTCCGAAACGGCACCAGCTGTTCGCGACCGGCGATGTCGATCACCAGCAGGTCCTGGCCCGGCCCTCGCGCCAGCGCCTTCACGACTCCGATCGTCTCACCACCGACGACCACCGCCACACCCGCGATCTCATGCCGGTACAGCTGGTCGTTACGCGGGGGCTTCAACTCCCTGCTCGGCACTCCGAACGTCAACGCCTTGGGCCACTGCTCGAGGGCCGTCCGGTCGGCGACACCGGCGAACCGGAACAGCCACTGCCGGTGATAGCGCTTCGCCCGCACGATTCTCACCGGTTCCCCGGCAGGCTGGCCGTCGGCACCCAGCGGCACCAGGAACCGGCCCTCGGTGAACACGTCGTCCGGGTCGTCCGTGAGCGCGAACACCAGTGCCTCACCCTTCAACCCGTGCGGCTTGTCCAGCCGCGCCACCGCGAGCCAGGCGGGGGGCGCGTCGGCCACGCGTGGTCCCTTACGCCGGCGGCGGCGGCGCCGCGGAGCCGACCTTCTTCAGGACGCCCGCTTTCTTCAACAGCGAACGCACCGTGTCCGTCGGCAGGGCGCCACGGTCGAGCCACATCTTGGCCTTGGCCACGTCCACCGACAGGACCGTGTCCTTCGGGCGTGGATTGTAGTGCCCGATCGACGCCACGAAGCGGCCATCCCGGGGGTTGGTGTGCTCCGTGACCACGATGCGGTAGGAGGGCTGCCCTTTGCGCCCCACGCGCCGCAAGCGAATTCGAGTTGCCATTGCTTCTCCCCTTCTCTCTGCCCGTTGTCATCCCGAGGGCGCGAAGCGCCCGAGGGACCGCTGTCCTTGCCTACTTCCGTCCACCGAACTTCTGCATCATGGTCTTCATCTGATCGAACTGCTTGAGCAGCTGGTTCACTTCCTGCACCGGCCGCCCCGCTCCCCTCGCCACCCGCGCCCGCCGCGACCCATTCATGACGTCCGGGTCACGCCGCTCCCGGGGCGTCATCGAGAGGATGATCGCCTCGACATGCGTCATGCGCTTGTCGTCGAGGTTCACGCCCTTGGGCACCTTGGGCACCCCGGGCAACATGCCCATGAGCGACGACAACGGCCCCATGCTCTGTACCTGGCGCATCGCCGTCAGGAAATCGGCGAGGTCCATTCCCTTCTTGGACGCGGCCTTCTTCGCGAGGCGCCCGGCCTCGGCCGCATCCACCGTTTCCTGGGCCCGCTCCACCAGGGAGACCACGTCGCCCCGCTGGAGAATCCGCCCGGCCATCCGTACCGGGTCGAACGGTTCGAGCGCTTCGAGCCGCTCGCCGACGCCGACATACTTGATCGGCGCTCCCGTGACACCGTGGACGGACAGCGCCGCCCCGCCCCGCGCGTCCCCGTCGAGCTTGGTGAGGATCACTCCCGTGATGCCCACCGTCTGGTGAAACCCCTGCGCCATCTTGACCGCGTCCTGCCCGGTCATGGCATCGGCCACCAGCAGCACTTCGTGCGGACGCACCGCTTCCTTCACCTTCACCAACTCGGCCATCATCTCCGCATCGACCTGGAGACGGCCGGCCGTATCTACAATGACCGTCCGGGCGCGGGCTTTCCCCGCCGCCACAATGCCGGCGCGAACAAAGGCCGCCAGGTCATCGCCTCCCGGGCCATCGGCCCGGCCGAACACGGCCACATCTGCGCGGGCGCCGAGCTGCCTCAGCTGCTCCTCCGCTGCCGGACGGTACCAGTCCGCGGCGACCAGGAACGGCGCCTTATTCTCCCGCTTCAACCGCGCGGCGAGCTTCGCCGCCGTCGTGGTCTTGCCCGAGCCCTGCAGGCCCGCGAGCAGGATCACCGTGGGCGGCACCGACGCGAACGCGAGCGGCACGGCCTTTCCACCCAGCAGCACGACCAGTTCGTCGTGCACGATCTTCGTCAGCTGCTGGCCGGGGCTCACCGACTTGAGCGCCGTTACCCCGACCGCCTGCTCGCGAATCCGCTCGGTAAACGCCCGAGACAACTCGAAGCTGACGTCCGCCTCGAGCAGGACCCGCCGGATCTCGCGCAGGCCCTCGGTTACCGCCTCGTCCGTCAGGACCCCGCGACCCGCGAGCCCCTTGAGGACCGCAGTCAGCCGTTCCGACAGGGCCTGAAACATAGAGCCCGCAAATGTAGCCACGTAAGCACGCTCCCGCCAAGGCTTTCGCCTAGTTGGAGCCGGGGCGCCTCGGGAGGGTTTGTTGTACGCGGCGCATGGCCTTGGGGGCCGTCATTCCCCGAGCCAGGGCGGCGCCGGTCGCCACAACAGGAGGGGTTCTCCACCCAGCCCACTCTGGCGGGGCGTCGGTCAGTTTCACACCGGGATAGCCATCGAGTTCGACCTGCTCGACGATGGTTCGGCGGTTGCCTCGGGGAGACTTCCGCCATTCGCGGTCCAGCAGGCGCGCGAACCGCTCCGCGGCGGTGGTGGTGTCCCAGAGCGTCCACCACACCAGCGCCCGCTCCGTGCCGCCCGCCGAGAACACCCCGTAACGGTCACCGGCCCACCCGAGCGCCCCGGCCGAACCCACGGACTCGCTGCCCGACAGCACCGTCAGGAGGATGCGGGTCTCGAACTCCCCCAGGTTGTCGTGATAGACGGGCGCCGGCCCCCGCATGAACCGGATGTCGGCCGGGTGATCGTCGTGCAGGTACTTGTCGGGATGAAGGATTTGCTCGGTCGAAAGCGGCAGGCGGGGACCGAACGGCAAGGTGTCCGGGAATTGTTTCACGAACCACCGCACGAAATCGGCGCCTGCCAGGTACGGGAAAATCAGCCCCTCGCGAATGAGCATCGGCGCGGTGCTGAAAACGGGCATTCGCAGCTGTTCGCGCCGCACGGCCTCTCGATACTGGCCCCAGAACGCGGGCATGTCCTCGTCCGCCATGGGCTGGGCCATCATTGCCTGGATGGACGCCAGCGTCGCCTGGCCCTCCATGACCGCCTGCGCCGCATTCCGCCGGTCATTCTGGTGCCGGACGTCGAGCAGCGAATCCAGGGGCATGTACTGCCCCTGGAGGGCGTGGACCAGTTCATGGGCGAGTACCAGCCGGAGCTGCTCCGGCGGCGCCTTGTCTACCACGTACAGCGTCGTCGAGTCGGGGTCGTAGTAACCGACGACCTGCTCGGAGTAGAGCGACACCAGCAGGGCCCTGAGGTTGAGCGTGTCGGGAATGAGGCGGAAGAGCCGATACGCCGTGGAGATCTGCTCCAGTTCCTCCGGCGGCATGTCCTGGTCCAGCTTGGCCGCGAGGTAGGCGTGCACCTGCTCTTTGCTGCGGATGGCGATCGAAGGCGGCCTCAGGAACTTGAGGCCCACGGCGCGCTCGACCTTGGGAATCACCTGACGCGCCATGGCGTCCACCTGCGACGATGCCTGTTTTTCGGCATCGGCGGAGCATCCGGCCAAGGCGGCGGCAAGGCAGAAAACGAGCATTCGTGGAATCACAGGGTTTGGTGAACACAACCATACACCCAGCAGGCGGGAAAGTCCCGCCTACGGAGCCCGCCTCAGCTCGATACTCCCGTTCACCGTCCGCATGGACAGCAAGGGGCCTCCGCCGGCAATGGTTCCCGAGAGCTTCCGGGGACCAAAGCGCCCGCTCACCGTGAGCGGAAAGTCGCTCTCGATGTCGCCGTTGACGGTCTGGGCTTCGACGTCGGCCTTGATGCCGTCCGGCACCTGGATCGTGATGCCGCCGTTGACGGTGCGGTATTCGAGGTGGCGAGGCCAGCCGGCACTGCCCATGACCAGGTCAATCGACCCGTTCACCGTGGTGGCTTCGGCATAGCCCGTGGTGGTCCCATCGATGCCGCCGTTCACCGTGCGCAGCTCCAGGTCGCTCTTGAGGTCACGCGCCGTCACGTCGCCCAACACCGTGGTGCCTGCGAACCGGACACCGGCCGGCACCTTGATCGAGAACCGCACCTCGACGTCGTTGTTCTCCGAGCTGTTGTCCCCGCCCCCGCCGGGCCGGCATTCGTTGTCCGGCTTGCCACGCCGCGCCGGGTAGATCGCGCAAATCGTAGCGCCGCCCTCGTGCTCCACCACCTCGATCCGCACTTCCTCGGGGTCGCTGCGGCGCGCCGTCTTGATGGCCGACACTTCGACATCCGGCCCCGTGGCGAGTTCGGCGCGCATGGCTCCGCGGATGCCACGGATTTCGATGGTCTTGCCCTTGGCCAGCCGGCCCTTCCACGTGAAGTCTCCACGCTGCTCGGCCTCCACCGGGCCCACCGTCCGTGCAGTCCAGATTCCGGCGGCAACGACACCAACCAGCAGTCCCATCAGGCTCGATCGCGTGCTCATGGCAGTCCTTGCAGGTCGTGTTTGAGGTCGTGCCTGAGATCCTTCAGATTGTGTCTCAGGCCCTGGAGCTCCCGCTCGATATCGAGCTTGATGTCCAGGTTCAGGTCGTCCAGGATGTCGAGCTTGAAGTCCTGCTTGAAGTCGAACTTGAAATCGAAGGCGTGATCATATTTGTAGTCGTAGCTGTAGTCGTTGTCATTGTTGTTGTTGTTCCGGTTGCGGTTCTCGTTCTGGTTGCGCCCGCTGCCCGTGCCGCGCCCGGTGCCCCTGCCCCGGCCACGCAACTCGCCCGGCCGCGCGATCCGGATGGTGCCGCTGAAGGAATTCAGGCTCAGCCGGGCGGCGCCGGTCCCGAGGACGAACGTGAACCGGTTCTTCCGCGACTGGGTGAGCCGTACGGCGTAGCTCGACTCGAACTCGCCGTTGAAGGTCTCGACCGCCGCGGTCGCGTTGGCGGTCTCCGCCACCGTGGCGGTGATGTCGCCGTTGTTGGTGCTGAAGTCGTAGCGGCCCGTGTCCTCGATCGTTCCATCATAGAGCACGTCACCGTTGACCGTGTTGGCCTCGACGCTGGAGGACGTGACGCCCAGCAGCTCGACGTCGCCGTTGATGGTGGTGGCCTGGATGTCGCCGGTCGAATTCTCGACCCGCACGCCGCCATTCACCGATTCCAGGACCAGCCTGCCCTTCGCGTTCGAGACGCGGACGTCCCCCTCGACAGACTTGAGGGACACGAAACCGTCTCCGCCCCGGAGCGTCACGTCGCCGTTCACCGTCCCGACCTCGACCGTCCCCTGCACCCCATCGAGGCTCACGTCCTGGTACACGCCGGAAATGCTGATGTCGGTGTGCACGGGAACCGTGATGGTGTAGTCCATGGCCCGCGGCGGGCCCATGCGCGACTGGCTCTTGAGCGTGACGACGGATCCCAGGACGCGGATCTCCACCCGGTCCCGCACCCCGTGCTCGGCATGCACCCGGATGGCATCGCGGTCCCAGGTGGTCACCTCTGTTTCCCCGCCGTAGTTCTCGATCTCCAGCTTGGCGCCGGCCCGCACGGCAATCGTGGTGTCGGTCTGCTGCTGAACCGGCATGGCCAGGGCTATCAGGGCTGTTGCAGTCAACCACATATGTGTCTCAGTCTCCTAGCTTCGCACGGTCGTCAGCAATGCTGCCCGGCGCAGAAGCTCGACTTTGCGTTTCATGGTGCCAGCGAGATGGTTGTTCAAATACACGTTGGCCGGGTCGGCGGACAGCGCCCGGCGCGCCTGCAGAATCGCCGCGTCGATGATCGCCAGGTTCTGGCGAATGATCCGCACGGTGGACGTATCCAGCATTCCCTGGCCTTCGCCCAGCGCCCGCTCCAGGCCGGCAACCGTGGAGTCCAGCCGTTCACTGCCGAGCGCGGCCGCGGCGCGCACCGACACCGGGATTTCCGCCCCAGGCTCGAGGGACGCAACGACCGTCCGGCTGTTCCCGGCCCAGCGGTAGACGACCGCGCCGGACCCCAGCATGAGGGCGAGCGCTGCGGCGGCCAACTGGGGAACGGTGAAGGAAACCTTGGGGAACCGGAGAACCCGCACGGCGGGGCGCGCCGCGGGAGCCGGTGCCGGTGCCTTGCCGATGAGCGCGGCCACGCCCTGCCACAGGTCGTGCGACGGCGGCCGGTCATCGAGCGCCCGGGCCCGTGCCACGACGTTCCGCAGCTCGTCGAGGACGCCGGCGCACTCGGCGCAGTGCGGCAAGTGTGCTTCCAGCGCCGCCTGATCGGTTCCCGTCAGTTCGCCGTCCAGGTACTCGGAGAGGCGTTCGGTCCACTGGTCGTTCATGAAGTCCCCCTTCACCGCGTCAGGTGACGCCTGAGCAACATGCGGGCGCGGTGTAACTGCGCCTTCGACGTCCCGGCCGCGATCCCCAGCGACTCGGCGATCTCCTCGTGCTTGAACCCTTCGACATCGTGCAACACGAATATTTTCTTCGCTCCGGGTGGCAGCTTGGCGATCGCAGTCTCGAAGTCCATCGCCAGATCGGGGCTCACCGGCCCAGCGGTCACGTCGTCCAGCAACCCCTCTTGGTCGTCGAACCGCCCGCGCTCCACGCCCAGCGAGCTGCGGCGCCCCAGGATCACGTTGATCGCCAGCCGGTGGAGCCAGGTTCCGAACGCCGACTCTCCGCGGAACGAATTGATCTTTTGCCAGGCCCGGACGAAGACATCTTGCGTCGCCTCGTCGGCATGATCGACGTTGATCATGCGCCGCGCCAGGCTGTGGATCCGCGCGACGTGGCTCCGATAGAGCCGCTCGAAGGCGTGGGCATCCCCGCTTGCGGCGAGCTCCGCGTCTACCAACTCAGCGTCCGCCCTCACCGCCTCGATCTCTTCACTGAGTGTCACCGCGTGGGTGCCTGTCGCGCTCATACACAAAGTTGGACGGCGTGGCCCCACAGAAGGTTGGAAAGACGCTTGCAGAGTGAACTACAAATGTAGTGTCAGCTAGCCCGCCCTGAGAAAGTTCATGTACCAGTGGGCAATCGTTTCCCCAACGACGAACACCGCCCCCGCCGCGATCGCCAGGAAGACCCCGTACGGCAGCTCGGACCGGCCTTTCGAGGAGCGCTTGAAGCGCACCAGCAATGACAACGGCAGGAACGCCGCGGTCGCCAGGAAAGCGCCACCGAAGACGGTGAGCAGGACGCCCTTCCAGCCGACAAACGCGCCAACCATCGCCATCATCTTGATGTCGCCGCCGCCCATCGCTTCCTCGCCGAACACCTTCTCCCCGGCCACCGCCACGATGTAGAGCAACGCAAACCCGACGGCCGCCCCGACCGCCGCATCTCCCAACCCGCCGAACCCGTACCGCAGCGACAGCGCCAATCCCAGCGCCAGGCCACCCTGCATGAACTCGTCGGGGATGATGTAGTGCCGCGCGTCCGTCACCATGATGCCGAGCAGTATGCTCCCAAACACGCCCGCGGCTACGGCGGTCGCGGTGATCCCGTACTGCCGGACGGCGGCTACCCAGAGGCCCGCCACTGCGAGTTCGACCAGCGGGTATTGAGCCGAGATGGGTGCGCGGCAGTGCCGGCACTTGGCCCCAAGGACGACCCAGGAAAGAATCGGGATGTTGTCGTACCAGGCGATCATCGTGCCGCAGCGCGGGCACATCGATCGGGAGTTGACGACCGTCGCGGGGAGCTTGGCCGCCGGATCGGCGGGGTCGTCCGGGTCCCGGGGGAATCGCACGATGCAGACATTCAGGAAACTGCCGGCCAGGAGCCCGAAGGTCGCCGCAACACCCAGCACGAACGGGTCAGCGATCATGCTGTGCCCGCTGGAGGATGATCCCGGCCGCGACCGCCACGTTCAGCGATTCGGCCCCGCGCGCGAGCGGGATCGTCACCCGCGTCGTGGCCAGGGCCGCCACGCCCGCGCTGATGCCCGCGCCTTCGCTCCCAACGATCAAGGCGAGCCGTTCCGGGCGCGGGACTCGCTGGAGTGGCGTGCCCTCCATGGCTGCCGCCCACACGGTGGCGCGTTCGCGCTCGACCCACGCGCCGAATTCCTCGAGGCTCACGGTCGCGCTCGGGAGCCGGAACGTGGCCCCCATGCCGGAACGGATCACCTTGGGATTGGTCAGGTCGGCGGTGCCCGGCAGGAGGAGCGTACCGGCCGCGCCGAGGGCGAAAGCGGTACGCAGCAGCGTTCCCACGTTCCCGGGGTCCTGCACGCCATCGAGGACGAGCACCGGCGCCCCCGGTGCGACCGCGATCCGGTCCCAGCTCCAGGTCGGCGGCTCGAAGACGGCGAGCACCCCCTGGGGCGTGTCCGTATCGGCCAGCTGGGCGAGCACGCTCTCGGCGACGTCTTCGATAGGCACGGCCCGCGCGGACAGGTCACGGAGGAGCTTGGCCGCGCGCTCCGTGTCGCCGAATTCCTTCGAAACCATGACCCCGCGGAACACGACCCCGGCGGCCAGCGCGTCTTCCACCAGGCGCACGCCTTCGGCCACAGCGAGGCGCTGCTTCTTCCGCGCCTTGCGCTGTTGGAGATTCTTGACGAGGGTCGCGAGATTGGAGGCCATGGAGGGTCACAATGTAATCGCGCTCACCATCGCCGGCTCGGATTCGGGCGGCGGGGCCGGCATCCAGGCCGACCTCAAGACGTTCCACCAGTTCGGCGTGTTCGGGACCAGCGTCATCACCGCCATCACCGCCCAGAACACCCGGGGCGTCACGGCGGTGCACCCAGCTCCCCCCGACATAGTTGACGCCCAGATGGAGGCACTCGCCCAGGACCTCCCGCCCCGCGCCACCAAGACCGGGATGCTCGCCACCGCCAACCTGGTGCGGACCGTGGCCCGCGGTATCGCGCGACACCGGTTCCCAAACTACGTACTGGACCCCGTGATGGTCGCCACGTCGGGCGATCGCCTGCTCACGAACGACGCCGAAGCGACCGTCGCGGAATTACTGGTGCCGCTGGCCGCCGTCGTGACGCCGAACCTCGACGAGGCCGCCATTTTGGTGGCCGGCGAAGTGCGTTCAGTCGAACAGATGGAACTGGCAGGCACGGCACTGGTGGCGATGGGAGCGAGAGCCGCGCTGGTCAAGGGCGGTCACGCGGAAGGGGCAACCGTGGTTGACGTGCTGGTCACGCGGGAAGGAACCCGGAGGTTCACCCACCCCCGGATTGTCACCACGTCCACGCACGGCACCGGCTGTACGCTATCGGCCGCGATCGCCGCCGGACTGGCCCTGGGACGGTCGCTCGAGGACGCAGTGGCCGGCGCGCTCGATTTCGTCCACCGCGCCATCAGCTCCGCGCCCGGCCTGGGAAGCGGGCACGGGCCGCTGAATCACTTCGTGCCACCGCCTACCTCGCCAGGTTCAGGTTGACGTATTCGGCCTCGTCCGTCACTTCCCGCACCAGATAGGGCTTGAGCCATCCCGGTACTTCCACCGCGGTTTCTTCCGAGGGCAACTCCACTTCGGCGAGCACCAGGTCCCGGTCACAGAACTGATCCACTTCCCAGACCAGGTCTCCTTCCAGAATCGCGTACCGCTTTCTTCTCCACCCGCCGGCCTTCGGTGAGGGGCCAGAGCGAATCGAACACCTCGCGCGTTGTTTCCTCCTCGATCTCGGTGCGCCGGATGCCCGTGCCGAACTTGAGCGTGCGGGTGAACACCTCGCCATCGGGGCCGTGAAGGCGCCGGACACGCTCCTGCAAGTCGGTGCCGGGAATCCAGCCCTGTGACACATCGGCCGGGATTTCGCCGCGAATCCGTTCCGGCAACGCCGTGAGGAGGAACTTCCGCTCGATTTCCTCCTCGGCCCGCCGGCGCGCGGCCAGCGACTCGCCGAACCGGTCCACCTTGCTCAGGAACGGCTCACCGCGGGCCCCCAACCACGCCGCCTCAAACTCCGCGAACAGATGGTCCGCCCGCTCACGAGCGATCCGCGCCAGCTCGACCAGGCCCGCGCTTTCGCCCACGTCTACGGGCCCGGCGATTTTCGCTTCCGCGCCGTCGAGCGCCAGGCGGTGCAGGCGTCCCGCCCGGGTGGCCGCCGTTTCTTCCACGGCTTGGGTGATTTCGAGCGCGAGCACCTGTACGTCGCGCAATTCACCCAGCAGGTCCTGCAGTCCCTTGAGGCGCTCGACAAAGGCCTTCACCGGCCGGCTCCGCCGGATCAGCGGCTCCAGCAGATAGCGCAGGCGCTTCGCGCTGATGCGCGCGCGGTGCGCCTCGGCCGCATCGTCCCTTCCCCCCACCGCCGACAGGCGCTCGCGCAGGCCCGCCACGTGCCGCTCGATCAGATCACCCACGACGCGCCCGAAGGGCGGGTGCCGTGACCCGCGGCCCAGGTGGACGACCGTCTCGAACTCCGACAGACGCCGCTTGAGAACCGCAGCGAGATCCCGCCACTCGCGCGCGATCTCCTCGACGCCCTGACCATGCTCGCCACCCAGCCGTTGTTCCAGGCGCGCCACCAGCCAGTCGGCGCCGGGCTGCCCACCAGGACCCATCGCCTCCCGCCGCTCGCGCACCCAGACCAGCAACACCTCGGCGTCGCGCCCAGCGTTGGTGGCTTCGGTGAGCCCCCGGAGGCGGCGGCGGAGCTTCGCCGAGACACTGGTCTCGAGCCACGCGGCGTACGCGCGGCAGGTGCTTCGCAGCCGCCGAATCGCCACCCGGAAGTCGTGGAGCGACTCGGGGTCCCCCGCATCACCGAACCGTTTCTGGGCGGCGCTGGCCTCTTCGACGAACGTGAGCGCGACCAGCCGCGCCGACTCCTCGGGCGATCGTTCGAGAAGATCAACCGGCAGGCGGGTCACGTCGGCCTGGTTTCGCCCAGCTGCCGCAATTGACGGGGCGCCATGAACCATTCGAGCAACGCCAGGCCGGGCTTCACATCACCCTCGAAGCGCAGGAGACACGCCGCCCCCTTCTTGAAGGAGAGCACGGGGCTCTGGCGTCCGGCCAGGAGAACGCCCGCCAGGATCGACAGGTCGGGCTCGTGCCCAACCGCGATCACCCGATGCTCCGGGGGAAGTCGCTTGAGCCAGGCAACCGCCGCCTCTGGTCCGCCTCCCGGCTGGAGTTCCGTGACCGTCTCGGGAAGGACCCGGTCGTACGCCTCCCCTATGATCTCGGCGGTCTCCACCGCGCGAACCAGCGGGCTGGTCGCGAGCATGCTGGGCAGGGGCACCGTCAGAACCAGGCCGCGGGCAGCCCGGGCCATGCGTCGCCGGCCTCTCGGAGTCAGCCTGCGGAGTCTGTCCTCGGATTGGGTGCCGCCGTCTTCGGACCGCAGCTCCGCGGGAGCGTGTCGAACCAGGATGAGTTGCATGGTTGAACGGTACCCAGGGCGCCCGGGCGCGCGCCCCCCTGGGTTAATCCGGAACCGAACCGCCGCCGCCAGACTCGCGGGCCGGACGCTCGCGGGGGGGCAACCGGACACGCCGGGCCTTCTTGCGGATGCGCGCCGGAGTCGGCGCGTCGGAGGCGGGTGTGGCCGAGGCGGGCTCACGCCAGACCACCGGAATGAACTGCACGGGGTGTTCGCCGCTTTCCCGTGCGGGGCCGCGCGCCAGGCCCTGCAGGATCGTCTGCGACCGCACCACGGGCTCTCCCGCCGCCGCGGTCCGGCGAACATACGTGCCGTCGGCCTGGAGCACGCGGGCCTTCACGTTGTCGGACAGCATGGCCGCGAGAATCTCATCGACGATGCGCGCCTTGTGCCGCGGGTCTTCGACTGGGAACATGACCTCGATACGGCGGAAGAAGTTCCGCGGCATCCAGTCTGCGCTCCCCAGCCAGACCTCGGAGGTGCCGGCGTTCTCGAAATAGAAGATGCGGCTGTGCTCGAGAAACTTGTCCACGATACTGATCACGCGGATCCGCTCTGAGAGCCCGGGGATCCCGGGCCGGAGACAGCAGATGCCGCGAACGATGAGATCGATGGTGACGCCGGCCTGGGCCGCGCGGTACAGCGCGTCAATCACGGACGGCTCGACCAGGGCGTTCATTTTCACGATGATGCGCGCGGGTAGCCCAGCCTCGGCATTGGCCCGCTCCCGGTCTATGAGCTGCAGCACCCGCTCGCGGAGGCCCACCGGTGCGACCACGAGCTTCCGCCATTCGCGTCCCTGGGAGTAGCCTGTCAGCAGGTTGAACAGCTCGCTGGTGTCCTCGCCAAAGTCGGGGTTGGCGGTGAACAGCCCCAGGTCGGTATAGACCCGCGCGGTGGTCGGGTTGTAGTTGCCCGTGGAAAGGTGCACGTACCGCCGCAACTCGTCCCCTTCTTTCCGTACCACCAGGGCGGCCTTGCAGTGCGTCTTGAGCCCCACGACGCCGTACACCACGTGCACCCCCGCCTGCTCCAGCGACCGGGCCCACACGATGTTGTTCTGTTCGTCGAACCGCGCCGTCAGCTCGACCAGCGCCGTCACCTGCTTGCCGTTCTGGGCCGCCCGCGCGAGCGCGCTCGCAACGGGGGACGCCGCGCTGGTGCGGTACAGCGTCTGCTTGATGGCCAGCACCTGCGGGTCGTCCGCGGCGCGCTCGATGAAGTCGCGCACCGGGCCAAATGACTCGTACGGGTGATGCAGCAGGACGTCCTGGGTGCGCAGCAGGTCCCAGATGGTGGGCGCCGCGCTCACCGCCTGCGGCACGCGAGGCACCAGCGGCTCGTCCTTGAGGGCCTTGAAGCCCTCCAGCTGGTGGAGCGCGCTCAGGGCGCTCAAGTCCACCGCCGATGGCACGCCGTACACGTCGCGCTTGGGGTCGAGGTCGAAGGCTTCGACCAGCGCCTGGACGAACCGGTTGTCCGCGTCCGCCGAGATCTCCAGCCGGACCGCGTCGCCCCGCAGGCGCTGCCGCACGCCTTCTTCGACGGTCAGCAGCAGGTCTTCGGCTTCGTCTTCGTTGATCTCGAGGTCGGTGTTCCGGGTCACCCGGAATACCGTGTGCCCCATGACCCGGAACCCGCTGAACAATTCGGCCAGGTGGCCGCGAATCACGTCTTCCAGCAGGACGAAGCGGATCCGCTCGGCCTCTTCGCCGCCGCTCTTCGGCAAGAGCACGACACGGTCCAGCACGGCCGGGACCTGCACCACCGCGAACAGCTCCTGGAACTTCCCCGCGTGCACACCCTCGAGCATCAGCCCGATGTTCAGGCTCTTGTTGTGAACGTGCGGGAACGGGTGCCCCGGGTCGATCGCCAGGGGGGTGAGCACCGGGTATACGCTCTTCGCGAACAGCGCATCGACGTACTCGCGCTCGCTTTTCTGGAGGTCCGCCGTCTTTACCCACGAAATGCCGCTCGAGCCAAGGCCCGGCATGACGTCGTCCGACAACAGGCGGTACTGCTCGGATACCAGCCGGTGCACCCGCGCGTCGATTCCCGCGAGTTGTTCCGCCGGACCCATGCCGTCGGCGCTGTAATCTTGCGGCTCGATGCCCGCGAGGATCTGCTGCTGGAGCCCGGCGACGCGAACCTCGAAAAACTCGTCGAGGTTGGAGCTGAAAATACAAAGGAACTTGAGTCGCTCGAGCAGGGGATTCGTCGGGTCAGCCGCCTCCTCCAGCACCCGCCCGTTGAAAGCGAGCCACATGATTTCCCGATTCAGGTAATGATCGCGCGGGAAGCCGGGAGGAATCTGCGGGCGCTTCATCGGATCAGTCGGTGATCGTCGCGAGCACCCGCCGGCCCACCCGGCGGGCGCGGGGCCCCGTGCGGCGGCCTCGGCGCGTGCTGCCCGCCGGGTCGCGCCACAGGAGCTCGAGATCCGCGTCAAACGCGCGCAGGAACAGGCCGGCCTTCCGCTCGGCATCCCACATCTCAACCTGAGGCAAGGACGGCGCATCGAGCACGATTCGCAAACGCGAGCCGCGGTCTTCCGCGCGGACGCCGGTGATCAGGCGCGAGTGCGTGCGGTCCAGGCCGTCGGCGATCCGAAGGATTCCCGCCAGCCGGCCGATCAGTTCTCGATCCTCGCGCGACAGCCGCGTGAGATTCACGTGCCGTTTCCGGGGAAACGCCCGCCGGTGGTACCGCGCGATGTTGGCGATGAGTTCGACCTCGCGCGGGGAGAATCCCGGCAGGTCACCATGCATGATGAGGTGATAGGCGTGCTTGTGGTGCTTGGCGTGGTTGATGATGTAGCCAATGTCGTGCAACAAGGCGCCCGCCTGGAGCAGTTCGCGGCTCCACGCTGGAAGGTCGTAACCCGCCTGGACCCCGTCCCAGACCTGCCCCGCCAGCCGGGCAATGTGTTCGCAATGCAGCTCGTTCGAGCGGCATTTCCGTGCCAGCACCCGCACCCATTCCATCCGGTCGGCGGGCTCCGGTCGCCCGGAATGGTGTCCCGGCAGTTCCCCGATCATCTCCAGCAGAAGGCCGTCGCGGATCCCCCGCTCGTTGACCCGGATTTGCTGGGTACCCAGGCGCTTGGTCAGCCGGGCAACCACCGCGGCACCCGCCACGATTATGTCCGCGCGGTCGGGTGACAGGCCCGGGATCTGCCGCCGGGCCTCGAGCGGCGTTTCGCGCAGGCGGTCGAGCAGGTGCAGGATTTCCGCGCGGGATAGCAGGTACCCCTGAACCGAACCATGGCGCCCCTCGCGTTGCCATTTCGCCATGTGCGCGAGCGCGGTGAACGTGCCACCGCTCCCGATCATGATCTCGGAGGCAAAGGGCGGTTTCCCGATTGCTTCCTTGAGCGTCCGGTCAATGCCCGACTTGAGTTTCCGCCAGTGTTTCCGCTTGAGCGGGTCGGACTTGAAGTACCGCTCGGTGACCCGCAGGGCGCCGAGGGGAATGGAATGCACCTGGTCGATGGCCGTGCCGGCGGTGAGGATCACTTCCAGGCTTCCGCCGCCGATATCCACCAGTGCGGACGCGCGATCTTCGAGGCTGAAATGCCGGGTCGCGCTGCGGAAGGCGAGCTGGGCCTCTTCGTCGCCCGAGATGACGTCGATCTTGACCTTGTGCCGCTTGAATGCATCGCGACAGAACACCTTGCCGTTTGCGGCTTCGCGGACGGCACTGGTGGCCACGGCCTTGAGATCGGTGACCTGAAATCCGTCTGCAATCGCCTTCATCTTCCCGATGGTGGCGAGCCCACGCGCCAATGCATCAGGAGACAGCCGGCCGCTCTGCGACAGGCCCTCTCCCAGCCGCACGGGCTCCCGCTCTTCGTCCAGCACGCGATACGTCCCGTCGGACTCCACCTCGGCGACGATCAACCGAATGGTGTTGGTCCCGACGTCTATGGCGGCGAGGCGCGGGCGATCAGGGAGAAGAAGAGGCGCAGTCATCGTATCAGACGATAACATAACGCCCGCAACGGGCCTGTGCCCGTCACGAGCGAGTGACGCATCAAAGGTTTCTATTACAGGTGCCTACGGCTTCGGACGGCTCACTTGAGGAACAATTCCTCAAACCGTGCCATGGCCCTCACCTCGGTCAGTTGCGGACGGGAGGCAGTATTTCTCTGGCAGCCATCAATGGCGCGCTCCAGGTTGTATTTCAGGTCCGGGTCGGCCGACCGGTCGTGGCCGGGCACGTCGCCCGCATCTTCCAGGTCCGTTTCACGAAGCCGGAACCGTTTCACCTTTCGCAGTCCATTCAGCACGACCGACGTTGCAATCGAATCCAGCCACGTCGAGAGCGCCGAGTCGCCGCGGAGCTACAGGCCTCGAAGTACGCCCCGTACAAGACGTTCGAGTCGTTCCCCTACGGCCTTGCCGGCGGCGACCACTTCGTGATGTGACAGGGGGGTGGGCGATATGCCGGCGGCCAGGTTGGTGATAGTCGAAATACCCAAGACCCGGAGCCCGCGGGCGCGGGCAGCGATGGTCTCGGGAACCGTGGACATGCCCACGGCATCTGCACCAAGTCGTTGGAGCATGCGGATTTCGGCCGGTGTCTCGTAGGATGGTCCCAGCAGGCCAGCGTATGCGCCCTCGTCGAGCGGAATGCCGCCCGCCAACGCAACATCGCGCGCCAACTGGCGGAGGCCGGGGTCGTAGGACGCAGACATGTCCGGGAAGCGTTGTTCCCCCGGGGCCACCGGACCCAGCAACGGGTTCCGAAACATGAAGTTCAGGTGGTCCGCGATCAGCATGAGTGCGGGCGGGCGCATGGTGGGCTTCAAACCGCCGGCGGCGTTGGTAAGGACGATTGTTTCGATACCGAGGTCGGCGAAGACGCGAATCGGCAGGGCCGCGATGTCCGGGGCGTGGCCTTCATATAGATGAAAGCGGCCACTCTGGAGGAGGACCGGCACGCCCTCGAGGTGCCCCGCCACCAGTTCGCCGCCGTGGCCTGCGACGGTTGGAATCGGAAACCCCGGAATGTCCCGGTACGGCAGCGCCCGGCGTTGGTCGACCTTCTCAGCGAGCGCGGCGAGGCCGGACCCAAGGACGACGGCGGCGCGCGGCTTCAGGTCGGCCAGCCATTGGCCGACCGCCTTTGCCGCCGCGCCGATGGTCACGCCAGCATGCCGGCGATCGAGGCGCTCATGAACGCGGCGAGGTTGCCGCCGATCATGGCGCGGAGGCCAAGGCGGGCCAGGTCACCACGGCGTTCGGGTGCGAGCCCGCCGATGCCGGCAATCTGGATCGCGATGGACGAGAAGTTGGCGAAGCCGAGCAGGGCGTAGGTCGTGATGATCGCGGCGCGCGGCGACATGACCAGCCCCCCGCTCAGTTGATCTGCGAAGGTCGAGTACGCGACGAATTCATTCAGGACCGTCTTGACGCCGATATAGGAACCCACGGCGCCGGCGTCCGCCCACGGCACGCCCATGACCCAGGCCAGCGGCTTGAGCACCACGCCGAAAATCACCTGGAGCGACAGGTTCGTGGCGCCGAACAGGCCGCCGATCCAGCTCACGCCATAGTTGAGCAGGGCGATGAGCCCGATGAACGCCATCAGCATGGCCGCGACGTTGATGGCGAGCTGGACGCCGACCGCGGCCCCGCCGGCCGCCGCCTCGATGACGTTCGCCTCCGTCTTCTCGACTTCGATACTCAGCGAATCGCGTGTCACCGGAACTTCGGTTTCCGGCAGGAGCATTTTGGACAGGACGAGCCCCGCCGGGGCGTTCATGACGCTAGCCGTGAGGAGGTGACCGGCGATGTCCGGGAAATGCCGTGAAAGCATGGCGACATACGCGGCCATCACGCCTCCCGCGACCGTGGCGAATCCGCCGACCATGATGGTCATCAGCTCGGACTTGGTCGCCTTGCCCACGAACGGCTTGATGAGGAGGGGCGCTTCCGTCTGGCCGAGGAAAATGTTCCCCGCCGCTGACAACGTTTCGGCGCCCGAGGTGTGCAGGGTCTTCTGCATGACCCAGGCAATTCCTTTCACGATCCACTGCATGACGTTCATGTAGTAGAGGACCGACATGAGCGCCGAAAAGAAGATGATCGTCGGGAGGACGTTGAACGCGAACCCGGTGAAGGTCTGTACCACCCCCGCGCCGCCGGACACCTGGATCTCGTTCTGGACCAGGTTCCCGAAGATGAACCGGGCGCCCGCCTCCTGGAACGAGAGCAGCTTGAGCACCACCACGTTGGCGATGATGAACATCTGCTGGCCCAGCGGCGTCTTGAGCACGATGAACCCGAGCACCATCTGCAGGGCGACGCCGGCGCCCACCATGCCCCAGCGGATCCCGCGCCGGTTGTACGACATGGCCCACGCGATCGCCAGCATGGTCGCGATGCCCACCAGCCCCATCATGCGCGCCAGGAACGGCGTGTCGAGGCCCTCCCGGGCCCGGGCCAACTGCTCGGCGGCCGTCTGTACCAACAGCAGAGTGGTCATCGAATCTCCCCGAGTTCGTGTTTGACCTGGGCAACCAGTCGCGCCTTGTCGTCGTCCGGCAGGAATGCGCTCTCGAACGTGTTCACGATCACCCGGTCAAGTTCCGCGCGGGTGAAGCCGAGTTTCTCGTGAGCTGCCCAGTACTCATCCGTGAGCGTGACGCCGTCCATGAGCCGCCCGTCGGTATTGAGGGTCACGACACACCCGGCATCGAAGTAACGCCGCGCGGGGTGTTTGGCGAGATCCGTCACGGCGTGGCTGTGGAGATTCGATGTGAGGCACATCTCGAGCGGAATGCGACGCTCCCGCACCTCCTCCAGCATGGCCGGGTCTTCGAACAAGCGGGTGGCATGACCGATCCGCTGCGCACCGCACACGTGGAGCGCCTGGCGAATAGAATCGATCCCGTCCGCTTCGCCCGCGTGACAGGTGCAGTGGAGTCCGTGCCCGGCAGCGTATGCGAAGGCCTTGGCGTGATCCTTCGCTGGGTGCCCCTGCTCCGCCCCGGCCAGGTCGAACGCCACCACACCGGCGTCGCGATAGTCGGCGGCAACCCGCGCCAGTTCCTGGGACACCGATGGCGCGAACGTGCGCAGCCCGCAAATGATCAGCCCGACCCGCACGCCTGTTTCCTTCGACGCCCTCCGGATGCCCTCCAGCGGCGCTTCCACGGCCTGGGTGAGCGACAATGCCGGCGTGTGCAGGGCGGGACAGTATCGCACTTCGACGTACCGCACGTTCTCCGCCGCCACGTCCACCACGAACTCGTAGGCAATGCGCTCGAGCGCACGCGACGTCTGCATGACCGCCACCGTCACGAAGTAGCGCTCGAGGTATTCCTCGAGGTTCCTGACGTTGTCCACCAGCATGTAGCGCCGGAGCGCAGCCGCGTCGTCCGCCGGCAGGCGCACGTTCTGCTCCCGCGCCAGCTCGATCATGGTCTCGGGCCGGAGGCAGCCGTCCAGGTGTACGTGGAGCTCCGCCTTGGGGAGGCGGCGAAGGAGTTCGCGGGTGAGGGTCACTCGGCGGTTTCTGGTTCTTCGGACCGTCGGGCGGAGACAACGACGCGGATGATCGCTCCCGGCGTGACGGCGGCGCCTGGTTCCGCGGGACGACCCACGCCGTCCGTGACGTAGGCGGCGCCGGCCGCGAGCTTGCCTGCCAGTGTTTCATCGAACACCGCCACGGCGTCACGCACCGTCGCCCCCGTCGCCACGCTCACCGGCCGCTCGTTCACGAACACACGAACGGCGCCGGTCATTTCTCCGGATGCAGTCGTACAGTCTCGGGAACTTCGACCGGGCGTGGCAGGCGGCCGAGGTAGGACACCAGCGCGTCGAGATCCGTGACGCCGGTCTCTTCTTTGGCGGCGCCCTTCAGCATGGAGAAACCGCTGCCGCCCTCCGCCATGAAATCGCTCACCGTCAGTGTGTACGTGCCATTCTTGGTCACCTGCTTGCCGTCGGAGAGCTTCGCGCGCTTGACCCGTGACCAGTTGGGCTTGGACGGGTCGTACCAGATCTCGACACCCGACACGTTGGCGTCGGGCTGGTCTCCCGCCACAACCGTCTCGAAAGCCCGCAGGAGGCTGTCTCCCCGGACCGTGAGCTTGACCAGGATATTCCCGAACGGATGCACCTCGAACAGATGGCCGAACGTCACGGGCCCCGCGGGAATCCGCGTGCGTATCCCGCCGTTGTTCATGATCGCCACATCGGTGCGACCAGTGGCGCGCTGGGCATCGGCAATGAGGTGGCCCAGGGGGTATTCCGCCTCGCGTTTCTCGAGGGGAAACTTGAAGTCGGCCACCGTCCGCGCCGCCACCCGGTTGGTCAGCTGCTTGTACCGCTCGACCAGGGCGGTGAGGGCCGGGTCGGGCCGGATGCTATCGGTCCACACGGTATGGACCTGCGCCACGGTTTGCCGTACGCCGTTGGCGCGGCGCCAGAAGTCCACGACCACGACGCCGCCGCCGAAGGCACCGGCATCCACGATCGGGATTCCCTTGACCGTCGTGTTGAACGGCACGTGCGTGTGCCCGGCGGCGATCAGGTCCACCGACCCTGAATCGAGCGTCCGGGCGACGTCGAAGATCTCGCCGTGGCAGGTCGAGTCGCAGAAGCCGCCTTCATGGGCCAGCACGAAGACGAAATCCGGCCGGTTCGACCGTACGTCGGGAAGCGCCCGGTGAATCGCGAGGGCCGCCTTCTCGAACGTGTACGGCGCGACGATGGACGGGCGGGCCGACGTCGGCGTCGTGATCGTCGTGATCCCGATCAGCCCGACCTTCTTGCCACCCACTTCCACCACCGTCCAGGGAATGACCCAGGCAGGCGGTTTCCCGGTGCGCGTCTCGATCGTGTTGGCCGAAAGAAAGGGGTAGTGAGCATCCTGAATGCGGGCCTGCAGGGTGTCTACACCCCAGTCGTACTCGTGGTTGCCCACGGCGGCGGCGCTGATCCCCATGGCATTCATCGCTTCAATGACGGACTTCCCGTACACCCAGTTCGAGGCGGGACTCCCCTGCATCTCGTCGCCGCCGTCGAGCCGTATGGTGGCGCAGGCACATTCCTTTGTCAGGGAATCCATGAGGCCCTTGATAGCCGCCACCCCCCCGACGCGCTTGCCGCCGGACCACGATGTGACGCGGGGCTCGAGGGCCCCGTGCAGGTCGTTGATATGGAATACGCGGAGGAGCAGCGAGTCCCGCGCGGCCGCCACCGGGCCCCCGAACTGCCCCCGCACCGCGGCGGCCGCCGCCGGCGGCGTGATCTGCCACGACCGGTCGGTGTAGTCCTTCGCCCGCAGGGTGTCGATCTTCCGAAGCGCCTCCACGATGACATCCCGCACGTTCTCGTCGTGATCGTACACGACCGGCAGGCCGGCAAGCATGCGGAAACCGCCGCCTCCGCCTTGCCGGTAGTTGTTGATCGCCATCGTGAACGTGTCTGACGGCTGCACCAACCGTCCCTGGTAGGTGAGCTGGAGGATGCGCGACCCCACCGGCCGGGACACGTCTACCGTGTAGCTCACCCCGCTCACGATGTCGTAGTTGTAGCCCGGAATGCTGTCGTTGATGATCGGCTGGCCGGGATTCCACGTGCGGAAATACGCGGCCGACTGCTCCAGGTACGCCTTGAGGGCGACACCCGGAATCCGGATGGCCTTGAGCGTGTTCTCGTAGGGGTACACACCGGCCACGTCCCGCAGGCGGACGACCCCGGTGCCGAACCCGGTGCGGGTGTCCGCCACGGCCGTGGTCGAGAGCTGCGCCCCCGTCTGGCGGCGCTGCACTTCGTTGATGAAGTCAATGACGGGTGTGTCTTCGGCCCGCGCGTTCCGCGCGCTCCAGTCGCCTTCGATCGTGGCCAGCGGCTGCGACACCCAGCTTTGCACCGCCGTCCTGGCGAGCGCGAACCGGGCGACAACACGCGGGTCCCGCTTTACGCCCGCCAGCGGAACCAGGTCTGCTTCGATGCGGCTCACACGATACCGCGAGCCGTCCGCGCTCGGCCGGGCGCGCGGCGTGAACCACACGTGCGCCACCGAGAGACTCTGCGCCCATGGGTCAGGCTGCACAAAATGGACGCCGGCGATCACGGAGTCCCGCATCCGGCGGTGCGAATGACCGACGACTACAAGGTCCGGCTTCACCTGCAGAGTCGCGAGCCGGGCCGCGACGTTCTCGTCGCCGACGCCGGTGGCGTCGTAGGACGAAGGCCCGTCCATGCCGCTATGGATGAGCACCAGCTTGAGATCCACCCGGGAGTCCAGATACCGCAGCATGCGCTCCGCCTGCGGAAGGATCGGACGCACCAGCACCCGGCCCGACACGTTGCGCGCATCCCAGCGCATCACGCCGGGCGTGGTGAAACCGGTGATCCCAACACGGATGCCGCCGCGCCGGACGACCACCGCCGAGGACTGGTACGCCAGCGTGTCGCGCGGAAGGGCGAAGACGTTGCCCGACACCACCGGGAAAGCGGCGTTGCCCGTGGCGCGGGCCAGCGCCTCGAGCCCGAAGTTGAACTCGTGGTTTCCGGGGGTCCACGCGTCGTAGCCTACCGCGTTCAGCGCGTCCACGACCGGATTCGGATCGGCGGGACGGACGGACGCGAAATACGCGGCGAAGGGATCGCCCTGGATCAGGTCGCCTGCATCCACCACGACGACCTGGCCGGGATACGCCTTGCGTAACGAGTCGATAACGGTCGCGGCGCGATCGAGGCCCCAGGGAGCCTCGCGGTCCTGGACGTAGTCCCAGGAGGTGACCCGACCGTGGATATCGGTCGTGGACACAACGACCACGTGGAGGGAATCCTGCGCGGCGGCGGCGCACGGCGCGCCCAGGACCAGCGCGATTCCGACCGCGAACCGGCGGGTCAGCGACATATACATAAGGAAGCGCAATCTGAAAGAACGCCTTCTCCGGCGCAATTGCCGGCCGGCTGAGGGAGTGTGATGGTCGCCACTTGACCGACCGTTATATTCGCCCGAAGTCCCCAATTGGCCGGACCATTGACCCACCGTATCCTGGTTGTTGACGACGAGCCCGACATTACCGCACTCGTCGCATATCATCTCGCGAAAGAGGGCTATCGCGTCGCCACGGCCAGCAACGGCGCCGAGGCGCTCAAGGCCGCCGGCGAGGCCGCCCCTGACCTGGTCATACTCGACCTCATGCTCCCCGGCGCATCCGGCTACGACATCCTTCAGGAAATCCGCCGAAAGCCGGAAACCAGAGACATCGGTGTCATTCTCCTCACCGCCCGCAAGGACGAGGTAGACCGCGTGCGCGGCCTCGCGCTCGGCGCCGATGACTACGTCGTCAAGCCATTCTCCCCGAAAGAACTGGTCCTCCGGGTGGGCGCGGTACTCCGGCGACTCGCCGGTCCGGCCGTCTCGCCCGGGTCGCTCCTGGTCGCCGGCCCGATCTCCGTTGACCGCGCGGCGCACCAAGTGAGCGTCGGCGGGAAGCCCCTCGACCTGACCGCCACCGAATACAAGCTGCTCCTGACGCTAGCCGAACGCCGCGGCCGCGTGCAATCCCGAGCCCAGCTCCTCGAAACGGTGTGGGAGGCGCACCCCAGCATCCAGACCCGCACGGTAGACATGCACGTCCAGCGCCTGCGCGCGAAACTGGGCCACGCGGGCGACCTCGTGGAAACCGTGCGCGGATTCGGGTACCGATTGAAGGCCGCCCGGTGACGTTCGCCACCCGCCTCTTTCTTGGGGCGGTGGCCATCCTGCTCGTGTCGGTCACCGCGATGGTGGTGGCGACCGACCGTTGGCAGCGCAAAGACCTCGAAGCATCCCTCGCCGCTGAACTAGAACGCGAAGCCAGCCTGATCGCGTCGGCCATCCCGCGTGGCTCAACCACGCTCAACCCGCTTGCCCATCGCTTCGGTGCCGTGCTCGGCCGCCGCGTCACGTTCATCGCCCGCGACGGCGTTGTCCTCGGTGATTCGGACTTCGACGACGCCAGCCTCAAGCTCCTCGAGAACCACCGGGGCCGGCCCGAAGTCGAAACCGCCCTGGCGGGAAGAACCGGAACAGACCGAAGGCTGTCCACGTCCACCAACCGGCCGGAACTCAAGATCGCGATCCCCGCCTGGCCCGGCGTTGTCCGCGTGTCGGCCCCGCTCGAACAGGTGGACGCCCAGGTGAGCGTGGCACAACAGGCGGTGCTGGTCGCCTCGCTCGTGGCGTTGCTGTTCGGGTCGGTCCTGGCCGGCGTGGGCGGGCGGGCGTTCGGACGCCCTTTGGCTGAACTGGGGCGCGCGGCGCGCGCCCTGGCCGCCGGCGAGCGTCCGGATTTCCCGCACTCGACGGCCCCCGAAATCCGCCAGCTCGTGCGCTCCCTCCGCGCGATGGACGACGACCTGGGCGCCCGAATGGAGGCCCTGCGGCGCGGCCGCGAGGAAACGGAGACGCTGATTCAGTCCATGGTGGAAGGCGTCATGGCCGTGGACGGCGATGGCAACGTGGTGAGCTCTAACGACGCAACCAGGCGCCTGCTGGCGTTCGGGCCGGACGAGCGGATCCCGAATGCCCGGGAACTGTTTCACCAGCGGGACGTCCTGGATATCGTCGAGCGGGCGCTCCGCGGCGAAGCGGTCGTTGACCGCGAAACCACGATCGGCGAGCGCGTG
Source organism: Gemmatimonadota bacterium (assembly GCA_009692185.1). Taxonomy (GTDB): domain Bacteria; phylum Gemmatimonadota; class Gemmatimonadetes; order Gemmatimonadales; family GWC2-71-9; genus SHZT01. Next base: position 54,139 of record SHZT01000004.1, on the reverse strand, counting down.
ATTCTGTTCACCGCCCGGCCGCTACCCAAGGGCGGCGCGGTGATCGTCCTGCACGATGTTTCGGAGCTTAAGCGGCTGGAAACCGTGCGGCGCGACTTCGTGGCCAACGTGTCGCACGAACTGAAAACCCCGCTCACCAGCATCGCGGGGTACGCCGAGACACTGCTGGCGGACGAAACCGATCCCGCGACGCGCCGGAAGTTCCTCGACGTCATCCTGGCGAACAGCCGCCGCATGCAGCGATTGGTGGACGACCTCCTGGACCTCGCGCGCATCGAGTCCGACCGGTGGCAGGCGAACGCGGGCACGGTGGACGTCGCGCAGGCGGCGCGTGAGGCCTGGGCCCCGCTCGCTCCGCGCGCCGCCGAGCGAAACATCGGCCTCGACGTTTCGGCCGGCCCCGGCGTGTCCCTGCACGCCGAACCGGACGCCGTGCGGCAGATCCTGACTAACCTCTTCGACAACTCGATCCGCCACACGCCGCCGGGCGGCCGGGTCACCCTCTCCGCACAGCGCCTGCCCGACGGCATGGAAGTAGTCGTCCGCGATACCGGGGCCGGCATTCCGAAGGACCACCTGCCGCGCGTTTTCGAGCGGTTCTACCGCGTGGATCCGGGCCGCTCCCGCGACGAGGGCGGAACAGGGCTGGGCCTCGCTATCGTGAAACACCTGGTCGAAGCGCACGACGGGCGGGTGTCGGTCGAGAGCGCGCTCGGCGAGGGGACGACCGTTCGACTCTTCTTCCCATCCCCGATAGCCTAGCTCGCCGCGTTCAGCCCCCGTTACACTATTGTTGCACTTCCGTGAGCCCGTCGAAACCGGGCTCCCTGACCTTTCCCCTGTTCGAGTTCAACCCTTTCTATATAGGAACACGCTCACACATGTCACTTACCAAGCTCACGGGCGCGGCATTTCTCGCCGCCGCGATCGTGGCTCAACCTGGCCTGGCCCAGACGGCGCCGTCCCTCACGGGCGGCGGCGTCGTCTACGCGCAGTATTCCTACCTCCTCGCCGACACCGCCAATCGGGGCAACAACTTCGACGTCACCCGCGCCTACCTGAATTTCAACGGCCGGTTTGACGCGCTCACCACTCGAGTCACGGGCGACATCTACCGAGTCGCGGACGGATCGCTGGCCTACCGGCTCAAGTACGCCTTCGCAGCCTACACGCCAAAGAACAGCAAGCTGACGTTCAAGTTCGGCCAGATGCAGACGGCCTGGAACGACTTCGAAGAGACGCTGTGGGATTACCGGATGCAGGGCACGACCGTGCTCGATCGCGGCGACCAAGCCACCCCGCTCAGCTACCTGTCGTCCTCCGATTTCGGCCTGGGAATTGACGGGAAATGGGGCCCGGACCGGGTCAACGCGCAATTCACGGTCCTGAACGGCGAGAACTATAACCGCGCACCCGGGGACCGCCGGAAGGACGCCCAGCTGCGGGTCTCAGCGCGTGTCGCCAAGACCGACGATAGCAGCCGGACGGGCGGGCTCCGTCTCAGCGCGTTCGGGCACTTGGGAAAACCCACTAGCGGTGGGACCCGTCAGCGAGCCCTGGCCGCGGTCTCCTATCGAAGCCGCCGGGCCACCGTCGCGGCCGAGATCGCGTTCACCCGGGATAGCATCACGACGCCGCTCCTGCGCACCCGCGCGGGCCGGATACTGAGCGGGTTCGCGGTGTACCGCATGCCCAAGTCCAAGGTGACTTTCATCGGACGGGTTGATGTGATCGACCCCAACACCGGCGTCGCCGCGGACCGCCAGACCAGGATCATCGCGGGCGCTTCCTGCCAGATCACTCCCAACCTCCGCCTCCTGCTGGACCTGGACCACCTGATGTACGAGGGCGGTGTGACCACGCCGGCACTCGAGGCGGTCCGATCGCAGGCCTTGTTCCAGATGCAGTTCACCTTCTAAACGACCGCACACGAGAGGCCGCTACTCATGAAGAGAGTTTGCCTGATCGCCCTGGCCGCGCTGGCGGCTGCAGCCCCTCACGCGGCTGGCCAGGTTCGCCTGAACGGGGCCGGCGCGACGTTCCCGAACCTCATCTACCAGAACTGGATCATCACCTACAACCAGAAGGCCCTCGGAGCCGAGCTGAACTACCAGTCCATCGGTTCGGGCGGCGGGATCCGGCAATTCTCGGACAAGACCGTGGACTTTGGCACCAGCGATGCGCCAATGACCGACTCGGCCATCACTGCCATCGGGGGCAACGTCCTCCACATACCCACGGTCCTCGGCGCCGTCGTGCCGGCGTACAACCTCCCGGGGTTGTCCGCGCCCATCCGGTTCACGCCGGCAATCCTGGCCGACATTTTCCTCGGCAAGCTGACCAAAAGGAAGGCGAGTCAGTCAGTACGTCTCGCAGTTCCCCGATTTGCAGCTCGCCTCGTGCTTGTCGGGCGACGCGAGCAAGTCTGCCAGCGGCATCGGTCCCGCGCCAAGGCAATCCACCAGCTTCACCCCGCTCGACGTTCCCAGCCGGCTGGCACCGGCCGCGATCATCTTGAGCGCGGTGGCGCAGTCCCGCACGCCGCCCGACGCCTTCACCCCCAGCGCGTCGCCGACCACCAGCCGCATCAGCGCCACGGCCTCGGCCGTCGCTCCTCCCGACGGATGAAAGCCGGTTGACGTCTTCACGAAATGGGCGCCGGCTTCCATCGCGATCGCGGCGGCCTTCACCACCGTGAGCGGCTGAAGCGCGGCGGTTTCAAGGATCACCTTGACCGTACGGCCGGCCGCGGCCTCCACGACCGCGCGAATATCATCCTCTACGTGGTCCCAGTCTTCGTCCAGGATGTGACCCAGGGCGGCGACCATGTCGATCTCATCGGCCCCGTCAGCGACCGCCTGCTTCGTCTCGAACGCCTTTGCCGCACTGGTCATCGCACCCAGCGGGAACCCGACGACGGTCGCGACCTTCACGCCGCTTCCCTTCACCAGCCTGGCGCAACGCGCCGTCCACACGCCATTCACGCACACCGCGGCAAACCGGTGCTCCACCGCCTCGGCGCACAGCTTGTCTATCTCGCCACGTGTCGTTTCGGCCTTCAAGACCGTATGATCGATGAAGTCTGCGACGCGAACTGAGGCAGCTTGAACGACAACGGGAACGGGGACTACGGTCGTCTCCGCGACGACCAAGCCCGGTGCGCCGTGCGCCGTGCGCCCCCCCACCGGCATCCTCCACGCCGGATCCGCGTTCATCCACGGGCCGCCTTGGCGGACAGGCGGTTGGGCGGTTGGGCGGATAGGAACAACGGCGCGCGCTTCGGGCTCGCGACGACCACGTCTCCGACTCTCGGCGAGTCGAGCCGCGACCGCTCGGGCGAGTTCGTTCAGCTCTCTCTCGTCCATATCCATCGCCTCATCGCCTCTTCCACCGTCGCCCTTCCCACCATCGCCTCCTCCACCATCGCTCTTCCCACCATCGCCTTATCTCTCTATGTCCACCCGATCCACAACTCCCACAATCACCGCCTGAACCGGGATCTTCTGGTCGTTGAAAATCGTGCGGGCCGAACTGCCTTCCTGCACGACCAGGACCTTGTCTCCCTCGCCTGCGTCCACGACGTCCAGCGCAATCACCTCGACCGAGCCGTCCGGCTTGTCGTCAAGATCGAGCCGCTGCACCAGCAAGAGCTTCTTGCCGACCAGCCGCTCATTCTTGTGCGTGGAGACCACGCTGCCAACCACCCGCGCCAGGTACAAGTCCTACTTTTCCCCTTTCCCTTTTCCCTTTTCCCCGTTTGCCAAATCCACCCGATCTACCTTGCCGACGATGCTGGCATCCACCGCCACGAATGTCTCCGATAGGGAGAGCGTCGCTTCTCGTGCGGTGATGTAGTAGCACACCTCGTCGGGCCCGAGGCCGATGGGATCCACGGCCACGATGGGCTTTCCGTGATCCTTGCCCGCGGCATCGATCGGCTGGATCCACTGCAAGGGCTGCGCCTTGAGCGTGTCCTGCTTCACCGTCGCGACCACTCGGCCGACTATGCGGGCCAGGTACACGAGGTCACTCCCAAGGATTCCGCTGCCATGGAGCGCCCGAGCTGACGGCGAGAATATGCCGGCGGTGAGCGTCAACCAGTTCCGTGCGGGTGAACGCGCGGATCAACACGGCGCCAACTACGAACCCGCCGAGGTGCGCCAGGAATGCCACGCCGCCCTGCGCGGTGCTCTGACCCAGCGCCGGCAGGCTCCCGAGAAGCTGCACCAACGCCCAGTAGAGGAGCATCAAGTACGCCGGCACCGCGACGGTCGTCACCCAGAATCCTAACCAGACGATCAGGTGCACCCGGACCCGCGGGTAGAGAACCACGTACGCCCCCATGATTCCGGAGATGGCGCCCGATGCGCCGACCATTGGGATCGCGGACGCCGGGCTGGCATAGATCTGGGCGAGGGCCGCCAGCACTCCGCAGACGAGGTAGAACACCACAAATCGGACGTGTCCCATGGAATCTTCCACGTTGTTCCCGAAGATCCACAGGAACCACATGTTGCCGATGAGATGCAGCCAGCCGCCATGAAGGAATACGGATGACACGACCGTGTACCAGTGCGGCGTGTCAGTCAGCACGCAGGAGAGTTGCGGACCAATCGGTACGGTCGTGCCGGCCGCTACTCGGCCGAGCAGCTCGCCCGGGATCGCGCCAAGCTCACATACCGACCGGCCGAGGGCGGGGTCGCTGCCGCCCCCCTGAACCAGGAGCCAGACGACCGACGTCAGTATGATCACCCCGACTGTGACAAACGGGGTCTGGAGAGTCGGGTTGTCGTCGCGGTACGGAAACACGGCCTATACTAGCTCAGAAATGCATGTAGGTCAATTACTTAGCCTGCTACTGCCTGACAACACTACGCTCTGCCAGTTACCTGCCAAAGTGGCACCATAACGTGGTACGACGTTTGCTTTAGCGACCATCAAGCACGAACACGCATCTTTCCTTTTGTCAGGAGCGAAGGCATGGGGCAGAAAGTCATCGGTATCGACCTCGGGACGACCAACTCCGTTGTGGCGATCATGGAGGGGGGCGACCCCATCGTGATTCCCAACTCGGAAGGTGGCCGGACTACGCCTTCGGTTGTGGCATTCACCAAGGACGGGGAGCGGCTGGTCGGGCAGGTGGCCAAGCGCCAGGCCGTCACCAACCCCAAGAACACCGTCTTCTCCATCAAGCGCTTCATGGGCCGCCGCATCGCCGAGGTGCCCGAGGAGAGCAAGCGGGTTCCGTACAAGGTCCAAAGCGGGCCGAATGAACTGGTGGCCGTTGATATCTCCGGCAAGTCGTACACGCCACCCGAAATCTCCGCGATGATCCTCCAGAAGATGAAGCAGACGGCGGAAGACTACCTCGGCCACAAGGTCGAGAAGGCCGTCATCACGGTCCCCGCGTATTTCAACGACGCCCAGCGGCAGGCCACGAAGGACGCCGGCCGGATCGCCGGGCTCGACGTGCTGCGCATCATCAACGAGCCGACGGCGGCAGCGCTGGCCTACGGTCTCGACAAGAAGAAGGAAGAGAAGGTCGCCGTGTTCGACCTGGGGGGCGGCACGTACGACATATCAGTCCTGGAGCTGGCCGAAGGCGTGTTCGAGGTAAAGAGCACGAACGGCGACACGCACCTGGGCGGTGACGACTTCGACCAGCGCGTCATCGACTGGCTGGTGACCGAGTTCAAGAAGGACCAGGGCATCGACCTGTCCAAGGACGCCATGGCCCTCCAGCGCCTGAAGGAGGGGGCAGAAAAGGCCAAAATGGAATTGTCCAGCGTCATGCAAACGGACATCAACCTGCCGTTCATCACTGCGGACCAGGCGGGCCCCAAGCACCTGAACTACTCGCTGTCGCGCTCCAAGCTGGAGCAGCTGGTGGATGACCTGGTGCAGCGGACCATTCCGCCCATGCAGCAGGCCCTCAAGGACGCCGGGCTCGACCCCAAGTCAATTGACGAAGTGATCCTGGTGGGCGGCCAGACGCGCATGCCCAAGGTCCAGGAAATCGTGAAGGCCTTCTTCGGGAAGGAACCCCACAAGGGCGTGAACCCGGACGAAGTCGTGGCCATCGGAGCCGCGATCCAGGGCGGCGTGCTCTCCGGCGACGTGAAGGACGTCCTCCTGCTCGACGTGACGCCGTTGTCACTGGGTATCGAGACGCTCGGCGGGGTCACCACGGTCCTCATTCCGCGGAACACGACGATCCCGACCAAGCGGACGGAAGTGTTCTCCACCGCCGAGGACAGCCAGACGACGGTCGAGATCCACGTCCTGCAGGGCGAGCGGGACCTGGCGCAGGACAACCGCACAATCGGCCGGTTCCAGCTGACTGGCCTGCCGCCCGCGCCGCGCGGCATGCCGCAGGTCGAGGTCACGTTCGACATCGACGCCAACGGCATCCTGCACGTATCGGCCAAGGACAAGGCGACGAACAAGGAACAGAAGATCCGGATCGAGGCGTCGAGCGGCATGACCGAGGCGGACATCCAGAAAATGGTCAAGTCGGCCGAAGAGCATGCGCAGGACGACAAGAAGCGCCGTGAAGAAATCGAGCGACGGAACCGCCTCGACACTATGATCTACGACGTCGAAAAGAACTCCAAGGACTGGGCGGACCGGGTCGAGCAGAGCCTCCGCGACCGCCTGAACGCGGCCATCGACGAAGGCAAGAAGGGGCTCCGGTCCGGCGCGACCGCTGAAATCGAGAAGGCGCTGGAGGAGTTGACGCAGGCGTATTCGGCGGCCGGGGCTTCGGTGTACAAGGCCGCTCCCGGCGCAGACGCGGCCGGCGCACCGGCCGAAGGAGCAGCACCCGGCGCCGATGCGGGAACGACCGGCGCGGCCGGCGGCAAGACTGAAGCGGACAAGAAGGACGTCGTTGACGCGGACTACGAGATCGTCGACGATTCAAAGAACTAGGCGCTCATACTGGAGCAGAAAACCATGACACGCACCAAGCAGTGGACCAGGTTCGGCATCCTTGTCGCGACGACGCTGGGGTTGGCACTCCTGTTCGCCGCCGCCATTGACATACCCGAGAAGGGCATGGCCCAGCAGCGCGCGACCAACGCCGTGCTGACGCTCGGGGTAGACCAGCCACCGGTACCGAAGAACACGCTGTCCGACTGGAGTGACGCGTTCGTCGCCGTGTCCGAGGCGGCGCGGCCCACGGTGGTCTTCATCAAGGCCGAGTACAAGGCGCCGGCGCGGACCAGCCAGCGGCGCCTCGTGCCGTCGCCGTTCGACGACTTCTTCGATGCTCCCGACCGGGGCGGCCAGCAGCGCCAGGGCGCCGGGAGCGGCTTCGTGATTTCGAGAGACGGTTACATCATGACCAACGAGCACGTGGTGAAGGACGCCACGAAGCTTACGGTCACGCTGTTCGACCACCGCAAGTTTCCCGCGACAGTCGTGGGTCGGGACGAGCTGACCGACATTGCCGTCATCAAGATCGACGCCTCTTCTCTGCCGGTCGTCGCGTTCGGCAACTCGGATTCCGTCCGGGTGGGTGAGTGGGTGCTGGCGATCGGCAACCCGCTGGGTGAGGAGTTTTCGTTCACCGTTACGGCCGGGATCGTGAGCGCCAAGGGCCGCGGCCTCCGTGACCTGCCCTCAACATCTGGCGACAACGCGCGCCGGCGAATCCAGGACTACATCCAGACCGACGCGGCCATCAACCCGGGCAACTCGGGTGGGCCGCTGGTGAACGCCCGCGGGCAGGTGATCGGCGTCAACGGCGCCATAGCTTCGGCCACCGGCTACAACGTCGGGTACGGCTTCGCGATTCCGATCAACCTTGCCCGGACGGTCGGGCGCGAGCTGGTCGCATCAGGCAAGGTGAGCCGGGCCCAGCTTGGCGTGTCGATCCGGAACGCAGACCCTGAAGATGCCGACGCGGTCGGGCTCGATTCGATTCGCGGCGTCGTGGTAGCAGACATACCGGACGCCAACAGCCCGGCCAAGATCGCCGGGCTCGAGGAAGGGGACGTCATCGTCGAGCTGGACGGCAAGCGCGTGGACTACATGGCGCAGCTCCAGCAGCTGGTCGCGTTCAAGCGCCCGGGGGAAGAAGTGGCCGTGACGGTGGTTCGTAAGGGAGGCGTCCGCCGCACCTACAAGGTGAAGCTGGCGGCGCTGACCCCGGACACCCGGGTGGCAAGCGCCACCATGACGCCGGACGACGCGCGGGCACCGGCGGCCGTGGCACAGCAGAAGCTGGGCATCAGCGTCGCCCCGCTCAGTGAACGCGAGGTTCAACAGGTGGGCGCCGCCAACGCGGGGCTGATTGTCCGCGAAGTTGACCCGGATGGGCCGGCGGCGGAGAAGCTGCTGGACAACAACAACCCCATCGGCACAGACATCATCACGCATGTCGAGGGCCAGCGGGTGCGCACGCTCGCCGAGTTCAACACGGCGCTCAAGGGCGTCGCGCCGGGAGGCGTGGTAACGCTCCGGACGTTCAACGTCCCGCGAGACAATTCCCAGGGTTCGGCGCGCGTCGTCCGGATCCGGGTGCCCCAGAACTAACCAACCCTCACCCCCGCCTCACCCCCAACCCCCTCTCCCTAACGGGAGAGGGGGTTGTTTTGTATGTTCCGACATCGCCCGCCGCGCAGCCAATCGCGCGGCGGGCTCTGGTTTCACCCCCGCAATTTCCGGAGCCGGGCATGATTGAAGCGATCAAACAAAAGCTCCAAGCGGAGGTCGAGGCGCTCAACCACGAGTTGAACGTGACCCTGCCGGCAACGCTCAAGACGGCGGTCCAGCTGGGCGACCTGAAGGAGAACGGCGACTATCACGCCGCCCGGGAACGGCAGGTATTCGTGCAGGCGCGGCTGTCCCACCTCCGCAACCGGCTCTCCAAGCTTTCCTCGATCGACCTGACCAAGATCCCCAGGGGATGCGTGGGGCTCGGCTCGCGGGTGGCAGTGGTGGACCAGGCCACCAAGGAAAAAGAGACGTACGACCTGGTGATCTCCGACGCGATGGATTTCGAAGGCGGCCAGATCTCGGTGGCCTCGCCGATTGGGCGGGCGCTGCTGGACCGGAAAAAAGGCGACACGGTTACGGTGCAACTACCCGCAGGCCCCCGGAAGCTCAAGATCGTCGAACTCCGGACGTTTCATGAACAAATCGATGAATGACGAAACAAGGAGGATTGGTGTCTGATCTCGCCGGTTGCACGTTCTACCGCTGGAACGACATGCCCAAGGAAAAAGTGTCGGACCAGCTTTCCCGCCGGCTCGTCACGGGCGAGCGCATGATGCTGGCCCACGTGTACATCAAGAAGGGATGCATCGTCCCGAAGCATCAGCATGAGAACGAACAGCTGACCTACATCCTCGAGGGAGCCCTCAAGTTTTTCCTGGGCCCCGACGGGAAGAACGTGATTACCGTGAGCGCGGGCGAAGTGCTGCACATCCCGTCCAACGTCTGGCACGAGGCGCACGCCGTGGAAGACACACTCGATGTGGACGTGTTCAGCCCGCCCCGGCAGGATTGGCTCAACAAGACCGATGCGTACCTGAGGAAGTAGGTCACATTGCGGATTGTCATCGCCGTCGCCTTCGCGACGATCCTCGCGGCCGGAAGCGCCTTCGCTCAGCAAAAGCCTGTTGACTGGAATGCCGTACGTGATGAAACCGTCCGGCTCCTCTCCGACTACCTCAAGGTCAACACCACCAACCCGCCGGGGAACGAGCTCGCCGCCGCGAAGTTCCTGAAGGCCGTTCTCGAGCGTGAGGGAATCCCCGCCCAGATCCTGGATACGGCAGAGTTGGGGGCCAACCGGGCGAACCTGTACGCGCGGTTCAAGGGCACCGGCGCCAAGCGTGCGATCGCACTGGTGAATCACCTGGACGTCGTCCCGGTGACGCCGCAGTACTGGAGCGTCGAGCCCTTCGCCGGGCTGGTGAAGGACGGGTACGTCTGGGGCCGAGGCGCGCTCGACATGAAGGGCGAGGGCATCGTCCAGCTCATGGCCCTGCTGGCGCTCAAACGGAGCGGCGTGCCGCTCACGCGGGACATCGTGTTCATCGGCAACGCCGACGAGGAGCTGGGCTCGACCGGCGTCGCGACGTTCGTGAACCGCCACGCGGACCTGCTCCAGGATGTCGAGTTCCTGATGACCGAGGGCGGCGGGAACCTGGTGGAGAACGGGATGCTCGGGTACTACGGCGTCGGCATCGCCGAGAAGCGGACCTTCTGGCAGAAGGTCACAGTCAAGGGAACGCCGTCGCATGGCTCGCGGCCCACCCGCCAGAACCCGGTGCCGCGACTCATCGCCGCGCTCGACCGCATCGCGCGCTACGAAACGCCTCTCCACGCGACCCCCGGGGTGCAAAAGTATTTCCGGGACATTTCCCGCACGTACACGGGGCAAAAGCGCGCGTGGCTGGCAGACGTGCAGTCGGCCGTGGCCGACTCCGCCGCGCGCGCCTGGATCCTGTCCGACGTGTACTGGAACGCGATCCTGCGCAACACGATCTCGCTCACGGTCCTCAACGCATCCAACAAGACCAACGTCATCCCGGCGGAGGCCACCGCGGAGATCGACATTCGCCTCCTGCCGAACACCGATCCTGCCGAGCTCCTTGCCACGCTCCAGCGAATCGTGGGCGATACCGCGGTGCATTGGTCGCCCCTGCTGGCGCCCAAGACGCCGCTGGAGAACCCGATTGACACCGACCTGTTCCGTGCGATCGAGCGGGCGGCCCGTGAGCGGGACCCGGATGCGCTGGTCACTACGCCCATGCTTACGGGAGCGACGGACCGGCCAGTGTACCGCGGGCTGGGCATCATCACGTACGGGTTCGACCCGTTCAAGACGGAAAAAGCCATCGAGCAGCAGGGTGTGCACGGCAACGACGAGCGCGTGAGTATCGAGAGCCTGGGGTTCGGCGTCCATTACCTGTTCGACGTCCTGCGCTACGTCCAATAGGGTCCGAATCGATCATGTCACCGTCGCCGGCTCGAGCCTTGACCGGTTGCGGGCAGTATTCGCCTCGGTCGGGTTGATCGCCGACTACGGTGGCGTGCATTCGAACGGCATCACACACATGGCGCTGGTCGGGTTCGACGACGGCTCGTACATCGAGCTGATCTCGACAGTCGAACCCGGTGCTCGCTCGCCGTGGTGGCCGGACCACATCGCGGGCGACGCCGGTCCCTGTGGCTGGTGCGCCCGGGTTACCGACATCGGCGCCGAATGCGACCGGCTCCGGTCAGTGGGTGTTCCGGCTCGCGGACCCCTGCCCTATCACCGAGCACGGCCGGACGGTACGCGGGTGGAATGGGACCTGGCGTTCCCCGACGATGGACCGCCGGGAACAGTCCTCCCATTCCTTATAGAAGACCGGACGCCGCGAGCGCTGCGGGTCCAGCCGTCGGCCAGCGTAACGGGGACCGAGTTGACCGGCATCGCTTCCGTGGTGATCGGTGTCCGGAACGCTGCGTGGACCGTCGCGATGTTCGAGCAGGTGTACGACTGGGTACCACGCGTCACTCAGCCGGACCCGGCCTTCGACGCGATCATCTCAAGCTTTCGGGTTGCGCCCGTGTCCATAGCCGCTCCCGCCGGCCCTGGGACCTGGCTGAACGACCGGCTGAATGCTTTCGGCGAATGCCCGGCTGCGATCATTCTTCGCAGCAAGGACCTGGCGGAGTCAGCACGACGCCTGCCCACGACCCGTGGAACCTGGCTCGGCCGGCCGGCGCTGTGGTTCGATCCCGCCCGCCTGAACGGGACCAGGATAGGCATCATCGAGGAGGAGTCATGAGAAGGCTCTTGCTGGGCATCTTGTTCACCTCTTCGGCGGCGATGTCGCAGCAGCGCCCTGCCCCGCCAGCCACGTCGTTCGTCCTCAAGCCCGACCGCGTCTTCGACGCGACGTCCGAGGCGATGCACAGCGGGTGGAGCGTGGTCGTCGAGGGAAACAAGATCACCGCGGCCGGGCCGACCGCGGGCATTCGCGCTCCGGCCGGCGCGAAGACCATCGACCTGCCGGGCACCACGCTCCTGCCGGGCCTCATGGACCTTCACTCGCATGTGTTCCTGCACCCGTACACCGAGGCCGTGTGGAACGACCAGGTGCTCAAGGAGGCCGCGGCATACCGCACGATCGCGGCTGTGATCCACGCCGAGAGCACGCTGGTGTCCGGATTCACCACGTTGCGGGACTTGGGGACCGAGGGGGCGGGCTATGCGGACCTGTCCATCCGGCAGGCCATCAATGAAGGCCGGATTCCCGGCCCGCGAATGTTCGTGGCGACGCTCGCGATTGTCGCGACCGCGAGCTACGGACCCGGACCGCTCGGCTTCGCGCCGGAGTTCAATCCACCCAATGGCGCCCAGGAAGCGAGTGGCATTCCCGAGATTCTCAAGGCCGTCCGGGAACAGGCTGGACACGGCGCCGACTGGATCAAGGTGTACGCGGACTACCGGCGGGGGCCCAATGGAGCCGCCACGCCCACGTTCAGTCTCGAGGAACTCCAGGCGCTGGTGGCCGAGGCGCATAGCGCCGGGCGGATGGTCGCGGCGCACGCCGCGACGGCGGAAGGCATGCGGCGCGCGGTCCTGGCCGGCGTCAGCACGATCGAGCACGGCACCAACGGCACCGACGAGGTCTTCAAGCTCATGGCGGAGCGCGGCGTGGCCTACCTGCCGACCCTCGCGGTCTCGGGGGAACGGGCCCGGCAGGCATTTCAACTGGCCATGAAGAACGGCGTGATCATCGGCTGCGGGAGCGACGTCGGCGTGTTCGCGCACGGAACGAATTACAAGGAAATCGAGTTGATGGTGAAGTTCGGCATGACGCCGGCGCAGGCCCTGCTTGCCGCGACCGCCGTGAGCGCGAAGATCCTCAGCCGGTCAGAAGACCTGGGCCAGATCAAGGCGGGCTACCTCGCCGATCTCGTCGCGGTGACGGGAGACCCGACCGAGAACATCGCCGCCATCGAGGCCGTGCGGTTCGTCATGAAGGACGGGCGGATCTACCGGAACTGATTCCCAGTCCCGGTGGTACACCGGTAGTCACTCAACCCATACGGAAAACAACATGCGCGCATTGGCCGTCCTGCTCACCGGAACATTCCTCGTCGCCGCCCCGACTGCCCAGGCGCCAGTCCGTCCGCGGCTGGTGGTCGTCGTGGCAGTGGACCAGATGCGCGCGGACTTCCTCACCCGGTTCCCCGAGCTGTATCACGGCGGGCTCGCCCGGCTGATCAAGGAAGGGGCCGTCTTCACGGACGCGCATCACAACCACGCCGGCACCGAGACGGCGCCCGGCCATGCCACGCTCTCCACCGGCAGTTTCCCCTCCCGCAGCGGAATCATCGCAAACGACTGGTTCGAGCGGGCCGAAGGACGAACGATCTACTCGGTTGATGACGAGAAGACCCAGGCCGTTGGGGGCGCGCGCGCCGTGGGGAAATCCCCCCGTCGGCTGAAGACCAACGCTCTGGGCGACTGGCTCAAGCGCGCCTCGCCGCGCAGCAAGGTGTTTTCCGTGGCGGTGAAGGACCGCGCCGCGGTCCTCATGGGAGGTCAGAAGCCAGACGGCGCGTTCTGGTACGACGACAACGGGAACTACGTCACATCCACCTACTACGCCAGGAACGTTCCCGCGTGGGTGGACTCGTTCAACCTGACTCGGCCCATGGAGAAGTATTTCGCCACCGGTTGGACCCGGTTGCTGGCCGCTGACGCCTACTCGGCCTCTTCGGCCGACTCCGTCCCCGAGGAGTTCGACGGGGTGCACGTCACGTTCCCACACCTGCTCACGAGCGTGGCTACCAACGGCAAGTCAAACACGGAGATCAAGTACACGCCGTTCGCGGACGAGGTCACGCTCCGGTTCGCCGCGGAACTGGCCCGCCGCGAGCATATGGGGCAGGACAACACGCCGGACATTCTCTGGGTCTCCTGCTCCGCGGCCGACTACGTCGGTCACCGGTACGGCCCGTTCTCCCAGGAGGCCGAGGACTACTACCTGCGCCTGGACGGGTACCTGGCGGATTTCTTCGCGTTCCTTGACCAGACCGTTGGCCGCGACCGGTACACCGTCGTCCTGTCGGCCGACCACGGCGCCCAGCCCCTTCCCGAGGAACTCGCCCGGCACGGCGAGGCGACCCGGCGGGTCCTGACCTCCGAGGCGAACCCGGTATTCAACCAGGCCCAGGACGAGGTGGCGGCGCAACTCGGCTTGAGCGGCCCGCTGCTCGCCGGGTATGCCGAGGGATTATTGCTGCACTACTCGGCCGCCAAGGCAAAAGGCATCAACGAGGCGGCCCTCCAGGGCGCGGTGGCCGCCCGGTTCCGGCAAATTTCGTTCGTGGCGGATGCGTTCACGGCCACGGAAATGGAAACGGGGAGCGGAAGTAGCCGGGAGTACTACGAGCAGTTCCGGCACTCGTACTTCAAGGGCCGGTCGCCAGACGTTCTCCTCCGGTTCAAGCCGATGGTCTACCTGGCCAGCAGCCGGTTCGGCACGAGCCACGGGTCAGCGTACGACTACGACACGCACGTGCCGCTGGTGTTCGCGGGTTTCGGGGTGGTGGGTGGCCAGCATGGGGAGCGGGTCGCGACGGCGGATTTGGCCGCGACGCTGGCCCGTCTGCTCGGCATCACGCCGACCGGAGAGATTGACGGAAAGGTGCTGACGGCTGCTCTGCGCTAGGCCGGCTTGCAGGTGTCGATCATTTCGGCCTTGAACCTCCGCGGATTGCCAAGCAGCGCATAGAATTCGTCAAGGTACTGCCTGGTGTCTTTGACGTACTTGGGATCCACGTCCGGCAGGCTTTCGTACACCCCGTAGATCGCGGCCTTCTTTTCCTGGTATTGGGCAATGACGGGCGCCCATTCCTCCGGCCTGCGGCATATGCCCCGGTAGATGCGTTCGCGCACGGTCTTGATCGACAGTCGGTAGTCCGGGAACGAGTACTTCGTATTGACCAAGCCGGTCCAGTCGAAGTCGTACAACATGGGTCGGACGACACCCGTGGTCGTGTCCTGGTACAGCAGGACATTGTGCAGGGCACTGAGAGCCCAGTCCGTCCCGCCGATCATGTAGGCGAACGCGGACAGCAGGGCTCCCTGTTCAGGGTCAACGTCCGCCCAGGTCGCCCCCATCAGCTCCAGTTCCTTCGTCTTGAGCCGCGACGCGATCTTCTTCTCGTTCTCGATGAAGAATCCCCATTTCGTGAGCGAGTCGCCCTTCGGCCCCGTGTCGAGGTACGTAACCCGGGCCAGGCGCGCACGCAGGCTCACCGGCGTCAGGATGTTGTAGACCTTGTAGACCAGGTACTCCCGCAAGACATACTGCTCGAAGTCCTTGTCCTTGTTCCGGCAATGCGTCACGAGCTTCAGGTCGCCCTGGTCTTCGAAGATGGTGCCGTCCTTCTTGCCTTTGGGGAACTCCACCTTGATCGGCGCGAACTCGCAATTCGCTTTCTGCCGGCGCCAGTGCCCGCGCAGGGAAAGCTGGGTCTCGATGGCGACCGTCTGGCCGTCGGGTCCCGCGTACGTGATCGTCGCGGGCTGGGGCTTGAGCTTGCTCGAGTCCCGTTCCCCCATCAGCGCCTTCTGGTCCATCGAGACCCGCAAAGGGAGCGGCTTGTCGGATTCGAACAGACCCGTCCCCTGTGCTTGAAGGGACGGCGGCAGCAGGACCGACGCCGCGGCAAGAATCGAGAGGAGCTGGGGGCGCATGGGCGTTCTCCGGGGCCTCGTGAGTGGGTTACTGCAGTTCTACGCCTATGATGTGCGCGCTGCCGTACGCCTGGAGGGCGTCCCTGAGCACGTTCGGCGTCACGCCTTTGCGCATCCGGAGCGCGTACTCGAGGACCTGGATGCCGCCGCTTTCAACTTCGGCCCCGGTGAAGCGCCACTTCTTGAGGTGCTGGGTCAGGACGGCCTCGGCAACCTGCTTGGCCTCGTCAACGCTGGTGGTGCGCAGGCGCAGGAGGACATCGAACGTCGGTTCGTCATCACCCTCCCGATCGGGCGCCGCCTGTTTCTTCCGCTTCTTTGCCTTTTCCGCCACCACGTCCAGTTGCTCGGCGGAGAGCGACTTGAGAATTTCGTCGTCGAGCATCGTGATGAAACTGCTTTGACGCCCCGCGAAGGCCTTGGCCTCTTCCAGGCGCTGCTTGGCAACGCCGCCTTCAAATACCGCCGACGTGCGGCCGAAGTCGGTGTACCACATCAGCAGGATGCACATGTTGAAAATGAACGACACCGCAAATGCGACCGGCGGGTCGACGCCCGCGGCCAGGCCGACCGCCGTGGCGAGGAACACATACACCGCGTCCTTGCTGTCCTCGAGCGTGTTGCGGAACCGGACGGCCGCCACGATGCCCGCGAGACTGAACGCCAGGGCAAGACTGTTCTTGACCAGCACCACGACGCCCGCCACCACCAGGGGCAGCATGATCATGGACTGCACCAGTGATTGGCGGAATCCCTTTTTCTGGCGGGTCAGGATGTAGAGCCAGGTGACGGGAAGGGAGAGCAGCGCGGACACCGTCATGGCCGTCGCGGCGCTGATCATCTGGTCCAGGGCGCCCCTGGGGGCGGTCGCGGCCTCGGCCGCCCCGGTGAGGGCAGCGCTCTTGCCGAGCGAGAACGCTCCGTCCACCACCGGCGGGAACATCAGGATGTGCGCCACGGCAGGCACGAACTTCCACAGCAACGCCGCTGCGGCGATCAGGACGATGTAGTAGCCGATGGTCCTGACTACCAGGTCATCCCAGAGCCGGCGGAACGATCCCCGTTGTGTCGCCATCACCGCTACCGAACGCTCACTTTCTGAAGCTTGGGCGCGCCGTCAGGACCATTGTCCCAGTCCTGGACATCCGAGTTGTTCGGCACGCCCCACTGGTGGCCATTCCAGCCGTCGAAGCCCTCCATCTTGAAGAACCACACGCCGGTGAACAGGTCTCCGATCATGACCAGGCCGTCGTAGTTCCGCACGTCCACGCCGTCGGCGCCGTTCTGCTCGCTGCCCATGCCCGGAGTCGGCGCGTCGAAGGGCTTGCTCTTGTTGAGCATGTTCGGCCCGTCGTACGTGTCGTAGAACCCGACCGTGTAGGGATTGGTCGGGTCCATCATGTTGAACACCTGCAGCCCGTCCTCGTAGTGCGACACGAACACGTACGGCCAGCGCACCAGGTGGTTATGCGGGAGTCCATCCCACCGGGCCGTGTAAGCGCCAATGGGCCGC
The DNA here is from genome assembly GCA_009692185.1 of Gemmatimonadota bacterium. GTDB lineage: Bacteria > Gemmatimonadota > Gemmatimonadetes > Gemmatimonadales > GWC2-71-9 > SHZT01. The sequence goes on along the minus strand of SHZT01000004.1, from coordinate 36,908 downwards.
GACACCCTCTTCGCCAGCGTATCCCCGCTGGGCTTGAGATCCACGATCCGAAGGGGCGCGAACCGGTACTCGGACTCGAGGATGCCATACCGCCCGGTGGGATCGGGCGAGAAGGTGTGGCCGTTGTTCAGGCCCGCCACGCCCACCACGGACGTCAGCAGCTTGGGCTCGGCCAGGTTGGTGACATCGAAGATGTAGTAGCCGCCACCGCCGGCCCCGTAGAAGAGGTCGCGATGGGTGGCGGCATCGTACTGCACGATCATGTCATGGTACCCGCGCTGGGTGCCGGCTTCCGCCGACGTTGGGTTGGGCACCTTGCCGACGAGGCCGCGATCCTTGTCACCCGCGACCACCTTGGCCATGTCGTAGACGTTGACCTGCGGAGCCGAGACCTGCGCGAACAGGAGCGCCTGCCCGTTCGAGTGCTTGTAGGAATAGATCTCGTGGAACCCGCCGGGGTTCTCCGGCAACCGGACGCGGGCCACTTCCTTGATCTTGGTCGTGTCCGGCAGAGCCGTCATGTCGATGACCACGGCGCCCAGGTCGGCGTCTGGGCTGCTCTGGCTGAACTGGAAGGACTCCACCAGGTAGTAGCGGCCCGCGATCTTGAAATACGCCGGCGCCGTCGCCCGGCCGGTGTGCAGTTCGGGGTTTTCGATCGTCCAGCGCCAGATTTCATGCACCTTATTCAGGTCCTTCAGGCTGATCACCTTGAATCCGTACTGAGAGCGGCCGGACACGTAGGCAAACGGGCGTGACGGTTCCTGTTCGAACTCCACGTCGTTCGAATAGAATGGGCCGCCCATGGGAATGTGGGCGACCATCTTGACATTCGGGCTCTTCTGCATGCCCGGAGCGGGATGAACCGTCCGTTGCGCAGCCGCCGGTGCGGCGACGGCCGCGAGCACCAGGATTCCAATGACCGAAAGACTCGCCTTCATTTGCGTCTCCTTGGAGGTTGGCAGGCCGGCCCCGTACCGCCTGCCCCGCGCAAATGTGCAGAGGAATCTGCCGAGCGGCAATCGGCATCACTAACTTCATCCTCGAAACCCTCCGGAGTCCCGAACCTGGCTCACGGTCCCTGCACGCGTCCCCGCGCGGCGTTCCTCGCGCTGATTCTCTCGTCGGGCTGCGCTTCCGCCGACCGAACCATCCCCGCGTTGCGCTGGGGTGGCGATGCGGAGGGCGGGGCCCCATTCGTCGAGGCGGACCCGGCCGACCCGGCCAGGGTGCGGGGGTTCGACGTCGAGATCGCCGGGGAGATCGCCCGTGGACTGGGCCGGCGCGCCGAATTCGTCCAGGTGGCGTGGTCGTCCATCGACCAGTCGGCGGAGCGCGGTGACTTCGATATCGGGCTGTCCGGCGTCGAGGACGGGCCCGCGCGGCGGGCCGAACACTCGACGACGTTCACCCGTACACGGACCTCGCCGCGGGACGCGTCGACGCCGTCCTGCTCGATCATGTCATCGCCGAGCGGGCGCTCCGGCGGGGCGGCGGCTTCGTGATTCAGCCGGATCCCGCGGCCACAGGCGTGTACGTGGGAGTGTTATCGCGTGGTAGCGCCGCCTTGCGAGACTCGATCAATCAGCGCGTATCTCCCTACCCTGTTCCGCGCGGCCGGCATTACGCTGGCGCTGTCGGTACTCGCCATGGCCATGGCGGTCATGGTCGGCGGGCTGGTTGCCGCCGGACGCGTGTATGGGGGCCTGGTCCCCCGCGCCCTGCTGGCGACGTACGTCGAGGTCACGCGGGGGACCCCACTCCTCCTGCGGCTGTTCGTCATCTATTACGGGCTCTCGGGGGTCGTGCGGCTCCCGGCCTTCCTCGCGGCCCTGCTCGGCCTGGGGCTCAACTACGCCGCTTACGAATCCGAGATCTACCGGGGCGCCCTGCGCGCGGTGCCGCGGGCCCAGCTCGAAGCCGCTCGCACGCTGGGACTTTCAGAGCTCCCGGTATTCCGACTGGTGCGGGGACCGCAGGCCCTGGCGCCGATGACCAACGACTTCGTCGCGCTACTCAAGGACTCCTCGCTCGTCTCCGTCATCACCGTGGTCGAACTCACCAAGCAAACAGCCATCTACGCGACGAACGCGGGCAGCTGGGTCGTGCCGGGCATCCTGTGTTCAGCGATCTACCTGGCCATGTCCCTCCCCCTCGGTGAGTTGTCGCGTCGCCTCGAGCGGCGCTGGAGCCGGGCATGAGCGCGTTGCTCACGATCGACGCCCTCTCTCTGTCGCGGGACAACGGGCACGTTCTGCGTGCGCTGTCGCTCGACGTTGTGGCCCGCGCCGGCGCGTTTCCGGCGGAGCTTTCCGGCGGAGAAGCCCAGCGACGCACGACGTGGAATTCGCCCGCGCGTGCGCCGACCGGACGGTGGTCCTCGCAAACGGGGCGGTCGCCCCCTGAGACCCGTGACGGGAGCCGTGCCCCTAGCCTATCTTCCGGGTCGCGCGACCGTGGCGGAACTGGCAGACGCGCGGGATTTAGGATCCCGTGGGCTACCCCCGTGAGGGTTCGACTCCCTCCGGTCGCATTGTCAGCGGCCGCCGGCCGCAAGACGTACAACTGTCTGAACTTCTCCGTTTCGAGGTGGGGTTGATGGGATACCGGTCACGTTGGCACGGCCGCTTCATCGGCGCGGTACTCGTCGCCGTCGGGTTGGGAACCAATCCCGTCGCAGCCCAGACCGAGCCGGGCACATTCAGCTATACCGTGAACGAGCCGTACAGCCTGGCCTGGTACCAGATCAACCCGCACACGTCCGTGCTCTGGGCGACCACCTGCCCTGGCGACCCGTTCTGGCGCCCGGGAGAAAGCCGCAGCTCGGCAGGTGGGACGCGCGGGCTGGCGCCGCCAAGATCGGGCACCGCCAACGTGAAAGACTCGGTGATCCCGCTCTATCGCCGCCCGGCTGCGCGGCCGTACTGCGCCAACGCGGTCCATGGCTCGATCTCGGCGGAAGACACGGTTACCTGGCGCGGTCTCAAGGGGACCATCAGCATCGAGCCCGATTCGCTGTTCAGCGGCCTCGCCTTGCGCGACCGGACGGCCTCGCGGGAAATCTTCAATACCTACATGTGGCACACGATTTCGTTCACGATCGACAGTTTGACGCAGATCGTCCCGGGAGACACGATGCGGGCGGTGGCCTACGGAGTGTTCCATTTCCGCGACGTCCAGGCGCCCACCACCGCGCTGATCCAGGTGTGGCGGGAGCCGCCGGGACTCCGGGTGACGTCCCGCCTCGACATGATCCCGGTGGACCTGGTCGAGGCGTATGGCGTGTCAATTCACCCCGTCCGCCTCGGAATCCAGTCCGGCGGCTGGAGCATGATTCACTTCGGGGTGGACATGATCCTGAACCGGACCCCGTAGTCAGCCGAGGTTGGCAACCAGGGCGCGCCCGAACTCGCTGGCCTTGAGTTCGGTCGCGCCCGGCATGAGCCGCGCGAAGTCGTAGGTCACCTTCTTCTCTCCTACCGTTTTCTCCAGGGCGCGCACAATCAAGTCGGCCGCCTCATTCCACCCCAGGTAGCGGAGCATCATTTCCCCGGACAGGATCACGGACCCCGGGTTCACCTTGTCCTGGCCCGCGTACTTGGGCGCGGTCCCGTGGGTTGCCTCGAAAATGGCGTGGCCGGTGAGGTAGTTGATGTTGGCGCCGGGCGCGATGCCGATCCCGCCTACCTGCGCGGCCAGCGCGTCCGACATGAAGTCGCCGTTGAGGTTCAAGGTTGCGATCACGTCGTACTCCTGGGGCCGCAGCAGGATCTGCTGGAGAAAACTGTCCGCGATCACGTCCTTGATGACCAGGCCACTCGGCAAACGGCACCACGGGCCCCCGTCCACCTCCACCGCCCCGAACTCGGCCTTCGCCAGCTCATAGCCCCAGTCGCGGAACGCGCCCTCGGTGTACTTCATGATGTTGCCCTTGTGCACCAGGGTCACGCTCTTCCGTTTCAGCGCGATCGCGTACTGGATGGCAGAACGGATCAGGCGCTTGCTGCCCTCCTCGGACACCGGCTTGATGCCGATCCCGCTGGTCCCGGGAAACCGGATCGAGGTCACGTGCATCTCGTCCTGCAGGAACCGGATCAGCTTCCGGGCCTCGTTTGACTCGGCGGCCCATTCGATCCCGGCGTAAATGTCCTCCGTGTTCTCCCGGAAGATCACCATGTCCACATTCTGGGGCTCCTTGACGGGCGACGGCACCCCGTGGAACCAGCGCACCGGCCGCACGCACGCGTACAGATCGAGCTTTTGCCGAAGCGTGACGTTGAGCGACCGGAACCCGCCGCCCACCGGCGTGGTGAGGGGACCCTTGATCGCCACCAGGTGATGCTCGATCGCCCGAAGCGTGTCGTCGGGCAGCCAGCTGTTCACCCGTTCCTTGGCCTTCTCGCCCGCGAACACCTCGAACCAGATAATCCCGCGCTTCGTGCCGTAGGCGGCGAGGACCGCCGCGTCGAACACGGGGCGCGAGGCCGCCCAGATGTCGGGCCCGGTGCCGTCTCCCTCGATGAAGGGAATGATGGGATGCTCGGGAACCGCGAGCCGGCCGCCGTGCATCACGATGGTTTCGCCCGTGGCGGGCGGCGTCAGGTGCTCGTACTTCGGACCGGCGGTGTTGCGTGGCATTGGCAGGACTCGTATGGAGAAGGTGAACGTGCGTCGATAATATACGCCCGCCGCCTGCACCTTGCAGTCGTTATCTTCACAGTCGCTGTGACAACGCCGACCGCGGCCTCGCCGCCCCCGCCCAAAAAGCGGATTCGCTTCACCGACGCCTGGCGAGACGCCCGCGACCTGATCTGGTCGTCGCGCCGGCGCCTCGGGCTCGGGCTGGTCCTCCTGCTGGTGTCGCGGTTGTGCGGCCTGGTCCTGCCCGCCTCGTCCAAGATTCTTATTGATGACGTGATTGGAAAGCAGCGGGCCGACCTCCTGCTCCCGCTCGCCTTGGCCGCGGGCCTCGCCACCCTCGTCCAGGCCGGTACGGGGTTCGCGCTGTCGCAGATCCTGGGGGTCGCCGCCCAGCGGGCCATCATGACGATGCGGAAGACCGTCGAGCAACACGTGCTCCGGCTCCCGGTACGCTATTTCGACGCGACCCAGTCGGGCAAGCTGATCTCCCGCATCATGAGCGACGCCGAAGGCATCCGGAACCTGGTGGGAACCGGGCTCGCCCAGTTGATCGGCTCGATCGTCTCCGGCACGATCGCGCTGGGCGTCCTCTTCTATCTCAACTGGCAGCTCACCCTGATCACGCTGGCGATTCTCCTGACGTTCGGCGGCGTCATGGCGTGGGCGTTCACCCGCCTCCGCCCGCTGTTCCGGCGGCGCGGGGAGATCAACGCCGAGGTGACGGGGCGGCTGGGCGAGTCACTGGGCGGCATCCGCATCGTCAAGGCGTACACCGCGGAGCGGAACGAGGAACTGGTGTTCGCGCGCGGCGTGCACGGCCTGTTCCGGAACATCGCGCAGACCATGACCTCCATTTCCGCGGTCGAAGCTATCGCCACGGGAATCATCGGCATCGTCGGCGTGGTGATGATCCTGATGGGCGGGCGGGCGATTCTCAGTGGGCGCATGACGCTGGGCGACATGGTGATGTACCTGGTGTTCACCGGCCTCCTCACGGCCCCGGTCATCCAGCTCGCGTCCATCGGCACCCAGATCACCGAGGCTTTCGCCGGCCTCGACCGGATTCGCGAAATCCGCCGCCAGGTGACCGAGGTGGACGAAGACCAGAACCTGGATCCGCTCCCCACCGTGAACGGCGACGTGGAATTCCACGACGTCTGGTACGAATACGTGCCCGGCGTGCCGGTCCTCAAGGGCGTGTCGTTCCACGCCCCGGCCGGGCACACCACGGCGCTCGTCGGCTCCTCCGGGTCGGGCAAGAGCACGATGATCAGCCTGGTCCTCGCGTTCAATCACCCCGCGAAGGGCCGCGTACTCATTGATGGCAAGGACCTGTCCACCGTTCGCCTGCACGACTACCGCACCAAGCTGGGCGTCGTGCTCCAGGACAATTTTCTCTTCGACGGCTCCGTCGCCGCCAACATCCGCTACGCCCGTCCGGACGCCACCATGGACGACGTGCGGCGCGTCAGCCGCATCGCGCATTGCGACGAGTTCGTGTCCAAGATGGAAAAGGGGTTCGACACCATTGTCGGAGAACGGGGCGTCAAACTGTCGGGCGGCCAGCGCCAGCGGCTGGCGATCGCGCGCGCCATCCTGGCGGATCCGCGTATCCTGATCCTCGACGAGGCCACGTCGAGCCTCGACTCCGAGAGCGAAGCCCAGATCCAGGACGGACTGCGCGCCCTCCGGAAGGGCCGCACCACGTTCGTCATTGCCCACCGCCTCTCGACCATCCGCAGCGCGAACCAGATCCTCGTGCTGGAGGCCGGCGAGATCGTCGAGCGCGGCACCCACCAGGAACTGCTCGCCAAGGACGGCCGATACAAGCAACTGCACGACCGCCAGTACGACGTCGAGACCGACCGGTTCATCAATCCGGGTGAGGACTTCACGCCCGCGCCGGAGGGCCCGCCCAAGGCCGTGCGCGAGGGCGGGCCCCGGGTCAATCTCCGGCTGTAACGACCCGAAAACACCGCTTGACCAACGGTCGTGGTCGAAGTATATTTATGCTCACGGATGCATAATCAGTAAGACTCGAGCCGCTCCCCCATGACCGACACTACCGCCAAATCCGGCTGGACCAACGCCCGGGCACGGCACCTGGACCCCTGGCGGGAACAGGACGCGTGCGGGGTCGGCTTCGTCGCCCAGTCTTCGGGCCAGCGATCGCACGTCATTCTTGCACACGCGCTGCAGGCCCTGAAACGCGTGGCCCACCGTGGGGCCGCCTCCTCGGATCATTCCGGTGATGGCGCCGGCGTCCTGACCCAGATCCCCTACCGGTTCCTGGTGGAGGAATGCCGCCGGCTGGGCATTCCGATGGAGCCGGGCCGTCCATTCGCCGTGGGCATGTTCTTCCTGCCCGTCGGCGAGCCCGCGCTGGCCGAAGCCACGACCATTATCGAAGAGGTCCTCCGCGAAGAAGGAATGCCGGTCCTCGGCTGGAGAGACGTGCCGGTGAACCCGGGTGTCCTCGGGCCCACGGCTCGGGCCGCCGCCCCGACGATTCGCCAGGCGATTATCGCGCCTCCCGCGGAACGCGCCCGGGTCCGCAGCACGCCGTGGGACCGGGCGCTGTACCTGGCCCGACGGACCATGGAGCGGCGCCTGGCGGACGCCGGGCCCGAGGTCGCGCAGACATTCGTCTGTTCGCTGTCCTGCCGGACCGTCGTCTATAAGGCGCTCCTTACCGGGACGGACCTCAGCACGTTCTTCCCTGACCTCGACGCTCCGGCCTACGACACGGCGATCGCGGTGTTCCACCAGCGCTATTCAACCAATACGCGGTCCACGTGGTCGCTGGTCCAGCCCTTCCGGCTCCTTGGGCACAATGGAGAGATCAACACCCTCTGGGGAAACCGGAACGCCATGCGGGCGCGCGAGCCGGGTCTCGCCTCGCCGGTGTGGGGCGGCGCCGTGGAGCGCCTGGCCCCCGTCATCTGGGACGAGGGAAGCGACTCAACGAGCCTCGATAACGCCCTCGAGCTGCTGGTCCAGTCGGGGCGGGACCCGGTCCACGCGCTGATGATGCTCGTGCCCGAGGCCCACCAGGGAGTCAGCGACCTCGAGCCCGCGCTTCGCGGGTTCTACGAATTCCACGAGTGCCTGATCGAACCCTGGGACGGCCCGGCCGCGCTCTCGTTCAGCGACGGCGTCCTCGCCGGCGCCGCGCTCGACCGCAACGGGCTCCGGCCGTGCCGCTACAAGATCACCCGGGACGGACTCGTGGTCGCGGGCTCGGAGGTCGGGTTGGTGGACCTGAACCCGGCCGACGTGATCGAAAGCGGAACACTGGGACCGGGCGAGCTAATCGTGGTGGATACGCGCTCGCGCGCCATCCTGCATAACACCGAAGCCAAGCGGGCCGTGGCGCGCCGCCAGCCGTACGGTCGGTGGGCCGCCCGGAGCGTACGCCTCCTGCGCCCGGCCGCGGGCATGGCGCCGGCACAACCGGTTCGTACAGACCTCGTGAGCCTCTATCTCGCGTTCGGCTGGAGCCACGAGGACTTGCGCTACACCGTTGAACCGATGAGCGGGGATGGCCAGGACGCCGTGTGGAGCATGGGCGATGATACGCCAATCCCTCCGCTCTCCCGGATCCCGCACGGCCTGTACGCCTACGTGCGCCAGCGTTTCGCGCAGGTAACCAACCCGCCCATCGACTCGCTCCGCGAGGGGCTGGTCATGTCGCTCCGGATGCACTTGGGGCGGCACGGTTCTTTGCTCCTTGATCGCCCGACCGGCCCACTGCTCGTGCGGAACGACCACCCCGTCCTGCTGTCGAACGAGATGGCTGCGCTGCGCGCCATTGCCGGCGTGGCCACGGTGAAGCTCTCGGCCACGTGGAGCCTGGGCGACGCGGACTCTCTGCGCGCCGGGCTCGACCGGCTCTGCGGCGACGCGGAGCGCGCCGTTCGGGAAGGCGCCCGGATCGTCATCGTCAGCGACTTGGACGCAGATGCGACCCACCCGCCCCTGCCCATGCTGCTGGCCATCGGCGCCGTACACCAGCACCTGATCGCCAAGGGCCTCCGGACGCAAATCGGCCTGGTCGCCGAGGCGGGCGACGCCTGGGACATTCACCATGTCGCTTCGCTGATCGGCTACGGGGCGGAAGCGGTACATCCATGGCTGGCACTCGAGTCGGTCCGGTGGCAGGCTGGAGACCAGGCGGCCGAGGCGCAGAACCGGTTCCGGTCCGCGGCGGAAAAGGGCCTGCTCAAGATCATCTCGAAGATGGGCATCTCCACGCTGTCCTCGTACTGCGGCGCGCAGATCTTCGAGGCATTGGGGTTGGGCTTCGAGGTCATCGATCGCTGCCTGACTGGGACGGTCTCTACGCTGGGCGGCATCGGGTTCGCCGAAATCGCCGAGGACATTCTCGGGCGCCACCGCCTGGCGTACCCCGATGGTGACGCCGCGCCGCGGGCCGTGCCCGACCATGGCCGGGTCCGGTACCGCCGGCAGGGTGAAGACCACGGCTGGTCGCCGCCGGTGGTGCGGGCTCTCCAGCGGGAGGGCTATGCCGGATTCCTCCGGGAAGTGGGCACCCGCGCGCCGGCCGGCCCGCGCGACCTCATCGGGATCCGTGCCGGTACACCCATTCCTCTTGACGAGGTCGAGCCGGTCGAGGAGATCCGCCGCCGGTTCATTTCCACGGCCATGTCCCTCGGCTCCCTGTCTCCCGAGGCGCACCGGACGCTGGCGATTGGAATGAACCGGATGGGCGCGCGGTCCAACTGCGGCGAGGGCGGCGAGGACCCGGACACCTATGCCACGTCGGGTGCCGACCGGGCGGACAACAAGATCAAGCAGATCGCGTCCGGCCGGTTCGGTGTCACCACGCAGTACGTCATGCGCGCCGAGGAACTGGAGATCAAGGTGGCCCAGGGCTCGAAGCCCGGCGAAGGCGGCCAGTTGCCTGCCCACAAGGTCACGGCCCTCATCGCCCGGCTTCGGCACGCCGTGCCGGGGATTTCCCTCATTTCCCCGCCGCCGCATCACGACATCTACTCCATTGAAGACCTCGCCCAGCTGATTCACGACCTGAAGCAGGTCAATCCTCGCGCGCGCGTAGGGGTCAAGCTGGTGTCGGAGGCAGGGGTCGGTCGCGTGGCAGCCGGTGTCGCCAAGGCCTACGCCGACTATGTGCTGATCTCGGGGCACAACGGCGGCACGGGTGCCTCGCCGCTTTCGTCTATCAAGCATGCCGGCCAGCCGTGGGAGCTGGGCCTCGCGGAGACCCAAGCCCTGCTCATCGAGTCCGGTATGCGGCACCGCATCGAGGTCCGGACCGACGGCGGGCTCAAGACCGGGCGCGACGTGGTGATCGCCGCCCTGTTGGGCGCGGAATCATTCGGGTTCGGGACGGCCGCCCTGGTCGCCATTGGCTGCGCCATGGCACGGCAGTGTCACCTCAATACCTGCCCAACCGGCATCGCCACCCAGCGGCCCGACCTCCGGAAGAAGTTCAAGGGGACGCCCGAACAGGTCGTGGCCTATTTCACGGCCATCGCCGAAGACGTGCGGGGTATCCTCGCCGGCATGGGGGTTCGCGGGCTGGACGACATCATCGGGGAGGCGAGCTGGCTCGAACGCGTGGACCGGCCGGAGACCCCGCGCGCGCAGTTGCTCGACCTTTCCCTCCTTCTTGCCGAGGCGCCTGTCGGCGCTCCCCGGCGGCGGACGGTCGAGCGGAACGACCGGCCCGGCATCGAGTCGATGGATGAGCGCATCCTGCCTGACCTGGCTCCCCGGCTCGCGGCCGGCCAGCCGTTTACGGGGAACTACGAGATCGGGAACCACCATCTCACGACCGGGGCCCGCATCGCGGGCACTATCATCGATATCCGGGGCGGGGCCGGCCTTCCCGCAGGGAGCGTCCAGCTTCGGTTCCGTGGCAGCGCTGGACAGAGCTTTGGCGCCTTCGCCTGCGCCGGGATGCACCTCGAACTGGAAGGCGAGGCAAACGACTATGTCGGGAAGGGGCTTTCCGGCGGCGACCTCGTCATCCGGCCGTTCCGCAACGCGGCCTACGCGGACGCGACGCACGCCCACGTAATCCTGGGGAACGTGGCGCTCTACGGCGCGACAAGCGGAAGGTTGTTCGCGGGCGGGCGGGCGGGCCATCGGTTTGCGGTCCGGAACTCGGGCGCAACGGCCGTTATCGAGGGCGCGGGGAACCACTGCTGCGAGTACATGACCGGTGGCGTCGTGCTGGTCCTCGGCCGGGTCGGCCGGAACTTCGGCGCCGGAATGTCGAACGGCACGGCGTATGTGCTGGACGAAGCGGGGGATTTCGGCCAGCGGTACAATCCCGACATGGTGGCCGTTCGGAGCCTTGAGCCGGAAGACGAACGGGCGGTCCTTTCGCTCCTCGAGGAACACCTCACCCTGACGTCCAGTCCCCGCGCCCGCGCGGTCCTGGCGGACTGGGATCGCTTCCGGCCGATGGTCCGGGTGATTTCGGCGCGCGGGGCGACCGTCGCGACCCCCGTCGAGGCGCCGGTTCCCGCTCAAGGCGCCCCGGTTTAGCTGCTAACGGCCCGGCCGCCGGACCGGCCGGGTTCAGGTTAGATTCCTGTCCACATGACGGTCGCCACCCCAACCATTCGCATTACGCCCACGGGTGATGAGCCCGGCGCCAGGAGCCTCAAGGTCGAGGTGCCGCCGGAGCGCGTGCACGAGGCCCAGGCCAAGGCAACCAGCTACTACACCCGCCAGGCCCGCCTGCCCGGGTTCCGGGCGGGCAAGGCACCGGCGGAGCTGGTGCGGAAGCGCTACCGGGACCAGATCCGCGAGAGCGCCCTCCGTGAACTGATTGACGAAAGCTGGAAAGCGGCACTCGAACAGGAAAGCCTGAAGCCCCTGACCGAGCCGCATATTCACCACCTCAAGTTCGACGACGGCGCGCCGCTCACGTTCGAGTTCCACGTCGAGGTGCGCCCCGAGATCACGCTCGAACGGGCGGGTGGTTTCACCCTCACGCGGACCGCCCAGCCGGTAACGGACGAGTTGGTGACCACCCAAATCGAAGAGCTGCGCCGGCAGAAGGCGCCGTGGGTGCCCGCGGCCGCGGAAGCCGCCAAGCCCCAGCCCGGCGAGCTCGTGCGGCTCACGCTCGCGACGCTGGAGAACGGCGAGCCCAAGGACCCGCAACAGCACGAGATCGTGCTGGGCGAAGGCCGCGCAATCCCGGAGCTGGAGGAGCACATCCTGCGCCTGGCCCCTGGGGAGAGCGCCGATGCCGACATTCGGTTCCCGGACGATTTCCCCGAAGAGGCCAAGCGGGGCCAGGTACGGTCGGTGCGCCTGAGCGTCCACGAGGTGAAGCGCCGGGAACTGCCCGAATTGGGAGATGCGTTCGCGCGGGAAATCGGCGATTTCGAGTCATTCGACGACCTCAGGAAGGCCGTCCGCCAGGACATGGAGCTGGATGCGGCCCGCGAGGCCGACGCCGACGTCCGGCGGCAGGTCATCGAGCAGATCGTGGCGGCCAACACCGTGCCCGCGCCCCGGTCGCTGGTCGAACGCGTGCTGGCCGCGTTCGCGAGGGCATACGAGATTCCGGAAACTGAGCTCCAGAAGTTCGCGAATGAGTTTGCGCCCATCGCGGAGGCGCAGGTCCGGCGGGACCTGGTGCTCGACCACGTGGCCGAATCAAACGGCCTGCGCGCGACCGAGCAGGAAGTGGACGAGCGGGTCGCCGAGCTTGCGGCCCGCCGGAAAATCGAGCCTGGACAGTTGTACGCGTCCCTCCAGAAGGCGAACCGCCTCCGGGAGCTGGAACGCACCATCACCGAGGAGAAGGTGTTTGCCCATCTCCTCTCCCAATCAACCGTTACCGACACCTGACATGGCGACGATCTATCCTCCGTATATCATCGAACGTTCGAGCCGCGGCGAGCGAAGCTACGACATCTTCTCGCGCCTCCTCATGGACCGTATCGTGTTCCTGGGAGCGCCGATCAACGATGACGTGGCGAACATCGTCATCGCCCAGCTCCTCTTCCTGGACGCGGACAACCCGGAACGGGACATCTACCTCTACATCAACTCGCCCGGCGGCATCATCTCGAGCGGGATGGCTATCTACGACACGCTGCAGTTCCTGCGCGCGCCCGTGAATACCATCTGTATGGGCATGGCGGCCTCGATGGGGTCGTTCCTGCTGTGCGCCGGCACCAAGGGCAAGCGGGCCGCCCTGCCCCATGCCCGGATCATGATGCATCAGCCCTCGGGCGGCACGCAGGGCACCGCGTCCGACATCGAGATCCAGGCCCGCGAGATCCTTTACCTGCGGTCCAAGCTCAACGAGCTGTACGCGGTCCACACCGGGCAGACGGTGGAGCAGATCGAGCGGGACATGGACCGCGACCGCTTCATGTCGTCCGAAGAGGCCATGGCCTACGGGATCATCGACAAGGTGATCCAGCAAAAGACGGAAAAGACGGAACCGAAGAAGCCGTTGCCTTGACGCTCACACCGTAGGGGACCATACTCTAGACCATGGCGCACGATAAGCACCTCCGCTGCTCGTTCTGCGGCAAGTCCAAGGACTCGGTCCGGAAGTTCATTTCGGGCCCGTCCGTGTACATCTGCAACGAGTGCATCACGCTCTGCAACGAAATCCTGGCGGAAGATGAAGAACGGGAAGTTGCGGAAGCGATCACCCAGGTCCCCACGCCAAGCGAAATCAAGGCGGTGCTGGACCAGTACGTGGTCGGCCAGGAGCGCGCCAAGCGCACCCTGGCCGTCGCCGTTTACAGCCATTACAAGCGCATCAACTCGCAATCCATCCGGGACAACGACGTCGAGCTGGAAAAGTCGAACATCGTCCTGATCGGGCCCACCGGCGTCGGCAAGACCCTGCTGGCCCAGACCCTGGCCCGCATCCTCGACGTGCCGTTCACCATCGCCGACGCCACCACCCTCACCGAGGCCGGCTACGTCGGCGAGGACGTGGAAAATATCCTGGTGCGGCTGCTCCAGGCCGGGGACTTCAACGTCCAGGAATGCGAGCACGGCATCGTCTATATCGACGAAATCGACAAGATCGCCCGGAAAAGCGAGAACCCGAGCATTACGCGGGACGTGTCGGGCGAGGGCGTCCAGCAGGCCCTGCTCAAGATTCTCGAAGGCACGGTTGCCTCCGTCCCGCCTCAGGGCGGCCGGAAGCACCCGCAGCAGGAATACATCCAGATCAACACCAAGGACATCCTGTTCATCTGCGGCGGCGCGTTCGACGGCCTGGAGAAAATCATCGAGGCCCGTACCGGCCGGAAACAGATCGGCTTCTCGAAAGCGGAACTTGAGACCGGCAAGGCCGAGGCAGTAAAGAAAAACCCGTACCAGGACGTCGAACCGGAAGACCTGCTCCGCTACGGGCTTATCCCGGAACTCATCGGGCGCCTGCCGGTGGTCGTCTCGCTGGACTCGCTGGACGAAGAGGCGCTGATCCAGATCCTGCTCGAGCCCAAGAACGCGCTCACCAAGCAGTACAAGAAGCTGTTCGGCCTCGAGAACGTCGGGCTCACGTTCGAACCGGAAGTCCTGCGCGAGGTGGCCAAGCGGGCCGTCAAGCGCGGCACCGGCGCGCGCGGCCTCCGCGCGGTGCTCGAAGCCGTCATGACGGACATAATGTTCGAGCTCCCCAGCCGGGACGATATCCGGGAAGTGGTGCTCACCAAGGAGACCATCACCGAGGGCCGGCCGCCGCTGCTCGTCACCGAGCGCGTTCGCGCCAAGAAAGAGGCCTGACCGGCGTCACGTTCGTCGGCAGTTTCCCGGCCGCGGATTTCCGCGTCCGGCCGCAGCTCCCCGAAATCGCCTTCCTCGGCCGCTCCAACGTCGGCAAGTCGTCGCTGATCAACGCTCTCACCGGGCGCCGGGCTCTCGCCCGCGTCAGCAAGACGCCGGGCAAGACCCGCGCCTGCAATGTCTTCAACGTGGAAGACCGGTGGTACCTCGTGGATCTCCCCGGCTACGGATACGCCCGGGCCTCGCACAAAGACCGCACCCTGTTCCATTCACTCCTGGCCGCCTACGTCGGCGGGCGACAGGAACTGGCCGCGGCCATCTGGCTACTGGATATCCGGCATCCCCCCACCGCCGACGACATCGCCATGGGCCAGCAGCTGGCCGAGCGCCAGCTCCCGATCCTCGCCGCAGTGACCAAGGCGGACAAGATTCCCCGGGGCCAGCGCGCCGCCCGCCTGGCGTCGATACTGGAGACCGTGGGCGTGCCGGGAGAGCAATGCGTGCTGACGAGCGTGAAGACGAGAGAAGGGGTGAAAGACCTGAGAGAGTCGATCGAGGCCCTGGTGGCCGGCATGCCCCGGGGGCCGGGGGGCGGACACGCGGAGAAGGAAGATGACGGTCCGTCCGTCTGACGGCCTCGCCGTCCTGATCGCCGCGTGCACCTTGCTCGGGTGCGCCTCGCGGTCCACGTCCGCCCAGCAGCCGGCCCCGACCGCGATCGCGATCGCGGACTCCACGCAGGATCTGCCGCCGGCCGGCTACGGCACCCTCCACCAGGACGCCGTCGCACTAAAGCTTTCAACCGATGGTGTGCAGTTGCGCGTGCTGCCCCTGGACGAGCAGATCATACGCCTGCTCGCCCCGGACTCGTACGAGTCATTGCTTCGCCTGGTCGCCGGTCACTCGACTGGCATCGACAGCGCTGCCGCCCGGGCGGGAATCCATCGCCCCCGCACGTTCCTGGTGACGTTCTTCGGCGTGGGGCCCGGGGCCAGGTTCAGTCCCGAGGATGTCGGCATTACCAGCCAGAACCAGTTCTTCCGTCCAGTCGCCATCCTGCCCCTGTCGGCCTCCTGGAGTGAGCTGCGGCTGACCCAGCGGGAAACCGCCAGCGCCATTTATCTCTTCGAGGACGGCATAACGCTCGGCCAGCCGATCACGCTGTCCTACGGCGCCGCGTCCACCGACCAGTGGGAGGGCACGTTGCGTACGCTGGAACGCGAGCGAGCCAGCGTGTACTCCCGTTCCCGCGCCGGCCTTAGGCCATGACCTGGTGGGCGCTCGCTGTGGCGGCTGCGGTCGCGGCGGGGCTGTGGGGCGCCTTCCGCATCGGGGCCACGGCTTCTGCCAGGACCGCCAGGGAGCTGGAGCAGGTCCGGCACGAACTGGCACGACGCCTGAACGAGCTGTTCTCCCTGCAGGAACTCTCCTACCTCCTGTCGGAATCACTGCAGCTGGATCGCATCGTGAGCCAGGTAGCCCGGTACGTCACCCGCTTCATCGAGGTCGAGGGGTCGCTCGTCGCCCTGGCCGACGAGACCGATCCGGACAAGGTCCACGTGGCCGCCGCGGAAGGTGTCGTTTCGGCGCTCGCGAACACCACCATGACCCGTGCGCGGGCCGGGCTCATTGGGACCGTGATCGGGCAGGACCAGCTCGAGGTCGTTGAAGCCGGCGCCGACCAGCCCGCGCCCGAAATCGGGGGCATCACCGTCCAGCGGGTTGCCGCGGTGCCGCTCCGCTCGCATGGCGTGACCGTGGGAACCATCGCGGTGGTCAACCGCGTCGGAGGACCGTTCACGGCCGAGGACCTGCGGCTCCTGTCGACCGTCGCGACGCATGCCGCCGTGGTACTGGCCAACGCACGCTTCTTCGACTTGATCCGCGCGGGCAAGGAACAGTGGGAAACCACATTCGACGCCCTGGCCGACGGCATCGCGGTCATCGACGGCGCGGGGCGGATTCGCCGCGCCAACAAGGCCCTGGCCAACCTGTTCGGCCGCTCCCTGCCGGCGGTCATCGGCCTCGAGTTTGGACGAGACCTCCTGTCAGACTCTTCCGAATTGCCTGGCCTGATCCGGGGCGCGGACCACGGAGAACCTCCGGCGGCGATCACCGTGCAGGCGTTGGCCACGCCCGGGGCCCGGAGCCGCGTGTTCCGGATTGCCGCTGCCCCGATGCGCGGCGCACCCGAGTCCGGGTGGGTCGTCCTGCTCATCGAAGACGTGACCGAGCAAAAGTCCCTGGAAACCCAGCTCATCCAGAATGAGAAGATGGTGGCGGTCGGCCAGCTTGTTTCGGGAGTGGCGCACGAACTGAACAACCCGCTGACTTCTATCGCCGGACTGTCAGAGTTCCTCCTGGAGCAGGGCAGCGTGGGCGAGAAGGACCGCGAACACCTCCGCGTGATCCAGGAACAGGCGGAGCGAGCCGGACGGATCGTCCGGAACCTGCTCACGTTCGCGCGAAAGGGGACCGGCGACTACGGCGACGTGGACCTGAACGACATCGCCCAGAGGACCGTCCAGCTCATGGAGTACGAACTGCGGCTGCGGAACGTGGGAATCGAGACCCACCTGGCCAAGGACCTCCCGGCGGTCTCCGGAGACCGGTACGAGTTGCAGCAGGTGATCCTCAATCTGGTCACCAACGCGGCCCATGCCGTCACGGACAACGAAACGGGCCGGGAGCGCCGCGTAGTGGTTTCGACGGGGCGCTCCAAGGACCACGTGCTCCTCAAGGTATCCGACACCGGCCCGGGCATCGATCCGGCACACCTCCCCAACCTGTTCACGCCGTTCTTCACCACGAATGAGTCCGGCGAGGGCACAGGGTTGGGCCTCTCGATCTCATTCGGAATCGCCGAACGGCATGGGGGCAAACTTTCCGTCGAGCCGGGAACCGACGGCGCCACCTTTGTCATGACCCTGCCGGCTGGGAGCAAAACCGCAGGAGACCACGGAAGCCGGCGCAGCTCCGGGCGCATCCAACGACCCCCACCCGATGACCCCAGGAAGAACGCTCAACCACGGAGCATTCTACTGGTGGATGAGGACCCAGTAGTTCAGCGGATGATCCGGGCGTTGTTCTCCAGGGAAGGCCAGGTGGTCTCCACGCCCCCCAATGCGGGCGACGCTGTTCGGCTGCTGGAGACGTCCCGGTTCGAATTGATCATTGCGGACGCACGCGCCGCCGTCTCCGCCGGGGAAACGTTCTCCGAAGCGCTCCTGCGCCTGTGGCCGGAGCACAAGTCTCGGACAATATTCCTGACGGCTGATGTACGACCTGAGACCCACGAATGGCTCAGGAGCACAGGTTGCTTCTACTTCCAGAAGCCGTTCAAGGTCAGCGACTTGCGAAGCACGGTACAGCGAGTCATGGAGCAGAATACCGGTGCTCCCACATAGGGCGGGAGCACCATATGCTCCCTAGTGTTGTGGTGGCGTCCATCCGTAACGGCGGGCCAGGATGGTTTTGAGGCGGGCTGAGAGGGCCCGGGCTCGGAAGGGTTTGCTGAGGAAGTCATCGGCACCGAGTTCGAGGACCCTGACTTCATTGTCCTCGTCTCCCCGCGCCGTCAGGACCACGACCGGGATCTTTGCCGTCGACGGCCGGGACCGCAGGTGGGAGAGCACTCCGTAGCCGTCGAGGCCGGGCAGGTTGAGGTCCAGGACGATGATGTCCGGCGCGTGCCGGTCCACCTGGTCCAGGGCCTCGATTCCGTTGGCGGCCTCCGCGACCCGGTAACCCTCCCGCTCCAGCAGGTCTTTCATCACCCGCCTGAGTTGGTCTTCGTCGTCCACCAGCAAGACCGTCGCTCCTCCCGGGCCGATCGGCCTTCCGGTGGGCGTCAGGGGCTCGAGGAGGTCGAACTTCGCGGTCATCGCCTCGTTCGCCGAGTGAGGTTCCGGCGAGCGGTGGCGGTCGGACGGCCGCGGGGCTGGAGTGGAGACGCTCACCCGTCCGGACACGCGCGGATCCGACGGCCGGCTGGGCTTGGCGGTTCCGGCAGGCGGTGACCGCCCTTCTTCGTCATCTTGCGGCACGTCGACCACGCGCAGCAGTTCATCGATCGTGGATGCGCCCTTGAGCACGTGGGCCAATCCGCTCTCCCAGAGCGACTTCATGCCCGTGGCCCGAGCGGCCTCGGCAATGCGGTCCGCAGTCTCCCCCGCCCCGATCCGGCGCTCGACTTCCGGCGTGTTGCGCAGCACCTCGACGATCGAGAAGCGCCCGCGGTAGCCGGTCTGGGCGCACTCCGGGCATCCGGCGGAGCGGTACACGGGCGTGTCCGGCGGGAGCCATTGATGGAGCTTGGCCGGAATGGCCTCGACCCACACTTCCTTGCAGCCGGGACAGAGGCGCCGCATGAGCCGCTGGGCCACGACCCCGCGGATAGCCGTCGCGATCTTGTACGGCTCGATCCCGATGTCCATGAGCCGCGTGACCGCGTTGGGCGCGTCGTTGGTATGCAGGGTGGACGGGACGAGGTGACCCGTGAGCGACGCCTGGATGGCGATCTGGGCCGTTTCCTTGTCGCGGATTTCGCCGACCAGCACCACGTCGGGGTCCTGGCGGAGAATGGAACGCAGCGCGGAGCCGAACGTGAGCCCGGCCTTCTCGTTCACCTGCACCTGGACGATGCCTTGGAGCCGGTACTCGACCGGGTCTTCCACCGTCACGATGTTCACGCCCTCGCTCTGGACGTGGCGGATACAGGAATAGAGCGTGGTGGTCTTCCCGGAGCCGGTGGGACCGGTGACGAGGATGACCCCGTCCTTGTTCTCGAGCAGGCCGTGAATGGCGACCGTCTCGTCGGTCGAGAGGCCAATGGAGTCCAGCGACAGGACCGTGCGCCGGGCGTCGAGCACCCGGATCACGACCTTCTCGCCCAAGGCGGCCGGCAGGGTGGACACGCGGAGGTCCACGGGCACCCCATTCACACCCACGCGCGCGCGCCCGTCCTGCGGACGCAAACGGTCGGCGATGTCCATCGACGAAATGATCTTGATCCGGGACACCAGCGGGAGCCCGGCGGCACGCGGCACCTTCATGACCTGCCGGAGCACGCCGTCGATACGATACCGGACGGCCACGCCGCCCTCTTCCGGCTCGATGTGAATGTCCGACGCCCTCGACAGGATGCCTTCGGAGAGGATCAGGTCCACCAGACGGACGACCGGACGCTGCGACGCCTCTTCCGCGGAGATCCGCAGTTCTTCGGCGTCGTCGTGCTCCTCGATCTGGGTGACTTCGGCGTCTGACTCCATGCCCTCGAGCAGCTTGTCGATCACGTTCTCGGGGCGGTACAGCTCCTCGGTCTTGTCCCGGATCTTCGACGGGCTGGCAAGCTGGATACGGACTTCGCGGCCGGTGGAGAACGCCAGCGCCTTTTCGCAGTCGAGATCGAACGGGTTGGACGCGGCGATTTCGAGAAAGGAGTCGGTGACTCGCAGCGGCAGGATGTGGTACTTCTTGGCGAAGCTCTCGGGGACAACGTCCCGCCCCGCCCGCTCCACCTTGGCACAATCGCTGACCTTCATGCGGAACCGCTTGGACAGCGCCCCCGAGGACCTGCTCGTCGGTGGCGGCCCCCACGGCCACGACCGTCTCCCAAAAGGTGTCCTTGGCGCCCTCGACCACCAGCAGCAACTCCTCGACCTTCTCCTTGCCGAGCATTTCGGAGAGGGTCGGAAGCAGCCAGAGATCCGGAAACACTTTCGGAGGCTTGTCAGCCACGGCACTCGCCCGTCTGTCTCACCGACATAGTAGGTAAAGTTAACATATCCGGCCGGCCGGAACCCGCCACCTGACCTCCCCTACATGATCGACCAGAGGTCCCTCCTGATGTCCACCGACCACTCGGGGCGGCCGCCCCGGAGGCTCGCGCCGCCTTCGATACGCAGGAGCCCGTGGAACAACTCGATGGCGACGCCCGCCGAGCTCCTTGCGTTTGAGGTCGGCAGCCAGGGAACGCCGGGCATGGCGCCGCCCGCGCCTCCCACGGCCAGGAACGGAGCCAGCGTCGCCCGGTTGCCAGTGGTGCCGAACGCGCCGAGGGGCAAGCCGGGGAACGGTACGGGGAATCGCCATTCGACCCGGGCGAGTGCGATGTCCCGCCCGCCCCATGCGCGAACGGGCTCGCCGGGCAGCGTTCCCCGTCCCCCCAACACGAATCCGCGATCCAGCGGCAGACCGGCGGATCCCCATCCGCCCCGGGCGTCCAGCGCGACCTCGGTGTTGCCGGCGGCAACGCGAAGACTGCCGGACGCCAGCCCGCGGACGTAGCGCGAGGTGCGTGTGGCTCCTGCCTCGACGAGCACGCGGCCACTCAGGCTGGCGGAGCCACTCAGCGCCGCTCCCTCGTGTTCGAGCACGAGGCGGGTCACCCCCCGCAGTTCGCCGCCCAAAGCAGGATTCAATCGGTATTGCCCGGTCGCCGGACGGGCCGCGAGCCCAACGCTCGACGGTCGCTCTGCGCCGGCCGTGAAACGGACACCACCCAGCGGCCCGACTCGCCGGGACACCGACAGGGATGCGACGTGGAGGAGTACGTAGTCGCCGAAATCGACACCTCGCTCCTGGGCGAGGATCGAGTTCTGTGCGCCCGAGATCACTGGTTCATCCCCGATGTCGCGCACTTCGCGCGCGCCCCGCAGTTCCCAGGTCCATGCCCCGGCCGGCCGGGAGATCGCGAGACGCGCCGTGAACCGGTGGTCGGCCACGCCAAAACCGGCGGCGCCCGACACGACCACCCGGTGGACGCCGGGGCGAACCCGCCACCCGGCCCCGAACGTGAGTCCCTGTACGCGATTCACGTGCAGGATGTCGGACAGGCTCCCGAACGACGGCGTGGAGCCGGGGAGAGACGCGAGCACGTGTCGTCCGACGACCGCCGCGATCGTCGCGCGGACGGATTCCAGGTCGGCGGCCTCCACCGGCCCGGCCACCCGGCGAATCTCGTCTGCGAGCGGAGCGTTCCAGTGAAAGGTGTCGCGCGCGGGGATGGGAATGCTCACGATTTCCGGGGCGCCCGGAGCGAACGTGCCGGGCGGAATCACGGGATTGAATTCGTACGTCCCGATTTCCCACCGGCCGCGGATGATCCCGCGCGCGGGAAGATCGAGCCATGACGAGCGGCGCCGGATCTCGATCTCCTGCCGGCGGGGAAGCCAGTACTTCCCGAACCAGAGGCCGTTGTCCAGCACCACGGTGATGTCCTCCACCGTGTTGTCCAGGTACGCCGCGGGCGTGAAGTTGAACTGGAAGCGGACGGGCTCGGCCTGCTCCACGTCGAGGTAGATCGCGCCAGCGAGGCGCGGCGCGTCGAACGCCCGTGGCCGGACGTCCACCCGGTACACCCGCACTGCCCGGTCGGGCAGCTCGATGGTGAGCGAGTCGGTCAGCGCGTAGTCGTAGAGCGTCGGGCCGGCCGCCGAGAGCGGGTGGGGCACGTCCCGCACTTCGTCGCCCTCACCCAGCCGGATGCTGTCGCCGAAATTGTTCTGGACGATGCCGAGGTGGTCGCGGTGGTACTGGATGTCGGTCGGGAGGTCGCGCCGGTCGCGGCGGCCGATGATGATCTGCTTGCTGAGCCCGGGAGCCCGCCAGTACACTTCCAACTCCAGCTGATCCGACTTGATCAGCCGCGGCGGTTCCCTGAACCCCTCGCCGAGCTGCCCCAGGAAGAACACGAATCCATGCGCCCGAGCACGGAACGACCTGAGCCCGCTGTCAGCCTGGACGGTGGCCCGGCGCGCGATCGCGCGGGCCACCAACGCCTGGACGTCCGGGCCGTTCCAGGACTGCGCTCGGGCGAGGGAAAGCGGGAGGCACAGCAGCGAGGCGGCTATGAACCGGGAAACCATCATCACCGCGCAATATCTCGGTGGGTCGTGGTCGCGGCAAGCGTGGTCGCGGCGGCGTGCGGCGACGTGCTGTCGTTGGCCACCGGGCGCCAGCGGAGCGACCTGGTACTACTGCTGATGCAGTCCAACGCGCCACAGCCACCCTCGGCGTCCATGTATGCGGTGAACAGCCGCGTCGCCACGCGGACGATCTCCCATCCCGATGCCGCCAATACCCCCTTCGCCCAGGTCAGCTTCCCCGCTGGCAGTATCACCACGCTCAATGGAACCCGGGCCGCAACGACCGACTCGGTTCTCATCGGCCTGGCACCCGAGACAGGCGCCTACGGGCTCGCGATCAGTCTCTCCGGCGCTACGTTGTCCTCGACCAACCCGCCGACCGTCACGTTTTTCTATGGCCGCTACGCCGACTTCACGGCGTCGAGAGCCGGCTCCCGGTACGCCGGCACCTCCGAACTGGCGTCGGCCCTAGAAGTGTGGGCCGAGGACCAGCTGGGCTACCGCGTGGCGTCGGGCACCGCCAGCGCGGGCACCGCCAGCGCGGGCACCGACGCCATTCGCGCGTCGGTTACCTCGTCCGGCCACTATCTGGTCGCCGCCCACCCCAAATGACCCGCCACACCACGTTCGACGACTACCGGGCGTTGGCGGCCCGGGGCCGGATCGTCCCGGTGGTCCGCGAATTCGCCGCCGACACGCTGACGCCGGTCAGCGCATTCGCCGCGGTGCAGCGCCC
Organism: Gemmatimonadota bacterium; assembly: GCA_009692185.1. GTDB lineage: Bacteria > Gemmatimonadota > Gemmatimonadetes > Gemmatimonadales > GWC2-71-9 > SHZT01. The sequence goes on along the minus strand of SHZT01000004.1, from coordinate 13,901 downwards.
GCCGTTCGGGTTCCTCCTCGAATCGCTGGTCGGCGGCGAGCGGTGGGCACGGTACACGTTCTTCGGGACGGAACCACGCGAAGCGTGGCGTTATGCCCGGGGAAAGGCCGACCGCTGGACTCCTGCCACGGGCTGGGTCGCGGCCGGCGACGCGCCCGATCCGCTGGTGCACCTGGCCGGCGTGGTGCGGCCGCTGACCACCGTGGTTCCCGACGACCTGCCGCGCTTCACCGGCGGCGCGGTCGGCTACCTGGGATACGACGTAGTGCGTTCCTTCGAGCGCCTCCCCGGGGGCCCCACGGATGATCTCAACCTGCCGGACGCCATGTTCATCATCGCCGATTCGCTGGTGATCTTCGACAATGCGTTCGGCCGCGCGATCGTGGTGGCGAACACCGACGTCCCGCCGGGGGCGTCACCGCAGGACCTGCGCCGAGAGTATGACCGGGCCGAAGCGCGCATCGAGACGCTACTAGCCCGGCTGGCGACTCCGCCCTCGCTGGCTCCCGTCGCGCTGAACGCGGCCGCTCCACCGGTGCCGGGCACTCCGTACCCACGCCAGGATTTCGAACGGGACGTCGAGCGGATTCGCGACCACATCCGGGCGGGAGACATCTTCCAGGCCGTGCTCTCGCGCCGGCAGGAGGTGCCCTGCCCCGCCGATCCGTTCCAGGTGTACCGGGCGCTCCGGGCGCTCAATCCGGCTCCGTACCTCTACTACCTCGCGCTGGACGATCTCGCCATCGTGGGCTCATCCCCGGAGGTGCTCGTTCGAGTCGAAGACCGGGAGGTCACGGTGCGGCCGATCGCGGGAACGCGGCCCCGGGGCGCCACCCCCGAAGAGGATGCGCGACTCGTGGAGGACCTGCTGGCGGACGAGAAAGAGCTCGCGGAGCACATGATGCTGGTGGACCTGGGCCGGAACGACGTCGGACGCGCGGCCGAGTACGGGAGCGTGCGCGTAACGGCGGACCGCGTGATCGAGCGCTACTCCCACGTGCAGCACATCGTGAGCGAGGTGCGCGGGCGGCTCCGGGCCGGCCTCGACGCCATCGATGCCCTGCGGGTCTGTTTTCCGGCGGGAACCGTCAGCGGGGCGCCGAAGATCCGTGCCATGGAGATCCTCGATGGCCTCGAGCCCACCCGGCGGGGGCCGTATGCCGGCGCAGTCGGGTACGTCGGGTGGGGTGGGGTGAACCTCGATACCGCGATCGCGATCCGGACGACGTTCATCAAGAACGGGACGGCCTACGTGCAGGCAGGGGCCGGAATCGTCGCCGACAGCCAGGCCGCCCGCGAGTTCGACGAAACCCAAAGCAAGGCCGGCGCCGTGCTTGCCGCCCTCGCCCTGGCCAACCCGCGTTAGCGCCTCCCCGACCCACGGGGTATTTTAGGAGCCTGTGTCAGTCTTCAAGTTGATCTCCACGTCCGGGGACCAGACCATCGAGGTCGTCCAAGGCAAACGCCTGGTCGTTGGCCGGGCGGCGACGAGCGACGTCCCCATCTATGATCCCACGATCTCCCGCCAGCACGCGGAGGTCACGCTCGCCAATGGCGGCGTGCAGATCAAAGACCTGGGGTCGAGCAACGGGACGTTCGTGAACGGCGCCAAGGTCTCGGACACCGTGGCCGCCGCCGGTGATGTCGTCACGTTCGGAAAGGTCGCGTTCCGCGTGCGTGAGGTGACGCCGCCCTCCGCCCAGCCCGCCGTGGACCCCGTTGCGAGCACGTTCGGGACGTCCCCGCCGCCCGGCGCCACCATCGTGCGGAACGTGTCGGTGGAGTCGGCAGTCATCAATCAGGCGTCGGAAGAAAAGGACAGCCGAGCACCGATTCGCACGTCAAGGTCGGCGGCGAATCGCCCGAGGAGCGGCAGGCCAAGAAGCTGTCGCTCCTGCTCGATATCTCGAAGGAGCTGTCGAAGCAGCAGGCAGTAGACAAGCTCCTCGAGAAGGTCGTGACCATCACGTTCCAGGTCATGAACGTGGATCGCGTCTCGATCCTGATGGTCGAGGGCGAAGGGGCCGAGCTGGTGCCCCGCATTTCGAAGAACCGGCTGGGTGAGTTCGGCGGGCAGCACCGGGTGCCGCAGTCGATCGCCCGGCGGGCGGTGACGGAACGCCTGGCAATCCTTACCGACAACGCCGCCGCAGACGAGCGGTTCAAGGGCAAGTCTATCCTCATGCAGAGCGTGCGGAGCGCCATGTGCACGCCCATGCTCGCGAGGGACGGCAAGGTCATCGGCATCATCTACGTGGACAACCTGACCGCCACGAACTCCTTCAACGACGAAGACCTCGAGTTCCTCATCGCGTTTTCGGGTATCGCGGCGGTGGCCATCGAGAACGGCCAGCTGACCGACCGGATCACCCGGGAGGCCGTGGTGCTGTCGAACTTCCAGCGGTACTTCGCGCCCAATCTGGTGAAGCAGATCGCCGAGCAGAAGGAGTCGATCAAGCTGGGCGGCGACAAGAAGCCGGTGGTGATCTTCTTCAGCGACATCCGCGGCTTCACGTCCATGTCCGAGACGATGGCGCCCAACGAAATCGCCGACCTGCTCACCGGCTACTTCACGGAAATGGTGGGCATCGTCTTCGCCCACGACGGGACGCTGGACAAGTTCATGGGGGACGCCATCATGGCACTGTGGGGCGCGCCGATCCAGACGGACGCCGCCGCCGACAAGGCCATGCAGACGGCACTCGACATGATGCACCGGCTGGCCGAGATGAACAAGAAGTGGGCCGAGCAGGGGCGCCGGCAGGTGAACATCGGCATCGGGATCAATTACGGAGAGGTATTCGCCGGCAACATCGGCAGTGACCAGCGGCTGGAGTACACGGTGATCGGCGATGCCGTGAACGTGGCATCACGGCTCTGCGGCAAGGCGGGCCCGGGCGAAATCCTGATCTCGGAGCCGATGTACAATCAGTTGAAGAAGAAGCCCAAGGTCGAGGCATCCGAACCCCTGGCCCTCAAGAACAAGGCCCAGCCGGTGGCGGCCTACCGGGTGAAGCTGTAGGGCATTCCTGCCCGGCCGAGCACCTCGACGACCAGGCGCAGCGGCAGTCCCATCACCCCGAAAAAATCCCCTTCGATCCGTTCCACCAGCGCAGCCCCGTACCCCTGCACGCCGTATGCGCCCGCCTTGTCGAGCGGCTCGCCCGTTGCCACATAGGCACGAATCTGAACCGGGCTGAGTGGCCGGAACCACACGCGGGTCACGTCGTGTCGTTCATGGGCGTCGCCGTTCCTGACCAGGGCAATGGCCGTCACCACCCTGTGCTCGGCGCCTTGCAGGCGCGCCAGCATGGCTTCGGCTTCCGCCACGCCGCCGGGTTTTCCGAGCACCTGGTCAGCCAGTGCGACCAGCGTGTCGGCCCCCAGCACCCACCGGCCGGCATGCCGCCGGGCGACCTGCGTGGCCTTTTCGCGCGCCAGCCGGATAGCCGTGGTTTCGGCGGCTTCGCCGGGCAGCGCGGCTTCGGGAACGTCCGAGGGGTCCACGTCGTGCGCGATGCCCAGCATGTCCAGTAATTGATGGCGGCGGGGGGAACCCGAAGCCAGGACGATGGTCATTTCTCGAGGATCAGCGTGACCGGACCGTCGTTGACCAGTTCGACCTGCATCATCGCGCCGAACTCACCAGTCTCGACCGGCACGTTGCGGGTGCGGAGGGCTTTCACGAACGACTCGTAGAGCGGAGTCGCATCATCCGGCTGTGCGGCATTCACGAACGACGGCCGTCGCCCACGGCTCGCATCGCCGTACAAGGTGAACTGCGAGACGACCAGCACCGAGCCCTCAACAGCCGCGAGGTCCCGGTTCATCTTCCCGGCGTCGTCCACGAACACCCGGAGGCCGAAGATCTTCTCGGCCATCCAGTCCACCTGCTCCTGCCCGTCGCCCGCCTTGAACCCCACCAGCACGAGGAACCCGCGGCCGATCGCGCCCACGACGCGACCGTCGACGCTGACAGAAGCCTTCGAAACGCGTTGAAGGACGACCTTCACTCCACCGTCACGCTCTTCGCGAGGTTGCGTGGCTGATCGACGTCTTTCCCGCGGTTGACGGCGATGTGATACGCCAGCAACTGGAGGGGGATCACCGACAGGACGGGCGTCAGGGAATCGATCGTCTCGGGGATCGTGAACACGTGATCCGCCAGGCCGGCCAGCTGGTCATCGCCCTCCGTAACCACCGCGATCACCTTGCCGCCGCGCGCTTTCACTTCCTGGACGTTGGACACGATTTTCTGGTAGACCGCGTCGCGGGGCGCGACGCACACCACCGGCATGGACTCGTCGATCAGCGCGATGGGCCCGTGCTTCATTTCCGCCGCCGGGTACCCCTCGGCGTGAATGTAGGAAATCTCCTTGAGCTTGAGCGCGCCTTCGAGGGCGATCGGAAAATTGTACCCCCGGCCGAGGTACAAGGCGTTGGTGGCGCCGTCGAACACCAGCGCCAGCTTCTGAACCTCGTGCGCCCGGGCCAGCACCTGGTCTACCTGGTCGGGAATCTTCCGAAGCGCCTTCACGACTTCCCGCCCCTGGAGCACCGAGAGCGACCGCAGCCGGCCGAGGTGCAGGGTGAGCAGGGCCAGCGACGCTACCTGGCAGGTGAAGGCCTTGGTGCTGGCCACGCCGATCTCGGGCCCGGCATGGATGTAAATGCCGCCATCGACCTCGCGGGCGATGGTGCTTCCGACGACGTTCACGATTCCGATGGTGTGCGCGCCCCGCCGCTTCGCCTCTCGCAGGGCCCACAGCGTGTCGGCGGTTTCGCCGCTCTGGGAAATGCCCACCACGAGCGTGTGCTCGTCAACGATGGGATTCCGGTAGCGGAATTCCGACGCGTACTCCACCTCGGTCGGGATCCGCGCCAGTTCCTCCAGCATGTACTCACCGATCAGTGCCGAATGCCACGACGTGCCGCAGGCCGTGAGGACGACGCGGTTGATCGAGAGGAGGCGTTCGTCGGTCAGGTTCAGGCCGCCCAGCCGCGCGTTCCCTTCATCTTCCTGGAGACGGCCCCGCAGCGCGTTCCGCAGCGACTCGGGCTGCTCCATGATCTCTTTGAGCATGAAGTGCGCGTACCCGCCACGCTCGACTGTTCCCAGGTCCCAGTCCACCGTGCTGACCGCCTTGTCCACCCGGGCGCTGTCGAGATCCGTGACGTAGTAGTCCCTGGGTGTCAGCACCGCGAGCTCGCCGTCGTCCAGGTAAACCACGGACCGGGTGTGCTCCACGACGGCGCTCGCATCCGACGCGATGAAGTTCTCGCCTTCCCCCAGGCCCACGAGGAGCGGCGAACCCAGGCGGGCGGCCACCACCTTCTCGGGCTCCCGGGCCGAAATGACCGCGATGCCATAGGTCCCCTCGACCTTCTTGAGCGCCCACGCAACGGCGCCCTCCAGGGGAACTCCGTCCGTGTAAGCGCTCTCGATGAGATGGACGAGGACTTCGGTATCGGTCTCCGACCGGAACTTGTGGCCCCGTTTGGCGAGGGCCGCGCGCAGGGCCGCGGCATTCTCGATAATGCCGTTGTGCACCAGCGCGAGGTTGCCCCCACAATCGGTGTGCGGATGGGCATTCACCTCGTTGGGAACACCATGAGTGGCCCACCGGGTGTGCGCCAGGGCGGTGTGGCCGCGGGGGACGCGGCCCTTGATGCGGGCTTCGAGCGCGGCGATGCGGCCCGCGGTCTTTTCGACCACGAGGCCACCGGCGCCCAGCACCGCGAGTCCCGCGGAGTCGTAGCCGCGGTACTCGAGCCGCTTGATGCCCTCGAGCACGAGCGGCGCTGCCTCGCGCCGTCCCGTATAACCTACGATTCCGCACATCAGGGAGCTCCTTCCGAAACACATGCGGCCTTGGCGCGGTCGATCAGGTTCGCCGCATCTATCGACGTACGCGCCTCCGCAATCACCCGGACGACCGGCTCGGTTCCCGATGGCCTCACGTGAAGCCACCGGTCGGGCCAGGCGAGCCGAAGGCCATCTTGCCGGTCCACCGTGGCATCCGCGAACTGTTGCAGCAGGGCGGCGTACACTGATTCCACATGCGGCCCACGTGGCACCTTGTCCTTAACGATAACGTAACGCGGGCTGGCGGCGACGCGTTCACTCACCCGGCGCCCGTCGCCGGCCAGCAGCTGGAGCACAAGCAGGGTCGCCAGCGGGGCATCTCTTCCCAGGTGAAGCGCCGGCAGGATGACCCCGCCGTTCCCTTCCCCCCCGACAACAGCGCCACGGCGGCGCATGACGCGGGCAACGTTCGCCTCACCAACTGGCGCGCGTTCCACCGCGACGCCGAAGGCCCGCGCCGCATCGTCTACCACGAGCGATGTCGAGAGGTTCACCACCACCGGGCCGGGCGTCCGGGCCAGAACCGCCTCAACCGCGAACGCGAGCGTGTAGTCCTCGCCGATCGGCGCGCCGGTCTCATCCACCAGGGCAAGTCGATCGACGTCCGGGTCCACCGCGATCCCGATGTCGGCCCGGGTCTTCTTCACGAGGCCGGCAAGGGCGCCAAGATTTGCGGGAACCGGTTCCGGCGGGCGAGGGAATGCCCCGTCGGCTTCCAGGTTGATCCCATGCACGTCGCACCCCAGCCGGTGCAGGAGCTGGGTCATGATGGGCCCGCCCGCACCGCGTATGCAGTCGAGCGCCACTCGGAACTTCCGCGCTCGAACCGCCGGGGGATTTGCAATCGGCAACGCAAAGAGGAGGTCGAGATGCCGGGCGATGGCCTGCTCGTCCACAACCGTATCCCCGCCGCCGCCGGGGGCCGGCGGCGCCGACATGAGGGCTTCGAGCCTCCGCCAGGATTCCTGATCGAGGAATACGCCGTCCGACCCGACGAACTTGAGCGCGTTCCATTCCACGGGGTTGTGGCTCGCGGTGACGATGATGCCGCCGCCGGCGTGGTGGTGCTCCACCGCCAGCTGGGCCGTCGGGGTCGGAATCACTCCGCAGGCGATGACGCGGCAGCCGGCCGCCTGGAGCGCCGCCTCGACAATGGCCGAGAACATGGGACCGGACTGGCGGGAGTCACGAGCGAGCACGACCGACCGGTGCCCCGCCTCGCGGACCAGCGCTCCGAAGGCCGCGGCGTACCGGGTGACCACTTCGGGCGTCAGGTCCCGGCCCACGACGCCCCGGACTCCCGAGACGCCGACCATCAGCGTACCGGTCACGATGCCGCGGAGACCGCGACGGCGTCCGCGATGCCCTGCGGAAGCTGGCGATGCGCAATGCGCGGTGTGGGGATGGGAAGACGAACCCCGGAACCGCCGTAGGCCTGCACGAAGGCGGCCACGATGTCGGGGTCGAACTGGTTGCCGGTGTTGGCGCCCAGCTCCGCAAGTGCCCGCTCCACGTTCAATGCGCCGGCCTGGAGCATCTGCACCGCCGTGTTGAGTTCGGTAACACCGGTCACCATGACCGTCGCCACTCCAGGCCAGCGCCGCTGGACCACGTCGAGCAGTTGCATGCCGTTCATGCCGGGCATCTGCAGATCCGACACCACGAGATCGACCGGCTGACTCTCGAGGATGGCGATGGCAGCCAATCCCGAGCCGGCGGCAAGAGCAGCATAGCCGGCGCCCTGCACCACGCGCACCATGGCGTTCCGCACCGGCGGCTCGTCGTCGACCACGAGGATCGTGACCTTCCTGTCAGCCATTTCAAACCCTAACGTACCGTCCGCCGTAACACGCTTCAAGCCAATCGCTTGCCGTGCCGCGCGGAAGCCGGTTACGTTCCGGCGCTCCCCTCTCCTGCGGCGCGCGATGACCCGCATCAGCGATGATGATTTGAAGGACGCTTTCGCCACCCGCGCGGTCCACGCGGGGCAGCAACCCGACCCATCCACCGGCGCCATCATGACACCGGTTTACCAGACCTCCACGTACGTCCAGCAGGGCCTCGGCGAGCACAAAGGCTTCGAGTACGCGCGCACGCGGAACCCAACGCGCGACGCCTTGGAAAAGAACGTTGCGGCCCTGGAAGGGGGGCGCCACGGATTCGCCTTCGCTTCAGGCACCGCTGCCACCGACACGGTTCTCAAACTGTTCTCGGCCGGGGATCACGTGGTCGCGGGCGAGAACGTCTATGGCGGGACCCACCGCCTGATGACCCAGGTCTTCGGCCGACTCGGCCTCACGTTCACGTTCGTAGACAGTCGCGAAACCGACCGCGTCGCCGCGGCCATCACGCCGAAGACGAAGATGGTGTTCGTCGAAACGCCGACGAACCCGCTGATGCGAATCACCGACCTCACGGCCGTCGCCCAGCTGACAAAGGCCCGCGGAATCCTCCTCGCCGTAGATAACACCTTCGCGACACCATGCTTTCAGCGCCCTCTCGAATTTGGTAGCGACATCATTCTTCATTCAACGACGAAATACCTGAACGGCCATAGCGACATGGTCGGTGGAATCGTCGTGGTAAACCGGGATGATATCGCCGAGCGCCTGCAGTTCCTGCAGAACGCGTCGGGCGCAGTCCCGGGCCCGCTGGACTGCTGGCTCGCCCTGCGAGGCACCAAGACATTGGCCATCAGAATGCGTCAGCACGATGCGAACGGGCGCCGAATAGCGGAGTGGCTGGAGAAGCACTCGGCGGTCAGGCGGGTCTACTTCCCCGGTCTGCCCTCGCACCCCCAGCACGACCTGGCCTGCAGGCAAATGTCCGGCTTCGGAGGAATGATCTCGATCGAACTGGGCTCGCTCGAGCGGGCGCGCGCGATGGTCGAAGCGACACGGCTGTTCGCGCTGGCGGAGTCACTGGGCGGGGTCGAGAGCCTGATCGGGCACCCGGCGTCCATGACGCATGCGTCAGTGCCGAAGGAAATGCGGGACGCGATGGGTCTCACGGATGGCTTGGTGCGCCTTTCGGTCGGCATCGAGGACGTGGGCGACCTGATGGCGGACCTGGAGCAGGCACTGGCAAGGGCCGGTAAGTGAACCGCCCTGAAACCGGCCCGTGGGCGGAGCGTACGGGGGACAAGCAGTCCTTCACCCGGAGACCGACATGACCAGCATTCCCGCTGCCCGTTCCCGTCTCATTCTCAAAGACATTTCACCGGTCGCGTGGGAACACCCCGCCGACCGCGCGGCCCTGCAATCGCTGCGCTCGGTTCCGGGGTTCGACGAAGTGGTGAAGCGCATCGTGGGATTCTTCGGCGAGCGCGGTATCCGGCTCCTGTTCCAGGCCAACGCGGTGCGCACCGGGCCGACCCAGTTCCCGGTCCTGCACACACTGCTCACCGAAGTCTGCACCACGATGGACTGCCCGGAGCGGCCGGACCTGTTCATCACGCAGACACCGATCGTGAATGCCGGCGCCATCGGGATGGATCGTCCGTTCATCATCCTCAACTCCGGCGCCGTCGGTCTGCTCAATCACGATGAGCTTCGCGTGCTCATCTCGCATGAGCTCGGACACGTGATGAGCGGGCACGCGCTTTACCGCACCCTGCTCGTCCTGATTCTCACTGTCGGCTTCCAGAACCTGCCGTTCCTCGCGGGGCTGGTGCTTCTGCCGGTGCAGCTGGCACTGCTCGAATGGTCCCGGAAGAGCGAGTTGTCAGCGGACCGCGCGGGCCTGATCGGCGCCCAGGACCCGGACGCAGCCATGCGGGTGTTCCTCAAGCTCGCGGGCGGCGGCTCGCCGGGAGAGACCGACCTCAAGGCCTTCATGGACCAGGCCCGTGAGTACGAGGAACAGGGCGGCGCCGTAGATACCGTGTACAAGATCATCAACACGCTCGGCGCCACGCACCCGTTCAATACGCTGCGCGCCGCGGAGCTGGAGCGGTGGGTTGCCGCCGGCGAGTACGGCAAGATCATGAAGGGCGAATACGCACGCCGCGGCGCCGAGCAGGCCGAGCGTCCCCTCGCGAACGACCTGGCTGACGCCGCCGGCCATTATGCCCGCGAAGCGAAGAAGACGGCGGGCAGCGTCGTGGACGCGGCGAAGAAGGCCGCGCAGGCGGTCTCGGACGCCTTCAAGGACGCCACCAAGCGGTGAGGGTATTGGTCGTCGGCGGCGGGGGGCGCGAGCACGCGCTCTGCTGGCTCCTCGCCCGCTCGGCGACCGTATGGTGCGCCCCCGGCAATGCCGGCACGGCGCAGCTCGGCCGAAACATTCCTGCTTCCCCAGACGACCACGCCGCCATTCTCCGGGCCGTGCGCGAATTCAACATCGACCTCACGATCGTCGGCCCCGAGGGCCCACTCGCCCTGGGGCTGGTTGATACCCTCTCCCGCGCGGGACACGCGGCGTTCGGTCCCACCGCCTCGGCCGCTCGCATCGAAGCCTCGAAGGCCTGGGCCAAGGAGGTCATGACCCGGGCCGGCGTGCCCACCGCCGCGAGCCGCACGTTTACCAGTCTCGAACAGGCCCTCCCCCACCTCACCCAGCACCGGGAACCGGTGGTGGTGAAGGCGTCGGGCCTGGCGGCGGGGAAAGGCGCGGTCGTATGTGAGTCGCGCGCCGCCGCCCGCCAGGCGGCCACGGAAATGTTCGACGGCAAGTTTGGCGACGCCGGACGCGAGGTGGTGATCGAGGAGTTCCTCGAGGGGGAGGAACTGTCCGTGCTCGCGCTGACAGATGGCGAGCGGATCGTCATCCTTCCGCCGGCCCAGGACCACAAACGCCTGCTCGACGGAGACACGGGGCCCAACACCGGCGGCATGGGTGCCTACTCGCCGGTGTCCCTGGTGACTGACGCGCTGCTGAACGAGGTCCAGCGTACGATCCTGGAACCGACACTGCGCCAGATGGCCAGGGACGGCGCGCCGTATCGTGGACTGTTGTACGCGGGCCTGATGATTTCTCCCGAAGGCCAGCCGTCGGTCATCGAGTTCAATTGCCGCTTCGGCGATCCCGAGACGCAGGTGATTCTCCCCCTGCTCGACGATACGCTGGTCCAGGACCTGTGGGCCATCGGGAGCGGCGAAGCCTGGCGCCCCACGCACGCGGTTCGCCGGCCGAAGGGTGCGGCAGTCACCACGGTGCTCGCCTCGCGCGGGTACCCTGACGCCCCGGTCAAAGGCGTGCCGATCTCGCTTCCCCAGCTCCTTCCCCCGGATGCGCTGATGTTCCACGCGGGCACGACGCTGGACCCCGGTGGCACACTTCGCACGTCGGGAGGGCGCGTGTTGTGCGCGACGGGCCTGGGACCCGATATCGCCTCGGCCCGGGCGGCCAGCCAGGCCCTGGCCGAGGCCGTGGACTTTGAAGGCAAGGTATTCCGCCGGGACATCGCCTGGCGCGAGGCGGCGCGTGCCCGAGCTTCCTGAAGTCGAGACGATCGTCCGGCAACTCGCGCCCCGGCTGGTCGGCCGGCGGCTCCGGGACCCGAAACTTCACAAGACCGACATTCTCTATCACACGACCAAGCGTCGCGTCATCGCCGCGCTCTCGAATGTGCGCGTGTCAGGAATGACGCGGCGCGCGAAGCACGCGGTGATCGAGTTGTCGTCTGGTTCCCGGCTGGTGATCCAGCCGGGAATGAGCGGCTCCCTGTTGATCTACGACCAGCCCCTCACCGCCGCCGAGCGCCGCTACGCCGTGCTGGAAGCCTCGCTCGGCAAGGGCGAGACACTGGTGTACCGCGACGTCCGGCGACTCGGCACGCTGCTGCTGCTCGATCCTGACGCGTGGCGTGCGTATTCGGCGCGGATCGGGCCGGAGCCGCTGGCCGATGACTTCGGAGTGGACCAGTTCGTCGGCACACTCACCAGGAGCCGGCAGGCCATCAAGAAAGTGATCATGGACCAGCGGCGCCTGGCCGGGGTCGGCAACATCTACGCCAACGAGGCGCTGTTCCGCGCGCGAATTGACCCCTCGCTGCCGGCGAACCGGGTGGACCGGGCCGCCGCTCAGCGCTTGCACGGCGCGGTGCGCCGGGTGCTGGCCAGCGCCATCCGCGCGAACGGCACGACGTTCCGCGACTATCGCACGGGCACCGGGGAGAAGGGCAACTACCAGTTTTCGCTCATGGTGTATGGCCGCGGCGGGGAGCCGTGCCGGCGGTGCGGCGCGCGCCTCGCGACCACGCACGCGATCGACGCCCGCGCGACCACGTTCTGCTGGCGCTGTCAGGCGGTCGGAGGGTGAGTTCCCTCACCCTTCCCCTCGGGGACATTGAGACCCTCAAGCGGCGGACGATTCCGCTCGCGGAGAACCGACCGGCGGTCTACCGCATGCTCGACCCACTGGGGCGGGTGGTGTACGTCGGAAAAGCCAAGCGGCTCCGCGCCCGCCTCAATTCCTATTTCGCTCCTGGGTCCGACGACGACCGGCAGCTCCGCATCCTGGAGATGACCGAGCGGATCGAATGGGACTACCAGCCCTCCGAGTTCGCGGCCCACCTGGGCGAGCTGCGACAGATCCAGCGGTGTCACCCCCACTTCAACGTCCAGATGAACCGGGCGCGGAGGGTGGCGTTCGTGAAAGTGGCGGAGGGGCCGGCGCCGAAGATCTATGCGGGAAAGCGAACGAGCGAACGAGCGAACGGAGGAACGAGCGAACGATTGTACGGACCGCTCCCCGCGTCACGCCGGCTGGCCGAATCCGTGCGGGTGCTGAACGATCTGCTGGGACTCAGGGACTGCGCGCTGGACATGCCGGTGGTGTACGCCGAGCAGGGGGACCTGTTCGCCGTGGCGCGCCGCGCGGCCTGCATTCGCCACGAGCTGGGGACGTGCGCTGGTCCCTGCGCAGGGCTCGTGACCGAGGGAGACTACCGCGGACGGGTCGGCGTGGCGCTGGGGTTCCTGGAGGGGCTGGGTATTGCGCCGCTGGACCGCGTAGTTGCGGCCATGAACGCCGCGAGCAACTCGGACCACTTCGAAGTCGCCACGCGCTGGCGCGACCGGTTCGAGGCGCTGGAATGGCTGCTCGCGGCGCTCACGCGCACGCGCACGGCCATCGCGACGCTGTCATTCGTGTATCACTGCCCCGGTGCGTTCGGCGACGATCGTTCGTATGTCATCCGGCGGGCGCGGGTCTGCGCGTCCGCCCCGACGCCCCACACCCCGATCGAGCGCGAGGCATTCCAGGCGCTCGTCGCGGAGCACGCCACGGCGGAGGAACAGCCGGGCGTTCACCTGCCGGTGGACGGCATTGAGGAAATGCTGCTGCTGATGAGCTGGTTCCGGAAACACCCGGGGGCGCTGAAGCGGACCGAGCCTCTCACCCCGAACTAAAGCGGCCCTTGGAATCCGGATCGAGAAGCGTTGTTGACCAACTGGGACCTGGCCCGCCAGCACGAGCCGCTCAAGCGGATTGCACCCTTGGAATGAGAAAATGGACTACCACGTCATGGAGGCCGGTACGTTGGCGACTATGTGATCTGGCTCCGGTTCCGGGACGGCACGGCTGGGGAAGTGGATCTCCGCCCAGCGCTGTGGGGACCGGTGTTCGAGCCGTTGCTCGAGCTGAGCTACATCAGGACCTTCACCGTGCATCCAGAGTTTCACACACTGGTCTGGCCAAACGGAGCCGACATCGCCCTCGAGTTCCTGCACGATGCCGTGCGGATAACGACCTAGCCGCCTGACGCTGCTCGGTCAGCTCCACTCCAGTAGATCGCTAGATCTGCGGAGCACGGATCGGCGGGCGTCCGCTCGCGCTAGCAACCTCTGACTCCCACCCTGCGCTGGCCGGCCGGAACGCGCTGCGCGGAACCCGCCGATCCTGACCCTCGTAAGCCGACAGGTCCTCCAGTACCTGGACGTTGCTGCTCTGTACCCCATTTCGTGAGGCAGTTTGGGCTAACACTTCGGACCTACCATGAGCCGGGTGCTCCGGTACTGCTGGGGTGACTGATAGCCGAGCGCCGAGTGCGGCGCGACGGCATTGTAGTCTGCAATCCAGGCCGGAATCTGCG
>SHZT01000020.1 GCA_009692185.1 Gemmatimonadota bacterium | reverse complement strand
AAGTTGAACGTCCGCGGGCCAGGCGGAAAGTTGGCTGTGGCTGAGGCCCTGGGCGTCATCAAGCCCGAGCACGCAAAGTTCATTGAAAAGCTGACCACGCTTCGCAACCGCCTCATCCACAACGTCGCCCAGGTCTCGTTCGACCTGTCGCGGTATATCGAGGACGGGACCGCCAAGGCGGACGGTCTCGAGGCGGCAATGTTCGCGCTCCCCGGAGGCGCTCCGCTGCAAGCGCACACGCGGCAACCGCGCCCCCTCTTTTGGATTCATGTCGTTCTCGTGGCGATTACGACCATGGCAGACAGTACCAGGCAGCGTGCTGAACGCGAGATTGAGGCAATTCGGCGGGGCGTCGGTGACGAGCTCATGAAACGAACCAAGCAACGGCCTGAGTCTCGAAGGGATTAGCCATGGATCCATCGTGGATCGTGGAGAACGCGCGCCGGCTCGGAAAAGAGAGTTATCGACGACACTGGGACAAGATGCGATAAAGCTCGTGGTAAAGAATCGAACTTGTTGGGCCTTGTTTGCGGTCGTGTGGGGTAGGTATGGTATGGCGGAATGTGACTTAGACAAGCAAGTTAGCGCCAACGCGCCCAAGCATCGCGGAAAACTCTTAATCACTAGGTTGCAGGTTCGATTCCTGCTCGGCGCATTCTGCAGTCCCGTTCGCCCGTCACTCCGCACGCGGAGGCAGGCATGAAAGCAATCGTCGTTCTCCTCGCGGCGCTCGTTGCCGTTCCCGCGCTCGCCCAGCAGGCGCCCCGTACCCTTACGGCCGCGGACTACGCCCGGGCGGAGAAGTACCTGGGCTACAACACCAACCCGCTGGTCACGGGGGCGGGGGTGCGGCCCACGTGGCTTCCGGACGAGCGGTTCTGGTACCGGAACACGACCGCCGATGGCTTCGAGTTCATTTTGGTGGATCCGGCGAAGAAGACGCGGGCCCGCGCCTTCGACCATGCGAAGTTGGCCGCGGTGCTGTCCAGGGCAGCGGACACCACGTTCGACGGACTCCACCTCCCGTTCTCGACGATTGAACTTTCGGCGGGTGGCGCCGTGTCGTTTGATGCGAAGTCCAGGCACTGGACCTGCACCGTCCTGGCGGATCGCGCCCGGGCCGGGGAATACGCCTGCGTCGCCGAACCACCCAGGCAAAACGTGGCGCCCAGGAATTCGGTCACGTCGCCCGACGGCAAGCGCGCGGCGTTCATTCGTGACTGGAACCTCTGGGTGAAGGACCTGGAGACCACCAGGGAAACCCGGATGACCGCGGACGGCATCAAGGACTTCGGCTACGCCACTGACAACGCCGGCTGGACGGCCAGCGACCGGCCCGTGCTGCTTTGGTCCCCCGACTCGAAGAAGATCGCGACGTTCCAGCAGGACGACCGCGGCGTCCAGGAGATGTACCTGGTCGATACCAAGGTCGGGCACTCGACGCTCAAGGCCTGGAAATATCCGCTGGTGGGCGACAGCATCGTCTCCATGATCACGCGGGTCGTCATTGACGTGGACCTGGCCAAGGCCGTCCGCCTCCAGCTCCCGCCGGACTTCCACCGCTCGACCACCTGTGACCACATCTCTTGCGGCGGCGGCTTGACCGACGTTGAATGGGCGCCCGACTCGAAGAGCCTGGCGTTTGTTTCCACGTCGCGCGACCACAAGACAGCCAACCTCCGCGTGGCCGATGCCCAGACGGGCGCCATTCGCGACGTGCTCGAGGAGAAGGTCGCCGATTTCTTCGAGTCGGGCGCCGGACGCGTCAACTGGCACGTTCTCCCGGCGACGAACGAGGTCGTCTGGTTCTCGGCGCGGGATGACTGGGGACACTTGTACCTGTATGACCTCACGACGGGCAAGCTCAAGAACCGGATCACGTCGGGCAACTGGAACGTCCAGCAAGTGCGGCGGATAGACGAAAAGACCCGCGCGATCTTCTTCACCGGCAACGGGCGCGAGCCCGGTGACCCATACTACCGGCGTTTCTACAGCGTCCGGATGGACGGCACGGGCCTGGCACTCCTGGCTCCTGAGGATGCCGATCACGACATCACGCTCTCGGCTTCCGGCGCGTGGTTCGTGGACAGCTGGTCCCGCCCCGACGTGCCGCCGATCGCGGTTGTGCGTGACGCGCAGGGGAAGACCGTCGTGGGGCTGGAGAAAGCGGACATTTCCCGCCTCCTCGCCTCCGGCTGGTCCGCGCCGATCTCGTTCACGGTGAAGGCGCGGGACGGCAAGACCGATCTCTACGGCCTCATGTTCCGCCCGACCACCTTCGATTCGACGAAGAAGTACCCGATCGTGAATCACATCTACCCCGGCCCCCAGACGGGCAGCGTCGGCAGCCGGACGTTCAATTCCGCGCGGAGTGACGCCCGCGCGCTCGCCGAACTGGGGTTCATCGTGATTCAGCTCGATGCGATGGGCACGCCAGGGCGCTCGCATTCGTTCCACACCGCCTACTACGGCAACATGGGCGACAACGGCCTGCCCGATCAGGTTGGGGGCATGCAGCAGCTCGCCAAGCGCTACTCGTGGATTGATCTTGACAAGGCGGGGATCTGGGGCCATTCGGGCGGCGGGTTCGCGACCGCCGACGCCATGTTCCGCTACCCGGACTTCTTCAAGGTCGGAATCTCCGAGGCGGGGAACCACGACAATCGCGAATACGAAGACGACTGGGGTGAGAAATACCACGGCCTGCTGGAACGCCGGCCCGACGGTACGACCAACTATGACAGCCAGGCCAACCAGTCGCTGGCAAAGAACCTCAAGGGCAAGCTGTTACTCGCGCACGGCACCATGGACAACAACGTGCCACCGGACAACACGCTCCTGGTCGTGAATGAGCTGATCAAGGCCAACAAGGACTTCGATCTGCTCATGCTGCCGAACAGGAACCACGGATTCGGGAACGAGCCGTACATGGTGCGCCGGCGCTGGGACTACTTCGTGAAATACCTCATGGGCGCTGAGCCGCCGAAGGAATACGAACTCCGGCCCACGCCCCCGCCACCGACGTCGTGACGTGGTCCTGCTCTATGATGGGCTGTGCGGGTTCTGCAACGGGACCGTGCGGTTCATCCTCGAGCGGGACAGGCGTCGGACCATGACGTTCGCCGCGCTCCAGGGGGATTATGCGCGCGGCGTCATCGCCCGGCACCCGGAACTCGGGGGCGTCGATTCCCTGATCCTGGTTGACCGGCCCGGTGCCGCCGACGAACAGGTACGCGTACGGTCAGATGCTGCGTTGGAGATCGCCAGGTACCTCGGCGGCCTCTGGAGCGTAGCCGGCGTACTGAGCCTGGTTCCGCGCGTGTTGCGAGATTGGGGCTACGATCTGTTTGCCCGGTCCCGTTACCGGCTGTTCGGCCGCTACGAGAGCTGCCCGGTTCCGGAACTATCGGTGCGGGAGCGGTTTCTGTAGCTTCGTTACAATTCATTCGCAGGTCCTTCCGCACGACGTCTGCCTGGGAGTTGTCATGGGCACCACCACTGCAGCTGCCGAACTCGCCGCCTCCGTCCGCCAGGGGTACCGCGACTTTCTCATTCCCGCGGCGCCGCCGTACTACAAGGAACCACTGGTCCTGGTCGAGGGCAGCGGATCCTGGGTCACGGACGCCGAGGGCCGGGAGTACCTCGACTTCTTCTGCGGCATCCTGACCACCGGGCTGGGCCACTGCCAGCCGGACGTGGTCGAGCGGGTGCGGGAACAGGTCGGGCGGCTGGGGCATACATCCACGCTCTACCTCAACGAGCCGATGGTGAGCGCCGCCCGGCGGCTGGCCGGCATCGCTCCGAAGGGACTCAAGAAGACGTTCTTCACGAACAGCGGCACCGAAGCGGTCGAAACCGCGATCATGATGGCCCGCATGCACACCGGGCGCGACGAAGTCATCGCCCTCCGCTACGGGTACTCGGGCCGGAGCTCCCTTTCCACGTCGCTCACGGCCCTGGGGTCCTGGACGCCGCTGGGTCACTCGGCGCCTTTCATTACTCACGCGCCGTCCCCATACTGCTACCGGTGCGCGTTCGGGCCGCCGCACGATGAGTGCGCGGAGAAATACGCGAAGCAGCTCGAGGAAGTCATCGTCACCCAGACGTCGGGCAAGCCCGCGGCGTTCATTGCCGAGACCATCCAGGGTGCCGGCGGCTACATCGTGCCGCCCCCCGGCTATTACCAGCGGGTTGCCGAGATTATCCGGAAGTACGGCGGTCTCCTGATCATCGACGAAGTCCAGGCGGCTTTTGGCCGGACCGGCGGCAAGTGGTTCGGCATCGAGCACTGGGACGTGGTGCCTGACATCATGGTCATGGCCAAGACGATTGCCAATGGGTTCCCCCTCGGCGCGACCATCGTGACCGACGAGATCGCCGGCTCGTGGCAGGGGAAGACGATCTCCACGTTCGGCGGCAACGCCATTTCCACCGCGGCGATGGACACGACCCTGGAAGTCATGGAGCGCGAGAATGTCCCGGCCCGGGCCGAGAAGCTCGGCAAGATCCTGCGCGCGGGCCTGGAGAAGCTCCAGCAGGCACACGCCTGGATCGGGGACGTACGCGGCATGGGGCTGATGCAGGGCATGGAGCTGGTCGAGGACCGGAAGACCAAGGAGCCGAGCCCCAAGAAGACGGGTGCCCTGCTGGAGGCCGCCAAGACAGAGGGCCTGCTCATCGGCTCAGGCGGTCTGTATGGCCACGTGATCCGGATTGCGCCGTCGCTCCTCTCCACTGAGGAGGAGATCGCCGAGGGGTTGGAGCGCCTGGCCCGGGCCTGCCGCCGCGTGACCTAGGCGGCGCGGGAGGTGATTCCCAACTACGTCGGCGGTCGCTGGGTCCCGGCGTCCGGGAGCGACTCGCTGGAAGTGACGGACCCGGCGACGGGCCAGGTCCTGGCCATGCTGTCCGTCTCGACCCCGGCCGATGTCGGCGCCGCGGTTCAAGCCGCAAGCGCAGCATTCCCCTCATGGCGTGACACGCCCGCGGTCGAGCGTATCCAGGTGCTGTTCCGGCTCAAGGGCCTGGTCGAGACGCACTTGGACGAACTTGCCGAGTCGCTGACGCGTGAGCACGGCAAGACCCGGGCGGAATCCGCGGGCGAGATTCGCCGGGGAATCGAGAGTCTCGAGCATGCCTGTTCCATCCCGACGCTCCTGATGGGCGAAACCCTGGAGAACATCTCCCGGGGAATAGACTGCGAGACTGTCCGTCAGCCCCTGGGCGTGTTCGCCGTCGTCACGCCGTACAACTTTCCCGTGATGATCCCCTTCTGGTTCTGGCCGGTGGCGGTGGCCGCCGGCAACACCGTGGTGCTCAAGCCCAGCGAGCGGGATCCGCTCACTCACCAGCGCATCGTGGACCTCGCGGCCGAGGCCGGCCTGCCTCCGGGGGTCTTGAATGTCGTGCACGGCGACCGGCGGGCGGTGGAGGCGATCCTCAAACACCCGGACGTCCGGGGCGTCTCTTTCGTCGGATCGTCTGCCGTGGCTCGGAGCCTGTACGCGGCGGCCGCTGCGGCAGGCAAGCGCGTGCAGGCACTCGGCGGCGCCAAGAACCACATGATCGTTTTGCCCGACGCGGACCACGACCGCACGGCCGAGGCGATCGTGTCGTCCGTCTTCGGGTCCACGGGCCAGCGCTGCCTGGCCGGGTCCGTGGTCGTCGGGGTGGGTGAGGCGTTCCGGCCCGTTCGTGAGCGGGTGCTGGACATGGCCTCGTCGCTCCGCATGGGCTCGGGCCTCGAGCCGGATGTGGACCTTGGTCCGGTGATTTCGGCGGCCCACCGGGACCGAGTGGACGGCTATGTCTCCAAGGGTGTGGCCGAAGGAGCCCGGATCGCGCTCGACGGGCGGGGCGCCCGGGTGGCCCGCTTCCCCGGCGGTTACTGGTGCGGCCCGACGGTGTTCGAAGATGTGCGAGGGGACATGACGGTCGGCCGGGAGGAAATCTTCGGGCCGGTGGTCGGCCTGTCCCGGGCCGATTCGCTGGAGCATGCGCTGCGGATCGTACACGCCAACCCGTACGGAAATGCCATCTCGCTTTTCACCGCCAGTGGTGCGGCGGCCCGTGAATTCCGGTATCACGCCGGCATCAGCATGATCGGCATCAACGTCGGCGTCGTGGCCCCCATGGCGTTCTTTCCGTTCGGCGGTTCCCGGGGCTCATTTTACGGCGACCTGAAGGCGCAGGGCAGAGACGCGATCGAGTTCTACACCGACAGAAGGGTGGTGGTCTCACGATGGTAACGCGACGCCCCGACCCCCGGCTGCTTGCGGCCGTCTTGTTCCTCTTCGCGGTCGCATCTGCCTCGGCGCAGGCGCCATCCGCACCAGCCGCGCGGCCCCGGGCACGCGACCTGGGCGTACCGTTTGACGGAACGCCAGGCCCGCTCAATGCCATCACCGACGTCGCCGGCATAGAGGTGGGCTACACCACCCTCATCCAGGGAGAAGGACGCCTGGTCGTGGGGCAGGGGCCGGTCCGGACTGGCGTCACGGCAATTCTCCCCCGGGGAAGAGACAGCTTCGACCCCGTGATGGCCGGCTTCTATGCCCAGAACGGCAACGGTGAAATGACCGGTACGGTGTGGATTGAGGAGGCAGGGGAGCTGCAGGGACCGGTGATGATCACCAATACGCACAGCGTGGGGGTGGTGCGGGATGCCGTCATCGAATGGCAGGCCAGGAAGGGCCGCCAGTTCTCCTGGCTGCTGCCGGTGGTGGCGGAGACCTACGATGGTGGCCTCAACGATATCAACGGGTTTCACGTGAAGAAGGAGCACGTCTTCGCGGCGCTCGACAGCGCGCGGGGTGGGAAAGTGCAGGAAGGGAACGTCGGCGGCGGCACGGGCATGGGCTGCAACGGATGGAAGGGTGGATCCGGCACTTCCTCTCGCAGGCTGTCGGCGCAGCAGGGCGGTTTCACCGTGGGCGTGTTCCTTCAGTGCAACGCCGGCGGGCGGGCGTCCGCGCGAATCGCGGGTGTGCCGATTTCCGAAATCACCGAGCCGGTGTCCTGCGTGACGCAGCGGCTCGATCCCCCGCCGGCCGGGGGCGGCCCGCCGCTCTGCGGAGAGCGGGTGAACCGGAACGAGCCGGCGCCCGAACCGGAGGAGATGGGGTCTATCATCGTGGTCGTGGCCACCGACGCGCCGCTGATGCCGCATCAACTCAAGCGGATCGCCCGGCGGGTGAGTCTGGGGCTTGGCCGGGACGGCATGACCGCGGGGAACGGGTCGGGGGACATCTTCGTCGCGTTCTCGACCGGGAATCCCGGCGCGGCGGCCGCCTCCGGCGGGGTGGCGACCGTGCAGATGGTGACGAACGCCCGGATCAGCGCGCTCTTCGAAGCGACCGTGCAGGCCAGCGAAGAGGCGGTCGTGAACGCGATGATCGGGGCCGAAACGATGACCGGCGCCAACTACCGGCGTTCGTATGCCATTCCGCACGATGCGGTGCGGGCGCTGCTTCGGAAATACGGGCGGCTGAGGGCGCCCTAGCGGGTCTCGACTTCGTCCCGCCGTTCCTGTCCCTCCATCGACTGCCGGTACCACAACACACCGATCACCACGAACGCAAACGGGATGAGCATCAGGAACCACGTCGATGTCATCATGGCTTGCATTGCGGGGTCGTGGTTCATTGGGCCAGCCGGTGCATCGCGAGGCCATCGGGAATCAGCAGGAAGTACAGGGCTCCGGCCGTGGCGAACGTCCCCAGCACGACCGACAGGATGAGCGACAACCGCTCGTACCGCAGGTGCATGTACCACGCGCCGATCGTCACCACCTTGACCGTCATCGCGAGGAGGATCACCCCGACGGTGACGAGGCGCGGCAGCCCCGCCGCCTCCGTCACCAGCATGATGACGGTGAGGAGCAGGAGGACGACCCAGAGGACCCAGTACGTGCGATATGAAGTCACATGTTCCATGTGGCATGCCTCGTGGGTCACAGGAGGTAGAAGAGGGGGAAGATGAAACACCACACGACGTCCACGAAGTGCCAGTACAGGCCGGCGATTTCCACGCCATGGCCGGTTGCCTTGCCCCGGGCGAGGCGAACGGTCACGATGCCGAGCAGGATGACGCCGATGAGTACGTGCGTGCCGTGGAACCCGGTCATCATGAAGAAGAACGCGGCGAAAGGCGGCGGGCCCCACGGGTTCTGGGTGAGCCGCGCCCCTTCCGCGATCAGCGTGGCCCACTCGGTCACCTGGCCGGCCAGGAAGAGCGCGCCTCCGATGGCCGTCAGCAGGACGAAGATCATGGCCCGGCGCAGGTCCTTCCGGTGCGCCGCCCCGACGGCGGTGGCCATGGTGGCGCTCGACGTGATCAGGATGAACGTCATGGCCGCGATCTTGACCATGGGGAACACGTCGGTTTGCTTGGGCCAGGTCTCGGCGGCCAGGCGGACGAAGGCGTAGGACACGAGGAACCCGGCGAACAGGAGCGCATCCGTCACCAGGAAGAACCACATCATGAGTTTCTGCCACGACACGCCGAAGGGCGAAACGCCGCCGCCCCAGTCGGCGCGGGGCTGTTCGGCGGGCGAAAGAACAGCGCTGGTCACCGGGAATCCTCCTAGAAGGCGATCAACAGGATGAGCAGGTAGAGCCACACGGCGCCTACGAAATGCCAGAACACGGCGGCGTGGGTGAAGCCCGCGTGCCGCTCGGGCGAGTACGCGCCGCGGCGGAGGCGGTTGAGGGTCCAGGCGATAGCGCCCAGCCCGCCGACGATGTGGGCGGCGTGAGTAGCCGACAGCATGTAGAAGAAGGCCGCGTGTGGGCTGCTGGGCAGGAACACTCCCCTCAGGGCCAGATGGCGCCAGGCAACCACCTGACCACCGAGAAAGAGCATACCCAGCAGCCCGGAACCCGCGAGCCAGTTGACGGAATCGGCGAGCATGCCGCGGCGGAGCCACGCCCGGGCCACTTCCACCGCGATAGACGACAGGACGATGCAGGTGGTGCTGAATACCACGACGCGCGGCAGGCGCACCGGGGTCCAGTCCCCGCCGGTGCGGCGAACCAGCAGGGCCGCGGTAAACGCGGCGAAGAGCATGCCGACGGTGGTGAGCAGGGCCATCAGCCCCATGGGGTAGGGGCCGCCCACGGGGCTCGGCACCGGCTGGCGCGCGTCGGGAGACAGGGTGCGGGCGGAGGCGATCATCCGGCAGCCTCGACTTCACCTTGGGGGTGGAAGCCCGCCGGCGCGTTGTCCGTCCGGTACTCGTAGGGACCTCGGCTGACGGTCGGCAGGGTCTCCCAATTGTTGTGGCCCGCCGGAGACTCCGTGGTCCACTCGAGTGTCGTGGCGTCCCAGGGGTTGGCCCCGGCGCGCTTCCCGCGGAACAGGCTCCAGAACAGGTTCACTGCGAACAGCACCTGCCCGAGAGCGGCGAGTAACAGGGCGTAGCTGATGAACACGTTCAGTGGCTGGTGCTGGGCATACCGGTAGGTGGTGGGGTCGTAGATCCGGCGGAGGTAGCCACCCATGCCGAGGAAGTGCATGCCCATGAACGCCGCAAATGTGCCCAGGGTCGTGAGCCAGAAATGCACTCGCCCGAGCGTCTCGTTCATCATCCGGCCGAACATCTTCGGGAACCAGTAGTAGGTGCCGGCGAAGATGCCGAACCCGGTCACGACGCCGATCATGAAATGGAAATGCCCGACGACGAAGTAGGAATCCTGCAGGTACATGTCCGACGTGGCGGTTCCCAGCCACAGGCCGCCCAGTCCCCCGACGCCAATTGCCGCGATGAGGCCCAGTGCGAAGAGCATGGGGGTGTGCAGGCGGATCTCGGCTCGCCAGAGCGATGCTACCAGGTTGATCGCGATCACCGAGAACGGGAGGGTGATGAGCACCGTGACGATGGAGAAGTACTCCCCCAGGTAGGGGTTCATCCCGCTGGTGAACATGTGATGGCCCCAGGCGATCATGCCGAGCGCCGATACCGCCAGGATGGACCACACGGTGTTCCGATAGCCGAAGGACGGCCGGCGTCCAAACGCCGCGAGAACGTCGAACGCAATGCCGATGGCCGGGAGGGCCAGCACGTAGACCTCGGGATGACCCAGGAACCAGAACAGGTGCTGGAAGAGCAGCGGGGTCCCGCCCTGGTGGGGCAGGACCTGGCCGGAGACGATCAGGCCGGCCGGCAGAAAGAACGACGTGCCGCCGAGGCGATCGAGCAGGAGCATGATGGCGGCCGCGGTGAGTGCCGGGAACGTGAGGATGCCCAGCACCGACGCGTAGAACAACGTCCAGATCGTGAGGGGCATGCGCATCAGCGACATGCCCCGGGTCCGCATGTTCAGGATGGTGGCGACGAAGTTGAGGCCGCCCATGGTGAACGAGGCGATGAACGGCGCCATTGCCAGGAGCCAGATCGTCTGCCCGAGCCCCGAGCCCGCCTCGGCGAGCGCGGACAGCGGCGGGTAGGCCGTCCACCCGGCGGACGCGGCGCCGTCGGGCACGAAGAATGACACCATCATGAGCAGGCAGGCGGGCACGATCGTCCAGTACGACAGCGCATTCAGGAACGGGTAGGCCATGTCATGCGCGCCGACCTGGAGCGGGATGATGAAGTTGCCGAACCCCGACACCAGCGCGAGCGAAATGACGAAGAACACCATGACGGTGCCATGCATGGTGGTGAGGCTCAGGTACCGCTCCGGCAGGAGCACGCCGTCCTGGTAGAGGCCGGGGAACAGACTCGACAGGATCGGCCAGGTGTTGTGGGGATACGCCAACTGAAGGCGGATCAGCATGGACCACCCCACGGCGAAGATGCTCATGAACGCCGCCGTGAACAGGTACTGCTTGGCGATCGTCTTGTGGTCGGTGCTGAAGACGTACCGGGTCCAGAAGCTCTGTGGACCGTGGTGAGCGTGGACCTCCGCCGGGGCGTGCGCCGGAGCTGCGTGCCCGGGAGCGGGGAACCTGGGAGCCTGGGGCGCCGGGGAGGTCGTCATTGCTGGGCCTCCTTCAGGGATGCCGGCCAGGCGTCGAAGTCCTCCGGCGTGTGTACGAACACCCGGCCGCCCATGCGGTAATGCCCCATGCCGCACAACTCGGCGCAGGCGATCTCGTATTCACCTGGCCTGAGAGGGGTGAAGTTCATCCCGCCGGTGATGCCCGGGACGGCGTCGAGCTTCACGCGGAACTCGGGAATGGAAAACGAGTGGAGAACGTCCCGGCCGCGGATACGCACATGTACCGGCCGGCCATGGCGTGCAGCGCCTTCCGCACGACGAAGTCGTCGAGGCCCGCCGTGTCGGTGGAATCGATACCGGCAATGTTGCTGGTCTGGTCCACCAGTTCCGGGCGCGTACGGCCGAAGACCCCGTCGGGGCCCGGGTAGCGCATGAACCACTCGAACTGCTGGCCGGTCACCTCCACGACCAGTGCGCCTTCCGGCGCCGGTCCGTACACGCTCTTCCAGACCGGCATTGCCTTGATCATGACCCCGGTCTCCGCGATCAGCGCCATGCCCAGCATGGGGCCGACGGACCACCAGCGTTCCGCCCGCAGACTGGCGACGGGATTGCCGGCGGGCTTCCCCCGCCCGTAGCGCCAGATGAACACCACGAAGGCTGCGGCCGCGACGGCCAGGATTCCTCCGGTCGCACGCATGACGTAGTTGATGACGTCATCCACGCCCAGGCCCTGCGCGGAAGCGGCCGCCGCGATCCACGGGCGGGCGAACCCTCCAATTGTGAAGAGGGTTATCGCCACGAACAGCAGGATCAGGGCAATCACTTCCGGCGTCTGACGACGCTCACCCATCTCTCAAGCTCCCTTCATACTGTCTTTAGGCTCCAAGAGGCCTCTACTGAGGAATATCCTGTAGTGGTTCCCGTACGTGACGCACCAAATGTCCCTCTACCGCGGCGACCTGTGACACCAGACCTCGACCTTCCCCTGTCGGACTTGGCGCCCTTTGCTCCGAACAGCGGCTTCGCCTGTCCCCTGCGTTGCTACGAGATGCCGGAGTCGCTCCAGGCCTTCGACACCTACGACGCATGCAATGCCGCCGTCGCGGCCTACCAGGCGGCGCCCTCATTGGACGACCGGGACCGGGCTGCCGAGGACCTCTACGCCCGGCTCCTGCCGCTGGTGCGGAAGAGCCTGCGGCGGTTCTGCCACCCGTTCTACGAGGAATCGCGCTGCTACTCCGGTGCGTGCTATCCGGAGGAGCTGATCGGCGAGAGCTACCTGTGGTTCCGCGAGGCCCTCGACGCATTCGATACGACACGGGGCGTCGATTTCATCGGGTTTGCCGCCAAGCGGCTCTTCTGGGCCGGGGAGCACCGGGTACGCAGCCTGCGGAAGAACTGGTACGAGCTTACGGCGGACGGCATGCCCGAAGACACCGCGGGGGACGACTCGGAGGAGGAGAAGCTGCTGGGGCGCACGCTGGCAGAGTCGTTATTGGCCCAACTGGACCCCCGCGACGCGGAGCTGGTCCAGCGGGCCTCCGAGGGGTTCACGTCGCGGGAGCTGGCTGACTGGTCGGGGGGTCTCCGAGTCCGCGGTGAGGAAGCGGCTGGAGCGGATCAGGGACCGGTTGCGGAAATCGGTGGAGGGAGTGCCCTAGACGAGTTCGCGGGCGGGGCACCCGCGGTCCGGTATCTTCCCTCCCAATGGACCGCACCCCGCCCGACATCACCCCCACCAACCAGCAACGCCTCGCGATCGAGGCCCCGCTGGGCCCGGTGCTCGTCGTGGCCGGCCCCGGCGCTGGAAAGACGTTCTGCCTGATCGGCCGGGTCGGGCACCTGATCCGGGAGAAGGGCTTCGCGGCCCAGCGCATATGCGCCGTCACGTTCACCAACAAGGCGGCCGAGGAGATCGCCAAGCGGCTCCATCATTCTGTGGGCCACGCGGCGGAGGACGTGACGCGTGGCACGCTGCATTCCCTGTGTCTCTCGTTCCTCCGGGACCATGGTGAGCGCCTGGGCCTCCAGCGCGGGTTCGGCATCGCGGATGACGCCTACCAGCTCGTGGTGCTCGCCCGTCTCGACATTCCCCGCAAACGGCGCAAGTACGTGGTGGACGATTTCGGCCGCCACCGGCTGCAGGGGCTGCACCTGTCGCCGGAATCGGAGCGGATCTACCAGCGCTACCGCGCCTACCTGGCCAAGCGGAACCTCATCGACTTCGACGACATCATCTCGTTCACCCGCCAGCTGTTCGACCAGCACGCGGACGTGGCGTCGGCGGTGGCGAGCCGGTGGGACTACCTGCTGGTGGACGAGTTCCAGGACCTGAACCCGGCCCAGTACGCGATCCTGCGAGCGCTCGCGGCACCCCACGGCAACTTCTTCGCCGTGGGCGACGACGAGCAGTCCATCTTCTCGTGGACCGGCGCCGATCCGGCCATCCTCCGCCGCTTCCAGAAGGACTACGGCATCGCCCAGCCCATCGTGCTGGACGAGAACCGCCGCTCGGCCCGCGCCATTTTCGAAACGGCGCGTCGCCTGCTTGGGGCCAATCCCCGCCTCTTTGACAAGCAGCTCACCGCGGCGCGGGAATCGATGTTCCCGGTCCAGGCGTTCCGCTTCCCCGACGAGACGGCCGAGGCCGAGTGGCTCGTCCAAGACCTGCTGGGCGATCGCGCGGCGCACTCCCGGGGCTGGGGCGATTACGCGGTGCTCTACCGGCGGCACAAGACCGCGGGTCACCTCGAGAGCATGCTGGTGCAGCGCGGCGTTCCCTGCCGGATGGCGCGGGGCCGGTCACTGCAGGATGACCCGATTGTCGGCTACGTCGTCGCCTCGCTCCGCGTCATGGTGGCGCCGGGCGACCCCGCGGCCATCGAGGCCTTCGCCGGCCAGGTGTTGCCGGAAGACATGGTCGAGCGCGTTCGTGCCGATGCGGGCGCGGGGTCATTCCTGGACGCCTTGCGGGCGTCGGCGACCAGGCGGCCCAAGGAAGATCCCGATCGCAAGAAGATGTGGCGGTTCATTTACCACGTGGAGAACCTGCAGGCCATTCTCCGTGCCCAGCCGACGCTCGAAGCCATTGTCGAGGAACTCCTGTCCCAGCGCGTCGGGCCGTTCCGCAACCGCCTGGAAGACCAGCACGACGAGCTGACCGATCCGGCAGACCTGCCGGAAGCCGTGGCGCTGGCCGAGCGGCTGGGAGCGAC
Organism: Gemmatimonadota bacterium; assembly: GCA_009692185.1. Lineage (GTDB taxonomy): Bacteria > Gemmatimonadota > Gemmatimonadetes > Gemmatimonadales > GWC2-71-9 > SHZT01. Next base: position 17,209 of record SHZT01000020.1, on the reverse strand, counting down.
TCCGAACGGGGTGTGGATCGATCACATGGCGGGGATCGACATTGCCCTCAAGGGCATGCTGAGGTCCGCCGGGATTCGCGTAGCCCGCGAACCGGACCGCGCGTCGTTTGTCCTGTCCCCGGCTGCAGCCGGTGAGCTGGGCCTCCCGATAACGACCTGGAAGGCCCTGCAGCTTCTGCGCAGCCGCGAGTTCCGGGAGAACCTGGACGAGTACGTGACCTTTGATCTCGAGACCACGGGGAAGGACCCGCAGACGTGCGAGGTCATCGAGATCGGCGCGGCCCGGGTGGTCGGCGGGGCGGTGAATGAGCGGTTTCACGCCCTGGTACGCCCCACCATTCCCGTCTCTGCCGGTGCGCGGGAGGTGCATGGCTATTCCGAGCAGGACTTGGCCGCCGCGCCCGCGTTCGGCGAGGTGTGGCCCAGGTTCCGCGCGTTCGTCGCCCAGAGCCTGCTGGTCGCCCACAACGCCCACAATTTCGACGTACCGGTCCTGCGCCGCGCGGCGGCCGGCATGCCCGGACTGGATGACCTGGTGTTTCTCGACACGTATCCGCTGGCGAAGTCGCTCTACCGGGAAAGCGCGAGCTTGTCGGCACTGGCCCAGCGCTTCGGCATTCCTCCCGGCCGCGCGCATCACGCGGAAGACGACGCGGTGGCGCTGGCGCAGGTCTTCCAGAAACTGGGGCACGCGAAGGTGGTGCGCGCACGAAAAACGACGCTCACCAACCTGCTGGACTACCTGGGGCTGGCGCTGGCGCTCGATGAGCCCCGGAAGGGCGCGGAGGTGGAACTCCTTCGCCATACGGCGCAGGCCTACGCGCTGGGCCGGTTTAGCGAATGCCTCGAGGTGTACGCCGCTGACCGGGAACTGGACCGCAGGATGGACGCGCCGACCGTTGAAGACGTCATCAAGAAACTCGGCGGCGTGGAGAAGATGGAACGCATCCGCGCGAAGAAGACGGCATCCCAACGCTACCCCGAGGCCATGGTCCGGCTCGAGCGCCTGCTGGAAATGAGCCTGGCCGACTCGGTCTCCGCCAGCCTGCAGTTGTTCCTGGAACGGGTCGCCCTGTCGCGTTCGGACGGCGTGGAGTCAGACCCGCACCGCGTGAACCTGCTGTCGCTGCACTCGACCAAGGGTCTCGAGTTCTCGCGGGTCTACGTCCTGGGCGTGGAGGACGATCAGTTGCCTGGGTCCACCGCCCTCCAGGAAAACCGGAAGGGCGACATCGAAGAACACCGGCGACTGTTGTATGTGGGAATGACCCGAGCGATGGACCGGCTGGTGATGACGCGGGTGGATGTGAGAGGCGGCCGGCCCGCGGGAGGGAGCAAGTTCCTGGAGGAGATGGGGGTGACGCCCGTCAGGCCTTCATTGCCAGCGGGGTTACGGGGCTCAATACTCAAGCCTGACTGATATGCTCCCACCACCGTCCGCGTAGCATGTTTCGGATGGCGTTGCTTGCAGTCAGTCCCTCGCGCCGACCGCCGAGTGTATCGACGGCGTTACTGCTTCTTGTCCGCTCCCGGTGACCGGGACAGAGACCGGTAGTACTCCTCGACCATCTGGCGATATCCCGGTGGAACGTCTTCGGAACCCGACAGGAAGATCTCTCGATCCCCGCCTTCGACCTGCCGCCTGAGCGCGTACTCGAACTGCTTGAGCCCGTCCACCACCTGCTGCTGTAACTGCTGGAACGCGAGGGCGTCGTCGCGGAGCGTCGCTTTGCGAAGCTCGCGTAACTGGTCGATCATCCTGTTCAAGTCCTGCGTATTGACCCCGGAGCGCTGAAGCTGCTGCCGCAGGCCTTCGGCATCCCGCTGGCGCTGGTCCAGTTCGCGCTGGAACTGCCGAATCTCTTCGTCCGACCACCAGCGGCCGTTACCACCCAGCGGCCCGCCGTTGGCCCCGCCGAACTGCCCGCCGCCATTCAACCTCCCTTGCCCGTCCCGCCCGCCTTGCCCGTCTTGCCCGCCCTGTCCTTGTTGACCTGCCTGCCCCTGCTGCCCCGCCGAGCGACGAGCCTCAGCGGATTGCCGCATCCTTTCATTCAGCCCGTCCATGCCACGGGCGAGATCCCGCGCCTGCTGGAGTGACCGTTCGAGCTTGTCGTCCTTCGACTCGCCGGTCATGGCCCGCTGGGCCTCCCCGATCTTCTGCTTCATCTCTTCGATGTTCTTGCTGATCTCGCCCTCGAACTCGCGGGCGTATTCCGGCGCGCGGCCGGCAACGACACCCTTCGAGAAGCGGATCTTCTCCTTGAGCTTGTTGTCGCGGATGGACGTCGCCGCGTCATCGAGCTTCCGGTACGCGTCCTTCTTGTCGCGGCCCGCGTCGGCGGCCATCTGGTCGAGCTGCCGCTCCAGGGCCTGGACCCCGGCGCCGAGCTGGTCTTTCCGCTGCAACAGCTGGGACATCTTGTCCTGCGCGTTCTGCCCGATCGGCTTCAGCCCCTTGACCTCGTCCTCGATCTTTCTCTGCTGTTCGGCCAGCTGCTCCGCCTGCTGCATCGCGTCCTGGGCGTCGCGGGCGAGCCGGTCCGTCTTGTTCCGTTCGAGCAGGCGCCGCGCCTCTTCCAGCCGGTCGAGCGCGGCCTGGCCGGTTCCCGTCTGGCCATTGGGCGCGCTGGTCGCATTCCGCCGCATGGATTCGGCGGCGTCGCGCAGCTGGCGCGCGGTGGTCTGGAGGTTCGGGAGGGACTGCTCGCGCGCGAGCCGTTCGAGCTGGCGCGCCAGTTCCTCGGTCTCCTGCGCCAACTGCCGCTGGTTGCCGCTCGCCGTGCCGGCCCGCTGGTTCCCGGCCAGCGCGCGTTGCCGCTCGTTTTCCTGCTCCTGCCGCCGGGCCAGTTCGCGCAGGCGCTGCAGGGTCTCGTCCATCTGGTTGTCCGCCTGCACGCGCTCGCCCCGCTGAACCGTCTCGTACTGGTTCTGGAGCTTGTCCAGCTCGAGCTCGAACAGGTCGGCCAGGTCCTCGGCGTTGGGGAACTGTCCGCCACCACCGCCGCCGCCCCCTTGCTGCTGCCCCATCTGTACCTGCACGTCGCGGAATACAGCTTCGGCCCGCTGGAGGTGCATCAGGGCCTTCTGCTCCGGCGAGAGTGCCTCCTTGGGAGCCCGCCGACCGAGTGCTTCCTCGGCCTTGTCCATTTCGGCCACGGCCATCGGCAGCGAATTGCCGATCCGCTTGAAACCGGAATCGCGCTCGGTGACGCCGCGATTGAGCATCCGCTGGGCCAGCTGCTCGACCTGCTCGTGCAGGCCCTCCTGGGCCAGCTTCACCGTCGCGATGTTCTCGTGGTATTCCCGCTCGGTGAATTGCTCGCGGTCGCGCGTGAGCTTGAACGTCGCCGCGATGATCTCGCGCTGGCGCTGTGACAAGGCACCGTCGGCGCCGTTCTGATCACCGCCCCCCCCGCCGCCTCCCCGGTTTTCCGCGGAGCGGTAATCGCGGCCGAACGGCGTGACCTGGAGGAAGTAGATGTCGGTCGTCGCGGTCTGGGGCGTTCCCGGCCGGGCGTCGGTCGCGCGGGCGGAATAGGACACGAAATCGCCGGGCTCAAGCTTCCACTCCTCCAGGAAGAACGTGTGGCCGCCGGTGACATCCTTGAGGCTCTTTCCGGCGCCTTGGTACAGGACGACGGTCGTGTCGGGTGCCCCGTTCACCGAGTACGTCAACTCCAGCTTCCGGACGCCGTAGTCGTCCTCTGCCTGGACCTCGGTGAACACTTCTTCGATCGCCGTGGCGCGGGTGTCGCGGCCCGGCTTGCTGAAGTGAATGTGGGGCGGCATGTCGGCGAGCACGTCGATGTTGTAGTCGGGCGAAGCGAGCACCGGTCCGTCGGGGCCCTGGAGCTCGAGCTTGTAGAAGCCCGGCTTGTCGACCGTGAGCGTTCCGGTGAGCACGCCGTCGGGCCCCGCCGTGAGCGGAACGGGCGGTGTGCCTTCAGTGCGGATCTGCCCGGAAGGCGCGGGTATGGTGGGCGTCACGCGGAGGACGACGCTGGTCCCGCGCACGGCGGCGATATCGCCGCCGTTCTCCACCTTCTCCGGCGCCAGGCCCGTGTAGGCCGGGTACCGGTACTCGAGGTCGATCCGCTTGGCGTAGGGCAGGTCCGCGACGTCGATGCGGTAGAGCTGCGAGCGGACGCCGCTGGCCTCGACGAAGTACTCCGTGCGGTCGCTCACGTCGAGCAGGAGCACGGAGAACTCGCCCGTCGAATCATCGCGCACCATCGGCAGGCGTTCCCACTTCCCGTCGTTGCCGGTCTTGATCGAGAGATTCACCTCGGCGGCGTCGAAGCCGTTGAGGGTCGCGCCGACTTTCTGATCGGCGCCGCGCGCCATCTTGGCGTTGCCCGGCGTGACCGCGATCGCGTAGATGTCCGCGGGGCGGGTGCCGCCCCAGGGGAAGAACAGCACCGACAGGCCGTTGCGCAGGAACGCGGGCGAGAAAAGGCCGACCAGGAGCGCGGCCGCGGTGAGCCCGGCGACGATGCCGCCGGAGCGGTAGAGCGCGGGCCGCTCGACCCGGAGGCCACCGTCAATTTCGGCACAGCGCGCCACCGCCGATTCCACCACCCGGGTCAGCAGCGCGGGGGACAACTCCGCATTGGCCGCCCGTTCCGATTCGACCGCGCTCAGCACCATGCCGTCGAGCGACGGTTCGTGTTCTTCGAGGTAGAGGGCGACCTGCTCGTCGGACACGCGGCGGAAGAGCGGTCGCCAGAGGAACCACCACGCGAGCGCCGCCAGCGCGCCCCAGGTGACGATGCGGAACACCACGACGGAGGCGGCTTCGAACCGGAACAGGTCAATGCCCCACGTCGAGAGGAGTGTCAGGAGGAACCCGCCGCCCAGCACGAACGCGGCGCCCCGGAGAGCAACCTTGATCCGCCAGCGCGTGCGAACATCGCCGACGATCGTGAGGAGGGATTCGTGAGAAGACTGCGAACGCTCGAGCATTGAGGCTCCCTTCAGCTTGCCGGTGCCGTCACCTTCGAAAGCCTGTTCGACAGGATCGTCTCCGCGGTCAGGAGCGCAAAGGCTCCCACGAGAAGATACCACCAGAGTGCCTGGCGTTGCTCCCGTTCCGCCGCTGTTACAGGCTCGGGTTCACCACCGCGACCGGCAAGGCCCCGCGCCTGCGGACGTACGGCTGCCGCGAATTCCTGCGGGTCCAGGGGGGTGAAATCCGTCTCGCTGAGGTCCAGGTTGGCCGCGACGACCCGCGCAGTGCCGGCTCCCTCGCCGGGACGCCGGACTTCGTAGAACCCCTGCTCGTTGAGCGCGATGGCCCGGGACGTTCCAGGTGGAACCACCACCCGGCCGCCGGATGGTGTCTGGGCGACGAGGTTCTCGCGCTCGCTGGCGCCGGCGTTCCCCGAGGCGGCCGTGCGCGGGTCTGTGAGGTCCGCCACCTGCCCGACGCTGAACCACGCCTTGGCCTCGGTGTATCCGCCGCCCCGTTTCGCGAGCTGGTGAATGAACGGGAGGTACACCGGCTGGAGCGGCAGATCGCTCCAGAAATTGTCCAGCGTCGAGGTCCAGAGGAGCACGGTCCCGCGTCCCACCCGCCGCTCCAGCAGGGCCGGAGCGCCGTCATCGAAGCGGGCGAGCATGGCGCCCTTTGCGTTCACGGTGTCCAGCGTCACGCGCCGGTAGCGGAAGAACCGCGCGGAGGAAAAGTCGCCGCTGCGGGGAGCGCTGAAGGGCTCGAAGACCGGGTGACTGACATCAATGCCAGTGAGCCGGCCGCCGGAAGTCGTGGCGCGCTCGATGATGCCGCCCGACCGGCCGGGGAGCAACGCCGCGGCTTCCGGCCCGAACGCTGCCGGTCCGCTCCGCTCGCCCATCGCCACGAGCAGGCCGCCGCCGCCGGTGACGAACTCGGTCAGGGCTCGGCCGGCGTCGCCGGCCGGGACCCCCGCGTCCAGGCTCACCACGACCGACCGGCCCGCGAGATCCGCCTGCGTGAGCTGATTGACCCGGCGTGATTCAACGCGGAACGGCGGACGGTCTCCCACGGCGAGCGCCCGCCGCACATAGAGCGACAGGTCGGCCGACCCGCCGACCGGCTCAAGCAGGAGGACGGACAGCGTCCGCTCCGGGGAGAGGACGAAATGGAATGCGTTGTCGGCCAGCAGGTTGTCGGGCCCGGCCCGCACGGTGCCGCGGGAGACGCCGTCCGGCAGGTTGAACGCGGTGAACGTCACGCCGGCGGCGCCGTTCGCCGCGATGTCGGACGTGACCGTCTGCAGGTCACGGCCACCCAGCTCGAGTTTCACCGGGAGGCGCTTGAGCGCCACGGCGCCGTGATTCGTGAGCCGCGCCGATACCACGACTCGCTCGCGCCCGGCCTGGATATCGCGCTGGAACGACACGCCCGCCACGCTCACGTTGGCCGGCGCCGGGTCCGCCACGCTCACCGTCGTGACCTCCGTGCCCGAGGGCAGCCGCGACACCTCCTCCGCGGCCCAGCCGGCCCGCTGGAAATCGGAGATGATGAGCGCTTCGCGGCGGGGCAGGGGCGATTCCTCCAGGAACTGCCGCGCGAGCTTGAGCGCCGGGGCGTAGCGGGTGACGCCGGACCCCGGCTGGGCGGTATCCACCGCGGCCCGGAGGGCGGCGCGCTCGCCGGTGGTGCGGTTCGCCGCCCGCGCGTCGCCGGCGAAGAGGATGACCGTCGCGCGGTCCCCCGTCTTCACGCCGTCCACCGCGGTTCTCGCGGCGGCCAATGCCCGCCGCCAGTGATCGCCATAGCCCATGCTGTACGACCGGTCCAGCAGGACGACCAGCTCCCGGCCGCCGGAGAACGCGGCCGCGGCCTGGCTGGCGCTGGACAGGAACGGCCGCGCGAACGCCGCGGCGAGCAGGAGGAGCGCCAGGCACCGCAGTACGAACAGGAGCCAGTGCCGGATCTTCTGCCGCCGCACCGAGCGGTACGGGATCTTCCGCAGGAACATGAGGGACGGAAAGGCGACCGTCTCGCTCCGCTCGCGGTGGATCAGGTGCACCACGATCGGGACGGCCAGGGCAATCAGGCCGGCGGCAATGAAGAACGGAGCGAGCAGGCCCACTAACGCACCCGGGACATCCGCTCGCGGTTCGACAGGAAATGGAACAGGGCGTAGTCCAGCGGCTGGGAGGTGTCGAACAGCGCGTAGTCGATCTGGTTGTCGGTGAACCGCTGCTTGAGCTGCTTGAGGTGCGCGCTCATCAACTCGTGGTATTGCTCGCGCAGCTGGTCCGGCACCAGCGGGATGCGCTCGCCGCTTTCGAGGTCTTCGAAATTCGCCGGCCGGTCGAACGGGAACGTCAGCTCGCTGGGGTCCATGATCTGAAAGACGATCAGGTCGTTCCCCTTTGCACGCAGGAGATTCACCGCGGACACCACCTCGGCCGGGTCTTCGTAGAGGTCGGAAATCAGCGCCAGTATGCTAGGCCGGCGGAACGATTCGGCGACACGCGACAGCGGCGTTCGCAGCGTGCCCTGCTTCCCGGATGTGATCCGGTCGATGGTGTGCAGGACGATGTTGAGGTGCTTCGCCGACGGGGGCACCCGGTCCACCACGTCGGCGTCGAACGTCACGATTCCCACGCGATCGCGCTGCTGGCGCGAAAACCACGCAAGGCACGCCGCGAGGTAACGGGCGTAGTCGAGCTTGCTCACCGCCCGGCCTTCGCCGCGAAACGACATGGACGGCGAGATATCCATGAGGATGCTGACGTTCGCGTTGGTGTCCGCCTCGAATTCCTTTACGTAGAAGCGGTCGCTGCGGGCAAACAGGCGCCAGTCGATGCGCCGGATATCGTCGCCGGGCATGTACGCCCGGTGCTCGGCGAAATCGACCGACAGGCCGAGGTAGGGCGAGTGGTGGAGGCCGTTGATGAACCCGTCCACCACCGTCCGCGCGAGCAACTCGAGGTTGTCGATGCGGGCGAGGGTGGCCGGGTCGAGGAACCGGGCGCCGGGGATCCCGGTGGGGGCGGTCATGGCGTTACATGCCTGACTTGGGCATGGACACCGCGTCGAGCAGCTGGTCGATCAGCTGGTCCGACGTGATGCGCTCCGACTCGGCGTGGAAGTTGGTGAGGATCCGGTGCCGGAGCACCGGGTGCGCCAGCGCGCGGATGTCTTCGAAGTTCACGTGATAGCGGCCGTGCGTGAGCGCGCGGGCCTTGGCGCCCAGCACCAGGTACTGGGCCGCGCGGACGCTGGCGCCGTAGGCGACCCACTTCTTGATGAAGTCCGGCGCGTTCGGGGCGCCGGGGCGGGTGGTCCGCGCGAGCGACACGGCATATCGCATGACGGCCTCGGGCACCGGCACCTTCCGCACCAGTTGCTGGAAATCGACGATGTCCTGGCCGGTCACCGCGTGCTGAAACTGGTGCCGCTGGATCGCGGTGGTACTCCGCACCACCTGGAGTTCGTCCTCTTCCGGCAGGTAGTCCATGATGATGTGAAACATGAAGCGGTCGAGCTGGGCTTCGGGAAGCGGGTAGGTACCCTCGAGCTCGATCGGGTTCTGCGTGGCGAACACGAAGAACGGTTCCTCGAGCGTGTAGGTGCGGCCCTGCACGGTCACCCGGTGCTCCTGCATGGCCTCCAGCAGGGCTGACTGGGTCTTGGGCGGCGTGCGGTTGATTTCGTCGGCCAGGATGATGTTGCCGAAGAGGGGGCCCGGCGTGAACACCAGCCGCCGCTGGCCGGTGGCGGGGTCTTCCTGGATGATGTCGGTGCCGGTGATGTCGGACGGCATCAGGTCGGGGGTGAACTGGATCCGCGAGAACTTGAGGTCAAGCACTTGCGCCATGGTGTGAATCAGGAGCGTCTTGGCCAGGCCGGGCACGCCCACGACGAGGCTGTTGCCGCCGACGAACAGCGTCAGCAGGACCTCCTCGATGACGCTTTCCTGGCCCACGATGAGCTTCTGGAGTTCCGCGATGATCTGGTCCCGGCCGGCCTTGAGCCGGTCGGCGACCGCGATGTCGTCTTTGGAGTCCAATACGCTGACGTCGGTTGAAATAGCCACCCATCCCCCTCTTGGCCGTTAGTGAGTCATCCCGTACACCACATAGTCTACGCCCAGCTTGTATGCCTCGTTCGACAGCTCAATCGGCGTGTACCCGTCGTCGGACCACTCCCAGTACTCACCGATGTCGTTGTTGTAGTTCGCGACGAACAGCAGCCGCTTCTTCGGGTCGTTGTCCTCGTACATGCCCAGGTACACGGGGGGCTCCTCGTCGTACATCTGCTTGAAGTAGATGGTCTTCAGCCGGAAGAAGGAGTCGAACAACCCGTTCCCGGCCTCGAGGCGGACCAGCCGCCCTTCCGGCAGCACGCGCCGGATCTGCGCCTCGAAGTTCTGCAGGTCCCAGCCGCGGAAGTCATCGAAAATGGCGAAGCCGCCCTTGAGCAGATAGGCCCGGAAGTTTTTCGCCTGGTTATCGGTCACGGACCAGTACCCGGGCTCGCTCATGTAGGCGATCGGGTAGCGGAACAGTTCGGCATCGTCGAGATCGAAAATGCTGCCGCCGTCCATATAGGGGTCTATCAGCGTCACTTCCTTGAGGATCTTGGCGAAATGCCGCTCGCCGCGCGGGCAATCGTGATCCCACTTGAGATCGCGGCGCCGGCCCTGGTACTGGTCCTCGTTCGGCTCGAAGCGGAGGCGCACGAACGTGAACCCGCCGCGGTAGGCCGGGTTCTCGGGCGTGTCCTCGCCGCAGAGCACCTCGCGTTGCCGCCCGAACTGGGCGGTGGTCACCAGCACCACGCCGATGAGCGCAAGGGCGCGCCGAGTCCGCCACACGCCGGTCATCGGCGGCTCCGGATGTCTAGCAGCAGTTGCTGGGCCGATTCGAAGCTGGGCGCCTCTTCGAGCGCCTTCAATACTTCCCGCCGCGCCGCGGCGACGTCGCCCGCCTCGAGATACGCCCGGGCCAGCTGGTACTCCGCCTCCGCGCGATCCACCGGGTCGAGCGCCACGACCACCCGGCGCTCGCGAACCGCCCCGGCACGGTTCCCCTGGGCCGCGAACATCCGCGCAAGCCGGACGTGAACGGCGGCCTCGTGGGGAGAGATGAACACGGCGCGGGTGAGGGCCCGGGCCGCGCCGGCGCTGTCGTGGAGTTGTTCCAGCAGGCTGGCGAGCTCGATGTTGGCGGCGTAATTGTTTTCGTCCAGGAGGGTGAGCTGCGTGAGCTGGTCCGCCGCGTCCCTCAGCCGTCCCTCGACCTTCCAGATCTGTGCGAGGTGCCAGTACGGGGTGTCCTCTTCCGCGTACTCCGGGAACAGGCGTTCAGCTCGCTCGAGGTACGGTATTGCCCGGGGCATCTGGTGTTCGCGCATCAGGGAAATGGCGGCGGCCATCTGCTCGGGGAAGCTGGTCGTGTCGCTCAGCGCCAGTCGCACCAGCGTCCCGGCATCGTCCGAGGAGTCCCGGTTGGCCCCGCCATGCAACGCGGCAATGGACGCTCCGAACCGGATGGCCATGTATCGGTCGAATGAGCGGTCAAAGGCCTCGAGTTCGGTGCCCAGGACCGCGCGGAACGCTTCGCGCGTGGACAGGCCGTCGCGGTAGCCCTTGAGCAAGGCCAGGATGGCATCCATGCCATGGTCCCGTTCGATCAGTTCGCAGACCAGGGACGCCTGGTAGTACGACAGGAGTACCTGGCCCGGCTGTTTCGGGCGGACGAACCCGTTGTTGAGGTCGGCGAGCGGCAGGAGCTGGCCATGCTGGAACGCCTGCAGGAACTCCATGCTCACGTCGTCGCCCCAACCCGGCCGCGCGCGCCGTTCTTCGAGTACCGAGAGTCCCTCGCTGAACCAGCGGGGCACCCGGTTGTTGGTGGCGCCCAGCGTAAACGCGTGGGTGAGTTCGTGCCAGAACGTCGACCCCCAGTTGAACTCGCCCACGCCCCGGGCCGACGGCGAATCCATCGCGAGCACCGAACCGAACGAGACGCCGAGGGCGCCCAGGCCGGTCAGGCCGACCGTCCGCACCGAAAAGTCGGCGTGACTGGGGAATACCTCGAGCCGCACGGGCGTGGGCGGGGCGTACTTGTAGAGCGCCGCAAGCTTGTCGAACGCCTCTTCCCCGAGGTCCACGAGGTAGGGCGCCAGCAGGTCCGACTCCCGCTGGTGGATCACGAACTGGAACCGCTTCGAGCGGGTCTCGCGGAAGTCCTTGAACTTGTCGAGCAGGTCGAGCGTGTTCTTGGTCCAGACGTTGTACGGGTCACCCTGGAACGAGGTCTCCAGTTCGGTGCGTGCCTGGGCCACGTCCCCCGTCGTCCGGAGGAGCCCCAGGCCGAGGAGGCTGTGCCCGCGCCACGACCGGGGGTCGATCGCGATGGCCTGGCGGGCGAAATCCACCGATTCCTCGTACAGGCGGCTGTTGACCGCGAGGTCGGACAGGGTGTTGTAGAACTCGGCGTACGTGGGGTTGAGCGACGTCACCTTGGCGCGCGCGTGCTCGAATCCGGCGCCGTCGCCGGCAAACCTGCTCGCGGCCGCGAGCACGGACAGGGCCTCGAGCGATGCCGGATTGAAACGCAGGGCCGTCTCGGATTCGGTTACGGCGCCGGCGTAGTCCTCCAGCTGCAGCCGGAGTCGCGCCTGGAATACGTGTCCATCCACCAGGTTCGGATTCACCGTCAGCGCCATGCCGGACATGCCGAACGCCTGCGGGTCACCATCGAAATGCTTGGCCATCGCCAGGCCGAGGCGCGCCCGGGCGTGGTCAGGGTTGACCTTGAGGACGTCCTGGAACGAGGCGGCGGCGTCCGTGCTGTTGTACCGGTCGAGAAACAGTTCGCCGGTCAGCACGCGGGGCTCCATGTCGCCCGGGTCCGCGGCCGCCGCCTCGTCGAAGGCCTTGAGGGCGTCCTGATACATCTTCGGATTGTCCCGGCCGAGATAGGTGCAGGCGATGCCGATGGCCGTAAGCGCGCGCGCGTTCAACCGCTCGTGCGTGTTGTAATACTCGATGAACTGGTTGAATGCCCGCAGGGCTTCGGGCCGGGCGCCCCGGTCGTACTGGAGCACGGCCAGGTTAAGTGAGGCGAAGAGGGAGTCGGGCCCGGGGCGGCCGGCCGCCAGCCGGAACGCCTGCTCCGCTTCCGGAAGCTTGCCCCGCTCGTAGAACGCCTCGCCCAGCGCATTCGCCGCGCCGGGGGAGCGCCGGGCCGCAGCTTCCGCCTCGACACTCCGGCCGACCGCGCGCAGTGCCAAGGCGAGCCCGGTGACGGCGCGGTCGTCCGGATTGGGGTCCTTCGAAAGCCTCGAGAACGCGGCGATAGCCGCGTCGTACTTGCCGGTGCGAAACAGCGTCTCGGCGTCAGCGATGGTCTGTGCGGAGAGCGACGAGGCCGCGACGAATAGCGCGACGGCGATCCCAACGGGTGCCCTCACGGCTGCTTCTCCCGCGCCCGAATCTCCTGGCTCTTCACCGCCAACTCGACCAGCAGGTTCTCCAGCGCCGATTGGTAGACGGTGCTGTCCATGGCTGCCTTCCGGGTCCGAAGCGCGGCGACCGAGTCCTCCAGCGTCTTCCGGGCGGCGTAGAGGGGCGCGAGCGCCGGATTGCCGGGTTCGTCGTCCCGCCGTCCCGCCGTCCCGCCGATGAGGACGAACCGCCGCGCCACGGCGCCATCTTTGCCCCCGGCCTCCGGGTCCCGCGAGCCGGTGCCGTCGCCGTCGTCATCCAGCAGGGCGTGCTCGGTCTGAAGGCGGTTGGAGGACTGGTAGAATCGCTCGACTTCGCGGCGTGCGAAGGTGAATGCCTCGAGGATCGAGACCCGGCCGTCCTTGTCGGCGTCGGCACCGTCGCCGGCAAATGCCTCGACGAAATACTGCGCGAACACCGTCTCGTTCTTCTCGCCCCCCGAACGCGTGGCCGTGACCACCGTGCGGTTCTTCGCCGACAACGCGGCGACGAAATCGCCGGATGCACTGGCGGCGTTGACCACGGCCAGTCGCTGGGTGGGGAACTGGGACAGGAGTGTCGCCCATTCGGCCGCGGTCAGGTCGGGGCCCGGGAGGTTGAACCGCGCCTCGCGCCCGCTCACGCTCCCGTGGCCGATGAGGAGCAGGAGGATCACGTCATCCGCGCGGGCGCGCTGGCTCAACTGGCCCAGCGTCCGCTCGATGTTGTCCCGGGTGGAAACGCCGGTGACACGGGTGGGATCCATGATCGTGTCTTCGGTGAGGTACACCACGTTTGCCTTCGGAACCTGCCACCGCTTCTCGGCGGCATCCACCATGGCCGCGCCCCATTTCGAAAACGAGGCCGCGTGCTGGGCGTCGCCGGAAATGCCGGTGATGATGACTACGTGGGACTGTTGGGCGGAAGCGGGTGGGGCGGTGGTGGATGAAGCGATGGTGAGAAAACCAAAAGCGATGGTGGATACGGCGATGGTGAAGAAACGCATCGCCCCACGCGCCATCGCCCCACCCACCATCGCTCTATCCACCATCACGCGAGCCCGCGCGCGCGGCGATATCCCCACTCCGCGCCAATGAGGGCGAGCAACATGAGGAACACCACCGGCATGTCCCAGAGATCGCGCTCTTCCACCACCGCCGCCCCGCTCTCGGTGTAGCTCACGTCTTCGGGCAGCGAGTGCACGGTCTCGGGCGTGTAGAACCGTCCGCCCGTTTCCTCGGCGATGCGCCGGAGGACGGGGGCGTGCATCTCCGCGTCGAAGTACTCGGTGGAGAGCGGCGCGGCCTGGAGGTACGTGACGCCGGTGGGAAGCCCCTTGCCGCCCTCGGTGGCGCTCGCGTGGATCTGGTAGATGCCCTCCGCCTGCGGCGTGAACGTGGCCCGGTACTCACCGTCGCGATTCACGGTCCATTCCATCGGCACGTCCAGCTGCTTGCCGGAGGGATCAATGATCTTCGCCGTCACCTGGGCATCGTTGATCCGGAGATAACGGTCGTCGTCCACCTCGGCGGTCAGCGTCACCGGCTCGCCCGGACTCGTGCGGTCGCGCGAGGGGGAGATCATGACTTCGCCCGGAACGTCCGACACCAGCCAGCGGAGCATTTGCCGCCAGAGCGTTTCGTGGGTCTGGTCTTCGAGCGGGATGTCCGCGTGCATCTGCCAGATCCAGGAGTCCTGGACCGTGAACGCGACACTCTTCCCGCGCCCGTAACGCTGGTAGGCCAGCACGACCTGCCGGCCGGGGAGGTTCCGTCCGCTCCCCGTGAGCAGCGTGGTCGCACCGGGCTTCACCCGCCCGATCGGATTGAACGTGGAGACCGGCGGCAGCTCCTTCCAGCGCTTGGCCGTCGCTTCCTCGGTCGCGGCGATCTGCATGGCCGGGTGGACCAGCCCCGCGGGGGTCGCGTCCACCTTCATCTCGGCGAAGAACGGCTCCTTTTCGGTGCCGGCCTTGCTGTCGAGGATCACCGGGAGCATTTCCGCCACGGACGTCCCCGCGTACCCGCCTTCGGCGAACGCCCGCTTCCCACCGAGGGCCAGGAGACCGCCACCCCGCTGGCTCACGAAGTCGCCGATCATCCGGAGCTGGTCCGGCGTGAAGAATCCTGCCTCGACGCTGCCGAGGATGAGGCCACGGTACTTGTACAGCTCCTCGCGGGTCTTGGGGAACCCGCCGAGCAATTCGGACGCGCTGTCTACGTCGAGCCGCAGGTACTTGTCCTGCGCGGTTCGCTGCAGCACCACTACCTGGACGTTCTTGTCGGCGGCAATTGCACGCCGGATGAACTTCACCTCGTAGCGCGGCTCGCCCTCGAAGTAGAGAATCTTTTCCCGCCGGTCGTTCACCACGATCAGCGCGTCCTGCTGGTTGTTCTGGGGCACCAGCTCGCCGTCCTGCGCCGGAATGCGGAACCGGAACACCCGGGGGCCGGCCTCGCCGGCGGTGAAATGCACGCGTGCCGTTGCGCTTGCGCCGTCGGCGGGCAGATCCACCTCGCGCGAGCCGACGATGCGGCCCGCGTCCTCGACGTACACCGTGACTTTCTTGCCGCGATAGCCTGTCTGGCGTATCTGGAGATCCACCACCAGCGATGAGCCCTTGAGCACTTCCCGTGGCGCGTCCACCCGGGTGAGCTCGACGTCCTTGGGGAATCGCTCCTTGCCGATGCCGACAGTGAATACCGGAACCGCCGCGGCCTTGAGGCCCAGCAGGGCCTCCGTGAAGCCGGAGCCCGAGTTGTCAGCCCCGTCCGTGAGGACGACGAGGCCCGAGAGCGGCACGCCGGCCAGCTCGGCTCGCGCTTCCTCGAGCGAGCGGCCCAGGTGCGTCTCGCGGCCGCCGAAACTCGCTTCCGTCCCACGTGCCACACGGTCCGCGCCCGACGAGAACCGGAAGAACCGGAGCATGAACTTCTCGCCGAGGGCCTTGGCGAGCGTCGAATCCGTGGAACCGACGAGGCGCTGGACGATGGCGCTTCGCGCTTCGGCGCCGTCGGCGATCTGCATGCTGCGCGAGTCGTCGATCAGGACGCCGAGGAACGTGCGCTGGGGAATGACGGACGAGAGCACCAGCTTGGGCCGGAGGAGGCAGAACACGAGCACCGCGACGACGCCCACGCGGAGCGCCGCCAGGATCGCCCGGTCGCGCCAGGCGCTCTTTCCCCTGGCCTGCGAATAGCTGTAGACCAGGACGCCGGCGACGACGAGCCCGGTGAGCCCGAAACCGACGACCGCGCCCGGGGCGCCCAGCGCGAAGTGGCCCTTCTCGAATACGAACGGCCGGTATTTGAAAAGGAACCCGAATATGGCTTCCACGCTCAGTGGCTCATGGCGTACACGATGAAGTTGATCCCCATTTCCCAGGCGTACGTAGACATCTTGAGCGGGTAGCAGGGCTGTTCCGCCCATTCCCACGCATCGCCCAGGTCCGTGTTCCAGTTGATGACCACCATGAGGCGGTTCTGCTCATCGAAGATGCCCTTGACGAAAGGCTGGTAGCCGTCCTGCTCCCAGTACGGCCCACCGCGGCAGCCGTTGCTGTAGTTGGGCACCTGCTCGATCGTCTTCACGTCGTACATGCCGTGGAAGATGGGATGGTCGAGCGGGATATCCACGATCTTGAAGCCGGGCAGGACGCGCATGATCTGCTCTTCAAAACTCAGCCACTGATAGGTGCCCCAGAAGTCGTCCACCACCAGGAACCCGCCGGCGAACAGGTACCGGCGAAGGGCGATGACCTCGTTCTCGCTCAAGTCCATGCTGCGCCCCGGCTCGACCATATAAAGGAAGGGGTATCTGTAGAGCTCGGGGTCGTCGATGCGGACGGCGTGATCGTGCTCGTACGCGTCGATGTGCATGAGCCGGAGCACGCCGACCAGGAACTGGTTGTCCGCCTTGGGATAGTCGGTGGCCCAGCTGCCGCCGCCGCGTCCGCGGCCGCCGCCGTACCCCCACCCCGAATAGATGGCCCGGGTGAAGTAGAAGTCGTGGGGGAATTCAGCAGGGTCATCGTGGCCGTGCGCCGGCTCGGAGGCGCGGCCCACCCGCGCCGAATCCGGGGCGGGGGCAAGCCCCAGGGCGGCAAGCGTGACGAGCACAACTCCGAAGGGTGAAATCGGAAGCCGCACGCAGGGAGCCTTTGTCTGGATGGGCCGCGCCCGGGTCGGCGCGAGGTGACTGACGACTAATCTACCGCCCGGACCGGGTTGTCGTTCCCCGTTTCAGCGGCGAACGACGCCTAGCGGCGCCCCCCGGCCTTGCGGCGCGCAGGCTTCGCCTCGGCCTCGTCGGCCGTGACGGCGGCTGCCTTGCTCTTCGCCACGCTGGCCTTGAGGGCCTCCATGAGGTCGATGATCTGGGTCTGGGGGGCCTGCTCGGGCGCGGTCGAAATCTCCTGCCCGTCCAGTTTCTTCTGGATCTCTTCGCGGATCTTGTCTTTCACCGTGTCGTGGTACTGCTCAGGCTTGAACGCCTCGGTCATTGCCTGTTCGATGATCTGGATTGCCAGTTTGAGCTCGCCCTCGGTGACTTCCGCCGTGCCGATCAGGACGTCCTTGATCTGGCGGACCTCGTTCGCGTAGTGCAGCTGCTCCATGACCAGCCCACCTTGCGACGTCTCGAATGAGCGCTGGTGCAGTGACGTGCTGGAGATCGCGTGCTGGAACGGTGAGGTCGTGCAGCTCGGCTTCGCCCTGGACTGCCACGACCGGGAGGCCCTGGCGACCGTGGCCGCCGCGCGCGATCTCCTGGGCACCGAT
>SHZT01000019.1 GCA_009692185.1 Gemmatimonadota bacterium | reverse complement strand
CTTCGGATGGGGAAAGAGGCGCAGGACCAACTCCGTCGCGGCCAACGTGCACGCGACGGACACGACAGCCAGCGCGATGTTACCAGGAAGTGACTTCACCATCGAATAGCGGCGGTCGGACTCGAACCGACGACCCGCGGATTATGATTCCGCTGCTCTGGCCAGCTGAGCTACGCCGCCACACTTCTGGACCAACTTTAGCGGCGCTTCCTCACTCCTTCAAGGCTTCGCCGGCTCGATCCGGTAGAGGATCTCGCCCTTCCGCAGCATCCCGAACGACTCCCGTGCCGCCCGCTCCTGCGCCGCGGAATCGCTCTCCAGCGCCTTCGCGACCTTCCCCAGGCTGTCCGTCTCGACCTGGAGCCGCTCCACTGCATCCTGCCCAGCCTGGAGATTCTGCCTCAAGGTCCACCAGTCCCGCGTGTTGTACTCGCCACCCAGGGCCCCAAACGCCACGCCACCCAGGACGATGATCAGCGCGGCAACCTGTTTCCGCGTCACAGCCGGTAGATGTCCCGCCCGGGGTAGTGGGCGGTGTCGCCCAGCTCCTCGGCGATGCGAAGCAACTGGTTGTACTTGGCCACGCGATCCGTCCGTGAGGCGCTTCCGGTTTTTATCTGCCCTGCCCCGCTCGCCACGGCGAGATCGGCGATGAACGTGTCCTCGGTCTCACCGGAGCGGTGGGAAATGACCGTGCCATACGCACTCCCCTTGGCCAGCTCGATGCACTGGAGCGTTTCGGTGAGCGTCCCGATCTGGTTCACCTTGATCAGGATGGCGCTCGCGACGCCCTCATCGATGCCCTTGGACAGCCGCTCCGCGTTGGTGACGAACAGGTCGTCACCGACCAGCTGGACCTTGTCGCCCAGTTTCTCGGTCATCGCCCGCCACCCGGACCAGTCGTCTTCCGCGAGGCCGTCCTCGATGGAAACGATGGGATACTTCGCGACCCAGTCGGCGTAGAGCCCGATCATGTCCGCCGCGGACCGCCGGCTCTTGTCGCCCTTCTTGAACACGTACTCGCCGTTGTCATAGAGCTCGCTCGCAGCCACGTCGAGCGCGATGGCTACGTCACGCCCCGGTTCATAGCCGGCGGCAACGATGGCCGTCATGATGGCCTCGAGCGCCGCCTCGTTGGAGGGCAGCATGGGCGCGAACCCGCCCTCATCGCCGACCGCCGTCGAGAGTCCCTGTTTCGACAGCACCTGCTTGAGGCTGTGAAACACCTCGACTCCGATGCGCAGGCCCTCGGCGAAATGGTCCGCGCCGACCGGCACCACCATGAACTCCTGCGCGTCCACATTGTTCGAGGCGTGCGCGCCGCCGTTCAGGATGTTCATCATGGGGACCGGCAAGACGTTGGCCACCGGACTGCCGAGGTAACGATAGAGCGGCATGCCGGCATCGGCCGACGCGGCCCGGGCTACCGCGAGCGACACCGAGAGAATCGAGTTGGCGCCCAGGTTGCTCTTGTTGGGCGTGCCGTCGAGATCCAGCATTTCGGTATCAATCGCGATCTGGTCCCCCGCGCTCATGCCCTCGAGCCGTGGGCCCAGCACCTCGTTCACGTTCCGGACCGCCTCGAGGACCCCTTTTCCCCCATAGCGCTTGGGGTCGCCGTCCCGGAGCTCCACGGCCTCGTGTTCGCCGGTGGAGACGCCGCTCGGTACCGCCGCGCGCCCCATGGCGCCCGACGACAGGATGACGTCCGTCTCGACCGTGGGATTCCCCCGGGAGTCGATGATTTCGCGCGCGTGCACTTCGATGATCGTGCTCATGGCGCGCGCAACCTAGCGGCGTTCGGGACCGTTCTCAAGCAGACAGGACCTTCCTCGATTCCTCACGAAGCTGTTCCACGGCGCGGTGACACTCGTCCATGAGTCGCTCCCGGTCCTCGTATGTCATGCCCGTCGTCATGATCGGCGCTCCGAACATCACGGCGATCGGATGCGGCTTGATGCCCACCGCGCCCTTAGGCTTCAGGGCGTAGGTGCCCGCGCAGTACACCGGCACGACCGGGGCCTGCGCCGCGATGGCCAGCACGAACGCGCCTTTCTTGAACGGCTGGAGCTCGCCGGTGCGGCTGCGCGTCCCCTCGGGAAACACGACGGCGGACAACCCGGCACGGATCGCCCGCGATGCGACTTCGTAGGCCTCGATCGCCTGCCCGCGGACCTGTCGGTTCACGAAGATGTGTCCCGCGCTCCGCATCGCGCGGCCGAGCACGGGAATCCTGGACAGTTCCAGCTTGGACACGAAGCGCATCTGGCCGGGTACGGTGACCGCGAGCGCGAAGATGTCGAACCAGGATTGATGATTCGACGCGAAGACCACGCCGCCCGAAGGAATCCGCTCGACACCCGACGAGCGGACCGGCGCGCCTGCCGCCCGCAGAAGCGTCGCCGACCAGTCTGACGTGCAGTGGTCGTAGATGCCGCCTGGACGATTCGGCACGCCGAGGACCCCGGCGATGATGGCAATGAGGCCCCAGAAGAGCGTGAAAATGAACAGGACGATCAGGAACCAGAGCGTGCGCAGCATGTCAGAAGTGCCGGAACTCGCCGGACATGCGAATCGGCTTGCCTTTCCGTTCGACCACCACGCCCCGGCCTTCGCGGGCGGAACCAATCCGCGTCAGGCCGGCGCCAAACTGCTGGACGAACTCCACCGCCTGTACCTCCCCGAACGACTCGGGCATCGCGACGAACAACTCGTACTCCTCGCCGCTCACCAGCGCGTCCATCAGCTCGCGAGCGGCCGCGTGCCGGGGAACGCGATCCGCATCGAGCATGCATTGAACACCGGACGCCGCCGCGACGTGTCCCGCGTCGGCCGCCAGCCCGTCGCTCAGGTCAATCATGGCCTTCGCCCCACGGTCGCGGAGCCACCGCGCCTCGGCCGCCCTGGGGACCGGCCGCACGAACCGGTCGCGGGCCGATGCCTCCGGCTCGCGCCCGTTCATCCACGCGTCGAGCGCCGCCTTCGGGCCCCCCAGCGCGCCCGTTACCCAGAGACCGTCCCCGGCGGTCGCACCTCCCCGCAGGACGGGCGCGCCGTCGAACTCCCCCACGACCGCGACATCCACGATCACGCGATCACTCTGCACCAGGTCTCCCCCCCACACGACGGCGCCGACCGATTGCGCGGCGTTCCCTGCCCCATCCATGAGTTCCGCGACGTGTTCCTCCGGCCATTCACCAGAAACGCCGAGGCCGACCAGGATGCCCTTCGGGATCGCGGCGACGGCCGCGAGATCTGACAGCGCGGCGGCGGCGGCGCGGTAGCCGATCTCCGCGGGCGACATCCAGCCCAGGTTGAAATGCACCCGTTCAACCGAAACATCCATGGACAAGGCCATCCGCGTTCCGCCCATCTCCACGATCGCGCAGTCGTCACCGGCGCCGGCGACTCGCTTGCCGAGGCGGCCCCAGATGCGACGGATCCGGTCGAACTCGGGCCCGGGACCCAGCGGCGTCGTCACAGGCGCAGGGCCCGGCGGTCGAACCGCACCAGCCCCTCCGGTGTCGCGACCCAGAGGTACCGTCCGCGCACGGCGAGGTCCTGCACCGGGCCCGGGACGTCGTCGGGGACCGGGAACGTAGAGACATCCTTGCCGGCAAAGCGGAAGAAACCCAGCCCCCGCTCGCCGCCGATCCACACCCCGCACGAATCAGCCGCCAGCGCGCGAAGCCGCCCCAATTGCCGCACAATCACCGGCAGTGCCGTCCACGCGTGGCCCGGAAGACGCGCAATCAGCCGGTCGCTGGTCGCGGCAACGAGCGTGTCGCCCATCGCGGCAAGCGCCACGATGGGTTCGCGAAGGGCGGGTTCTGCTCCCCCGTCACGTGGCACCAGGACGTCTTCTCCCGATTCCGGCAGGAGCATCAGCCCCCGCGTCGTGCCAATCCACAAGGTGTCGCGCAACGCAAGGAGTGACAGCACGGCGAGCGATGCCGGCAATGCGGCGACACTGTCAGCCGGCCCGATGCGGGCCAGCCCACGATCCGTGCCCACCCACACACCGCTAGCCGTTTCGGCCAGCACGAGCGCATTGTTGCCCGGCAGGCCCATCGGGCGATCGATCAGGCGCCACGTGCCATCCCAGCCCAGCACCGCCACGCCGCGCTCCGTCGCTACCCAGACCTCGCGGCTGCGGAGCAGAATGTCGCGCACCGACTCGAACGTCCCGGCCCGAGCCTCGTGATACTGGAACCGCTGGATATCCGGGCTGAGCACCGTGAGGCCGGCCCGTCCGCCGCTCGCGCCTGTTCCCGCCCACACCAGCGAGTCGGCCGCCACTGCGCCGACCGGCTGCGCCAGCAGGCCGAACGGCATCCGTTCCAGGCGGGACCCGAAGGCGTCCATGCGAAATACGCCAAGCCCGTCGGATCCGAAGAACGCCTCGTCTGCCTCGGGCGTGAGCGCGGCGCTCGTGAACCGATATGTCCGGTTCTGGGCATCGAGGAGAGACGTCGGCGCCATGGCCTCGACCGCGGGGAAGCGGCGGTAGACCTCGAGCAGGCCGGGCGACGACAGCCGGCGCTGTTGCGGTGGCGGTGCCACCTCTTGCGGCATGATCTGGCCACGCCCCAGCTGACGCCATCCGAGCCGCGTGGAAAAAAAGATGCCCGCCAGCAGATCATCGCGATCAAACGCCAGGTCACTCACGCCGCCGACGATCGGCGTCGTCTCCACCTGCCGGCCTTGCAACTGATAGTGCGTCAGGCCGGAGCGGGTGCCGAGCCAGAGCGTCTGGTCCGCCGGGTCAATCGCGGCCGACACGACCTGGTCCGCGTCGTACCCCTCGGCCGGCGTGAACGGGGCTTCCCACTTCCGGAACCGCCGGTCGTAGCCGATCAGGCCGTTGAGCGTCGCGGCGTACATCGCGTCGCGACTCGCGGCGACCGCCTGCACCCCGGAGAAATCTCCAATGACGACACGCTCGTCGGTCCGCCACCGCCACCCGCGCTGGGCAAAGGCCGGGCCAGCGACAACCATGAGAAGGACGACGACAGCGCGAGTCACTCGAGAATCGGCGGGTCGAGTTCCGCGAGAATCGGCAGGCGAGGGCGTGCAACCTCGGCCCAGTGTTTCCAGACGTCCGGCGCCGATGCCAGCACATCCGCGGGCCGGGCCGCCCGGGCGGAATTGATCACCGCGGCACGCTCGGCGGCCCGGCCCATCGCGTGCGCGGCCAGCCCCGCGGCCCGTTGCGCACCCAGTCCCCGCGCGAGAAACGCGCCGATGAACCCGGACAGGACGTCGCCACTCCCCCCCGTCGCCAACGCGGGCGTGCCGGCCGCGATCACGAGGCTCCGCGTTCCTCCGGTCGCCACGACCGTGGGTACGCCCTTGAGCAGGACCGTCGCGCCCGACTCGACCGCAGCTCGCTCCGCCGCCGCAAACCGGTCTTCGCGGGACAGGTCCGCCAGGTGGGGAAACGCCGCGGCGAACTCTCCGGGGTGCGGCGTCAGGACCCGAAGGCCGTCTTTCGTGCCCCACGAGTCCGCGCCGGCGTGCAGCGCATCGGCGTCGATCACCGCCGGCTTCGCCGTCTTGAGGAGCCCGCGAACGAGCCTGCCGCGCTCCTTCGACCGGCCCAACCCCGGCCCCACGACGACGGCGTCCGCCCACGCAACAGCATCGGCGAGTTCCCGGTCCTCACTGGACCCGAGCGTCGTGCGCACCGTCAATGCGTCCGGCAGGGTCTCGTTCGCCGCCTGGAGTGTCGCGTCGCTCGCGGCGAGCTTGACCATGCCCGCACCGGCCACCAGCGCGGCACGGGCCGCGTGAATCGCGGCACCCGCCATGCCCTCGTCGCCCCCCACGACCAGCACCTTGCCCCGGTCTCCCTTGTGCATGGCGGAGTGAAACGGCGGAAGCGTGTCATGGGCCCAGCGATCGTCCACCAGCATGGGCCAGTCGTTTTCGATCGACGGAAAACCGATGTCCACCACCACGATCCGGCCGCACCAGTCGCGGCCGACCAGGTGCCCGCGCCGGACGCCGCCGAACGTGACGGTGACCCGCGCGCGGATCGGGTCCCACGCATACCCGGTGGAGAGATCGAGCCCCGTGGGGCCGTCGATCGCGGCGACGGGGGCGCCGAAGGCGGCCACGCGCTGGGCCAGCGTGGCGATGCCGCCGCGCAGGGCGCCCGTGGCGCCCGTACCGAGGAGGGCGTCCAGCACGACGCCCACGGCCGGCCACTGCCCATCCGGCGCGACGCTCTCGACACCGGCAGCGAGCGCCAGCGCGCGGTTCGCTTCGCCGTCAGGTGAGCGGCGCTCGCCCGCCTCAACAGCCAGGACGCGGAGGCCCATGGCGCGGAGCGCGCGCGCCGCCACCCAGCCGTCACCCCCGTTGTTGCCCGGCCCCGCCGCCAGGAGCACGCCTTGCGAGAGCGCCGCGCCGAACGTGTCGGCCACGACCTGGGCCACGGCGCGTCCCGCCGCATCCATCAGGACCCGGCCGGGAATCCCGTGGGCCGTGCGCGCGGCGGCGTCCCACGCGGCAGCCTGGGCAGCAGTGAGAACAGGAATCATCGGAGGAGTCGGGGCGTGGCTGGAGATGTCGGAGTGCGGCAGGGGCGCGTCAGCTGGGATGCAACTCCCCTTTTCGTACGGACGCCCACGGATAGTCCCCTTCGAAGGCAGACGCGAAATCGTAGACCGCGGCGAAGTCTTCCATCCGGTCGGTCGGCTGGCGTATGAGGAGCCCGACTTCGATGAGCACGAAGACGATCTTGCCGATGTCGTCCGTCGAATCTACGCCCCAGTGCCCCAGCACCGTGCGGGCAGTCAGGCCGAAGTGCTCCAGCGCGAACTCGCGGCAGGCGCACGCCAGGTCGGACCCGGTGATATGCCCCCGTACCGGGAGCTGCTGCTGCCGGAACTCCAGGGCGGACAGGACGAAGAGGTACGCGCGCTCGTGATAGCGCCCGTCGAGCGCACGAATGCGCTGGGAAATGTCGTCGGAGAATTGCAGGTCGTGCATGGTGTAAGGATGGATGCGGATTCGCCCGGGAGCAAGACTCAGCGATGATACAGTGGGAAACGGCCCGCGAGGTCCTTCACATCCTTCAGAACCCGCGAAATCGTCGCGTCGTCCTGTCCGCTCAGGACGTCATCGATCCACCGGGCAATCCTCTTCATTTCCTGCTCCGCCATGCCGCGCGTGGTCAGCGCGGGTGTTCCAATCCGGAACCCGCTGGTGACGAACGGCGACTGGGGATCACCCGGCACGGTGTTCTTGTTGATCGTGATACCGGCGCGACCCAACAACTCCTCGGCCACCTTGCCGGTCAGCGCCGCGTTCTTGGACCGCAGGTCCACCAGCAGCAGATGGGTGTCGGTTCCGCCCGACACGAGCTGGAACCCGCGCTCGAGCAGGGCCTCGCCCAGTGCCTTGGCGTTCTTCACGACCTGGGCGGCATACGCCTTGAACTCGGGCTGGAGCGCCTCACCGAACGCCACCGCCTTCGCCGCGATCACGTGCTCCAGCGGCCCGCCCTGTGTACCCGGGAACACCTGCTTGTCGATCGCCTTGGCCAGGGGCTCCCGGCACAGGATGAACCCGCCCCGGGGACCCCGGAGCGTCTTGTGGGTCGTGCTGGTCACGATGTGGGCGTGCGGCACCGGCGACGGATGCACACCACCGGCGACGAGCCCGGCGAAATGCGCCATGTCCACGAACAACGTTGCGTCCACTTCCTTGGCGATTTCGGCAAATGCCGCGAAATCGATGATGCGCGGGTAGGCGCTGCCCCCCGCCACGATCATCTTCGGGTGAACCTTGCGCGCCAGGTCCCGCACCTGGTCGAGATCAATGAGGCCCGTGGTCTCGTTGACCTCGTACTGCTCCGCCTTGAACAACCGGCCCGACACGTTCACCGGCGATCCGTGCGTGAGGTGGCCGCCGTGCGTGAGCTTGAGGCCGAGGAACGTCTGGCCCGGTTCGAGGACCGCGAGGAACGCGGCAAAGTTGGCCTGCGCGCCGCTGTGCGGCTGGACGTTCGCGTGGTCCGCCCCGAAAATCTTGAGGCAGCGCTCGATGGCGAGCCGTTCCACCTGGTCCACGAACTCGCACCCACCGTAGTACCGCTTCCCCGGCAGGCCTTCGGCGTACTTGTTGGTCAGCTCGGTGCCGGCGGCCTCCATGACGGCGCGCGAGGTGAAGTTCTCGCTCGCGATCATCTCCAGGCCGTCTTCCTGCCGCTCCACCTCCCGCTGGACAATGGCGAAGACTTCGGGATCCGCTTCGGGCAGGTGAGCGCGCCGGTCAATCACGTCGGCCTCTCGATCTTGGCGATGCGTCTTTCGTGCCGTCCCCCGTCGAACGGGGTTTCCAGCCAGCGCTTGAGAATTTCCACGCCTTCGTCTTCACTCACGAACCGGGCGGGTAGCACGAGCACATTGGCGTCGTTGTGATGCCGGGCAAGCTCGGCAATTTCGGCCTTCCACGCGACCGCCGCCCGCACGCCGGGGAACCGGTTCGCCGTGTAGGACATGCCAAGCCCCGTCCCGCAGGTGAGGATGCCCCGCTTCGCCAGGCCTGAGCTCACCTGCTCCGCCACCGGCTTCGCGTAGTCGGGATAGTCCGTGGATTCGGTGGAGTTGGTGCCGACGTCCACCGGCTCGTACCCCAGCTTCCGGAGCTCGGCCTTGAGCCGTTCTTTCAGCTCGAAGCCAGCATGGTCCGCGCCGATGGGAATCTTCTCAGCCATTGCCCAGCGCCCGTCCAATCACCATCCGCTGAATCTCCGATGTGCCTTCATATATCTCCGTGACCTTGGCGTCCCGGAACAGCCGCTCCACGGGATAGTCCCGCATGTACCCATACCCGCCGAAGATCTGCACCGCGTGCGTCGTGACCCACATCGCGGTCTCCGAGGCGAACAACTTGGCCATGCTCGCCTGGGCGTTTGCCGGCGCATTGGGCACGCCGCCGCGTGCGGCTTCGTGCAGGAGCGAGCGGGCGGCGGCAACCCGGGTCGCCATGTCGGCCAGGCGGAACTGGATGGCCTGGAACTCCCGAATCGGCGTATCGAACTGTTTCCGCTCCGAAACATAGCGCACGGCGTGATCGAGCGCTGCCCGCGAAATGCCGACCGCCTGCGCCGCGATCCCCAGCCGCCCGCGGTCCAGCCCGGCCAGGGCATACGCGAAACCTACGCCCTCCTTGCCCAGCAGCGCCTCTGCTCCGAGGCGAACGTCGGTAAGGGCGAGCGTCGTCGTGTGCGACGCCCGGAGGCCCATCTTGTCTTCGGGCTTCCCCGGTGTCACGCCCGGGGTACGTCGCGGCAGCAGGAACGCGGAAATACCCCGGGCACCCGGCGGCGTGTCCGAAACGCCACTCCGCGCCATGACGATGATGAGATCCGCCACGTCGCCGTTGGTGACCCAGGCCTTCATGCCGTTCAGGACCCACTGGGTGCCGCTGCGCTCTGCCCGCGTCGAAAGGCTCGCCGCATCGGAGCCGCTGTCCGGCTCGGACAGCGAGAAGGCGGCCAGCACGTCGCCCCGCGCCATGGGCTTGAGCCAGCGGCTTCGCTGCTCGTCAGACCCCTGGGCCAGGATCATGCCGGCCGCCAGGGAGTTGTGAATGGAGAGCGACACCGCCACGCCCGCATCCGCCACGGCGATTTCCTCGAGCACCATCAGGTACGTCAGCAGGTCGAGCCCCAGTCCGTCGTATTCCTCCGGAATCAGCATCCCGAAGAAGCCCAGGTCCGCCAGGCGCTTCATCGTCTCGACAGGGAACCGCGCCTCGCGGTCCCACTCGGCCGCGTGCGGCACGATCTCGCGAGTCGCGAAATCGCGCGCCATCGCCACCACCTCGGCACGCTGTTCTTCGAGGTGGGTCAGCACGTCACTTGCCGTATTCATAGAACCCCCTGCCACTCTTCCGTCCCAGCTGGCCGGCGGCGACCATTTTCCGGAGCAGCGGGCATGGCCGGTACTTGTCGTCGCCAAGCCCGCGGTGCAGGACCTCGAGAATCGCGAGGCACACGTCCAGCCCGATCAGGTCCGCCAGCGCGAGCGGCCCCATCGGGTGGTTCATGCCCAGCTTCATGACCGTGTCCACCGATTCCGGCGTCGCCACGCCTTCCATGACGCAGAAGACCGCCTCGTTAATCATGGGCAGCAGGACGCGATTCGACACGAAGCCGGGCGAGTCGTTCACCTCGACCGGCGTCTTCCCGAGTGCCCGCGCCGCGCTCATGACCGCCGCCGTCGTTTCGGCGGAGGTCTGGAGGCCGCGAATCACCTCGACCAGCGGCATGAGCGGAACGGGGTTCATGAAGTGCATGCCGATCACGCGGTCGGGGTGCGCCGTCTGCGCCGCGATCTCGGTGATCGAAATGGACGACGTATTCGTGGCCAGGATCGCCGAGCCGGCGGATGCGCGGTCCATGTCCCGGAAGATCTTGAACTTGATCTCCGGCGCTTCCGTTGCGGCCTCCACGATCAGGTCGGCACCCGCTGCCCTGCCTACGTCGGTCGCCGGCGTGATCCGCTTCATCACGGCATCGCGGTCGGCGTCTGTCGTCGTCCCCTTCTTCACCTGGCGATCGAGGTTCTTCCGGATGGCCGCCAGCGCACCGTCCAGCGCGGCAGATGAGACGTCAATCAGCGTCACGTCGGTGCCCGACTGCGCAAACACGTGCGCGATTCCATTCCCCATGGTGCCGGCGCCGATCACGGCAACGCGCTTCACGCCGCAGGCTCCACGCTCGAACGCTCTAGGACGGCCGCGGCGCCGCGGCCGGAGATCACGCGGTTGCCGAGGACCATGATCGCGGCCAGCATGACGAACGAGGCCAGCAGCCCGCCTTCGGGCCCGAAGTCGCCGCCCGACAGCCAGTCCGGTCCGGCGCGGAGGTAGTGAAGGCCCGGAAGCTCGATGCTGAGGCCCGAGACCGGCGCGGCGGCTCCAAGCACGAGGCCCGCGTTCCAGCCGAGGTGCAGGCCCCACGCGGCAGGCAGACCGCCCCAGGCGAAGAAGGCGGCGGAGAGGACCAGCGACGCGAGACCGACATTGAACAGTCCGAGCGGGGTCACGCCGGGGTTCATCGCGTGCACGCCGGTAAACCCGACCGTGAGTATGAACGTCGCCGCAACCGGGCCCGTGACTTGCGCCAGCCGCGCCAGTGGAAAGCCGCGGAAGAGGAGCTCTTCAGCCAACGCGGCCACGGCCAGCCAGAAGAACAACACCGGTGCCACGGCCGCATAGGCGGAGAACGGCTGGCCGGTCATCTGGACCCGCACACCACCCAGCGCGACTTCCGCCACAAGGACGATCGCCGCCATGAGCGCGCCAATGCCGAGCCCCCACGCGAATCCCATCGCGCCGCTTCGGAGGCCGGGCCAGCCCTGCTCGCGCCACGAGCGCCACTTGAGGATCACCCAGAGTGCCGTGGCGATCCCCGCGCTCACCGCACCCAATACGGATTGCGACGCGACGTACCCGATTTGCCCGGAGCCTATGTGCGTGGGTGTTACCAACCCGACGACGCCCCCGGCAAGGATGGCAACGGCATAGAAGCCGAGAATTGCCAGGAGCGCCTGGCCAGCTGGTTTCCAGGTCAGAGGGCCGCGCGCGCCTTTGTGCCAAGCCGCCGGATCACGAGACCGGCCAGCAGGACCTTGAGACAGTCTCCGAGCAGGAACGGCAGGGACCCGAACCTGAGCGCGATCGAGAGATCGCCTCCCAATGCCGCGAGCTGGGCCACACCCCCGGCGTGAATCACCACGAGACCGGCGAGAAGACCGATCCAGAGCCGAGCCCACGAGCGTCCTCCGGCAGTGATCTGCCCAACAAGCCCCGCCGCCACGGGATACGCCAGGAGATATCCGCCTGTCGGCCCGATGAGCCGGGCGAACCCAACGAGCGTGCCGGTCGGTGCAAACACCGGTAGCCCGGCGGCGCCCATCAGTAGATAGAGAACGAGCGTTGCAGAACCGAGCGCGGGGCCCAACAGGCCGCCGACGATGAGCACGGCCGGGACCTGGAGCGTGATCGGCACCGGGTTGCCCGGTATCGGTACGGCCGCCTGCGCGCCGAGCGACACGAGGAGGACGCCCGCCAGGACGGCGACGGCGCGCTTCGCGCCAAAGGCCGGCTGCGCGACTGCTTCGATGGAACCAGAGGTCGGCGTGGTCATGACACGCGCTCCACGGAGAGGGCCACGGCGTTCCCGCCACCCAGGCAGAGGGTCGCCAGGCCGGTTGTCTTGTTTCGGGCCTTGAGTGCGTACAGCAGAGTCGTCAGCACCCGCGCGCCGGACGCGCCGATCGGGTGTCCCAGCGCCACGGCGCCGCCATTCACGTTCACGCGGCTCCAATCCCACCCCAGCGCCTTGCCGTCGGCCAGCGCCTGCACCGCGAACGCCTCGTTCGCTTCGATGAGGTCGTAGTCGCCGATCTTCGTCTTCGCTTTTGCCATGAGATTCTGCACCGCCACGATCGGGGCGAAGAAGAGGTCTTTCGGCTCGCCGCCGCCGGTCGCGTACGCCGTGATGCGGGCCAGCACGGCCAGGCCATGCGCCTTGGCGAACGCCTCGGACACGACCACCAGCGCGGACGCCCCATCGTTCAACCCCGGCGCGTTCCCGGCGGTCACGGTGCCGTTCTTCTCGAAGGCCGGCTTGAGGCCGGCGAGCACCTCGAGCGACGTTTCCTTGCGCGGGCTCTCGTCCTTCTCGATGACCGTCGGCCCCTTCCTGCCGGGAATCTCGACTTTTACGATCTCGGCCGAGAACGTGCAATTCTCGGTGGCCGCAACGGCCTTCTGGTGGCTTTCGAGGGAAAACTGGTCCTGCTCCGCGCGGGAGACCTGCGCCTTCTGCGCGGTGTACTCCGCGTAGCTCCCCATGTGGCAGTCGCCGAACGAGCACCACAGGCCGTCGTGGATCGTGCCGTCCAGCATCTGCTGGTTGCCGAACTTGATGCCGGTCCGCATGCCGAAGAGGTAGTGCGGGGTGTTGGACATGGACTCCATGCCGCCGGCCACGATGCATTGCGCGTCGCCGGCCTTGATCGCCTGCGCGGCCAGCATGACCGCCTTGAGACCCGAGCCGCACACCTTGTTGATCGTGAGGGAAGGAATGGTGCCGGGGAGACCCGCCTTGATCGCCGCTTGCCGCGCGGGGGCCTGGCCCTCGCCACCCTGGAGCACGTTGCCGAGGATCACTTCCTCGACCGCCGCGGCGTCCACGCCGGCGCGCCGCACCGCCTCGCGGACCGCGATGCCGCCCAGCTCGGTGGCCTTGAGCGGCGCGAGGCCGCCCAGGTACTTCCCGATGGGGGTCCGCGTCGCGCTGACGATGACGGGCGTGCGATCGGCGTTGGGCATCAAATCTTCCCTAACACTAGCGACCGGGACGCGATCTCCGCCGCGAGTCGCTGCTCGAAGGCGTCCAGGGGCAGGATCTCCTGCTTGTTCCCCGCCCCGCGCGCGCGGACCGCGACCGTTCCCTGCTCCACTTCCCGGGCGCCGACCACCACGATGTAGGGCACCTTCATCAGCTCACCGTCGCGGATCCGGTAGTTGAGCGTCTCGTTCCGGTCGTCGAGGTGCGAGCGCACCGCGGTGGCCCGCAATCTCTCGTGAATCTTCTTCGCCGCCGGCGCCTGGTCGTCCGTGATGGGGATGACGCGCACCTGCTCCGGCGCGAGCCAGACGGGAAACGCCCCGACGAAGTGCTCGATCAGCAGGCCGACGAACCGCTCGATCGTGCCGTAGATCGCGCGGTGCATCATGACCGGCCGATGCGGCTTGTTGTCCGACCCGATGTACTCGAGCTCAAACCGCAACGGCAGCTGGTAGTCGAGCTGGATCGTCGTGCCCTGCCACTCCCGGCCGATGGCGTCCCGGACTTTCACGTCGATCTTGGGGCCGTAGAACGCGCCGCCACCCACGTCCATCCCGTACTTGAGCCCCCGCCGCTCGAGGGCCTTGGCCAGCGCCTGCTCGGCGACGTCCCACGCCTCGTCGTTGCCGATCTTCTTCTCGGGCCGAGTGGCCAGGTCGAGCCGGTAGTCGAGCCCGAACACCTTGCCAAGAATGTGATCGGTGAGGTCCAGCATCTGGAAGATTTCTTCCTCGATCTGGTCCTCGCGACAGAAAATGTGCGCGTCGTCCATGGTGAGGCCGCGAACGCGGAGGAGTCCGTGCAAGGTGCCGGACAACTCGTTTCGATAGACGTTCGCCACTTCGGCCAGCCGGATCGGCAAGTCGCGGTACGAACGCTGCCGCGACGAGTAGATGAGCACGTGTCCCGGGCAGTTCATCGGCTTCGCCCGGTAGCGCACTTCGTCCGACTCGCCTGCGCCGGCACCCATTGCCGGGTACTGGTTGTGCTCGTACAGCGGGAGGTGCCCCGAGCGGCGGAAGAGATCTTCCCGGGTAATGTGGGGCGTGTAGACCAGGTCGTACCCGCGCTTCAAGACCTCGTCCTCGATCAGGCGGCGCAGCTGGAACTGGATGACCGCCCCCTTGGGGTGCCAGAAAATGAGCCCGGGCCCGACGTCTTCCTGGATGCTGAAGAGGTCGAGCTGCTTGCCCAGCATCCGGTGGTCGCGCTTCGATGCCTCCTCCAGCCGGTGCAGATACTGGTCGAGGTCGGCCTTCTTGTACCACGCGGTGCCGTAAATGCGCTGGAGCATCTGGCGGCGGGAGTCGCCGCGCCAATACGCGCCCGCGCCGTGCAGGAGCTTGAAATGCCTGATGCGCCCGGTACCGGGCAGGTGCGGGCCTCGGCAGAGGTCCACAAACGGGCCGTTGGTGTACACGGAAATGATCTCGTCCGGGCCCAGCTCCTCGAGCCGCTCGAGCTTGAGCGGATCGCCCTTGAAAAGCTCCCGGGCCTCCTCGCGGCTCACCTCTCTCCGGGCGAACTGCTGATCTTCCTTCGCGACCTCCCGCATCTTTTCTTCGATTTGCGCGAGATCTTCGGGGGTAAAAGGCCGCGGTACCTCGAAGTCGTAGTAGAATCCGTCATCAATCGGCGGGCCGAACCCGATGCCGGCGCCGGGGTAGAGCTGCCGAACCGCCGTGGCGAGCGCGTGCGCGGACGAGTGGCGAAGGACGTACAGCGCGTCCGGGCCGTCCTCCTTGAGAATCTCGACCGATGCGTCCTGATTGATCGGGCGGGAGAGATCCCACGTTTCGCCGTTGACCTTGGCGGACGTGGCGGCGCGCGCGAGTCCCTGGCTGATCTGCTCCGCCACCTGGCGCGCAGTCGTTCCAGCAGGGACCTCTCGCACGCTGCCGTCGGGTAGCGTTATGCGGATTGTCAGACGAGCGGCCTCGACCGCCATACCGGGCAGATGCGCAAGTTCTTATTATTCTAGCGCATACGTGGCTCTACTGCCACCGGAGGGACCTCTGCGGTACCGCCTGAGACATTCCAAACGAGAACAAGACGGCCTCCTCTCCGTTGCGCTGGGAACGGCGCTCGGCGTGGGAGCGGGGCTCCTGGCCGGCGTTGTGCTCGGCGAGTGGCTGGGGGACGTGCATCCCGAGCGGCTCCGGCGGCTCTTCCGCGGCCGGCCCGCCGCCGAGCCCATGGACCCGGACCATGTGGAGCGGGCCGTGCTCCGCGCCCTCCGGAACACCGCGGCCACGCGGCGCCTGACGGTGTCCGCCCGGGTGCTTGAGGGCGGCGTCGTCGAACTCTGGGGTACGGCCCCGGATGAACGCACGCGGCAGGCGGCGGGCGAAGCGGCCGCCGCCGTGGCGGGCGCCGACGTCGTCGTGAATCGCATCCTGGTCGAAGGCCGCGACCTGCCGCTCGGCGTTCCGGCGCCGGGCTCCATCTCCTGACCGGACGAGTCTCCCCCGATGTCTGACACGCCCACCGGCGCGGCCGCCCGACCCGCGCTGCCGCCCCAGTATGACCCGTCCTCCGTGGAGTCCGGCACCTATCGGCGCTGGCTCGACGCCGGCGTGTTTACCGCCGACCCCGGTTCGCCCAAGGCGCCCTACGTCATCGTCATTCCGCCGCCCAACGTCACCGACGTCCTCCACATGGGGCACGGTCTCAACAACACGCTCCAGGATATCCTGATCCGCTTCGAACGCATGCGTGGCCGCGAGACGCTGTGGCTGCCGGGCTCGGACCACGCGGCGATCGCGACCCATACGGTGATCGAGCGACAGCTGAAGAAGGAAGGGAAAACCCGCCAGGAAGTCGGCCGCACGGCATTCCTGGAACGGGTCCACGCCTACCAGAAGGAAAAGGGCGGGATCATCCTCGAGCAGCTCAAGGCGCTCGGAGCCTCGTGCGACTGGACCCGGACCCGCTTCACGCTGGACGACGAATACTCGGGCGCCGTGCGCCACGTATTCGTCACGCTGCACCAGCAGGGGCTCATGTATCGCGGGCACCGCGTGATTCACTGGTGCCCGAGCTGCCTTACGTCCCTGTCGGACGAAGAAGCCGAATTCCACGACACCGAGGGCAAGCTCTACCATATCCGGTATCCGCGGGCCGACGGCGCGACGGACAAGGGCGGCGTCATCGTCGCCACCACCCGCCCAGAGACCATGTTCGGCGATGTTGCCGTCGTGTACCACCCGGAGGATGAACGCTTCGCCGGGATGCGCGGGCAGATGGTGGAGATCCCGCTTTCGGGCACGGTGATTCCCGTGGAGACCCACACCGCGGTCGAGCGCGGGTTCGGCACTGGCATGCTCAAGGTGACTCCGGCCCACGACCCCAACGACTTCGAGATCGCGAAGGCGTGGCCAGGCACCGAGCCGCCGATCATCATGACCGAGGACGGCAAGATGTCGGCCGGGGACCGCGTGCCGGTCGCCCTACGGGGCATGGACCGGTTCGCCGCGCGCAAGAAGATTGTCGAACAGCTCGAGCAGGCCGGCTTGCTGGTCAAGATCGAAACGCATCAGCACGCCGTGCGGCGCTGCTACCGGTGCGACACGGTCGTCGAGCCGCGCCTGAGCGACCAGTGGTTCGTGAAAATGAAACCGCTGGCGGACCGGGCGCTCGCCGAGTTCCGGAAGGGCCGCATTCGGTTCATTCCGGAGCACTGGGGCTCGGTGTACGAGCGCTGGCTTTCCGAGATTCGCGACTGGAACGTGTCGCGGCAGATCTGGTTCGGGCACCGCATTCCCGCGTGGTATTGCCCGGACGGGCACATCACGGTCGCCGAGAGCACCCCGCCCGCTTGCGCCGAATGCGGCAAGACCGTGCGCCAGGACGACGACGTGCTGGACACATGGTTCTCGTCCGGCCTCTGGCCGTTTGCCACGCTGGGATGGCCGAAGAAGACCAGGGATCTTGCGCGGTTCTACCCCGGCCATTCGCTGGTCACCGGCGCCGACATCATTTTCTTCTGGGTCGCCCGCATGGTCATGCTGGGCTACCACTTCCTCGATGAGCGGCCCTTCGAGACCGTGGTGCTGAACGGGATCGTGCGCGACAACCAGCATCGCAAAATGTCCAAGTCGCTAGGCAACGGGATCGATCCGCTCGAGGTCATCAAGCGCTACGGCGCCGACGCGCTCCGGTACGTCATGACGGTGACGGCGCCGGTCGGGACGGACCTGGCGCTCGACAACCAGGATCTCGAGGTCAGCTTCGCGCCCGGGCGCAACTTCGCCAACAAGCTCTGGAATGCCGCGCGGTTCACGCTGTCGAACTTCGAGACGGCGCCGGCGCCGCTGTCGTCGATTGACCCCGCGCGGTTCGAGCTGGCCGACCGCTGGATCCTCTCGCGCTGCCACCGGGTCATCGCGTCTGCCACCGAGGCCTACGCGCGGTTCCGGCTCAACGACGCCGGGACCGACGTCTACCAGTTCATCTGGCACGACCTGGCCGACTGGTACCTGGAGCAGGCGAAGCCGCGCCTCTACGGCACGACGCCCGGCGGCGACGTCGCGCGGAGTATCCTCGCGCACGTGTTCTCCGCATCGCTCCAGTTGCTGCACCCGGTCATGCCGTTCATTACCGAGGAGCTGTGGGGACACTTCCCCGGCGCTTCCGGGCTGCTCGCGCGCACCTCCTGGCCCGCCCCCGACTCGCGCCTCCTCGACACCGAAGCCGAAAACCGGTTCGCGCGCGTCCAAGCGTTGATCACCGCGGTGCGGACGATCCGCGCAGAGTACGGGATCGAGCCGGGGAAAGGCATCCGGGCATCGGTCGAGCCCGCCAACACGGACGCGCTCGAGGCGTTCAATGCGGAGCAGCGCACCATAGAGCGGCTGGGCAAGATCAGCCACCTCGTGATCAGCGGCGGGCCGTCGAACGAGGTCGGCACCCACGCTGTCCTCGAGGATGGCTCGGGCGTGTTCGTCCCGCTGGGAGACGCGATTGATGTCGGGCGGGAATGCGCGCGACTGTCGGACGAACTGGCCCGCATAGAGAAGCAGATCACGACCGTCGCCGCGACGCTGGCGAACGAGAAGTTCATCGGTCGCGCGCCGGCCGAGGTGATCGAGAAGGAACGCGCGCGGGAGCGCTCGGCACGGGAACAGCGCGAGGCACTGGCGGGCAAACTGATAGTGCTGGGATGTGGATGAGAAGGGAAAAGGGAAAAGGGAAGAGGGAAAGGTACAGCGGCTTTGCTTTACTTTTCCCTTTTCCCTTTTCCCTTCTCCCGCTTTTCCTGGCCTGTGCCACCGTCCAGGACCCGCCGGGCGGCCCGCCCGACCTCACGCCGCCTGTCCTGGTTTCCATTACGCCCGACTCGGGGTCCGTCCTGAAAGACCTCAAGAAGGCCGCCGTCCTCCAGTTCAACGAGGTCATCAGCGAACGGCCGGGCGTCACGCTCGACCAGCTGATCGTCGTATCACCCCGCTCGGACGCCCTGATCGTGTCCTGGAAGCGCGACGCCATCGAGGTGCGGCCGAAGAAGGGATGGCGGGCCGACGTGCCGTATCAGCTCACGCTGCTCCCGGGAGTCATGGATCTCCGGAACAACCGCCTGGTCGGCGGGCGCTCCATCGCCTTTTCCACGGGCGGCCCGATTCCCGCCACCAGCACCACCGGTCGGGCGCTCGACTGGGAGACCGGCAGCGTCGCCGCAAAGGCCCTGGTCGAGATGATCCGCCTGTCCGATTCCCTGGTGTTCTGGGCGGTGGCGGATTCGACCGGCCGGTTCAGCGTCAACGCGGTGCCTCCGGGCCGCTACGTCATTGCCGGCACGATCGACAAGAACAGCAACCGCAAGCGCGACTACCGCGAGCCCTTTGATTCGGCTGTCGTGACGCTGGATTCCACTCTCAGCCTGACGTTGTGGACGTTCGTCCACGACACGGTGGGCCCGCGGCTGCGCACCGCCCAGCGCGCCGACAGCCTCGCCATCCGGCTCGATTTCAACCAGCCTCTCCTGCCCGGTGGACCGCCCCCCGGCACGATCCGGGTTCGCACCTTGCCCGACTCGGTGCCGGTCGCCGTGACCGCCATCCAGTTACCGGCAGCTTACGATTCCGCCCGATCGACGCGGGCCCCGGCCGTCACCGACTCGGGCGCTCCGCGACCACCCGCGCCGCGTCCACGCCCCCCTGCCGTCGGCGTCACGCCAACGGTTGCGCCGGGCCAGCGGCCAGTCGCGGCCGTGGACAGCGCCACGATCGCGCTCCTCGCGACCCGGCCGCGGCTCAGCAACACGTGGGTGGTCGTCCTGGGTGAAGCGCTTCGCCCCGGAGGCCGCTACATCATCAACGCGGCCGTTCCGAATGCCGCCGGCGCGGTCGGCGAATCCACCAACGTTCTCGTGCTCCCCGCCGAACCCGCGCGGAAAGACTCAACCCGGGCCGACACCACGAAGGCACGCCCGTGAACGACGCCCGGCGCGCCCTGCCCTCCGTCAACGCCGTGCTGGCCGACGCTGAGCGCGCCGGTCTGACAACGGGGGCTCCCAGCGCGGCCGTCGTGGACGCCATTCGCGCCGCGCTGGACCACGCGCGGACCAATCACACCAGCGCGCCGGTCGACCTCCTCGAGCAGGTTCGCGTCCGCCTGGCCACCCGCCACCAGACGTCGCTCATCCCGGTGATCAACGCGACCGGTGTCATCCTCCACACCAACCTCGGCCGCGCGCCGCTGCCCGCGTCCGCGCGCAAGGCGCTGGTGGATGCCGGCGGCTACGTCGCACTCGAGTACGAGCTGGACGAAGGCAAGCGGGGCTCCCGGCAGGATCACACCCGCGACCTGCTCCGCCAGCTCACCGGCGCAGGCGACGCGTTCGTCTCGACGAATGCCGCAGCCGCACTCCTGCTCACGCTCAACACACTTGCCGAGGGCGGTGAGACGATCGTGTCCCGGGGCGAGCTCGTGGAAATCGGCGGCGGATTCCGGATCCCCGAGATCCTGGCGAAGAGCGGCTCGACGCTGGTCGAAGTCGGAACAACCAACCGGGTGCATCGGGCCGACTACGCCGCGGCGCTGTCACCGCGGACACGTTGCGTGCTCAAGGTCCATCGCTCGAACTTCAGCATCGCCGGCTTCACGAGCGAGGTGTCGGTGGAGGAGATTGTCGCGCTCGCCGGCCCACAGGGCATTCCCGTGGTGCATGACGTGGGGAGTGGACTTCTGGTTGACCTCGCCGCATACGGACTGACCGGTGAGCCGCGCGTTCAGCCGAGCGTCACGGCGGGCGCAGTCGTGGTCTTCTCGGGCGACAAGCTCCTCGGCGGCCCGCAGGCAGGGATCATCGTCGGGCCCGCGGCGCTCATCGAGCGCATCGCCGCCAACCAGCTGGCGCGCGCCCTCCGCCCCGACAAGAGCACGCTGGCTGCGCTGGAGGCGACCCTCGCGCTCTATCGCGACCCGGCGGTGGCGCTCGCGGAAGTGCCCGTGCTCCGCATGATCACCGCACCAGCCGCCGAGCTGGCGAGCCGGGCCCGGCGGCTCGCGAAGAAGATCGGCGGCGCGAAGGTGGTGCCGGGGCAGTCATCGGTCGGCGGTGGATCGTTCCCCGACGCGCGGCTTTCTACGAGCCTCGTGGCAGTCGAGACCCCCTCGTGCGAGACGATGCTGGAGGTCTTGCGGCACCAGCGGCCCGCGGTCGTCGCCCGCGCCCACGACGGGCATGTCGTGCTCGACGTCCGCACGATCGCCGACGACGAGTTCGCGGCGGTTGCCGAAGCGGTTCGGGCGACGCGTGGCTGAGCCGTACCGCGTCGCCGTCCTGGCATCGGGTGGCGGGAGCAACCTGCAGGCAATCCTCGACGCGTGTTCGCGCCGGTCACCCGCCGAGGTCGTGCTGGTCCTGTCCAACAATCCGGATGCCGGCGCGCTCACGCGGGCGCAAAACGCAGGGGTGCCCGCCGAGGTGATCGGAAGCCCGGCTGACGGTCCCGCCCTCACCAAGGCGCTGCAAGACGCGAGAGCAGATCTCGTGGTCCTCGCCGGCTACCTCAAGCTGGTGCCGCCGGACACGGTTACCGCGTTCGCCGGGCGGATGATCAACGTCCACCCCGCCCTGCTCCCGGACTTCGGGGGCCCCGGCATGTACGGGGCCCGGGTACATCGAGCGGTGCTCGATTCCGGCGCCTCGGTCTCCGGCGCCTCCGTGCACCTTGTGACCACCGAGTTCGACCGCGGTGAGGTCATCGCCCAGCGCACCGTGGCGGTCCTGCCCG
Source organism: Gemmatimonadota bacterium (assembly GCA_009692185.1). GTDB lineage: Bacteria > Gemmatimonadota > Gemmatimonadetes > Gemmatimonadales > GWC2-71-9 > SHZT01. The sequence continues at coordinate 10,265 of SHZT01000019.1, read as the reverse complement.
GCGATTCGCCGGACAAGCTGGCTGCTCGAGTGCTTGCGGTAGAACACCAGTTACTGCCCGAGGTGGTCATGGCGGCGGCCAGGGCCGGTCGCGTCGTGAGTCTCGCGAAGTAGTACTTTTCCCTTTTCCCGTTTCCCGCCGTTCTGAGGACCGAAGCGTGCCCCGAGCCCTGATTTCGCTGTCCGACAAGCGTGGTTCCGTTGAGTTCGCCCGCAGCCTGGTCGCCTTGGGGTGGGAGATCATTTCCACCGGCGGCACCGCCCAGGCGCTGACCCAGGAAGGCGTCGCGGTGACACCGGTCGAACAGGTGACCGGATTCACCGAGATCCTGGACGGGCGGGTGAAGACCCTGCACCCGGCCATTCACGGCGGACTACTCGCGCTCCGAAACCGGCCGGAACACATGGCTGCGATCAAGGCGAAAGGCATCGCGCCGATCGACCTGGTGGCCGTGAACCTCTATCCGTTCCGCGAGACCGTCGCCGACCCGTCAGTCACGCTGGAACACGCCATCGAGCAGATCGACATCGGCGGGCCGTCCATGCTGCGCTCCGCCGCCAAGAACCACGAGTCGGTCATCGTCATCGTGGATCCGGCCGACTACCCGCGGGTGCTCGAGGCCCTGCGCGCCGGGCCGGTGGCCGAACCGCTCCGCCGGGAACTTGCGGCCAAGGTCTATGCCCACACCGCGGCGTACGACACCGCGATCGCGGCATACCTGAGCCAGGACCAGGGCGCACTCCCCCGCTACCTCGGGTTTGCGCTCGAGCGCCTCCAGCCGCTCCGCTACGGCGAGAACCCGCACCAGCGCGCCGCGCTCTACTCGGTTCCCGGCGAGCGGCGAGGCGTTGCCGACATGATCCAGCTCCACGGCAAGGAGCTGTCGTTCAACAACCTGCTGGATATCGAGGGCGCGGTCCTGGCGCTCGCCCCGTGGACCCGCGAGCCGGCCTGCGCAATCATCAAGCACACGAACCCGTGTGGCATCGCTCTCGGCCTCTCGGCGACGCAGGCATTCGAGCGCGCCCTGGCGACGGACAAGGTGTCGGCGTTCGGAAGCGTCATCGGGTTCAACACGCTGGTGGACGCGCTCACGGCCAAGGCGCTGGGAGACCTCTTCGTCGAGGTCATCGTCGCACCGCGCTACCACGACGACGCGCTCGCCGTGCTCAAGCAGCGAAAGAACCTGCGCATCATCGAGTTCCCGCTCGACCCGGGCCAGCTGTTGTTCGACGTGAAGCGCATGCGGGGCGGCATGCTCGTGCAGGACCGTTTCGTCTACTCGGCGGACAACTCCACCTGGAAGGTCGTGACCAAGCGGCCGCCCACCGACGAAGAATGGCGGGACCTGATCTTCGCCTGGCCAGCGGTGGCGGCGGTCAAGTCGAACGCCATCCTGCTGGCGCACAACGAGGCCGCGATCGGGATCGGCGCCGGGCAAATGAGCCGGGTGGACGCGGTGTTCATGGCGGTGCACAAGGCGAAGAACGCGGGCCACGACATCACGGGCGCTGCGCTTGCCTCAGACGCCTTCTTTCCCTTCCCCGACGGCGTCGAGCAGGCGGCGGAGGCCGGCGTCAAGGCAATTGTTCAGCCCGGTGGTTCGGTGAAGGACGCTGACGTGATTGCCGCGGCGGACAAGGCGGGACTGGCGATGGTGCTGACGGGAACGAGACAGTTCCGGCACTAGAAGACATCCCACCAGGAGGCCCCATCATGTCAGTTCTTTCAATATTCAAGCGAAAGGGCCTCAGCGGATTCGGTTATGGATCGACGGCTGAGGATATCACTGGGGACATCGACCTGAAGGGCCAGACCATCCTTGTCACCGGAACAAGTTCAGGGCTTGGCCTTGAGACGGTGCGGGTCTTGGCACGACGCGGCGCAAAGATCATCGCGACCGGCCGCACGGCGGATACGGTGCGCGCCGCGTGCTCGTCATTCTCGCCGACCCTGATCTCGCTGGCCTGCGAACTTTCTGATCCCGCTTCCGTGCGGGCATGCGTGGCCACGGTGAAGAAGAGTGGCGAGCCTCTGAACGCCTTGATTTGCAACGCCGGCATCATGGCCTTGCCAACCCTGCAGCAAGCTTGCGGCTATGAGCTCCAGTTCTTTACGAACCATATCGGACATTTCATGCTGGTCACCGGGCTCCTGGATCGGTTGAGCGAAAACGGACGAGTCGTGCTTGTCAGCAGTGACGCCCATCGAGCCGCTCCCAAGAACGGTATCGAGTTTGACAATCTGTCCGGAGCCAGGAGCTATCGACCCTGGGCGATGTACGCCCAGTCAAAACTCGCGAATTTGCTCTTTGCCCGGGAATTGGCGAGGCGATTGAAGTCGAAGAAGCAAACGGCCAACGCGATTCATCCCGGGGTCATCAAGACGAATCTTGGCCGGAGCATGAACCCGGTGATTCAATTCGCTCTCGCCGTCGCCGAGCCCCTCGTTCTGAAGACGGTTGCGCAGGGCGCCGCAACCCAGTGCTATGTGGGAGTGCATCCAGGAGCGTCCGGCGTCAGCGGCGAATATTTTGCCGATTGCAATGTCGCGGAAGGGTCTCCCATCTCCCGGGACGCATCCCTCGCATCGCGGCTCTGGGAAGAATCGGAGAGAATTGCTATGGCAGTCTGAAGAAAGAGGAGATGAGAGACGCGGAATGACTCGGCACGCGTCTCGCGTCCCAGTTACCGCGCACCGATCTCCGCTCCCACAAAGAAGCTCCTGGGCGGCGCCGGCTCGAAATACCGCCCGCCCGCCGCATTGACCTGCACAGAACCGGCGTACCGCGCGTTCCACAAGTTCCCGACCCCGCCAAACACCTTGATGTTCCACCCCGTGACCGCCACGTCCACTCCTGCGCGGACATTGGTGGCCGCCCACTTCCCGTTTTGCAGCGTATTCGGGTCGTCCACGAAGCACGAGGACGACGCGGTCTCCTCGATGGTCACCCAGCCATGGCGGGCGACCTCCAGCGTGGCCGATCCCGACAGGTAGTGACGCGGGACCCCCGGCAGCGCCTTTCCGTCCATCACGAGGGTGGCCGTCCGGTAGTTCAGGAAATGATGCTTCGAGTACGTGTACCCGCCGCGAATCCTGAGGGCGCTGATGGGAGAGACGGTGACGCCGATCTCCGCGCCCTGGTGCCGTGACGAGCCCGCATTGCGGTAGAACCGTCGTCCCGGCGCGCCTGGCACATCGAACGGAATCAGCTCGCTCCGCACCTCGGCGCGGTAGAAGGCGGCCGAGTACCGGGCGCGGCCCGCGATGAAACCGCGGAGGCCCACTTCGTAGTTCGTCGCTGTTTGCGGGTTGAGCGTCGGGTTGAACCCGCCGGGGCCGGTCGGCTGGTTGCCCAGTTCGGTCGTCGTGGGTGTCTCGAACGATGTAGAAACACTGGCGTACGGAATCGCCGCATCATGCACATCGAACACGATCCCGGCCGTACCGGAGGGAGCGTCCATGAGCCGGACGCCCGAGTCGTCGCCGTCGCTCAGGAAGTGATCCTGCGCCTCGAAGCGCACCCGGTCGTACCGTGCGCCGAGCGTGACAGTCGCCCGCGGCACAGGCGAGAACGACACCTGGGCAAAGGGACCCAGTTCGTTCACCAGCTCCAGCTGATCGCGGGTACGGGCCGTTCGCGCGACGTTCTCGTTCACGCGTGCGTCGCGGAGCCACTGCCCATCCAGTCCCGTGGTGATCGTTCCTGTCGCCGGCCCCAGCGCGAACGGGAGCGTGCCGCTCGTGCGAATTCCATAGGCCCACCGGTCGAGTCCGATAAAGGCGCTGGCAATCGGGTTGGCGAGATTGCGCTTGAGCCCGAAGACCGTCGCGGTGAGGGATCCGCCCCGAAGGAATGTCCGCGTCCCCGTGAGGCCCAGCTGTCCCTGACGCACCTCTTTCCCTACTCCGTTCGGCCTGCCCGCGGGTCGCGTGACGTTGGCCGGGTTCGCGGTCGAATCCAGCGCCAACTCGGCAGCAGTGACCGCACCCGGATCTTCCAGCCAGGGATCATCCGCCAACTGGGCGATGAGCGTCATGGAGGTGCGCCCCATCGGGAGTCCGACGCGAATTCGCCCCTGCCGAATGTCCGCACGGCTATGGCTCCGGAAGCCGTCCGTTACCATGCGTTCCCCGGACGCCGAGATCGACGCCGCTCCGACCGGAACGTCAATCGCACCCCGGTACTTGGTCAGCCCGTTCGCGCCTACGAGCACCCGGACCGTCGGTGCCACGCGAGCCCGGCGCGCCTGGTCCGTCCACAGGCTGATCACTCCCCCTGACGCGTTCCCGTAGAGACTCGACGCCGAACCGCGGAGCACCTCGACCCGGTCAACGTCGTCGAGGGCGACGTTCGTCAGCTGGCCCTGCCCATCGGGAAGTGTCTGGGGAATGCCGTCGAGCAGGACCTTGAGCCCGCGCACGCCAAACTGGGTCCGGGACCCGAACCCGCGGGTGGAGAGAACGACATCTTGTGAATAGTTCTGGCGATTGATCGCGAGGACCCCGGGAACACCGGCCAGCGCTTCGTCGAGCGTCAGCTTCCCCCGACCCCGGCCCAGTTCTGTCATGCTCACGGCCTCGACGGCGTAGGGCACGCGGCGAAGGTCGGTCTCCGTCCGGGTAACCGTCACGTCCACCGGCGCGAGCGTGAAGCGGGCAAGCGAGTCTCGCCTGGCGGTACTGTCGGCCGTTGGGGCCTGCGCCCGGGCGGGGCCGCTCAACACCAGCATCGCTAACGCCAAGCCGACTCGTCGCATGCGGGACAATCTATCACGGCGTTGACACCGGCAAGAGGACCGGGTTTCGTACGCGACCACGAAAGACAAATGACTGCTTCTTCGCCCAGCTCCGAGCGCCCGCCGTACGGCGTCGCGGCGGCCGTCGCCGCGGCCGTGCTGGGATTGTACGTCCTCACCATTGCCCCCACCGCGCAGTTCTGGGACACGTCCGAGTACATGTCGGCCGCGAAGGTGCTGGGCATTCCCCACCCGCCCGGTAACCCGCTGTTCGTCCTCGTGGCCCACGTGTGGGGACAGTTGCCCCTGGTGGCCGCCTACGGCCTCCGGATCAACCTGTTCGCCGCGTTCACCAGCGCCGCCTCGTCGGGCCTGATGTTCCTGGTGGCCGAGCGGTTCCTCCGCGACTCCGCCCCGAAGGCGCCCCGGTTTGCCCGGTTTGCCGCTGCCGCCGCGGGCATCGTGGTCGGGGCGACGTCGTTCACCGTGTGGAACCAGTCCACGGTGAACGAGAAGGTGTACACCCTGTCGCTGTTCTCGATCGCGCTCGTCCTGTGGCTCGCCGTGCACTGGGGCGATGACAAGCCCGGGGACCGTCGCGACCGGTGGCTCATTCTCATCGGCTACATCGTCGCCCTGAGCTCCACCAACCACATGATGGGCGTCCTGTCAGTTCCCGCGGTCGTCGCCTACGTGCTCTGGACGGACTGGCGCGTGGCCGTGAAGCCATGGGCACTTCTGCTCGGCTATGGCCTGGCGGTCGGCGTGTTCGGAACCTGGGCGGCGGTGATTGACGGCCCCCCGGTCATGCGGGTCGCCGTCCTGCTGGGGTTCGGCACCGTAATCCTCTATGCAATTCTCCGCGATCCCGAGGAATTCCGGCGGCCGTGGATCTACCTGGCGATTGCGTCGGTCGTGGTCGGCGTTTCGCTCAACTACCTGTTCCTGCGCATCCGTGCGGGCCAGTTCCCGCCCATCAACGAGGGCGAGCCGACCACCTGGACGGCGCTGCAGGCGGTCTTGAACCGCGAGCAATACTCCAAGCCGCCGCTGAGCCAGCGCATGGCCGACCCGGTGGCCCAGTTCGCCAATTACTGGCAGTACGTCACCTGGCAGTATGGGCGTGACTGGGGTGACTGGGTCTTCCGGATCAGCGATGCCCTGACGCTGTCTGTCCGCCAATTGCTCGCCGTCGGGTTTTCCGCGTTGGGCCTGCTCGGCGGATGGCGGCAATGGCGCACCGACCGCCGCGGCGCTGTCGCGATGACCGCCCTGATCGGGACGGTCACCATCGTCCTCATCTATTACCTGAACTTCCGGTACGGCTTCTCGATCTACCCGGACCGCGAACTGGATCGTGAAGTCCGCGAGCGTGATTACTTCTTCGTCGCGTCGTTCATGTTGTGGGGAATCTGGGTCGCGCTGGGCCTGGCCACGCTCCTGGAGATGGGCGCCGATTTCTTCAAGCAGCGTCTCTCCGAGCGGGACCGCTGGCTCGCCGCCCTGCCCGTCCTCTCCATCGCGCTCATCCCGCTCGCGGGCAACCGCCTGACGGCCTCGCGCGCGGGCGAGACCACGCCGCGCGACTTCGCCGTGGATCTGCTCGAGTCGGTGGAGCCATACAGCATCCTGATCACCGCCGGCGACAACGACACGTTTCCCCTCTGGTACGCCCAGGAGGTCGAAGGCGTCCGGAAGGACGTCCTGATCGCGAACCAGTCACTGATGAACACCGATTGGCACCTGCGCCAGCTCAAGCGCCGGCCCATCTACGAGTTCGACACCACCACCGCCATCCCGTTGTACCGCGGCAAGGCCTGGCCGCGCCCGACGACGGAACCCTTTACGCTCACCTACGACCAACTGGACGGCCTGCCGCCCGGCTACCAGGTGCCCAGCACGTCCATCGTCGAGTTCGGCAAGGTGACGGCCATCATCCCGAAGGGCATCATCGAGCGCACCGATATCGCCGCGCTCCAGCTGATCAAGGACAACCTGGGCAAGCGGCCCATCTATCTCTCGCGCACGACCGGCAACTGGGGCGACCGCCTGGGCCTGGCACCCTTCCTCGTGGGCCAGGGCCTCGCGCGGCGGTTGATGAGCGACTCCGTGCGGACGGGCCCGTCCATCGCCTCGGTGCAGGGCCTGGGCTTCATCGATATCCCGCGGTCGCGGGCCCTCCTGTTCGACGTTTACCACGCCGAGGGCGTGGGCCGCGACCGCCCGAGGGGCTGGATTGACGTGCCGTCGGAAGGGATCCTGTCCCTGTACTGGGTCGTGTACATCGCGTGGAACGAGGTCGTGAAGCAGCGCGCCGGCGACAAGGACCCGAAGCTCCGGCCGGACAGCGCCATGGTGGAATCGGGCAAGCAGGCCGAGGTGATCGCGGGCCGTGTGCTCAAGAACACGAGCTTTGGCCGCCAACGGGGAGGTGCGGGCTTCGAGTAGCCATCCGCCCATCCGCCTATCCGCTCCTCATTGACACCGCGCTCTCTGTGCCCACAATTAGAGGAACGCAATACTCCCTTCTCCGCCAACGCGGAGGCCATGTTCATGAGATCCACGCTTCGTCTGCTTGTCCTGTCCGCATCCGTTGCTTTCGGGGTGCCGGCCTCCGCTCAGACCCGGACCTTGATCGGCCGCGTGGTGGATTCCGTCACGGCCAAGGCCGTGACCAGCGGCAACGTCAGCCTCCTCGGCCTGGGCGTGGTCGTGCCCCTTCGCGAGGACGGCAGCTTCGCCCTCAGCATTCCGCTTCGCGAGGTCACCCTGAGTATCGCGGTCCCCGGGTACCGGGTGAGCGAGGTCCGGGTCCCGGTCTTTGACAACGATGGCATCCTCCAGGTGGCCGTGGGCCGCGACGTCTTCAATCAGGAAGGCCAGGTGACCACCGGGCAAGCCACAGGCGTGGGCCGGAAGAACTCGGCCAACACCGTCGGTGAGGTCGGCAAGGACGAATTGTCGCGGGCCGGGACGCGGCGGGTAGACCAGGCGCTCAAGGGACGAGTCCCCGGCGCGGAAGTCAGTGTCAGCTCGGACCCGGGCGCCGTGATGGCCATTCGCCTGCGGGGCTTGAGCACCCTGCTCGGCAACTCGACGCCGCTCTACATCCTGGACGGCGTGATCGTCTATTCGATTGACGGGATCAATCCAAACGACATCGAGGACATTCAGCTGCTCAAGGGCGCGTCCGCCGGGGCGATGTACGGCTCCCGGGCATCCAATGGGGTGGTCATCGTGAAGACCAAGCGGGGCGGTCTCTCCAACCAGGCACGCCAATGACGCGCTACACCAAAGTCCTCAGGGTTGCAGGGCTGGCCCTGCTCTGCCTCCCGGCGCGCGCCATCGCCGAAGGGCCGGGGGAGCGGATCGTGGTCCGGATCCGGGACGCCGGCGGCGCCCCGGTGCCCGGCGCGAACGTGCTGGCAATGGAGGGATCGGCGAATTACCTGCGGCAGGCCCTGGTTCGGGCTGACTCGAATGGAGTCGCCGTCACGGAGATCGGCGCCGACGCCTACCTGGGACTTCGGGTCGTGGCCGAGGGGTTTGAAACGTGGAAAGTCGCACTGGCGCCGGGCTCGCCGGACCGCCGGAGGAAAGTGATCGAGGTCCGGCTGGAGCGACGGGCCAAGGCGCCCGTCATCCCCATCATCTACTAGGCATCACCCGCCGGCGCGCGTCGTCCAGATCGCGATGACGCCGCAGGCGCCGTGCCCGAATTGCGGCGGCGTCTGGGCAAGCCCGTTGTAGACCTCCATCCCGGCAATCCAGGTCAGCGGAATTTCGTCGATCGGCAGCGAGCTCTTCATCCCGTCCACAAATATGTCCATTTCGCAGCGGTCCTGATTCGCCACGATTTCCGCCGTGTCCGCCAGGTCGCCGACGCCGCTCTGCCGGGCGCGGTTCGTGGCCGCATCGTTGAACATCCGGACGACATTCCGCCCCCGCCGCGACCGCGCGATGCACGCGTCCGAACTCAGCACCTGCTGCACGCAGTCCATTTCCAGCTTACTGGTGCGGCGGAGCATCTCACTCGCCTTTCGGGCGCTGGTGCGGGCAATATCCTCGCGGGTGATGAACAATCCGGGGCGGTTCGCCTGCTTGCGGCGGTAGAAATCGGTGAGCTGCGGGTACCGGTTGACCTCCTCCACTTCCACCGCGATCTGGTCCAGCCGGGTGGCGACCGCGCGGAGGCGCACCGCCCCCACGTCCAGGACCAGCTTGTCCGGCGAGTAGGGGAACACCACGGTGCCCGGCACGTACCCGATCCGGCGGATAACCAGCAGCGTGTCCTGCCGGTGCAGGCTCCGTATCTTGAACCGGCCGTAGGAGTCGGTCGAGAATTCGTCGCGACGGCCCTGTATGTAGATCGTCGCGTTGGATACCGGCTCGCCTGACACCGAGTCGAACACCACACCGGCAATGATCCGGTCGGGGACCTGAGCCTGTGCCTGGCCCCCCGCGAGCACCAGCGCCATCAGCACGAACGAACGACGAATCATGTGATCACTCCCGCGTGTCGTTGCTGCCGCTATTCTCGACTTGCGCCCTTGGTCCAGATGGCGATCACACCGCACCGCCGCTGCCCGAAATTCGCCGGCGTCGTCGCCGGCCCGGCATAGATCTCGACCCCGGCGATCTGTTCCACGGGAACGGCGTCGAGGCCCTGCATCGACAGTCTGCCGTCGACGAACACTTCCTTTTCGCACCGGCTGGGCCCGTTGAGAGCCGACCGGTAATCCAACCCACGTCGATCATTGGGAATGCACCGGTCATCTCCGGCCCGCACCGGGTCCCTCGGGCAATCCATGTCGAGCTTGGCACTCCGGTACAGGAGTTCGCTCGTATTCCGAACGGCCGTTCGTTCAATATCGTCCGTCGTCAGGTAGTCGCCACCAGCCTTCAATTGCTTACGCCGGTAGAAGTCTTCCAGGTGCGGGTAGCGATGCACCGCCTCGGCCTCGACCGCGATCTGGTCCAGCGTCGTGGCCACCGGCCGCAGCACCACCCGGCCGATATCTACCGCGGTCGCCGAGGCCGACGGCGGAACGACGATCGTCGCGGGCACAAACCCGATGCTCCGGACGACGAGGATCGTGTCCCCGATCGACGCGTGCTCAATGGAAAAGTGCCCATCGCGTCCGGACTGATGCTCGATGCGCGCGCCGTCGAAGTAGAGCACGGCGCCCCGCACGGTTCTCCCCGACACGGAGTCAATCACGACCCCGGACACCGCCCGTTCGGTTGCCATGGTTGCCTGGGCGGCGAGAGAAACGGGGGCCGCGAGGCCGAGGCCGGCCAGAAGCGCCAAACGCAAACGGGGCATCAAGTTGAAGATGCACGACTTGTGAGGGAGGGCAATAGCCGGAAGGCAGACGGTCGAGACGGTCGGGACCCCTGTGTCATTCGCGATTCGAGGCTATTAGCTTCTGACCTCCGGGAGGGCTAGACCTAACTGGTAAGGCGGCGGTCTTGAAAACCGCTGTGCGCAAGCACTTGGGGGTTCGAGTCCCTCGCCCTCCGTTC
>SHZT01000030.1 GCA_009692185.1 Gemmatimonadota bacterium | reverse complement strand
ATACGCTGCCTGGCGGGTCGGCACGTCCGCCGCCGCATTGGACACGGCGATGGCCTGCGTGGCAAGGGAGTCGGCGCGCTGGAAGTACACGTTCACCGACCCGCGCGAACCGCCGTCAATCACCGACTCACAGAAATTGTCACCCAGCATGCGGTTCGCCAGCGCGCCGTACATCAGGAGTTGGCCCGCGAACCGATTGCTGGCAAACGCGGTGCCCAACACGGTTGACAGCCGCCGAGCACCGTCCTCCGCCTGCCACCGCGCCGCCTGCGACCAGTTCCACGGGTTCGCGGACATGTCATCCACCGAGAGCTGGCCGAACACCAGCGGCAACTTCGTTGGGTTCACCCGGCCGGCCGTGGAGTACTCCTTGGCCGCCACCGCGGCATAGAACGCGTTGACGGAGACGGCACGGGCCACGTTGTACCGCACGCCATTCACGATGGCGGTATAGGCCCCGGGGTCGTTCAGCGACGCATTGCCCACGGGGCCGGGGTTGACGACGTCGAAGTTGCAGGCGCCGAGCGCCAGCGCAGCCGCGACGATCAGGACTTTCTTGATCGAGGTCATGGTTGCGCTCCTAGAAGGTGGCCCGGAAGGACACGGTGAACTCAGCGGGCGCCGGAACGGCGTCAGTGTATCCGAAGGTCAGGCCTTCCACGCTGTTCCCGGCATCAGGATCCTGCGACCGATTCAACTTCGACATCCTGGTGAAGAGGTTCCGCGCCGACAGCGTCAGCACGGCCGACTGCACCCGGGGAATCCGGAACGGCAGCGGCGTCTGGATCGTGATCTCCCGCACTTTGAAGAAATCCGCGGGCCAGGTGAAACTGTTGCCCTGGATGACCGTCCGGTAACACCGCGCGCGGTCAACGGCGCTCACCTTGCCCAGGTTCACGTGTGTGTTAATGGCGGCCACGTTGCCGTACATGGTCCGGGGTCCGTCATACTCGTTCCAGGGAACGATCCGGTAGACGACATCGCATACCGAAGGGCCATACGGGCCGCGCTGTGCCAGGAAGTGCGCTGCGCCCTGCCCGACCCAGTGGCCCTTCTGGTACTCACCGCGCAGCGTCAACGTGATGCCCTTCGGCCCACGGAATGTCGGCGCGAGGGTGAACGTGTGCGTGGGAAGGTTCGGGCCCCAGAAGTTCATGGAATCCGGCAACTGGACCGGATCCTCGAAGGAGTTCATGTCCCCACCGAGCGAGCCCGCAACCTTGGTCGCCCGTACCACCGGCGCGGGGTGACCAACCTGGACGTTGTTGATGGTCGCGGTGCCGACGGTGGTCACCTCGCTGAAGTTCGTGGCCATTGTGGCCTGGATCTCGAACCCGAGGTTCTGGCCGCTCAGGATGATGCCGGTGGCCCCGACCTCGAGGCCGCGGTTCAGGAACTCACCCACGTTCTCCAGCTGTGCGTTCGTGTTTCCCAGCGAGGCAGGGCGCGACACGTTGAGGAGCGCGTTATGCGTGACCCGGTTGTACCAGCTCACGTCCGCTGTCAGACGATCCTGAAACACCGACGCGTCGAAGCCCACTTCGAATTCGCGGGAGCGCTCCGGACCAAGGCTGGAGTTGCCCGGGTTGCTGGGGACGAACGCGGTCCCGCCGCCACCAGTGAACAGCAGCGGGGTCCACGTCTGGGTCGCATCGAACGCACCGGGAGCCCGGCCCGCCCACCCATAGGCGGCGCGAAGCTTCCACGTGCCCAGGAAGTCGGGGAAGAAGGGCTCCTCTGAAACGACGTAGGACGCGCTCGCCTTCGGGTATGTCTGAAGGCCAAGATCCTTGCCGAACGCGCTGTTGCCGTCCACCCTCGAGCCAACCGTCACGAAATACCGGTCCTTGAAGGCAAAGAGGTTCTGGAAAAGGAACCCGCCCGTGACCACCCGCTGCTCAGTGACTATTTGGGACACGAGGGTAGACGCTGACTGGACGGTGTGCTGATAGCCCGGGGACGGCAGGCCGGTTCCCTCGAGGTTCGTCCTTCGCTCATTGCGCTGAACCACCTGACCACCGACGGACGGGGTGAGCTTCAAGCCCCAGAAGGCGAGCTGCTGGCTGATGATGTAGTCGGTGGACAGGGTCTGGGATCCGGTCGCATCGAGCCCGATGCGGCCGGTGCGGGTCACCAGGAAGTTGAGGGGATAGAGGTACTTCTCATCCTGACGCGCATCGTCGTAGCCAACCGTGAGCTTCTGGATCATTCCCTTGAGCGGCGTCCAGGTCCCGGTGATGCCCAGGATCATGCGGTTCTGTTTTACCAGGTTGTCTTGCTGGAGTATGCTGTCCATCACGGCATAGGAGTACGTGGACGGGCCATTCAGCGGGCGGCGCACTACCTGGAAGTAGAGACTTTCCACGCCGTTGTTCGACCCGGTGTAGTGGTACTGATACTGCGAATAGGCCGTTGACACATCCACGTTGAGCTTGGACGACGGGCGGAAGCTCACGTTGCTGCGGAACTGGTACCGCAGGTCGTCGTCGGAGGGCAGAATGCCCTTCCCGCCTTCGCCCGAGCCCGAGGTAAAGAAGCGAACCACGTCACTGCCGCCCGCCACGGAAACTGTGTACCGCTGGCGGTAGGGGGCCGTGATGTACGGATCCATGTCGTGATAGGGCCGGTGGCAACCCGACGTGGCCAATCCGGTGGCAACCGGGGCGCTACCGGCGTAAGCCGCGCCGCCGGCAATGGCCGCGGCGTCGGCGAGAACGATGCAGGCTTCGGTCGGCGTGCCGGCCGGAACGGCGGGACTGCCGAGGAGCCGGCCGACGGTGCCCACGGGAATGCCCGGGGTACCGACGTACGTGCCGGGCCTGGAGCCCCATTTGGCCACCCGGCGCTGACCCTGGTCCGTCTGGAACGTCCAGACCGTGCGACCGGGGATCCCGCGCTTGGTGAAGATCTGGATCACGCCCGCCGCCGCTTCCGTTCCGTACAGCGCCGTGGCCGCGGGACCCTTGACGATCTCGACCCGATCGATGGTGGACGGGTCAATGTCGTTCAGCATGCTGCTCTGGCCACCCTGCCGGACGCCCGAATAGCCTTCGCCGGTCTGGCGGATGCCGTCGATGTAGATGAGCGGATAGCTGGTCAGCGACAGGCTCGCATTGCCGCGTAGCCGGATCGCCTGACCGGAGCCCATGTCGGCGCGGCCGGTGGGGATCACGATGCCCGCCGAGCGGCCCTGCAACAGTGTCTCGAGCGTCTGTACGGGCTGCTTCACGTCCCTGCCCACGTTGAGCTGCGAGATCGAGTTGCCGACCGAACGGACGCTCGCCTGGCCCACCGTGCCCGTGACGACAATGGCATCGAGGGCAAGCGCCGCCTCGTTTATCTTGATGTCTGTGCGCGTGGTGGCGCCCGCCATGACCTCGACGGACAGGTTCCTGGCGCGGAACCCGATCCGCATCACCTGGAGCACGTACGTCCCGGGCTTCACGCCCGGAAGGATGTACGAGCCGTCAGCGCCGGTAACGGCCGTGACGTTCAGCGAGGCGATACCGACATGCGCGGCCGCAACCGGCTGGTCGCTGCCCTCAGTCGTCACCTTGCCGGCAACGGAGCCGTTCTCGGCCTGCTGTGCCGGCAAGACAGCCGGCGAGACCGCAAGCACGACGGGCAGCAACCACCTGGCGAGCCCCCTTCTGACACGATTGGACATAGTTACTCCGCACTCTATAGGCGAAAGCAAGGCGCGCCAGAAGAAGACGACGCCCCCGGAAAGCAGGCTCGAACGCGACACGACCGAGACTTCGTAACAGCTAGATATCACAACCATATATTTTAGCCTTGGCATCTGCAATAGAACGGAGCCCTATGATTTTTGCGCTCCGGGGACCGACGTCCAGATAGCGACACCGCCACACGCCCCCTGGCCGAAGACGGCCGGCGTCGTTGCGGGCCCCGAGTAGATCTCGATCGCCACGATCCAATCCGCCAATATGGTATCCATCTCAACCGGATTACGCTACCCATACTTCCATTCTGCAACGCCCCGTTCCGAACGAACTGCTGATGTCCTCGATGCTGGTCGAGTCCCGCGGCGCCCGCGAAAGCCTTGTTTCCCGCGCCCGGCGGCTGGCCGCGTAGCACTGGGCCCCAGGGATTTTTCCGCATTCGATTTCCAGCTTCATGGAGTGCCGGAGGACATCGCTGGTACGAGCGGCCGGAATCCGCTCGACGTCATCACGGGTCAGGTAGTGCCCGAGGCCGTGCATCGCGTCCTTCCGCGCATAGAAGCCCTCGAGCTGGGGAAAACGGCGCACCTGCTCCGCTTCGACGGCGATCTGGTCCAGCTTGGTCGCGACCTGCCTCAGCTGGAGGTACCCGACGTCGGATACCTTGGCCCCTGGCGCGAGATGCACCGGGAAGGTGCTCGGGACGAAGCCGATGCGGCGCACGACCATCAGCGTATCGCGCGAGCCGCCAGCCCGGAGCCGGAACCGGCCGTCGGACCCGGTGCGGCTCTCGCCCTCGGCGGTTGTGAAATAGACGATGACGCCTTCGAGGGGGCGCTTCTAAACGGAGTCGAGGACGATACCAGTGAGGCCATGGAATTCCTGCGCAACGAGCGGAACAGGGGCGAGCAACAGCAGAAGGACGAGACCAGTCGCCGTGCGTCTCATGCGTATTGCAAGATGTGGTTGGCCCCGGCGTGGCGCCAGGTAATCAGTTGATTCCAACCTGCCCTTTCACCGAGGCAATCAGCTTGGCCGAGTCCCAGCCGATGCCATTCTTGAACACGACGGACACCTTCTCGACATCGGCGATGTTTTGCGCCGGGTTGCCGTCGAGCAGGACCATGTCCGCCAGTTTGCCGACGGCAATGCTCCCCAAGCTATCCGTTTGACCCATGAACTTGGCGCCGTTGTAGCTCGCGATCCTGATCGCTTCGACCGGCGTGAAGCCGGATTCCACCAAGAGCTGGACATTGCGCTGGTCCCCAAAGCCGAACAGGGAGCAGCCGGCCCCGGTGGGGTCGAGCCCGGCCTGGAGGTGCCCGCCGGCCTTCACGAAGGCCCGGTCGAACTCCTGCTCCTTGCGGAAGATCGCTCGCTGCTTCTCGACGCGTTCACGCGCCGTTCCCAGGCCCTTGGCCGCGGAATCGGCGAGGGCCATGCTCCGTTCCGACGCACTCACCCTGGCTTCGCGGGTAATGGGCGAGAGCACGTCGACAAACGCCTGCCGAAGCGGGGGTCGGCCCGGAACCGTGCACTCGTGCACGGCCGGCGTGGTGGTGAGGGCGACGTTGTGCGCCACCATGTCGCGAATGACCGCCTGGACCTCGGGACCGTTGATGTCGAGTGTGGAGAGGTCCGCCCGGGCGGCACCCTGCCCCGGGCACTTGTCCGGCTTCTTGCCGGGGTCCCAGTCGGTGGCGACATTGTAGCCATGTTCCAGGTTGTCGATTCCCATGGCCGCCGCCTCCCGGAACGTGACGGAACACAGGTGGCCCGTCACCTTGAGCCCCCGCTTGTGGGCCTCGTCGATCCCGGCCTTGAGTTCGTCCCGCCGGATGTTGGTGTAGGCCTTGAAGCCGACGGCGCCTTCGTCCGCCCAATAGTTGACCAGCCGTTTCGCGTCTTCGACGGAGTTGACCCGACCGCGGTTCTCGTCGAGGTAGGCGCCCGTCGCGTTGATTCGCGGCCCGATTCCCCCGCGCGCGATGCTTTCCATGAGGTTCAAGTCGTTGTACGGCTCGTAGGTGCCCGCGGTACGGATGCTCGTGACGCCCGCTGCCAGGTAGAGGCGCGGAGCACTGAAGAGATGATGGTTCCGCTGGCCCCCCGCCCCGCCGGCCGGGTAAAACGTGTGATCGTGCATGCCGAAGAGACCGGGGATGACCGTCTTGCCGCTGGCGTCAATGATGCGCGCACCCGCAGGCGTCGTGATGCGGGCCGACGACCCGATGGCCGTGATACGCTTCCCGGTGATCACGACCGTCTGATCCTCGGCTGGCGGAGCACCCGTGCCGTCAATCACGCGCACATGCGTGAGGGCAATCACTCCGGAATCCACGGCAATGAACTGGCTGGCCTGGTTCTGCTGCTGCGGACCCTGGGCCGCGGCGGGAGCGTGTGCGATGACGAACAAGACGAGCAGGGAAACAGCGGGGCGCATTGGCACAGACCTCCTGAAGGAACAGGTTCTGAAGCGCCCGCCCAATCTCGTACTGGAAGGCGTACCGGTCAAGTGGTTCGCGGTGGACACGGTTGACCCCCGCCCCGGGGGAGTGCACTTTACTGGCGTCGGCCGCACCCGCGGCGGATGACCTCACGCAGCAGCCAAGTGGAGCACGCATGAGCTACCGCACGCC
>SHZT01000018.1 GCA_009692185.1 Gemmatimonadota bacterium | reverse complement strand
GAATTGAACCTCTATTGGCTCGGCGAGTTCGTGAAGCGGATTCCCGGCGTCATGCCCGGATCTACAGACCTCGACTGGCAGGTGCCACCACCCGAGTCAGTCGGGGAGGCGACGTTAATACGTGGTTGTTTGATCGCTCGAGGGCTACCAACTGAACCGGTTCAGTAAATCACCAAGTGAGAGGAGAGCACTAGAATGACCGTCGCCAAACCGCTCTTTGCATTGAGCGCACTTGTGCTATCGGGCTGCCAAGAAGCGGGCCGCTTCCAGGTTCACAAGGAAGGGTCCCGCACGTGGCGGTTCGACACTGCTACCGGAGAGATCTGCCTTATGCTTACATCGGACGAAGATTGGGCAGCGCTCCTAAAAAAGAAGGTTCAGCAGGGTTGTTAGCCCTGTCGGAAGTCGTCGACAGGCGTCAGTCTGACCTCGCCCCTGACGCTCGTTCCGATTCTGGAGGCCTATTTCACGGTCACCCGGGTTCCTTCGAGAGCTCACCTATTTGTAGGGTGAACCTGTAGACTCCTGCTTCCACTGGGGTGTCCGCGTCCGCCATGACGAATTCACAATGCGGAACCTCGGGCGCAAGCGGGGACGCCTGCCGGAATACGTCATCGAATCCCAGCCAATCTCCAGCAGCATCGGGCCAGAGCCTACCAGTCATTTTCGTCATTTACGAGAATGATTACAGTGTCGGCTTCGGCCGGTGCGTTCGCGTTAACCCAGGCTCGACGTAGGGCCTTCCAGACACCCCGTGCCTGAAGGTCTTCGGGCGGCTTTAGCACGACGAACCGTTTCTCTCCGCGGCTTCTGGGCAGCGTTTTGTTGTTGAACAGGTCCCCGAAGCAGGGCCACAGGGGTTCGCCGTTCGGCCAAAGGTCAGAAGTCATTCGCGCACAGCACGGACGACGAGGTAGGTCCGGCCATCCTTCGGGCGCTTATGTTCCACCAACTTCTCGAACTCCTCGTCGCATATCGGCTCCCGCACGGCTAGCACAAACACGCCTTTGCGCCTGACAGCTCCAGCAGCTGCTGTGTCGAAGACATCTCCCAAGTCGATCGGCGGTCCGCTGTCAGGCGGCCAGAAATTGGTCATGCCCATGCCCCCCGTAGACGGTTGATGACTCGTTGTGCTTGTGGCTCGTCCAGCTCCTCGTAGATGATCTGCAGGGTTGCCCGCAGTCGTTCGCGGACCTGGTCGGCTGACACGCCTTGGAGGGGTCCGAGGCCGTACTTCGCCAGGGTATCGAGTGCGCGGATACGGTCGCCCGCACTCTGCTCCTGGTCGTCCGCGATGGCCTCGAGGACAGGGATTCGCTGCTCGAAAGACCCCCGGAGCTGTTCCCGAAGGGCCGAGGCCGGTCTGCCCGTGCCGCCGGCATTGCCCGGAACCCCGCCGGTGTAGAGCATCCCGCCGCGATCGGAAGGCACCAAGGCGGGCACGGATGCCCCCACCGCTGTTTGGCGGGGTTGGACCGCTGTTTTCTCCGCTGTTTTGCGGACTGACGGTTGGCTGACGGTTTCGGGGGTAGGGGTCCGACGTTTCACGCCGAGCCCCGCTTCCTCAACTCGTCATTCTGTATCGTTTTGTCGGATTCGGAGGGACGGTCAGTGCGGAAGGTTGGTGGTTCGAATCCACCCGCCCCAGTAGCGAGGAACGAGCGAAACGAAGGAACGGGAACGACGGTGCGACCGTCCGTCGTTCGCTCGTTCGTTCGGTCCCTCGTTCATCCAGACCCACCACCTCTGATGGCTCGTACCCGAAGGCGGCGGCCACGCAAGGGTTCTCACCGGACTGTCGAGCGGACGCTCCCCGAGACTGAGCGTGAAGCACCGGTGCCATCCACCACTAGTTCCGCTCGGTTCCAGGAAGCGGCATGGTGTGCCAGCCTTCCACCCCCACCGTCCCAACTACGGCTCCGATTAGCAACCCAGAGACGCCACCGAACGCGGCAGATAGCACCGCAGCCTGCCCTGCGGTTGTAGGAGCGAGCCAACAGCTGAACAATTCCTTGGGCTGGCAGGGTGCGTAGGTGGCAAGCCCGACACCGGCACCGACGGCCGCCCCAACGAGGAGACCTATTAGCGCACCCCGGGTGGAGTGAGCGCGGCGACCTTGGGAAACCTCGAAACGGGAGACGGCCGCGAACGGGATACGGAGCACGTCCGAGGTGCCAACAGCCGCGAGCATGAACGTGTCGCCACTCACGGCACGGAGCGTCCCTACGGACACGAGGGCGGTGCTGATGGGTAGGGGCTGGTAAAGTGTCCTTCCGTCGTCGGTGATTCTTTGCTCCCAGCCGTGATGGATGCGGATGCGGGCGCCGATGGCCGGAATGGACCCTTGGCCGACGAGGTTGGCGACCGGGGTGAGCAGGAGTGCGGCCGGCAGCAGGATGACGAGGCGCATAGGAAACCTCAGCTAGGGACGGACGCAACCTGTCAGGGAGGCGACAAGTGACCGTCAAGCAGCGGTTGGCTCGTGCCTCTGACCGTCCATGTCCTCCGGAAGCTTGAGCGGTCGTTCCCCAGCGTCAGCGTGAAGCACGGTCGCCCGTGCAGAACCGCACCGGCTCGGCCATCACGAACGGAACCAGTCCGTCCAGCGTTGCCAGGGACTCCACCCGAGTACAGCGTCCCCCCTTTCCGGCGGCCAGAGGGCACCAGCACTGGCAGGGAGGCCCCCGACGGTGTTTTCGCCGCTGTTTTCCCTATTGACGCCCATCCGCTAGTGTCGCGAGGTCGCCCGGCGTCCCCAGCCAGTAGTCGGGCGCCAGCGGCTCCAGTTGGGCGCGCGAAAACGGCCCCCACATTGCCGCACCTGTCCTGACTCCCGCCGCCCGTCCCGCCGCCAGGTCATGGGTTGAATCCCCGACGAAAACCGTCGTTGCTGCGTCCGCGCCCAGGCGTTCGAGGGCGAGGTACACCGGCTCCGGATGCGGTTTGTGGCGGGTGGTGTCGTCGGCCGCGACAATGGTGTCGAACAACCCGCCGAGTCCGCAGAGTGCCAGCCCTTGCTGTGTGCCTCTCTGCATCTTGCTGGTGACCACACCCAAAAGCATTCCTCGATCCTTCAAGGACCGAACTGCCTCCGAAACGCCTTCGTACGGCCGGACCAATGCGTCGTGATGTACCGTGTTGTAGGCACGGTACGTTGCGATCATCGCGTCAATCTCGGCCCGGTCCGTGGTATAGGCCTGGAACTGGTCCCACAGGGGCTGTCCCAGGCCCTTGAGCCAGAGTTCCTCGCCGGGGTGCGTCCCGCGGTGGACTTCCAGCGTGTGGCGAAACGTGCGGCGGATGAGCTCCACCGAATTGATGAGGGTTCCGTCAAGATCGAACAGGAATGTCGCAAGGGTGGGTTTCTGCATGGCGCGTAATGTATATTAGCCTCCCATCTGAGCCCCCCTTTCCCAGGATGTCTCGTCGACATATGCGCCGCCTGGTCGCGTTTTCCATCTGTGCCGTCACGCTTGCCTCGCCGCTCACCGCCCAACAGCAGGCCCGGGCCGTACGTCTTGAGGGCGCAACCCCGGCGATCGACGGTCGCCTCGACGATTCAGCCTGGCGCGCCGCATTGCCCATCACCGAGTTCGTGCAGAAGAACCCCACGGAAGGGCAACCGGCCAGCGAGCGAACCGAGGTCCGGTTTCTCTTCACCGACAGCGACCTCTACGTGGGGATCCGGGCATTTGATCGGGAACCGGACGGAATCGTGGGGCCGCTGGTGCGGCGCGACCCGGGCGATATCCCGACCGACTACGTCGCCGTCAAGATCGACTCGTACCACGACCGCCGGACGGCGTTCGAGTTCACGGTCAATCCGGCGGGCTCTCGCAGTGACGAGTTCATCTACGACGACGGGGCGCGGAGCGACAATTCGTGGGACCCGGTCTACGACTGGGCGGCCACAAGGGACGGGGAGGGCTGGTCGGCCGAGTTACGGATTCCGTTCTCCCAGCTCCGGTTTCCGCGAGCCGACGCGTTGACATTTGGGCTTCGCGTGGTTCGGGTCATCAACCGGCGCAACGAAGAGGCCAATTGGCCGTTCGTGCCGCGGGACCAAGCCGGCGAGGTGTCGCACTACGGTGAGTTGGTCGGCCTGAACAACGTTCCTTCGCCCCGCCGCCTCGAAGCCCTTCCGTACACGTCGGGGAGCCGTCAGATCGAGCCCGCCGTCGGCGGGAGTGCCCTGGGCAGCCGGTCGCTCGTGCGGGCCGGCGGGGAACTGAAGGTGGGACTCACCAGCGGGCTCACGCTGGACGCGACATTCAATCCGGACTTCGGCCAGGTTGAGGCGGATGCGGCCGTGGTGAATCTGACGGGGTTCGAGAGTTTCTTCCCTGAAAAGCGTCCGTTTTTCGTGGAAGGCACCGACTTGCTGCGTTTTACTTTCTCGTCCGGTTTCGGCGGGGACGAGGGATTGATGTACACCCGGCGGATCGGCCGCAGCCCGCAGCTGTCGCCCAGCGTGAGCGGTAGCGTCGTGGAAATCCCGACAGCAACCTCCATTCTCGGCGCGGCCAAGGTCAGCGGCCAGTTAGGCGGTGGATGGTCCCTCGGCGCGGCTCAGGCCCTGACATCCAAGGAGCTCGCCCCTGTCACGACCCCCGCCGGCGTGCAGACCGGCAGCCTGGGCGTCGAGCCGCTCACCAGCTACAGCGTGGTTCGCGTTCAGCGGACCATGCAGGCCGGCCGGCTCACCTATGGGGCCATCGCGACCGGCGCGGTGCGCAGCCTCGACGATGCTGCATTCGACGTTCTGCACCGGAGCGCGTTTGGCGGCGGGTTGGATGTGCGTGGCCGATTCCACAAAGACCGGTACGAGTACGAGGCGAAGGTGATGGGGACCAGGGTCTCCGGTTCGACCGGGGCCATCCTGCGCACTCAGCTCGCCACGTCACACGTGTTTCAACGGCCCGACCAGACCTACTTCACGGTTGACTCCGCCCGTACCTCTCTGATGGGCTTCGCCGGCAACCTCAGGGTGGCCCGGGTGACGGGGTTCACGACGTGGCTGCTCCGGTACACCACCCGGAGCCCCGGCATCGAGCCCAACGACATCGGGTTTCTTCGTCGCTCGGACCAGCACCAGGTCGAGTCGCAACTGAGCTTCCGGTGGCTACGGCCCGGGCGCGTGTTCCGCCGGTTCGAGTGGCGCCTCCAACAGGATCTGCAATCGACCTACGGGTGGGAGATGGGGAGCACCACGTCGCAAACCCGGATCGACGCGACCTTCAGGAACTACTGGACGTTCAATCAGAACGCCGAATGGGAGCCCCGGCACGTGGACACGCGGGTGCTGCGTGGTGGCCCCGCCATCGACGTCCCGGCGCACTTCCACTTCAATGGTGGCCTCAGCTCTGATCCCCGGCGGCGGCTTACCTGGACGCTGAGCTGGCAGAATACCGTCGAAGACGAGAGCGGGCGGCGAGAGCTTACGGTCAACACCGGGCTCAACTTCCGGCCGCCCGGCCCCGTGTCGGTGAGCCTCTCGGCGCGGCGGCAGTGGGGCATGGATGACCGACAGTACCTTGCGACGCGAATCCTTGGGACCTCCACGCACTACGTGATGGGACGGGTGCGGCGCCGCGAAGTGAACGTCACGTTTCGTTCGGACATCGCGCTCACTCCACGCCTGTCGGTCCAAGTGTACGGTCAGCCGTTTGCGTCGGCACGCCGGTTCGATCGGTTCCGGCTGGTCGCCAATCCGCGGGTGGGGGAGTACACCCCGCAATTCGACTTTCTGGGCCCGGACCGGCTCACCCGGCCGGGAGACGGCTCCGCCCTCTCGGTGGACCTGGCCCGCGACGGGACCCCGGACTTCACCGTCAGCGAGCCCGACCGGCGCCTCGTGTCGCTCCGAACGAACCTCGTGATTCGGTGGGAATTCCGCCCTGGTTCCTCGCTCTTCCTCGTGTGGAACCAGAACCGCGCGGACGACGTGTATGGCAGCAACCTGCGCATGCTCCATGATCTGGGCGACAGTTTCACCGCCACCGGCAGGCACGTACTGGCACTCAAGGTGTCGTACTGGATCGGACTCTAGGTGTAGGGTGGACGGTGCAGGGTTAACAGAGTTCGTGGCTAGTCGCCTGGTTCAATAGCCCCGTCGAGAGATCGACACGATGCTAATCGCCACAGTTCTGTTGGCTATCCAGGTCGCCGCACCCCCGGACTCGGTCGTGCGGGCGGTGCAGGCCGTACTACGCCCGTTCGCCGATACATCCGCCGCCCGGGCCGCCGGTTTCGTTCCCCTCGCCATCGGACGGTTCCAGGACGGGACTCCCTTCCAGGGCATTCACTGGATCCACCTGAGACGGCTCCGGCAGGGCAGTACCGGGTTGTCGGAACCGACCTTTCTGCTCTATGCGCCGGTGGGAAACGACCTGCGCCTGGTGGGCGCCGCGTACGGGGAGCGGATCGGCCACGAAGACGAGGCGCCGGCCGGTATCGGTGCCGCACCCGCGGAATGGCACCTGCACCAGGCGTGCTTCGCCATCCCGGGTATCGGGTTCACCCTGGCCGACGGCGTGGACGACTGCCGCGAACTGGGCGGCATTCCCGGGCCGCGACAGACGGCGATGGTGCACGTGTGGGCGGGCCTGCCGAGTCCCGAGGGGCCGTTCAGCCACGACAACGTCGCCCTGCCGTTCGTAGCGCTGGGGCTCGCGCCGCCGTCGGCCGCGGACATGGAAGACCACGAGCGGGGAATGGAATGGCGTGCGCTCGCGGTGGCCCTGGCCGACAGCTACGGGTTCCGCCTGCCGTTCGTGAAGAGGCTGGATATCACCGAGGCCAGGTCGCCGCTCCAGGATTCCGTCGCGGTGCATCGCGAGGCCATTCGCCGGCTCGCGATCGACCTCCGCGCGGCGGACGCGAGGAAGGACGAAGCGGCGTCTGCCTCCCTGCGGTCCGGGATTCGGGCGCACGGGGATTTCCTCCATGCGCTGTACGACCGGATCGCCCCTACGCCTGAAGTGCGAAACCGGCTCGACGCGCAATTCGCCCAGTCAGCGGGAGGGCACCACCGCCACTAGCGGCGGTAGAGTGTCGTGGGATCAGGTGGCCGGAAGGAGGGAAGGGGAGCGGTGCCCAAGTACTTCGCATCGGTCGCTGGGCGGCCCGCTCCCCCGGAAGATGGGAATGGCCTGTCAGGGTGGGAGTCTCACGCAACCCACCCGCTAGCTATGACGCTCCCGCCGCCGGAATAGTTGCAACGGACCGGCGTTCACCGTGAAACGCCATCTCATTGTTCACCTTCCAGCAGTTTCCGCTTCCGATCCAGGCCCCACCGGTAGCCGCTCAGCTTGCCATCGGCCGCGACCACGCGGTGACAGGGAATGAGCAGTGCCGCGGGGTTGGTGGCGCACGCGCGGGCCACGGCGCGGACCGACCGCGGCGCACCGAGCGCCTGGGCGATTTCCGAGTACGATCGCGTCTCGCCGTAGGGAATCTTCCGCAATACCTGCCACACCCGCGCCTGGAACGCAGTGGTGCGAACGTCGAGCGGCAGGTCCGGAGCGGGGCGGTGCTCGTCCAGGTGCCGGCGCAGGGCCTCGGCATAACCCTCCAGTCGCTTGCCATCGGGGCGGATATCGGCGGCGTCAAACTCGGAGCGCAGCTCGGCGATGAGGCCGGTATCGGAGTCTCCCAGCCGCACCGCGCACACGCCGCGATCGGTCGCGGCCACGAGCAGCCACCCGAGTGAGGTGCCGACTGTCGTGAAGCTGATGGTGACCGCCGCTCCCCGGCTACGGTATTCGCCCGGCGTCATGCCCGCCGGGCGGCCATACACCCGACTGGGTGAGCAGAATCCCGCTCCGTACAGCGCGCCCGTGATGGTCTCACCCTTTCTCAGTAACGCTTTCATCCGGCTCATGCGAAACGCCTCCGCGTATTTCTGTGGGGATACGCCGACAATGCGGCTGAACGTGCGCTGCAGGCTGAATGGAGACTTGCCGGCCAGCCGTCCCAGCACGCTGAGCGTGGGCCGTCCGTTCGTGGCGGACTCGATCGCCCGGCACACGCGGACGACCACCCCGACGTCGGGGTCCACCAGCGTCACGTCGCGTGGCCGGCACCGACGGCACGAGCGGAACCAGGCGTGCTCCGCGTCCGACGGCTTGACAAAGAAGGCCACGCGTTCGCGACGCGGCTTCCGGGACGCGCACGACGGCCGACAGTAGATCCCGGTCGTACGCACGGCGTAGACGAACGCCCCGTCGAACCGGCGATCCCTCGCCATCACCGCTTGCCACTGCAACTCAGGACTCATGGGAGCAACGCTACCACGGGTGGAAACGGGCGTCTATCTGATTCTTGCGGCAAACCCTCAGCCCTGGAGGACCTTCAGGAGCTGT
Organism: Gemmatimonadota bacterium; assembly: GCA_009692185.1. Classification (GTDB taxonomy): domain Bacteria; phylum Gemmatimonadota; class Gemmatimonadetes; order Gemmatimonadales; family GWC2-71-9; genus SHZT01. The sequence continues at coordinate 25,155 of SHZT01000018.1, read as the reverse complement.
ATCTGCCCGCAGTGATACAGATCGTGCGCGGCGATGCCGAGGATCTCCTCCATCGGGCTCCAGCGCGTGCCGCGGCGATTGAGTCGCGCCGCCGGAAACCGGGAGACCGTTGCCACGAGGAGGTTGTGTTGCTTCCGCAGCAGTTTGACGTCCTTCGCGAACGCTCGGTCGTCCGCGAGGGCGGGGACCGCCGGGAAGTTCGCGCCGGGGCGGGGAAACGCGCCGCCGGGGTCACCGGTCAGGCGACACCGGACGATGTACTTCCAGTAGGCCGTGTGCAGCACCAGGTCCCAGATACTGTTCCGCCCGGGGCCGGGCCGCCACGCCGCCTGCTTCGCGCGCACGCCCCGCAGGGCGCGCGCGAGCGGTGTTCCGTGCCAGGCCCGCGCGTCGAACGCCTGCTCGAGGTTGGCCAGCAGAGTGCGGGTCGCAGGAGAGCTCATGGCGTGCCTCCATCGGTGATCGTGATTTGCCGTTGGGTGACAGCCGAGTCGCCCGCTGCCGTGATGGCCAATCGAATCGTGTACCGGCCAGGATTTGCACCGGACAGGTCGAGGGCGAGGGACGCGCCGCTGGTCGCCGTGCCGGGGCGATAGACGTCGTCCCAGGCCAGGCGAACCTGCGGCCGTTCACCGCCCAGCCCGAGGGCGCGCGCGGCGCGCCGGAAGAACCCCACGGATTCCCGCACCACGGTCAGGCCCACGGAAAAGGGCGTTGTCCCCGGGCCAAGCCCGTAGACCTCCCAGTAGAGTCCCGCCACCTGGGGGGACAGGGCGGTGGTGGGCCGCGCAAGCGGAATGGCCGTCTCCAGCGTGCGTGGCAGGGAATCACCCCGGGTGAGGAGGAGGAGATCCGACACCGCGAGCCGGCCGGCCGTGAGGGGAGCCAGGGGCAGCCAGTATCGCTGGCGCCCGGCCCGGCGGGCGTCCGGCGCCAACGCTTCGAGGCTGAGGAGGCCGGGGACGGGCGGCGTCTCCAGCGTCAGGACCCCCCGCGCGCGGGCCTTCGCGCGCTCGGGCGCAACGCGCACCGGGCCGTCCGGCCCGCCCGAGAGCGACAGCCCCGCGTGGATGGCCACGTCCGGTGCGACGCTGTCCTGCGACAGGTCGTACCCGGCGACCACCACGAATGCCTCGTCGCGGCGAAAGAGGGCCACCTGGGAGGGCAGTGTGTCGAGCCGGAGAACGTACTCGGGAACGAAGCCGCCCGTGGGCCGGTCGGGGATGAGGGTCCATGTGCCCGGGGCGATCGTCTCCGGGTGGGTGACAAACCGGGCCCGCGGCTCGTAGGCCCGCTCGGGCTCCTGGAAACTGGCCGACACCGCCCATCCGTCATCCACCCCCGATTGTCGCGAGCGGGCCCAGCCCGCCGGCCAGCCAAAGCGAATCAGGATCTGCCTGAGGTCGGGGGTCCACCCGTAGCCCCACGGAGACACCGCGTCGGCTTGCAGGCGGTTCATGACCCAGCGCGAGTAGTGTTCGGTGAGGCGATCGTTGCCGGGCACGATCACCAGCGGGTCGGCGAGCCACCAGAAGCGGCGCGCCATGGAGTCCTGCGCGCCACAAGTGGCGCGTTGATACCCTTCGACCGGTTCATCCAAGAGCATCGTGAGGTCGGTCCAGCGGCATCGCTCGTCCCGGGGCATGGCTGCGAGCGCCCTGTCATACGCGGACTCGGCCGCCGCATAGGCCCCACCCGCATGGTACGCGTATCCGAGCAAGGCCAGGCACCACCAGTCCGCGGCCGGTCGGCAGGCCAACGCAGCCGTCGCGGCCTCGGCCCCTCGCCGATCCTCGGCCAGGTAGCGCACCCGCTGTCCGGCGATCCAGTGGTCCCCCGGAAGCGCGCGGGATGCGTTGGCCAACTCGGTGACCAGCTGGTCCCGCGCGCGAGTCACCGGTGCCGAATCGGCTGGCGGTACCTCGATGCTGTCCCGGTCGCCGTAGGTGAAGCAGAAACGTCCGATCACCTCGTCGCAGGCATCGGGCGGGGCGCCATCACGGATGGGGAGATAGTCGCGCCGGCGCCGTTCGAACCGGACCTGGGCGGCCTGGGCCGCGCGGTGGATTTCGACTGAGTCTTTTGGCTCCTGGGCCTGAAGGGATCCGGGTTGAGTGAGTCCTATTGTGGCGAGAACGAGACCGAGGCGCATCAGGAAAGGGAAACGGGAAACGGGAAAAGGGAAAGGTAAGGCAACCAAGGCCCTACTTTTCCCTCTTCCTGTTTTCCCGCTTGTCAGAAGCCCTGGGTCAGCCCCACCTGCCAGACGATCTTGCTCCAGAAGCTCCCGGTGAGCTCAGCCCGGGACAACGGCCGCGTGGCGTCCAGCTCGAGAATCGCGAACCCGAGCAGGTTGAGCCGAAGTGCGGCTCCGACGCTGTACACCGGTTTCCGGGTGCCGCCCAGGAACCACGCCTTGTCCGCCACAGACCAGGCCATGCCGGCGTCGCCGAAAAGGACCATGTCGATCGGCACGCCGCCGTAGTAGCCGCTGCCGAGTCCGAGGACCCCGAACAGCGGGAACCGGAGCTCCGTGTTCGCCACCAGGACCTTGCTACCGAGCAGCTGGTCGAAGTTGAACGTCAGGCAGGACGGGTCCGCAAACGCGCAGTACTGGTTCTGGAAGGAACTCTGCGGATACCCGCGGACGAGCGCCTGGTAGCCGATGTAGAGGGGAAAGAGCCGGGTGCTCTCCGCATCCGGGCCGTAGCGGCCGCGATGCATGACGCGCGTCGCCCACGTGAACGGCCGCGCGAACATGATGTATTTCCGGTAGTCGGCCGAGAGTTCCGCCAGTTTGAGCGAGCCGACCATCGGCGCCACTTCCATCCGATAGCGCTGGCCCATGATCGGGCCCGTGGCGCCGAACAGCGAATTGTCATAGACCAGGGCGGCGCTGCCGGTGGCCATGGTGAGGTTGGCCGGGGTCGGCAGGTTGTACGTCGTGTCGTCCACCTGCTGGCCGATGAAGCCCGCCCCGATCAGCTGGTAGGACTTCTGACGGACCTCCTGGCTGAACGTGATGTTGGAGACGCCCCCCTGGAATTCGATGCGCCGCACGCGGTTGAACGGGTAGGCGGCGAGGAGCGAGAAATCACGACCCGTCTGCCGCGACCTTACCAACTGCTCCACGTACACGGGCTGGCCGTTGAATTGGCCAATGCCGGTCGCGAATCCTCCGGTGACGTACGGCGATTGCTGGGCGATGATGCCCCAGTTCATCCGGCGCGTGAGATTGGTGTACGCGACGGCCGCGGTGATGTCCTTGTACGTCCCCTGGACCTCGAGGACCGTAGCCAGGTTGTGATTCCCCAGCATGTCGCTCCAGAACGCGGAGGCGCCACCGCCGATGAATGTGCCCCAGGAGTCAACGCCGGCCGCCAGGTGCGGCTGGCCGATGTAGTCCAGCGACATGCTGGTGTGATACGGGGTATCGGTCCCCATGCCGGTGGCCGGCAGCCCGGTCCCGGCGTCGTCGAGCATGGCGACCACTCCGGCGGGATCACGGTTGGCCGGGGGCAGGACCCCCGGGTTTCCCTGGGGGAACGAAACGCGGGGTTCCTTGCCCGCCATGACCTCGGCGGAGTTCATCGTGTAGATGCCGTAGGCGCCCTTCCGGAAGACGCTGAACGCGATCACGTTGGACTTGAGCGACACCGACAGGGTCGGCGACAGGTCGGTGATGCCGCTGACGCCGGTGTACAGGTCGGTGACCTGCGAAATAGTCCCGCTCGCCAGTTCGATCCGGAAGATGTTCGAGATCCCGTTGTGATCCGACACGAAGTAGACGCTGCTGCCGTCGGGCGCCCACTGCGGATTGATGTTCTTCGAGTCGCCGAACGAGGGCAGGGCCCGGATCGCGCCGGAGGCCGGGTCCATCGCCGCGAGGCGGTAGTTGCCCATGCGGAGCCGGGCGAGGTCGCTGGTGAACCGGTCCGTGACGAACGCGATGGACTTCCCGTCGGGTGACCAGGCCGGCTGCAGTTCGGCGTACGCGTCGTTGGTCATCCGCTTCAGGACGCTTTCCTGCAGGTCGTAGATGAACAGGTCCATCACCCCGCCGGCCAGCGCGCTGAATGCGATGTAGCGCCCGTCGGGTGACCAGCTCGGGTTGAACACCTCGCCCAGGTCGTTCAGCGGTATTTCCCGGTCGATGTTCCCGTTCTTGGCGTTGAGGATGGACAGCACGGGCCGTCCCTGGCGCACACCGCTGAAGACGAACTGCTCGCCGTCGGATGACCACGCCCCGGCGGAATTGATGAACTGGAGACTCTCAAAGTGCGGGTCAACCGCGGTCTTCGTGATCTTGCGGGTGACGGTGCGCGTGCCCACGTCGGCCAGGAACATCTCGATCGAGAACTGGTCCCGCTCGGAGATGAACATGAGGCTCTTGCCGTCGGGCGAGAGCGCCGGCGCGATGTTGTAGTAGCCCCCCTTGGCGCCCTCGGTTCGCACGAAGACCGGGTCCGCGTACTCGCTGGGGCCCTTGGTCAGCGTGGCGACCGGCTCATAGGCCGCCTTGATGGCCTCGTGCCAGTCGGACGAGAGGGTGCTGTCGGGAATGCCCAGCGTGCGAATGAAGGCCTGCTGAATGCTGCCGACCGCGGCGGCCCGCTTGAGGAGCCGTCCCACGACGTCGTCGCCCCAGCGCCCACCCACGTAGGACCAGAACGCCTGGCCCCAGCGGTAGGGGAAATACTTGGGGTTGTCGAGCTTCCGGATCTCGGGCAGGGAATCAAGCGCATCCCGCATCCACATGGCCGTATTGGGATCCACCGGCCCAAGCGAGAGGTACTCGGCCATGCCTTCCACGAACCACAAGGGCATCCGCTCGAGCGCGGCGCCCGCCGGGTTGGCGACGGAACGGCCCTGGCCGCTGATGTCATACTGGAACGCGTGGACCAACTCGTGGCCCAGCACGTGATCGGTTTCGGCCAGCGGGCCGGCAAAGGGGAGCACGATACGGCGCTTGAGTGCCTCGGTTACACCGCCCGTACCCTCGTCCAGCTCGCCGGGAATCGCGTTGGTCTGCTCGAAGTCCGGGTGGCTGGCGTAGAAGATGACGACCTGGCGCTTGGACAACTGGTGGTCTAGCGTCTTCGACAGGCGGGTATACCAGCGCTCGGCGAGGCGGGAGGCGATTTCCGCGGCCCCCTTGGCCTCGGGGTAATACATGATGTCAAAGTGCTCCGTCTTGAGCACCTCGAACTTGAAGCCTTCGTATTGGACTTTGTTGCGTCCGAAGTACTGCGCACGCGCCACCGGCGCGGCGAACGCGAGGGCCGCCAACGCCAGCAAGGTGGCGCGGAGTGTGTTTATGGTCTTGGCACGCATCGGAACACCTTCCCTTCCTCGGTACTTTGATGGACCGTCGGAAAGCTCCATCAATTTGACACGCTCAGGGTCGTCATACCCCTATTGGAAGATACGGTTGCAGGCTGGGTTCCGTTAATGAAACTGGATAGCGGGACGGCGCCATGGCGGCATGATGCCGCTATGCCTGTTCTACCAGGTATTCCTCCCGATACATCCGAATCAACTCGAAAAAGTAGGAAACCGCGAGCGGGCCGATAAGGAGGCCCAGGATCCCGAAGTACTGGACGCCCGCCAGGGCGCCCACGAGGGTGACAAAGGGGTGAATCTGGGCCCAGCGTCGAAAGACCATGGGGCGGATGACGTTGTCTACGTTGGCGACCACGAGCCCGCCCCAGAGACCCATCCCGAGTGCCCACCCCCAGTGTCCCGACAGCCCGAGCGCCAGCGCTCCCGGCGCCCATACGAGCCCGCTGCCGACCACGGGGAGGATGGCGAACACGGCGGTCATGACGCCCCAGAACGCGGCGTTGGGAAGGCCCGCGGCCCAGAACCCCAGCGCGACCAGGAACCCCTGCGCGATGGACGTCAGCCCCGTTCCAATGAGGGTGGACGTGGTGACATCCCGAAAGCGCTTGCCGAGTTTCTCCGCATTTTCGGGCGAGAAGGGGATGTAGGGCCGGACCGAATCCCATGTCTCGGCCGGGCGGAGACACAGGAAATAGAGGCCGAACAAGGCGAGTGAGAGGTTGAGGGCAAACCGTGCCGCGGTTCCCACGAGGCTGAACGCGCTGGTGCCCAGCCACTTCACGACCATTTCCCCGAGGGCCGTGACCTGCGCGCCCACGTCGAATGTCCCGATACGAAGCGTGGACAGCCGCTCCAGGATCGGGCTCTGCATGGCGTTCTTGGCCATGTCCTGCGCCTGGTTGACGATGGCGGTGGCCAGCGGAATGCCGGTCCCGACCACGATCAACAGGGCCGCGATCACGATGAGCCCGGCAGCCACGGACGGCCTTACCCGGGCGCGGAGCCATTGGTTGATCGGCGCAAACGTGACATACAGGACGACCGCCCCGATGAGGCCGGTCACGTAGGGAGAGAGCGCGATGACAAGGCCCAACCCCAGCAAAATGACGGTAGAGGCCGCGCGCTGGCGGGTGGAATCGAGGAATGGCATATGTCTATGATACATTAGACACACACCAACCGGAGTCTCCAATGACCGTCAGTACTGCATCGGCCGTGTGGGAAGGCGGCCTCAGGACCGGCAAGGGACGATTCAACGCCGGCTCGAACGCGTTCCAGGGCGCCTACACGTTTGCCACACGTTTTGAGGGAGCCGTGGGCACGACGCCCGAGGAACTGATGGCCGCGGCGCATGCCTCGTGCCTCGCCATGGCGCTTTCCGCCGACCTTGAAAAGGCGGGCACCCCGCCCACGCGGATTGCCACCAAGGCGTCCTGCGTTGTCGAGCCGGTGGGCGGCAAGCAGACGGTGAGCACGATGCGACTCGAAGTGCGCGGAAAGGTCCCGGGCATGGACCAGGCCGCGTTCCAGAAGGCGGCCGAAGGCGCCAAGGCCAACTGCCCGGTGTCCCGGGCCCTCATGAACAACGTCGCGTTCGAGCTGGACGCCCTGCTGGAGTAGTGCCCGATATCCCCATTCCGCTTGCCATTCACCGTGGCGAGCGGGACATCACGGTCACGTGGGCGGAGGACCACCGGTCCGTCTTCTCGACGCGGGACCTCCGAATCGCGTGCCACTGCGCCCAGTGCCGGGACGAGTTCACCGGCCGGCTGCTGCTCGAGCCGGGCGCCGTGCCCGTTGATATCACCGCAAAGAAGGTCGAGCTGGTCGGGACGTATGCCGTCCGGTTCGACTGGAGCGACGGGCATCATACCGGGATCTACACCTACGAGTACTTGAAGGAGATCTGTCCCTGCGAGGTGTGCAGGGCGGGCGGGGCGGGCAAGGCGGGCGCGAGTTAGCCTGCCCGTCCTGCCCGCCTAGCCCGTCCTGCCCGCCCGCATAGATTCGTCGCCATGCTGAAACGCCTGTTCGCCGTCGAAAACATCCTGTCGCTGCTGCTCGTGTTCGTCCCCGTCGCGGCGGTGCTGGAGTTCACCCACGCGCCCGGCGTCTGGATCTTCGTCGCCGCATCGCTCGCGATCATCCCGCTGGCCGGGCTCATGGGCAAGGCGACGGAGCACCTCGCGAGCACGCTGGGTGCCGGGATCGGCGGCCTGCTCAACGCCACGTTTGGCAACGCGGCCGAGCTGATCATCGCGGTCCTGGCGCTCAAGGCCGGGCTCCACGACGTGGTCAAGGCGTCCATCACCGGCTCGATCGTCGGCAACATCCTGCTGGTGTTCGGCCTGTCCGCGGTCGTCGGGGGCGCCCGGCGGCACTCCCAGAAGTTCAACGTGGTGGCCGCGAACCTCGGGTCCACGCTGCTCATGTTGTCCGCGATCGCCCTGGTAATCCCGGCGATTTTCCACCTGGTGGTCGGGGAGACCGCCGCGGTGGGCGAGCGGAAGCTGTCGGTCGAAATCGCGGTCGTGCTGATGATCACGTATGTGCTGAGCCTGGTGTTCACGCTCAAGACCCACCGGCACCTGTATGGCGGCGCGGCCCAGGCCGAAGGGGAAGAGGTCGGGCACGGGGCCGAGGGATGGTCACGGCAGAAGTCGGTGGTGGTTCTGGTCGGGGCGACGGCGCTCGTGGCCATCATGAGCGAGTTCCTGGTTGGCGCGATTGATGAGGCGGCCCAGCGGCTCGGCATGAACGAGGTGTTTGTCGGGGTGATCCTGGTGGCCCTGATCGGCAACGCCGCCGAGCATTCGACGGCGGTGCTGGTGGCGCGGAAGAACAAGATGGACCTGGCCCTGAACATCGCCGTGGGGTCATCTATCCAGGTGGCGCTGTTCGTCGCGCCCTTGCTGGTGTTCCTGTCCTACGCGGTGGGACCGGCCCCCATGGACCTGCGGTTCACGACGCTGGAAGTGGTGGCGGTGGCGGTGTCGGTCAGCGCGATGGCCCAGATATCGCAAGACGGCGAGACAAACTGGATGGAGGGAGTCCAGCTGCTCGCCGTCTATGCCATTCTCGGAATGGCCTTCTACTTCCTGCCGGGGTAGGCAGGGCGGATCAGGTCTCCGCTTTGGCCGCCACCGTCACTTCGTTCCAGGGCGCGTGCTGCCGGCGATTGTGCCGCCGGACGCCGTCTCTCGCCGCCGCCACTCCCGCCACCACGTGCCGGACGAATTCGGCGGGCAGCTCCAGGGCTCCCTGAACCACCGTGATCGATGCCACGAAATCGTTGAGGTAGCAGACGCGCTCGGATGGCGTACCGTCCGGCCGGGCGAACATGCGGTCATGAACGATGCCGATGTCGAGACGGACTTCGTCCCGGTAGCGGTGCAGGTGCGCACCGACCTCGCCATGGCCGATACCGTCGGGGAAGGGCAGGAGGGCCGTGAGCCGGATGCTGGTGCGGTCGAACTCCGCCACCGTCGCCTCGCCGCCACTCACGCGCGACACCAGGTCGTCCAGCGCGGGCACCAAAACGCCGATGTCGGATTCCAGCTCCGCGGCGATCTGGGCGGCCCGTGGGTTGGTCAGCGCATTCATGGTTGCTCCGTCTCCCCGGCACGTTTCGAGTGCGTTATGCAAGTCTACTCGCTGCCTAATAGTACCGCTAGTTTGGTCCGCATGTTTCCCTGGTGACGCAGGACACCGTTGGAGCGCGCACGGCGCACGGCGCACGGCGCACGGCGCACGGCGCACCGTGCCCCGGGGCCAGGGCATGCCAGCCCATACCTTTTGCCCACATGGGGTTACGGTGCGCCTTGCGCGGCTCACCCCTTGCGTTTCCAGCCAGGCCCGGGTAGTCTTACTCGCAGATTATCGAAGCATAGGGCGCGAGCCCCGCGGTGGATTTACCAAGTGCTACTTGCCCGACCGCGTTACAGCCCCGGACTAAAGGCGCTTTTTTCATTTCTACCATGCGGGCTCCCGCTATTTCCTCTCCAGTTCTAGACACCCTCGGCCGCCCCCTCGGCAGCGTCCGCTTTTCCGTCACTGACCGCTGTAACCTGCGCTGTCAGTACTGCATGCCCGAAGACGAGTACGTGTGGCTCCCCCGGGAATCCATCCTGTCATTCGAGGAAATCGCCCGCCTGGCGACCGCGTTCGCGCGGCTCGGCGCGGTGAATGTGCGCCTCACCGGCGGGGAACCGCTCCTCAGGCAGGACCTGGACCAGCTGGTGGCGCGCCTCGCGGCCATCCCGGCGGTTCGGGACATCTCGCTGACCACGAACGGACTCCTGCTCGAGCGGCACGCGGAGGCCCTGCACCGCGCGGGCCTCAAGCGGGTAACCGTCAGCCTGGACACCCTCAGGGCCGACCGGTTCAAGACGCTGACGCGGAGTGCCCACCACGCCGACGTGCTTTCGGGAATCGGGGCGGCGGCCCTCGCGGGCTTCGCGCCGCTCAAGATCAACGCCGTGGTCCTCCGGGGTTACAACGACGACGAGCTGGCAGACCTGGTGACGTTTGCCCGCTCCGTTCCCGCCGAAGTGCGGTTCATCGAGTACATGGACGTCGGCGGCGCCACGCAGTGGTCCCTGGAGCAGGTGGTGTCCCGCGACGAGATTCTCGACCGCCTGTCGGCACACTTCGGCGCCGCGCGGGCACGGGTGAGCACCTTGGGCGCCGCCCGGCCGGCTGAAGAATTCGTCTTGCCCGACGGAACGCCCTTCGGTATCATCGCGTCCACCACCGCACCGTTCTGCCGCACCTGCGATCGCAGTCGAGTCACCGCTGACGGCATGTGGTTCCGCTGCCTGTACGCACAGGCCGGGACGGATCTCCGGGAACCCCTCCGGAGCGGCGCGTCCGACGATGAACTCGCCGGGATCATTCGGGAGGGCTGGACGGCGCGCGATGACCGAGGCGCGGAGCGAAGGCTCGAAGCCCCGGACCGGGCGGCCCTGTACCAGATCGGGAGCTTGCGGACCGATCCACACCGGGAAATGCACACACGTGGAGGTTGAGATGACGCCATCCGCCTATCCGCCTATCCGTCTTCGCCGCGATCCTGGCGGTGTCGGCGGTAGCCTGTTCGCACAAGCCTCCCGAGAACTTCGCGCCGGATCCGATCCTGGCGGGCAAGCTCCGGTCCATCAACATTCTCACGCGGGTGGATGCCGCCTGCCCCGGGGGGGTGATTCCCACGGACTACGAGGCGGTGCACGAGAGCGGCCTGCACTATCCCGTATCGCGCGTCTACAACAAGAAGAACCCCCCCGAAGCTGCACGTCGTGTTCCTCAACCGGACGAGCCCGGACGCCGTCTCGACCGAGGGTGGAGACTGGGTGGCGGACCCCGATCCCTTGCAGACGGTCATGACCGGGTTCCGCCTCAACGCCTTTCTCAAGCTGAATCCCGCGGTGAACGGTTCGAAGACGCTGGAGCCCGAGTACAGCTGCGTGCCGCACGCGTTCGGGTTCGAGGGCGGCGATGAAGGCCAGTCGGGCTATGGCGGGCCGGACGTCACCGTGCGTTTGAACGTCCTCCGGTCACCGTTCTATGCCAAACTGATCGTCGCGGCCATCGAGGTCGCTATGGCTCCCGCTGTGTACGTAGGGGGGGACTACAACACCGTGCCGCCGGCCGACTGGCTCGTCGTGGAGTCGCGCGGCGGGCGCGGGGGTCGCGGCCGGGTGTCAGGGCGGGCAGGGTGGTGCTGGTGCACCGGGCGGGCCGGGAGGTCCGGGTGGTCCCGGCGGACCGGGTGGTCGGCTGACGGTGATCGTTCCCTCGGATGAGCCCCTGCTGGCGGGCCTGGTGGAAACGCGGAGCATCGGTGGGCGGCGACGGCGGGAACGGCGGCAAAGGCGGCGTTGGCGGCAAGGGCGGTGTGATGCAGGCGACGCCCGGACAGACCTGCGCGGCCGGGAAGGCGGGCGCGGACGGCGTCGTTGGACAAAAGGGTTCTGGCGGCTCGGACGGCCCCTACGGACCGCGGGCGCAAATACTCACGGTGTCGCGGGCCGAAGTCTACGGTTCGCAGATATCGCCCCAATTGCGACAGCTCATCGACTACACGAACGGACGGCGCTAAGCGCAGAGTTGGAGACACAGTGATTGTTGGAGTCCTCAAGGAAATAGCCGCGGGCGAACGCCGCGTCGCGATCGTGCCCGACACGGTGTCCCGCATGAAGAAGGCGGGGCTCGACGTGATGGTGGAAGCCGGCGCGGGGCAGGGAGCCGCCTTCGCCGACGAGGCCTATCGCGCCGCGGGAGCGAACGTGGTTCCCGAACCGGCACGGGTGTGGCGGGAATCCGACGTTATCCTCAAGGTGCAGAAGCCCCAGGCCAATGAATCGGACCTGTTGCGTTCCGGTTCCACGCTGATCGGCATGTTCTATCCGCTGGCCAACCCCGAGCTCGCCGGCATGCTGGCCCAGCGGCGGGTGACGAGCTTCAGCCTCGACCTCCTGCCGCGCATCACCCGGGCGCAGGGCATGGACGTGCTGTCGGCGATGAGCACCGTGGCGGGATACAAGGCCGTGCTGATCGCGGCGGCCGCGTCTCCGCGGTTCTTCCCCATGCTGGTGACGGCGGCCGGGACGCTTGCTCCGGCCAAGGTATTGATCCTGGGCGCCGGCGTTGCGGGCCTGCAGGCGATCGCCACGGCGCGGCGGCTGGGCGCGGTGGTGCAGGCCTTCGACGTGCGGCCGGCGGCACGGGAGCAGGTAGAGAGCCTGGGCGCGTCGTTCATTGCGCCGGAAGCGGTGAGTACCGAGGGGGAGGGTGCGGGGGGCTACGCGAAGCAATTGTCGGAAGACCAGCACAAGAAGGAACTCGAGCTCATTCACCAGCACATTCGCGACGTGGACATCGTCATTTCCACGGCGCTCATTCCCGGCAAGCCGGCCCCCGAGCTGATCACCAAGGCCATGGTCAACGACATGAAGACCGGGGCGGTCATCGTCGATCTCGCGGCCGAAGCCGGCGGGAACTGCGTCCTGACCAAGGCGGGCGAAGACGTGAAGCACAATGGCGTGACCATCATGGGGCCGCTCAACCTCCCCGCAACGCTACCAGGTCATTCGAGCCAGATGTACGCCCGGAACCTGTCGGCGTTCCTGCTGCACCTCGTGAAGGACGGCAAGCTGGCGCTGGATTTCGCCGACGAGATCACCAAGGCCACGTGCGTGACGCACGACGGCCAGATGGTGATGAAGCGCTAGGCGCCCCTTCCGTACTTTCCCACCAGCACCGCCTGCTCCAGCGTGATGTTCTTCATCGCTTCGAGCAGCAACCCCTTCGTCGCCCCCGCCGGCAGCTTCAGCACATCACTCAGCGCGTAGAGCGTGAACACGTACCGGTGCGGTGCGCCCGGGGGCGGGCATGGGCCGCCGTAGCCGACCCGGCGGAAGTCCGTCGTGCCCTGGCGGGCGACGATGGGGCGCCGGAGTTCCCGTTCGCTCGGGAGGCCGGTGGCTAGCCCTAGGACCGCCGGGGCGACGCCGTACAGCACCCAGTGCACCCAGGTCTTGCCGGGCGCGTCCGGGTCGTCGCAGATGAGCGCGAGCTCCCGGGTTCCCTCGGGAAGGCCGCTCCACGTCAGCGGCGGCGAGAGGTCGGCGCCGTCGCACGTGTGGGCGCGGGGAATGGGCCCGCCGTCGGCGAACGCGGGGCTCGAGATCTTGATGTCAATCCTCCCAGCCGGGGCGGGACCGGTCGCGTTTCCGGTCGCCGCGCTGGCGCTTGGCATTCAGGCGTTTGGCTTTTGCGGCGCGCGAGGGCTTCGTGGCTTTTCGGGGCTTGGGCGCCCGGCGGGCCGCGTCGACCAGTTCGATGAGTCGCTCGACAGCGGCCATGCGGTTTTGCAGCTGGCTCCGGCGATCCTCGGACACGACCCGCAGGACCCCGTCGGCCCCGATCCGGTTGGCGAGCTTCTGGAAGACCCGGTGGCGTTCCGGTTCCGAGAGGCGCGTGGTTCCCGCGACGTCCCACAACGCCTCGACGCGAGTGGATGTCTTGTTCACGTGCTGGCCGCCCGGCCCGCCCGCGCGGCTGACGCGGAACTCGAGCTCGGTGTCAGGGATAGTGAACATGGTGGTGGGCTCGAAGATATACCGAGACTGGCGTTCCGGCGGGGTGGGGAGTGAGGTTTGGGGCTCATGAATCCCTCAGGCGGCACGAGCGACCTGGCATTAGTGCTGTCTGGCGGCGGCGCGCGCGCGTCCTACCAGGTGGGCATCCTGGCGGCCACCGCCGAGAAGATGCCGACGCTCTCGGTCCCCATCCTGACGGGCGTCTCGGCCGGGGCCATCAACGCGGCGTTCCTCGCGGGGCACCCCGGCCCGTTTTCCAAGGCGACGGCCCAACTGCAGGGCGAGTGGCTGAGAATCACCTCCGACCGGGTCTATCACATCCCGAGCGTGCGCACGGCCCGCTGGGTGCTCCGCCTCGTGACGCAGTTCCTGCTGGGGCGCATGCATGGTATGGGCACGGTGCGGGGCGTGCTGGACATGCGGCCGCTGTCCCGCTTCCTGGCCTCGATTATTGATTTTGCCGGCATAGACAACAACATCGCGGCGGGGCGCCTCAAGGCCGTGGCGCTCACCGCCACCTCCTATGCCACCGACCAGACCGTCACGTTCGTGCAGAGCGGGGGAGACGTTCAGCTCTGGGAGCGTGCCCACCGGGTCGCGGTCGAGGCGCGCATCACACTGTCTCACGTCATGGCGTCATCGGCCATTCCGCTCATCTTCCCGGCGGTCAAGCTCGGCGGCTCGTTCTACGGCGACGGGTCCGTCCGCCAGACGGCGCCGCTCGCGCCCGCGATTCACCTGGGAGCCAGGAAGATCCTGGCGATCAGCAATCGCGCCGTGATGAACCGGACGGCGAAGATCACGGCCATCGACGCCGAGTATCCCACGACGGCGCAGGTGGTGGCCCTGTTGTTCAACGCGGTGTTCGTGGATTCGCTGGATTCCGACGCCGAGCGGCTGGAAGGGCTCAACCGTGTGCTCGAGACGGTCCAGCCGGTGTCCGCGCAGATACACCGGGGGGTCAGGCTGTTGATGCTGCGTCCTTCGCGGAACGTGGGAGAGCTGACCGAGGGGCTCCGGCCGCGCCTGCCGAACGTGATTGACCGTGTGGTGCGCGGAATGGGGGCGGAAGCCGCGGGCGCGCAGGAGTTCCTGAGCTACCTGCTATTCGAGCCGGAGTACACGGGCCTGCTCATGGAACTGGGGTACGAAGATGCGCTGGCGCAGTGGGAGACGATCGAGCGGTTCCTGCTGGAATAGCACATATTGGTAGGCATGACACTCGCCAATTCCAGCTCCGTGTTCCGGGTTCCGGGCCTGGCTCTGGTTTGCCTCGCGGTCCTCGGGGCCTGCGGCGGCGACGCAATGGCCCCCAGCGGACTTTCGACGAGCTTCGGTCGTATTCAGGCCCAGATCCTGGCACCGACCTGTATCACCTGCCATACGGCCGGGAACGCCTTTGCCACGCAGTCAGGACTCCAGCTCGATCCAGCCGGTGCGTACCAGAACCTGGTGTCGGTGGCGCCGACCAGTGCGACCGCGCGGGCGGACGGCCTGCTACGTGTCAAGCCGTTCCGGGCGGACAGCAGCCTGCTCTACTACAAGCTGCGCTGGGAAGCCCAGTATCACGTGCGCGACTATGGAAATCTCATGCCCCTGGGCGGGAAGTCGCTGTCGGTCGGGCAGATCGAGTTCATCCGGCGGTGGATCGCGGGAGGGGCTTCGCGGTCGGCCGATGATATCGATACGACGCTTTTGGGCGATGCCACCCCGCCGGCGCTGGAGCCTTTTGCGCCGCTCGCGCCGCCCCCGGCGGGGCAGGGGTTCCAGCTCAAGATCGATTCCTTCGCGGTCGGCGCCCAGTTCGAGCGGGAGTTCTTCGTGTATCGCGCCCTCGGGAACCCGCGGTCGCTCTTCGTTTCGCGGATCGTCGCCCGCATGCGGCCGGGCAGCCACCACTTCGCCATCTATACGTTGGCCGGCGCCCCCGCGCCCGTCATTCCGGGGTTCGACGTCGTGCGGGACATCCGGAACCGTGACGGTTCGCTCAACCTGGTCAACATGGCGCCCATGGCCTATCACGTGTTCCTCGGCGGGGCCATGGCGCAAAGCTCGGATTACCAGTTCCCCGCCGGTGTCGCGCTGCGGGTCCCGCCGAACACGGCGCTGGATCTCAACCCGCACTACGTAAACCAGACGGTGACTGAGTTCCCCGGCGAGGCGTATGCCAATTTCTACACGGTTGACAGCGCGCAGGTGCAACGCGTGGCGCGAACGCTCAACCTCGCCAACACCAGTATCACGCTGCCGCCCAGGCAGCGGACCACGGTGACGCGGACGTTCACCATGAACACCCGTACGACGGTGTTCATGCTCACGTCCCACATGCACTATCACGGGGAGAAGTTCGTGATCCAGATCGCGGGCGGCCCCAGGAACGGCGAGGTGGTCTACGAAAGCCGCGACTGGGCCCACCCGGCCATGCTGACGCTCGACCAGCCCCTCACTCTCGACGTGGGGCAGGGGCTGACCTCGGTGGTGACCTACAACAACACGACCGGCTTGGCGATCACGTTCGGGCTGACCAGCGAAGACGAGATGGGGATCATTTTCGGGTACGCCTACTGATCATTTCTGCGCAAGCTGCCTCAGCACGTACGGCAGTATCCCGCCGTGCCGGTAGTACTCCACCTCGATCGGCGTATCCAGCCGCACGATCGCTTCGAACTCGACGGTCTTTCCGTTTTCTCCCTTCGCTGTGACCCGGGCCCGGCCTTTCGGCGCCAATCCCGACTTGATGCCGGAGATGGCGAACGTTTCCTTGCCGGTGAGCCCGTACTTCTCCGGGGTTTCGTCCGGGAGGAACTGCAGCGGCAGGACGCCCATGCCGACCAGGTTACTGCGATGGATGCGTTCGTAGCTCTGGGCGATAGCGGCGCGAATGCCCAGCAGGGCGGGGCCCTTGGCCGCCCAGTCGCGCGATGAGCCGGAGCCGTATTCCTTGCCGGCCAGGACAATGAGTGGGGTGGGGTCCTTGGCGTAGCGCATGGCGGCGTCGTAGATGCTCACGATATCGCCGGTCGGGAAATGCTGCGTCCAGTTGCCTTCCCTGTTCTCCAGCAGGCGGTTCTTGATGCGGATGTTGCCGAACGTGCCGCGCATCATGACCTCGTGGTGGCCGCGCCGGGACCCGAACGTGTTGAAGTCCACCGGTTTCACGCCGTGCTCGATGAGCCACCTCCCGGCGGGGCCGTCCTTCGGGATAGCGCCCGCGGGCGAAATGTGGTCCGTCGTGACCGAGTCGCCGAGCCAGGCGAGGACGCGGGCGCCCGCGATGTCGGTTATCGGGGCCGGTTCGGGCGCGAGGTCGGTGAAGAACGGAGGATTCGCGACGTAGGTGGATGCGGCGTCCCAGGCGAAGCGCTTGCCCTCGGGCACCGGGAGTTTCTTCCAGGAATCGTCGCCCTCGAACACCGCGCCGTACTCCTTGCGGAACATCTCGGGCTTGAGCGCTGCCCGCATCGTCGTGACGATCTCGTCCTGCCCCGGCCAGATGTCCTTCAGGAACACGGGCTTCCCCGACTGGTCGGTGCCGAGCGGCTCGGTGATGAGGTCCACGTCAATCCGGCCGGTCAGCGCGTAGGCCACGACCAGCATGGGTGAGGCCAAGTAGTTGGCACGTACTGCCGGGTGGATGCGCGCCTCGAAGTTCCGGTTGCCCGACAGCACGGCGACAGTCACGAGCTCGTGTTCGGAAATGCACTGGGCAATCGGGTCCGCCAGGGGGCCGCTGTTGCCGATGCATGTCGTGCATCCGTAGCCGACCACGTTGAAGCCCAGCGCCTCGAGATCGCCCATGAGGCCAGCTTCCTTCAAATAGCTCGTGACGACCTTGGACCCGGGCGCCATGCTGGTCTTGACCCACGGTTTCCGGGTAAGGCCACGCTTGACCGCGTTTCGCGCCAGGAGTCCGGCGCCGACCATCACCGACGGGTTCGACGTGTTGGTGCAGCTGGTGATCGCGGCGATCACCACCGAGCCGTCGGAGAGCGTGAACCGGGTTCCCTCGTATTCCACGTGGTGCCCGTCAACCTCATGGGGCGCGAGCGCCACCGCCGTGCCTGGCGAACGGCCGCCTTCCGCCGCCCAGCGCTCGCCGTCTTTTTCCGGGATTACCCGCCGGGCACCCGAGGGCACGAGATTGGGGAGGACCTGCCTGAACGACGCCTTCATGTCGGTCACCGCTACGCGGTCCTGCGGGCGACGCGGGCCCGCGAGCGACGGGACGACGGTGGCCAGGTCCAGGTGCAGCGTGTCGGTGAACGTAGGGTCCGGCGTGTCGTCGGTCCGGAAGAGCTGTTGTTCCTTGCAGTAGCGCTCTACCCGGCTCACGACCTCCTGCGGCCGGCCGGTGCGCTCGAGGTAGGCGACCGTCTCGGCGTCCACCGGGAAGAACCCGATAGTGGCGCCATATTCGGGCGCCATGTTGCCGATGGTGGCGCGGTCGGCGAGCCCGAGTGCCGAAAGGCCGGGCCCGTAGAACTCGACGAACTTGTCCACCACGCCACGCTTCCGGAGCATTTGTGTGACGGTGAGGACGAGGTCCGTGGCGGTCGCTCCTGCCGGCAAACGACCCGTGAGCTTCATGCCGATCACTTCGGGCAGCTGCATGAAGTAGGGCTGGCCGAGCATCACGGCCTCGGCTTCGATCCCGCCCACGCCCCAGCCGACGACGCCCAGCCCGTTGATCATGGTCGTGTGCGAGTCAGTGCCGACCAGCGTGTCGGGGAACGCCACGAGACCGGCGTCGGTCTTGGCGAGCTGCACGACGCTGGCGAGGTACTCCAGGTTCACCTGGTGCACGATGCCGGTGCCGGGCGGAACGACGCGGAAGTTGCGGAACGCTGTCTGGGCCCAGCGGAGCAGGGCATAGCGCTCGCCGTTCCGTTCCATTTCGCGGGCAACATTGAGGCCGAAGGCCGCGGATGTCCCGAAGAAATCCACCTGCACCGAGTGATCGATCACCAGGTCGGTCTGAACCAGTGGGTTGATGCGGTCCGGGTCGCCCTTCAGGTGCACCATGGCGTCCCGCATGGCCGCGAGGTCCACCACGCACGGAACGCCGGTGAAGTCCTGGAGCACGACGCGGCCCGGCATGAACGGGACTTCGACACTCGTGTCCGGTTTTGCCTTCCAGCCGGCGATGGCGGCGGCATGGCGTTCGGTTACGACGCCGTTGCCGACGTGTCGCAGCACGTTCTCGAGCAGGATGCGAATGGAGAACGGCAGACGGTCAATGTCGGTGAGGCCCTGTTTGGCCAGGGCGCTCAGCCGGTAGATCGAGGTCTTGCCGCCTGGGAGGGCGAGCGTGTCGAGGGAGCCGAACGGATTGGTTGGGGCCATGGGGGAATAATAATCCAGTGGGGGTCTGTTTGTTCCCAGCCTTCAGGCTGGGAACGGCGACTTGCCGCGGCGTCGCCGTGGTGGTATTTGAGCGCGTCGCCAACGAGGTGGACCTACGGCCAAGCGGTTGAAAAACCTTGATGCGTCCGAGCGGGTCAACAAGCTCGGGGCCCTGTCATGGTCCGTGGGGGTGGGGCTCCTCATGGGCGGGTTCGTGGGCTGGTTCATGGCAGATCACTACGGGTTCAATCCGTTCCTGGCGGTCCCCGGCAGGATGCTGATCATCGGGCTCACGGTTTACTACAGCTCGATGACGCTGACGGCGGGGTCCGGAGCGGCGGCGCAGTTGATCTATGCCCCCTCCGGCGACTCGACGCCCTACAAGACCGATTTCTCGTTCGCGGCATCCCTCGTGGCGCGCGGCCGGTACGATGACGCGGCGGCGGCCTATGAACTTCAGTGCATCGAGAACCCGGAGGATCCCGAGCTATATCTCCGGCTCGCGTGGCTCCATCGGGACAATCTCCAGCGCTATGACGATGCGCTGAGCTGGTTCCAGCGGGCGCGGGCGGAGGCAAAGCTCTCGGCGGGACAGCGGATGCTCGTGATCCAGGAAATCGTGGATCTCTACGTCAACCGGCTCAAGACCCCGCGAAAGGCGATTCCCGAACTGGTGCAGATGTGCGAGCGGTTTCCGGGGACGCCCGGGGCCGAGGCCGCGGCGAAACAGCTCGGTCAGATGCGGGAAATGCTGAATCGGGAGCGGGATGGGTTGGCGCCGTTCACGGCGCAGTTCCTGGAGAGCATCGGGAAGAAGTCAGCATCCGAGGCGGCAGGGGAGGTCAGGCGGACGCTGGAGATCGAGGGGATCCGGTCGGTGCTCACCAAGGTGGGTGGCGATCGGGCGATGGCCGCGAACGAGCTGGGGTTGTCGCCCTATGATCTCGCGGCCCGAATGCATGCGTTGGGGATCAACGACGGCTAGGACCCACGACCCGCACGGGCGCTACTTCTCTTCCCAGATCGCCAGCGGCGCGACTTTTCGCAGGTTCTTGAAGTCGGCATCTGTCGAGAGCATCGTGAGATGGTGTTTCAGGCATAGGGCCGCGAGGAGTGCGTCCACCGTGCCGACCTGGATTCCCTTTTGTCTTGCGGCGCCATGAAGATCGGCTGCGTGGACGTGGTCGGTCCGATCAGGCACGAGGAAGGGAAGTGCGGTGAAACGATCCTGAATCGTCGTCCGCATTTTGGCGCTGGTGACGCCCTGGAGAATCTCTTGCAGGACGATACCGGTCGTGACGATCGAGTCGCCCCGTCCGATCGCCGTCCGCAGGTACACGGCCTCCGGAACCTCGGCCGGGACGTCACGCCGAAGGACCAGGGACCAGACGCTGGTATCAACGAGCAGGTTCACGGCCGGGACCGTTCCTTCTTGTAGTCATAGTCCGGGTCCCAGTCTACCTTGCCGAACAGGTCGAGCAGACGCCCCTGTTCGCGGCGGGCGATGAATTCCTTCAGCGCCTTGGTCACCGCGTCCTTCTTGGTCTTTTCGCCACTCACGGCGAGGGCTCGGTCGATGAGCTTCGGGTCGAGTGCCAGGTTGGTTGCCATGTGTGACCTCCTACACACCAATCTACACAAGACAATCCTGGAACGCGATTGGGGATAGTTGAAGAGCCGCCGCATGATGCAAGATGGGATGGCAATCCTGGGTGATTGGTCTCAGATCATTGCAGGCAGTAGCCAATTGTTGCGGGCCCCAAACCACCTACTTTGAAGTGCGAAACTTGAGCACGTACTGGTTGTCCGGGTTGAGTTCCAGAGTCTTTCGAATGAACCAATCCGCACTGGGTTGCTGCTTGAGACTGAACGCAGCCTCGGCCAGGTACCCGTACATCTGTTCCCGGAGCTCGGGTTCTCCGAGGTTCGACAGCGCCACCCTGGCGAACTGCAAGTACGCCCTCGGATAGTCTTTCGCGTCGAGGTAGAGGAGGCCGAGCTTCCAGTAGGCTTCGGCGAACCACATGTCCAGGACGATGTCCCGGGAGCCCGGGTTCTGGAGACGGGTCAGCACGACATCGAGCTGTTCGTAGTACTGCCGGCTCCCCGACCGCAATGAATCCACCTGGAACAGCCCTCTCGCGTACTCGTTCAGGATAAACGGGTTGTCAGGCTCCCCGGCCACGGCCGGCTCGAGAACATCGAGCGCGTCGGTGAACTGACCCTGGGCGTAGAGCTGGCGGGCAATGGTGAGCAGGCCCTGATACTGGGCCGACTGCTGGGCAGGCGGTTCTTCGATGGTCCCGATGGCACCGCCCGGTGACACCGAGTCTCCCGTCCCCAATGCCGGCTGCAGGTGGGCGTAGATGACGTGCCAGCCCGTGAAGAACGAGACAATCGGATCGTCCGGAGGGGAGGCCGGGGCCTGCATGGCGTGGACGGGCGCGACCAGAAACGCCAGCGCAATGACGGCCAGGTTTGTTCTCAAAGTGTCAACACCATCTTGATGTTCGCTCGCGCGTAGTCTGTGGCGGGTAACGGTACTTGAACGAAGCCGAGCGCGCGATAGAGCGAGATGGCCGGTGTGAGCACGGTGTTCGAGAGCAGCTCGACCCGCGACGCGCCGAGCGAGCGGGCTTTCGCGATCATGGCTTCCCCCAACGCGCGTCCCACACCACGGCCGCGTGCCTCGCGGGCGACCGCCATTTTTACGAGTTCCCAGGCGCCGTCGTGCTCAGGGATCAGCGCAACGACGCCGAGCACCGTGGTGCCATCCTCAGCGACGAAGATATGGCCCCCGGTGGCGAGAATGTGGCGCTCGGGGTCATCCAGTTCGATGCGATCGCGGCCCTCGACGGCGAAATACTCCTCGATCCAGGCCATGTTGAGCGCGCGAAAGGCACTGCGGTGGGTCGGGTCGCCAGGCACGTAGGGGACGACGCGGATCGTGGTCTGCGTGGTGTTAGAGGGCATCCTGACGCAATGCCGCGATGCGAGCCTTGACCAGGTGCTTCACGAGCGACACGGGCTCGGGCTTGGCGAATGGAAACTGGGTAGTCCCGGTCGAGGTCTTGAATCCCCTGAGCGCGGTGGCGTGCGCCCGCCGAATGGCCGCGGTCATTTGGCGCGGTGTGAGTGGCACTGGTATGCTGGGCTCCCAAGTCGTAGAACACCCGAAACCGATTACCGTGTACCTGGCGACGCACGACCGCCAGTGGCACGCTTTGGAGATCGGCAAGTTGAACGTTGTAAGGCGGCATGCGGTTCTCGTTTGGTATTCGGCGGCCGCCGCGGCCTAGCCAGAACCCTTCGGCTCCCAGAGCTCGACCTTGTTTCCGTCCGGGTCCATGATCCACGCAAACTTGCCGTTGTCGTCCGAGTCGGGCCCCTTGACGATCTCCACCCCCCCCGCCCGCGGTTGCGCGAGCATCTCGTCGAGGTTGTCCACCCGGTAGTTGATCATGAAGGAGGATGTGCTTGGGCTGAACCACTTGCTGTCCTTCCCCGCGACATGCCACACCGTAACGCCTCTATCGTCGGCCTTGTCGTCCGGCCACTTGAGGATGACGCCGCCCCAGTCTTCCGGGGTCATGCCCAGGTACTTCCGATACCACGCTGCCAGTGCAGCGTGGTCGCCGGTGCTCTTGAAGAAGACGCCGCCGATTCCGGTAACCTTCGCCATCGTTGCCCTCCTGCCTTTCCAGCCGCCTAGCGGATCGCGGTTAAGCTGCGAGCGAATGGGTGTGGGGCGCAAGGCGGTCGTTACCGACCGGGGAGGGCACCGTGGTAGGTTCAGGGCGGCCCGGAACACCGGGTCTCCGGGCACACCATCCAGGGAGGGAAAATGTCAACGCTTCGGTCGTTCGTGATCGCGGGTGCGGCGCTCCTCGCAGCCCTCCCGGCGTCGGCCCAGGGCGCCCAGCAGCAGCGCACGCTTCCCGACGGAGAGGGCAAGGTCATCGTCCAGTCCGTCTGCGCGTCCTGCCACGGGATCAACAGCATTTTCGGCTCTGCCGGCTACGACGAAGCCGGATGGCGCGACGTCTTCGGCTCGATGATCGCGCTGCCGGACACCCAGGGGGGGGTGCTGGCCGCTTATCTCGCCAGGAACTTCCCGCCCGTCCCCGCCCGGCGCGCCACGCTCGCCCAGGGCAACTGGAAGGTGAAGTTCACGGAGTGGATCGCTCCCACCCTCGGCCAGCGCGTGCGCGATCCGCTCGAGGCCAGGGACGGCGCGATCTGGTGGACCGGGATGTTTGCGAGCCTGGTCGGCCGGCGAGACCCCGTGACCAGCGTGATGAGGGAGTTCAAGTTGCCAGAGGGGTCGCGCCCGCACGGGATCGCCGAG
This sequence comes from Gemmatimonadota bacterium, assembly GCA_009692185.1. GTDB lineage: Bacteria > Gemmatimonadota > Gemmatimonadetes > Gemmatimonadales > GWC2-71-9 > SHZT01. Next base: position 2,022 of record SHZT01000018.1, on the reverse strand, counting down.
GATACGGCCGGTAACATCTGGTTCACGGGGAACGGCAACGGGACTGTCGGCCGCGTCGATCCGCGCAACGGCGACGTCAAGGTCTACAAGACCAAGGCGCGCGACCCGCATACGCCGCTAATTCACCCGAACGGCAACCTCTATTTCACCGCGCAGGGCGCGCGCATGTTCGGCCGGTTGAACCCGAAGACGGGCGAACTCACTGAGGTGCCGACGCCGAGCGCGAACCCCTACGGGCTGCGCATCGACTCGAAGGGCACGATGTGGATCGCGTTCAACGGGCCGGCGCTGGATCGCCCGGGCGGGCAGCCGGTGCAGGGCGCGATGATCGCGAGCGTGGACCCGGTGACGATGGCGTTCCGCGTCTATCCCCTGCCGGATCCGGCGACGCAGGCGCGGCGGCTCGCGATCGACAGCCACGACATCGTCTGGTTCGTGAACTCTTCGCAGGGCCGGCTCGGCCGTCTCGACCCGAAGACCGGCGTGGTCAAGGAGTGGCCCACGCCGAGTGGTCCCACGTCGCACCCGTACGCGATCGAGATACTGGACGACGTGATCTGGTTCAACGAGTCCTCGCGGCGGCCGGACGTGCTCGTCCGCTTCGACCCGAAGACCGAGGGGTTCCAGAGCTTCCCGGTCCCGTCGGGCGTGGGGATTATCCGCAACATGTCCAAGACGCGGGACGGCAAGCTGATCATCCACCAGAGCAGCTCGAACCGGTTCGGCCTGGTCGAGATCCAGCCGCCGAAGGTCCTCTAGCATCGGGGCAGTGTGCGCAGGCGAGCCGGGGGCCTAGCCTCCGGTTCGTTTCGCGTCATCTCGGTTTCATACCGCAGCGCCACCGCCCCCGACGTGAACTCCAGCCGGCTCACGAGCTTCCCGATTCCTGCTTGAGCTGCTGAACGGCCTTCCCCAGGTCGCCGCGCACGAGCTCCGCGTTCCAATCGACTTGGGTAAGGGTGCTCGACACGACGTACTTCTTTGCCGCGTCGATCGTCCGGGCGAATGGTTCCGTCCAGTCAGGCCGCGCGCCCGCCGGCGCCGGGTGCCGCCACGCTGCCTCCATCATTTCGTAGATCACGCGGCCGAAGAGGAGGGCATCGGCCTGGTTGAGGTTCTCGACCGCGTGACGATGCACGTCCTCGTCCGCGACTATGACACGATGGTCGCAGCACCCGTCCAGTGTGACGTTGATGGAATATCGAAGGGGTCGGGTCATGCTGACGGATCGCGTGCCTGGTGGTTAGCGTGGCCCGCGACGGGTCAAGCCCTCGGGCTGGCGTGATCCGTATTGGAGGCCCGCCATTCCTAGCAATCCGCCGGCATTATTCGACAGATATAGTACTGAGTGCTGTCGATCGTGTTCGGCCTGCTTGGATCGATGCGGACGGAGAAAAGCGCCCCTGCGGTGCCAATGATCCCGACCAGGATCGCGCTTCGCACCACAGACACCCGGCGCACGCGGACCTGGGTCACGCGGTCCATGGGCACGGTGACCACTCGCCCGCCGACAGACGTTGCGACCAGCGTGTCTCCAACGAGTGACGCCTCGCGGAGTTCCTGCTCCGATCCGTCCGAGAATGTCGCCCAGATGCGGCTCGGCGGCAGATCGGTCATGTAGTCCCGCGGCGGCGTCCGGATCCGGCTGGGTGAGCCAAGGCAGGCGAGGGGAGTGATAAGAAGAAGGACCAGCGCGACCCGCTTCAAGCGGTTTTCGTGCGGCAATCTGGTATGGCTGCAGGACATGTTGAAGTCTACTCGCCGGGCACCTGCCGCGCGCCAGTACGGCGAGACAGTGCGGCGTTATCACCGGTGCTCTTGAAGAAGACGCCGCCGATTCCGGTGACCTTCGCCATCGTTGCCCTCTGCTCTATACCCCATTTCGTGAGGCAGTTTGGGCTAACACTTCGGACCTACCATGAGCCGGGTGCTCCGGTACTGCTGGGGTGACTGATAGCCGAGCGCCGAGTGCGGCGCGACGGCATTGTAGTCTGCAATCCAGGCCGGAATCTGCGCCAGCAC
>SHZT01000029.1 GCA_009692185.1 Gemmatimonadota bacterium | reverse complement strand
CTGGGGGCGGCCCGCCTGCCCCGGCGGACTCGCCGGCTGGCGGTTCTTGCGCAGGATGATGCTTCCCGTCTCTCCGATCGCCATGGTGGCTTCCGACCCCGTATCGTCTCTGACCTCCCAGCCCATCAGCCCCGCATAGAAGTCGCGGCTCTTGCCGTAGTCGGCGACCGCGTAAGAGATGTGGTCCAGGCCGGCGGTCTTGAAGGGCGCGATCGCGGGAGAGGGGACCGACGCGGCCTGCGCCGTCGACGGCATGACCGCCTGTGCCCCCGCCGCCACCGCCAAGCTCTGCACCAGCTGACGCCGGTTCATCTTTCCCTGCTCGAACGCATCCAGGAGCCTAGCGATGATCGCTTCCATGCGAATTCTCCGGAAGAACGTGGATAACGAGGAGCATAGATATCTGAATATCGGACCACGGACCTCTACTCACGGGCTGGGCAATGCCAGGGGGAGTCTCAGATCGACCGAGCCCGGCGGTGAGCCCCTGGTGTCGCCACCGAAGCCTCCATCGAAGATCTTCATGGTGGCCACCACCATCACGCCCGCCGCCAGGGCTGACACGACTCCCGTCCTGGCCCAATCGAGCTTGCGCAGCTCCATGGCTCCGATTCGGCCCCGCGCGAGGATCACCCTTTGGCCGATGGACTCCCCGGCCACACCGTTGGGCACGGTCGCGACCGCCATCGCCATCCAGAGGCTGTCGCGACCCACAGTGAGCATTTTCCCTTCGAACCTGCGATTGGGTGGCGCCCATCCTGTGAGCTGCGTGAGATAGGTCGCAGTCCCCTCGTCCACCTGGACGCGCACGACCGAGTTCGGCGGTACGACGCCCGGGTCGATCAGTTGATAGCCGTGGCACCCCGAAAGCCCGAAAGCGACCGAGGTACTGGCAAGGATTCGTCTCCAGCGCGCCATCCGCCTGGCTCCACCCTGTGAAGAAACAAAGATGGGGCGCGGTTCCACGCGGACCCGCGCCCCATCGTCTACCTACAACCGCAGGCCCTAGTCTAGCGCGTCTGCAAGTTCTTGTTCGTATTGATTTCCTGCTCGGAGATCGGGAAGCCGAGGCTTCGGTCCGCGTCCAGATAGGCCAGCTTCGGATCGGACTCCAATGGATCGAGCGCACCAGGGGTGCCCGCACTGATCCAGCGCCGCAGGTCTCCCAGCCGCCGCGCCTCGAGCCACAGCTCGATGCCCCGCTCCTTTTTCAGGTTCTTCCACGCATCCGTGACTGAGGCCGCCGGCCATGGCGGCACGCCCACGTCCGCCCGGATGGCGTTGATGATGCTCATGGCGGCCGTCCAGTTCTGCGGGGTGAGCGTCAGCATCGCCTCTGCCCTGATCAGCTCGGTCTCATGCCAGTTGGACAGCTTCACCGGCGTCTCCAATGTCTTGTACTTGTCCTGCGGGTTCCAAGGGACGTAGCCGCAGCAGATGACCGCGATGTTTCCTTTACGGCCGGTGACCCGGTACGGAACGCGCGGGTCTTTGGTGGCGTCGAAGTACGCCGCGTACCAGGTATTCCATTGGGTATGCGCCTGGTAGATGCCGACCTCCATGGAGCATTCTTTGATTCGGTTGCGCGAGTCGGACGCGCCCTGATCGTAGAACGGAAGGACGAAGCTGAAGCCCTTCGGCACGAGGGCGGCATCGGCCGCGGCCCCTGCCCAATCCTTGAGCCACACCCTCGCCGAGGCGCGTCCGGCCAAAGCCGCATTCACGATCGTCGGCTGGTTGGCCGCGAGGCCAATGTCGATGGCCTTCGTGAAATTCGCGGCTGCGCGTTCCCAGTACTTGATGTTGGGCTCTCTGGACCCGCCGTCGAAAACGGCCTCCAGCATGTTCTCGCCCAAGAGACGGTTCGCGTAGCCCGCCCAGAGGTGGGCCCGCGCGATGTGCGGGGAGGAGGCGGCGGCCGTACCGAGAACCGCCGTCATCCTCCGGATGCCGTCCTCCGCCACCCACCGAGCCCGCTGGGCACCGGACCAGTAGCCGCCGACCTCGTCGAAGGTCAGCTTGCCGAATTGGGCGTTGGCGCTGACGCCGCACGATCCGGTCGTGCCGGCCGGAAAGAGCTCGCGCGCCACCGCACCCCCCCGGTAGGCGATTTCGATCAGCGCTCCGGTCAGGTCTCGCTGCATCCCATTATTGATGGCGGCGAACGCGCCGGGATCGTTCAATACCTCGTCCTGAATCGGGCCGGGGTTGGACACCTTGAAGTCGCAGGCGCTGAAGCCCCACAGGACAAGGGTGAGGACGACAGTCCGTACGGCCCGCTGATGTCCTCCATTATTGACCTGCTTCACCGGAACCTCCTGTCGGTCGTGGTTCATCGTGGGATCCGCGGTTTCAGAAAGTCAGCCGGAGGGACATCAGGTACGTCGCGGGCGCTGGGATGTGCTCGGACAGGGAGCGGACCTTGGCCTCGGAACCCTGCTGTCCGCTCATCTCGGGCTCGAACACGAGGAAGTCGGAGTTGAGCCACCGATAGAAGTTCTGCGCGGATAGCGTCAAGGCCGCGCTCGCTGCCCCTGGCACCCACGCATCGGGAATCGCGATGCGCGCCGTGGCGTCACGAATCTTCATGAAGTCGGTTGGATAGACGAACCAATCGCCCTGGCTGAGCCGTGGATTGCAGCGAGCGCGCTCGCGGGCGGTGAGTACGCCTTCCTTGGTCGCGTCGTAGAACTTGGTTCCCTGCTTGGCATAGATGGGCCAACAGGTCGGCCAGTTCACGTTCCGACCGATGGCAGCGTTGGACGGGCCTTCCTGCATGTAGCTGCCACCCTGGTACTCGGCTCGGCCGCTGAGCGTGATTCCCCAAGGAAGCGTGAGGCTCGTGAACGCGTTGATCGTGGTAGTGGGAACGTTGGGGCCGTGGATGCAGTCTGGGGTGGTGGTAGTCTTGGGGGCGGCGAGCTCGTCGGGGTTGAGGATGCACCGTGTCCGGATGACCGGCGCGGGCTGGCCCTCAATGACCCAACCGCTACCACCAAGCGAGAACGGCGGCGCGCCCCCGAGTGTGAGGACCTTGCTGTGGGTCGTGGAGACGCTGCTCCCGACCGACCATTCGAGCTTCTCCGCCCGAATCACGTCGACGTTGGCGCTCACCTCGATCCCCTTGTTCTCCATCTCCCCCACGTTTCTGAGCTGGGGTTCCTGGAACCCCACGCTCGGGGGAGGCGTGACGTCGAACAGGGCGTCGGTCACTTTCTGGTAGAAGTGGCTGAAGTCGAGGTTCACGCGCTCGTCAAGGAAGGAGGCGTCGAAACCGAGCTCTAGCTCCGTCGTCCGCTCCGGACCGAGCTCCGAATTCCCGGCCTGATTGGGACGGAAGGCGGAGCCCCCCCAGCTCAAGGCCTCCCAGGTCTTCACCGCGTCGAAAGCGCCGGGGGCGCGGCCCGCTTGCCCCCAAGCGGCTCGGAGCTTCACGCGTCCCAACGCGTCGGGCCAAAATCCCTCTTCCGAGATCACATAGGACGCGCTGAGCTTTGGGTAGACCTGGAGGCCCAGGTCCTCGCCGAACGCGCTGTTTCCGTCGATCCGGACACCGCCGGTCAGGAAGTACCGGTTCTTGAAATCGAACAGGCTCTGGGCGAAGAAGCCGGCGGTGACCACCCGCTGGCGTCCCTCGAGACCCAGGGTTTTCGCGCCGTTGGAGATGACATGGTCGCCGGGACCGGGCCAGTCGACTGCTTCACCCGCGGTGTAGTTTTCCTCGACCGCGGTGCCCTGGGCCCCGAGTGAGAAGCTGTTCTTGAGATCGGTCGTGACGTTGAATTGCGCGGTCGCCACGTAATCCATGGTGATGGTTTCGGATTGCCACCGCTTGTCGATGGCGGCTCCCGTAGGCCAACTGAACTGGCCCCACCCCCGGTAGTTCCTGCCGTTGAAGCTCGCGAGGTCGTAGCCGACGGTCACCTTCTGACTGAGCAGCCCGAACTCGTAGGATGTCGTCAGTCCCGTGATGAAGTGGTCCACCCACTGCGTCAACTGCCAATCCTGGGTGGCCCGGTCGATCTGCGCCGGGTCCTCGGAAGCGAAGTAGTTCTTGTCGCGCCGGTAGACGCTGAGAGTGAGGCCGAGGTTGTTCCCGGTCGGGGTCTGGTCCTGGCGGGTCTTGGAATACGCCGTGTTCCAGGTGAGCTGAAGGCGCGGCAGCGGTGTGGAGCTCAAGTTGCCCCGGATCGAGTAGAACGACTCCTTGTCGAGGGGCAACACCCCCTCGGTGTTCTTGCCGGCGCCGGACAAGAAGTACTGGATGTCCTGGGCGCCTCCGGCCAGCGACAGATTGAGCGCGGTGCGGTTGGCGTTCTTCAGCCAATGATCCATGAACATGTGCGAGGCATCTTCACCATTCGGTCCCGGATACGTGGGGCCGAACGCATTCAGGTGGTCCAACCCCTGATCGAGCTGGAGCGTCCAGGTGGGCTTACCCGCCCGCCCGCGCTTGGTGAAGATCTGGATCACACCGGCGGCCGCTTCCGTGCCGTATAGAGTGGTGGCAGCCGCGCCCCGGATGACCTCCAGCCGATCGATGTCGTTCGGGTTGATGTCGTTGAGCGGGCTGGTGTGATAGTTCGAGCCCCGATTGGTCGACCCGGTGGTGGGGTTGTTGTTCGGGTATCCATCGGAGCGGATGCGGACGCCGTCCACGTAGACCAACGGCTGGTTGCTCATGGCGACCGAGTTGGCCCCGCGCAGACGGATCTGGGCGCCGGCGCCGATGGAGCCGCCCGTGCCCATGATCGTGACCCCCGCGACCTGGCCTTGGAGCATGTCCTGCAAGTTCACCTGCGGCCTCGCCAATTGGACGGCGTTGACCTGGGCGATGCTGTTGCCGATCTCCCGGCGGCGCGCCGCGCCCGCCGTACCCGTGACGACGATTTCGTCCAACCCCAGCACGTCTGTAGCGAGCTCGAACCTGACTTGCACCGGCTGGCCGGCCGTCACCGTCACCTGCCGCTCGACGGCCTGGTAGCCGATCAGCTCGGCCCGAACCGCGTAGGACCCGACGGGCACGTTAACGATGAGGTAGCGACCGCCCTCGGCGGAAAGGGCGCCTAGACCTGACCCCGGTATGTAGACCTGAACCGAGCTCAGCGGTTGCAGGGTACCGCCGGCAACGACCTGTCCCACAATCGAGCCCGTGGCCTGGGCTCCGGACCGCGAGGGCGTCACCAGCGTGAGCAGGACCAACGCAGCGAGAACGACGATTGTACGCGACAACAAACGTCGTCCTTCGACGCTGATCCGGCGTGAGGCACTGATGAGGAGTGCCATGGATGGATCCCCGCATGGATGGTGAATAAGCCCATAGGATCATGGGTCATGGGTGCCCGGCGGCTCTCCCAACGCGACGTTCGCGAACAGGAGCCTGCACTGCATCAGGCGGCACGTCTGAAAAAAAAATGAACGGGAGGCCGTCCCAGAAAATGTCGTCCCGATGACCGACGCCTGAAAATCAGATAGGAATGGAGATGAGCGTACGGCGGCCCGGATTGGTCGTCAAGGTCATCTCGCAGCACCGTAGAACGCGCGGTCGGTGCGAGGACGCGAAGGCCGGATCAATGAGAGCGTCCCCGCTTTCTCGTCCACGGCACTGAGACCTGCTCGAGGACGGTCTCGACGACGGCTTGGGCGTCGATGCCATGATATCGCCTGACATCCTTTACTCTCCCGACGCGGCTGAAGCGGTGCGGGCCGAGCACCGGGGTCGATACACCCAGGGCCTGGCCGACCCAGGCCGCGACCTGAGGAGAGAAGTCACCCAGCACGACAGCTCCCACACCCGCCTCGTCGTCGGGAATGAGATCATGGAGGTGATAAGACACCCCCTGATCGTCGGCGGCATCCGAATCCTGCCAGTAGGCGTCATGGTCGCGCTTCAGGCGCTCCCAGCTCGTGACGTTGCAGACGTTCGCGAAGATGCCGTGGTGCTCGCGCAACGTCTGACTGGCGAGGAGCGCCTCCTCCATCAGGGCGCCGGTGGCGAAGATCTGGAAGGCGTTGCTGTAGGGATCGTAGCCCGCCTCGCGCCGTCGCTCCAGCAGCCAATACCCACCCAGAATCACCTCCCGCCGGATCCGTGCGACGGTCCGTTCATCCTCGGAGAACAGAGGCATCTCCGCCAAGCCGTGGCGCTCGAGGAGAGGCTCGCTGTGGGGCCCCCAGGGTTGCAAGAGCTCCTGCGTGGTGAGCCGCATGTAAACGGACTCACCGTCGTCCTCCGTCATCTGCCGGAACGCCCACTCGTATATCGCCTTCACGTCGAACCCGTAGGCAGGCTCGTAATAGATGATGTTGGGAAGTCCCATCATGATCGCCGGCATCTGCATGGATTGGTGCGTGCCGCTCTCACGGCTGAGCGACGTGCCCGAGGGCGTGCCCACCGCGAGAAAGCGGGCGCCGTCATAAAGGGCGTAGTACAGCTGCGAATAGGCGAGCTTCCAGAAGATGTCGTAGATGGTGCAGACGGCGAAAAGCTGCTCCTTGCCCTCGGCCGCCATCTTGCGCCGGCCGAACGCTCCCGCCAGCAGCGCCGCCGTGCCTTCGTTGATCGCGAGACTGTGGAATCGTCCGGTCTGGGT
>SHZT01000028.1 GCA_009692185.1 Gemmatimonadota bacterium | reverse complement strand
AGCCGCTCCAGGGATGCACATGGACGAAGAGCCCATGTTCACCGTTCGTGGCGAGACACCTGGAGCATCCGGGCACGCCATTCGAATCTCAACGGAGTTCCGGCGATGGGGTCACCAGGCGTGAGACCGGGCTGCCCGGTAGGCCTCCCGCTTTTCTGGAGGGGCATGTGGGGATCGTGAACCCGGTCGCCGACGCCTGTGACATGTTCCGGCTAACACCCCAGTGATCTGCGCCTCGACGAGGGACACGTCGATGGTCTCTACCGTGGCAACCTACCAATGGATCCGGAAGCCGAGTCGAAGTCCGATCGACGTGATCGAGCTCGGCGGATCGAGCGGCGGCCCCTCGTCGAAGGCCAGGGTCCTTCCGTCGGGCCCAACCTTTGCCACAGGTATGGAACTCATCGCGACGAATACCTTGGTCTTCTCCTCGTCCACGCTCGATGTGAACGCGAGCCCTTCTGCGAAGAGGGTGATCCGAGGATCATAGACGTACGCCAGTCGCAGCAGACCGTTGAAGGCGGCGTACGTGCCTTCGAAGCGAAGGGGGTCGGCGCTGAACTCCGTCTGTCCGGGCCCTCCCACCGTTACCCCAATCGGAGGGGCAGCCGGGTTGTACAGCGGCTCGGAGAACATGGTCGCCAGCCCCGCGCCGCCACCCGCGATGATCGTAAAGCTGCCGGGTTCGGGTGGCAGCAGCATGATCTCCGCAGCCAGCCCGTAACGCAGCATCTGGTACGGAGGCCCGAGGAAGAGGGTATGGGACGACTCCGGATTCCCCTGGTGGGAGTCGAACGCGCCCTCCAGGCCGATCGAGAACCTCGACAACAGCCCGTACATTACCTGAACGCCGAACGTAGGGCCGGGAAGGACATAGTCCGACATGTCGCCCATGGGAAACACCACGCCGAACACCGGGGTGACCACCATCCGGTCGGTATCGAAGAACTGGGCCTGGACCGGCTCGGTCCCGCTTCCCACCAGGAGCATCGCGAGAACCAGGCCCAGAACGACCTTCGGTCTCCGGGCGGTTGCTCGCGTCCGATCTCTCTCGTATGTCATGCGCCTTTCTCCAAGTCTGTTCATGACCACGGCTCAAGCACCCTGGCCCGATGTCCTTGCACTGTCCTCAGCCGATCCTTCCACGGGGAAGACCCCCCGCCCCGCGCCGTCCTCGAACGTCGCCTAGAGTGGCTTAGTCGGATACGGAGCAGCCTGATCAATGTTCGGATTCCCTATGGTCTCAAAATCGGGGAACGGCAAGCACGAGGCCTCATCGTTGTACTGGCCCGTCCGTTGCTCGGGAACACCCCTCGCGAAGTCGTCGTACGGTAGGATCAATGACTGCCCCCGCCACCGCATGAGATCTCCCATATGGGTGCCCATGGCGAACGTCTCCCGGATCCGCTCTTGCCTCACCGCCGCCTGGATCTCCGTCGGGTTCGTACTGCTGAACGTCGGCAGACCGTAATTGCCCGCCGGCACGTAAGGGGCCTTGGTGACGGTGGCCCGCAGCTCGTTGATGATGTCCACCGCCGTCTGTCCGCCCCGCACCTCAGCGATCATGAGCTTGGCTTCGCGCCAGGTCCCGATCGGCACGTCGTCTCCCTCCGATGTGACGTACTTCAACACCCAGCCCGGGACGGAGCCTCCTGTGGGAAAGACCGTCGTCAGGACGAGGCGCACCCTCGGATCCGGAATCCCCCCTAGGAACCGCAACGGCCGCAACTTAGGCCCGAACCACTGCCAGCCCCCCGTAGCCGTACTATACATGCGGTTGCTCCGCCGACCACCCTGCCCTGATTCGTAGGCGGCATAAAAGACAAACCCGTCGGCCACCTTACTTGCATCCGATACCACGCTTGAACCATCGCTCGCCTTCAGGCTCCACAGGTTCAGGCCCGCCCGGGCCCGCCCGATCAGGGCTGCGTTTCGGACATTCGACGCGGCCACAGCGTTGGTCATCTCATTCGCGTACTCCAGCGCCTGCCTGAACCGATCTTCCGCTAGCTGAAACCCTTCCACTCGGGTCATAACCGGACCGGCGTCCATCACGAATGCGCAGTAGCCCTCGGTGAGGAGGAGGATCGAGTACGCCTCGTACAACCGGGCCCGGGCCATCAACTCCTGCTTCCTCGGAACCCGAATCTCCGAGAACGTCGAAACCTGCGCGACGAAGCTCTGCGCCTCGGACCGCGCCATCTGAAGCCCGGCGAACGGACCGCTCACCCCTCCGGCTCCCTCACAGGCCCGGTCGTATTGGGTGACATAGAAGGCCCGCTGCTCTGTCTGGAAGGCTTGCGCGCCCGCCTGGTTCGCCATTCCGGACCACAGCGCGAAGAAATTGTTATAAGCGGAAAAAGCGCATTCGAAGTCGCCCTGCACTCCCGCTGACCACGCCTCGGCCAGCGCTGGATTCTCCAACTGCACCCCACCTATCTGGCCGGGACGCTCCACCTCGAGGAGACGATCCAACTGGCCCTCACAGCCCGCCACCACGAGCATGAGGATCACCGTCGTCAGGATCGCAAGTCGACTTCCTCCCAGGACATGTCCATCTTTCATCGCCTTTCCTCCGTCAAGATCATTCGCGTGACTTCCGGATGGACAGCTCTCCATCTGCCCGCGCCTTCTCAGAATGACGCATTCAAGCTCAGCGTCACCGAACGGTACTGGATCGCTCCGCGCGTGTCTCCACCGAAGTTCACGTCCGGCCTGTTCTGGTCCAGGTCCATGAGCGCCTCACGTTCCACGTGCGACTGGGCCTGCCAGACCGTAGCGACGTTGTGGACTCCCAAACTCACCGTCGCGCGGCTGCTACCTATCCGCTCGACGAGGCCCGAAGGAAGCGTGTAGCCGATCTGGATGTCACGGAGCTTCGCGAAGCCCGACCGGGTCAGCGCAACGCCGTTCCGGTTGGTCTGCGTGTAGTAGCCCTGCGCGATCGGGTCGTCCTTGAGGTAGTACATCATACTGGCGGGATAGGTCGCCGACCGCAGAGCCAAGTACTCGTGGCCCGCCCAATGGCCGCCCTTATAGTCGAGAGTCATGGACATCCGCCAATTCTGGAACAGGGTCCAACTCGACTGGATGCTCGCCAGCCGATTGGGTTCCCCATGGCCGAAGTAGACCTCCGGCGCATTGGCACACGGCACCGGGGGCCCTCCCTGCATCGCCACACCCTTGCCCTCCACGAACACCCCACTGTCGCACATCAGGTTCTTCACCGTGCCGCTCGTCCCCTTCACGAACTCCGCCGACAAGATCTTCTTCTCGAAGAGCGACCCCAGCGGATACCCCACGGCGTGGTCCAGCATCCGGCTAATGGGAAGCTTGCCCACCCCACCCAGGTAGTTGGCCCGGTTCTCCATCGTGGTGAATGAGAAGTTCAGGTCCCACAGCAAGGGATCGTCCACGAGCACCTTCCAGTTGATCGCCGTTTCCGTACCCCAGGCGCTGACGTCTCCCACGTTAGCGAAGTATGACTGACCCACATCGTCGGTGCCGACGACAACGGTGAAGCCCATGGACGAAGGAAGGGGACTCCCCAGGATCCCGTCCGTGGTCTTCCGCCAGTATCGGGTGAACTGACCGCTCAGCCTTCCCTCGTAGAGATCGGCGTCGAAGCCGATCTCTAGCTCTTCTCCTCTCTCCGGCCCCAGATCCGGGTTGCCGTAGGACAGCGGGGCCACCGCCGCCACACCGTTGGGACCGGTTACCGCCCGGTACAGCCGCTGGGCCGCGAAGAGGTCCGGCTGCCGCCCCGCCGCACCCCATGCGCTCCGCAACCGCAGCTGGCTGATCGCCTCGACGCCCCAGAAGGACTCCTCACTCACCACCCACGTCGCGCTGAGCTTCGGATACAACGCCCCCGAGAACTCGTCACCGAACGCGCTGTTGTCGTCCGCTCGAAGCGCTCCCGTCACAAACGCCCGGTCATCCCAGCCGAACTGCTGCTGCGCGTAAACGCCGAGTGACGTGTTCTCCAGGAAACCCTCCGAGGCGCCGGTCACCTCTCCCGCAGCCGCCACGGTCGTGAGCCCTGGCGTCGCGAACCCACGACCGGACAGATGCGCGTCCGTGATCACCCTGTGGTAGTACTGCAGCCCATACGAGGTCACAGAGGTGAACCGCGGAGTAAGATTCACCCTCACCGTTCCGGAAAAATCGAGCGACGCAGTCTCTACGTTGCTCGTGTTGACACTCTTGGTGCCAAGCTTGTTTGCCTCGCAGCAGTAGGCGGCGAGAAAGTTGTCCTGGCGCTGGAGCGTCGAGCCCTCTTCGGTGGCCACCTCCCTTCCCAGGAGCAGCCGGTGCGTGAGCCAAGTGGTCGGGGTGTGGGTCAGCGTAACGGTGAGCGAGTTCCGCCCTATTTTCTGTTCCTGAGTGAACACATCCGGATGAGTGGCGTCGGGACTTGAGTAGAAGCCCCTCCTGGGATCGAGCAGGTTTCTGGAGAACGCTATCACGTTCCCCCCTGTGTTGAAGTTGCCCCCGAAATCGCTGCCGTCTAGGTTCCGCCCCCCGTTGAATATTCCCCACATCGTCGACAGGCCCATGTCGGCCCTCACCGATCCCGCGACCCATCCGAACTGGCTCCGGAGCGAGTTACGCTGGTCGTAGCTCCCCCTGACAGCCCCCTCTGAATCCGATCGGTTGAAGGACGCGAAATACGTGACCAAACCCGTGCCACCTTGGGCGGAGATGCCGTAGTTCTGCGTGAGGCCGTACCGCGTTATGTTCTCACAACAGTAAGGGTCCTCCGGGATGTTATACTGCGGCTCGAGGCGGGCCAGGTTGATACGGGCCATCTTGCCGTCGGGCCTCATGAACGAAAAGTCCGGAAAGTTCAGGCCCGGCGCCCAGACCGTCCCAGCGTCCACCGTCACATCAAACCGTACTGGGCCTGACTGGCCCTTCTTCGTGATGATCTGGATCACCCCGTTCCCCGCTTCGGTACCGTAAAGCGTCGCCGCCGCCGGTCCCTTGATGATCTCGATGCTTTCGATGTCCTTCGGATCCAAGTCGGCCAACCTGGAGAAGGATGCATGGATGCCCCTCGAGCCGAGCCGGTTGTCGGCGTACATCCGGATGCCGTCAATCAAGATGATGGGGTCGCCGGGGAGGCTCGCGCTCGAGCTTCCACGGAGGCGGATTCTCACCCCGCCCGTGGGCTCCGACGGGCTGGCCACGAAGCTCACGCCCGGAGCCGCCGCGGTAAGCGCCTCCTCTACGGTCGTGATCGGGTGCGCCGCCATCGCATCCACCACTGACACACGATCGACAGTGTTTCCGATGGCACGTCTCTCCACCCCTCCCGCGGTGCCCGTTATGATGATCTCCTGAAGCGACAGCACGTCCGCGGAGAGCTGGAAGTTCACCTGGGCCACCGCTCCCGACACCACCGTCACCTCCTCGTCCACTCTTCGGTACCCAAGGCGCTGGACCCGGACGGTGTGCTGGCCGGCGGGCACCGCCAAGAGGGTGTATGCCCCATCGCTCCCCGCGAGGACGCCAACGGCCGGCGTTAGGCTGGTGATGTTGACCTGCGCCGCGCTGACGCCCGCTCCGGTCACGGCGTCTACGACCCGCCCAGTGATCGTACCCACCTGCAAACCCAAGGCGTGCGATGGCGTTAAGATCACCATCGACGCGATGAGGGAAATGACTGTCAATGCTCTCCAGCGGGCCGGGCGGACTGCCTTCGCGCTGGGTACCACTTTCCACACTGTTGTCATTGTCATGTTCATGACCTCCATGTAAAGCATGACGAACTGAAGCAAGATCCCCGTCGCCAGAGTGTCACAGGCCGATCTTCACCTGAGGTCGAGGTCACGTCCAATAAGGTGTGTAGACGGCATCAGGCGGCGATCCTCTCTGTTCGTTTCCACCGCACCTCAGCGGTTGGCGAGAGCAGTGGTGCGCATCATTGTCATCAAGGATGACACGTCGTCAACGCTCTCCAGGCCCTCGAGGAGGCCTATCAGCCGCTCGGTATCCTGATCGGAGAACACGCGCGAGCCGCCGACGCAGTAGCGGAACTTGGCCAGCCGCTCCTCGCGAGTCAGTGGGTTCTCAATGGAGCCCCGGAAGGCGAGGGTCTCGGCGCTCACGGTGCGCCCGTCGTTCAGTCGCGCCGTGGCCCCGGCGCCGGCGCCGCTCCTGGGCGCAAGGCTCACCCTTGGAAGCATCGCCACCATGTCCGGTGCGAAGCGGCGCTCGTCGGTGAACGTCTCGATATTCACACGGCCGTCCAGCAGCGCGGCCGAGGCAACGTACTGTACACTAAACTTGCCGTCCAGGCCGCTCACGGGATTGGGAATTCCCACCCCACCCCCCCCGGACTCTATGGTAAGATGCTCCACCTGCTCAGGACGCAGGCCATGGGTTTCCCGCAGGATGAGAACGGCTTCGCCGGGATTCTGCATGCCTATCTCAGCGGGGAAGCGCTTGATATTGATACCGGGGTCCACGAGGCGTGGGACGAAGCCTGGTCCCATGGCACGGGTCACAACCTCCCAGTCCATGTCCCCGCGGGAGAACATGGTAAAGGCATAGCCCTGGGGTACCTCCAGGATATCGGGATCGCTGGTGTAGCCGGCCCGCGCCAGGAGGGCGGACTCGACACCCATACGGGCGGCATTGCCGGGGTGGGTGGACTTCACCATGGTGCCGGTGTTAGCGGTCAGGCCGCCGCTTCTGGAGGCGGCGATGCCCAAGGCCATCCTGGTCTGCTCCACGTTCAGCCCCAGCACGCTGGCAGCGGCAGCGGCGCCCCCCAT
>SHZT01000017.1 GCA_009692185.1 Gemmatimonadota bacterium | reverse complement strand
CCCTGGAGCCGGAAGAGAAGCACGTCGAGGTTGCGTACCAGACGCGGGCCTTCAAGCCGGTGACGCAGTAGCACCATTGGCCCCCGTGGATTCGAACCACGATTCGCGGATCCAAAGTCCGCTGTCCTGCCGTTGGACGAGGGGCCAGTAGCCTGAAATGTAGCTAGCGGTTTTTCATTCCCCGAACGATCGCGGCGATCCGGCTGGTGTCGGCGCCCTTCGGGGCCACCTGCAGATAGTGCTCCCATGCCGCCGCGGCGGACTTGGGATCCTGCAGCCCCGCCATGTAGATCATCCCCTTGAACAGCCACGCTTCCGCCAAGTCGGGCTTGAGCCGGAGCGCCGTGTTCTCTGCCATGAGCGCCGTGTCGGGGATTCCCGCGGCCATCAGCAGCACCCCCATGTGCGCATGCGCCTCGGGCGCCACCGAGTCCATGCGCAGTGCGCGGAGCGTTACCGACGCCGCTTCATCGAGACGTCGCTCGGCCAGGTACAGGTGACCGGCTTCCAGCAGGGCTTTGAGGTTTGCCGAGTCGCCCCTCAGCGTCCGCTCGAGGGCCTGCAGGCGAGCCGGGTCCGCGGCCGGCATGAACGCCGCTCCGCCGCCGCCGGCCGGACCTCCGTCTCCCGGTCCCCCTGGAATCGTGCCGGTGATCGTGCCGCCCGGCTCGCGATCGGTAATCGCCTGGGACATCGTGAATACGAGGACGGCCCCGAACGCCGTGATTCCGCCGACCCACGCGAGCACCCGAGCTGCCCGCTGGCGTGGGGGCACCTGGGCCTTCACGGCGGGTGCCTTCTTCGACGGACGCCGGCCAGCCTTGAGCTCGGCCTCGATCTTGTCCAGCTGCTCGATGATGCGGGCGGCCTGGACGGTGTCGCGGTCGCGGAGAACAGCGTAGTCCGTGTCGGCGATACGTCCTGCCGCCCGCTCCTTTTCGAGTTCCTGGAGGTTGCGGAGGACGCGGCGTTTCTGCTCGCGCAGGTCCGTGACCTGCTCTTCGGTTTCGGGGTCCACCGACCGATTGCCGGCCGTCCTTGCCGGGCCGGCGGCCCGGAAGTCCCGGCCCGCCAGCACCGGGTAGAACACGACCATGCTGGCACCGAGCACCAGCATGACAACCAGCAATTCAATCAAGCTCGCCTCGCGCCAGTTCGTCTTGGACTCTGTGCCGGTCCTCGTCGCTCGGAGTCCCTGCGGAAGCCGCCGTCGCGGTCGCGGCCGAATTCCCGATCCACCGCCGTACCAGGAGCACGATGAGACCGCCGCCCGCGAGGACCAGCACGCCCGGCAGCAGCCACACCAGCAGGTTGAAGCCGTGTGCCTTGGGCTTCATGTCCACCCATTCGCCGTAGCGCGCTTCGAAGAACGCCTTGACCTGCGCCTCGGTTTCGCCCCGCTTGAGGTGCTCGCGGATCACGTCCCGCATGTCGCGGGCCAGTTCGGACGGTGAATCGGCGATCGAGAGATTCAGGCAGACGGGACAACGAATCGTCGCGGCGATCTCCCGGACTCGCGCTTCGAGGGCCACAGAGTCGGGCGGTGCGGTGGTCTGCGCGTTTCCGGGGATACTCCCGAACCACATCGCTGCGAAAACAACGGCGGACAGTGCGATCCGCCGATTCATGTGCCGGGGGCCTTCGTCTTGCCGAGCGCCAGGAGGCTGTCTGTCCAGAACCGCAGCACCGCGGGTGTCATCGGCATGGGCAGGTGCTGCAATACCTGGCGATCCCGGGTGATGAAGAACGTCTCCGGGACTCCGCGCACGCCGTATTCGATTGCCGTCTGACTTCGCAGATCCAGGGCGTTGGTCCAGTCGCCACCGCGCTCGCGAATCCACCGCTCGGCGTTTGCCCGGGTGTCCTGGTACACGATGCCGATGAGGCGAATGCGCCCCTTGTAGGCGACCGAGTAGTCAACGAGTAGCGGGTGCTCATCCTGGCACGGAATGCACCACGAGGCCCAGAAGTTGATGACCAGGGGCTGGTCGCCGGCTTCAGAAAGGCGGAGCGTGTCGCCCGAGAGTGTTTCCAGCGCGAAGTCCGGGGCCGGGCCGCCAACCATGGGTGTCGGCACCGCCCGCGGGTCGCCCCAGACCAGGCCGTAGACGAGGAGTCCGAGAAAGCCGGCGGCAAAGACCAGCCCGCCGGCCATGCCCTTCCAGTTCACGACCGCGCCGAACCGGCCAGCTCGCGAGCCGGGCCCGCCGCCGCGTCCCCGGATTCCGGGGCGGTGCGCCGCTTGGGCCACAATCCCCAGATGACGCCCAAGGCGATCATGATGCCGCCCCACCAGATCCAGCCCACCATCGGGCTTACGATGGCCTTGACCGTCGCCCTCGATCCGTCCTGTTCATACGCGACGAGGACGAGGTACAGATCTTCTGACGCACCCTCGTGCACGGACGGGGTCGCGATCGGCTCGTTGGACATCGGGTAGTAGTTGAGGCGCGGCTCCATGCGCTCGATCAGCCGCCCGTTCTTGAACGCCTGCACGCTGGCGATGACGCCGTCGCGCTGGCGCTCCTTCACCGCCCACACCGAGTCCAGCTGCAGGCTGTACGCCCCGTACTGCTGGGGTGGCCCGCCCTTGGTCAAGTTCCACTCGCCTTCGTGCTTGTAGGCGGACGAAATGGCAATGCCGATGGCCGCCACCAGCACGCCGTAGTGGGCGATGTAGCCGCCGTAGCGCCGGCGGTTGCCGGTCATGACGCTCCAGAGGGCGGCAGGCCACGATTCACGGTGACTTCGCCGCCTTGCTCCCGCGGGGCCGGTGAACTCGCCGATGACCAGCCCGCCCGCGAAGACCGCCGTGACGACCGTGAGCCACGCCCAGAAATGGCGGACGCCGGCCACCATCAGCATGACACCCACAAGGGCGGCCACGCCGGCCGGCCAGACCAGTTTTCGCGAAAACGCCCCGCCGTCGCCGCGGCGCCACGGCAGGGCGGGACCGATTCCCGCGAGGAATACCAGTGCGACGCCGATGGGAACGGTCATCTGGTTGAAGTAGGGACCGCCCACGGTCACCTTGGCGCCGCGGATCGCGTCCGCCAGCAGCGGGAACATGGTGCCGAGCAGGACGACAAACGTAAACGCCACGAAGAGCAGGTTATTGAACAGGAAAGCCGTCTCGCGGGACACCACGCTGTCCAGGCTTCCGGCCGCCCGCAGGTGCTCGCTTTTCCAGGCGATCAGCACCAGCGAGAGCAGGAGCACGAGGCCCAGGTAGCCGAGGAAAAATGGCCCGACCAGGCCTTCGCTGAACGCGTGCACGCTCGCGATGACGCCGCTCCGGGTGAGGAACGTCCCCAGGATCGTCAGCAGGAAGGTCGCGATGATGAGAGAGACCGTCCACGTCTTGAGCATTTCGCGCCGTTCCTGCACCATCACCGAGTGCACGAACGCCGTGGCCGTCAGCCACGGCATGAACGACGCGTTTTCCACCGGGTCCCAGGCCCAGAACCCGCCCCACCCCAGCACTTCATAGGACCACCAGGCGCCCGCGGTGATACCGAGCGTCAGGAACGCCCACGGGACGAGCGTCCAGCGCCGGAGGGTTCGGCTCCAGTCGCGGCCCAGGTTGCCCGAAAGGAGACCCCCGATCGCGAAGGCGAACGGCACCGACATGCCCACGTAGCCGATGTAGAGCAGGGGCGGATGCACCCCCATGAAGGCGTGATTCTGGAGCAGCGGGTTGGGTCCTGGTCCGTCCGCCAGGACGGGGCTCACGGTCCCGAAGGGGTTCGCCGGGCCGGCAATGAGCAAGAGGAAGAAGATGTTCGAGGTGAGCATTGCGCCGAGCGCGTAGGAGTCCATGAGCTCGGTCTCCGGCTGCCGGCCGGTGCGCCAGGCCACGATGGCGGTGTACGTCGCGAGGATCAGCGCCCAGAGGAGAATGGACCCCTCGAGCGCGCTCCACGCCGAAATGATCGTGTAGAAAAGCGGGGTCGCCCGACTCCCTACCTGCGCCACGTACTTCACGCTGAAGTCGTGGGTGATCAGCGCGTATTCCATGGACAGGAAGGCGACGATCACGAGCGCCAGCGTGGCGAACGCGGCGTTCCGCGCGCTCGCAACGAGCGCGGGGCGGCGTGTGGCCGCCCCGGTAAACGCCGCCGCGGCGCCGAGGGCCGCGATGACCAGCGCGACGATGGTCGCGAGGTTACCCAGCGGTCCGCTCACGATGCTGACTTCTTGAAGAGCTCCCGGTAGTACTCGGCGGGGTGCTTGCCGGGGTCTGGTGCCCGGTACTCGTTGCTGTGCTTGATCATCAGCTTGTTCGAACGGAACAGGTGCTCGGGCGTGTAGACGCCCTCCACGACGACCCCCTGTCCCTCGTTGAACATCTGCGGCGGGGTGCCGACGCTGACCACCGAAACCGTTGTGTCGCCATCGGTGATGCCGAACCGGAGCTCACGGGCGTCCGCGTTCCAGACGACCGTACCGGCCTCGACCATCCCGCCGACCCGCGCGGACTTGTCGTACGCGGCCGCTCCCTTGGCCAGGAGCTCGGTTGGCGTGTAGAAGTAGACCAGGTTGGACCCGATGCCGCCCCAGATCAGGTAGCCCAGGGCCACCAGAACCACCGCGGCTCCGAGCAGGAGCCCGGCAGACTTTCCCTTCAGTCCCTTTGCCATTCATGCCTTCCTTACTCGGTCAGCGCTTGGGATCGGCCGGCGGATTCCGGCGCGCGTGCCGGAGCCGCCTCCACAGCGACCAGGTATACCCCGCGAGCACGACAAAGGTCGCGATGTAGGAGGCCGTTACGAAGCCCACGTTATCCATTGGCCGCTCCCATTTGCAAGGCCTCTCGCTCCGCCGTTCCTTCGGCTTCCGCGAGCGCAACCCGTCGGGTCATGAGGTAAGTCGCCAGGAGGACGAAGGCCACCATCATGATCCGCAGCGGCCTCACCATGTCGGAGTCCACGGTTGACGGGGAGGACTGCGGCTGATGGAGCGTGCGCCACCATTTCACCGAGAAGTAGACGATCGGCACGTTGAGGAACCCGATGGTTGCGACCAGGGCCGCCACCCGGGCCCGCGTGTCGGGATCTTCCATGAAGCCACGCAGAACGAGGTACCCGGCGAACGTCACCAACATGATGGCGGTCGTGGTGAGCCGCGGGTCCCACGTCCAGTACACGCCCCACGTCGGCCGGCCCCAGAGGGACCCCGTGATCAACCCCGTAATGTTGAACACGACCCCGATCTCCGCCCCCGCCTGCGCCCAGTAGTCGAACCGGTCCTGCCGTTTCACCAGGTACAGGATGCTGGCGACGAATGCCGCGAAGTAGGTGAGGGCCACGGCGATCCAGCTCGGGAAATGCACGTACATGATCCGTTGCAGTTCGCCCATCTGGAAGTCGGGCGGGGCCACGACGAGGCCGAGGTAGAGCCCCGCGCCGAGGGCAACCACCGCCAGTGCGCCGGCGGCGGTCCCGAGCACCTGTACCCGTTGCGATTGAGCCATGCCTTACTCCTCGATCACGAAGCCGAAGGCCAGCGTGCATACAGTCACGAACACCACGTCGAAAACTACCAGCAGGCGTATCCAGGTGGACAGTTCGCCCATCAGGTCGCCATTCAGAATGAGGAATGTCGCCTTGACCGCCGCGAGGACCACCGGCACCATGACCGGAAACAGCAAGAGCGGCAGCATGACCTCGCGCGCCCGCATGTTCGCGGTGAGGGCGGCGTAGAATGTGCCGACCGCCGCGAACCCCAGGGTCGCCAGGAACAAGACGCCGCCGAGCTGGGGCAGCTTTGACCAGAGATCAATACTGTACAGGACGCCGCCGATCGGCACGACGAGTACTTCCATCGCGGCCAGGAAGATCAGGTTGGCGATGATCTTGCCCGCCCCGATGGCTCGGCGGTCCCCCGGGTACAGCCGGAGTCCCTCAAGGGCCCCGTTCTCCAGCTCCATCTGGAAGGACCGACCGAGGGCCAGCACCCCCGTGAGCAGGATCGCTATCCAGAGGAGGCCCGGCGAGATATAGGCCATCAGCCCCTGGCCGGCTGGTCCGGTCACCGGGATGTCCGGCCCGATCGCGAATGCGAAAATCAGGAGGACCAGGCCGGCAAAGAACGCCATGGCGTTGAAGGCCGCCTTGGTCCTCCGCTCGGTGAGCGTGTCCTTCCAGACTATGGCCCAGACCCGCCGCCACTCTGTCATGTCATCCCCACTCGCCAATGGCGGCGGCCTCGGCGGATCCCCGGAAGTCAAGGGATGGGCCGTCGAATGACACCTGGCCGTCCCGGAGGGCGACGGCCCGGTCGCAGGCGGCCAGGCCTTTCTCCAGCTGGTGGGTCACCAGTATCGCCGTTCCGCCGGAAGCGGTGAACTGTCCCAGGTACCGATCCAGCAGTTGAAGGCCCGCCGCGTCGAGGGCGGTATAGGGCTCGTCCAGGAGGAGCAGGGGCGGTGCATGCATGGTCGCGCGGGCAAGGGCCAGGCGCTGGGTCATTCCTTGGGAGAACCCCCGCACCCGGGCGTCGGCCGCATGTCCCATCCCGACGGCGTCCAGTCGGTTCATCAAAGCCGCGGTATCGAGGTCGAGCCCGTACATCGCGCCGGCGAACCGGAGGTTCTCGAGGGCCGTCAGTTCACCATATAGATAGGAACGGTGGGAAAGGAGACCCACCCGGCGGCGGACGTCGTCGCCCTCGCCATCCGTCAGGAACCCGAATACCCGGGCCTCGCCGCGACTCGGCCGGGCCGCCGTCGCCAGCACCCGGAGGAGGGTGCTCTTTCCCGAGCCGTTGGGCCCGAGAAGACAGACGGATTCACCGGCATTGATCGTCAGGGTGACGCCACGGAGCGCCCAGCGGAACCCAAACCGCTTCCCCAGGCCTTGGACCGTGACTGCCGGACTTGCGACTGATGCTGGAAGAATCGGTCCCCCGGCGGCCTGTGTGGCGTGTGGACGTCGTTCAGATTGTCCGTGCGGGGTAGATTCTAACTGCCGTTGGACAGGACGGGCAAGGGGTCCAAACCAAAGCCATATCTAGGCTTGGGATATCAGAGCGACCCATCGTGAAGACGGTTGGTAGGCCGTTGGTTGGTTCCGGCATCCGAGAAAACTACGTATGTAGCTGACCGCTCGCTCCCGATCTGTCTGGACCTTGGCCCACCTGCATGGGAGGGCAAGTCTTGACAGGTGTTGCGGCCGGTGATAAGGTGGGCCCTCATGAAGCAAGCTGTTGTGGCGAGTACCATAAACCCTATCACGAAGGCGAGCTCCATCATGCATAAGACGGGGTTGGCGCTGGTATGCGTATTGGTGGCTGCGTATTTCGTGGCTGTGCCCGTTGCGAACGCGCAGGCCGCTGACGCGATGGCAGTACGCGGAAAGCGGCTTTACGAGAACCGGGGATGCAAGTCGTGCCATGGCATCGGTAGGAAGATGATTGCTCCTGACCTGATGGGTCTTGAGCAGCGCCGCTCGAAGGAGTGGATCTACAAGTGGCTCAAGGAAACCGACGTCATGATCGCGTCCGACTCGACCGCCATGGCCTTGGTACAGGAATGGAACGGCGCCAGGATGCCCAAGCAGCGCTTGACTGACAACGACATCGACGCGATGCTGGCTTACGTCCGGGCACAAGAGACGAGGATCCAAGCCGGTAAGTGACGAAGTTGCGCCTCTCGGCGGGGGCGGTACCTTTCGTATTAGTGGTGGCGATGCTCGCGCTTGTATCCAGCGCCCAGGCACAGGACGCCGCCACGAAGGCGAAATCCAAGATGTTGTGGACCAACCGCGGTTGCGGTGCGTGCCACGGGGTTGGCAAGAGAATGGCCGGCCCCGATCTCGCGGGCCTTGAGCAGCGTCGCACGCGGGAGTGGATCGACAAGTGGCTCATGAACACCAACGAGATGATTGCGTCGGACTCGACCGCAATCGCCATGGTGGCTGAGTGGAAGGGCATCCGTATGCCCCAGCAGAAGTTTACGGATCAGGACATCGAGTTGTTGTTGACGTATGTCCGCGGAGAAGAAGACCGACTAGCGAAAAAGTGATGTCGTTCAAGAAGGAGGAAGAGAACGGCAGTGTAGTTTGTTAGTTGTAGGTGCAGCACCTAGGTGCAGTGCAGTGAGCGAATGGAGTGGTTGAACCGTCCGTACATACCGTTAAAGCCAGGAGGTTCAAGAATGCGTCGGTTCGGATTGGTAGCAGCTCTCGTAGCGTTTGGGATCGTGGCCGTGGCAGCTACAGCCAACGCGGTGCCGTCGTTTGTGCGGCAGACCGGGTTGACCTGTAACCAGTGCCATATCACGTTCGCAAACGTGCCCGACTTCACGTTCACCGGCCGCAAGTTCCGGATGAACGGGTATCGGGCTCCGTACGTAGCCGAGAAGATTGAAGCTGGTGAAGAAGGCGCACTGAACGGTAAGCGCCTCATGCTTGGCATCCAGAACATCTACTCGCTGCGTTTCCGCAACACCCTGCTGTCGCAGAGCAAGTCTGCGACACGGTCAAAGTCCCCTGCGTCTTCGCCCAGCTCCCTCACGACCACGCCTGGTTCCTCGATTTCGTGGTTCTACGTGGGCGCGATCGGCGAACACATCGGACTGTGGAACGAACTGTACCTCGACGGCGCCGGCGGCGGCACAGGTAACTCGATCTTCCGCCTCGAGTCGTTCGACGAGTACGACCTGAAGTTCGTGATCAATCCTGGGTACGACAACATTGTTGGTGTCGCGTACACGACCCAGGGCCTCAACTGTCTCGCCGGCTTCTGCCCCTACTCGCCTGGCGGTGGTACGGCCAGCCTGGGTGGCGGCGGCATCGGCAACGCGCACACGCCCTACGTGAACCTGATACTGTACGCGTTGATCAAGGACCGCCTCGTGACCGCGCTCGGCATGCAGCCGGGCGAAGACAACCGTGATTTCTCTGGTCACAACTACGGCGGTCTTATCGGTTACGCGCTCGGCAACTCGGACTACAACCAGATGTGGATCAAGTACGAGTTCCGCACCGGCAACGACAAGATTCCCACCGTTGGCGGCGTGGGCCTTGATGCCGACCGGAACATCACGTACACGAATAACAGCTTGTACACCAACACCCGCGGCAACACCGCCGCGACCCGCGTGGCCTACAAGCCGGCGGACATGGGTGACTTCTTCCAGCACGGCGTTCAGTTCCTGTACGGGTTCGTTGATCGTGGCCCGCACAGCTTCTCCGGCGGCGCTGGTTGGTCGCCGGGTATCAAGGAGACGTACGCTGAAGGTTCCGAGTTCATCGGGAACAGCAGCGTCGGCTTCGGGTTCCGTTACTACTACGACCGTACGTACGGCGTAGAGTACGCGCTGACCCGCCCGTACAAGTACGGCACGTTCAAGGACAAGAACGGCGTCGTGCACAATTTCAACAAGGTGCCGTTCAACCCCATGAACTTCACGTTCTTCTACCGCCCGGCGATGAACTTCTCGCTGAGCCTGGGGTTGTCGTTCCTGACGACCGCTGCTAACCAGACGAGCAGCACCTCGTTCCTTAAGGAAGGCGTCAACGCTACACCGAACGCGCTGGGCAACTTCAAGCGCGACGGCTGGAGCTGGAACATCGGCTTCGACTACATGTTCTAGTTCGGTCGGTCCCGGCCTGATCCAGGCCGGGGTCGGTTGGGAACACGGGGAAACGCGTAGTGTCTTAGGACACTACGCGTTTCTTCTTTTCACAGACAAATCCGCCTTGCGGGCAGCCAGTGGGCGGGCGATTTTTACGGCCTGAACCGATCCCTCAGGACACCAATGCCTAGCCGCGGCCGGACCAAGCGTTATTCGCTGATCGTCGCCGCCGTGCTGGTGGGGACGGGTCCTGGCGTCGCGCAGGGGCAGGTTAGGCGGGAAGTGCGGTTCAGCCCAGGGATTGGCGTCTACATGCCCCTGGGCGGCCCCATGATCGACGAGCCGGGGCTCCGGAAGCAGCAGATCATCACGGGCCTGGCCATCGGGCGGCTGGTGTTCTGGTTCCACCCCCGGTTCGGTATCGAGGGGGCCATGCAGTACGGGAAGGGGCAGGTCGCGGTTCGCGACAGCACGGCAGCCCGCGTGGTGTCTGACCTTCGGGCGACACTGTGGCTGGCGAACCTGCGGGCCCTGGTGCGTCTGACGCCGGACACGCACCGGCGGCTCTCCATGTACGTCGGGTCGGGATTAGGTGTCGTGGGCCGCAGCGGCCAGGCGTTCCTGGACACGCCGGCGACGCCCGATGAGTCTGTCGTATTCGTCGCGGGTGGGACCGCGGTGCTGGGGAAGGGCAAGCGGGGCCCCGCCTTCCGGTTCGAACTGGAAGACAACGTCAGCCGTTCGCAGTTCAACGTCGGCCTGCCCAACCAGACGCGGGCGCTGACGCATCATGACATCATCTGGTCACTGGGACTTTCATTCGCACTATGGTCAACACACTGATGAGGCGGATAATGATGAGTTCTTCGCTACGGCGGGCTGTGCAGTCGCTGGTTGCGTTGGCGTTTGTGGTGGGCTTCGGCGCATGTGCCGAGATGCTACCCAAGAAGAACCGCTCGAGCGAGCAGGTGAGCAAGTTGCACGAGGGTTCGAAGTACCAGGTCATCGTCACCGTGGCCGGAGGCGACAGCCGGGCCGAACTCCGGCAGAGCTCCATGGTGCGCGCCAAGCTCGCTGAGGGTGGCTGGCAAGCCCTGCGGCGCTCCGGCCGCTGGGCCACCGAGGCCGAGGCGATCGCGGACATCTGCCCGGCCGGTGAGTCGGTGTCGGTGGACGGGGTCCTGTTCATTTACTACAACCAGTTGAGTCTGGTCGATTGCCGCACCCGGACGCCCGCTATCACCATCCAGGGCGGAGACGATCTTGGCATTGACGGCATGGCCAACCGACTCATCAGCTATTTGCGGACCGGTAAGGGCGGCGGGGGGCGGTAGGGCTCCGTCCGTCCGGCTCAGGGACCGCGACGAACTTGCGTCAGGTAGCCGGAGCTCGCAAATTGCAGGGGATCCATGAGTGGCCTGAAACCGGTAATCATCCCGGAGGGAGTTGCCCAATGAATCTTCGATCTGTCCTGTGGGAAGTGCGCGTGGTGGCTGGCGCGGTTCTGCTCACGCTGACGGCCGGTTGCTACAGCATGCAGCGGGTGCCCGCCCGGTTGATCACCACCGAGAAGCCCACGCAGGTTGTGGTACGTGATGCCGACGGAGCCATTTTTGCGATCACCGAGCCGACCATCGTGGCCGACAGCCTGGTCGGTAATCAGGACGGCGAACGCGTGGCCATGAACCTGCGCGAAGTGGATGCGATGGTGGTCCGGAAGTACGACAAGGGAAAGACATTCGGGTTCGCCGCGGGCATGACCGGGTTGGCCGGGATGGTGCTGACCGGAGCGATGCTGGCGGGCTCCAGCAAGGATTGTAATCGGCTCGCAAACCGGAACAATCAGTGTGCGAACACCGTGACCGACTGCAAGTACTCCTGCACCGCGGGGGGAGACCCGCAGCCCTGAACACTGCAGGCTCATAGGGTTAAGAAGACGGGGGTCGCGGTTGCGACCCCCGTTCCGTTTGTCCACAAGAAACCTGTTGAACTACGGGGTCCCCGGCACCTTCAGCAGCACATCGACCCCCATCCAGAGTTCTTCCCAGATCGACTGCACGACGCCCAGGCCGAGCGAAACCTTGGACATGTTGTAGACCTCGACCATGTCCCTTGTGCCCATCATGAACTTGGCCCGGACCCGAAGGCCACCCGCCTCGTGCGTCGTCCGGGCGCTGGCCTTCATGGGATGCTTCACCCCTCGCAACTCAAACGTGCCAAAGACATCTCCACGCAGCGTGTCGCCCTTGACGGAGACCTTCTTTGTCATGGGACCCAGGCTGTCGATGGTGAACTTGATGTCCGGATAGTTGCTCGTCGTGAGGATGCTCTTCTTGGCGTAGTTGTCCCGCATGTCCGTGCCCGTGGTAAGCTGGTCTGCTTTCACGGTCACGGTGCCGCGTGCAGTGGACCAATTCAGGGTGTCAATGGTGACGTCTCCGGAGACCGCCTCGTTGCAGAGGGGGCGCACGCGCCGTCTCGGGTAGAGCGGGATCGAGGAGCTGTCTACCAGCTTGGATGAATGTCCCGTGGCCATCCCCTTGGAGAGAAAGTCGGTCGCCCACCCCGAGCTGGCACCTTCACCCGGACGCCAGGAAGGGTCTTGTGCGCACGTCGTGGCCCAAAGGTGTTCCATGTGCGGGTTGACCTGCCACCACGCCAGGCTCGACTTGGAGTCGATCGTGAGGCGAACAGGTTGCTGGGCCTGCGCGACGCCCGATACCGTCATGCCGGCCGCTACCAGGCCCGCTAGAAGATAGGTTCGTACGGTGACCTTCATTGCGATCCTCCTGTGTTGCCTTGTTTCACGACGTGGAGGCCAGAAAAACTAAGGGTACGTCCACATGAGAGAGTCCTTGTACAGGACCGTAGTGTCTTTTCCGGTCTGCCCCAAAATGTAGGCCCGCACGCCGACGGTCTTGATGGAGTCGGGCAGGTCTTCCAGCGTGATGGGCTGGAGGACGGAGTCTGAGCCAATGAGGATCGAGGCGGGGTCGGACACCCGGTCTGACCAGAAGATGCGCCAGGCCGTGGTGTTGTAGCCCGGGTGCCACGCCCACACCTGGAAGGCTTCCGTCCGCGGCGGGTTTTGCCCGGCCGGGATGGTCGCTCCGCGGCCGAGGCATACGGGCGCGTTCGGCACGACGCAGAGGAACGCCTGCATCTTGGTAATCTTGGTTAGCGGAATCGGGTCATTGGTGCCGCGGAGGTCGCACGCCATGATGGCGGCGGCGACCCCGGCGGCGAGCAGCAGTTTATGCATTTTTATGTGCTATGGCCCTCCAACCTGCCGTTCAGGACCCGGGTGTGAGGATTGCGTCGATGCCCAGGTGAACAATCTTCCACAGACCGGTGCCGACGCCGAGGCCCAGGGACAGCCGCGACATCTTGTAGACCTCGGGGAGGTCGGTCCCGGGGAACTTGAACTTCGCTGTCACGCGCAGGCCCAGCGGCTCTTGCCAGAAGTAAGCGCGGATCTTCTTGGGCACGCGGACCCCGCGCATTTCAAAAATACCGAACAGATCGGCGATTGTCGTATCGCCCGACTTCCGCTGGTTGATCATGCTGTCCACCTGGAACTTCACTTCGGGATAGGCGGACGTCTGGAGGACGGCCTTGCGGGCGTAGTTATCACGCATGTCGAGGCCGGTAATCAGGTGCTCGACGCGGATGGCGACCATGCCCTTGACGCCGGTCCAACGTACCGTGTCGCGCACGGTGAATTCGCCACGGACGGCGGGCGTGCAGATGGCCTGCGCCACAGGCCGCGGGTAGAGTGGCACGTGGATGGTGTCGATCGTGTTCGAGTGTCCCGTGGAGGGATACTTGCTGTCGTCAACCACCCACCCGGAGCTGCGTTCGGCGCCCGGCTGCCAGGACGGGTCCCCGGGACACGTGGTTGCCCAAAGGTGCAGGAGGTGCGGGCTCATTTGCCACCAGGCCAGGCTCGAGCGCTCCTCAACCTTGAACTTCACATCCTGCGCTCGAACCGTCGCGGGTGCGAGTACTGCCAGTGCGAGAATGATCGCCTGGGCAGTCCGGAACCATCGCGACGTGTTTGACTGCTGACCGACCATGGTGTTCCTCCAAGAATGTTAGGGTTCGTTCATGCGTACGCGTGGCCACCCGGCGTCGTTGGCCTTCCCAGACGCTGGGGGGCCTCGTTTCTGCCTGCCCGATGAATGCATAAAGCTATCGGCAACCTAAGGTTGTGCAAGCCTACGCAGCGGGGGCCTCCGCCATGGTTTCGGTCGCAAAAAACGAGACGCGATCCGGCTGTCCTAGTACATCCTGAGCAGCATTTCGGTCGTCCGGAGTCCGGTACACCGCGGCGATCGCCGAGCCAGAGCCCGACAGCCGAAGCAGGAGGGGCCGAGTCTCGGCCAGCCGCTCGAACAGGGCCCGAAGCCGGGGTTCCCGGGCGAAGAGCACGCTCTCAAAGTCGTTGCCACCCAGGCGCGCGATGCTCCCCCAGCCCGAGAGGGCGGTGGGGTCAAGGACGACAGCTCCGCGCGCCGGATCGGCTGCGCGCGCGGCATCCAGCTGGCCGTAGGCCTCCGCCGTGGACACGCCGAAGTCCGGGACGACCAGGAGGACGGGGGCCGGGGGCGGGGGGGGGAGCCGGAACAGGCGCTCGCCGTGGCCCCATGCAAGCGCGAAAGGAACGCGTGCCGCGAAGAAGGGGACATCGCTCCCCAGGCGGGACGCGAACTGAAGGATTTCGTGCCCGGGCACGGCGTTGCCGGCCAGCGTATTTACTGCCCAGAGTGCGGCAGCCCCGTCGCTTGAGCCGCCACCGAGCCCGGCGCGTACGGGAATGTTCTTCCGGAGGTGCATCCGGACGCCGAACCGGTTTCCGGTGGCATCCAGGACGAGATGGGCGGCGCGTACCGCCAGGTTGTCGTTGGGCGGGCCGGTGTCCACGCCTTCGACCGTCAGTTCTACTCCGCGCGCGATCCGCCTGACGCTCAGCTCGTCGCTCAGCTCGACAAGGGAAAAGGCGGTTTCCAGTCCGTGGAACCCCGAAGCCTCCCTCGCCAGCACGCGCAGGAACAGGTTCAGTTTCGCGTGCGCTCGGAGTGTGACGGTTTCCGGCGTCGCGGACGCGGTCACGACGGGGGCGGGGCGGCGGCCCCTCGGCTTCGGCGCAGGTCAGCCAGGTGCAGGTGGGCGCGGGACAAGGACCAGAGGCCGAGGACGGAAATCGGAATGAACGTGCCGATGTGATAAGCGACGGCGTACGAGACTGCCTTGCCGGGTTCGACGCCGTACAGTGCCAGGGCGGCCCGCGTCGCGGCCTCGAACGGCCCGAAGAATCCCGGGGACGACGGGATAGCTACGCCGAACCCGATGAGTCCCTGGAGCATGAAGGTCGCTGTCCAGTGCACGTTGATGCCGAACGCCGCGAAGCAGAGTGTGAATGACGCGGCGTACGTGAGCCACACTGCCATGGACCACAAGGCGACGGCGGCGAACCGGCGGGGACTGCGCAGGGAGTCGAGGCCCGCGAGGAGTCCCTCGAGCACGCCGACGGCCCGTTCGCCGAGCCGCGCCGGGAGGACTCGGCGAACGATGGCGCGGGCGAACCGGAGCGCCGGTTCCGGCCGCTGGACCACGATGATGGCGGTGACCAGGGCGAGGCCGAAGAACGCCGCGGCGCCCGAGGTCATTCCGACGATCGATACGCCGCCGATTTTCGTGGAGCGGGAGAAGTCGCCGGCGGCAATTGCAATGAACATGAGCGCCACGATGGCGATGCCGTCCATGATCCGTTCGACAGCCACCGAAGCGAGCGCGGCGGCGAAACTCACCCCGGTCAACCGGCTGGCGGCGAAGGCCCGGGCAAACTCACCGGCCCGCGCGGGGAGCAGGTTGTTGGCCATGAACCCGATGGCCGTGGCGTGCCAGAGCGGGAGGAAAGGGAGCGACGCCCCTTCGAGCCGGAGCAGGTAGCGCCACCGGGCGGTGCGGAGGGGAAATGTGGCGGTCGCGACCAGCACGGCCGCCAAAAAAT
Source organism: Gemmatimonadota bacterium (assembly GCA_009692185.1). Taxonomy (GTDB): domain Bacteria; phylum Gemmatimonadota; class Gemmatimonadetes; order Gemmatimonadales; family GWC2-71-9; genus SHZT01. The sequence continues at coordinate 23,101 of SHZT01000017.1, read as the reverse complement.
AGAGCGGCCGGGCATTCGCGACATGGCCCACGACTTCGTCCAGGGGGATGTCGTGCAGTGCCCACCACAGCAGGCCAATTGAGACCACGATGCCGGCGAGGCCAGTCCAGCCGGCCCGGCGGCGCTCAGCTCCCGCGCTGGATTCCGAGTTTGACGAGATCGAAGACTTCCTCGACGAGATCGGGGAGTTTGGCCGTGTTACCGCCGGGCCGCATGGCGGCGCGGATGTCCGCCTGCAGGGCCATGGCCCGTTCCAGCGCCGCGGGGCCAGAGTAACTCAAGTCGGCGAGCGACACGGCCGCTTGTGCGCCAGCGGCCGGAGCCATGGCTGGAAACGCCGGGGGACCGGCGATCAACTCGGCGACCGAGGACGTCCCCGGGCCCAGCGTCGTCACATAGCGGTTGTACCGGAGGAAACTGCCCGCGAGGTCACCGGTTTCCTCCATCACCGGTGCTCCGGCGCCCGATCGGCGGGCAGGAGTTGCGGCAGGAGCGGCGGTGGGGGCAGGTGGTGGCGTCGCGGGCGCCGGGGCGGCGACGGCGCGTGTGGGGGAGCGCGCCGGCTGGGCCGTCCGGGTCTTGAGCGTTGTGGCAATACGCGTCAGGGCATCACCCAGCCCGGTGTCCTCCGCGCTCGTGGCGTGGGCGAGCAGCGTGCCGGCGTCGCGCAATGCGGTGACGAGTACCGAGGGGTCGGGTAACGAGGCAGCACGCGTCACCGCGTCGTGAGCGGCGGCGGCAAAGGCGGCCAGCGCGCCGCCGGCGGCTTGCAGGGATCGCAGCGTGGTCGTGAGCGACTGGGCCCTCAGGTCCCGCTGGGCGGGTGACGTGGCACGCTGGAGTCCGTCTGCCACCTGCTTCAGGTGCTCGCCGTGTGAAACCAGTTCGACCCGGTCAATGGCGCCGGCACGGGCCGGCGGTGTGCCGGCCTGCGCCACGTGGGGGCCGGCGTCTTCGTAGTAGAGCGACTCGATCGGCACCGCGCCACCGGGCTCGATCAGCTGACGCAGGCTTGCGGCGAAGGCGGACAACTCTGGGGTGTCGGCGGCGACCGGGCCGCTGGTCGCTTCCTTCGCGGCGCGCGCAAGGGCCTGTGCGGCCGCGTGGAACACGGCAGCCGCGGCCATCGCGGACGCGGGCCGGCGGGTAACCTCGCCGACCGCCCGTTCGACGCCCTCGAGGATATCCGGCAGGGGCGGGAGGTCCGCGAGGCCGGCCACCCCGCGGAGCGGCTGCATGAGCTTGAGCGCGTTCGCGGCCTGGTCAGTCGCGCCGGGATTCTGGGCCAGCGCCACGGACATGCGATCGAGTTCGGAGGCGAGGGCGGCGCCCTCGCGGGCCACCAGCGCCCGGGTGCCGGCGTCCGGTGTTCGGGCCGAGGGGCGTCCCGGTGTCTTTCCACCCGCCAGCCGCTCCAGCTCCTGGGCCAGGGCCTGCGCCTTGGCTTCTTCTGCGGGCGTCCACTTGCCGAGGGCGCGGACGAAGATCTTGAGGTCGTCCACGGCGCGAATGCCGAGCTGCTTGTTCGCCGCGTCCCAGGCGAGGCGTCCGTCCTTCAGGGCCCGGGCGAGTGCTTCCACGCCACCGGCGGTGGCCGCGATGGCCTGCTGGTTTGCCATGAGGGCCGAGCCCCGAAGAGAGCGCGCCAACCGGACGAACTCCTCGGCGTCGGGGCTGCCAGCACCCGAAACGAGCGCGTCGAGGCGCGCGAGATAGTCGCTCGCCTCCATCGCGAAGAATTCGGCCATGCCCTGAGGTGGGGACATCGCTACATGCTACGCGGCACTGGTTGCCGGGTCAACGCGCTTCGTGGATTCGGGCACGCATTTCCCGGACCGCCTGGCCGAGCCCGACGAACACCGCCCGGCTGACGATGCTGTGGCCGATGTTCAGCTCCTCGATTTCGGGAATGGCCGCGACCGGTTTCACGTTCTCGTACGTAAGGCCGTGACCGGCATGCACGGCCAGCCCGGCGGCCTTTGCGTGGGCCGCGGCGTGACGCAGGCGTGCCAGGGCCTTGTCCCGGAGGGCGCCCGTCGCGTTCGAGTACTCGCCGGTGTGCAGCTCCACCGCCGCGACCTTAAGGCGCGCTGCGTAGTCGAGCACGGCCGTGTCGGGATCGAGGAACAAGCTGATGCGCACCCCGGCTTCCTGGAGCTGGTCGATGGCGCGCCGGAGCGGCTCGCCCGGGCGGGTCGCCTCGGTGGCAAGGTCGAGCCCACCTTCCGTAGTGATCTCTTCCCGGCGCTCGGGAACGAACGTGGCCTGGTGGGGCCGGAGCTCGACGGCGAGTGCCACGATGGCCCGGGCGGTAGCCAGTTCCAGGTTGAGGACCGTCGTTACCTCGGCGGCGAGGCGGCGGACGTCGGCGTCCTGGATGTGCCGCCGGTCTTCCCGGAGGTGAACGGTGACTCCGTCGGCGCCGTTCCGTTCGCACTCGAGCCCGGCTGCGACGGGATCCGGCTCGGTTGCGCGGCGCGCCTGACGCAGGGTCGCGACGTGATCGACGTTGATGTAGAGACGCATGGTCGCTTGCTTCGCGATTCGGGGCAGTGTTAGGTTCGACGTACTGAACTTCATGCCACGACTCCCCGTTGCGCAACCGGCTCGCGCGGCCGGATTCGCCCTGTTGGCGGCGCTGGTGGCTGCAGGATGCGGCGGCCGGCAGAGGCTCGCGGCCGGGCCCGCGGCAGTCGACCCGCAAGCCGCCGTCCGGGCGTTTCTCAATGCCGTGAAAGCCAACAGCCTTCAGGGAATGGCCGAGCTCTGGGGCACCGACAAGGGCCCGGCGTCCAATACCATGGATCACCAGGAGATGGACAAGCGTCTCTCTGTGATCCGGACATTCCTGGTGCATGACAAGTTCGAGTTCCAGGTGCGGAACACCATAGACGCGATGGGCGCGGAGCAGCGCGTGCTGGATGTGCGCCTGTCGCGAAACGGCTGTCAGCCGGTGGTGCCGTTCACGGTGGTCCGCTATAAAAGCCGCTGGCTGGTGAAGGACATCGATCTGTCCGCGGCCGGGAACCCGGTGCGATCGTGCGCGCCGCCCAGGCCCGCGAGTTCGGGAACCTAGCCGGAGCCGGCCGCGTTCCTGTCTGCAGCAGCTATTCCGTCAGTTCAATAAGAATGCCGGCGGTTGTGCTGGGGTGGAGAAAGGCAATGCGCCGTCCACCAGCGCCTAAGCGGGGCGCCTGGTCCACCAGTCGATACCCCTGGCGCCGGCATGTTTCGAGCGCCTGGTCCAGGTCCGGCACCCGATAGCACAGGTGATGGATCCCCGGGCCGCGTTTGGCAAGGAACCTGCCGACCGGGCTGTCGGGTGTGAGGGGGTGGAGCAACTCGACCTGGGCGTCCCCGAACGACAGGGACACGATGGTCGCCCCGTCGACGGTTTCCGGCGGGTGTGGCGTGAGGCCCAGGACGTCGCGGTAGAAGGCCAGGGCCTGCTCGAGGTCGGTCACGGCGATGCCGACATGGGCGACTTCAGGAGAGCGGGGGCGGGCCGGTTCGGGCGCTCGAGGGGTCACGGGTGGCTCCATGCGATCGAAGAACTGGGAGTCGCGGCGCGGTGTCGCGACCTCCCCCATAAATAACGAACGGGAGAGTGTCATGGCAGGCAACCATCCGGTACAACTGAGTGATGATGTGTGGTCGCAGGAGGTCGAGAAGTTCGACGGCCTGACACTGGTGGACTTCTGGGCCACGTGGTGTGGCCCGTGCCAGATGATTGCGCCCATCATCGAGCAGCTGGCCGTGGAATACGACGGCCGCGTGAAGGTGGGCAAGCTGGACACGGACGCGAACCAGCGCACCACGGTGCGTTACAATGTACGGTCGATTCCCAGTGTGCTGCTCTTCAAGAACGGCCAGCTGGTCGAGACGGTGGTGGGTGCCGTGCCTAAGCCCTATCTTGTTGAGAAGATCGAGCGGCACTTGAAGTAGATCACCGGAGGGGTGAAGGACGACCATGCGCCAGAGCACCGCGCTCTTGCCTCAGACGCAGGTCCGGCTGACCGAAATGGCGTTTCCGTTCAACCGGGTCCACATCCAGCGGACCCGGTTGGCATTCATCCACCTCGACAACCTGCTCCACTTCGCCAAGATCGACCGCGACGGCCGCCTTGACGGCTTCATCGCGGCCTACCTTCCCGACCAGGTCATTCTCCTCCTGATGCGCCGGGGCGACGTCATCTCCTCGGTTTCGTTTACCGAGGGCGGGCGCCAGGTCATTCCGATCGCGCGGGCCCTGCGGGACATGCGGGAAGAAATGGAACGCGGTGAGCTGGCCTACTGCGATGCGACCATGGAACAGCTGGCCTGGATGTACGCGAGCTGCGCCATGCCGGCCAGGAAGCGGTTCGTGGACGAGCGGGAGCCGACGAAACTTTTCCCGGTGCTGTTCCACGAGTTGTTCAGCGGCGTGCTCGAGCTCATGTCCAATGGGCGGATGAGCTACTTCCGGTTCCAGGACGGGAAGTTCGTGAACGGATACTACTGCGGGAAGACGGAAGAGATGACGGTGCCGCAGTACGTCGAGAGCCTGTTTCAGTCGTCGGCCGACGGCACCCGCCCCCACATCTCTGCCGCGGTGTTCTCGCCGGCATCGGAGATTCCGGAGCAGGCGTCACCGGCAATGATTGAGACCTACCGCGACCTGTTCTGGCGCATTACCCACGCGGCCGAGAAGGAGCTGCCTGGCGAGGGCACGAAGCGCGCCTACAAGACTCGTGATGCGCTGGCCGCCGCGCATGAGCCGCTGCCAGTGCTGGGCACGCCGCTGGACCGCGAACCGGGCCAGCTGGTCACGACCGCGGACCAGCTCACCAACGCGCTGGCCGCATGGACGTCCAAGGTGCTGGAACAGCTCGAAATCATATCGCCGGGCATCGCCGCCACGGTCCTCAAGGACGCCACCAAGGAGCAGCGGTTCATGCTGCAGAAGTCGGGGTTCTTCACCCGCCTGCCGTGGACCGTTCGCTGGTGAGCGGCGGCACGCTCTTCGTTGTCGCCACTCCGCTTGGCAATCTTTCCGACCTGACCCAACGTGCCATCTCGGTCCTCGCGGCGGCCGATGTCGTGGCCGCCGAGGATACCCGGCGCGCCCGTACGCTGCTCATGACGGCCGGGGCGCACCCGCGCGTGATCAGCTTTCACGCGCACTCGCCGCCGGGCCGGTTTCGCCAGGTGCTGAACCTGCTCGAGGAAGGGAAGGCGGTAGCCCTGGTGACGGACGCGGGCACGCCGACAGTCAGCGACCCGGGCGCCGAACTGGTCCGCCAGGCGCGGGCCGAGGGACACCTGGTGACGGTCGTGCCCGGGCCCTCCGCGGTGGCGGCGGCCCTGAGTATCTCGGGGATGCCCGCGGATCGCTATATTTTTCTGGGGTTTCTCCCGCGGCGCGGTGGTGAGCGGGGGCGAATGCTGGAGCAGGCCGCGACGAGCCCGCTCACTGTCGTGTTCTTCGAAGCGGCGAACCGGCTGGTGGCCCTGCTGGATGAACTGGCCGGCCGTTGCGAGGCGGAACGTCAGGTGGCGGTTGCCCGCGAGCTCACCAAGATTCACGAAGAGCTGAAAGCCGGGACCCTCACGGAGGTGGCTGCGCATTACCGGGAGCACCCACCCCGGGGAGAGGTGACGGTTGTTCTCTCCGCGGCAGAAGAGGCAGAAGCGGCACCGCCGGTCAACGTCGAGGAGCGGGCACGCGCATTACTGGGAGAGGGCCTGAGCCGGCGTGATGTGGCGGCTCAGTTAGCAGATGAACTCGGAGTTCCGCGCAACGAGGCGTACCGCATGGTGAACGCGCTGTGAGACTCCTGAAACGCGTGATGGTCCTGGGCGTCACCGCGCTCGCCATATCGGGGGCGCGGCCCGAGGCATCGCTGACGATCGGCCGCCTGCAATACGAGGGCGGGGGTGACTGGTACGGCAACCCGTCCAGCCTGCCCAATCTCCTCAAGTACATCCGGCAGAACACCACGTTCGCCGTGGACCAGCGGGAGCGGGTCGTGACCCTGTCGGGGCGCGACCTGTGGGATGTTCCTTACATCTATATGACGGGTCACGGCAACGTGCATTTCAGCGATGCCGACGTGGTGACGCTCCGGCGGTACATCGAAAACGGCGGATTCCTGCACGCCGACGACAACTATGGCCTGGACGAGTCGTTCCGGAAGGAAATGGCCCGGGTCTTCCCGGACCGGCCGCTGGTGGACGTGCCGCTCGATCACCCGGTCTATCACATCGTCTACGATTTTCCGCGCGGCGTGCCCAAGATTCACGAACACGACGGCAAGCCGGCGCAGGGGCTGGGCATTTTCCTCAACGGGCGACTGGTGGTTTACTACACGTACCAGACCGACCTCGGCGACGGCTGGGAGGATCTCGAGGTGCACGGTGACGGTGTCGAGAAACACCAGACGGCGCTGAAGATGGGCGTCAATCTCTTCACCTACGCGGTGGCGGGCGCCCGGTGACGTCTACCCGGCGGTGGCTCGAGGAGCGGCGGGAGCGCCTGGTACGCCTGGAGCTGGGCGCCGGGCTGGCGCTGACGGCCGGCGTGGTGCTGGCGTTGTTTGCGGCCGGTGTCGGCCTGGCGCGCGCGGGGACGTACCTGCGGGCTCCGTGGGTGCTCCTCATCATGTGGCTGGCGCCCCTCGGGGCGGTCGTCGCGGGTGTCCGGTGGTATCGCCGCCGGGCCGGCAAGCTCGGCGCGGGGCGCCTGGCCACGGAGATCGAGTCGGAGGGTCAGTTGCGCCGTGGTTCGTTGTCCGGCGTCGCCGGAGACGGCCCGATGCCGGGAAGCGGCGCGTTGGCGGCGCTCGCCGATTCGCGGGCATCGCAGTGGCTGACGGAGCACGGGGACGGCGCGCTGCAGCCGGCGCGGGGACGCGGTGCGCGCGGGTTGCGCTGGGCCGTGGCCGTGACGGGCGTGGGCGCCCTGCTGTTCGCGGTCACCGAGCCGACGTCCGGCCGGGCGGCCGCATTCTGGAACCCGGTGGCGACACTGGCACGCGCCCGCGGGCCGGTGCAGGTGAGCGTGGACCGGGACGAGGTAAAGCGCGGCGAGCGCGTGAGCGTCAGGGTCCAGGCCTTGGGCAGGGCGAGCGCGACGCTGTGGACCCGCGCTCCCGGGGAGCCGTGGCAGGCGATTCCCATCGTGCTCGACAGCACCGGCGCCGCCACCCACGTCATCGGTCCGCTCGAGAGCGACCAGTTCGTCCGGGCCTCCGCGGCCGGCCGGACGTCGGAAACGATTCGCGTGCGGGTAGCTCTCCCGTCGTTCCTGGCCGAACTCCAGATCGTCGCCCGGTACCCCGACTACCTGGGCTTGGCCGATGAGCCGCTGGTGCCGGGACCGGACACGATACTGGTGCCGTCGGGGACGCGGATCGCGACCCACGGGCGGGCGACCGTGCCGGTGCGTTCCGCCGGATGGGTGCATTCGGGTCGCACGTCCGGACTGGTGGTCAACGGCCAGGAATTCTCCGGTGATGCGCTGGTTGAGGGGAACTCGGCCTGGAAGCTGCTTGTCGTGCCGGTCGGCGGCAGCGGCCTGGAAGACTTCGCTCCGGAGCTGCACCTGATGGCGGTGCGCGACAGCGCCCCGTCGGTGAGCGTGCCGGTCCCCGGTGCCGACACGACCGCGCCGTCGACGCTCAAGCAGCCGCTGGTGATCGACGTACGGGATGACAACCGGATCACCCGCGTTGAGCTGATCACACGGCGGGTGAGTCATGCCGGGGTCGCGGGGGGCCGGAGTACCGAGGATATCCCCGTACCGGAAGAAGGCGCCGAGCGGCTCGTGCTGCAGTGGCTCCTGGACCTCAACGGGCAGGGCTTTGTGCCGGGCGATACGGCGTACTTCCGCGTGCGCGCCTACGACAACGCGCCGTCGCCGCAGGTGGCCGAGACCCGTGAGTACCTCCTGCGCCTCCCGACGCTGGCCGAGATGCGGGAAGCGGTGCGCGAGGCCTCGCGAGATCTCAAGGCCGCGCTGGATTCGATCCTCAAGGCACAGACGGCGCTTGCCGAAGAAACCCAGGATGCCGCGGAAGAACGGCAGCGCGAGCTGGAGGCCAACAAGGGAGGGGAGCCGCCCAAGGACCTGCCGTTCCGGGCGGCGGAGCAAGCGGAGGACCTTACCAAGCGCCAGCAGCAGGTGCTGGACCGTGCGGAGGAAATGAAGGAGGAACTGCGTCAGTTGTCGGAGGCGGCCAAGGCGGCCGGGCTCAACGATCCGCAGTTCCACCAGCAGATCAAGGATCTTCAGCGCCTGATGGACCAGGCGATGACGCCCGAAATACGCGAGCAGCTGGCGAAGATGCGCGAGTCGCTCCAGAAGCTCGACGCCAAGAACTCGCGCGAGCAGATGCAGCAGATGTCCGAGTCAGCGCGCCAGTTGCAGGAGAAGATGGAGCGCAGCAAGGAAATGCTGGAGCGGGCGGCGATCGAGGGGTCGATGACGACCCTGGCGTCGGACGCGGACGACCTGGCGGAGCGCCAGCGGGACTGGAACGAGGCGACCAAGAAGGGCCTCGACTCGTCCATGGCCAAGGCCGAGAAGGGAATGGCTACCGAGGCCGACAGCCTGGCGGCGCGGCTCGATGCGCTGAAGAAGATGATCGACCAGGCGAAGGACAAGCGGAACGAGCTTTCGGACAGCGTGCGGGCCAACGACTCGCTGAAGATGGCCGGTGGGCAGCAGCAACAGCCGCCGCCGGACGCGGGCCAGCAGAACCGGCAGAATCCCAAGGCGGGCGACCAGCAGGGGCCCAAGCCAACGGAATCGCAGCAGGCGAAGCAGGCGGCCCAGGACATGCGGGACGCCGCCCAGCAGGCCCAGAAGAAAGAAGCCGACAAGGCGCGCGGTGAAGGCGAAGAAGCGAGCCAGAAGCTCGATCCCCTGTCCCAACAACTGCGGAAGAGCCGCGACGACATGCGGGCGGCGTGGAAGGCCGAGGTGATGGGGAAGATGGATGCCTCCATCGCCGAGACATCGGAACTGGCCAAGCAGCAGCAGGAGCTGGCCGAGCGCATGCAGAAGGGTGACGGGGGTTCAGACGTGCGCGGTCAGCAGGCGGCGGTGAAGGAAGGCATGGACAAGATCGTCGAGCGGCTGCAGTCGGCGGCGGGGAAGAACGCCCTGGTGTCGTCCGAGATCGCGACGGCGATGGGTTACGCGCGCCAGCAGATGAAGCAGGCGCTGGAAATGCTGCAGCAGCCGGTGCCGAACACGCGGAGCGCCGCGAGCATTGCCGGCCAGGCGGTCACGGGGCTCACGTCGGTGGCGTATTCGATGCTCACGGCGCGGGAGGACGTGCAGGGGGCCGGCAGCGGCTCGGGGTTCTCCGAGGCGGTGGAGAAACTGGCAAACATGGCGGGCACGCAGAGCGCGCTCGCGGGGAAGAGCGGGCAGTTGCTGCCGCAGATGCAGCAGGGCGACCAGGGAGAGGCGCGGGAGCAGCTCCGGAAGGCCGGAGCGCAGCAGCGCCGCCTGGCCGATGACCTGGACCGGCTGGACGCCGAGGGGCAGACCCCCTCGGGCGTCGAGCAGATGGCCGAGGAGGCCCGGGCGCTGGCGCGGGAAATGGAAGCCGGCCAGTTGAACCGGCGCACGGTGGAGCGGCAGGACCGCCTCTACCGCCGCTTGCTCGATGCCGGTCGCACGCTCACGGGTGAGGAGGAAGACAACAAGGACGAGCGGAAGAGTGAAACGGCGAAGGACGGCAACGTCCTCGTTCCGCCCAAGCTCAAGCCGGGCGCGGCGGGCGCGCCCCCGCGGTTCCCGTACCCCACGTGGGAGGACCTGCGCCAGCTCTCTCCCGAAGAGCGGCGGCTGATTCTCGACTACTTCCGTCGCCTCAATGATCAACGGTAGAGTCCTCCGTATCCTGGCCCTGTTGGTGGCGGCAGGAGGGGGAGGAGGGTCAGGAGCCGCAGCCCAGGCACGGCCCGGCGCGGCGGCGGAGCTGGTGACGGACGCGCTGGACCTCGAGCGCGACGAGCGCTACCCGGAGGCGGCGGAGGGCTTCCGCGCCGCCTTGCGGGTCGAGCCGTCGAACCTGTCCGCCCTGCTCGGCCTCGAGCGCGTTCTCAAGTCTTCCAGGCAGCTCCCGACGATTTTCCCGCAGTTGCAGCGCGCCCTGTCGCGGGATTCCCGGAACCCGGTGTTGCGGGCCATCGAGCTCCGGGTGTGGACCGGGATCGGGAACGACGACAGCGTCACGGCTTCCGCCGAGCGTTGGATCCAGACGGCGCCGGAGAGTCCCGATCCGTACCATGAGTGGGCCGGGGGCCTGCTCGCGGCCGGGCGGCTCGACGACGCCCAGCGCGTGCTTGGCGTGGCCACGGCAAAACTCGGCCAGCCGCCGATGCTGCCTGACCTGGCCCAGCTGGCCGCCGGGCGCGGCCAGTGGGTGGAGGCGGCGCGCCTGTGGCATACGGCCGTGGCGGGCGCGGAGCAGTTGGCCGACCTGGCGAACGAGAACCTCACGGCGGTGCCGGAGGCCACGCGGCCGCAGGTGCTCACGCTCCTTTCCCGCACGCTTCCCGGTGCCGCGGCCCGCCGCATGGCGGCCGATCTGGAGCTGGGCTGGGGGCACGCCCCACAGGCCTGGGCACTGCTCGAGCCGGCGATTCCCGCCGACCGCTTGCAGGCGGAGCAGGTGCTCCAGCGTTTTGCGGATCGCGCCCGGCTATCACGGTCACGCGACTCGTACCGCGTGCGTGGCGTCGTGCTGGAGCGACTGGCGGGAGTCCTCACCGGCGTCGCGTCAGAGCGAGCGCGGGTGGATGCGGCGCGTGCCTACGCCGACGCGGGTGACGCCGTCGCGGCCGAGCGGATGCTCACGCGCCTGGCGGCCGACTCGGCCCGAGCGCCGACCGGGGCCAACAGCGCGATGGTGCTGCTGATCGCCATGATGGCCGACAACGGCCGCGTGGAAGAGGCCGAGGCCCAGTTGCGCGAGTGGTCCGGCAGAATGAATGGCGAAGATGCGGCCCAGCTGCGGCAGAGGATTTCCTGGGCCTGGATCGTCAAGGGCGATTTCCTGACGGCCAAGACCGTGATTGCGGACGATTCATCCATCGGGTCCATGGCGATCCGCGGATGGATGGCGCTCTTCACCGGTGATCTCAAGATCGCGACCAAGAACTTCCGGGCGGCGGGACCGGGGGCGGGGACGCGGGAGCAGGCGGTGCAGCGCACCCAGATAGCCGGGCTCATTCAGCGGATCGAGCCCGACTCGGTGCCGGACTTCGGCCGAGCGCTGCTCTTGCTCGCCCAGGGCGACACGACTGCCGCGCTGACGCAGTTCGCGACGGCGGCGGAGTCCCTGCCGCCCCGCGGGGGCCGAGCGGACGTGCTGTTCTACGCGGGGCAGGTGGCCGAAGCGAAGGGTGACCACGCACGGGCCCAGCCCTTCCTGGCGGGGGTCCTCCTGGCCGACCCGCAGGGTGCGGTGGCCCCTGTCGCGGAGTTCCACCTGGCGCAATCACTCTTCGCGACCGGGAACGCGAAGGAGTCGCAGGACCGTCTAGAACATCTCATCCTGACTTACCCGCAGAGCGCGCTCGTGCCGCAGGCGCGCCGGATGCTGGACCGGGTGCGTGGCCGGACCCCGGGATAAGTCATGAAACGACGGGATTTTCTTGCCGCGGTCGCGGGGGGCGTGGTCGGCCTCGGGCGGAAAGGGGCGGGCGGCGGCGGACTCATTCGCCTTGGGCGCGACGACTCCATGGCCGGCTGGATGCTGATCCCCATGGACGCCTCCCAGCCGCAGCAGCTCAAGGCCTACGGCGTGATTTTCCGGTCGCTCAAGGCCGGCTGGAAGACGGAATGGCTGCTCAACTACCGGGCCGGCAGTTTTCTACTCGAACGCGACGCCCGGACGGAGCGGGATGCTGCCCTGGTCGGCGTGTCAGCGCAGTTCCTGACTGACTCTGACGTGCTGGACATACGGGGCCAGATCGCCTCGGGCAACATGGAGGCGATTCCGCTGGAGAAGGCCCCCAAGGTGGCCGTTTACCAGTCACCGAGCGCCCAGCCGTGGGATGACGCGGTGCGCATCGCGCTGGCCTACGCCGACATCGAGCACGACAAGCTGTGGGATGCCGAAGTACTGGGCGGGCAGCTCAAGAACTACGAATGGCTGCACCTACATCATGAGGACTTCACGGGGCAGTATTCGAAGTTCTACCTGACCTACAGCGGGTCCCCGTGGCTGGCGGACGCGGTTCAGCGGAACACGCAGATGGCCAAGCAGTGGGGTTTCGCGAACGTGGCCGAGCTCAAGAAGCAGGTGGCTCGGCGGATCCGGACATTCGTGGAGAATGGCGGGTTCCTGTTTGCCATGTGCACGGCCACGGAGACGCTGGAAATCGCGCTGGCGGCGGAGGGCGTGGACGTTGCGGCGGCGTACGCGGACGGCACGCCGCCCGATGCCGCGGCCAACGCCAAGCTTCGCTGGGACCGCACCATGGCGTTCCAGAACGGCCACCTCGAGCTGTCGCCGGCGATCGCGAGCTTCTCCGACATTGACGGCCACCAGGTGAACAACACGCCGCTCCGGCAGCAGCTGGGCGCGTTCAAGCTGTTCAACTTTTCCGCCAAGATCGACCCGGTGCCCGCCATGCTGGTGCAGTGCCACCGGCAGATCATTCCGGACTTCTACGGCCTCACGACGTCGTTCATCCAGAGTCGCCTGAAGCCGGGCGTCACGGTGCTCGCGGACGAGCCCGGCGCGCCGTGGGTCAAGTACATCCATGGCGACTACGGGAAGGGCACCTGGACGTTCCTCGGCGGCCACGATCCGGAAGATCCCCAGCACCAGGTGGGTGACCCGGCCACCGATCTCACGCTGCATCCGCAGTCACCGGGCTACCGGCTCATCCTCAACAACGTGCTGTTCCCCGCCGCCAAGAAGCGCGAACTCAAGACGTGACCCGGTTGTCGGACGAAGCACGCGCCCGCCTGGCGAGCGAAATCGCGCTCGCGGGCGGGCGTGAAGTGTCGTTCGTGGCCGATGTCCAACCGGACGGGACCATTGCGTCAGTCCGGCCGGTGGCCCGGGGAACATCGGACCGGGTCCTCGCCCTGCCGGGAGTGGCGCGCCGGGGCGAGATGATGCTGCACAATCACCCCAGCGGCGTGCTGGAGCCCTCCCAGGCGGACTTGACCGTCGCGGCGCGCATGCACGACGGCGGCGTCGGGTTCGGCATCATCAACAACACGGCCACCGATCTCTACGTGGTCGTGGAGGTTCCCCAGGCGCAGAAGGGGGAGCAGATCGACCCGGTGCACGCCGCGCGGCTCCTCGGCGCCGACGGACCAATCGCGCCACTGCTGGGCCAGTACGAGGACCGTCCCAGCCAGCGTGACATGGCGGCCTACGTCGCCGATGCCTACAACGAAGGCGGGGTTGCCCTGCTGGAAGCGGGCACCGGCGTGGGCAAGTCGTTTGCGTATCTCGTGCCGGCGGTGCTCTGGGCCAGGGCGAACGGCGAGCGCACCGTGGTGTCGACCAACACCATCAATCTCCAGGAACAACTCGTCGGCAAGGACCTGCCCATGCTGGCGCGCGCGCTGGCTGACGACGAGCACGGCGTCCCGACGTTCGCGATGCTCAAGGGGTGGCGGAACTACGTGTGCCTGGCCCGGCTCGCGCTGGCGGGCGGGGGGCAAACGTCACTGCTCGAATCCGAGCGCCAGGCGGAGCTGACCGCGCTCGCGCAGTGGGCCGCGAAGACGAACGACGGATCACTCGCCGACCTGGCGGACGTACCGAGCCCCGAGGTGTGGGACGAGGTGAGCGCGGAGCCGGATCTCTGCAACCGGCTCAAATGCCCGCATTTCGATGAGTGCTTCGTGTTCGCGGCGCGGCGGAAGGCCGCGGAGGCCGACATCGTGGTGGTGAATCACCACTTGCTGGCGGCCGACCTCGCGGTCCGCCGGGTGCAGGAGAACTGGCAGGACGCCGCGGTCCTGCCGCCGTACCGGCGCCTGGTGCTGGACGAAGGGCACCACCTGGAGGACACGGCGGCCCAGCACCTGGGCGCCAACGTGTCGTCCCGGGGCGTAGCGCGGCTCCTCTCGCGGCTCGAGCGGAATGGTAAGGGCCTGGTGCCCACGCTCCTCGCCGACTTGTCCCAGCGGGACGACATGCTCTCGGCGGCGTCGGTAGAGCTGCTGCGGCGAGGGCTCCTGCCGGACTTGGGAAAGGCGCGGGAGTGGGGCGACCGCATGTTCGGGCTCCTCGCAGCGCGGATACTCCACGAACGAAACGGCGTCCTCCGCCTGACGGACGAGTTCGCGGCCGATTCGATTTGGGCCGACGGCCTGGATGTCTCGCTTGACGGCTTTGTCGGCGTGCTCCGGCGTTTGCAGGACGCCGTCGAGACGGTCGCGGATCGCATGGAGCTGGACGACGACCAGGACACGCGTTCCCAGCTCCTCAACGAGATGCGCGCGGTGGTTCGGAGACTGGCCGGGGTGTGTGACGGTGTACTGCTGACCTTGCGACCGGCACCCTCACCCCTGACCCCTCTCCCTGACGGGAGAGGGGGACCCGCACCCGTACAGTCGGTCCGATGGATCGAGAAGAAAGGCTCCAAGCCGCAAGGCGGGTTGCCGTTTCCGATCGGGTTGTCGTCGGTGCCGCTCAACCTGGCGGGGGTGCTCAAGGAGTCGCTGTTCGACCGGATCGAAACCGTCGTGGTGACCAGCGCGACCCTCGCAACGGCCGGTGACTTCGGGTTTCTCCGGGGCCGTCTGGGGCTCAACCTCACGCCGTCTCCGGTGCGGACCGAACAGATCCTGGCTTCGCCGTTCGACTTCGCGGAACAGTGCCTGTTCGGCGTGCCGACGGACCTGCCGGACGCCCGGACCGACGAACTCGGCCATGACCGCGCGGTGGTGCAGGCGATCATGGACCTGGCCAACGCGTCGGATGGCGGCATGTTCGTCCTGTTTACCAGTCACGGCCAGCTGCGACGCATTTCCTCTGCCGTGCGTCATGCTGGGGGGGAAGGGCGGTGGCCCCTGCTGGTGCAGGGCGAGGGCCAGCGCGACCGCCTGCTCCGGCGGTTCCGTGAAGCGGGCAACGCGATTCTCTTCGGGACGGACAGTTTCTGGGAGGGAGTCGACGTACCGGGCCAGGCCCTGCGGGTGCTCATCCTCGCCAAGCTTCCGTTCAAGGTGCCGGACGAGCCGCTGACCGCGGCGCGGCTCGAACGTTTGGAGGCGGAGGGGGGTAATGGGTTCCGGGACTATCTTCTGCCGACCGCGGCGCTCAAGCTCAAGCAGGGTTTTGGGCGCCTTATCCGGGCGCGAACCGACTATGGTGTCATCGTATTGATGGATCATCGCATCGTGAGCAAATCGTACGGCCGGACATTGCTGGAAACGCTGCCGCCTGCGACCCAGGTTATCGGGCCGTGGGCCAGCGTGCGCGCGGCGGCGGAAGATTTCTTTGCGCAACGGGTCGCCGGTGCAGCTCGATAAGCTGGGCGGCAACCTCGTTCCGCGAGATATGTCGCGGCGCTGGATGGTGGTCAGCGGCGTCGTTCACGTCCTGGTGATCGGTCTCATGCTTTCCACCATGAGGGCGAAACCCCAGCCCAAGGTCACGTACATCGACCTCACCGACGGCGACGAGGCCCTGGCCACGGTGCCGGTCTATCGAGAGCCGGTGCATGGTATTCCGGTCGCGGGACCGCGACCCACGGAGCCCGCACCGGCACCCGCGCCGCCGCCCGCCGCACCGGCCGTCGCCATGGTGATTCCAGACGGCCGCGCTCCAGCCGCTCCGCTCCGCCCGGCAGTGGACACCATGCCGGCAGCTGGACACGCGGCCATCGAGCCCCGGTACGGCGACGGACGGCTTTGGGTGCGCGTCACGGACGTGCTCAACGGCAACCTGCCCGCGAAGCGGGAAGCCAAGGAAATGCCGAACCACGTGGCCCGGGTGGACTCAGCCCTGGCCGAGAAGATCCGGACCTACATGGACACGGTGCCGCCGGATTCGTTCTCGGTGCGCCAGGCGCCCAAGTGGACGACCGAGATCGCCGGACAGACGTGGGGCATTGATGGCAAATGGATCTACCTTGGGCCCATCAAGCTGCCGACTGCCGTGCTGGCGCTGCTGCCTCTGCCCTCGGGGAACTACGAACTGGCCCAGCGGAACGCCCAGCTTCAGCGGATGCGGGAAGACCTCATGCAGGCGGCGTTCCGGGCGCAGAGCGCGGTGGAATTCAAGCGGTATGTGAAGGAGCTACGAGAGCGGAAAGAGGCGGAACATCAGCAGCGGATTCCGCCGGACACCACCCAGAAGGCGCCGCTGATTCCCTAGTCAGGAACCCGCGGGATTCGCGGCACCGTGAAGTCCTCCTCGATTTCCTGCGTATCGGGGCTGTGCCCGCTCACCGTGAACACGGTGATCAGCACTACGCCCGACACTACTCCCACCAGCAGCAAAGTCCGGCCCAGCGCCGACCCCCGCATCGACACCTCCTGGATTTCCGACACGGGGAATCCGATGAACGTGATGCCGTCCGGCGCCCACCCGGCGAACAGTGAATCCTGGATGATACGGGGCGAGTGCACTTCCATCCTGGCGCCATCGTTGCGGGTGACCCACACGCGCCCGATGCCGTCGTCCATGTGACTCAGCTCGACGCGACGCATCGGGGCAAGACAGGCCAGTTGCGTGCCGGCCAGCATGCTGGCAACCAGGGACCGACCCTTCATGCACCCTCCCGCTTGAGCACCACGTCAACGCCGAGATGCAATGTCTTCCAGACCTGGCCGCCCACCCCCAGCCCAAGGGCCACGCTGGAGACTCCGTACACATTGATGAGATCACGGGGCACCACGGTGAACTGCGCCATGACCCGAAGCCCGCCGGCGTTCCGCCACGCCTTCGCGGAAGCGGTCGCCGCCCGCTTTACGCCGCGGAACTCGAATGTCCCCACGATGGTGGCGCGCAACGTATCGCCCGGCTGGATGTCGGTCAGGCTGTCGATGGTGAACCGGATGTCGGGGTAGCGCACGGATTCATACACGGCCTTCCGCGCGTATTCGTCGCGCATGGCCAACCCGGTAACCAGCGAGTCGGGGCGGAGCACGATCAGCCCGCGGACCTCTTTCCAGCCACTGGCGTCCGAGGTGGCGATTTCGCCGCGCACGGCCCGCGCACAAAGCGGCAGGGCCCACTTTCGCGGGAGGAGCGGCACCACCGTATCGGCGATCGCCGCGTACCCCCTGGGGGTCTTGAGGTCGGGAACGAGCCAACCGGCCCCGCGGTCTTCCCCCGGGCGCCAGGAGGGATCTCCGGGGCAGGTAGTAGCCCACAGATGGTTCAGGTGGGGATTGATCTGCCACCACGCGAGGCTGAGCGCCGGGTCGACCACCCAGCGCTCGGACTGGGCAATGGCGGGGCGGGTCAGGACGAAACAAAGGACGAGCGTGCGGCTGAACCAGCGCATGGGACAACTCTAACCGGTCGCGGCCTTGAGACGAGAGAGGGTTTCGGTTTTCCCGACCGCCCATATCAGGTCGTGCACAGGCTCCGACACCGTGCCGCCGGTGAGCGCGATCCGGATTGGCTGGAACACCTTGCCGGCGGGGATCCCGAACGACTCGGCCAAGGCGCGGAGCTCGGCTTCAAGCTGCGTCGGCTCCCACTTGTCCTCGGGAACGCCGGCCAGCCTGCGCGCGGCGGATTCGGTTGCAGTCTTGAAGGCGGCCGGGTCCTTGGCGATTGCTTCCGCCGCTTTGGGGTCGTTTTCGATCGCCCCGCTACCCAGGCGCACGGCCACCTGGCGGGCAACCTCGAGTGTCGTGCGCGAACGTTCGCGGACGACCTGGATTGCGCGAAGAATCCGTTCGCCGTCGTACGCCGCTGGATCGAAGCCCTGCGATGTGAGGATCGGGGTGATGATCGGGAGCAGCTCCGCCGGCGCGAGCTGTGTCAGGTGCTGGCCGTTCATCCACTCGAGCTTCTTCGTGTCGAAGATGGCGGCCTTGCGCTGGATTCCTTCCAGGGTGAACGCCTCGGTCATTTCCTTGATGTCATAGAACAGCTCGCGGTCGCCGCCCGGGCTCCAGCCCAGGAGCGCGAGGAAGTTGCGCATGGCGGCGGGCAGGATGCCGAGCTGCTGATAGTCACCGACGGCGGTGGCGCCGTGGCGCTTGGACAGTTTCTTCCCGTCCATGCCGTGGATCATTGGCACGTGGCCGAACGCGGGGAGGGGAACACCGAGGGCGCGGTAGACCGCGATCTGTTTCGGCGTATTCGAGATGTGATCGTCGCCCCGCATGACCTGCGTGACCTTCATGTCTATGTCGTCCACGACGACCGAGAAGTTGTAGGTCGGCGTGCGATCTGAGCGCAGGATGATCCAGTCCTTCACGTCCACGCCCTGGAAGCTGATGGGCCCGTGGACCGTGTCATCCCAGGCGATCTCGCCCTGGGGCATGCGGAGCCGGACGGCGCCCTCTTCGGCGTAGGCGTGCCCGGCGGCGAGGAGCTGGTCGGCCACGTCGCGGTGCCGCTCGACGCGGGCGCCCTGGAAGACCACGTCTTCATCCCAGTCAAGGCCGAGCCACGTCAGGCCATCAAGGATGACCTGGGTGTGCTCGTCCGAGGAGCGGGCCTTGTCGGTGTCTTCAATTCGGAGGAGGAAGGCCCCGCCCACCCTGCGGGCGTAGAGCCAGTTGAAGAGCGCGGTGCGCGCGCCCCCGACGTGGAGGTAGCCCGTCGGAGACGGAGCGAAGCGGAGCCTCACCCCTGACCCCTCTCCCTGGCGGGAGAGGGGAACGTTCGACTCGCTCATGGGCATTGTATCACGGATTGGGTCCAGAGACCGGACATCGCGTTCACGGAGGAGGGGGGATTCGAACCCCCGATAGAGCTTTTGACCCTATAACGGTTTAGCAAACCGGCGCCTTCAGCCACTCGGCCACTCCTCCTCGCCCCTGTCCCCTCTCCCTCTCGGGAGAGGGGAACGGGAGGTTCGGGGAAGATATTCGAGAAACGGGGTGTTTCCTACCCCGCCGTCAAAGGGTCAAAAGGGAGATACTTTCCGCCGTCCCGTACTGGTCGAATCGGCCCTGCCCGTTCTCAGGTAGGCCATGAGGCGGTTTGCCATTCCCCGTAGCCCAAGATCCGCGGCACCGTCGATTTCATAGGCGATTTCACGATCGGGGCAGGCACGCAAGGTCAAGCGGTCGTACATGACCACCAGAACTCCCTGAAACGTCGCCCGGCTGCAGAGGTCGGCAGTGGCGTCGAGCTCCGATTCCCAACGACCCGGCGCCTGAAGAGCCGTCCAACCGGAGTCCCGCAGCATCTCTCGAAGACCAGCGCTCAAGTTGAGGTCCGTCTTGGCGTCATTCCCGGCGACGACGGCCATCGTGCGGAAACGGGACCCCGCGATTCGGGGGTGGATCGTCTCGTCGGCGGTGCCGCCGTAGATGGCCGATCGACCATCAGCGACCCGAAGCACATCAACAGCACCGACAGCATCAGCGCCTTCCGCCGCCCGTACTGGTCGGCGAGGTGGCCAAACAGCCAGCCGCCGACAGGCCGCACGATGAAGCCGAACGCGAACAGCAGCGCCGCATTCAGCTGCTGGACCACGGGGTCGTTCCCCGGGAAGAAGGAGCCGGCGAAGTAGAGGGCGAACGCCGCGTAGGCGTAGAAGTCGTACCACTCGACCAGATTGCCGACGGAGCCGATGAAGATCGCCTTGATGCGGCGGCGCATGTCGGCCAGGTCGACGTGCTCGGCCCCCGCGGTCTTCGGTGCAGTCATTCGCCCTCTTGGAGGCAGGGAAGCGGTACCCTACGGCACGGAGTGGAGGCCGTCAACGCTGCGGGCAATACGAAGCCCGCTCCGATGGTCTGGAGCGGGCCTCGGTGTTCCTGAAATGCAAAAACGCCTTTACAGGTCCTTCGTTACTTCACCCCGCCACGAGCTCCTCAACTGTCGTCATCTTCGATGTAGCCGCCGTCGGCCGGCAACGCGCGCCGCATGGCGCTGAAGGGGGGAGCGGCGTTCACCGTGTGCTTGAACACCAGAATGCAGCCTCTGCCCGCCACGTTGAACGCGATGCACTCGCTGGTGTCCGTTGCCGGGGTTGCGGCCTGGGCCGCCGTGATCTGAACGACGGCGAATATCGTATTTGTCGCCGCGTAGGCGGTGGGGTTCGTCGCCTGCAGGGCGACGACGCTCTGGATCCAGGTACCGGTGGCCGCGTTGATGATGCCGAGCGAGTTGGCGCCGGTCGTGATGTCCACCCCGGTGACGTAGTAGCGGCCGTCGCCCGAGTTGTACCACGTCTGGTTACCGCCCCCGATCTGCAGAATCGGGGTGACTGCTCCCGTCTGGGTATCCATGATGAGCGCCTTGCCGCACCCTGGTATCACCATCTTCCCGTTCGGTCCGAGGGCTGGATCATTGATGCCGAACAAGCCCCCCGGCGTTGGGGTGAGCCCCAGCGCGAAGCAATTGATCGGGAACTTCTTTTCCATCGTGAAGGGGCGAACCGTAGGATCGATGACCGCGACATACTGATCGTAGACCGTGGTGCCCACCAGCCTCCCCGCCACGGCGGTCAGGAAACGGTGTTGCACGGGGTCCCAGAGCGGTGCCTCCTGGTTTCTACGATCCACGAACGTGATCGTGCCCAGCACCGGGTACGGGGGGACCGCGGAAATAAACACCCCGTAGGTGTCGATCGCGTTACCCGCGAGGTCAAGCGGGGAAGGATTCTGGACGAAGATGATCTTGTGCTCTGGATCGTAGGAGATCTCGTTCGTGCGCTGGCAGTTGCGCACCGTCCCGTTGTCGCACGCCGCGATAGCGGTGCTGATCGTCGCGCTGATCGTCAAGGTGCCGAGGTCCACCACTCTCACCCCGCTGATGCCGTCGGTGACCCAGGCCTTCCCGTCTCCCGTAAACACAATGCTGTTGGGCCCGGAGGTCCCGGCGACCCCGGTGCTCCCGACGAATCCCGTCACGCGCCCCACGTAGGCGTAGGTCGTGGCGTCGATGACGTCCACGCCGGCGTTCGACACATCGGTGAGGTAGTACCGCTTGGTGGCGTCGTCGACCCAGGACTTGGTACCACTCTGGATCGCATTGCCGGGAACCGTGACGGCCGCGACGATGGTGACGGGGTCGGTCGGAGCCGCGGTCCTTGGCGGTGCCGGGGTCGCGGCTTCCTCGCAGCCGACGGTGACGGTGGCGAGAATGCTGCAGAGGACGGCAAAAGAGCGTGGTACTGGTTTCATGCGAAGCCTCCGTGGTGGTCGGGGCCGGGCCGCAGCCGTGATCGGTACACGCGAGCGTCCCCGCGGCGAATGCCCAATCCCCGATTCGACGTTACATAGTCGTTTGCCTGCCAACCGATGCCACGACAGTCTCTTCTGGCTGGGGACTTGGTGTGAACATGATTGAATATTCGGCCGAGACCTGCGCCCCGCAATGGTGCCTTGCTCTGTACCCCATTTCGTGAGGCAGTTTGGGCTAACACTCCGCCGATCTGGCCGGAGGATGTGGCGCTGGTGCGCGACCTGATGAGCGCGGAGGAGTGGGAGCACCTCCGTAGGCGCTTGGTACACGTGCTGCCCGATGGGCCGCTAGTTGCAGGGGAATCGGTGTTGCCACAACCCGGGATGAACTAAGTGTGCAGTTCGCTGACTCCAAGGATGGGCGAGGCCGCGCCACTGATCGGCTGACTAGTCAAACAACTGATCCTCGATGAGCTTCATAGAGCGGTTCACGTAAAACATGTCGGGCTCCTGTTTGGCTGCCCGCACGCGAATCTCAAAGGATGGTTCTTTCGGGTGCGCCGCATCGAAAAGGATGAGGCCAATGCCGAAAATCCGCGCTAGAGTATCCAAGCGGGTGACGTCATCCTCGGCCGACGCTGAGGGGATCACAATGTAGGACTTGTGGCTGAACAATCGGTATGCACAGGCTTGGCCGAAGGCGGTGATGAGGCCCGCGGCGTCGATCTTCACCTCGGCAGTGACAATCTCGGTCGGGAACTTGATGATGTCGCTCTTCCGCGGCTCGCGAATGCCGATTACGTCCGGGGTACCCCATTTGTCCTTGAACACCGCTCCACCCACGGGTATAGCCTTTGTGCATTCCTCGAGTTCATTGACGAGCCAGTCGGCGAACGGTTCGTAGAACTCCTCTTCTCTGATCTTCTCCTTTGTCGGCTGCTTGGTCGGGGTGATTGCAGCTGTCGAGGAATCACGGAACTTCACGTGGAGATACCGTCCACGGGCTGGTTTGAAAACGACGTCAGGTAACTGCGTCTCGAGATTCCACAGATTGCCGTGGATTGTGTTCTTGGGGATGGATGGCAGGGCCTCGCTAATCCGTCGGACGAAATCCGGATACCGTGAGGTTCGGCCTCGAGGATGGCCAGTGCCTGTTGGCGGATCTGCTCCTTGTTCGTCACAGGATCTCCCGGCTGGGTTTAACTCGGCCCGCAATGGCGGGATTTGCGCCCGTCAGCTTCAGGCATTCGCCCCGAGGACGGTCCGAACGACCGACGAAACTGATTCGCCAGTAATGCCGCGAGTTCGGCAGTACTTTGACTCGAGCCACTGAACAAGATTCTTGGTGCCTTTGCTTGCGTTGCATCCGACGCAGCATCTGGCAATGTTCTCGCGCGTGATGATACGTGCATCATTGATAATGTGCTCCCATGACGGTCTGTCGCGTCGATTCTCGCTCTGCGCTCTGAACTCTACTCCGCAGTAAACACAGCAGCGGTCGCGTTCAATGACTTCGCGTTCTAGCCAGCCGGGGATTTTCCAGCGGTTCATGTCATTGCCGCTTGTCGATGCGTCCATACTAGCGGTCTAAGAAACGGATCGCGCTTAAGCTGCGAGCGACTCCGCTGGGGCGCAAGGAACTCGGCCTAGGCTTACGCCGGTCAACGCGGGGCGCATAACGGCAATTCTACCTCCAGCGACGCTTGCCAGCTTCACGCGCTGGTTAGGCGGCACTAGGGCCACCAGCTGGTAGCTGCCTTATGCCACTCGACGCTCTTGATACGAGGATCCTTGGCGTACGCCTCG
>SHZT01000009.1 GCA_009692185.1 Gemmatimonadota bacterium | reverse complement strand
CGACCGTTTGTACGTCCGGATCCACAATGCCCACGGGTGCTGTTACACCATCGACGACGATCGGCCCAATTGGCTGCGCCGTGTCGGCAACAATGCGCGCCACCCAAGTAGCGCCGGTCGATCCATTCACATAGTAGACCAGTACCGAGCCATCGGCGCGGCGTACGCCATCGGGCACCGACGCGTGATCGATTATCTGGTGCGAGTTGGTGAGCGTGAGCCCGTTCGCGCTCTGCGCGATCACCGTCTGGTGGAAATAGGGCCCGTTGGGATCCGTAATGGGCTGGTTGTTAGAACTCTGCGTCGGCGTGCACGAAACCGTCGCGGTGGGCGCTGTTGGCGTTGGCGCGTCCGACGGTGACGACGGCGACCACGAGTTCTCGCACGCCACCGCGCCTAGGATCAGCAGTCCGCCCATGGTGGTCCGCATCGTGGGAGAAGTTACCGCCCAAGCCCCGTCTTCGCCCGCACGCGGCTTAGCGCTGATCCTTGGTCGGATGTAATGTGAGTTTTTGCACGCGCCAGCTCAGGATCTCGCCAACGAACAGTTCATTTTCCGACGGGCAGGCAATCTGGTGCGCCCAGGCGAACTGACCGACCTTTTTTCCCGCTTCGCCCAGCGTGCCGAGCACTTTGCCGTCGAGCGTGAGTTTGTACATGCGCCCCGGCACAGCATCGACACTGTAGAGGTGCTGCGTGCCCTGCGCGTTGGGTGGCGTGATGCAGATGGCCCACGGCGCCGACGCCCACGGCACCGACACCCTTTGTACCTGTCGTGACAACCGTGCGCGTGACACTCGCGGAAAACGCCATCGCACTTGGCAAGACCACCAGTGCCACGGCATCAGTGTTCGATCAGGCGGGTTCGGTGATGCAAGGGCAGCGTGTCACCTGGACCAGCACCAACCCTGTCGTGGCGAGCGTGGACTCAATGGGCAAGGTCAGCGCGCTGTCGCTGGGTGAAACGCAGGTCACAGCAACCGTTGCGGCGATCACAGGACAGTCGACAATCTCAACCAAGCCTGATCCCGTTACGGCGACGAAACTGCGAGCGATGGCGATTGGCTGCAGCGTTCGAGAGCGCGACGCCCACCGACACTGTAACGTGTTATCCCGCTGTTACTTCCACCGTTTTCAGACCAGCTCGGCAGTTGCGTCACAGAGGGTGGCTTGGTGGGTCGTGAGCGACGTAAGTCACAATCATACCGTGACTTGTTCTTGGTCGGTTAAAGTAGGTTGGAGCTTGACAAAAAAGGGGGGTGACATTACGGTAATCGTCCCTCGACCCCCTATGTCATTTAAGGCAAGGTCGCGACGGTTTCCCTGCGCGACCCGGTTATCGGCACGCTCCGGGTGGCCAAGGACCCGGTGAGCGGAGCCCAGCTCCTCATTGGTGTGACGGCCCGTGGCGTCGTCGTCGCGCGCCTCCCGGCCATCACGAATGTCTACCAGGCCCGGATCTGGGGCGCGCCCATCGACTGAACGCGGCACAGGGTGCAGTAAGCATTGCGAGCCCGGCCGCTGGTCGGGTTTCGCGTTTGTGGGGGGGGAGCGGGTTTATGGTGGAACGAACCGACGGCATAGCGGCACAGCGGCATAGCGGCATGACGCGGAATTCGAGCATGCCGCCATGCCGCCATGCCGCCATGCCGCTAATGAGGCAGCCTTCAAGGAATTGGCAGTGATCCGGTTCACTACCGCCGGAGAGTCGCACGGGCAGGCCCTGGTGGCGATCCTGGAGGGGATTCCCGCCGGGCTCAGGCTCACGGCCGAGGACATCAATCGCGACCTGGCGCGGCGCATGGGCGGCTACGGCCGCGGTGCTCGCATGAAGATCGAGGCGGACCAGGTACGGATTCTTTCGGGCGTGCGTGCCGGAGAAACGCTGGGGTCTCCCATCGCGCTCGAGATCGTCAATCGGGACTGGGAGAACTGGGTGGACGTGATGGCGCCGGAGCCGGACCCACCGGGCGTTGCGCGGCGGCGCCAGGTCCAGCGGCCCCGGCCCGGGCACGCGGACCTTGTGGGCGTGCTCAAGTACGACCGTGGGGACGCGCGCGACATCCTGGAACGGGCGAGCGCCCGGGAAACAACGGCGCGAGTCGCGTGCGGAGCGGTCTGCCGCAAGCTTCTCCTGGAGTTCGGCGTGGAGATCGGGAGCCACGTGGTGGAGCTGGGCGGCATCAACGCCGCGGTGTCCAGGAAACTCCCGACGCCGCTCAACGCCAGCTCCGACGAATCGCCGGTGCGGTGTCTCGATGCTGATGCCACGTCGAAAATGATCCTGGCGATCGACGCCGCGAAGGCGGCCGGGGACACGCTGGGGGGTGTTGTCGAGGTGGTGGCGCGGGGGCTCGTCGTCGGTCTTGGGAGCCACGTGTCGTGGGACCGGAAGCTGGACGGCCAGCTGGCGCAGGCGGCGCTGTCGATTCCCGCGGTCAAGGCCATGGGTATCGGTGCGGGGTTCGAAGCGGCCCGCCTCCCCGGGTCCAAGGTTCATGACGAGATCGTGAAGGGCGGGCGCAGCGGCACCGGCGGGTTCGCGCGGCGCACCAATCGAGCCGGCGGCCTCGAAGGCGGCATGACCACTGGCGAGCCGCTGGTCCTGCACGTTGCCATGAAGCCGATCTCGACGCTCATGAAGCCGCTCGGCACGGTGGACTTGCGAACCGGCGGCGAGGCGCGGGCACAATCGGAGCGATCCGACGTAACGGCGGTGCCGGCCATGGGCGTCATCGCTGAGGCGATGACGGGCCTGGTGCTGGCGGATGCGATGGCCGAAAAGTTCGGTGGAGATTCGCTGGGAGAAATGCGCACCAACTACGATCAGTATGTACAGCAGCTCAACCGGCGCTGGGACTCCCTCGGAGAGGGCGGCGGTGGGAAGTAGCAAGAGGGGACAAGGGACGAGGGACAGGGAACAAGTGCAGAAGACACCACGGCGACACGTAATGCTTGTGGGGCTTCCCGGAGCGGGAAAGACGACGGTGGGAGCGTTGGTGGCCCGGTCGTTGGGCGCGGCGTTCTCGGACGTTGACGAGCTGATCGAGCGGGACGAGCACCGAACGGTTTCGAAACTCTTCGCGGAACGCGGCGAAACGGCATTCCGGCTGCTGGAGCGGGCGCAGGTGGAGCGACTCATGGAAGCGGCGCCCGGAGTGATCGCGCCGGGTGGGGGCTGGGCGGCCCAGGCGGGCGCGTTGGAACAGGTGCAGGGCCTGGTCCTGACGGTGTATCTCGACACAGCGCCCGAGACGGCAGGCCAGCGCACGGCGTCCCAGGGCCACCGGCCCCTGCTTGTTGGCGGCGACCCCTACGAGACGATGCGCGCCTTGTTTGCGGCAAGACGGGCGTTCTACGAACGGGCGGACGGCGTCGTCAAGACGGACGAGAGGACGCCGGAAGCGGTTGCCATGGAAGTGGTTGCGCTTGCGCGGTCCGCAGGCGGGTGGTAATAATGCCCCCCCGAAGGGAGACCCTCGGGAACCCTGGCGTGTTAAGTGAGTAGCTGTTGACGCCGGGTTGACGCCGGCGTGGGACCTTGCCCGCGGCGATTTGACCCAGGGTAGTCGAAGAAAAAGCGGCAGTAATAAGAAGGAATACGAAAGACACGGGAGTTGGATGGCCAAAGTCAAAGGCTTTCTGGTGGTCGTGGAATCGCCGACCAAGGCGAAGACCATCGAGAAGTATCTCGGCAAGGGTTTCACGGTGAAGGCCACCGTGGGGCACGTCCGGGATTTGCCCCAGCGCGAGTTGGGCGTAGATGTCGAGGGCGGGTTCATTCCCAAGTACATCACCATCCGGGGCAAGGGAAAGACGCTCGCCGAGCTCCGGAAGGCGGCGAAAGCGGCGTCCGACATCTACCTCGCGACCGATCCAGATCGTGAGGGAGAGGCCATCGCATGGCACGTGACCCAGCATCTCACGGGAGACAACGCGTCCGAGCCGAGCCAGGGTGCGGACCGGTTGCGGGAAGCCGCGGCGGCATTGTCGGCCAAGGCCGAAAAGAAGAAGCCGAAGGCCAGGAAGGGCGCGAAGAGATCCAAGAAGGGCGCAAAGGAAGCGGAACCCGAAGTTGAGGCACCGGTAGCGCCCGGCCCCCGGTTCCACCGCGTGCTGCTGCGCGAGATCACCAAGGATGCGGTCGCCGAGGCGATCGCGTCGGCGGGAGTCATAGACGACCACAAGGTCGAGGCGCAGCAGGCCCGCCGTATCCTGGACCGCCTGGTGGGCTACAAGGCGAGTCCGCTCCTCTGGAAGTCGGTGAAGACCGGCTTGTCGGCGGGGCGGGTGCAGACCGTGGCGTTGCGCCTCATCGTGGAGCGTGAGAACGAGATTCGCGCGTTCAAGCCGCAGGAATACTGGACGATCGAGGCCCTGCTCGAGGCGCAGGGTAAGAAGTTCACGGCCAAGCTTGCCAAGATCGACGGCAAGAAGCCCGAGCTGCCCAACGCGGACGCGGCAACCGGCGTCATCACCGATGTTACCGGGAAACCGTTCGTCGTTTCGGAGGTCCAGCGGAAGGAGCGACGGAAGCACCCCGTTCCGCCGTTTACCACCAGCACGCTCCAGCAGGAATCGGCGAAGCAGTTGGGGTATTCGTCCCGCCGCACCATGCGCCTGGCGCAGGATCTTTACGAAGGTATTGAAATTGGCAGCGAGGGGGCCGTCGGTCTCATCACGTATATGCGAACGGACTCGACCCGCGTCGCGCCGGTGGCGATCGACGCGGTGCGGGCGTACATCAAGGCGTACTTTGAGGATCCCCGGTATCTCCCCGAGAAGCCCAACACGTTTGCGGCCAAGAAATCGTCGCGGGTGCAGGACGCCCACGAGGCCATTCGCCCCAGTGATGTGAACCGCCGGCCCGAATCGGTGAAGCAGTACCTGTCGCCCGAGCAGTTCAGGCTGTACGAGCTCATCTGGCGCCGGTTTGTCGCTTCGCAAATGGCGGCCACGGTCTACGACACCACGACGATCGACTTCGAGGTCGGAAAATACCTGTTCCGGGCTACCGGTTCCGTCGTCATTTTCGACGGCTATCACGCGGTCTACCGCGAAGGGCGCGAGGCGGAAGATGGCAAGACGCTGGACGACCTGGCTCCGGTCCCGCCGCTGGAGAAGGGCAATTCCGCCGCCGTGCACGAAGTGAAGCCCAGCCAGCATTTCACCGAGCCGCCGCCACGCTTTTCGGAAGCGAGCCTGGTGAAGGAGCTGGAGCGCCTGGGGATCGGGCGGCCATCGACCTACAGTTCCATCATCGGCACGCTGCGGGCCCGGGAGTACGTGGACGCCAAGGACCGGCGTTTTCACCCAACGGATCTCGGCGAGACGGTCACCAAGGTCATGGTGAGCCGCTTCCCCGACATCTTCAACGTGGCGTTCACGTCGGCCATGGAAGACGAGCTGGACAAGGTCGAGGAAGGTGAGCTCAAGTGGCGCACGGTGCTGTCTGATTTCTACACGCCGTTCGAGAAGGCCCTCGCCGCGGTGGATACCGACGAGCTGATCAAGGAAGCCCACGGTCTTGATTCGCTGGACCTCGAGAAGTGCCCCGAGGACGGTGGCCAACTGCGGGTGCGAAGCGGCCGGTTCGGGCCGTTCATCGCCTGCGTGAACTACCCCACCTGCAAGTACACCAAGCCGCTCAAGCGGGACAAACCGCCGGATCGTCCCACGGACCAGATCTGCAAGGTCTGTAGCGCGCCCATGGTCATCAAGACGGGGCGTTACGGCGAGTTCCTGGCGTGCACGAAGTACCCGGAATGCAAGCACACGCGGCCGATTCCGCTGGGCGTGAAGTGCCCCAAGTGCGGCGACGGCGAGCTCGCGGAGCGGCGCACGAAGCGCGGGCGGTCTTTCTTCGGATGCGGGAACTACCCGGCGTGCGATTTCTCAACCTGGTACCGGCCCGTGCCCGACACCTGCCCCGAGTGCAGTTACCTTGGTGCGGAGAAGCGCTACACCAAGGGTCGCGGTGAGTATCGTCGGTGCCTCAAGTGCCAGACCGAATGGGGCGCCCCTGAAGGTGCGGAGGCCACGGTAACGACGTGAGGGTGGCCGTCGTGGGTGGGGGGCTGGCGGGCTGCGAGGCCGCCTGGGCCCTGGCCACCAGGGGGCACAGGGTTACGCTGCACGAAATGCGTCCGCTTGTCCGGACGCCCGCGCACCAGACTGACCATCTCGCCGAGATCGTCTGCAGCAACACGTTCAAGTCCGTCGAGCTGACCAACGCGCACGGCCTGCTCAAGGCCGAGTTGCGCCTGCTCGGGAGTTTCCTCCTCGACGCGGCGGACCGCGCGCGAGTGCCCGGGGGGTCGGCCCTGGCGGTGGACCGCGACGTGTTCAGTCTCGACGTGACGAAGCGGATCTCGGGTCACCCTAACATCGAGATTGTCCGGGGGGAAATAGCCGAACTTCCGTCTCCCGCGGTCATCGCGACGGGGCCGCTTACGTCAGATCGGCTGGCGCAGGTGATTCGCGCGCGCCTCGGCCTGGACGCCCTCGCGTTTTACGACGCGATCGCCCCGATTGTCTCCCACGAATCGCTCGACCTGGACCGGGTGTACCGCCTGTCGCGCTACGGCAAAGGCGGCGGAGACGACTACATCAACGCGCCCTTTTCGAAGGATGAGTACGAGGCGTTCGTTAACGCGTTGATTGCGGCTGACCAATTCGAAGGACACGATTTCGACGAACTGCCGCAGGAGGGGCAGGTGAGGCAGCAGGGGCAGGCATCTTCTGCCCCACCTGCCACCGCTGCCTCTCCCGCTATCCCCTACTTCGAAGGATGCCTTCCGGTCGAAGAAATGGCGCGGCGAGGCAGGGAAACGCTCCGGTTCGGGCCGATGAAGCCGGTGGGCCTGCCCGACCCGCGCACGGGACGGGAGCCCTATGCGGTCGTGCAGCTCCGTCAGGATGACCGGGCGGGGCAGATGTGGAACCTCGTTGGGTTCCAGACGCGGCTGAAGATTCCCGAGCAGAGGCGCGTGTTGGCCATGGTTCCAGGATTGGCCAATGCCGAGTTTCTGCGGTACGGCAGCATTCACCGGAACACGTACGTGAATTCGCCAGCCGCGCTGACGGCCCACCTCTCCACGCGCGATGACGACCGGGTGCTGTTCGCCGGCCAGTTGGTGGGGGTAGAGGGGTACACCGAGTCGCTGGGTACGGGGCTGCTCGCGGGGATCAATCTCTCGCGAATGCTCTCGGGCGTCCCGGCCGTGGTCCCGCCGCCCGAGACGATGCTGGGCGCACTACTCCGGTACGTACACGAGGCGGATCCGGCGCATTTTCAGCCGATGAATGCAAACTTCGGCCTGCTGCCCGACCTGCCCGAGCGCGTGAAGGACAAGGACAAGAAACGGGAGCGTTTCGCAGACCGGGCGCTCGCCGCGATGCGCTCGTTCGTCGAACAGGCCGGGGCGGTACCCGCATGAGCCCGGGGGCGACGGCGGCGGAGCCCCGGGGAGAGATCCTCGAGTTCATAGCGTTTCTCGCGAAGGAGCGGAACGACTCGCCGAACACGGTCGCTGCTTACGGTAGAGACCTGGGACACTTCCAGGCGTTTTGTGACGGCTACTTCGGCGGGCCCGCGTGGCAGTGGCCCACCGTGGACCGCTTGGCGGTGCGGAGCTTCATGGGTGAGCTCCAGCGCCAGGGCTTGGCCAAGCGATCGGTTGCGCGGGCGTTGTCGGCCCTGCGGACGTTTTACCGGTTCCTGGCCGTGCGGCATGGTGTGAGCGTGAACCCGGCCCTGGCGGTTCGGACACCCAAGCTCGAACGGCGCCTGCCCGTGCTCATGGACCGGAACCAGGTCGATGCGTTATTCCACTCGGCGGAAACCAGGGCCATGGGCGGCGGATTCCGGGGCACCCGGGACCTGGCCATGCTCGAGCTGTTCTATGGAACCGGCATGCGACTGTCCGAGCTGGCGGGGATCAGCCTCGCCGATCTTGACCTGGTGTCGGACCAGGTGAAGGTGCGTGGCAAGGGCCGGAAAGAACGCATCCTGCCTCTTGGGAGCAGGGCAGTGCAGGCCCT
This sequence comes from Gemmatimonadota bacterium, assembly GCA_009692185.1. Classification (GTDB taxonomy): domain Bacteria; phylum Gemmatimonadota; class Gemmatimonadetes; order Gemmatimonadales; family GWC2-71-9; genus SHZT01. The sequence goes on along the minus strand of SHZT01000009.1, from coordinate 107,845 downwards.
CCGGGCGTACCACGGGGAACGACAAGTGCTCGCGCATGATGTGGAGCAGGGGAAAGCCGACCCACGGGCGCTGTTTCTTTCGCAAAGAGGCAGGCGCCTCTCTGTCCGGGGCGTGCAGGCGATCGTGCGCCACATGCTGGAGGGGCTCGCGGACAGCGCGGGGCTCCGGGTGCACAGCCTGCGGCATAGTTTCGCGACCCACATGCTCGATGCCGGGGCCGACCTGCGTGCCGTGCAGGAGCTTCTCGGACACGCATCGCTTTCGACGACCCAGATCTATACACACACGAGCGTGGAGCGCCTGAAAAAGGTCTATCATCAGGCGCACCCACGGGCATAGCGGTTATGCTTACGGGAGAGAGATGACACGCGAACGCATTCGAGCCACGACGATCCTCGCCGTCCGCCGCGACGGCAAAGTCGCCATGGGCGGCGATGGGCAGGTCACGGTGGGTGAGACCGTGATGAAGTCCCACGCCAACAAGGTCCGCCTGCTCGCGGGTGGAACCGTGCTGGCGGGGTTCGCCGGCGCCGCGGCTGACGCGTTCACGCTGTTCGAGAAGTTCGAGGAAAAGCTCCAGCGCTTTCCCGGCAACCTGCCCCGCGCGGCGGTCGAGCTGGCCAAGGACTGGCGGAGTGACCGCGTGTTGCGGCGGCTCGAGGCGCTCCTGGTGGTGGCCAACAAGGAAAACGGGTTCGTCATCTCCGGGTCCGGCGAGCTGATCGAGCCCGACGACGGGATGCTCGCGATCGGCAGCGGCGGCAACTTCGCCCTGGCCGCGGCGCGGGCCCTCGTGGCCAATTCGACACTCACCGTGCGCGAAGTCGTGGAGCGGAGCCTCAAGATCGCCGCGGACATTTGCGTTTTTACCAACGAGAACGTGACGATCGTCGAGCTGACATGACCGAACCGGTTGCGAAGCAGGCAGACACTGACGCTGCCACACCGGTAGCGCCGCCGGCGCTGCCATGGCTGGAGGAACTTCCGCCCCGGCAGATCGTGGCGGAGCTGGACCGCTATATCGTGGGCCAGCAGGCGGCGAAGAAGGCGGTTGCCATCGCAGTGCGAAACCGGTGGCGGCGCGCGCAGGCGCCCGAGGCGATCCGGGACGAGATCCTGCCCAACAACATTATCATGATCGGCCCGACCGGCGTCGGGAAAACGGAGATCGCCCGGCGGCTGGCGCGCCTCGCCGGCGCCCCGTTTATCAAGGTGGAAGCGTCCAAGTTCACCGAGGTGGGCTACGTGGGCCGGGACGTGGAGTCCATGGTGCGCGACCTGGTGGACGCGTCCATCAACATGGTCCGCGGCGAGCGGGAAGATGACGTGTACCCCACGGCCGAACAGCGCGCCGAGGAGCGCCTGCTGGATCTCCTCCTGCCGCCGGTGGAGATCGCGGCCGGTGACAAGCCGAAGGACGAACCAAGGGACAAGGCCAAGCCCGAGCTGGTGGTAGACGACCAGGAGGACAAGCAGCAGGGTGAGCGCCGGGGCCGGACGCGCGAAAAACTCCGGGCGTTGCTCAAGGACGGCAAGCTGGAGGAAAAAGAAATCGAGATCGAGGTCACCCAGCAGAACATGCCGCCCATGTTCGAGATGATGCAGCCGCCCCAGGGTTCCGAGGGCCCCGATTTCACTTTCACCGAGTGGATGCAGGACATGCTGCCCCGGCGGAAGAAGCGCCGTACGGTGCGCGTGACCGAGGCCCGGCGCATTTTGGTGGACGAAGAACTCAAGAAGCTGGTGGACATGGACGACGTGGTGAACGAGGCCCTCGACCGGGTCGAGAACCACGGCGTGATTTTCATTGACGAGCTGGACAAGATCGCCGGTGAGCGGGGGACGGTAGGGCCCGATGTGTCCCGCGAGGGCGTACAGCGGGACCTGCTCCCCATCGTGGAAGGGTCAACTGTCCAGACCCGCTATGGCTACGTGCGCACGGACCACGTGCTGTTCATCGCGGCCGGCGCGTTTTCGGTGGCAAAGCCGTCCGACCTGATTCCCGAACTCCAGGGACGCTTCCCGATTCGCGTGGAACTGCTGCCGCTGACCCGGGAAGACTTTGTCCGCATCATGACCGAGCCGGAGAACGCGCTCACCAAGCAGTACCAGGCACTGGTGGCGGCGGACGGCGCGACGCTCGAGTTCACCAAGGATGGCATTGACGAAATCGCCCGCATCGCGACGCTGGTCAACGAGCGGCTGGAGAACATCGGCGCCCGCCGGCTGCACACGATCATGACCACGCTGTTGGAAGACTTGCTGTTCGACTTGCCGAACGTGGCGGAAAAGAAGGCGGTGTTTGACGCCGAGAGCGTCCGGAATCGCCTGATGAAGATCGTCGAGGACGAAGACCTGCGGAAATACATCCTGTAGGCGCTGGCGCCGTGGCCATACTGGACGTAAATTACGTCCAGACACATAATCAGGACACTATATCATGCCACCAAAGATCATCGGGGCGGCCCAGTTCAAGCAGCAGTGCCTGGCGTTGCTGGACGCCGTCGGCCCGGATGGCATTGTGATCACCAAGCATGGGAAACCGGTGGCGAAGCTCATCCCGGTCCATGGCGAGTCCCGCGGTCTCCTGGGATCGCTCGAGGGCAAGCTGAAGATTACCGGAGATGTTGTTTTTACCGGGGCCTCCTGGAATGCTGAATCTTGATACCCACATCTTGTTGCATGCCCTGGGCGGCCGGTTGACCGCCCGGGAGCGGGCGCTGTTGTCCGGGGATACCTGGAGTATTTCCGCCATCGTTCGGTGGGAGATCTGCAAGTTGCACCAGCTGGGGCGAATCGTCCTGGACGTGGACGACGCCGACGTTACCCGGGCGCTCGCGCGCATTCACACGTGGCCGCTGAGCTGGGAAGTGTGCCGGGAGAGCTGCCGGCTCGATATCAAGGGAGACCCGGCCGACGAGCTGATTGGCGCTACGAGTGTGGTGCACGGCGTACCGCTGGTGACCCGCGATCGTCGGCTCCGCCGCTCGAAACGCATCCCCCTCGCGGCCTGAGCCTCACCCCTCTCCCTGGCGGGAGAAAGGCAAGCCATTCAGTTTCTTTCCGCCACCAATCTCGCCAGCTCGGCGCGAATCCGGTCCACCTCGGGCTTGATGGACGGCTCCGGGTCGTAGCGCAGCGCGAGGTAGTGAGAGTATGCCTTGACGGCCCCGGTGGTGTCCCCGGTCAGGGCTGCGAGATGCCGCAGGGACTCGCCGGGCACATAGGGCATGACGTAGTAGAGCAGTCCGTCCTTTGCGCCGGCGGTGAGGACGGGGAGTATGTGCGGATGCTGCAAGTGGGCCGCGAGCCGGATCTCCTGCTCGAACCGGGCAGCGCTCACGTCGCTGGTGAATTCGGGTGGCAGGAGCTTGATGACGACCCGGCGGTCGAGCGAGGCCTCGGTGGCGAGGAACAGCCGGCTCATCCCCCCGCCGCCTAATTCGCGGTCGAGACGATAGGCGTCGCCTAATGCGGCGCGCAGTCGATCAGCCAGTTCCCCCATGGGACCCCTGCAAGCGGACACCAGAACTTACAGGTGGGGGTTCCGGGCGCCATGGCGGGATTACGGCTGTCCTCCGGCGCGATGCTCCGAGCGCTGAAAGTTCATGAATCCCCTGATCGCGTTGACGACTTCCGAATCGCTCGTTTGAAGGAGTAGCTCGGCGCCCCGTGGCAGGTCTCGCCGGACATACACGATCTTGTTCCTCCCCGCAGCCATGACCGCGGTTCCCGGAACCTCCCCGTCGTGGACGAACATCGGTATCGCGAAGTCCCCTTTCCGGAACGCCGTCTCGATCTCCTTGAAATGCTCGCGGATTCCGTCGATGGCCGCACGGTCGTCATCGGTTGCCTGCAGCTCTATCCGTCCGCCGTCCGGCAACGCATCGAACACGTGGGCAGACGCGTCCTGGTCAACCCGCATGGCCTTGCCGCCGCGCTCCTTGAGCGCCGTGAAGGTGGAATCCTCGGCGGGGTGGGCCATTCCGGCGGTGTGCGCATGTTCCTGGGAGTAGGCCCTGTTTCCGTAAAGGGCCAACCCCGATGAGTGCGACTGCTGTCTGCCGTAGCATGGGTGCTCCTGTGGGGTCGTACGTTGCCATAGAGATGCCGTGGGAGCCAGCAGGGTCGCCCAATCTCGCTACTTGGTGCCACCCCCCCACTTCGTGGTTATGTTTCCCTGTCATTTTGACGTACTTGGACGCTCAATCATGCCTAAACGGGACTTTCTCGCACTGACGGACTTTTCCCCGAAGGAAATCGGGGCCGTGCTGGACATGGCGGCCGCGATGAAGGCGGGGAAGTACCTGGCCAGGCCACTGGCCGGCAAGGCCGTGGGGATGCTGTTCGCCAAGAGCAGCACGCGGACCCGGGTGTCGTTCGAGGTGGGCACCTATCAGCTCGGCGGGCACCCCATGTTCCTCTCGTCTCGTGACCTCCAGCTGGGCCGGGGAGAGCCGATCCGTGACACCGCGCGGGTGCTCTCACGCTACCTGAACGGGATCGTCATCCGGACGTATGCGCACGACGAGGTCGAGGACCTAGCCCGTCACGCGGCCGTACCGGTCATCAACGGACTCACGGACCTCTTGCACCCCTGCCAGGTGCTCGCGGATCTCCTGACGGTGCGCGAATGCCTGGGCGGCTGGAAGGGCAAGGTCGTGGCGTGGATCGGCGACGGGAACAACATGGCCAACACGTGGTTGCAGGCGGCCGGCCAGCTGGGGTTTACCCTGCGCATCGCCTGCCCGGAGGGCTATGAGCCCAACCGGGAGATTTTCGAGTGGGCCAAGTCTCGAGCCGACGTATCCGTGACCGAGGAGCCCGAAGAGGCAGCCAGGGGAGCGCACGTGATCAACACGGATGTCTGGGCTTCGATGGGCCAGGAAGCGGAAGCCGAAGCACGGCGGCTGGCGTTTCACGGATACATGGTGGACGACAATCTCATGGGGCTCGCCGCAAAGAACGCCATTTTTCTTCACTGCCTGCCCGCACACCGTGGGGAGGAAGTCACCGACGAGGTAATGGAAGGTTCGCATTCCCGGGTGTGGGACCAGGCGGAGAACAGGCTTCACGTGCAGAAAGCGTTGATGGCGACGTTGATGGGCGGATCGAGAAGCGGGAAAAGGGAAAAGGGAAAAGGGAAAAGCAAAACACGATGACACTCAAACGCACGCCCTTCTACGACTTCCATGTGGCGGCCGGGGGCAAGATCGTCCCGTTCGCCGGGTACGAGATGCCGGTACAGTACCCAACCGGCATTACAAAGGAGCACGAGGCCGTGCGCACGGGGGTCGGCGTGTTCGACGTGTCCCACATGGGCGAGTTCGAAGTGACCGGCCGCGAGCGGAATGACTTCGTAAACCGGATGACCTCGAACGACGTTTCGACACTCGATATCGGGCAGGCGCAGTACTCGGCCATTCTGAACGACCAGGGAACCGTGGTGGACGACTGCATCGTCTACCAGTTCGGCGACAAGCTGATGATGGTCGTCAACGCGTCGAATATCGAGAAGGACTGGGCCCACATCTCTTCACGGCGGTCGGGAGACGTACGCCTCCGGAATATTTCGGACGAGGTGTCACTCCTCGCCGTGCAGGGCCCCAAGGCGGAGACGCTGCTGCGTTCGCTCACCCAGGTCCCGCTGCATGACATCGGGTACTACCACTTCAAGGTCGGCGATATCGCCGGCGTGCAGTGCTTCGTCTCCCGCACGGGCTACACCGGGGAAGACGGATTCGAACTGTATTTCCGGAACCGCGACGCGGGGGTGATGTGGAAGGCGTTGGTGGAAGCCGGCGGGGCGACACCGATCGGCCTGGGTGCCCGGGATTCGTTGCGGCTGGAAATGGGGTACGCGCTCTACGGCAATGACATCGACGACACGATCAACCCGTACGAGGCCGGGCTCGGCTGGATCGTGAAGCTCAACAAGGCCGAGCCGTTCGTGGGCCAGGAGGCCCTGCGCGCGATCAAGGAAAAGGGCGTCACGCGGAAGCTCGTGGGGTTCCGGATGATCGACCGGGGCGCGATTCCGCGCCACGGGTACGACGTGTACCTGCGGGATACCAAGATCGACGTCGTCCGGAGCGGCGGATTCAGCCCCTCGCTCAAGGAAGGCATCGGCACCACGTTCCTTCCCACGCATTCGGTTGAGCCAGGCACGCGCTTCCAGGTGGACTCGCGCGGGAAGCGGATCGAAGCCGAGGTGGTACGGATGCCGTTCTACCGGCAGGGAAGTGCGAGGAAAGCGAAAGCTTCAAAGGCGTGAAAAGGGAAAAGGGAAAAGGGAAAAGTACGGCGGCCGTGCGACGCCCTCCGGTTCGAGTAGCTGTGCTCACCATTTCCGACCTCGGCTTCCAGGGGAAGCGAGAGGACACGTCCGGCAAGGCCATCGCCGACTGGGTGGCCGCCCGCGGCTACGAGGTATCCGCCCGCGAAGTCGTGCCGGATGAAACCGACCGCATCGCCTCCGTTATTTCCCGCTGGGCGGATGACGACGTGGCGCAGGTGATCCTGACCACTGGCGGTACCGGATTGTCTCCCAGGGACGTCACGCCCGAAGCCACCCGGGCGGTGATCGAGCGCGAGGCCCCCGGCATTGCCGAGGCCATTCGGGCGGCGGGGCAGGCGAACACGCCGCGCAGCGCGTTGTCCCGCGGGCTGGCGGGAACGCGGGCCCAGGCGCTCATCGTCAACCTCCCCGGAAGTCCGTCAGGCGTGAAGGAAGGGCTGACCGTCCTCGAGCCGCTCATCGAGCACGCCGTTCAGTTGCTGGCCGGCGCTCCCACGGACCACAAATGACGGACCGCGTCCTGCTGACCATGGACGACCTCGAGACCGCCGTGCGGGCCAACGCGGCGTTCGAGAAGGACGGTCTTGCCACCACGATGGTTTCGTCCATGGACGACGTGCGCGCGGTGCTCACGGGCGCCGATCCCGACGTAGTCATCCTGAGTGGCGCGGTCCATGAGCGGCCGGCTGCCGATCTCATCGCCATGGCACGGGACCGTTCGGTGTCCACGCTGGGCCTGTTCGAGCCGACCGAGGCAGACCCGCCACGGGTCGCCCAGCGGCTCGGCCTCACCGCTTGGGCGGTGAAACCGGTGGACCCCGCCGATGTCGTCGCCCGGGCGCGGCGGCTCATCGAACGCCGCCGGCTCCAGGAGCGGACCGGCATCATCGGCGAAGGCCCGGCGATCCAGGAAGTGCTGGTCAAGATCGAGCAGATGGCGCCCGTGTCCTCGACGGTGCTGGTCGAGGGGGAGTCCGGCACGGGCAAGGAACTGGTGGCGCAGGGTATCCACGCGCTCTCGCCCCGGCGCGCCAAGCCGTTCGTCGCGGTCAATTGCGCGGCCCTGCCTGAGACACTTCTAGAGTCCGAGCTCTTCGGCCACGAAAAGGGCTCGTTCACCGGCGCGGCCGAGCGGCGGCTGGGGCGTTTCGAGTTGGCCAACGGCGGGACGCTGTTCCTCGACGAGGTCGGTGAGATGCCGCTCTCGACGCAGGTCAAGCTGCTCCGCGTCCTCGAGAGCCAGTCGTTCTTCCGGGTGGGCGGCGCCGAGGCGATCCGGGTAGATGTACGGGTGGTCGCGGCAACCAACCGGTCGCTCAAGGAGCAGGTGTCGATCGGGCAGTTCCGCGACGACCTGTTCTACCGGCTGAACGTCCTGTCCATCTACCTGCCGCCGCTTCGCGAGCGGAAGGGCGACATCCCGCTCCTGATCCGCAAATTCGTGCGTGAGCTTTCCGCACAGCATGGGCGTCAGTTCGTGGGGCTCACGGCCGAAGCGATGCAGATCCTGGTGAACGCGCACTGGCCGGGCAATGTACGCGAGCTCAGGAATCTCATCGAGTCCATGGTCGTGCTGGCGCACGGGCGCGAGGTCACGGCGAACGACATTCCGCGGGATGTGAAGGAAGGCGGGACACGCCTCCTTCCGATGCGCGTGCCTGGGCCGGGCGCGGGTGGGGGCGCGGGGCTCCAGGGTCACGAACTGGAGTTCATATTCCGGTCGCTGGTTGAGCTCAAGCTCCAGATCGAGCAGTTGCGTCACCGAATCGACGAATCGCCCCAACGCGTCGAAGTGATCGACATGGGGCGGGTGCCGGCGTACGAGGTGGGAGTCAGGGTGGATGAGTCCGACCAGACGGACGGGACGGGCAGGACGGACGGGGCTCTCGCGGCCGCAAGCGGCGAGGTGGTGTATCGGCCCGGGATGAAGATGAGCGAGGTGGAACGGGCGGCGATCGAGGCGGCGCTCCGGGAGTCCCGGGGGAACCGGCGGCGGGCGGCGCAGAAGCTCGAGATTGGCGAGAGAACGTTGTATCGCAAGCTGAAGGAATTTGGCTTAGACTGACCATGCAAGGAGGACTATGAGACGCATTCTGGCAGTCCTGGCGTTGGTCACCGCCTGCTCCGATGCAGGGAAGGCGGACCCGAAGAAGGTGATGACCCAGCGGCAGCGCGACAGCGCGATCGGCGAAACGCGGCTGCCGGGGGCCCCGGGCGTGAAGGGCGCGCTTCGGGTGCAGGACTCGGCTGCGGCGCGCAATGCGCGACTCGACACGCTCCAATAGATGAAGGCAGTTCGGGTTCACGAGACCGGCGGGCCGGAGGCGCTTCGGTTCGAGGACCTTCCCGATCCCACGGTGGGCCCCGGGAACGTGGTGGTGAAGCTCCACGCGATTGGCGTGAATTTCATTGACACGTATTTCCGCACCGGGCTCTACAAGGCCAAGGAGCTTCCGTTTATTCCCGGGCAGGAAGGCGCCGGCGACGTCGTTGGCGTCGGCGAGGGCGTGACGGGCTTCGCCGCCGGTGACCGCGTGGCCTACACCGGCGTCCAGGGATCGTATGCCGGGATGCAGGCGGTGCCGGCAGACCGCGTGGTGAAGTTGCCGAACGGGCTCTCATACCGGGACGGTGCCGCCGTCATGCTCCAGGGCATGACCGCTCATTATCTCGCCGTGTCCACCTATCCGCTCAAGCCTGGAGACACGTGCCTGGTTCATGCCGCCGCCGGCGGTGTGGGACTGCTCCTCTGCCAGGTCGCGAAGCTCAAGGGCGCAACCGTCATCGGGACGGTCTCGACCGCCGAGAAGGAAGCGCTCGCGAGGGAAGCCGGCGCGGATCACGTGATTCGCTATACCGAGCAGGACTTCGAAGCCGAGGTGAAGCGCATCACCGGCGGGAAGGGCGTGAACGTCGTCTACGACGGCGTCGGCAAGACCACGTTCGACAAGAGTCTGAGTTCCCTCCGGCGCCGCGGCATGATGGTCCTCTTCGGCCAGTCGAGCGGCCCGGTGCCGCCGCTGGATCCGGGCATTCTCAACACCAAGGGTTCGTTGTTCTTGACCCGTCCGACGTTGCATGCGTACACCGCCGAGCGGGAGGAACTGGTCCAGCGGGCGGACGAGGTCCTGGGCTGGGTGAGGGACCGGAAACTGAAGATCCGGATCGGCGCCGAGTTCCCGCTGGGCAAGGCCGCCGAGGCGCACCGGGCGCTGGAGGGCCGGCTGACAACCGGGAAGGTCCTGCTCGTACCGTAAGTCCTAAGGGGGTCCGGTCATTGACACCGGGCGGCCCCCTGGCCATCGTCCAGTTCGGTCTATATGAACAACCTTCGAATCGTCCTGCCGGGGAACGCCTTGGGCCTGCTGGGAACACCTCGCTTGGGAGGACGGTCCGAGTAGCGCGATAATCTTCGAGCTTCCTGCGGCCCCTCCCACGGCAATCGTGAGGGGGGCCGCTTCGTTTCGTCACCACGCTCAATGAGGCATGCGATGAAACCGAATTCACCGTTTGATGATCCGCCCGAGCATGGCACCGAGCGCGCGCCGGAACGAAATGCCCCTCGCCCGAGGCCGGCATCCGGGCGCCCGGCCCAGCACGACCAACCCACGGAGTTCCCCGTTTCGGAAACGGGCCTCTCCCAGGCAGACGGCGTTCCATGAGCGAAGTGCGGGGCCGAGTCCGGATTTTCGACACGAGCCTGCGGGACGGGGAGCAAGCCCCGGGCTGCACCATGACCCTGCCGGAAAAGCTGAAAGTGGCTGAGCAGTTGGCGCGGCTGGGCGTAGATGTGATCGAGGCTGGGTTTCCGGCGGCGTCGGCCGGGGAGGTGGACGCGGTCAGCGCCGTCGCCCAGCGGGTGGGTTCCGCTCGCGGGCCCATCGTGTGCGGCCTCGCCCGTACGGCCGAGAGAGACATCGCGACCTGCGCGGCCGCCATCCGCGATGCCAGCCGGCGGCGCATCCACACGTTCATTGCCACTTCCGATATTCACCTCAAGCACAAGCTGCGCCTGACCCGGGAAGAAGTGCTCCGGCGTGCGGCGGACGCCGTGACGCTGGCTCGCACGTTCGTTGATGACGTGGAGTTCTCGCCGGAGGATGCCGGCCGCAGCGATTGGGGGTTTGTGTCGGAGGTCTTGGCGGCGGTAATCGAGGCCGGCGCGACGACGCTCAACATTCCGGACACGGTGGGCTACCTGACTCCCGCCGAGTACGGTTTCCTCATCGAGCGCGTGGTGGCGCAGGCATCGAAGCACCCCGGCGTGGTGGTGTCCACCCATTGCCACGACGACCTTGGCATGGCCGTCGCTAATTCACTGGCCGGTGTGCGGGCGGGTGCCCGCCAGGTGGAGTGTACCGTGAATGGGATCGGGGAGCGCGCCGGCAACGCCTCACTCGAGGAAGTCGTCATGGCGATTGCCACGCGGCCGGACTACTTCAGCGTGGACACGGGTATCGCGACGCAGGAAATCGCCCGGACGTCCCGCCTCGTGTCGGCGTGCACGGGCGTGTACGTGCCGCCCAACAAGGCCGTGGTCGGCTCCAACGCTTTTGCCCACGAGGCCGGGATTCACCAGGATGGGGTGATCAAGCACCGCGCGACCTACGAAATCATGACGGCGGAATCAGTGGGGGGAGACGGGAGCCTGCTGGTCCTGGGCAAGCACTCCGGCCGCGCCGCGCTCCGGAAACGGCTGTGTGAGCTTGGTATCGAATTGGACGACGAGCCGTTTCGCGCGGTGTTCGACCGGTTCAAGGCGCTCGCCGACCGGAAGAAGGTGCTCGACGACCGCGACCTTCGCGCGCTCGCGGGCGGCGCGCCGGAGGGGTCTTCCGGCCGCTATGAACTGGACCAGGCCCAGGTCACGTGCGGCACACATACAATCCCGACGGCAACGGTGCGCATGCGTTGCCCCGACGGGTCGCTGGCCACGGCCTCGGGAACGGGGGATGGGCCGGTGGATGCCGTGTGCCGCGCGGTCAACGGCGTGCTGGGTGAGCTGGGACAACTGTGCGAGTTCCAGGTGCACGCGGTGACCGAGGGTATCGATGCCGTGGGACGGGTGACCGTGCGGGTGCGCGATTTCCATACCGGGGTGGTGTACCTGGGGCACGGGGTTCAGGCAGACATTGTGACCGCGTCGGCGGAGGCGTACGTATCGGCGCTGAACCACCTGCTGGCCGCGCGGGACGCGGCTGCGGGATCCTCGCAAGCCCCGGGCTTACGCCCGGGGTCAGCCAGCCCCGGGGTGAGTCCAGCTAACCCCGGGCGTGAGCCCGGGGCTCCCGGGGTCCCCGCGCCGGCCGCCGCACCGTAATGGGCGCGGCACCGCGAACGCTGTTCGACAAGGTGTGGGACGCCCATCTGGTGCGGCCGGAGACAAGGGACACGCCGGCCGTGCTGTACGTGGACCTCCACCTCGTGCACGAGGTCACGTCCGCCCAGGCGTTCGCCGAGTTGGCGGCCCGCGGTCTCAAGGTTCGCCGACCCGATCAAACGCTCGCCACGATGGACCATTCGACGCCCACCACCCCGGGGGCTAGCCGCCTGACAGTGGTGGATGACGCCGCCAGGTCTCAACTCGATCACCTCGCGCGGAACTGTTCCGAGCACGGCATTCCGCTCTTCCCGCTGGGAGATGATCGCCAGGGAATCGTGCACGTCATAGGCCCGGAGCTTGGCCTCACACAGCCAGGGATGGTGGTGGTGTGCGGCGACAGCCACACGAGCACGCACGGCGCATTCGGCGCGCTCGCGTTCGGCATCGGCACGTCCCAGGTGGCGCACGTCCTGGCAACGCAGTGCCTTTTGCAGACCCGTCCGAAGACCATGGAGATCCGGGTGGACGGGCGGCTCGCCCCCGGCGTCACCGCCAAGGACCTGATTCTCGCGATCATCGGCCGGCTCGGCGTGGGCGGCGGCACGGGTCACGTGCTGGAGTACAACGGGGAAGCCATCCGGTCGCTTTCGATGGAAGAGCGGATGACCCTCTGCAACATGTCCATCGAGGCGGGCGCACGGGCGGGCATGGTCGCCCCGGACGATACGACGTTCGAGTACCTGGCGAGCCGCCCTGCCGCGCCGAAGGGCGCGGCGTTCGAGCGGGCCGTGACGGACTGGCGCCTGCTGTCCACCGACGCCGGCACGGTGTACGACCGGCACGTCCACCTGGATGCCAAGGCCCTGGCGCCGATGATCACGTGGGGGACGAATCCCGGCATGAGTATTCCGGTGAACGGGCTCATTCCCGATCCGGCCGAGGCAAAGGATGAACGGGAGCGGGAGAGCCTGTCACGCGCACTCACCTACATGGGATTCCGGCCCGGCCAGGCGCTGGCCGGCACGCCGGTGGACATTGTATTCCTCGGCAGCTGCACGAACTCGCGGCTGTCCGATCTCGCGGCGGCCGCTCGAGTCCTGCGGGGAAACCGGGTCGCAAATGGCGTCCGCATGCTGGTGGTTCCCGGCTCTCAACAGGTGAAACGGGCGGCGGAGTTGCAGGGTCTCGATCGCGTGTTCCGGGACGCCGGCGCCGAGTGGCGCGAGGCGGGCTGTTCGATGTGCATCGCTATGAACGACGACCGGGTGGGACCGGGGCGGCTGGCAGTCTCGACCAGCAACCGGAACTTCGAGGGGCGGCAGGGGCCTGGCGCACGGACGCTGCTGGCGAGCCCGCTGACCGCCGCCGCTACTGCGGTGACCGGAGTGGTGACCGACCCCCGCACCATACTGGCGCGCGTGGCCGCATGAGTCCGCGCGCGCCGATAGGACGGTTCACATCTCACTGGGTGCTCATTCCTGGCAATGACATTGATACGGATCAGATCATTCCGGCCCGGTTCCTGAAGACCACGGAACGAACCGGTCTCGGCCCTCATGCGTTTCATGACTGGCGTTACCAGGCCGACGGGGCGCAGAAGGTGGAATTCCCGCTCAATCAGCCCGGGGCGGCCGGTGCCGAGATCCTCCTGGCGGGCCACAATTTCGGTTGCGGCTCTTCGCGCGAGCACGCGGTGTGGGCGCTCCAGGATGCCGGGTTTCGCGCCGTTATCAGCACTCGTTTCGCCGACATATTCCGCGCCAACGCGCTGGCCAACGGGCTCCTCCCGATACAGGTGGAGCCCGGGTTCCACGGCGTGCTCGTGTCGGCGGTGCCGGGCACCGAGCTGACGGTGGACCTGGCGAACGAGACGATCGAGTTGGCCGATGGCCGGACGACGTCGTTTTCCCTTCCGCCCTTCTCGCGGTACGGCCTCCTCAAGGGCGTGGACGAGCTGGATTTCCTCGCGGGCGCGGAGCCCGACATTGCCGCATTCGAGAGCGCGCACGCTGCCCGCATTTCGACCCTCGCCGTTTCCCGCAGCGACGCGTGACCGCGCCCCGAAGCGCCAGGATTGCTTTGCTGCCGGGAGACGGCATCGGTCCCGAAGTGGTAGCCGCGGGCAGGGACACGCTCGAGGCCGTGGCGCGCGCCTTCGGACACGAATTCACGTTCGTGGAGGCGGGGATCGGCGGGGCCGCGATTGACGCGACCGGCCAGCCGCTGCCGCCCGATACCCTCGCGCTCTGCCGGAGCGCCGACGCCGTCCTGCTCGGAGCGGTCGGAGGTCCTCGTTGGACGGGTGCCGTGCGGCCGGAGCAGGGACTGCTGGGTCTCCGCCGGGGGCTCGGCGTGTTCGCCAACATCCGGCCCGTCGTTGTGTGGCCCGAGTCTTCCGGGTCGTCGCCGATCAAGGCGGACCGGCTGGCGGGCGTTGATCTCGTGGTCGTTCGCGAGCTCACGGGGGGGATCTACTTCGGCGAAAAGACGCTCACCGGTGCGGCAGGCGCGGAGCGGGCAACCGATCTCTGCGTGTATACCACGGACGAGATCGCGCGGGTCACCCGCGTGGCCGCCGCGTTCGCGCAGGCCCGGCGGGGCCGCCTCACGTCGGTGGACAAGGCCAATGTGCTGGAAACATCACGGCTGTGGCGTCGCGTCGTGACTGAGGTGGTAAGATCGGAGTTCCCTCACGTCGCGCTCGATCACTTGCTGGTGGACACCTGCGCCATGGACCTCGTGCGGTGGCCGGCTGCGTTCGACGTGATCCTGACCGAGAACATGTTCGGTGACATTCTCACCGATGAGGCCGCGATGCTCGCCGGCTCGATCGGCCTCCTGCCCTCGGCGTCACTGGGGGAGGGTGCCGGCATCCGGCCGGTTCGCGGCCTGTATGAACCGATTCACGGGTCCGCGCCAGACATCGCAGGGAAGGGCGTGGCGAACCCGGTGGGGACCATCTTGAGTGCGGCGATGTTGCTTCGGTATTCGCTGGGGCTCGATGAAGAGGCGGCGGTCGTCGAACGGGCCGCCCGCGCGGCCGTGGCCGAGGGCGTGGTGACGCCCGACTTGGCGGCCAATGGGGCGGCGGCGCGGACGGGTGATGTGACCCGGCGGATCGTTGCCTCGATAGTCGACCGGTTGACTTGTCCCACGCCTGTCTCCATGTTGCACCCGTGACGCGCGCATTTACGTTTGCCTTCTTTTTCTTCGGCTTCCCCAACGGGGGCCGGGAGGGTCAGCGCGCGCAGTAAGTAGGTAACGCGGATTGATTCTTCGACGGCTCCCCGCCCCGGGAGCCGTTTTGCGTTCCCCCTCTCTCGTATGGGAGAGGGGGACAGGGGGTGAGGGAACCTCTCCCGCGAGGGAGGGAGCTTGGAGGAGGCTGGCATGGTCGAGGCTCGTCGGGGTCTACGGGTGGCGTTCCAGGGAGAGTTGGGCGCGTACAGCGAGGAGGCGGTGCGGCTGTTCTTCGGCCCGGGCGCCGAGCCGGTGCCCAGCCGCGAATTCCGGGACGTGGGCGCAGCGGTCAAGTCCAAGGCGGTGGACTATGGCACGCTGCCAATTGAGAACACGCTGGCAGGCGGCGTGGGGCCCAGCCTGGACGTACTGTCGGACGCGGATCTCGAGGTCATGGGCGAGGTGGTCGTTCCGATTCACCTCTGCGTGCTCGGTGTCCCGGGCTCCACGCTTGAGTCCATCCAGAGCGTCCTCTCCCACCCCGTGGCGCTCGCGCAGTGCGAACGGTTTTTCGCCGGGCATGTGCAGATCCGGCCGGTCGCCACGTACGACACGGCGGGTGCCGCCCTCGAGGTGCGCACGCTGGGCAAATCCGACACCGCAGCCATTGCCAGCCGGGGCGCCGCCGAGCGCTACGGGCTCGACATTCTCGCCGCCGACGTGGAGGACCGGCCGGATAACCAGACGCGGTTCCTGGTCGTGGCGCGCCGGGGCGCGCCGCGCCCGCCGAGAATGGCTGGTTCGGGCGGGCGGAAAAGCGCGGTGGTGCTGGAGACCGCGAACGAGCCGGGCGCGCTGGTGAAGACCCTGCTCGCGTTTGCGGAACGGGGCATCAACCTGTCCAAGCTCGAATCTCGCCCGACGGGTGAGCCGTGGACCTACCGGTTTTTCCTGGAGATCGATGTCGATGCGGCAACGCCGAATGCGCATGTCGCGCTGGAGGACGCGCGCAAGCGGTGCCGGATGCTGCGGGTGCTAGGGAGCTACGACCGGACTATCGGGGTAGCGGAAGCGGGAGGGACTCCCACTGCTCGGTCTTGACGGCTGAGCCGATAAGCGCTCCGAGGGCGCCGCCAAAGACGGCGAAGCCGAAGCTGGTGGTGACGTCGCACGCCTTGGCGCAGAGGTCCGTGGTCAACGGCGGTTCAAAATCCTCGGGCCACGATACGGCAGATGAGGCCATGAGCAGGAGCCCCGGGATGAACCCGATCAACGCACCGTGGCCCGCGTGGCCGACTCGGCCCCGGCTCAACTCGATCCGCGTGAGGGACGCGGCGGGCAGGCGGACGGTTGCGTCGCGGCCTTCGGGGCGGACAAGCACGGAGTCACGATTCCAGGATGAGACTGTGCCGGACCAGCGGCAGTTCCAGAGGACAGGGCCGAGGCAGCTCGTCAGGCGCACGCGCGCGCCGGGCTCGAGCAGCGAGGGTGTTTCCTGATCCGCCGCGAGCGGCGCCGCGATCAGCACGGCGATGAACGTGAACGCGAGGGCGCGGTTCATGAGTGGGTTCTGCCTGAAACATTGCACCTGAAATGCCCGGTGCGCAAGCGCCTCACCGGGGTCAGATTCGCGCCGTGAGGAGCTTTTCGATTCGCTGCTCGGTGGGTGGATGGGTACTGAACAGCCCAATTACGCCGCGGCCACTGAACGGCTTCACGATGAACATGTGTGCGGTTGCAGCATTGGCCGGGAGCGGCACCCGCTTGCCCGCCGCCTCGAGTTTCCGGAGCGCGGTGGCGAGTCCTTTCGGGCTTCCCGCAATCTCCGCCCCGCCGGCATCCGCCTCGAACTCCCGGGACCGCGAGATAGCGGCCTGGATGAGCATGGAGGCGATGGGCGCCAGGATCAGCGTCAGGAGCATGACGATCGGGTTGCTGCCGCCGCGGTCATTGTCCCGCGAGCCCCCGAAGAAGAACGCCAGCCGGGCGAGCATCATGATCGCCGCCGCGATCGTGGCGGCGATGGAGCTGATCAGGATGTCGCGGTGCTTCACGTGGGCCAGCTCGTGGGCCATGACGCCGTCGAGTTCCTTCTGATCGAGGATCTTGAGGATTCCCTCGGTGGCGGCAACGGATGCGTGCTGGGGGTTCCGCCCGGTGGCGAAGGCGTTCGGAGACTCCGATGCGATGATGTAGACCTTTGGCATCGGCAGTTCCGCCCGGGCAGCGAGGCGTTCGACGGTTTGGTACAGCACGTGGTTCTGCCCGACCTGCTTGGCGCCGTACATGGCGAGCACGATGCGGTCGGAGAACCAGTAGGACACGAAGTTCATCAGGGCGGCGAAGCCAAAGGCAAGGACCAGGCCCTGTTGCCCGCCGAGCGCGCCGCCGATCACCAGCAGGAGACCGGACAGGAGGCCGAGTAGGGCGGCGGTTTTGAGAGCGTTTGAGTTCATGGTCCAAATTTAACGCGGCGGGGCCCTAAGTGATTAGATCCGCATGTGTTGAGACTTGTCCGGTTGCTTGACACGATGTGAGCCAGGTCACATTGTTGTGGCGTCTCAAACAACGGCCTTAATGCGCCCGGGCCGGCAGGCGGTGTACAGGTGCTCTTCTCGATCAACCCAGAGAAGTGCATGTCCTGTCTTGCGTGTGCCCGGGTGTGCCCTGCCGAGGCCGTTTCGGTTGACGGCACATCCGTAAAGATTGTTGACGAGTCCTGTATCAGGTGCGGGATCTGCGTGCCCGCCTGTCCGCATGATGCGATTGATGCGACTGGTGACCTGGAGCGCGCGCTTGCGCTGGTATCCCAGGGTGACGCGGCGCTGATCCTGTCCGTCGAAGCGGGTGTGCATTTCCACCCGTTGTTGCCGGAGCAGGTGGTGAACGCGAGCTATCGGGCGGGGTTTCGCACGGTGCATCGCGGCGTGATGGGGGACGAACTGGTCGCGGCCGAGTACCAGCGCCTGCTGACCGACCCGGACTGGGGCACGATGATCCGGTCCACGTGTCCCGTGGTCGTTGAGAAGGTGCGGGCGGAGTACCCCGAGCTGCCCCCGCCAGTTTACTCCGCCTCATTCCATGCAGGAAGTAGAACACGGGACGGTGGAGGTAAAGCAGCAGCCTTGGGAGTCCCGCAACGATCCGCCACAGCCCGCGTCGAAACGATGCGGGTTTTCCTTTTCGGCGCGTGATACTGCGGTCGTCATGCGGCAACCAGAGCGACTACGACGGGTATTACTACGCAGGTTCGTTGAACTGATGCGTGAGGTGGGTGCTCTTCTGATGGCCTTTGCGCCCCTCGATGCTGTCCTGATAAGTGAACAAGTAGAAGCCGTGATCGCATTGGGCGCAGCCTTCGGGCTTGGCTTGCTGTTCTGGACCGGTTCCGTGATAATTGAATGGTTCGTCGGCGTCTATGGCATGGGGGACGGTGATGAGAACTAGCCTGCAGCTTGCTTTCCTGGGATTAGCCATCATCGGGGGCGTCGCGTTCACTATCGGGATGATGTTGGTCCCTATGGTGCGCCGCGATCAAGATAAGGCACGGGCGGATGCCGAAGCGAGGGCCGCTCAGGCGCGGAAGCAGGAACTGTCCACACCATAAGGGGCTCCCCGCCCCTCACGCTTCAACCCGCCTTACGAACCCCTGCCAGCTTGCTCCGCTTCATCCCGTAGAGGAAGTAGATCACCAGCCCCACCGCCAGCCATCCGACGAGTCTCAACCACGTCCGTCCAGGCAGTCCGACCATTTGGGCGAGGCAGATGACAATACCCATGACCGGGGTGAACCAGCCGAGCGGCGCGCGGAACGGGCGCGGCGTATCGGGGTGCGTGCGGCGCAAAACCAGGACGCCGAGGCACACCAGGACGAACGCCAGCAGCGTCCCGATACTCACAAGTTGTCCCGCGTCGGCGATGGTCGTGATCCCTGCGAACAGCGCGATGATGAGCCCGGTTACGATGGTGGTGACGTACGGGGTGCGGAACCGCGGGTGGATCTTCGCGAACATCGGGGGCAGAAGGCCGTCCTTCGCCATGGCCCAGAAGACCCGCGGCTGGCTCATGAGCATGACCAGCATGGCCGAGGACAGGGCGCCAATCGCCGCGATCCCGACTGCCACGGAGAGCCAGCGGGTGCCGATGACGTCGAGGCCGACGCCGACCGGGTTGGGGACGTTGAGCCGGTCATAGTGCACCAGGCCGGTGAGCACCGCGCCCACCAGGATATAGATGATCGTACAGATGACCAGGCTGCCCAGGATGCCGATCGGCATGTCGCGCTGGGGGTTCTTCGCTTCCTGGGCCTCGGTCGAGATAGCGTCGAATCCGATATAGGCGAAGAAGATCACCCCGGCGCCCCGCAGTATCCCGCTCCAGCCGAACGCCCCGAACGTTCCCTTGTTCGCCGGAATGAAATCGCTCCAGTTGGCTTTCAGCACATCCGGATGGCGGAGCAGGAACGCGATGCCTGCGACGATGAATGCGAGCAGCGCGCCCACCTTGAGAATGACGATGACCGAGTTGACGTTGGCGGACTCGCGGACCCCGATGACGAGGAGCGCGGTGACCGCAGCGACCACGAGCATGGCCGGGATGTTGAGCAGGGCGGTGGCGTGTGGCAGGCTCGCCGGGTCCACGCCGCTGGCCAGGAGTGTCATCGAGATCTGGTCCGACAACTGTTGCCAGCCCTGGCCAGGCACCTCGATCAGTTGCGTCCCACGAGCGGCGGAGAGCGCGGCGGGGAAATTGAGCCCCAAGTCGTGCAGGAGACCCACGAAGAACCCCGACCAGCCGACGGACACCGCGACTGTTCCCACCGAGTACTCGAGGATCAGGTCCCACCCGATGATCCAGGCGACCAATTCGCCGAGCGTAGCGTAGGCGTAGGTGTAGGCGCTCCCGGCGACCGGGATCATCGCCACCATCTCGGCGTAGCAGAGCCCTGCGAAGGCGCACCCGATGCCCGCCAGGATGAACGACAGGACGACCGCGGGACCAGCGTATTGTGAGGCGGCGGTTCCGGTCAGGACGAAGATGCCCGCCCCGATGATCGCGCCGATGCCGAGGGTGACGAGGTTGAGCGGACCGAGGGCGCGTTTGAGGCCGTGCTCGGTGTCGGCCGCCTCAGCGAGGAGTGTGGAGACGGGTTTCCGGGCAAACAGGCGATTAGTCATCCGAGCGAAGCTACGGGCGGGGCGAGTGGTGTCAAACGCATGCCCTTCCTTGTTATATTCTGGCGCCGAATCAGGCCAGAAATCCCCCTATAGATCCTGGAGTCATGCCTCTGATGTCCGAGTCGATGAAAAACCTTGCACGTGTCGCGGCCCTCTTGATGGCCCTCCCGGGGAACGTCTTCGCACAAGCCGCCGCCCAGGGGCAAGGCGGGGAAGCCAACCTCGTGCTGCCGGACCTGAGTCTCGTGGACGTCGGCGGGTTCAACAGCCGCATGCTGCTGTTCATCGGCCTCGGGGTGTCCGTCCTTGGCATCATGTTCGGCCTCATCATCCTGAATCAGCTGAAGAACCTGCCCGTGCATCGTTCGATGCGCGAGGTCTCCGAGCTGATCTACGAGACCTGCAAGACCTACCTGGTCACCCAGGGCCGCTTCATCGCGATTCTCGAGATCTTCATCGCCGTTGTCATCGTGCTGTACTTCGGAGTGCTCTCCGGGCTCGAGGCGGCGCGGGTCGGCATCATTCTCCTGTTCAGCGTCGTCGGCATTCTCGGCAGCTACAGCGTGGCGTGGTTCGGCATACGGGTGAACACCTATGCCAACTCGCGCACGGCGTTTGCGAGCCTGGAAGGGAAGCCGTACCCGGTGTACTCCATTCCGCTGCGCGCCGGCATGAGCATCGGCATGCTGCTCATCAGCGTCGAGCTGCTGATCATGCTGTTCATCCTGCTCTTCATCCCCGGTGATTACGCGGGCCCGTGCTTCATCGGGTTCGCCATCGGGGAGTCGCTCGGCGCCGCGGCGCTCCGCATCGCGGGCGGCATCTTCACCAAGATTGCCGACATCGGCGCCGACCTGATGAAGATCGTCTTCAACATCAAGGAGGACGACGCGCGGAACCCGGGCGTGATCGCGGACTGCGTCGGCGACAATGCCGGGGACTCCGTCGGGCCCAGCGCGGACGGTTTCGAGACCTACGGTGTCACCGGCGTGGCGCTGATCACGTTCATCATGCTGGCGGTGCCGGAGGCGGCGACGCAGGTCCAGTTGCTGGTCTGGATCTTCGTCATGCGCGTCATGATGATCATCGCCAGCGCGGGTTCGTACCTGCTCAACGAAGCGATTGCCAAGGCCCGGTACGGGAACGCCGCGAAGATGAACTTCGAGGCGCCGCTGACCTCGCTGGTCTGGCTGACGTCGATCGTCTCGGTGGTCCTGACCTACATCGTGTCCTATGCGCTCATTGCCGAAATGGGCGACGGGACGCTCTGGTGGAAGCTCTCGACCATCATCACCTGCGGCACGCTGGCTGGCGCCATCATCCCCGAGCTGGTGAAGGTCTTCACGTCGGTGGAATCGAGCCACGTCAGGGAAGTCGTCGCCTCGTCGAGGGAGGGCGGGGCGTCGCTCAACATCCTCTCGGGACTCGTGGCCGGCAACTTCAGCGGGTACTGGATCGGCCTGAGCATCATGGCCCTGATGGCCATCGCCTATTTCGTGAGCGCGTCGAGCACGGCGATGTCGAGCGAAATGCTGGCGCCCGCGGTGTTCGCGTTCGGGCTCGTCGCGTTCGGCTTCCTCGGCATGGGTCCGGTGACGATCGCCGTGGACTCGTACGGCCCGGTCACCGACAATGCGCAGTCGGTATACGAGCTCTCCCTGATCGAGACGGTCCCGGGTATCCAGCAGGAGCTGAAGAAGGACTTTGGCCTGGACGCCCAGTTCGGCAAGGCGAAGGACCTGCTGGAGGAGAACGACGGGGCGGGCAACACGTTCAAGGCCACGGCCAAGCCGGTGCTGATCGGCACGGCGGTGGTCGGCGCGACGACGATGATCTTTTCGATTATCGTGGAGCTGACGGAGAAGCTCACCGTGAACCTCGACAAGCTCTCCATGCTGCACGCGCCGTTTCTCCTCGGCCTGGTGACCGGCGGGGCGATCATCTACTGGTTCACCGGCGCGTCGATCCAGGCGGTGACGACCGGTGCCTATCGCGCGGTCGAGTTCATCAAGGCCAACATCAAGCTCGAAGGCGCGGTGAAGGCGTCGGTGGAGGACAGCAAGAAGGTCGTCGAGATCTGCACGCAGTACGCGCAGAAGGGCATGTTCAACATCTTCCTGGTCGTGTTCTTCTCCACGCTGTCATTTGCCTTTGCCGAGCCCTTCTTCTTCATCGGGTACCTCATCTCGATCGCGCTGTTCGGGCTGTACCAGGCCGTGTTCATGGCCAACGCCGGCGGCGCCTGGGACAATGCGAAGAAGATCGTGGAGACCGAGCTCAAGATGAAAAACACGCCGCTGCATGCGGCGACGGTCGTCGGCGACACGGTCGGCGACCCGTACAAGGACACGTCCTCGGTGGCGCTCAATCCGGTGATCAAGTTCACGACGCTGTTCGGGTTGCTGGCGGTGTCGCTGGCGGTGCGGCTCAGCACCGAGATGGGTACCGGCGTCACCCATTCGCTGGCCGCGCTGTTTTTTGCTGTGTCGGTCGTCTTCGTCTACCGTTCGTTCTACGGGATGCGAATCGGCGGGGCACATCGCCGAGTGGATTGACACTGTCCGTTGGTAGACGCCCGTCCGTCTCAAGGGGGCCCGTTGAAACTCCATAACAAGATCATCATCGGCCTCGTCCTCGGCGCGGCCGCCGGCATCACGGCCAACCGCTTCGCGGAAGGCGCGGCCTGGCTTGGGTGGGTCAACAACAACGTCATGAATCCGGTGGGGCAGGTCTTCCTCCGGATGCTGATCATGACCGTGATTCCCCTGGTCTTCGCATCGCTGACACTCGGCGTGGCCGGGCTGGGCGACATCCGGAGAATCGGGAAGGTCGGCGGCAAGTCCGTCGCGTACTTCATCCTGTCAACGACCCTGTCGGCAACCATCGGCCTGGTGCTGGTAAACCTGTTCCAGCCGGGGGCGGGGCTCGACCCCGCCATGCAGCAGGAGCTGCTCAACACGTACCGGTCGCAGGCGCAGGGGATCCAGTCGAACATGGCGACCGGCTTCGGCATCAACACTTTCGTCAATATCGTGCCACGGAACCCGGTGCAGGCGGCTGCGAACCTGGACATGCTGGCGATCATCTTCGTCTCGGTCATGTTCGGTGCCGCGCTTACCCTCATGCCGGAATCGAAGTCCAAGCCCTTTACGCAGTTCCTCGACGCGCTGGGCGAGATCGTGATCATCATCATCGGGTTCGCGATGAAGCTGGCCCCCTACGGCGTGTTCGGGCTCATCTTCTTCACCACGTCGCGGTTCGGCTGGGAACTTCTGGAGTCGCTGGGTCTCTACATGGTCGTCGTGCTGGCGGGCCTGCTGATCCACGCCGTTGTTGGAATCTCCGCCATGGTCCGGGTGCTGGGAGGACTGAATCCGCTCGTGTTCTGGAAGAAGATCCGGGCCAGCCTGGTCACTGCGTTTTCCACCAGCTCGAGCAACGCCACGCTCCCGACCAACCTCGCGGTGGCGGAGCAGGAGCTGAAGATCCCGGCGCGCATCGCGGGATTCGTCCTCCCGATTGGCTCGACCATGTGCATGAATGGCACGGCGCTGTACGAGGGCGTGACGGTGCTGTTCCTGGCGCAGGTCTTCGGCGTGCATCTCTCCCTTGGCACGCAGGTCATCGTCGTCGTGCTCTCGGTGATCACGGCGATCGGCGCCGCGGGCGTCCCCGGCGGATCCTTGCCGCTCATCATGGTGGTCTTGGCCACAGTAGGCGTGCCGGCTGAGGGCATCGCGATCATCCTGGGCGTCGACCGTATTCTCGACATGGCGCGGACGACGGTGAATGTGGCCGGGGACATGTCGGCCGCGGTGTACGTGGCGCGGTCGGAAGGCGGTTGGAAGCCCGAAATGGCGGAATCGGGAGGCACGCCGGCGAGGGCCTGATGCTCTGGACGGTTTTCGCCATCGTCGTCCTGGCGATGCTGGCGCTCGACCTGGGCGTCCTGCATCGCAACCCGCACGAGGTCAAGCTGCGGGAGGCGCTCACCTGGAGCGCCGTGTGGATCGGGCTGGCGTTCGGGTTCATGGTTCTGGTGTACGTGTGGCGCGGGCAACGGGTGGCACTGGAGTTCCTCACCTGCTACCTGATCGAAGAATCGCTCTCGGTCGACAATCTCTTCGTCTTCCTGGTCATCTTCTCCTACTTCAACGTTCCGAAGCACCTCCATCACAAGGTCCTGTTCTGGGGCATCGTGGGCGCCGTGGTCATGCGCGCGGTGTTCATCGTGGTCGGGGTCGCGGTCATCGAACGGTTCGCGTGGCTGATCTATGTGCTGGGCGGCCTGCTGATCGTGACCGGCATCCGCATGGCGGTGCACAAGGAGCAGGATATCCATCCCGAGCGGAACCCGGTCCTGCGGCTGTTCCGGCGGATGTTCCCCGTCACCGACGATTACGATGGCGACCGTTTTTTCGTGCGCCGGGCCGCGCGGACCCTTGCGACCCCGCTGTTCGTAGTCCTGCTGGTGGTGGAAACCACCGATGTCGCGTTCGCGATTGACTCGGTGCCGGCCGCGCTCTCGATTACGCTGGATCCGTTCGTGGTGTTCACGTCGAACATCTTCGCCATCCTCGGCCTCCGCTCACTCTACTTCGCGCTGGCCGGTATTATGCCGATGTTCGTGTATCTCCACTACGGGTTGTCGGTGATCCTGGTGTTCACCGGGGTCAAGATGATCGCGGCACATTGGGTCCGGATTCCGATCGGCGTCTCGCTAGGGGTGGTGGCGGGGGTGCTGGCGTTGTCGGTGGCGCTGTCGCTGTGGAGGTCGAAGCGAATGCAGAGGGCGGCCTAGCCCCGATGCAGGGGCCGGACGAGGGGTGAGACGAACGCTTGACCTGTCTGAGTACCCTGACCGTCCGTAGATTGGGCCCCGGATGAGTGAACTTCAGGATCGTCTCCAGACCGCTTCATTTCCGACATCCGCATGACCGCGGTGCCTTCCTGGTAGGACGTGAGCGGCACCACCGGGTCACCGATCTGGACGGACTTCTCCAGCACGTAGCCCGTGATCGGCGACTTGATGACCGTTTCGATCTTGTCGTTGGCGATGGTGACGCGGCCCTGCTCGAGGAGCGACAGGCGCTCCCTCGACGTCTGGAGCTGGAGCTGGGATTCGGCGAGGCGCTGCTGGGCCATTTCGTATTCCTGGGTGGACACGAGGCCCTGCGCCTGGAGCGTTTTCTTCCGGTCGATGTCGCGCTTGAGATTGTCCAGCTCGATCTCGCGCAGCTCGACCGCGCGCTTGCCTTCCACCAGCTCGAGTGGCGTGGGGTTGGGCTTGATCTCGATGAGGGGGTCGCCGGCCTTCACGAAATCACCGGCGTCGGCGTAGAGCTTCTGGACTACCCCGGACACCTGCGACTTGACGCTCACCTCGACATCGGGCTCGATCTTGCCGACCGCCAGCGCCTTGTCCACGATGTTGCTCTTGGATACCAGGACCGTTCCGTCGGTGTTCTTGGCGCCGTCGGCCTGCGACTTCTGAACGGCAACGAACGTCCCCACGCCGGCGACGGCCACCAGGGTGCCCAGCACCCACCAGGTGCGCTTCTTCATGATGACCTGCTCCTCGGGGACTGCGAAAGAAGATAAGACACGGCGGACGTCGCCGTGGTGACTGACTGTCGGGGGGCCATACGAAGGGGTGCGGGGAGAGTTTCGGTGCCTAAGCGCCGCCGGCCCAATCGGTTTGGTCAATCAGCTGGCGCACGATGTCCTGTGCGGACCGGCCGGCCGCTTCGGCCGCGAAATTGACCACCACGCGGTGCCGGAGCACCGAGTGCGCAACACTCTTCACGTCGTCCATGTCGGCCATGGGGCGGCCGTCCAGCGCCGCGCGCGCCTTGGCGCCCAGCACCAGGTACTGGGACGCGCGGGGTCCTGCCCCCCAGCTCACATACTCGCGCACGAAATCGGGCGCGTCGGCGTCCTTGGGCCGCGTCTGCCGGGCCAGCTTCACCGCCGCCCGCACCAGCGGCTTGGGGGCGGGAATGCGTCGCACCAGGTGCTGCATCTGGAGCAACTCCTCGGCGTTGATCACGGTCCGGACGGTGTGCTCGTCGTCGCCCGTGGTCTCCTCGACGATCTCTTCTTCTTCGGCCTTGCTGGGGTAAGGCACCTCGAGCTCCAGCATGAACCGGTCCAGCTGGGCCTCGGGCAGGGGGTACGTGCCTTCCTGCTCGATGGGGTTCTGCGTGGCAAGGACGAAGAACGGCGAGGGCAGGGGATACGTCGTTCCCGCCGCTGTCACGTTGTGCTCCTGCATGGCCTGGAGGAGGGCCGCCTGGGTCTTGGGCGGCGTCCGGTTGATCTCATCGGCCAGCACGATGTTCGCGAAGATCGGGCCGTGCACGAAATGGAACGCCCGCTTGCCGGTCGTGAGGTCTTCCTCGATGATCTCGGTGCCGGTGATATCGCTCGGCATGAGGTCGGGCGTGAACTGCACCCGCGAAAACTTGAGCGCCAGCGCTTCGGCCATGGTTGAGACCATGAGCGTCTTGGCGAGCCCGGGGACGCCGACCAGCAAGGCATGGCCGCCGGAGAGAATGGCGGTCAGGATGCCGTCCAGCACGTCGTGCTGACCGATAATGCGTCGTGAGACCTGGTCCATCAGCGCCTTCCGGCTCTTGGCGAGATGCTCCAACAGGTCTACGTCGTCGTTCGCGATTCGCAGCGGTTCTGCGCTCAATGAGGCCATCCGGGCGGTTCCTGGGTCCGTGTGATGACGGGCAGACGGTCACGGCAACAAGCTGGAATGTTACTCGCGCCGAACACGTTCAGACAACAAGCTTTTTGCTTGTGCACTTTTTCACAAGGGGGTACATTTTCCCCGGTTCGATGGCCCAAGACCCCGGTTCCCACCGAGAGTTAGGCGAAGGATACAAGTACGTCGCGCTGGGGCTTCAGTTCGCCGGTGGCATCATCATGTTCATGGCCGCCGGGTGGTTCCTGGACCGCTGGCTCAAGCTCACGCCCGTCTTCACCATCACGGGCACGCTGGCGGGTGCGGTGCTCTCGTTCCTGAGCGTCTACTTCCGCCTCAACGCCGAGGAAGATGCGCGGCGGCGGGAGAAGGACGCAAAGTGAAGGTCCTGGGCCTTGGGTTGGCCCTGACCGCGGTCGTTTCGACGATCGAGTACCTGGCCTGGGGCCCGCCAGCGGTGGTGCCTGCCGTGAGTTTCGGGCTCCTGGCGACCGGCATACAGGTGGTGGCTGTCTGGTCGCTGAAAAAGGGACTCAACGCTCCGTACGCGGAGCTGATGAAACGCTGGGCGGTCGGGCTGGGTTTGCGAATGGGCGGAGTTGTCCTGTTCGTGGTCGCGGTCCTGGTTGACCGGGCACTGTTCCCGCCGCTGCCGGCGGCGTTTGGCTACCTCGGCGTGGTCGTTCCACTCCTGTTTGCGGAGACGAAGCTCGCGAAATGATGCAGGCTCCTGACATCGGCGAAGTCGTCCTCCATCACACGGCGGACGCCTGGACGATCGACTTCTACCCCTTGGGCCAGATACACCTGCCCCGGTGGGAGCCGGTGCACATGTTCGGGTACCCGGTCAACCTGAGCCCCACCAAGCACGTCGTGTTCATGCTTCTCGCGGCGGTGCTGGTGTTCCTGACCATGTGGCTCGCGGGCCGGAGCCTCCAGCGCCAGCGGGCGCACGAGAAGGCGCCCAAGGGGTTCGCCGGCCTCATCGAGTCGCTGGTCCTCTTCGTGCGCAATGACATTGTCGCGGCGAACATCGGGCATGGGGGCGAGAAGTTCGCCCCGTTCGTGATGACGCTGTTCTTCTTCATTCTCTATTGCAACCTGCTCGGCATGCTGCCCTGGGGCTCGTCGCCCACCGGCAACCTGGCGGTGACCGGTGCGCTTGCGATCGCGGCGTTTCTCACCATCGAGATCAGCGGGTTTTTCAAGCTTGGCCCTGTGGGCTACCTGCACACGATCTTCCCCAAGGTGCCGGGCATGGGCGGCACGGGTGCGCTGGTCATGTCCGTGGCCATGGCGCCGATCGAAGTGCTGGGCAAGTTCGTGAAGCCCTTCGCGCTGGCGGTGCGACTCTTCGGTAACATGACGGCGGGACACTTCGTGATTTTGTCCCTCTTCGGGATCATCTTCCTGTTTGGCGAACTCGCAATCTGGAACTGGGCAATCGGGATCACCACGGCGGCGCTCGTGCTTGGCATCATGCTGCTGGAGCTGTTCGTGGCGTTCCTGCAGGCGTACGTGTTCGCGCTGCTGACGTCGGTGTTCATCGGGTTGATGCAGCACGAGCATTAGGCGGTTGGACGGTTGGTTACATCGGAGTGGCCGGAGCGCTCACGCTGCTTCGAATCGTACCTGGTCGAATGACCAGGGAAGCCCGTTGACCAACAGGGTCATTGACGGGCCACGAGGGGACGCCGTTCGGGAGAGACGGCTGATCCTTCGGGAGCGCGCAACAACACAGTCCATCTCCTCACACCGTGAAAGGTGCGGAACATGATTGACGTACTGGCAGTGGTACAGCAGGCGGCGGATGCCGCGACCCAGATCGCCGTGGCGAAGAACACCAACGCGCTGCTCGGCGCTGGCGTGGGTATTGGTCTAGCCATCATCGGCGCC
Organism: Gemmatimonadota bacterium; assembly: GCA_009692185.1. GTDB lineage: Bacteria > Gemmatimonadota > Gemmatimonadetes > Gemmatimonadales > GWC2-71-9 > SHZT01. Next base: position 79,258 of record SHZT01000009.1, on the reverse strand, counting down.
GGTCTTGGACTGGGCCGGATCGGTGGCCAGGCGGCCGAGGCGATTGCCCGGCAGCCGGAAGCCGGCGCGGAAATTCGTGGCGCGGCCCTGCTGATCGCGGTGCTGCTCGAAGGCGCCACGATCATCGCGCTCGTGTTCGCGTTGCTGTTCAAGCTGGTCGCCTGAGTTGCGGGCGATGCATTCTTTCTTGTTGATGGTGCAGGAGGGGGCGGAGGCCGCGCAGCATGCGGCCGGCGCTCCCGCCTCGCCATTCGAGGTCAACTTCGGGCTGTTCTTCTGGACCTGGCTGGTTTTTGGCGGCCTGGTCCTCGTGCTCTGGAAGTTCGCGTGGCCGCCGATTCTCAAGGCCACCGAGGAGCGCGAGCGGAAGATCAAACTCCAGCTGGAAGAGGCCGAGCGGCTGAATGCCGAAGCCAAGGCGTCGGCCGAGGAACTCCGGCGCCAGCTGGCCGCCGCGCACGAGCAGGCTTCCGCGTTGCTGAACGAGGCCAAGCAGGCCGCGCACGACGAACGGGAGTTGGCTGTCAAGAAGACCCGCGAGGAGCAGGACCACCTGCTGGATCGCGCCCGCAAGGAGATCCAGTCGGAAAAAGAGCGCGCCATTGTGTCGTTGCGTCGGGAGGCCGTGGACCTGTCGCTGGCGGCTGCGTCCAAGCTGTTGGAAGAAGAAGTGGACACGGAAGCCAACCGGAAGCTGGTCACTGACTATCTCGCAAACGTTCCGGAGATGAAGCATTGAGGGAGCCCACGATCGCGCGGAACTACGCCGAGGCGCTGTTTGCCTCGGGGGAAAAGTCCGGCGCGGCCGAGCAATACGGGTTCTTGCTGGAAGCGGTGGCGGGCGCGATTGCGTCGGACTTGAAGGTCCAGGCCGTGCTGGCAACGCCGCAGGTATCGAAGCCGCAGAAGCAGGCGATTCTGAGCAAGGCGCTCGAGGGCCGGGCGCCGGAGCCGTTTATCCGGTTCCTGGGGGCGGTGATCCGCCGGGGGCGGCAGGGCATGATCGGCGCCATCAGCCGGGAGTACCTCGCCCTGGTGGATATCAAGCTGGACCGGGTCCACGCTGGGGTTACCATCGCCCGCGAGCCCGATGAAAAACTCAAGCAGGAAATCAGCAAGCGGCTTTCGGAGGTGCTGGGCACCACTGTGCTGGCGCATTTCCGCACCGATCGAGCGATCCTGGGCGGTCTCATCGTGCGGGTAGGAGACCGCGTGATGGACGGTTCACTGCGTCGGAAGCTGGTCTCGCTGCGGAGACAGATGCTGGGCGGCTGAGGGTGTTGTGGTTCCCCGCGCTAACGCGCGGGGGTCAGTAACCACCAACCCCGGGCGTAAGCCCGGGGTTTTTTCGCCGGGAGCCAGCGGTTTTTCGCATCAGGACGGAGGGGTGAGATGGCAGCAACGAAAGTCGGCTTCATTGGTCTTGGCGCCATCGGCTGGCCCATGGCGCGGCACGTGACGAAGAAGTTCGAGACCACCGTCTGGAACCGGACCCCGGCGCGCGCCGAGAAGTTCGCCAAGGAGACGGGCTGCTGGTCGGCGAAGACGGTGGCCGAGGTGGTGGGCTGGGCCGACGTGGTGATCACGTGCCTGCCGACGTCGCCGGATGTTCGGGCGGTGGTCGAGAAGGGAGGCCTCGGCTGGCGCGCCGGCCAGCTCCTGGTGGACGCGACGTCCGGCGACCCGGCCAACTCCCGTGCGCTTGCGACGTGGCTCGCGGCAAAAGGGGTTGGGTTTGTGGACGCGCCCGTGTCGGGCGGCACGGCCGGCGCCGAGGCGGGCACGCTGACGGTCATGTTGGGTGGTGAAGAGCGGTGGGTGACGCCCGCCAAGGAGATTGTAGCGGCGTTTGCCGGCAAGGTGGTGCACGTTGGGCCGGTTGGGGCGGGGGACGCGCTCAAGGCGGTGAACAACATGCTGCTGGCCGTGAATATCCAGGCGGCTGGCGAGGGGCTGGCCGCCTTGGTCAAGCTGGGTGTGTCGGCCAAGGCCGCGCTGGACGTGATCAACGCGTCGAGTGGCCGGTCGAACGTCACGGAGAACCTGATTCCGCAGCGCGTGGTGAACCGGACGTGGCCGAGGACGTTCCGGCTGGCGTTGCTGGACAAGGATGTCGGCATCGCGCTGGACGTGCTCAATCAGAACGGCGTGCCGTCCGACATCACGGCGGCGGCGAAGCGCTGCATGGCCAGGGCGCGGATGGCGCTGGGCGAAGAGGCGGATCACGTCGAGGCGATCAAGGAGATCGAGCGGCAGGCGGGAGTGGAGATCAAGTAGTGTCGCTCACCGATTCGCTCTCGCATAATCCGTTCCTGGCGCTCCTGACGCTGTTCGGGGCGGGCGTGCTCACCAGCCTCACGCCCTGCATCTATCCCATGATTCCCATCACGGCGAGCATTCTCGCCGGCACGGCCGGGCAGGCGCCCACCCGGAAGCGCACGATTGGTCTCACGCTCGCCTACGTGCTGGGGCTGGCGCTGTTCTATGCCCTGCTCGGCCTGCTCGCGGGACTCACGGGGGAGCTGTTTGGCGCGGTCGGGGCCAACCCGTGGGTGCGGTTCGCCGTCGGGAATCTCTTGCTGGTGTTCGGGCTTGCGATGCTGGATGTGTTTCCGGTGACGCTTCCGCAACGGCTGGTGCAGTGGGCCGGGGGCCTGGGCGGGGGATCCTACCCGGCGGTCTTCGTGCTCGGCGCGACATCGGGCATTGTGGCGGCGCCCTGCGGTGCGCCCGCGTTCGGGGTGGTGCTCACGTGGGTCGCGACGACGCACAGCGCGGTCATGGGGTTCATCTACCTGTTCGTGTTCTCGCTTGGCATGACCGCCATTCTGGTCGCGGTTGGGGTATCATCCGGTACGCTGGCCGCATTGCCCCGGTCCGGGCCCTGGATGGTGTGGATCAAGCGGGCGGCAGGCGTGGTGATGCTGGCCATGGCGGAGTACTACTTCGTTCAAATGGGGCAGGTTCTATGAGACGAGTGACGCGAGACGAGGGACGGGTGTTGAGGCCATCGCTTTTCCCCACCGTCGCCTCATTCACCATCGCCCTATCCACCATCGCCCTATCCACCATCGCGTCACCCGCGCTGGCGCAGGAGACAATCGGCATAGCGGTCGGCTCGTCGATCGTCACGACGTCGCCCATCGCGGTGCAGGATCTGGACGGCAACGCGGTGGACCTCGCGACCTTCATTGGAAAGAAACCCGTGCTCGTGGAGTTCTGGGCCACGTGGTGCGCGCTGTGCAAGGCCCTCATGCCCCAGTTCGAGGCCGCGAAGGCCAAGTACGGAGACAACGTTGAGATCCTGATCGTCGCGGTAGGCGTGGGGCAGAGCCGCAACTCGGTCAAGCGTCACGCAACGGAGCATGCGATGCCCGGGCGGGTGTTCTTTGACGTGTCCGGAGCGGCGACGCGCGCGTTCCAGGCGCCTTCGACCTCCTACATCGCCGCGCTGGACGCCAAGGGCAAGGTGAGGTACACCGGGTTGGGGGACAAACAGACCGTGGAGCTGGCGGTCCAGAAGGCGGGGGGACGGATAGGCGGATAGACGGATGGACAGATAACGAAAGGGCGGGGACCAAGATCGGTCTCCGCCCTTTTTCTACCTGTCTATCCGCCTATCCGTCTAGTTCTGCTCGGGCGGTGAGATCTTGTCGAGCGCCGCTGCCAGCTCGGTGTACGCCAGCGGGTCTATCTCGCGGAACGGCGTCGCCCGCCAGGCAATTTTCCCGTCCGGTCCCACCACGAAGAGGTTCCGGTTGTCGGAGCCACCGCGAATAGCGCCGTAAGCCTTGCCGACCGCCTGGTCGGTGTCGGATCCCATCAGGAACTGGAACTGGTCATCCCTGGCCCATGAAGCCAGCGCCCCGGCACTGTCTACGCTGATGCCGATGAGGACGACGTTCTGTCCGCCTCTGAAGATCTGCGCGTACTGATCACGGTACGCGTGCATTTGGATGGTTCAGCCACGCGTTCGGGCGCGGAAGAAGAAGGCCAGCACGACCGTCTTCCCTTTGAAGTCGCTGAGCTTGATCGGGTCCCGCAGAACGCCGTAGCGGGTGGCGCCCGGCATGGCGAAGTCCGGCGCCACGGCGCCGATCTCGAGCGGTGGCGGCGCCGGCGGGGCGGCGGCCGGTTGCTGGGCCGACAGCGTGCCCGACCCGACCAGCGAAGCGGCGGCAAGGAGAACCACGGCACTCTTCATTCTCGTGACTCCGTTTGGTGGGAACGGGTTGAGTATACGCTGGGCAGCCCGTAGGTGCTACCGCAGTGCAAACCGGCGGAACCAGGGTATGCCCAACCACCCCTTTCCCACGTACACGTCCACGAATTGGCCCTCAGACGCCGCCGCGAACATGCTTCGACCCACGCTGATCCGGTCGGGCATGCCGAACGGGTTTGGCGGTGACCAGAGATGCAGGTGGTACGTATAATGCACGCCGCCCCGGCGGCTCCGGTGCCTGATTCGCTCGGTCCACGTAATTCGTGAACTGACCTTCGTCTCCCCGGAAACGTCCATCGCGCGGTTCAGGTCGGAGACCACCTGGGCGCCGGTCATCGGCAGGCCAAGCGCCAAGAGGATGGCGCCCTCGATCAGGAGCCGGTGGCCCCTGGACGAGCCGCGCAGGAAGAGGACGATCGCGCCGAAGACGACCCCGAACATGAGGGCCGCGGCGGCGAGGGAGGGCCACAGGAGTTGCCTGGCGTGCAGGTATGTGCTCTCCGGTCGTGACAGGTACTCACCGACCCCAGCCGCGCCGTAGCCGAGTATCGACCACGTGAGCGCCTCGACCGCGAGCGCTCGCCCGAGAAACGGGTCCGAGTAGTAGTGGAATCGCTTGCCGATCGCGGCGATCGCGTCCCGCAACCGGAGCGCCAGTTCCACTTCCTCCATCGTCGGCTGGCGTTTCGCGGTACTCTCGATCCAGATAACCTCACCATCGCCGCTGATGCGCCGGAACCCGGCGGCCAGGACCTCCCGAATCCTCGCCCGGGCTTCGTTGTTTGCCCGGAGGTGATGGAAGAGCGCGACGTGGTCACAGGCGATGTAGACGTGGCGATCGAACTCGGCGTCACCGGTCTGGAACTCGTTCGACAGTCCTACGGCCTTGAAGAACCGGTCGCCGGAGCCTTCGGGCTGGAGCCGGAAAATCACCGGCATCCTGTGGCCGACGCCGATCCGAAAACCCCTTATCTGGCCCTTGTACTTGTGGACGTCCTGGAAGTAGGGAGTGCCGTCGATGTCTCCAGCGGCCCTGGGCGGAGAAAACCTCCGAACGTAGCGCGCCACAAACGCGACCAGCGCGGCGATGAGGCGGACGGCGATCCACATGGCGTTGTACGGTGGGTCAGGGCCCGGTCCGGACGAACTTGATTTCCACGTTCAGCGCCGGCGATGATATGATCTGCACGACCCTGGGCTGGCGCTTGGTCACGTTGTAGCGCGCCGGGCGGCCCTTGAGCGTGACGATGACCGTCCACGTGTCGTCCGTCCCCACCATTTCCGAGCCGGTCACCACTACCTCCGCGTCGATCTCACCGCCGGCTTCCCACAGGAACACCGGCAGTCGGGCCTTGTACCCTGCATCCAGCGGCAACGCGGCCACAAGCACGTCCAGCATGCTGGAGTCGAAGACACCCTCGCTCACCTTCTCCTTGATCTCGGCTGGCGCCTCGCCCCGCGCCACGAACTGCCCGACCACGTTTCCTGGAGAAAACTCGAGCTGCATGGTGCGTGCGGCGCTCGTGGTGTGATGGGTGCGTGGAAGCAGGGTCGCCCGGTCGGCGATGCTGGAGTCCAGCATGGTGCCGCCGCTCTGGTCGGTGACCGACTGGACCCAGACCACCGACGGGGACCCGGCCACGGTCGCGAACGCCACGGCGTTGACCACATGCCCGATTTCCTTCTCTACGCCCTAGTTAACGAGAACGACCTTGTATGTCTGCTTGACCTCGCCGATGCGACGCGGGTCGAGATGCCCCAGGGGCGCGGCCGGAGGAGCAGAAGGCGCCGTGGTCTGGGCCATCACCGGAGACGCCGCGGCGAGGATGGCCAGCGCAAGGCGCGCGTCAGCGCTTCGCATAGACGCCCGTCTTTCCGCTCTTGTCGAACGAAACGACGTCGTACGCTTCCTTGGCACCGCCGTCCATTCCCGGCGAGCCGGCGACCATCCCGGGGACCGCCAGCCCGGCAAGCGTGGACTTTTCCTTAATGAGCTTCTGGATCAGGTCGGCCGGGACGTGGCCCTCGATCACGTATCCGCCCACGAGCGCGGTGTGGCAGCTGCGGAGGTCGCCGGGGACGTGCTGCTGATCCTTGATCGGATCGACGTCGTCCATGTCGTGGACGGTCACCTGGTATCCCTGGGCCTTCATGTAGTCCACCCACTTCGCGCAGCAGCCGCAGGTGGGCGACTTGTAGACGACGACCGCGAGCCCCTGCGGGCGCCCCGCCGGGCGCGCGAGCGCGGCGAGCGCGGCGAGCGCGAGGAAGAGAATCGCCAGTCCTGACAACGCCGCAAGACGAGATCTGGTCATGGTGTCTCCCCAATAGTGTAGGCCTTGAGTGTGGGCCTCAGCGGCCGGAGCAGCCAGTGCGGCCGGCGCATGCCGCCGGGGCCAGGCGCCGGCTTGGCCATCGCCAGCCATTCCTTATATACGGCGTGAGCCCGGGCCGTGTCGGCGAACACGTCGCCCTCGCGGTCGTCCGGGTGGGCGGCCTCGACCCGCACCTTCTGGTGCCATGCGTGTTGACCCGACACCGGGTCCGGGTGCACCGGGAACGTCAGGTTCTGGTGCACGCCTGCGTCGTGCCACCAGACCCGTGCCGAATCGGGGTCGGTCGAGTCCCACGGTTCGACCCCGTGCTCGCGCCGCATCATCCAGCCGCTCCCGTTTCGCTCGAGACTTACCCGGGCCGATGACCATCGATCCGTTCCTTCATCTTCGGACGTGCGCCAGCGGCCCATGTGGTGCGAGCACGCTACGACGCCGGACTGAATCCCCTCGGTGACCCACGCCGGGACGACAAAGTGCCCGATCTCGGTCGATACTCGCACCAGCTCCCCCAGTGTCACGCCGATCCGGGCGGCATCTTCCGGGTGGAGCCAGAGCGGATTCGAGTGCGCGATTTCGTTGAGCCATTTCGCGTTTCCGCTCCGGGTATGAATCAGCACCGGCAAGCGAAACGTGGGAACCAGGCAGTACTCGCCGCGCGTGAGGTCCATCTTGGCGTGGGCCACGTGGCTCGATGGGTACGACGGCACCGCGAGGTCGGGCCAGCCCCAGTCGGCTAGTGTCGGCGAGTAGAACTCGAGCTTCCCGGAGGGCGTGGGAAAGCCGCGCCGCACGACGCCGTCCACCATGACCCCGGCGTGACGCCGGCCTGAAGAGTCGGCTGGCGGGGCGGGGCGGGGCGCCACATTGGGATCAGGGGGCGCCGGCGTCCGGGTGAAGACCGTACCGTTGAGCGCGTCCACGGCGACGTCCTGCAATTCGGCCTCGGGGACCAGGTCTTCGTGCGTCAGGTACGTCTCGCGCGCGACCTCGAACGATCCTTTCCGCCGCATGTAGTCCAGCGGTTCCAGGCCTTCCTTCGCCGCCGCCTCGGGCAGTCCGGGCACCGCGTTCTCGAAGATCCAGCGGTAGTACTCGTCCACCGAGATCTTCTGCCCCGGCCGGTACGGCGACTCGAAGTGCTTGCGTATGCCGAGCGCGCCGTCGGGGTCGATCCGCCAGGACAACTCGATCCAGAACTCGTTCTCTTCCCACACCTCGCCCGGGTTCACTTCGCGCGTGTCGCTTACTGGCCGCCCGGTGCGCTCGCGGTAGGCGCGGAGAACCGGCTGTCGGAATCCCAGCCACTGGGCCGCGTGGGTTTCATACGAATGGAGGTCGTGCCGCTCACCGCCCAACCCCATCGGCAACACGTAGTCGGCGAACCAGGCCGTCTCGCTCCAGACGGGCGTCAGGGCTGCGTGGCACTCGACCTTGGATTGGTCGGTGAGCATGTCGATCCACGAGAACCCGTCGGGATTGGTCCAGACCGGGTTGTAGACCCGCGTGAAGTACATGGCCAGCGTCCCGCGCCCTTCCTTCAAGAAGTGGGGCAGGAGGAATGACATCTCGAAAAAGGCCAGCGGGTATTCACGGGGCCACGTGAGCTCGTTCCACATGTCCGGGTGCGCGGGGGCGGTGTGGTGCTTCGGCACGAACTTGTTCGTGCGGTTGGGATTCGTGCCGCCCTTCGTGCCTACGCTGCCGGTGAGCACGTTGAGGAAAAAGAGGCAGCGGGTGGTCATCCATCCATGGAGGTTCCCGGCCGCCGCCGCCCGCCAGTTGTGCGCCGCGAGCGCCGTGCCCGCTCCCGCAACGATCCTTGCCACCTCGACAATGGATTCCGCCCTCACACCGGCTTCTCGCGCCGCAAACTCCGGCGTGTACTCGGCGTACATGGTCTTGAGCGCGGCCTCGAAATCCTCGAACTGTGGCTCCCGGCCCGGGTGGCGGACCGAGAGGAACTGCTCCCAGTTCACCCATTTCTTCAGGAAGTCACGGTTGTAGGTGCCGTTCTGAATGAGCTGGTTCGCGATCGCGAGCAGGACTGCGGGCTCGCTTCCCGGGCGCGTGGGCAGCCAGTGGTCGGCATGGGTCGCGGTGTTGGAAAGCCGCGGGTCCATCACGATGACCTTGGCGCCAGATTTCTTGCCTTCGATGATGCGCTGGGCGTGCGGGTTGAAGTAATGCCCGCTCTCCAAGTGCGCCGAAATGAGCAGGATCACCCGCGCGTTGGCGTAGTCCGGGCTCGGCCGGTCTATGCCCATCCAGAAGGCATACCCGGCGCGCGCCGATGACGAGCAGATATTCGTATGCGAGTTGTGCCCGTCTATGCCCCATGCCGCGAGAACACGCTCGGTGAATCCATCCTCACCGGGCCGGCCCACATGGTACATCACTTCGTTTTTCCGGTCCTCGATGATCGCCGTGCGGATGCGGCCCGCGATGTCGTCGAGCGCCGAGTCCCAGGTTACGCGCTCCCATTTGCCCTTGCCCCGCTCACCACTTCGCTTGAGTGGGTACAGGATCCGCTCGGGGTCCTGTGTTTGATTGAGCGTTGCCGGGCCCTTGGCGCAGTTGCGGCCGCGGCTCGCCGGATGAAGTGGGTTGCCCTCGAACTTCCGGATTTCCTCGGTATCCCGGTCCACGTACGCCAGTAATCCGCAGGCCGACTCGCAGTTGAAGCAGGTCGTGGGTACCAGAGCGTAGCGGTGTTCCTCGCGCCGCGGCCAGGCCTTGGACTCGAGCTCGGTCCAGTTGTCCCAGCGGGCGAACGGCGGGTAGGCAGACAAACCGGGCTGCATCGGGGGATGCTCGGTCATGAGATCGGTACCGCCTGTCCTGCCATCACGAACGCGTGCTCGGTGGCAAAAAGGCCGGAGAGCGCGAATACCGCCGCGATAGCCTCGCCGTGCGGATTACCGGTCAGGACGATGGTGAGCGGAATGACGCAACCGCCCAGGACGCCGAACCAGTACCATGCCGCGTACCGGCCGTGGGTCATGACCCGGGAGGCGGCGCGGGCGTTGGGTGAGCCTTGGCGGGTCATGAGCTCGCCGAGCCAGGTGGCGGCGAGCTGGCCAATAAGGGCCCACATGAGTGCACTCGTCAGGTAGCCCGCCTCAGCCACGCGGTGGGGAATGAGCGCGCCGGCGAGGAGGAGTCCCGCCGCTCCCGCGATGCCCATCTGGAATACCAGCTGGAGTCCGAGGATCGGGCTCTGCCAGAGGTCCCGGGCTTCGCACTGCGCGAAGAGGAACGCCGTGTAGACGGCCGTCGCGAGCGCCGCGACGGCGATGACCGCGGCAAACGCGGCCTTGGGAACCTGGCCGAGGATGCCGGCACCCGCCCATAGCGTGAGCAGGAAGCCGAAGAGGGTGATAACGTACGCCCCCTTGGTGAGCCACGACTTCCAGTGCGGCTTGAGCAGGATGAACCAGAACCGCTCGGGGCGCTTCAGGTCTGAAATCAGCAGGATGCCGGTCAGCGCCAGGAACGTGAGGGAGAGAATCGGGGCGATCCGGTTGAACAGCGGGCCGGTCGGTGCGCCGAGCGCGCCGGGCAGGGCCGCGATGAACGCGATCCCGGCGGCGAGGGACTTGGTCCACAGGTAACCTGAAACCTTGCTGCGCCACGTAATAGGATGGGACACGTCATACGCCACTCGTGCGTCGAGGGACCGTGCGTCGGGCGCCGCGGGTCGTGGATCGGGGACGAACGTCTCTGCCTGGGTGGCGTTGTCGGTTGCGGTGCCTTCGGGCCGTTCGGCCCACATGTACCGGTTGTCATGCCGGGCCGCGAGCGGGTTCAGCGTGGCTTCATGAGCGCCGACGTAAAACGCCTTGGGGCGCGTGCCCTGGTCCGGCCGCCGGACGGAGACCGGGGTCGTACCGAGGACACGGGAGACTCGGGACTCCGGGTCGTCCATGTCGCCGAAGACGAGTGACTCGGTGGGGCAGACGACCACGCACGCGGGCAACAGGCCCTGGTCTACGCGGTGCGCGCAGAAGTGGCACTTGGCCGCGGTGTCCTCTTCCGGATCCATGTATACCGCGTCGTATGGGCAGGCCTGCATGCAAGCCTTGCATCCGATGCAGAGGTCCTGGGCGATGTCCACGATGCCGTCAGGGCGCTGGTGCATCGCGTTGGTGGGGCAGATATCCACACACGGCGGCTCGGCGCAGTGGTTGCACCGCATGACCGCGAAATGCCGCCGCGCGTCAGGGAACCGGCCGACCTCGACGTTCTTGACCCAGGTGCGGAATACGCCCAGGGGCACGTCGTTCTCGGACTTGCACGCGGTGGTGCACGCGTGACAGCCGATGCACGTGGTCTGATCAATGACCCAGGCGTAATTGGTCAGAACTTCACCGCGGGCGCCTCACGCTTGTCCGCGCCGGTGACCTCGAAGTATTCGCGCGGCTGTTTGCCGATAGCCTTCGCGGTCAGCACCTGCGGAAACTGTCGGATGTAGCTGTTGTACGTCTCGACCGCGCCGTTGTAGTCCGACCGCGCCGTCGCGATCCGGTTCTCGGTGCCCTCGAGCTGGTCCTGCAGGGACTTGAAGTTCTCGTTGGCCCGAAGCTGGGGATACGCCTCCGATATCGCGATGAGCCGGCCCAGCGCCCCGGTCAGTCCCTGGTTGGCCTCGGCCATCTGCGACAGGGATCCGCTTTGCACCGCCCCGCCCAGCTTGGCGCGCGCCTCCGCCACCTTGGTGAACACGGAATCCTCGTGCTTGGCGTAGCCCTTCACCGTTTCGACCAGGTTCGGTACCAGGTCGCCCCGGCGCTGGAGCTGGACCTCGATTTGCCCCTTGTACCCGTTCACCTGCTCGTCGAGCGTCTGGATGCGATTGTAGCCGCAGCCGGTCAGGGAGAGCGCCAGGAGCCAGAATGTCAGCGACCGCATTGCCGTACTCCTTCGTGAATGGATGGACGTCACAACTGGTTTACGAACAGCGCGAGCTTCTCGATCTGGTCCACGTAGCGCGACGCCGTCGGGTCGAACGAGTGCAACTCTGGCACTTTCTTTCCCGTGCGGCGTGCCAGGGGCCAGTCGAACGCGGAGGCGTCGAGGCCGGCCGCCACGGACGTGGCACGAATCACCGCCTCCGGTTCCGGCGGCGCCGCGTCCCGCGCCAGGCGGAGCGTCGCCCGAAATAGTACAAGGAATGTGCCCAGCGAGTTTTCCAGCAGGGCGCCGAGCGCCTTGCCATCGGTCGCGAGCGCCGCGTACTCCGTCCGCAGATGCAGGAGCTTGCCGCGAACCTCGTGCTCCAGCTGGCGGCGCAGGTCGCCGCGCTGGGTCGTGATCCCGGTGAAGGGGCTGCTGCCGCGGATCACCTTGTGCGCCTCCCGCATGTCCTCGATTTCCAGCGGGAACACGTCGGTCGAGGCTTTCCACTCGGCCTCCGAGAAGAGGAGTGGCGCGGGCTCGCCCGACTTGACCCATTTGGCCATCGCCTCCGCAGCCCGTGCGATCGTCCCGCTCCCGGCGTCCTTCAACAGGATGAGCAGGTTGATGTCGGACTTCCCCTTCCGGTGCTGGTCCCGGGCCGCCGACCCGTAGAGGGTCACGGACACCAGGCTGCCCCCCAGGGCGGCCTCGAGTTGGGTCGAGAACTCCTCGACCCTTTTTTCCACGCTAGCCATCAGAACCTCCCCGATGCGCCGCCGCCACCGAAGCCGCCGCCGCCACCGAAACCACCGAAGCCTCCACCCCCGCCTCCGCCGCCACCCCAGCCACGCCCGCCACCCCAGCCGCCGCGACGCCCCTGCTGACTCATGGCGATCCAGAAAAGCGTGCCGAGGAACGAGCCGCCCCGCTGGTGCGCGAGTTGCCGGACAATCGACACGAACATGATGAACACGAAAAGCGCGATCAGAACGGCGAACGGACCGGGGATGGTGATTCTTCCACCACCTTCCGGAATCTGCTCGGCCGCCGCGCCGGTCAACTCGAACCCGAACTCGGTGGCATAGGCCCGGGCGAGCATGGCGACGCCCACGGGCAACCCCTCGGCGTAGCTGCCTGCTTCGACCGATTGCCGGCCGATGGCATCGCGTATTCGCCCGGCCAGCGCGTCGGTGACGAACCCTTCGGTGCCGGTGCCGGTAGCGATGGCAATGTCCGCCTGCCCGTCTCCCGGTCGCCCGCCGGGCTTGAACAGGAGGACGACGCCGGCGTTCCGGGCGCGGTCTCCGGGGCCGCCCATCGCCCCGACCTTCCACTGCCGGCCGATGTCCCGCGCGACGTCAATCGAAGCGCGGCCACCCAGGTCCCGGAGGGTCACCACGACGATTTCACCGCCCGACTTCTGCCGCACCTCGTCGATCAGCGCGACTATCGCGGCGCGCGACGTGCCTTCGAGCACGCCGGCGAAGTCGTTGACGTAGCCCGACGGCGCTGTGAGCTGGATTTGGATGGCGAGAGCGAGTACGGGGAAGATCATCGCGCCGGGAAAGATAGTGAGAAGTAAGACGTAAGAAGTGAGAAGCAAGAAGGTGGCGGCTCTCCTTCTTACTTCTCACCTCTCACTTCTTACCCTAGAACCGAAACCCCATCCCCACATTGAAGTGATGGACGAAGAGTGTCCCGAGCGTCGAATACGTCGTTTCGACCCGGCGGAACTCCACCGCGAACACGACCGGACCGGGCGTATAGTGGAGGTGCCCCTCCATCGTCACGTTCCTGAGCCGCCCGGTAGCCAGGTCCAGGTCGCTGTCGGTCGGATCGTCGAATCCGTAGCCCCCGCCGAATTCGAATTCGGGCGTTGGCTTGATGTTGAGTTGGGCCCAGCCGCCCCGGGTGCGCACGGGCGCGTCCGCGGCGTTGAGGTTCTGCCCGATCCCGCCGCCGCCAAGGCCGGCCAGGGCCTGGCCGGCGAACGCTTCGCCACGGACCTCGAACAATCCGGTGACGCTGAAGCGGATGCTCGCCGCGACCGCCCGGGACACGATGAACGTGTCGAGCGCGGTCGTCGCGATCCAGCCGTAGTGCCCGCCCACGGAAATCTCGCCGGTGGACTGGGGCTGGTCCCACTTGACCAGCAGCCGGCCCTCGGCCGACGGCCGGCGGCTGCGCTCGGCGCGGGGTTGAAAGTGGCCGGCGTCTCGGTGGAGATCGGCGCCATCGCCGTCGCCTCGAGCCCGACGCTGACGGTGGTTCCCACGTCCGCGCCCAGACGGACTTGGGGAATCCAGAACCACAGGTTCCCCGCGTTGGTAAACCCTGGAATGCTGCGAGCCGAGAAGGAAGACGGGTTGACCTCCGAGATCGGCGGCGCATCCTCGCCAAAGGCGAGCCAGGCATGCGGCCAGCGGAGCTCCCCACGGGTGCGTTTCAGGTGGAGCAGGGGAAACAGGCGGCCAAAGTTCTGCTGGCCGCCGTAGAAGTCCATGTCCAGCTCTCCAGTGAATGTCGCCCCGATCACCTTGGGAGCGATGGCCGTGAGCCCGAACTCTGATTGGCGGGCGGTGCCTCCCAGGTTCGAGTTCGGCAGGAATCCCGGCGGGTCCGGCGCCTGTACGAACGTCGGGTTGTCGGCGCTGTTCACCTTGGCGTTGTTGAAGAACCCGTTGATCAGGACCACTCCCGACAGCTCGACCTTGTTGCCCGACCGGGGTTCAACCCGTCCCTTCGCCTGTTCGGCTACCTGCTGGCGCAGCAGTTCGATCATGCGTTCGGCTTTTTCCAGCCGGGCCGCGATCGAGGTGTCCGTGAGAGCGCCCTGCTGGGCCGAAACAGATGAGCCCGGGGCCGCGGCGAGGGCGGCGAGGAGAAACCAGTGTGGAACACGCATCGTTTGCTCCCTTGAGAACGAACGCCGGTTCGGTTGACGCATGTTCAACCGGCGCGTAAGCTTCCGCCGCTTCACAACATCCGATGAGCGACGATGGGTAGATTAATGCCGGTGATACGTCCCAGCCACGCTGTGATCTGCGTCGCAACCCTGTTTTCGGGGGTTTCCGGCCCCAAGCCGGTCTCGGCGCCCGTGGCCGTCGTCGCCGGGCGGCTCACGGTCATGGAACGGAACAACAAGACGGCGACGGACGTCGGCCAGGCGGTCCTGTGGCTCGACGCTCCCGGCGTGCGCACGCCGGCGCCCAAGTCCTTCGACGTGATCACCGAGGGCAAGGATTTCCGCCCGCGCGTGACCATCGTGCCCGTCGGGTCCACCGTGCGGTTCCCCAACAACGATCCCTTCAATCACAATGTCTTCTCGCTTTCCGATGAGGGAGCATTTGACCTGGGACTTTTCGGGCGCGGCGAAGCCAAGAGCACCAAGTTCACCAAGCCCGGGCTCGTCCGGGTGTATTGCAACGTGCACGCCAACATGGCCGCATTCATCGTCGTCATGGGCAGTGCCTACTACGGACAGCCCGGAGGTGACGGGGCGTTTTCCATTCCCGGCGTTCCGGTCGGCAAGTACGTCCTCAACGCGTGGCACGAACGCGCGGCCGGCATGAAGCAGGACGTGGACGTGACTGCCCAGGGCCTCACGGGGCTCGACCTCCAGCTGGATGCACGCGGTTTCAAGTTCGTCGAGCACCTCAACAAGTTCGGACAGCCCTACTCCCGGGGCGGAGCGCGCTATTAGCGCCCGCGTCCGCTTCGGCCTCAGCGCCAAGATCTTCCTGGCCACCGCGCTGGTCGTCGTGGTCGTGCTGGGCGGGGCGCTGTTCCTCACCAAGCAGCGCGCGGACCGCGCGGCCGACCAGTCCATTGACCGCGCGCTCACCGCCACGCGGGCCGCTATCGAGAACGCGCTCCAGAGCCGGACCCATGCCCTGTCCCAGGTTGCCGGGTCGCTCGTGCGCGTCCCCCCAGTACCTCGCCCGCATCGGACAGGCACTGCGGCCGCCGGGAAACCGGGCGGATCTCCTGGACCAGGCGGATGAGTTCCAGCGCCAGATCGGCGCGTCGTGGGCCGCGGTCACCAACAACGTCGGTGTGCTCAAGGCCCGCACCGACCGCCGCGATGAGTTCGATGTTGACCTTTCCGAAGGTGCGCTGGTTGGCAAGGCGCTGGAGGGCGAGGCGACGCAGGGAACGTGGATCGAGTCCACCGAGGACGGTGGCTTCATTCTCTACCAGGCCGTGGGTGTGCCGATCTACAGCCCGGGCACGGCGGGACAACGCGCGTTGTACGGCGTACTCGTCGCCGCCGTTCCGATTGACAGCGCGTTCGTGGCCGACGTGAAGCGGAATACCAACTCGGATGTCGTGATCGTCGCGCTCGACACGATGAACGTCCCGCAGGTCGCTGTGTCCACGCTCGAACGGGCCGCCGTCACGAACGCCATGGCCGGCGGGCCCGGCATGGACACGTCGCTCGCCGGCCTTCAGCCGGGTGGTCACGTTCGCTGGGATGTCGGCGGCGAGACGCTGGTCGGCGTGGTCGGTCCGCTGGTGACGGCATCTGGCACGCCGGTGGGCGGGTACGTCGGGTTCCGGTCCCGGAGCCGTGAGCTGGCGGTGTTCACCGAGCTGCAGCAGACGGTGCTCTACGCGTTCATCGGCGGGCTCATTCTCGCGATCCTCTCGTCCGTGGTGCTCGCGCGACAAATCACGCGGCCGGTCAAGCAGCTGGTCGAGGTCACCCGGCAGGTCGGCGAAGGGCAGTACAGCGGAAACATCGAGGTCAGGACGCGCGACGAGATCGGCGTGCTGGCGGCCTCGTTCCAGAGAATGCTCCAGGAGCTGAAGGAGAAGCAGGCGCTCATCGAGTACATGAGCACCTCGAGCGCCGCGGCGACGCAGGCGCTCACTCAGCAGCAGCTGTCTGACGTCACGCAGAAGGTGGGGCCGGGCATGGCGACGCGGGCCGTGGCCGTATCGGGCGGGCAGATGCTCGAGGCCGGGTTCGTCCTCGATGACCGCTACGAGATCAAGAGGGTCCTGGGCGTGGGCGGTATGGGCGTGGTGTACCGGGCGGTGGACCGCGAGCTGGACGAGGTCGTGGCCATCAAGACGCTCAAGCCCGACGCGATCCAGGCCGACGGATCCTCCCTCGAGCGTTTCAAGCAGGAAATTCGCCTCGCGCGGCGCATTACCCACCGGAACGTGGTGCGCACGCACGACATGGGCGAGGTCCAGGGGATGTACTACATCACCATGGAGTTCGTCGAAGGCACGAGCCTCAAGGATCTCATCCGGAAGCGGGGCCACCTGCCGACCGCCGTGGCTCTCACCGTGGGCAAGCAGCTCCTCCGCGCCCTCGAAGTGGCCCACGAGCAGGGCGTGATTCATAGGGACATCAAGCCGCAGAACATGGTCGTGGATGCGGCCGGCTTCCTCAAGGTCATGGACTTCGGGATCGCGCGGCTGACGGAATCGAAACAGCAGGAGGCCAAGGGCCTCACGGCGGCGGGCGTCGCGATCGGCACGCCCGAGTACATGGCCCCCGAGCAGTTGATGGGCGAGGAGATTGACGTGCGGGCGGACCTCTACGCCGCTGGCGCGGTGCTGTTCGAGTGCGTCACCGGCCGCCCTGTGTTCATTGCGCCGACCGTGACCGCGCTGATGGTCAAGCACCTGGAAGAGAAGCCGGTGGATCCGCGCGAGATCCAGCCGGGTGTGCCGGCCCGCCTGGCAGAGATCATTCTCAAGGCGCTGAACAAGGAGCGGGAAGATCGCTGGCAGACCGCTGCCGCGTTCCACGAGGCGCTGGAAGGCGTCCGGGTCGAGGCGACGGGCAGCCAGCGCGTGAGTGGCTCAGTCACACAGCCTGCCTGACATGGCGGAACACCCTTCTGCCGAAGACGCCAAGCCGCCCTACCGCGTGGAGAAACCCTGGGGCTATGAGTTGGTGTGGGCCCGCACGGACCGCTACGTCGGCAAGATTCTTCATATCGAGCCGGGACAGGTCCTGAGTCTCCAATACCACAACAAGAAGGACGAGACGATTCACGTCCTGAAGGGCGAGATCATCTTCCGGGTTAAGGTGGGTGAGGAACTGACCGAGCGCCGCATGCGCCCGGGCGAGAGCTATCACATCGCGCCGCCCACCGTCCATCAGATGGAAGCGGTCACCGCGGCGGATTTGCTCGAAGTGTCCACGCCCGAGGTCGAAGATGTCGTCCGCATCAAGGACCGCTACGGTCGCAAGTGAAGGTCATTATTCCGCTGGCGGGGAAAGGCACCCGCCTGCTCCCGCTCACCAAAGAGATTCCCAAGCCGCTGATTCGCGTCGCCGGGCGCCCGGTGATGGACTACGTCATGGATCAGGTGAATCAGCTCGACGTCGAAGAGCTGATTTTTATTACCGGGCACTTGAAGGAGCAGGTCGAGGCGTACGTCCGGACGCATTACCGCCAGCCGGCACGGTTCATCGAGCAGAGGGTGCAGGACGGCACCGCGAGCGCGATTGACCTCGCCCGCTCGTACGTCAGCGGGCCCGTCCTCATCATTTTCGTAGACACCCTCTTCGACGCCGATCTTTCCCTCATCCAGCGCACCGAGGCCGACGGCATCATCTGGGCCAAGGAAGTGGAGGACTACCAGCGCTTCGGCGTGGTGGTGACGGACGCGCACGGGTACATGACGAAGATTGTCGAGAAGCCGAAAGAGCCCATTTCCAAGCTCGCCAACATCGGCCTCTACTACATGAAGGATTGGAAGGCGCTGTTCGACGGGATTGCCTGGACCAGGTCACAGCCGCCCATGAAGGGCGAGTTCTACCTCACCGAGGCCTTCCAGCACATGGTGGATCACGGTCGGAAGATCCTCGCGGCGCCGGTCGCCGGCTGGTATGACTGCGGCAAGATCGAGACCGTGCTGGAGACCAACCTGCACCTGTTGAGCCATGGTAGTGCGAAGCGTCCGAGCCCCCGCGCGCAGGTTCGCATACTCGACCCTGTGTTTGTGGCGGATGGCGTCGAACTGGAGGATTGCACATTGGGGCCCAACGTGTCCATCGAGCCGGGGTCGGTCGTCATGACCAGCGTGCTCCGGGACACGATCATAGGCGAAGGTGCGAAGATCGTCGGCTCCACGCTGGAGGAGTGCCTGGTGGGACCAGGTTCGGAGGTGATTGGTCAGAAACTCAAGCGGATGATCGTGACCAGGGGCGAGGTAGCGAAGGCGCCCTAAGAAGTAAGAAGTGAGAGGTAAGAAAGTCGCGCTTTTTCGCTCCACCCCGCGTTTGTTCGCTCCTCTCCTGCCACGGCTCGGTGATTACTCTCGTGAAATGCAGACCCACAAGACGCTCTTGGCGTGGCAGCGGGCGCACGCGGTGGTTCTGCAGGTGCTGGAACTCTGCCGCAAGCATTGGCAGCCGTCGGCGTCGGCGGTGTTCAACCAGCTTCAGCGTGCCGCCCTGTCCGTGCAATTGAACATTGCCGAAGGCTACGCCGTACGCTCATCGCGTCGCTTCAGAAACCATCTCGTGATTGCCTACGGTTCCGCGGTGGAAACATCTGACCTCTTGGAGCTCCTCGAGGAGTCCCAACTCGTGCCGGGTGACGTGGTGGCGAAGGCCGTTGCCACGGCACGGGAGAGTCAGGCGTTGGTGATGGGTTTGCTGAAGAAGGTTCGACGCGAGTAACTCCGTCTTACTTCTCACTTCTTACTTCTCATTTGTTGAGCCCGGCAGCCGCGGCCAGCACCAGCAACGCCCGAAATATTCCCGCCGGTCCATCGGCATTCTCAAACCACTCCGTTGCGCTGTGCGTGTCTCCGGCTTTGCCGCCGGCCCCCAACGCGATCGCCGGAATTCCCAGGGAAATCGGAATGTTGGCGTCCGTGGAGGCAGTCGCGAGCGCCGGCCGCCGGCCGACTGCGCGCGTGGCATCCAGACCAGCCTGCACCAGCGGGTGGTCGGCCGGTGTCACGCCGGAGGGCCGATCTCCGATGACCGCCACGGTCAGGTCGAGCGCTCGGCTCCCCAGCGTTTTTCGGGCATTTTCACGATCCATTCCGAGCCGGGCCGCGGCGTGGAGCACGCGTTCGATCTCCTCAAGCGGCGCGGTGCCCTCGCTCCGAAGGTCAATTTCGACCCATGCCTCATCGGGTATTGAGTTGAGGCTGGTTCCGCCGCCGATTCCCACGACGGAGCAGGTCGTACGCGGCGTTTCCCTGCCGGGCAGTTCGGCCACGGCCTGCGTGAGCGTACTCGCCGCGTGGGCCGGGTTCGGCGCGCCGAATGCGGACCACGAGTGGCCGCCGGGGCCACGGAACATGAACCGATAGCGGCGGCACCCCAGGCCGCCATGGACCACGCGGTCGTCGCCGGCGCCGTCCAGCACGATGACCGAATCCGCCGCGAGCTTCCGTTCGCCAAAGAGATGCCGCACGCCACGCAGGTCGCCCGCGCCTTCCTCGCCGACCGTGGCGACGAAAGCGATGGGCTTCGCGGTCGCCCATTGGCCCGACGCCACGACATCGGCCAGGGCGAGCATGCCGGCCAGGCCGCGCGCATTGTCTGTAATGCCGGGCCCGATAAGCCGGTCGCCGTCCTTTCGAACTGACACATCTACCCCGGGGCCGAATACGGTGTCGAGGTGCGCGGCGATGACCACCGGGGCCCGGTCCGCGGGACCCCACCACGCGATCACGTTGCCGACGTCGTCAGTGGACACCGACGTCAAGCCGATCTCGCGCAGTAACCCGGAGACCTTGGCGCCCCGGGCCTGTTCCCGGCCAGTTGGCGCGGGCGTCTCGCAGATCGCCGTTTGCCACGCGACGGTGCGGGCGTCTGTGCGAATCAGGCGTTCGTGACCGCGGGTGAGCGCCGGGTGGCGGGACAAAGCGGAAATGGTGTCGGTCATGGGGAAGGAAATTGGCGGGCGACGGGCGCACCCGGCAAGCTTGACGCCCCCGTGGGCGGGCCGCAGACTTCGCCAATGGACGAATCCCAGCTGATCTACGACTGGAATTCGGACGCCGGCTTCGACTGGAAGTCCGTCCGCATTGACTTGAATGACGAGACCCTGCGCGACGGCCTCCAGTCTCCTTCCGCGATCGACCCCCCGCTCGACGTCAAGCTCAAACTCCTGCACCTGATGGCCGACCTGGGGATCGCCTCGGCGGATATCGGCCTGCCGGGTGCCGGCCCCCGTGTGGTGGATTCGGTCCGCGCGCTGGCCAAGGAGATCGTTCGGGAGAAGATCCCCATTTCGCCGAACTGCGCCGCGCGCACGGTGCTCAGCGACGTCGAGCCGATCGCGCAGATTTCCCACGATGTCGGCATCCCCATCGAGGCGGCGACGTTCATCGGCTCATCGCCCATTCGCCAGTACACCGAGGACTGGACGCTGGAGCGGATGCTCAGGGTCAGCGAAGAGGCCGTGACGTTCGCGGTGCGCGAAGGCCTCCCGGTGATGTTCGTGGCCGAGGACTCGACCCGCGCCCGGCCGGAGACGCTCACGGCGCTCTACGGCAACGCCATTCGCTGGGGCGCCCGGCGCCTTTGCCTCGCGGACACCGTCGGCCACGCGACGCCGGAAGGCACGCACCGCCTGGTGCGGTTCGTGATCGAGGAGATCGTGAAACCCTCAGGCGAAGACGTAAAGGTTGACTGGCACGGGCATCGTGACCGCGGCCTGGGGCTCATCAACTGCCTCGCGGCGATTCGCGCCGGTGCCAACCGGATCCACGGCACGGCCCTGGGCGTGGGCGAGCGGGTCGGCAACGCGGAGATGGACCTGCTCATCGTCAACCTGTACCTGCTGGGTGCTCATCAGCACGACGTATCGCGCCTCCGCGAGTACTGCGAGCTGGCCGCGGCCACGATCGGAGTGCCGCTACCGGCCAACTACCCGGTGCTCGGCTCCGACGCGTTCCGCACGGGCACCGGTGTCCACGCCGCGGCGATCATCAAGGCGCGAAAAAAGGGCGACGCGTGGCTGGCGGACCGGATCTACTCGGCCGTCCCGGCCACGGCGTTCGGGTTGAAGCAGCGCATCAAGATATCCCCGGTCTCGGGACTCTCGAACGTGAAGTGCTGGCTGGAAGAGCATGGCTACGATGCTGGCGACGCGGTCGTGTGCGATCGCCTGTTCGCGGCAGCCAAGGCGGCCGATCGCACGCTGGCGGAGGCCGAGTGTCACCGGATCGTGAACGAAGCCACGTTGGAGACGGGTGCCGGCGTTGGCGGACGACACTAGTCTCGCGGGGATTTTCCCCTCGTACCTCGACCTGCGGTGGCACCTGGACCCGGTGTTCGCCACGGCGCAGGGGCTCACCGAGCACGACGGACGGCTGGGTGACTACTCGGAGGAAAGCGTCCGGCTGCACATGGTGGCGCTCAAGTCGCTCGCCGGTTCGCTCGAGGCGCTGGAACCCGACTCCATAGACGACGAGATTGACCGGACGGCGTTGCTCAACGACGTGCGAGTCACCGTCCAGCGGTTCACCATCGAACAGCCGCACGTCACCGACCCCGGTTTCTGGCTCAACCACGTCCTGGAAGGTCTGTATCACCTGCTCGCCCTGACCGACCGGCCGCACGAGCATCGAGCGCGCTCCGCGCGGGCGCGGCTGGAAGCGGTCCCCCAGTTCTTCGAGTTGGCCAAGGCGACGCTGGCGGACTGCCCGCAGGTATTCGTGGACACCGCCCTGTCGGTGGTTGGGGGTGGGCAACTCTTGCTGGACCAGGTGAGCGAGCAACTGGCCCCGAAGAGCGAGCCCGGCTTTCAGGACACGGTCGCGCAGGCGAAGGCGTCACTCGCATCGTTCGGCCGCTACCTCGGTGATGACCTCCGGCGGTCTGCGAACGGCGAGTTCGCCATCGGTGAGGACGCATTCAACTTTCGCCTGCACTACGAGCACGCCTTGCGGGACACCGCGCCCGAGTTGTGGCGGTATGGCACCAACCTCGTCGAAGAGGTGGAGCAGGATCTCGTGCGCCTGGGGAAGGAGATTGACCCCAGCGTCAAATGGCCCCAGCTGGTGGACCGGTTGCGGGCCGAGCACCCCGGAGCGAATGAGCTGGTCGGTGCGTACGGCCGGCAAATGGCCCGGGCCCGCAAGTTCGTCGAGGCCGAGAAACTCGTGGCCATTCCGCGTGGGCCGCTCGATGTCATCGAGACACCGGCGTTCCTCAAGCCGCTCATGCCCTTCGCGGCCTATCAGCCGCCGGGGGCTTTTTCCGCGGATCGCACCGGGAGGTTCTTCGTGACTCCTCCGGACCGGGACACCGACCCGGCGGTGAGCGAGCGCATCCTGCGGGATCACTGCGTGCACGAGCTGGCCTCCACCGCGCTCCACGAGGGGTATCCCGGTCACCACCTCCAGTTTCTCACGGCCCTGGCGCAACCGCGCCTCGTTCGGCGCGTCGTGGGGACTCCGCTGACGATCGAAGGCTGGGCGCTGTACTGCGAAGAGATGATGGGCGAGGAAGGGTTCTACGGGCGCGAGGAGCGCTTCTTCCAGCGGGTCCACCTGATGTGGCGGGCGGTGCGCATCGTGCTGGACGTCGGGCTCCACACGCGGGGCATGACGTTTCACGAGGCGGTCCAGATGCTGGTGGACCGCGTGCACTTCGACCGCCACAATGCCGAGGCAGAAGTCCGGCGATACTGCGGGACTCCAGGCTACCAGCTCTGTTATGCTGTGGGGCGGAGGGAATTCCGGGCGCTCCGCGAGGCGTACAAGGCGGCCCGGGGCTCGGCCTATTCCCTGCGGGGGTTCCACGATGCGGCCCTCGCGTACGGTGGCTTGCCGGTGAGTTTGATCAAGTGGGGCATGGGACTCGGTGAGTGAATCGGAGCGGGGCCTCCCGCCCGTCGTCAAATCCCTGGGCCTCGTCTCCTTTTTCAACGATCTCGCCAGCGAGATGATCTACCCGCTCATCCCGGCGCTCGTGGCGTCGCTGGGTGGCGGCGCCCTCTCGCTTGGCCTGTTCGACGGGATCTCCGAGGCGCTGTCCGCCGCCGCCAAGCTCTGGTCCGGATTCCTGGCGGACCGCCCGCGGCTCCGCCGGCCGCTGATCCTCGCCGGCTACGGCATCGCCGCGGTGACCCGGCCCGTAATCGGCGCGACCACGGCCGCGTGGCAGGTGATCGCGCTCCGCGCGACAGATCGCGTCGGGAAGGGCTTACGCACGCCGCCGCGCGACGCCGTGATCGCGGATGCCGTGACGCCCGACATGCGCGGCCGTGCGTTCGGGTTTCACCGGGCCATGGACCACGCGGGCGCGGTCGTCGGACCGCTGGTGGCGTGGCTCCTGCTGAGCCAGGTGGGACTTTCCCCGGACCGTGTGATCGTGTGGAGCGTGGTGCCGGGACTGATTGCGGTGTTGGCTGTGTTTTGGGCGGTGAGAGGGGAAGCGGGAAGCGGGAAGGGGGAAGCGGACAACCCCTTCCCGCTTCCCGCTTCCCCCTTCCCGAACAACGCGAAACGCCAGCCCAACTCTCTCCTCTATCTCATCGTCCTGTTCGCCTTCGCCCGGTTCCCCGAGATGCTGTTCCTGCTGCGCCTGAAGGATCTGGGGCTGCCGGTGGCCCTCACCCCTCTCGTATGGGCCGCGTTGCATGTCATTCGGACGACGCTGAGTTATCCCGGCGGCCGGCTGTCCGATTCCCTGGGCCCGAAGTCCGTGATGCTCGGCGGGTGGTTCGCGTACTGGCTCGTGTGCATGGCGATGGCCACGATCACGAGTCCGTGGAGCGGCGTGGGCTGGTTCCTCGTGTTCGGGCTGGTGGCCGCGCTCACGGAATCACCGGAACGGGCGCTCGTGGCCGCCGCGGCGAGAGACAGGGGCGTGGGGAAGACGTTCGGCATCTACCACGCAAGCGTGGGCATCGCCGGGCTTCTGGGAGGCATCACGTTCGGGATGGTGTATGCGCGGATGGGTGGGCCCGCGGCGCTCATCGTGAGCGGCCTGGCTGGCGGCGTGCTGGCGTTGGCCTTGTTGCTGGGGCCCTCTAGCAAGGAGCCAGCTGCCACTTGAGCCGCGTGTAGGCGATCCGGAACCCATTCCGCTCGGCATTGCGCTGGGAACCACTCCCGGGGGCCGCGCACATCATCGCGATATCACACCCCTGTTCCGCCGCGTAGCGCAATCGGCCGCTCAATAGCGCCAGCTGGGCGCCTTGTCTTCGCGCACTCGGGATCGTGCTCGCCCCGGCCAGGAAGGCGACGCCAGCGGTAATGGCCAACGAGCCGGCCGCGACAGGTGCGCCGTTCAGTTCCGCCAGGAACGGAAGCGCTTCCGGTCGCTCGGCAGTGACGCGCATCAGGTCCGTCAGGACGCCGTTCGGCGCCGAGTCAGCCCATCCGTTCGCCGCCGTCTCCGCCCAGAGTTGGCCTTCACCTTTGCGGATCAGCCGCGTCTTGATCGTGGTGTCCGGCGGATTGGCCAGCGCGAGGGCTTCCTCGATCGGGCAGAACGTCACGCTGGATAGCTCCATCGGCTGATACCCCCGCTGGGTGAGCAGGGCAAGTGTCGCGGGGTCAGCCAATGGACTGACCTCGTGATGCATCGGCGCCTTCAGTTCCCGGAAGAACTGCTCGATGGTTTCGAAGTCACTCACCGTGGGCGCCTGAAACACGCCCAGCCCGAACGTCTGGGTGCACGGCGAGTCCACGCCGTCGAACATGGCGTAGGCGCCGGCGACTTCGATCCAGGTGGCACCGCTTTTCGGGAAAAGGGAAGCCCGTGCCTCGACGAACCGCGCGTTGGCCGTCGCTTCTGTTCGTTCGAGGCGCCGGGACAGCGCCTGGTCGGCAAAGATTTTCAACGGCTGGTCAGCTCAACGCCAGCGTCGGAATGAACCCGGCCGCTTTCCGGACCTTGGTCGCCTGCTCGAATGCAAACGCGAACTTGACCAGCACGGCCTCACTCCACGCCCTGCCGTAGAACGAGATGCCGATCGGCAGCCCGAAGTGGAAACCGGCTGGCACGGTGATGTGGGGGTACCCCGATACCGCGGGGAACTGGGAGCTGCCAGCGCCTCCGCCACCGCCCGCGCCGACGAGATCCACCAGCCCTGCCGGCCCACCAGACGGCCCCATGATGGCGTCGAGACCGAACCTGGTCATTGTCGCATCAATGCCCTTGGTCCGTGTGAGCTCGATGCACTTGGCTCGCGCGTCAATGTACGCCTGCTCGGTAAGCGGCCCGCGGGCCTGCGACGCGATGAATGTCTCCTGGCCGAAGTAGGGCATTTCGCGGTCCTTGTTCGCATCGTTGAACGCGATCAGGTCCGCGAGGGTGCGGTTCTTCACGTGGGGCGGCATCGTGGCGAGGTAGGCGTTCAGGTCTGTCTTGAACTCGTACTGCAGCACGTCCCGCTCGTTGTTCCCCAACTGGCCTGCCGTTTCGATCGGCGCAGGGTCAATGACCTCGGCCCCGAGGGACTTGAGCACCCGGATGGCGTCCTCGACGATCCGGTCCACCGTCGGGTTGGTACCGGCACGTACGTATGGGATGCCGATACGCGCGCCGCGGAGCCCATTCGCGTCCAGCACCGTGGTGTAGTCCGAGATGTGGCCGGCGGCCTCCGCGGTGGCCGAGTCTCGCGGGTCCACCCCGGCCATGGCCGTCAGCATGATGGCCGCGTCGGATACCGAGCGGCACATGGGGCCGGCCGTGTCTTGCGAGTGCGCGATCGGAATGATGCCCGCGCGGCTTACCAGGCCCACCGTTGGCTTGATGCCCACGAGCCCGCACGCGTTCGACGGGCTGATGACCGACCCATCCGTCTCCGTGCCGACACCCGCCGCCGCGAAGTTGGCGCTGACTGCCGACCCCGTCCCGGAACTCGAGCCGCTCGGGTTCCGGTCCAGCACGAAGGGGTTCTTGCACTGCCGCCCGCGGCCCGACCATCCGGACGAGGAGCGAGTGGACCGGTAGTTGGCCCATTCGGACAGGTTCGCCTTGGCGAGAATCACGGCTCCCGCGGCGCGGAGCCGTGCCACGACGCCCGAGTCCTGCTCGGCAATGTTGCCTTCGAGCGCCAGCGAGCCGGCCGTGGTCTGCATGCGGTCGTGGGTGTCGCAGTTGTCCTTCACGATCACCGGGATGCCGTGGAGCGGCCCCCGCACCTTGCCCGCCTTCCGTTCGGCGTCCAGCTGGTCGGCAATCGTGAGCGCGTCGGGATTGGTCTCGAGTACCGCGCGCAGCGTCGGGCCCTGCCGGTCCATCGCGGCAATCCGGCCCAGGTAAGCCTGGGCAATGGCGCGCGATGTGCGCTTCCCGGACTTCATGTCGTCCTGGAGCTGGGCGATCGTCACTTCCTCGAGCGCGAAGGCCTGCTGCTCCGCCGGGACGGCCAGGCGCTCGGCTTTCTCGTGGGATACCTTTGGCAATGCGGCCGCGGCGGCGGCGAACGATCCCAGTTCGATGAAATCGCGGCGGCTCAGCGCGGACGAATCATTCGTGGTCATTGGTATCTCGGCGTGGGGGAATGAGGGGAAGATTCATGCTTGGGAGCCGGGCGCAATCATGCGGACGGTCGCGGCGGCGTCCACTTGGCGGGCGATGTCCTGGCAAAGTGCCCGAATGCGTCCCGTGACCTCGTCGTTTGCCAGTGTGTCACGCGCAATTTCGGCTCGGAGATTGGCCACCTGGAGCCACAGCGTGCGCAGGAGCTCCACGAGGCGATCCCTCCGTCTCGTCGCCCCGCCGAGTTGGTCGGCAAGGCGCGTGAGCAGGTCGCGCTGGGTGGTGAGCACCTGTCGCAACTCGCGGCGCGACGAGCCTGCGCTCCAGCGCGGCGATCTCAACCGGGCTGGCATCGCGGGCGAGCAGCGCGATCTCGGCGTCAAGCGTCGCGAGCGCGGCAAGCAGGTGCCGCGCCGATGCGACCGCCTCGCTGCCCAGGTCGCGAGCCCGCCCGGTGAGGTCCCTTGTTCGTTCCAGGATCGCGCGGATGTAGTCCTCGGGGGCTTTGGGTTCGAGGCCGGCAGACGCCGCCACGCCGGCCGGGGGCAGGAGGACGGCTGCATACTTCGGCTTTCTCCAGATGTCGAGCTGCCCGGTCGGTGCGAGCCCGATCTTGACCGGTCCGGCACCGACGAGCCCCGCGGCACGACCCCAGGCCCGCAGCTGGATCACCGTGGCGAAGAAGCAGCCCATGTATGCGAAAGAGCCAGCGAGCAAAGCGGTCGTGAGCCACCGCGGCGGCACGATCTCATGAACCCATCGGTCGAACACGATCACTATGACAATCGCTGTCGCGCCGAAAATGAGAATCGACGCCCCGTACCACCAGCGTGCCCGCCGCACCGGCGTGGGGAGGCGATGCCAAACGTCGCCGCGGCGTCGCCACAGCTTGGGCCACCACAGGTTCCACCAGCGGGGCGGCAGCATGAACTGCGCGATGATGTCCTTCCAGGGTTCGCCGCGCGCCCGCTCGAGAAGGGCGATGGCCCCCGCTGCGACCGCTGGTACTCCGCCCAGAACGAGACAAATGCCCAGCCAGGGTGCGGGCTGGCCGGAGCGGCCCGGCGTCTGCATGAACAACAGGATCCTGCTCAGCAGCGCGATCACGGCCGACGCGGCCACCATCCCGCCGACGAACAGGCCATTCCCCCTGAGCGAGAGCTTTCGGACGGCGGAATCCTCGTCGTCGCTGTCAGTCTCACTGAGCGCCAACGCCATCGTGCGCCCATCAGGCCACCGGGCCGCCGGCTCCTTCACGAGTGCACGCGACACCGCCGCTTCAAGTTCGGCGGGCACGTCCGGCACCAAGGCCTTGAGTGAGGGCGGCGCCTTGGTCACGTGCTGCACGATTACGTCTCGGAAGCTGTCACCCTCAAACGGAAGCCGTCCGGCGAGCATCGCGTAAGCCATGATGCCGAGGGAGTAGAGGTCGCTTCGACCATCCAGGTCCCGGGCGCCGCCAGCCTGTTCGGGAGACATGTAATGCGGAGTGCCCACGACTGCGCCGGCCTCGGTGAGCGTGGTGCCCGAAGCCCGCGCCTTCGCAACCCCGAAATCCGTGAGCATGGGCCGGCCGGACTCGTCATCCAGCAACACGTTGTCGGGCTTGATGTCCCGGTGGATGACGCCCTGCCGGTGGGCGTAGTCCAGCGATCCCGCCAGCTCCCCGATGATGCGGCGCACATCGTCCGGCGGAAGCTTTCCCTCTCGATGCATCCGCTGGCCCAACGATTCGCCGCGCACATAGCCCATCACGAAGTACAGCATCCCCTCTACGTCGCCGAAGGTGTGAAGCGGCACGATGTTTGGGTGAGTCAGCTTGGCCGCGGTGCGCGCCTCGCGGCGGAAGCGTTCCCGGCTCTCCGCATCGGTCGCCATTTCGGAGGGCATGACCTTGATAGCCACGGCGCGCTCGAGGGCTCGCTCGCGGGCGAGATAGACGGCCCCCATCCTCCCGCGGCCGAGCAGCCGTACGATTTCGAACTGGGCACCCAGTGCGCGCTCCAGGGCCGCACGCTGCGGGTCCCGCCCGGCGGTCGCCGGCGCGGCGGTCTCGATTGCGGCCCCACAGTGAAGACAAAACTGGGCTTCGTTGGGATTGGATTGCTGGCAGGCAGGGCAGCGCATGATCAGGAACTTGTGCCTCAGCATGACTGTGGTCAAACGATGCAGATCCTTACCCTTAACGCTCAGATGAAAACTCGGTCGATGGGTGCAGAAGGGTACCTTTCAGCTAACCCTGAAAGGCAGGACAGCATGGGGAACAAGCCGGAGTATCCGAACGGACAGAAGTACCCGACCGAGGCGATCAAGGCCGAGCGGGAACGTATTTCCGAACAGGCGAAGGTGCGCGATATGGCGAAGCGCCCGCTGAAGCGGGGAAAGATTTCGAAGGGGAAGGGCCGCCGGGGCGGTTAGGACGCGCGCTCGGCGAGGAAAACCCTCGTCGCCCAGCACCACCGGCTCCCGTGTTTCTCGATGGTGATGCTCCCGTCAGCGACGAGTTCCTCGACCAGGGTCCACTGAGCGAGCAGATCCTCGCCCAGTGGGTACCATTGCTCTTCGACCTGGGTCACGGTGGCAAATCGAGCCCGCGCCCGCTCGATGACGAGGTTTTCCCGGGACAGGGTCAGCACCGGAAAGCACAGCCGCCCGCCCGGAGCGAGATAATCCGGCGCCTGGTCGATCACGTTCAGGATCCAGCGCGTGCCGTCACGGCCCGCCTCGCTCGGGACCTGGGAGGGATACCATCCGGAGGCCCGGGCGAGGGGCTCCGAGACCCCGGCGACGTCGTCAACAATCAGGTCGAACTGCCTTCCGGCCCACGGCGCGAACAGGCTTCCTGAACGGCAATCAATCGTCACGCCGTTTCGTGCCGCGTTCCGCCCTGCCAGCCGGGCTGCCGCCTCACTCAAGTCCGATGCGCACACGGTTGTGCCGGCCGGCAGGTTCCTGGCCAGCACCACGGCGACAACACCGGAACCGCAGCCCACGTCGAGGACCGACCGGGGCGGTGGTGTCAGCGCCCGTCGTGCGGCGCGAAGCAGGAGGACCGTGGTCGAAGTGGGTTGAAAGACATCCGGAGCGGTCTCAACGGTGATCGCTTCGGTGTCTCCCAGCTTCTTGTCCCGGTAGACGAACTCCTGGGGCATGGCCTAGCAGCACCTCGTCGGCCCGCCGCTCTCGTACCGGCGTTTCAGGTGCTGGGCGTAATAGTCCGACGGTGACAACGCGGGTTCGCCGGGGTGAGCGGCCTCGCGGTGCGTGAGGTACCGATCGTAGTCGGGCATGCCGAACACCACGCGAATGGCGCGGCCCAGGCGTTGCACGACGGTCATGTCAGTCTCCCGCAGCATACGCGCTCTGCACGAACGGCGATTCCTGCAGTACCGGCTGTTTCTTGCCGCCGAGCACCAGGTACCACTCCCGGGCGGCCGCGAGGATCACCAGGACCACCACGCTCATGAAGATCACCGTCAGCGTGCTGTTCAAGTAGTCGTTGAACCGGAGCCGGCCGGCGTTGGCGGCGGTGGAGGTCGCGAGCGAGGCGGCGTGTGCCAGGAAACCGAGCTTGGGGTCTGCCGCGAACACCTTTTGCCAGCCGGCGGTCAGCGTGGTTACCGCGAGCCACGCCATCGGCACCATGGTCACCCAGGCGTAGCGGGCCTTTTTCATCTTGATGATCACCGTCGTGCCCACGGTGAGCGCGATGCAGGCCAGCAGCTGGTTGCTGATGCCGAACATGGGCCAGAGCGAGTTGATCCCCCCGAGGGGGTCCAGCACGCCCTGCACCAGGAAATAGCCCCACCCGCCGGCGATCATCGCGCTGGAGATCACGATGCTCGGGTACCACGAGACCTCGGCAAATCGCGGCCACACGTGCCCGCCCACTTCCTGGAGCATGAATCGGCCGACGCGGGTGCCGGTGTCGATGGTCGTCAGGATGAACAAGGCTTCGAACATGATCGCGAAGTGATACCACATGGCCGTGAACCCCGACCCGCCCAGCTTGGCCGTCGCGCTGGAAAAGATCACCGCCATGCCCACCGCGAGCGACGGGGCGCCGCCGGTGCGGGAGAGCAGCGAGGTTTCACCCATCTGCGTGGTCAGCGCTTGCATGTCGGCCGCGGAGAACGTGAACCCCCAGCCCTGAATGGTCTGGGCTACCTGGTCCAGGTTTGTGCCGATGATGGCGGCCGGCGCGTTGATGGCGAAGTAGATGCCCGGGTCGAGGACGCACGCCGCGGTCATCGCCATGACGCCCACGAACGACTCGGTGAGCATGCCACCATAGCCGATGAGCCGCGCGTCGGATTCCCGGGTGAGCATCTTTGGCGTCGTGCCGGAGGCGACGAGGGCGTGGAACCCGCTGACCGCGCCGCACGCGATGGTAATGAACGCGAACGGAAAGAGTTTGCCCGCGAAAATGGGGCCGGTGCCGTCAATGAACTGCGTCACCGGCGGCATCTTGAGCGGTGGCAGGACCAGCAGGATCCCCAGGGCCAGAGCGGCCACCGCTCCGATTTTCAGGAACGTCGAGAGATAGTCCCGCGGGCAGAGCAGCATCCACACCGGCAGCACCGACGCGATGAACCCGTAGCCGATCAGCCAGGCCGCCGTGGTCGTCGGCTTGAGCGTGAATACGGCCGCCCACGCCGGGTTCTCCGCCACCAGCCGCCCTCCCCAGAGCGCCACCATCAGCAGTGCCACGCCCCCGATGGTCGCTTCCAGTGTCTTGCCGGGGCGGAGCACCTTCATCCACCAGCCCATGCCGAACGCGATGGGAATCGTGCAGGCCAGCGTGAAGGCGCCCCACGGGCTCTCGGCCAGCGCCCGCACCACCACCAGCGCCAGCACCGCGAGCAGAATGATCATGATCATGAGGATCGCGATCATCGCCGCCACGCCGGTCACGCGGTTCACTTCCTCCTTCGCCATCTGCCCCAGCGACCTCCCGTTGCGGCGCATGGAGGCGAAGAGGATCACGAAGTCCTGCACCGCACCGGCAAACACCACGCCGATGATGAGCCAGAGGGTCCCGGGCAGGTAGCCGAACTGCGCCGCCAGCACCGGGCCCACCAGCGGCCCTGCGCCCGCAATCGCCGCGAAGTGATGCCCGTACAGCACCCACTTGTGGGTCGGTACGAAGTCGCGGCCGTTGTTGATCCGCTCGGCGGGTGTGGCGCGGCGGTCATCCAGCGCCATGAGCCGGGTCGCAATGAACCGCGAGTAGAAGCGGTACGCGACCACGTAAGTGCAGACGGCGGCGATGACCATCCACGCCGCGCTGATCGTCTCGCCCCGGTTCATGGCGAGCATGGCGAAGCCCGATGCCCCCAGCAGGGACACGGCGGCCCAGGCGATGACGGAAAGTGTTTTCGGCATGGACGTAGAGATTACCCCGGCGCGTCTCTCCCGCAACCCACCGCCGTTCCGCTTTTCCGGCCCATGCCGTAGGTTGGGCTTGAGCGACACTCCACGGGCCCTGGAACATCGAGCGTCCCATCCCCTTCACCCGGCGAGACCCCGGCGATTTCTCCGAGCGCGAGCGTGGCGGACGTGCGTCCGGGGCCGCCCTCGCGCCGCGCCCCGAACCTGACCCGGTCCGCTCCGGCGGCATGAAAGACCACGTTGCCATGGTCACCGGCGGCGCCACCGGCCTCGGTCGTTCCATCGCGCTCGAGTTCGCCCGCCGCGGCGTCCATGTCGCCTTCAACTACCGCGAGATGCCCGGCCGCGATATCGGGGCCCAGGCGCTCATGACCGAGACGGCGCTCCGCGGCTACGGAGTCCGCGTGTACTGCGAACCCTGCGATGTGCGCTCGCGTGACGCGGTGCATGGATTTGTCGAACACGCGAAGGCCGAGCTGGGTGGCGTCCATTTCCTCGTCAACAATGCGGGGATCGCCCACGACGGCGCGCTCTGGCGTCTGACCTAGGAGGCGTGGCGCGAGGTGATCGATACGAACCTCCTCGGCGCGGTGAACTGCCTGCACGCGGTCGCGCCGCATTACCGTACCCAGCATTTCGGCAAGGTCGTCAACATCGCCTCCCATCAGGCCTTCACGCCGGGGTTCGGTGTGTCGAACTACGCCGCCAGCAAGGCGGCCCTCATTGGCCTGACCCGGTCGGCCGCGGTGGACCTCGGCTCGGCGAACATCAACGTCAACGCCGTCGCACCCGAGTTCGTGCGTACCGAGATGGTGGGCACCCTCCCTCGCGACGTGCTTGACAAGGCCGAAAAACGCTCGGCCCTCGGGCGCATGGCCGAGCCCGAAGACGTGGCGCACGTCGTGCTGTTCCTCTGTTCCGAAGAAGCCCGGCATATCACCGGACAAGTCATCGTCGTCGATGGTGGGCTGACTATTGCGTGAAGGCGTACCGCCTTCCCGCTTCCCTGTCTAACTTGCACGCCATGAAATCCCTGCTCCTGACCTTCGTGGTCGCGTCGGGCCTCGGGTGCGCCACTGCCGCGGGCGGGCACGCGCCGCCTCCCACGACGAAGCCCGTGTTGCCGTTGCCCTCCCACGTGCTGGGCGGGTCCAAGATCCCTGTCTTCCCGCTCACCAACTTCGTCGTGGACGAGGGCACTGGGTGGGACAGCCTGCTCGCGTCCCGCGGCGAGGTGCAGCAGCGCGTGGACAGCATTCTGTACGCGGTCGCCAGGCTGAGGGCCCCGGAAGTGGGCTGGATCAAGGCCGACGTGGTGCGCCGCGCGGCGGAACAGGCCCCCGGGTTGCTGACGAGCCCTGACCAGATCGCGACCTCGCAGCTCAAGACCCATGCCCTTTCTACCATTCCGGAACCGTTGCGGGCGCAGCTCCGTCAGCTGACGGGCATCGCGGCCGGTGGCCGGTATGCGCTGATCCCGGCGGGACTGCGGTTTACCTGGGACGCCAACAACCGTCGGGCAGTCGCCGACTTCACCATCGTACTTGCCGACGTGCGGCTCGGAGCCGTGAGCTGGAGCAATACCTTGCGCGGGTTTGGTGCTACGCCCTGGGATGCCGTGGCGCTGGCCGTGCGCGTCATGTTCCCCTAGACCCAAGGACAACGACCGTGTCGTTTTTCCGCACCCGATTGGGCGTGGCACTGGCCACGCTTGCGACCGTTTCCTGTGCAGCGGCCGGCGCCTACATGTGGCGAGACTCCGACTTCTCGGCGTTGCCCATCGACGGCCTAGCAGGGGCGCCGGTCATGGTCCTGCCCCTCCTGGAACTCGCCGCCGACCCGGGAGCTATCGGCTCCGAGGACCTGAGTTACGCCCAGCGCCTCCGGGTGGACAGCGTCATCGCGTCCGGCCTGCACCGTCGCGTGCCCTACGTGCCATGGATGGACGCCGTGACGGTGCGGGAACGTGCGGAGGCCGACCGGTCGTTGCCCCATCCCGATAGCCTGGCGACCAGCAAGCTCAGGCTGCGGGCCCTGATGGGTGTGCCGTCGGACCTGCTGGAGCAGCTGCGACGCCTCGTCACAATTAACCATGGTCGCTACGTCCTCATGCCCGCCCGCATGACGTTCAAGGCCACCAAGACCGGCCGCGCGCGAGCGGAGTTCACCGTGATTCTGGTAGACACGAAGGTAGGGGCGATTGCCTGGAAGTCCGACGCCTGGGGAAGCGATGACACGGCGTTCAATGCGGTGACCGCGGCCATTTTTGTTCTCACGCCGCCAAAGGGGCGGTGAAGCGGCGGGCCACACTCATACCCGGGGACGGCATCGGCCCCGAGATCACGGCAGCGACGCTCCGGGTGCTGGCCGCGGCCGGGGCGGAGTTCGAGTGGGACGAACAACTGGCCGGCATGGCGGCCATGGAGGAGTCGGGGACACCCCTGCCGGACGCGACCCTCGAAAGCCTTCGCCAGACACAACTCGGCCTCAAGGGGCCGCTCACCACGCCCGTCGGTGGTGGGTTCCGCTCGATCAACGTCGCCCTGCGAAAAGAGTTTGATCTCTACGCCAACGTCCGGCCCGCGAAGACCATTGTGCCCGGTGGACGCTACGAGAACGTGGACATCGTGCTGGTCCGGGAAAACACCGAGGGGCTCTACTCGGGTTTCGAGGGGATCATCGGGATCGGCGGCGACCCCAGGGCCATGGCGCAGTCGGTGGCCTACACCACGCGAGTCGGGCGCGAGCGGATCGCCCGGTACGCGTTTGAATACGCGGTGTCGCACGGGCGGAAGAAGGTGACCATCGTCCACAAGGCCAACATTCTCAAGGCGCTCACCGGACTGTTCCTCGAGGTGTCCCAGGGTGTCGCCCGGGAGTTCGCCGGCCGCGTGGTGGCGGATGACATCATCGTGGACGCGTGCGCGATGAAGCTGGTGCTGGATCCCGCCCAGTTCGACATGATCGTGACGACCAACATGTTCGGTGACATTCTGAGCGATGAAATCGCCGGGTTGGTTGGCGGCCTGGGACTCGCGCCCGGCGCCAACATCGGCTCGAAGTGCGCCCTGTTCGAGGCCGTCCACGGCTCGGCCCCCGATATCGCCGGCAAGGGTGTGGCCAACCCCTCGGCGCTGATCCTCGCCGGGTGTATGATGCTGGATCATGTTGGTGAGCCGTCCCGGGCCGACCGGGTGCGCAAGGCGCTGGAGCAGGTGATCCGGGATGACAACGTGCGAACGCCGGACTTGAAGGGCCATGCTACGACGATGGGATTCGCCGACGCCGTTTGTCGGCGGCTTGGTTGAGCACGAGTGTCCCCGCTGCCACCGCGCGGTCGAGTTGCCATTCGGCTCGCTCTGCCGCGCGTGCCGCGACGAGATCGAGCGCAAGGCCGCGCGGTGGGCCAACGCCATCGCGCTGGCGAGTACGGTGGTCTTGGCGATCTACGTTACACTTCGCGTGCCCCCCGAGCCCATCGCGCGCCGGGTCGGCGTCGTGGCGGTGGTGGTCTGGTTCGTGCTCGCCAACATGGTGGTGCGGAGGACGGTACGAGAGTTGATGAAGTGACATGACGTTTACCCTGGTACACCTGTCCGATCCGCATTTCGGGGCCGTCGCCGACCTCGCGCAAGTCGACGCGGTCGAGGCGCTCATTCCGGATCTCGAGCCGCGCGTCATCGTCATCTCCGGAGATCTCACCCAGCGCTCGCGCCACGGAGAGTTCCAGGCGGCCCGGATGTACGTCCGGGAACTCGAACGCACGGCCCCGGTATACGTCATACCGGGCAATCACGACGTGCAGTGGTGGTTACGGCCGTTCATTCCGTTTGCTTCCGCCGCCAAGTACCGGAAATACCGCCAGTACTTCGGGCCTTCCCTGGCGCCTACCATCGACATTCCCGAGGCCGTCGTCGCCGGCGCGCTGACGTCGCACGGAGTGGCCTGGGGTTCACTCACGCTCCGCCCACGCGATATCGCGGTCAAGGGCCATCTCTCGGCAGGGGAGTTGAAGCGGGTGACGGCGCTCTTCGCCAAGGCGAGACCGGAACAGGCGCGTGTCCTCGTGCTTCACCACAACGTGCTCCGCGGCGCATTGTCGCAGCGCATGGGACTCGCCCGCTGGAAGCAGGCCCAGCGGCGGTTGCTGGCGACGGGCGCGGACCTGATTCTCTGCGGGCACGATCACCAGGAGAACATCGACCTGCTGGGCGGGAAGATCATCGTCTCCTGCGCGGGGACCCTGTCCACCCGCGCCCGTGGCGACCGGCCCTCGACCTTCCATCGCATCAGCGTGGACACCGACTCGGTCCAGGTCGAGTTGTTTAAGTGGGACGAAGGCCGGAAGGTGTTCAAGCGCTCCGACGTGTTCGCCTTCGCCCGGCCGGCCCGTGCTCCCGCGCCACGGGTGTCGGGTGGCCGGAAGGTGCCCACCTGATGGCTTTCCAGGGCGTGGATTTCTACGGTCTCGATACGCTCCTCAACGAAGACGAGCGTGCCGTGCGGGACACGGTCCGCCGGTTCGTGGACGACGAAGTGCTCCCGATCATTGGTGAGCACTACCTCGCCGGGAAATTCCCGAAGCAGATCATTCCCCTCATGGCCGAGCTGGGACTCTTCGGCGCGAACCTGCCGGAGGAGTACGGCTGCGCGGGGCTCAACAACGTGTCGTACGGCCTCATCATGCAGGAGCTGGAGCGGGGCGACTCCGGGGTGAGGTCCTTCGCCTCGGTGCAGGGCGCGCTGGTCATGTATCCCATCTACGCCTTTGGCAGTGACGAGCAAAAGAAGCACTGGTTGCCGAAGCTGGCGACCGGGGAAGCGATCGGCTGCTTCGGCCTTACCGAGCCCGACTACGGTTCCAACCCATCGGGCATGATCACCACGGCCAGGGAGACGAAGGACGGTTGGGTGCTGAACGGCGCCAAGATGTGGATCACCAACGGGTCCACGGCACACGTGGCCATCATCTGGGCCAAGACCGGCGACATCAAGGACGTGAAGTCGATTCGCGGGTTCATCGTGCCCACGAACAGCAAGGGGTTCTCGTCGAAGGACCAGCACGGGAAGTTGTCGCTGCGCGCCAGTGACACCAGCGAGCTCGTGTTGCAGGATGTCCAGCTGCCGAAGGACGCGGTCTTGCCCAAGAGCGGGGGCATCAAGAGCCCGCTCATGTGTCTCACCCAGGCGCGGTACGGGATCTCCTGGGGCGCCATTGGCGCGGCCATGGCCTGTTACGACGAAGCGGTGAGCTACGCGAAGAACCGGGTGATGTTCGGCCATCCGATCGGCGGGTTCCAGCTCCAGCAGGCGCGCCTGGCCGAGATGCTGACCGAGATCACCAAAGCCCAGCTGCTCTGCCTCCAGCTCGGCCGGCTCAAGGACCAGGGCACGATGACGCCGGAGCAGGTGTCTCTTGCCAAGCGCAACAACGTGGACATCGCGACCAACATCGCGCGCGAGACCCGGCGTCTGCTCGGCGCCAACGGGATCCTCGCCGAGTACCAGGCGATGCGGCACCTGGCGAACCTGGAGAGCGTCTACACCTACGAGGGCACCCACGACGTCCACACGCTCATTCTCGGGCAGGCGATCACCGGGCTGAACGCGTTTGGCGGCTGAATCGTTCTATCAGGTTTTCAGCGAGACCTTCCTCGTCATTTCCCAGGTTGCCATCGTCGTCGGCGGGGCGTGGATCCTCACGGTCCGCGGCATCATCCGGCAGGACCTGGTCAAGGGCATGTCGGACATCACGGTCGTGGTATTCCTGCCGTGCCTGATGTTCTCGAATATCATCGACACGCTGAATCCCGCGGTGCAGCCGCTCTGGTGGGTCGTTCCGCTCATCGCCCTGGCTTTCTTCACCGGGACGACGCTCCTGGCGGCGCTCGCGTTCGCTGGCGTGTCGTTCAAGGAGAAGCGGGACCTCATTCCGCTCGCCGCCATGCAGAACGCGGCCTACATCGTCCTGCCTATCGGGCAGGTGCTGATTCCGCGGGATTTCGACCGCTTCGCGCTGTACTGTTTTCTCTACGTACTGGCGTACAACCCGCTCTTGTGGAGCGTCGGCAAGTTCTTCAACACGTCGAGCCTGGGGCGGCCGTTCGCCTGGCGGGAATTGATCACCCCGCCGTTCGCCGCCAACCTGACGGCGGTGATGCTGGTGCTGACAGGGGCGCGCGCCTGGATTCCCCATCCCGTGAATGCCGCAATCGAATTGGTGGGATCCGCGACGATTCCGGTATCACTGGTGGTGCTGGGGGCGACGCTGGGGGGAATGGCGCACCGGTTCCGGTTTCACCTGAGCGATGCCATCAGGACGCTCAGCGTCAAGCTGGTGCTGATTCCGCTGGTCGTCGTGCTTGTACTGTCGGCGACGACCCTCAAGCAGACCGATCCGACGCTGGCGTTGGTGCTGGTCTTGCAGGGCGCGTCGGCGCCGGCGATGAACATCATCCTGCAGATCCGTACCTACGGCGGCAACCTGGAGCGCACCGGCACCATCATGGTGATGGGCTACATCGCCGCGTTGTTCACGATTCCCGCCTGGGTGGCGGTGTGGCAGGTAATGGGGTGAGTCCGCGACTCTATTCCCCTTACTTCTTCGGTTCGCTGCTCCCCGGGCTCAACAACATTTCCCGGATTCCCCCGAGCGCGCCGAGCGCCGCGGTCGCTTCGTAGGGCATGTAGATCACCTTGTTGTCTTTCCCCGATGTCATCTCTTTCATCGCCTCGAGATACCGGATCGCGATGAGGTAGCGGGCCGGGTCGCCGCCCGTACCCTTGATCGATTCCGTGATTGCCTTGATGGCGGCGGCCTCGGCCTCCGCCACTTTCAACCGCGCCGCGGCTTCGGCGTCGGCCAGGAGAATCCGCGCCTGCTTGGTGCCTTCCGCCCTGCTGATTTCAGCTGACCGGATGCCTTCGGCCTCGAGGATCCGGGCCTGCTTGTCCGCCTCGGCGGTGATGATCGTGGCGCGCCGTTCCCGCTCGGCGCGCATCTGCTTTTCCATGGCGTCCTTGATGTCCCGTGGCGGGCTGATGTCCTGCAGCTCCACCCGGTTCACCTTGACGCCCCACTTGTGCGTCGCCTCGTCGAGAATGGCGCGCAGCTTGGAGTTGATCACGTCGCGGGACGCCAGCGTCTGGTCCAGGTCCATTTCGCCGATCACGTTCCGCAGCGTCGTCTGGGTGAGCTTCTCGATCGCGTCGGGCAGGTTGGCAATCTCGTACACCGAGCGCACCGGGTCCGTCACCTGGTAGTAGATGAGCGCGTTGATCTCGGTGACGACGTTGTCCCGGGTGATCACGTGCTGGCGCGGAAAATCGTAGACCGCCTCGCGGAGGTCGATCCGGTCCGTCCGGGTGCGGCGGACCAGGATGTCGCCGTCCGCGAGCTGCTGGCTGTAGCGCCAGTCGATTTCGCGCGGGCGGTCAATGATCGGCAGGATCAGGTTCATGCCGGAGTGGAGTGTCTTGTGATAGCGGCCCATGCGCTCGATGATCATCGTTTGCGCCTGGCGCACGATGCGGATTCCCTTGCTGACGATGACGATCGCAAAGACGGCGATCGTGGCCGCCACGACCAGCGACGCGTTCATGACGTTCCCTCCCGGTCGACCTTGAGTGTGGTTCCGTCCACTTCCACCACGATCACCCGCGTGCCCGGCTCGAGGGCCGCGTCGTCCAGCGACATGCCGCGCCAGTCCTCGCCCTCCACCACGAGCCGGCCCAGCTGGCCCTGCGGCCCCAGGCGCTGGGTCACGATCGCGGTCTTCCCGATCAGCGCATCCATGTTGGTGCGCACGACGATTCGGGGAAACCGCCTCAGCAGGAATGGGCGAAACAACACCAGGCTCGCCACGGTGCCGCCGGCGAAGGCGACCACCTGGGCCGGCAGCCCGAAAGGCAGGAGGCCGGCGACCGAGGCCACGAAACAGCCGACCGCCACGCTCATCAGCCAGAACCCCGGCGCCACCACCTCGGCGATCATGAGGCCGACGCCGGCCAGCAGCCACAATTGGGTTGCACTCATGGGTTCATCTTGGGGTGTTGGACGCGTCTCCGCCAGTCAGCACGGCTTGCCCGCCTTGCGTTGGGTGACGACATTGGCACCGATAACGGCGGGTTGTCTTCCACGTTCAGGAGAGGCCTGATGACGCGAACGACCCTGGTATCACTGGTGGGATTGCTCCTCTTCTGCACGGCGGCCCACGCGCAGTTCCCGGCGGGCAAGCAGGGCAGCTCAAACGTGCGCGTGTTGTCGCACCTCCCGCTGGGCGCCAACGAGACCACGTCCGATATCGAGCTCGAGCAGGATCTCTCACGTCCGTACGCCTACGTGGACCGCCGGCTGAACCCGTCGGGTTTTGATATTGTCAATCTGAAGGATCCCGCGAAGGCCTACGTCATGTACTCCTGGCGCATCGACCGGCCCGAGTTGCACCAGGGGTCGGGTTCACTGGCACCGGCGTTGGTGAAGACGCGGGGCCGCTACTACTTCTTCAACGGGTTCCAGTTCTCCGCCTCGGGGCCCGATAACGATCTCGGCGCCATCGTGTTCGACGTCACCGGCCTTCCCGATACGTCGAAGATCCGGGAAGTGGCACGGGTGCGGGTCCCGGAAGCCCTCGGCGGCTTTCACGAATCGTTCGCCTACAAGCACTCGAGTGGGGCGGCGCTGGTGTTCACCACCACGTCCGGCGGATACGCGGCTATCTGGGACATCGACAAGGTTGTCGCGGGTGACCCCGGTCGCGGCCTCGTCGGCAAGGTGCCCGTTCCCGATACGCCCGGCGCCCGCTCCAAGAACTGGCACGACTTCTACGCCGGATACGATCCCGCCAGCCACCAGGACCGCCTGTACGCGGCGGGCGGCGGCGGCTACTACGTCTTCGACGTGACGAACCTCGCCGAGCCGAAGCTGCTGACCACGATCACCGGCGTCTCAGGAGTGGACTGGGGCCACACGTTCACGCCCACGCCCGATGGCCGGTACGCGATCGCGGAGACGGAGTTCCAGTACCAGCCGCTCAGGGTGTTCGACCTCAAGCCAGGGCTCGACGGTACGGTCAAGAACATCACCCGGCCGATCGGTGCGTGGAATGCCGACTGGAAAAACCTCGCCCACAATCACGAGGTCCGCTGGCCGTACGTATTCGTGTCGGGCTACGAAGACGGGCTGTATGTGTTCAACATGATGGATCCGACCAATCCGTACACGGTGGGCTACTACGACACGTTCGACGGCGGGCACGCGAAGGGTGCGGACCGGCCGAACAGTCCGTATACCTGGCCGATCTACCAGGGCGCGTGGGGAATCGACATTCGCAATGCGGATGGCCTGATCGTCATCAGCGACATGATGACCGGCTTCTGGGCATTCAAGATGGACGGGTTCGACGGCTGGAACGGCCACCAATGGGGCATGCCCAATGTTTCCAGCGTCCAGGACTGGGACAACGGGCCGGACGGGGCGCCCAAACCGCAGAAAGTCAGCTAGCGGGTTCAGGCTGGAAACACGAGAGCCGAGGAGCTTGCGCCCCTCGGCTCTCGTTGCGTGGCTGGAAAGCCGCGCGAGACCTGTCACGTATTCACACGATATCCCGCCCCAGTTCCGGGCGCAAGGCGTAGCGCGGCGGGTGCTGGTGGAGGGAGTCGAACCCACAAGGGCTTTCGCCCGGAGACGTGACAGGTCTCTGCGTTTGCCATTTCGCCACACCAGCACCAATCGGTTGCGAACCAGGCAAGACCCGAAGGTCCGAGACGAAGAACCCTGCACGCGCCACCGCGCCGCGCAATGACCCTAGTGGCAGCCCCTGTCTCCCGTGCACCCAATTCGTTGCACTGCGTGGCGAAAAACCGCATCTTCGTCCCCGATGTCCGATCCCGTTTCGACGCCCGCCCTTCAGGGCGGGATCAACGGACGGACGGGCGCTCAAGGCCAACAGTCAACTGGGAGGAATGATGCGATCGGGAATCACCCTGACCCTGCCCGTCGCCTTGATGGCTGCAATTGCCGGCCCCGCGCGGGCACAGGACCATCCGCCCGGGGAGCAGGGCAGCCGCAACGTGCACGTGCTCTCGCACGTCCCGCTGGGCCGGCTGTTCACGGTCGGCGACATCGAGGCGGAGCAGGAATTGTCCCGGCCGTACGTGTACGTGCCCCGCATGCAGGGGACCACGCGGTCAACCGGGTTCAGCATCGTGAGCGTCAAGGATCCGTCGAAGGCCCGCCTGCTGTTCACCTGGACCATGGAGAAGCCCGAGCTGTTGCGCGCCTACGGCGGGCTCCAGGGCAAGTACTTCAAGCTCAAGGGCAGGTACTACTACGCCCAGTCATTCCAGATTCTCAAGGGGAGCCCCAACGAGGAAGTCGGCGCGATCGTGTTCGACGTGACCGGCTTGCCCGACACGACGACGATCAGGGAGGTGCGGCGATTGCGGGTGCCGGCCAATCCGGGCGGAATCCACAACCTGTTCACCTACAAGCACTCCGACGGCCGGGTCCTCCTGTTCACTACCAGCACCGGTCCGTTCACCAGCGTCTGGGACCTGGACCGGTTCGTCAGCGGCGCGGAAGACCAGGGGTTCGTGGCGCGCATCCCGATTCCCGAAACGACGGCCCCGGCCGCCGCCGCTCCCCGGGCGGGAACACAAAACACGACCGGGACCTACCACGACTTCTACGTGGGCTACGACCCCGCCACCCACCAGGACAAGTTCTACGGCGCGGCGTGGTCGGCGGGGTATTTCGTGTTCGATGTGACCCGGCCCGAGGAACCGAAGCTGATTACCTCGATCACGGGTGTCGCCGGCGGCGCGAGCTATCACACGTTCACGCCGACCCCGGACGGCCGCTACGCCGTCGGCGAAATGGAGTACGTGTATTCGCCGCTCCGGATTTACGACCTCAAGCCGGGGTTGTCCGGCGAGGTCAAGACGATCTCGCGGCCCATCGGCGCATGGACCTCGAACTGGCGCAACCTCCCGCACAACCACGAGGTCCGCTGGCCGTACGTGTTCGTGTCGGGCTACGAAGACGGGATGCACGTCTTCAACATGATGGATCCCACCAACCCCTACACCGTGGGTTACTACGACACGTACGACGGGCCCCGGAAGCGGGGCTGGGGTGGCGTCGACCGGCCGGAAGAGGGCACCGGCAACGCCAACGGCGCCTTCGGCGTGGAGGTCCGCAACGCCGACGGAATGATCTTCGTGAGCGACATGAGTACAGGGCTCTGGGTGCTCAAGATGGACGGATTCGACGGCTGGAACGGTCACCAGTGGGGCATGCCCAACGTGTCAAGTGTGCAGGACTGGGATAACGGGCCGGAGGGAGCGCCGAAGCCACAGAAAGTCAGCTAGCGGGTGACTGCTTTCACCCGTCCGCTTATCCGCCAACGGAGGTCTAATGCGTCGCATTCTGCTATTTCAGTGCGTTTCTCTGCTCTCGGCACCGCTCGGGGCGCAGGTCACGCCGCCCCCCGATCCGGGCCAGAAGTTCGGCAACAGCCCCAACATCAGGCTGATATCCCACGTGCAGCTGGCCGAGTACGGCG
This sequence comes from Gemmatimonadota bacterium, assembly GCA_009692185.1. GTDB lineage: Bacteria > Gemmatimonadota > Gemmatimonadetes > Gemmatimonadales > GWC2-71-9 > SHZT01. Next base: position 35,416 of record SHZT01000009.1, on the reverse strand, counting down.
CGGTGACGGACCTGGACATCGAGCAGGAGTTGAGCCGCCCGTACGCCTACGTGGCTCGGCGCTTCGATCAGCCGGGCTTCGCCGTCATCAGCCTCAAGGATCCCGCGCGCGCCCGGGTGATCTACAACTGGCACATCGAGAACCCCGAGATCCATCAGGGTCGTGCCGGCATGGACGCCCAGCATTTCAAGACGAAAGGCCGTTACTACTACGTGCAGGCGATGCAGTTTGGTCAGAGCGGGCCGGACTGGGACCTGGGCGCGGTCATCACCGACGTGACGTCACTGCCGGACACGGCGGGCATCAAGGAGGCCGGTCGGATCCGCGAGCCCGACGTGCCCAACGGGTTTCACAACACGTTCATGTACAAGCATTCGGATGGGCGCGCGCTGCTCTTTGCCACGTCGGGTCCACAGGCCAAGATCTACGACATGGACCGGTTCCTGGCGGGGGACGCGAAACAGGGACGGATCGGCCAGGTGCCGGTGCTCGACGCCCCGACCGGCCGGGGCAGCTACCACGACTTCTACCTGGCCTACGACCCCGCGACGAAACAGGACAAGTTCTACGGCGCCGCGTGGGAAAGCGGCTTCTACATCTTCGACATTACCCGGCCGGAGGAGCCCAGGCTGATCACCCAGATCAGCGGCCACGCGGGCGCCGGCAACAGTCACACCTTCACGCCGACGCCCGATGGCCGCTACGCCGTGGTCGAGTCGGAATACCAGTACGCGCCGCTCAAGATTTTCGACCTGCAACCCGGGCTCGAGGGCAAGGTCAAGGTGATCTCCCGTCCGATCGGGGCCTGGAACGCCGACTGGCGGGCGCTGTCGCACAATCACGAGGTGCGCTGGCCGTACGTCTTCGTGTCGGGTTACGAGGATGGCCTGCAGGTGTTCAACATGATGGATCCCACCAATCCGTACACCGTGGGCCACTACTACACGTGCCAATGCCCGCACAAGGCCGGTGTCACGTTCCGCGGTCCCGCGCGTCCGCCCAACTCGGGCGGCGTGGACAACGGCGCATGGGGCGTGGACGTCCGCAATGCCGACGGGCTGATCGTGATCTCGGACAAGGTGACCGGGTTCTGGGCGTTCAAGATGGACGGGTTCGACGGCTGGAACGGTCACCAGTGGGGCATGCCCAACGTTTCCAGCGCGCAGGACTGGGACAAGGGGCCGGAGGGGGCGCCTAAGCCGCAGAAGGTCAGTTAGGGGGTTTACGTCCTGAGCCCGCTCTGGGGTGCGATCCTCGGCGTTTGCCGTTTCGCCAGTCCCGGGCTGAGAGCATGGGTTCGGCCCTCGCCCTGAAAAACGCGCCCTTTCAGGGCCGCGCCGAGTCAGCCCCCTCGCTGTGCTCGGGCAGGCTCTTCAGGGCGAGACCGGGGGCTACTGCGGACTGAAGAACCTGATGACCCCGATGAGCACGCCAAGCTGGGCGAGACACCAGCCGAGCCGCGGCTTCAGCCGCGACTCACCTTCGCTCCGTCACGTCGACTCGCGCTGGGCGTGCACCGGCTGCACCTTCTCCCTATGCTCGAAAAGCTCCAACAGGCCCTCGGCGACCGCTACGCGATCGAAGGAGAAGCTACGCGCGGCGGCATGGCCATCATCATCGAGGCGGCGTTCCTTCGAGAGGCTCCCGTGGTGGGCCGTGACCGCGGCCTCTCCCAGCTTCGCGCTCAGGTGCATCGTGAGCCGTTCCGCGAGACGGCGCGTGTTCACGAACACGATCGTCGTGCGATGCTCGGCGATGAGCTGCGCGAGCCGGGCATTCACTTCCTCCCACACCTCGCCCGACATGACCGCCTCGAGCGGCGACCCGGGTATCTCGAGTGCGAGGTCGAGCGTCCGGTAGTGCCCCGCGTCCACGATTTCGTATTTGACCGCCGGCCCGACCAGGAACTGCGCGATTTCCTCGATGGGCTTCTGCGTCGCCGATAGCCCGATCCGCTGCAACGGCTTCCCGGTCAGGGCCGCCAGGCGCTCAAGCGAAAGTGACAAATGCGATCCGCGCTTGTCGCGCGCCACCGCGTGGATCTCGTCCACGATGACGGTGCGGACCGTCTTGAGCATGGCGCGGGAGCGTTCGGCCGTGAGCAGCAGGTAGAGCGACTCCGGTGTGGTCACGACGATATGCGGCGGACGCCTGAGCATCGCCTGCCGCGCGGCCGAGGGCGTGTCGCCGGTACGGAGCAGCGTGCGGATCTCGACTCCACCGGCGGCGCGGGAAATCTCGGCCAAGGGCTCGGTCAGGTTCTTCTGGATGTCGTTGGACAACGCCTTGAGGGGCGAGACGTACACCACCTGGGTCTCGTCCTTGAGCTCGCCGGCGACGGCCTGGCGGAGCAGGGAATCAATGGCGGAGAGGAATGCGGCGAATGTCTTGCCCGACCCGGTGGGCGCCGCGACCAGGACGTGCTTCCCCTTCCGGATCAACGGCCACGCGCGGGCCTGCGGGTCGGTCGGTGCGGTGAACTTGCCCGCGAACCAGCGCTGGATGATGGGGTGAAACGAGGCGAGCGCCATGCCGAGAATGTACTGGGCGCGGACGACTCGCGTGCGAGCACCCTCCGGGGTCATCTTTCCGCCCGCATGACAATCCGAATCGCGCTCCTCGGCCTTCTTTTGCCCCTCGTCGCAGCCGCCCAGGCTCCGCGGAAACAGACCCCGGCCGCCCGAGTGCCGGCGAACACCCCCGCACCCCGAATCGATGGCCGCCTGGATGACGCGGCGTGGGTCAACGCCCCGTTCGCCGCCGATTTCACCGCCAGGGACCCGGTCGAAGGTGCGGCCCCGAAGGGCCCGACCCGGATCGCGTTCGCCTACGATGACGACGCGCTCTACGTCGCGGCCCGGATGGACGGCGAGCGCCCGGGAGACGTGCAAGCCCTGCTCACGCGACGGGACGACATGGGGGCCTCGGAGATGCTGATCGTGTCGCTCGACACGTATCTCGATCGGCGAACGGCCTACAGCTTCGGTGTGACCTCGGGCGGCGGCCGGCTCGACTACTACCAGCCCACCGACGGCCAGCACTCGGGCGAAATGGGCTACAACCCGGTGTGGGAGGCGCGCACCACCGTGGACTCCGCCGGGTGGACCGCCGAGTTGCGGATCCCGTTTTCGCAGCTCCGGTTCACCGATGCCCAGGAGCAACAGTGGGGCCTGAACGTCGAGCGGTACGTGCCCGCCCGGAACGAGGACCTCTACTGGGTAATGATCCCCAAGCACGAAACCGGCTGGTCCTCCCGGTTCGGGAACCTGGTGGGCATCAACGGGATCCGCCCGTCGCGACGGCTGGAGATCGTGCCGTACGGGGCGACCAACGCCACGGTCACGGGGTCACGCGACCCGGCGAATCCCTTCGACGACGGCCGCAACCTCAAGGCGCGCGGCGGCGCGGACCTGAAGGTGGGTCTCGGTCCCAGCCTCACCCTCGACGCAACGGCGAATCCCGACTTCGGGCAGGTCGAAGCGGACCCCGCCGAGGTGAACCTGTCAGCGTTTCCGACGTTCTTCTCCGAGAAACGCCCGTTCTTCGCGGAGGGCAGCGACCTGCTCCAGATGGCCGGCCTCTTCTACACGAGGAGGATCGGTGCGCCGCCCCACGGCGGCGCCTCGGCCACCTTCCTGTCCCGCCCGCAGAACTCGACCATCCTCGGCGCCGCGAAATTGAGTGGGCGCCTGACTCCGTCTCTGTCCATCGCAGCCCTCGGCGCGCTCACGGACCGGGAATATGCCCGCACCTTCGATGTGACAACCGGCCAGCTCGGACGAGTCCGGATTGAGCCGGTCACCGCGTACGGCGCTGCGCGGGTGGTCAAACGGTTCGGTGCCGCCGGATCGACGATCGGGGTCATGCTCACGGGCGTGCACCGGGACCTGGGGGCAGCCGATCCCCTGCGCGGGATTCTCACCCGCGACGCGTGGAGCGGCGGGGCCAACGGGACATTGCGGTTTTCGCGGGGGGTGTACGAGGCGCGCTGGACAGCGGCGTGGAGTCACCTGCGCGGCGATACCGCGGCGGTGCGGCGGATTCAGCAGGCCAGCTCGCACTACCTCCAGCGGCCCGATGCGAGCGAAGGAGGCTACGCCCCGACGCGAACCTCGCTCACGGGCTACACCGTCGTGTACCGGTTCGAGAAGCTCGGCGGCCGTCACTGGCTCTGGGATATCGGGGGCGAGCTCGAGTCCCCAACATACGAGATCAACGACATCGGCCGCCTTACCGCGGCAAACGACGTCGACAACTATGCGGACCTGCGGTTTCGGCAAAACACGCCGTCTCGCTCCCTGTACAGCTACACCGTCGGTCTGTCGTCGCGCGTCGGCTACAACTTCGGTGGCGTGCGCCAGAATGCCATCTTCTCGCTCAATCCCAGCCTGGTGTGGCGGAACTACCTCCAGACGTCGGCCTCGGTGGCCGTGGAACTCGCTGCGGTCAGCGACGCACTGACTCGTGGCGGTCCGCTCATGGGCACGCCCCGCGTGTTGAGGATGGGCGCGTCGGTCCAGACCAACGATCGAGTCACGACGTACGGGTCGGTGTCAGGTGACTATCGAAACGATGACCTGGGTGGGTGGGGGTACGGGGTGAACCTCAATCTCACGACGCGGCCGACGGGGCAATGGGGGTTTTCGGTTGCGCCTCGCTACCAGCGATCCGTGGACTCACGGCAGTACCTGGCAACCCGCCCCGGCGGCTCGGCGAGCACCTACGGGCAGCGATACATCTTTTCGTTCATCGATCGGGGCACGCTGTCGGCCCAGGTCCGGGCGAGCTACCTGCTGCAGCCGGACCTGACCGTCGAGCTCTACGCCGAGCCATTCGCGGCGAATGGCCGGTACTACGCATTTGGCGAGCTGCCCGCCTCCCGCAGCCGCAACCTGCGTACCTACGGGACCGCGGGAACGACGGTTGCCCGCGGCGCGGATGGCAGCGTCCTGGTTGTCGACGGTGCCGCTTCCTTTGCCCTTCCCAATCCTGATTTCAATATCGTCTCGTTCAACAGCAATGTGGTTCTGCGCTGGGAGTGGCGTCCCGGGAGCACGCTGTTCCTGGTATGGCAGCAAAGCCGCTCGGGCATTGATCCGCGCGGTGACCTGGTCGGGCCGGGGCGGTTGTGGGATGCCGTTACGGCGCGAGGCGACAACTTCCTCGCATTCAAGGTCACGTACTGGCTTCCCGCCAGTTGAATCCGGTTCCGTCCACCATGTGGCGCGCTGCCCGAATCCTCCTGTGGCTCCCGTGGGCCGCCATCGCGGCTCGCGCCCAGGTTCCCGACTTCCTGACGCCCGGTCAGTTTGCCGCCCTGAGCGCCGAGTTCTCCGAGCCCAGCGGCTTCTTCGATACCGACAACCTGGTCTCCAACGAAGACTCCTACCTGCACGCCGTGACCGGGTTCGCGAAGTACGGGGTAGCCGGCGGCGCGTATGTCGGTGTCGGGCCGGATCAGAACTTCTCCTACATCGCCGCCTTGAAGCCCCACATCGCGTTCATCGTCGATATCCGGCGCGACAACCTCCTCGAACATCTCCTGTTCAAGGCGCTGTTCGCGCGTGCATCGAACCGCGTGGAGTACCTGTGTTTCCTGTTCGGCAAGCCGATTCCGGGCGACCCGGTCGGCTGGAGCAGGAAGAGCCTGGAGGAACTCCTCGACTACGTGTCCGGCCAGCCCGCGGACTCGCGCGCGGCCGAGCGGGCGCACGGCGTGGTTCGCGCGGAGCTCAGGCGGAGCGCGATGCCGCTCACGCCCAAGGATCTGGAGACCATCAGGCGGTTTCACTCGACGTTCATCGCTTCCGGCCCGGCTTTGAAACTCACCTCATACGGCCGGCCCGAGCGGGAGGACTACCCTGATTACCGCCGACTCCTGCTCGAAACGGACCTGAACGGACGGCCGGCCAACTATCTCGCGCGCGAAGCCGACTTCCGGTTCGTGAAATCGCTCGAAGACAGGAATCTCGTGATCCCCGTGGTCGGGGACTTCGCGGGGACACACGCCCTCGCGTCCATCGGGGACTATCTCAAGGATCACAGTGAACACGTCTCGGTGTTCTACACCTCGAATGTAGAGCAGTACTTGTTCCGGGGGACCCTGTTCGCCCAGTTCACGAGCAACGTGGCGCACCTACCGCACGACAGTGGCAGCGTCATCGTGCGCAGCTACTTCGGCTACGGTCGCCCGCACCCGCAATGGCGCCGCGGCTACCTGAGCGTCCAGCTGCTCCAGCGAATTGATGTGTTCATGAAGGGCAGATACGCTAATTACCGGGACCTCGTCTCCCGAGACTACTTGACGCTGCCGTAGCCTCCCCATCCGCCTATCCGCTAAACCCATGTGCCCGTCCCGGCATCCTATCTTTGTGACTCGCACAGCGACGGTGGTGGCATGGAAGCCGATGGGTGAGGCCGGGTCGGAGCGAGGCGAAAGCGACCAGAACCTCGTCCGGGCGCAGGCAGGCGATCAGGTGGCATTCGAAAGCCTGTATCGTCAATACGCCGGACGAGTCTACGGCCTCTGCCTTCGCCTCTCGGCCGATCAGCCGCGGGCCGAGGAACTCACCCAGGACGTGTTTGTGCGGGTGTGGGAGAAACTGCCATCCTTTCGCGGCGAGAGCGCGTTTTCCTCCTGGCTCTACCGGCTCGCGGTCAACGTGGTCCTCGGCCAGCGGCCACCACCGTGGTCCTCAGGGGTCGCCTGCCGGCGGATGCGGCCATGCCGACACCCCGGGGATTCGTGCAGGACTTCGCGAGCGTCGAGACGGAGTACCTGAGCGCGACCAGCGAGATCCTGCGGGCCGTGCATGCCGGGGATGCGCAGCTGTCACCCGCAACCGTCGCCATCCTGGAGAAGAACCTCGCGGTGATTGACGACGCCCTGCACGAGTCCCGCGACGCGTTGATGCGGGACCCCGCTAACTCCGCGCTCCGCGAAATGGTGCTCGGGTCCTACCGTCAGAAGCTGGACCTGCTTCGCCGTGTCACCGCCGGCCGGGTGGAGTTGTGAGAACCCCACGCGCCGTACGCGGCATTCTCCTGGCGCTGGCCTTGCTCGTGCCAACCGTTGCGTCCGCGCAGTCGGTGAATCGCCGTGTGGCTCTCGCCCGCGATGCGTCCATCCGCGTGTTCAACCTGGAAGGCTCGATCCGGATCATCGGGTGGGACAAGGACTCGCTTGTGGTGACCGGCACGCTCTCGCCGGGCGGCGGTAAGCTCTTCTACTTCGGCGGCGGCGGGCGCGGCGCCAAGCTCGGTGTCGAACCACGGAGTAGCGGTGAATCGGACGGGCCGTCCAACCTCGAAGTGTTCGTTCCCGCCAGGTCCAAGGTGTGGATCAAGGCCGCCACCGCCGAGGTCTCTGTCTCCGGCTTCTCAGGCAGCCTGGATGTCTACTCCGTGAGCGGATCGATCCGGGTGGATGGCAGTCCTGCCCAGGTGTACGCCGAATCAATGGATGGCAACATCGAGGTGGCGGGCTCGGCCCCGTGGGTCAGGGCCAAGACGGCGAGCGGCGCGATCACCATCACCGGCGGCGGCGAGGACGTGGCGGCGACAACGGTGAGCGGCACCATGATCGTCCAGGGCGCGCGGGTGGTGCGCGGCCGGTTCGAGTCGGTGACCGGCGACATGAAATTCGACGGTGACGTGGACCGTGGTGCCTCGCTCACGTTCGAAAGCCACAGCGGCGTCATCGAACTTCGGCTGCCATCCAGCGTGTCCGCCGATTTCAACGTCAACGAATTCCAGGGCAAGATCGTGAACGAGCTGACCAGCGCGGCGGCGAGGCCGATTCGGGACCGAGGAGGCCAGGAACTGGCGTTCACGATGGGGCAGGGTGGAGCGGACGTGACGATCCGCAACTTCAAGGGGGCTGTCCTGCTGCGAAGGAGGAAATGAGCGCGAACCGGTGTATGTATTCACCATGGCGCGCCGCATGGTGACGTTGGTTTCGTGGATCGCATGCCTGTGGTCCCTGGGCTGCGGGGAACCGGCGGCGCCCGCGGCGGTGAAGTTGCGTCTCGAGCCCGTTGCCACGGGCCTGAGCAGCCCGCTCTACGTCACGGCCCCCCTGGGTGACGCCCGCATCTTCATCGTCGAGCAAATCGGGCGGATCCGCATCGTCAAGAACGGCCAGCTGCTGGCGACCCCCTTCCTGGATATTCGCAGCAAGGTGGCGAGCGGGGGCGAACGGGGCCTCTTGTCTGTGGCGTTTCACCCCAGCTACGCCGCTAACGGGTTCTTCTTCGTCAACTACACCGACCTGAACGGCGACACCCGCGTCGAGCGCTATCATGTCTCGTCGAACGCCGACGTGGGCGACCCGGCCAGCGCCAAGCCCATCCTGTCAGTTGCCCAGCCGTTCTCCAATCACAACGGTGGCCACGTGCTGTTCGGCCCCGACGGGTACCTCTATATCGGCATGGGAGACGGTGGCTCCGGCGGTGATCCCCAGGGCAACGGGCAGAACCGGAACACCCTGCTGGGAGACCTGCTCCGGATCGACGTGAACAACGGCGACCCTTACGCCATTCCGGCGACGAACCCCTTCGTCGGTCAGCCGGGAATTCGCGGAGAGATCTGGGCGTGGGGACTCCGCAATCCCTGGCGGTTCGCGTTCGACCGCTCGGCTGTTCTCCTCTACATCGCCGATGTCGGCCAGAACCAGTGGGAAGAGGTCAACGTGGCCTCGGCCACTGCGGGCGGCCTGAACTACGGCTGGAATGTGATGGAAGGGACACACTGCTATCCATCGGGCACGGGCTGCACCAGCGCGGGCCTCGTCCAGCCGGCCCTGGAATACAGCCACACGGATGGCTGCTCGATCACGGGTGGGTTCGTGTACCGTGGCTCGCGGATCCCCGAAATCGCCGGCCACTATTTCTATGGCGACTATTGCTCAGGCTGGATACGCAGTTTCCGCTACGTCAACGGCAAGGCCCAGGACCAGACACAGTGGGACATACCGGTGGTCTCCACCCTCTCGTCGTTCGGCGAGGACGGCCTCGGCGAGCTGTACGTGATGTCACAGGGCGGTGAGGTCTACCGGATCGTCCGGGACGGCTAAACCCAGGTTGCTGTTGCGGCGTCTTAACTCCGACTGCGAGCACCCTGCGTCGCAGATACTCATCGGGGAGGATCCTATGATTCGAAGCCAGCCATCCATCGCCATGCTCGGCGCTTTGCTCATCGCCGGCGCCGCACCGTTCGCCGCTCACCGGGCCATGGGTGGGTGGGCCGTGACCACCGTCCAGGACCTGCCCGACTACATCGTCGCCGGGAAGGCGCTGACCCTTACGTACACGGTGCGCCAGCACGGCTTGACCCTGCTCAACGGCCTCAAGCCAGAAGTCGAGGCCCGGGCGGGCGGCACGGAGCTTCGCGTCATGGGCGCGCCAGGCAAGTCCGCCGGCCAGTACGTCTCCACCGTCACGTTGCCCACCGCCGGTGCGTGGACCATCACCATCAAGAGCGGGTTCGGGAACAGCGGTGTTACGCTGGAGCCGATTCAGGTCATTGAGGCGGGCGCTCGCGCCCTCGTCTTGAATGACCAGGAACGCGGGCACCGGTTGTTCATCGCGAAGGGGTGCGTCACCTGCCACCGCCAGATCCAGGTCGGGCCGGATCTCACCAACCGGCAGTACCCGGTGGAGTATCTGAAGCAACTCCTCGCCGATCCCAAGGGCACGTTGGGGAAGAGCAAGAGCGGAAACGAAATGCCGAACCTGAACCTGAACCCGCAGGAGATCGCCGCATTGGCCTCTTACGTCGGGAGCGTGAAGCAGGCCGCTGCCCGCTGAAGCTGGCAGGACCCGACACGGCCTGGGGGCCCATCGGGGCCCCACGTGCGTTTCAGGCGCACCGGAGTAAATTCTTCCGCACTTCCTGATCCCCCCGGCCGACCGGCCAAAGGCGAGGTGATGTCGTGACCGAGAAGCGTGTCCAGCGCCTCAGCCGCAAGCTCGGCGCCATTCCCGGCGAGCTGATTCCCGTCGGCCTGGAGCGGGACCACACGGTCAAGGTCACCGTCATCGATTACGACGCCACAGGTCACTGCGCCGACTGGGAGCCGGCCAACCTCGAGGAAGTCGTCCCGCTCAAGGAGACGAAGACCGTCTCGTGGATCAACGTGGACGGTATTCACGAGGTCCCCGTGATCGAGCGGCTGGGCCAGCTGTTTGGCGTTCACGCGCTCATCCTCGAAGACATTCTCCATTCAGGCCAGCGCCCCAAGATCGAAGACCTCGGCAACTGCCTCTACATCGTCCTCAAGATGCTGACGCCGGGTGAAGGCAAGAGCGGCGTGGAATGGGAACAACTTTCCATGCTGGTGGGGGAGAACTTCCTGCTCACGTTCCAGGAAAAACCGGGCGGTGACTTCTTCGACCCCGTGCGCCAGCGCATCCGGCAGGACAAGGGTCGCATCCGGAAATGCGGCGCCGACTACCTGGCCCACGCGCTGATTGACGTGATCGTGGATAACTACTTTGTGGTGCTCGAGGGGATCGGCGACAAGATCGAGGCGCTGGAAGACGAAATCATGGAACACCCCGCGCCCGACTCGCTCCAGAAGATCAATCACCTGAAACGGGGAACCCTGGCGCTCCGGCGCGCCGCCTGGCCGCTCCGCGAAGTGATCGCTAACCTCCAGCGCTCCGAGTCGCCATTGGTGCGGGCGGACACGCGGCCCTACCTCAAGGACGTGTACGACCACTGCATCCAGATCATGGACACGGTTGAGACATTCCGCGATATCCTGGGTGGCATGGTCGAGATCTACATGTCCAGCCTCTCGAACAGAATGAACGAGGTGATGAAGGTCCTGACCATCATCACGACAGTGTTCATTCCATTGACGTTCGTTGTGGGGGTATACGGCATGAACTTCGAACACATGCCGGAGCTGAAGTGGGAATACGGGTACGCATTGGTGCTGATCGTCATGCTGGTGCTCGCGTACGGCATGGTCCTCTATTTCCGCCGGAAGAAATGGATCGAGTAGCAAGGGTGCCACGGTGAAAATCGCTGTCTGCGTGAAACGGGTCCCCGACACGGAGACCCGCATCAAGATCGGCGTTGATGGGAAGTCCATCGACGAGGCCGGCGTCAAGTTCATCCTCAACCCATACGACGAGTTCGCCGTCGAAGAGGCGCTCCGCCTGAAGGAAAAAGCGGGGAACGGCGAGGTCGTCGTCTACGCGTTGGGTTCCGACGCGTCTCAGGAAACCATTCGCACCACGCTCGCCATGGGCGCGGACCGCGGTGTCCTCCTCAAGACCGACACGCCGTCCGCCGACCCCCTGCCCGCCGCCCGGGCCCTCGCCGCCGAGCTCAAGTCGGGCGCCTACGACCTCATTCTGTTCGGCAAGTTTGCCATTGACGACTACCACCAGGCGGTCGGCCCGATGGTCGCCGAATTGCTCGACCTGCCGTGCGTCACCGCCATCGGGCACCTCGAGGTGAACGGGGGCAGTGCCGTGGCCGAACGCGAAGTCGAGGGGGGCATCGAAGTCGTGGAGCTTTCGCTCCCCGCCGTGCTCAGCGCCGACAAGGGGCTGAACGAGCCGCGCTACCCCGCGCTCAAGGGCATTATGGCCGCGAAGAAGAAACCGCTCGAGGTGAAGGCCGTGACGCTCGACGCCGGCGGTGTCACCCTCCTCGAGTTGGCTCTCCCGCCCGCCCGGAAGGAAGGCCGCATCGTGGGCGAAGGCCCCGACGCCGTGACCGCCCTCATCCAGGCCCTGCGCTCCGAAGCGAAGGCCATCTGATGAGCGCCATTCTCGCGGTACTCGAACAGAGAGACGGCAAGCTCCGCGGTGTCTCGTTTGAAGCCCTGGCGGCCGCGCGGCTCCTCGCGGACCCGTCCGGGACCGTGGACGCCGTCCTCATTGGGCCCGGAGGCATTTCCACCGACGGTCTGGCCGCCCACGGAGCAGACCGTGTCTTCGTCATCGCGGATGATCGCCTTCGCCTGTACCAGGCCTCGGCCTATGCCGAGGCGGTGGCCGAGCGGGCGAAGGCCGGTGCCTATTCCGCTGTCGTCCTGGCCGCGACCGCACAGGGCCGGGATCTTGGGCCGAGGATTGCAGCGCGGCTCGGCGTTCCCCTGCTGGCGGACGTCACCGCGCTCGCCCTGGACCAGGGTGTCGTCGCCACCCGGCCGGTCTATTCCGGCAAGGCGCTCAGCCGCACCCGCGTCACCGCGCCGTCGTGCGTGGTGTCGGTCCGGCCCAACGTATTCGCGGCGGTCGCCTCCGCGAAGGCGGGAACCGTCACGCCGGTGCCGGCGCCGGCCGACCCCGGACGTGCAAAGACGACGCAGGTGAAGGCTCCTGAGCGTACCGCGCTCGACGTGGCGGAAGCGGCCATCGTGGTGGCCGGCGGGCGGGGGCTCAAGGAACCGGCCAATTTCAAGTTGCTCGAAGATCTCGCCGCGGCGTTCGGGAATGCCGCCGTCGGCGCCTCGCGCGCCGTGGTTGATGCCGGCTGGCGGTCCCACGCCGACCAGGTGGGACAGACCGGCAAGACCGTGAGTCCGTCCCTCTACTTCGCGATCGGCATTTCGGGCGCCGTGCAGCACCTGGCCGGCATGCGGACCGCGAAAGTCATCGTCGCGATCAACCGGGACAAGGACGCGCCGATCTTCAAAGTCGCCGACTACGGAATCGTGGGCGACCTGTTCGAGATCGTGCCGCGGCTCACCGAGGAGATCAAGAAGCTCCGTGGGGCGTGACCTGATGTCCACTTCATTCGTTCCCGCACGATTCCAGCCAGCCCTCCCGAAAGACCGGCTGATCCTCGCCGAAAAACCCGCCGACGATCGCATTGACCTCGACGTCGTGTTCGTCGGCGCAGGGCCTGCGGGCCTCGCGGGCGCCATCGAACTTGCCCGCCTGGTCAAGCACGACAACGAATCCCGAAACGGGCTCGGCGAAATCGGAATTGGCGTATTGGAGAAAGCAGCGGCCCTCGGGGAGCATTCGCTGTCCGGCGCCGTGGTGAACCCGCGGGCGTTTCACGAACTGTTTCCCGGCATGGCCGACCCGGACTTTCCATTCCGCGGGCTGGTCACGAAGGAATCGGTCTGCGTACTCACCCAGGGCGGCCACGTCCGGATCCCAACGCCGCCCACCATGCACAACAAGGGATTCTACGTCGCGTCGCTCTGCGAAATCGTCCGGTGGCTGGGCGAAAAAGCGGAGCAGGCTGGCGTCAACCTGTTCCCCGGGTATCCCGCCGACTCCTTGCTGGTAGATGGCCCGCGCGTGGCCGGCGTGCGGACGACGCCCTCCGGCCTGGGCCGCGACCGACAGCCGGCGTCGGGCTACAGGCCGCCGACAGACGTCGCGGCGAGGGTCACGGTGCTGACGGAAGGAACACGGGGACCGCTCGCGCAGGCATACCTGGAATGGCAGAACATCGGCTCACCGAACCCGCAGATCTTCGCGCTGGGCGTCAAGGAAATCTGGGAGACCAAGCGGCCTCTCGATCGCGTAATCCACACGATGGGTTGGCCTCTCCCGGCAGATGCGTTCGGCGGGAGTTTCCTCTACCCGCTCGAGCCAAACGTCCTGGCCCTCGGCCTCGTGGCCGGCCTCGATTGCCCCGACCCCGATTTCGACGTGCACGAAACCCTCCAGCGCATGAAGCTGCACCCGCTGTTCCGGAAGTACCTGGAGGGTGGAGAAATGGTGGAGTGGGGAGCCAAGACAATCCCTGAGGGCGGCTTCTACTCGCTCCCCACGCGTCGCTCGGGCGACGGCGTCCTCATCGCCGGGGATGCAGCAGGGTTTGTGGACGTCCCGTCACTCAAGGGCGTTCACTATGCCATGCAGTCCGGCATGTTCGCCGCCCGCGCCATCTTCCGCGCCCTCAAGGCCAACGACTGCTCCGCAACCCAGCTTGGCGAGTACGACCGGCGCGTCAACGAATCGTTCATCACGAAGGATCTGTACCGCACCCGCAACATGCGGCTTGCGTTCAAGGACGGCTTCTACGTGGGCGGGGTGAAGGCAGGCCTCATGACCCTCACCGGCGGCGCCTTCCCCGGCGGCAAGATCTCGATGCACCGCGATGCCGACGTGCCACGGCAGGGTGCAGCCGCTCATCCCCTCATCCGCTCATCCGCACCTAATAACAAACTCACTTTTTCCAAGGTGGACGCCGTCTTCAAATCCGGGAACGCCACCCGCGATACCATTCCGTCGCACTTGATTGTGGGCCAAGACGTTCCGGAGGACGTCGCCCGGATGTATGCTCACCTCTGTCCGGCCGGTGTGTACGAGCTGGTGGACGGAAAACTCAAGGTGAACCCGCCCAACTGCGTGGATTGCAAGGCGACCGACGTGCTGGGTCCACGGTGGACTCCGCGCGAAGGCGGCAGCGGTCCCCGATACAAGAGGATGTGACCATGGAAAACATCAAGTTCGCGGCCGCGCTGGGCGTGGATATCGCGAAGATGACCAAGACCCCGTCAGGCCTGCATTACCAGGACTTGGTCGTCGGCACAGGCACTGAGGCCAAGGCGGGGCATCAGGCGACGGTGCACTACACCGGTTGGCTGCCCAACGGCTCCAAGTTCGACTCGAGCAAGGATCGCAACGACCCGTTCGCGTTCCGCCTCGCGGCACGCCAGGTCATTGCCGGGTGGGATGAGGGTGTAGCAGGCATGAAGATCGGCGGGAAACGGAAGCTCGTGCTTCCCTCCGCCCTTGGATACGGCACACGCGGAGCCCCGCCTGACATCCCGCCGAATGCCGTCTTGGTGTTCGACGTCGAGTTGCTTGGCCTGAAGTTGGGCTAGAACGGCGGGGCGGCGGCGTGTTCGGTTTCATTGAGCCGAATTGCCTGTATCGTCTCGCCCTGGTAAACCACTCGCTGATCTTCGCCGACGATTAGTAACGCGCCGGCCTTGGCCATGGACGTCAGCACGCCGGAACTCTGCGAGCCGGTAAGCCGCGCCGTGAGCGCGCCGCCCTCGTCGGTCAGCGTGACCCGCAGGAAATGCTGCAGTTTCGGCCCGAGCTTGATCTCCTCTCCCGCCCGCACGCCGGTCGTGCGCCGAAACAGCCCCGTGTGCCCCAGCATTCTCCGGATCGCCGGCCGCACGAACAGCTCGAACGCGACCATGGTGCTGACCGGGTTCCCGGGGAGCCCGATCCACGGCCGCTTGCCGAGCATGCCGAATCCCACCGGCGCGCCCGGACGCATGCGGATCCGCCAGAAATCGAGCGTGAGACCCATGCGGTCCAGCGCGGCCCGCACGTGGTCGTGGTCACCCACGCTGACACCCGCCGTGGTGACGATCAGGTCGGCGTCCTTCGCTTTGGCCAGGCGGCGCGCAATGTCCTTCGGGTCATCACGGGCGATGCCGAGATTGACCGGCACGCCGCCAGCCTCGGCGATGAGCGCGGCCAGCGTGTAACTGTTGGACGACGCGATCTTCCGCCCCGACCGGATCTCGGCGCGCTGGTCCATGTCCACGATCTCGTCGCCGGTAGCGAGAATGGCCACAAGCGGCCGCCGGTACGCGGAGATCACCGCCTCGCCAACCGACGCGAGCACGCCCACCTGCGCCGGCCCGAGCGTGGCGCCTTTCTCGAGGACCAGGGCGCCGCGCCGAATGTCTTCGCCGCGCTTCCGCACGTTCTTCCCGGCGTCCCGCAGGTCGTTGATCCGCACCCGGCCGCCATCCAGCACGGTGACGTCTTCCTGCCGGATCACCGTGTCACACTCCTCCGGCACGGGTGCGCCGGTGAAGATCCGGGAGCACTGACCGCGTCCCGGTTTCTTCCGTGGGAATGCACCGGCGGGAATAGTCTCGATGACGCGCAGTTCAACGTTCCGCGTTCCGAGATCCGACTTCCGCGTTGCGTATCCGTCCATCGCGGAGTTGTTCCACGGCGGGATATCCAGCGGGCTCTTCACCGCGCGTCCCAGCACCCGGCCAGCCGCTGCGCCCAGGGGCACCCGCTCGACCGCGAGGGCGCGGACCCGCTTGAGGACCGCGCGTGCGGCGTCTGCCGGCGTGAGCCCGTGGCCGGGCTCAGCCTTCACGCGCGCCAGAATGCCTCCGCTCGATCGAGATCCGATGGCTCATTGACGTTGAAGAATAGAGTCTTCCCAGCGCCGAATTTCTCGACCTGCACTCTTGGGAGAACGCCCACACGCACCGTGTCGTGAAAGGCGACCGCCGCCAGTTCCTTGCGCTCCAGGCACTCGCGGATCGCGGGGCCGCAGGCGGGTCCATACACCGCGCAGAGCGGCTCGATGCCGCGGGGCCCGCCACTCTCCGGTGCGTACACATCGAACTCGACGGAGCCGGCGATCAGGGCGCCGAGCAGATCGGCGTTGAGGAATGGCATGTCCCACCCGACTACGAGGACCGGTCCGCTCCCCGCGCACACCGCTGTGTATATCCCGCCCAGGCTTCCATGGCGCGGTAGGACATCTGGTACCACCTCGAGATCAGGTCGCCACGCCGCGGCATCCGGCGCGTTCGCGACCAGCAACGGGAGCGTCCCGGTCGCGGCCTTCACCACGGCGACGACGCGATCGAGAATCCTCTCTCCGCCGACCCGCTCGAGCCCCTTCGGTCTGCCGCCGAATCGCGAAGCATTTCCCCCTGCGAGGATCGCCCCCCTCATCGCCCTCCCACCATCGCCCCATCCATCGTCGCCTTTCAGTACCTCCGCCCCCGCTTCCGCTCCAGTACGATGTCTATGCCTGCCGTGAGCGCGATGCTGTGCACCAGGACCGTCGACGTCGGCGCGATCGCCAGCGCGTCGGCGACCCCGGCCACCCGTCGCATTGATGATCAGGTGATCGCGGAGCTCGAGTCGTGCCTGGTGGCCCGCGGCCACGGGGATCATGACGCCGAACGCGAACGCCGCGCTGGGGACGGGCGCCTTGCTCGCCGGGTCTATGATCACGGCCCGCCGTCGCACGACCGGGCCCGCGTCGAGATACGCGCCTTCCATCTCTACGGTGCTGCCGCTCCGCGTTGCCAGGCCGACCTCGGCTCGAAGGTAAGGACTGGCAAACCCCCGGGGGAACGCCCGATACGTGGCGCCGGCGTAGAACCCCACGGTCGTCGGAGAAACGGAATGAGCGTCAATGTCGGCGCAGAGCGCCGCGTTTCGGGAAAGCGGATCGGTGAACACGTTCTCGAACGTTACGGAGCAGTGATCGTCCGTCGACAGCCCGAGGAACACAATCTCGCCGGTGATTCCGAGCGAAGGGGACGGGAAGAGCGTGCCGGCGAACCCGAGGACCAGTCCGGGGCGGATGTCCCGCGACAGCCGCAGTGTGTCGTAGCGAGCCGGAGCGACAGTTCCAAGTACGAACAGCGGCTGGCGGTGACGGCCCAGAGGTGTCGTCCCCCGGCGACCCCGCCAAAGGCGGAAAGGAGCAGCCGGGGTTCGGGTCGTTCCTGAGCGGCCCCAGGCGTCGCGCCCAGGAAACCCAGCGCGGCCGCGAGGAGAACGTGGGTCGCTAGAAGGAGAACGTGTACCCCAGGGAAATCATGAACGTGGGGTTGTGAATCCACTCGGCCGCGCGGTCGGTACCCAATGTCAGCACCGGCGGAATGCCAGTGCCCTGGGACACGAACCACGCGTCCGGATACTTGACCCGCCAGATCACGTCGCGGGCTTCGATCTTGAACGCAATCGCCTGCACGGGATACCACTTGAGGCCGATGTGCGGCGTCACGGTCCCGCGGGTGCCGAATGCGAAGTCATTGAACGTGCCGAGCGACGTCTCGAACGCGACGCCCAGCATGCCGCCGACATACGGCACGAACCCGTGCCATGACTTGCGACCCGTCACGAGGAGAGAGACGCCGGTCTCCATGAAGATCAGGTCGTCGGGGGTCGGCCCCGAGGTCCGGCTCACGACCGGCTGGACGGACGAAACGACGTACCGGTCAAGGCGCGCGCCGGAAATGCCGATCAGGATCTCGGCGGCGGTGCCCACCTGCCGGTCATATCGGACACCGAACACCGGGCCCTCAAACGGCGCCACCTTGAGGACGCCGCCCTTGCCCTTCATGAACCCGCCGATGAACGACGCGGACTGCTTGGCCCGCATGTCGTGGTAGGGCGACTTCTCGGGCGCATGCCCGATCTGCGCCACGGCCGCGTGAGGAAGGAAGAGAGCCACCGCCGCGAGGAATCCACGATTCACAATTCGCAATGTCATTCAGTCCGCTCCGTGGCGAAGATCCCGGCCGGTCATTTGCGGCGGTATCTCCACGCCCAGCAGGTTGAGTATCGTCGGGCCAACATCCCGCAGTGATCCGCCCGAGCGCAATTCGCGAGCTGACGGATCGCCGGTAATGACGAGTGGCACCGGGTTTGTCGTATGAGCCGTGTGCGGGCCGCCGGTCGCCGGGTCGACCATGAGCTCACAGTTGCCATGGTCCGCCGTGATCAGCACGGCCGCTCCAGCGCGTTCCGCGCTCGCGAGCGCACGTTCCAGGCACGTATCTACCGTTTCCACCGCCCGGATGACGGCGGCCGCGACACCGGTGTGCCCCACCATGTCGGCGTTCGCGTAGTTGCACAGAATGAAGTCGTGCTGGCGGGCTTCGATCGCCTTGCACAGGACGTCGGTAATACCCGCCGCACTCATTTCCGGTTGCAGATCGTACGTCGCCACCTTCTGCGAGTCTACCAGGATGCGCTCTTCGCCCGGATACGGAGCTTCTACCCCGCCGTTGAAGAAGTAGGTCACGTGCGCGTACTTCTCCGTCTCGGCTGTACGCAACGACGTCCTGCCTGCCGCGCCGAGAACCTCCGCCACGATCTTGTTCAGCGTAAACGGCTCGAATGCGACGGGAATCGGGAACGTCGCGTCGTACTGTGTCATCGTGACCATCTCGATATTGGGCCGGGGCGCGGTGTCGAATCCGTCGAAATCGTCAATCGCCAGCGCGCGCACCATCTGCCGCATCCGGTCCGCCCGGAAGTTGAAACAGAAGACGCCGTCGCCATCCCTGATGGTACTGACCCCTGTTGCTCTGACCCCGGGCGTAAGCCCGGGGTTCAGCCCCGGGCGCACGCCCGGGGTCAGTACCGGGGTCAGTACCAGCGGCTTGATGAACTCATCCGTCTCGCCGCGGCCATAGGCGTCGAGCACCCCCGCCACCGGGTCTGACACCGCCTGACCCACGCCATGCACCATTGCATCGTACGCCAGCCGGGTACGGTCCCAGCGCTTGTCGCGGTCCATGGCGTAATACCGCCCAACCAGGCTCGCGATCCGTATGAGCGTTGTACTGCTGCTGTGCCGCTCGATGGCGCCCGTCAGCGTTCGAACGAACTCCGCCGCCGACTTGGGAGGCGAGTCACGCCCATCGAGGAATCCGTGTATCGCTACCCGCGGCACGCCATGACGCTGGGCCATGTCCAGGGCGCCCTCGAGGTGGCGATCCAGCGCGTGCACACCGCCCGAGCCCAGCAGGCCCACGAGGTGCAGGGTGGCGCCCCGTTTCGTCACGTTCCGGCACAGGCCGGCCAGCGGGGGAATGTGGTGAAACGCGCCGGTGACGATGGAATCGTTGATGCGGACGATATCCTGCGGCACCACCCGGCCGGCACCGAGATTCAGGTGCCCGACCTCGCTGTTGCCCATCTGCCCATCGGGGAGTCCAACCGCCAGGCCCGACGCTTCCAGCAATGTCCGCGGGGCTCGCTCCCACAGCCGATGCCAAACGGGGGTGCGGCCCAGCTCGATCGCGTTGCCCTCTCGCTCCTTCCGGTATCCCCAGCCGTCCAGGACGATGAGGACAACCGGCCGGTTTGCCCGGCCGTGGTGCATCCGCTTGGCGCTCCCCTTCGAACGGTCTAACTTACGATGATGACGCAATCTAGCCGCACGCGGAGGTCCCTACCAGCCTTGCCGTTTGTGCTCCTGTCCGTGGCGCTGTGGACGCCGCCGGCCGCCGCACAAACACGCTATCGCGTCAGTCAGGCCAGCGCGTTCCGGCAGGAGTCGGGATCCCAGTCGAAAGCGCTCGCGACCGTCTCCGAAGGCGTCGAGGTGACGGGCGGATCTCCTCGTGACGGTTGGGTCGAGGTCGTGCTGGATGGATGGGTCTGGGCTTCCTCGGTCGGTCGTGTCGCGCGAGACGGGCACAACCTGGTCATCAGTTCCTCTCGCGGCGAAAACCTGCGGGCCGGGCCCAACGGCGACGTCATCGCGCGGCTCCTCGGCGGTTTCCTGCTCGACGAGGTGAGCCGCGAGGGTGCCTGGGTCCGGGCGAAACGCACCGGATGGATGTCCGCCGACGCGCTCGCCGACGTCAACGACCAGCCCGTGGCCGCCGTGCCCGACGTCGTCAGCGATTCCGCACCCGCCGTGTCCAGCCGCCCATCGCTCGACCGTGCGGTCACGACGCGCGGAACGCCATTTGCGAGAACGCCGGAGAGCGAGCCCTCCGGCAGCCTCGGTCCCGACACGCCCGTCCGTCTCCTGGCGCGGAATGGCGAGTGGGTTCGGGTACAGGTCGAAGGCTGGGTCCGCGAATCTGACGTGCGGAGTGGCAGTTCCGGGGTGCTGGTTGGCGTCACCGCCGCTGAACTCCGCACCCGCCCCCAGGATTTCGAGAGCAAGGTGGTGCAGTGGACCTTGCAGTACCTGTCCCTCATGACCGCGGACGAACTGCGGCCGGAAATACCGCTCGGCCGGCGCTACCTGCTGACGCGCGGCCCGCTGCCGGAGGCGAGCTTTGTGTACGTGAGCCTCGATGCCGTGCAGGTCAAGGAAGCCGAGCGCCTCTCACCGCTGGCCCAGATCGTGGTCGTCGCGAGAATCAAGGTGGCCAAGACGAAACACCTGGGAAACCCGGTGGTCGAGTTGGTCGAGATGCAAGTGAAGACGCCCTGAAGGAGGTCCCTCCCATGAACGACATCATGCGCGAACGCATTCTCCGCCGCCTTGAGGGCATGCCCGACGAGCAGGCCTACCAGATTCTCGATTTCATCGAGTTCCTGGAGACGAAGTACGCCACCCAGTCCCGTGACCCGTCGATGTTTCAGAAGCTTGCGGAACGCGTCGAGGACACCCTGCGCGCCGGCCGCATCTCCGCCAGCGCGGTGAAAGGCACGATGGATGCCATGGATGCCGCGGGCCGCGTCATGCGAGGAGTGGCGGCGGCGGGACGTGTGGCGGCAGATCAGTTGGGATCGCCTAAGCCTGCCGACACGCCGGACAAGAGCGGGGAAGCACCCAAGTCGGCATAGCCAATCCCGCTTGACCGACCTCAGGATTTCCCGCTACCTTTCGCTATGGAAACCCTGAGCCGGTCGCCCGCCCGCCAAGTTGCCTGGCGGGCGTTTGTTTTCAACCGCTCATCCGCTCATCCGCTCATCCGCCCATGACCAAGTTCCGCCCTGGCTACGCCCTCACGTTCGACGACGTCCTGCTGGTGCCCCGGCATTCCACGGTGCACCCCCGCGACGTGGACGTGTCCACCCGGTTCTCCCGGTCCATCGAGCTCAGGATTCCCCTCGTATCGGCCGCCATGGACACCGTGACGGAGTCCGAAATGGCCATGGCGATTGCCCGGGCAGGCGGCATCGGCGTCGTGCACAAGAACATGACCATAGACCGCCAGGCCGCCGAGGTTGACCGGGTCAAGCGGTCGGAAAGCGGCATGATCCAGAACCCCATTACGCTGGGCCCCGACCGGCCGATCCGGGAAGCAGCTCAACTCATGGCGCGGTTCAAGATCTCGGGCGTCCCCATCGTCGATGAACACGGGCGGCTGGTCGGGATCATCACGAATCGAGACCTCCAGTTCGAGCGGAAACTCGACCGGCCCATCAAGGAGGCGATGACGAAAGAGGGCCTCGTCACCGCCCCCGTTGGGACCACGCTGGAAGACGCCGAGCGGCTGCTGGCCGAGCACCGTATCGAGAAGCTTCCAGTGGTGGACGCCAAGGGCACGCTCAAGGGCCTCATCACCATCAAGGACATTTTCAAGCGCCGGCAGTACCCCAGCGCGAACAAGGATGCCATGGGCCGCCTGCGCGTCGCCGCGGCGGTCGGCGTCGGCACCGAGACCGCGGCGCGGGCCAGGGCCCTCGTCGCCGCCGGCGTCGATGCCCTCGTGGTGGACTCGGCGCACGGGCATTCCCAGGGGGTGCTCGACACGCTCGCCGAGCTCCGCGAGGCATTTCCGGACGCCCAGCTGGTCGCGGGCAACGTGGCCACGGCCGATGGCGCGCGGGCGCTGGTCGAGCGTGGCGCCGACGCCGTGAAGGTCGGCATCGGCCCGGGGTCCATCTGCACCACGCGGGTCGTCACCGGCGTGGGCGTCCCCCAGATCACCGCCATCATGGAGGCCGTCCGCGGCGCGGGCGACGTGCCGGTCATTGCCGACGGTGGCATCAAGTACTCGGGTGACGCGGTCAAGGCCTTGGCGGCCGGCGCCGCCAGCGTCATGATGGGTTCCATGTTCGCCGGCACCGAGGAGAGCCCCGGTGAGAGCTTCCTGCTCGAAGGGCGCCGTTTCAAGACGGTACGCGGCATGGGTTCACTGGCCGCCATGCAGGAGGGTTCCGCCGATCGCTACTTCCAGGAAGGCGAGCACTCCACCAACAAGATGGTCCCCGAAGGAATCGAGGGGCGGGTGCCGTACCGCGGGCCGGTCGGCGACGTCATCTACCAAATCGTCGGCGGCGTCCGGAGCGGCATGGGCTACTGCGGTGTCGCCACCCTGGAAGGGCTCCGGTGCGAGACGGAGTTCACCCAGATCACGTCTGCGGGCCTCCGGGAATCACACCCCCACGACGTGGTCATTACGCGGGAGTCACCGAACTACAGCGGGTAGCCAGCATTCCTTGACATGTCCCCCCTCGGCGCCCTACTCTTGCCCGCCGAACCGAGCCTCACCGATTCCAAGGAGAGACTGAGCATGGCTGGCACACTGTTTCGCACCAAGTCCATCGAGCGCCTGATGAACGACGGCGCCGCCACCGGGGAAGGCGCGCTCAAGCGCACGCTGGGGCCAGGCGCACTCATTGCGCTCGGAATCGGCGCCATCATTGGCGCGGGTCTCTTCGTTCGGACAGCCGCGGCGATCGCCGACCGGGCGGGCCCCTCCGTGACACTCGCGTTTCTCGTGGCCGGGCTCGGCTGTACGTTCGCCGGGCTCTGCTACGCCGAATTCGCCTCGATGATCCCGGTCGCCGGGAGCGCCTACACGTATTCCTATGCAACGATGGGCGAGCTGATGGCCTGGATCATCGGGTGGGACCTGGTGCTCGAATACGCGGTCGGCGCTGCCACGGTCGCCATCGCCTGGAGCGAATACCTCAACAACGTCTTCGGCTTCTTCGGCGTAAGCATGCCGTGGCGATTGTGGCATTCACCGTTCCAGACCATGCCGGGGACCGGCCTTGGCGACGTCGCGGCCGTACACGGCATCATCAACATACCGGCCATTGTCATCCTCTTCCTGCTGACGCTGCTCCTGATTCGCGGCACGCGGGAATCGGCGTTCGTCAACAACCTGATCGTCATCACGAAGGTCACCATCGTCCTGATGGTCATCGTGATTGGCTGGGGCTTCATCAACCCCGCGAATCACACGCCGCTCATTCCTGTGGCGACCACCTACGTGACGCCCGAGGGCGTCACGCACAACTACGGCGGTATCATGGGAATCCTCGGTGCCGCGGGGGTGGTGTTCTTTGCCTTCATCGGCTTCGACGCCGTGTCCACGACCGCACAGGAAGCGAAGAACCCGCAACGGGACATGCCGATCGGCATCCTCGGCTCGCTCGCGATCTGCACCGTCCTCTACGTGCTGTTCGCGTACGTCCTTTCCGGCGTGGCGACAGTCGAGGACTTCCGGAGCACCGGCCGCGAGGCCTCGGTGGCCTTTGCGATCAGCAAGTACATGACGGGCTACGCCTGGCTCGCGAAGTTCGTCACCGTGGCGATTCTGGCGGGTTTCTCGTCCGTCATTCTCGTTATGCTGCTCGGCCAGTCCCGGGTGTTCTACTCGATGAGCCGTGACGGTCTCGTTCCCAAGATTTTCGCCGAGACCCACCCGGTCTACCGGACGCCGTACAAGTCAAACATGCTGTTCTTCGTCCTGACGGCGCTCTTCGCCGGGTTCATTCCAGGCGATATCGTGGGCGAGATGACCAGCATCGGCACCCTCTTCGCGTTTATCTTGGTGTGTGCCGGCGTCTGGATGCTGCGCGTGCAGCGTCCCGAGCTGAAGCGGGGCTTCAGGGTGCCCGCGGTTCCGGTCGTCTCGACGCTTGGCATCGTGGTGTGCGGCGCGATGATCTATGGCCTGGGCTGGACGAACTGGCTGCGCCTGCTGGCCTGGCTGGCCATCGGCCTCGTGCTCTACTTCGCCTACGGCAAGAAGCACAGTCTCCTGGCGAAGGGGTAGCCCGCGAGGACGTAGTCCAAACGCAGAAGTCAGAAGTGCGAACGCGGAAGCCACACCGGCTTCCGCGTTCCGCGTTTGCTATCTTCCACCACCATGCCAGTCAAGAAAACAACGTCGTCGGGTCGCCCGGTCACCGTTTCAGCCGCCCACAAGAAGGCCGCTCGCGAGATCGCGAAGGTCCTGAAGCCGGGCCTCCGCGTCGCCATCACGACGCACGTCAACGCCGATGGCGACGGAACAGGCTCCGAGGTCGCGCTGTGGCACATGCTCACGGCCCGCGGCGTGCGGGCCGCCATCGCCAACCCGACGCCGTTTCCCGGGCGCTACAACTTCCTCCTCGGTGGCGCCGAGGCCGCCGACAAGTCGAGCCAGGCGCTCAAGCACATCGAGCGGGCCGACGTCATCGTGGTGCTCGATATTTCAGATGTGGGCCGGCTCGGCCAGCTCGGGCCCGTTGTTGCCGGGGCAGGGGTTCCCGTTGTCTGCATTGATCACCACGCCAGCGATGGCACACTGCCGGAAGGCCCCCGACTGGCCGACTCCACCGCCTGCGCCACCGGCGAACTGATCTACGATCTTGCGCAGGGCCTCGCGTGGACGTGCCCGCCCGAAGCGGCACGCGCCCTGTACGTCGCGATTCTCACCGACACCGGCGGATTCAGGTTCTCCAATACATCGTCCCGGGCGCTCCAGGTCGCGGCCCACCTCCTGTCGCAGGGGGTCAATCCGGAGGAGATCTACCGGAGCGTGTACGCGACCTCGTCGGAGGGACGGGTCCGGATGATCGGGGAGGTCCTGAATACGCTGGTCGTCGAACACGAGCGAGGCCTCGCCTGGGTCACCGTGCCGCCCGGCGCGCTCGAGCGGCACGGAGTGGATGCCGACGACCTGGAGGGCGTAGTCGAGTTCCCTCGGTCGGTGCAGGGCATGCGGCTGGCCCTCCTGTTCCGGGTGCTGGCCAGCGGGCGCGTGAAGGTGTCGTTCCGCTCCGTGGGCGACGTGGACGTCGCCCGGCTCGCGGCGACCTTCGGCGGCGGCGGCCATCGCAAGGCCGCCGGCGCGTCTCTGGAAGGCAGTCTCGCCACCGTCCAGGCCACGGTCCTGGCCGCCGCCCGGGAGTATCTCGCGGGCTGAACCATCCGCCCATCCGCCCATCCGCCCATCCGCCCATCCGCTCATCCGCTCATCTGCCTAGATTCCCCGCATGGCCTCCAAACTCGACAAGCTCGTCGCAGGTGCCCTCACCAACGTCCGGAACCCGCGGGTAGATAACGATGTCATTTCGGCGGGCATGGTCCGCGACCTGGATGTCAGCGATGCCGGCATCGTCTCACTGACGTTTGTCCTCACCCCCGACGACCCCGCCGCCCTGGTCCGTGAGACCCGCAAGGCGCTGAATGACGTGCCGGGTGTCACCGACGTGCGGATGGAAGTGGTGGAACCGCGCAGCACCGCGCCGAAGGGTGCCCAGCCAGCGCATCGCCCTCCATCGCCCGTTCCACCATCGTCCCAGCCACAATCGCTTCACCCACCATCGCCCCTGTCTTCGTTGGGCCGCGTCATCGCCATTTCGTCCGGAAAGGGCGGGGTTGGCAAGTCCACGGTTTCCACGAACGTGGCGGTCGAACTGGCCCGGCGGGGCAACGCGGTGGGGCTCATGGACGCGGACGTCTACGGGCCGAACATTCCGCGCATGCTCGGCGTGTTCGACAAGCCGGCAATCAAGGGCACGCGCATCGTTCCGCTCGAGGCGTATGGGGTCAAGCTCATGTCGCTGGGCCTGCTGGTGGAACGCGACGCCCCCGCCATCTGGCGGGGCCCCATCATTACCAAGATTATCTCGCAGTTCTTGCAAGACGTTGACTGGGGAAAGCTGGACTACCTGATCGTGGATCTTCCCCCCGGCACCGGTGACGCCCAGCTGTCCCTGGCCCAGGCCGTTCCGTTGCGGGGCGGCGTCATCGTCACCACGCCCCAGGAAGTCGCCGTGGGCGATGCCCTGCGCGGCGCCAAGATGTTCGAGCGGGTCAATGTGCCAGTGCTGGGGATCATCGAGAACATGAGCTACTTCGCCTGCCCGCATTGCGGGGAGAAGAGCGAGATTTTCCTGTCGGGGGGCGGCGAGCGGCTGTCGGCGGAGCTCAACGTGCCCTTGCTCGGAAAGATTCCGCTCCAGGCCCGCATGGCGGACCTCGCGGATTCCGGCAAGCCCATTGTGATCGCGGAGCCCGACTCGCCAGCGGCGCTGGCGTTGACGGCGGTGGTGACGAAGCTGATCGAGGTGGTGGGGACGAAGTCTGTGGTGCTGCCGGTGCTGACCGGCTAACGCCAGGCCACGTCTACGGACCCCAGCGCGCTCTTCACGTTCAGGACCAGCTTGGTCGTCGCGGTGTCGTAGTTCGGAGAGAAGTACGCGCCGTCCCGCTTGATCATTCCCGACCGGTCAAAGCTCGAGAACACCCCCGAAATATCGATCTGGACCCCGACGTTCCGCGGCAGCCGGAGCGTCAGCGACCCCAGCCCGACGCTGATGTCGGCGGTCGGCCGCGTGACGCCGCCCCAGTCGCCGGAAAAGTCGAGCGTCAGGCCCCCCACGCCACCCATGAACTCCAGGTGCTGGCAGCGGGAGTTCCCGAGAGTCTCCGTCTTGAATTGCGCCGCCCCGACGTGAAACGTGAGTTCGTCGCAGCGTCCGGTCGTCGGAGTCGAGAAGCGGACGGTCGCGTCAGTGGCCCCCGTGTTCACCTCGGCCCGCCGAAGGTTGAGGCCGCCAAGGTCCAGGTCTGCCTTGGCTGCACCGAACTTGATGTCGAACGTGACCGGTACCTTCGGGGTCACGTCGAGCCGCAGTTCCTGCTTGCCGTCGTGGTCCTTGCCATGCGTGCCCCTGATGCCGTCAACGCCGACCCTGAGCGTATGGTCGGCGGCAGAGTAGTCGAGCAGGGGCTCGAACTGTTCTTCGTCATAGACGACCTTGGCGCGGTAGAGCATGCCCGTTTCGTCCCGGCCAATCGTCAGGCGGCCGGCCGCGAACTCGACCGTCACGTCCAGCTCCGTCTGCGACCCGATTTGCCGGTTGCCGGCAACGGTCCGCATGGTCTGGGCGCCGAGCTGAGGTCCGATGCCGATGACAGCGAGGACGATCGCGACGAGGATGCGAGTGGCGATTCTCATTCGAGTTCCCGGACTGCGGCGCGAGCCGCCGCGACTTCACCGGTGATGCGGAATTCGCCGGACACCGGGATCAGCGGGCGGACGAACGAATGACGGATGCCGCCCCGCGAGAGAATGGTGGCGCCAAACCCCGCCGTTGCCATGACCCACGTGAACACGATGGCGCACCACAGGAGCACCCAGTTGATGCCCGGCACTTCCGACATGAGCGCGAACGGCGCCCAGATGGCCAGGAGGCCGGCCAGGCCGACGACACTGGCCCGGTAGGGCGTCGTTCCCAGCGAGAAGTCACCGTCGGCGCCGCGACGCCTGAGAATCACCTCGCCCAAGGCCCGCGCAATGGCCACGTACCAGCCGATCATGCCGAGGGCCACCGCCAGCGTGAACGCAACGAGCGCCACCGGGACCACCACGATCCCGACGATCGTCAGGATGAGGCCGACGGTCATCATGCCGAGAATGGGCAGGAGGAGCGGCTGGGCGAAGAGGCCAGCGAAGAACGAGCGCACAAACGACCGGTGTACCGTGTCTGCCACGGCCTCGACCTGCCGCGGTGCGAACGACACCAGCCCGAACGCGATGCAGGCCAGGGCGACGAACATGCCGATCAGCCCGGCGATGTTGTTGGCCACGGTGCCCACGCCGCGAGATGCCGGCGCAATGTTGACGTCGAACCCCCGACCCTGGGTGGCTTGGGCAGCCACGGAGGCGGCCACGGCGCGGGCGACCCTTTCACCCACCTGCGCGGCTACGTCCACGTTGCCCGGGTCGCCCACCGGTTCCCGGGTACTAGGGGCGATAAGGACTTCCGTCCCGGCGCTCGGCAGTTTCTGGAACGCTCCGTCGATCAGCCGCTTGATCTTGAGTTCCGGACCCGCCAGGCCGTTCACTCTCCAGGCCGTCATGCGGGTACGCAAGCCGGCCGTAGACAAACTGGCTGCCTCGTCCAGCAAGGCGCGCCAGGATTCCTCCAGCGCTCCACCCGAGGAGTAGCGGCCGGCCTCTTTGTCGTTGATCTGGAAAACCCCGCGGGCCAGGCTGATTTTCACCGCGCTGCCGTCCGATAGCTCGAGGCCCAGCGAGGCCTGCCGGCTGGAGAGGTCCACGGTGTGCGCCACGATCTGCGGCGCCTGTGCGCCGGCCGGAACGGACACGGACGGTGCAGCAACCGCAGCCACGGCAAGAACGAAACTCGAGCTAACGCGACGCATAGGACCGAACCCTTTCACGCGCAGGCCGCCTCGCGACGAGGTACAGCCCTGCTCCGCTGATGATCGTGGCCAGCGTTGCCCACGGGGCGACGCTCGCCAGTTGTGAAAACGAAGCGGCGGGCAACCCTGAGATGGATCCCGCCGCTGCAGGAGCAATGGAGGCAACCGCGCCCGATACGCGGTCCCACGAAATGTTTTCGGTCGCTCCGGCCGCCATGGCGCTCGATACCCTGAGGCCGAGGTCGGAATTGAGCAGATGATTGGTGACCAGGTGACCAAGAATCATCGCGGACCCGAACGACCCGAGTGATGCCACTCCCGCAAGCATCCAGCGCCGCGCCGGTGTGAAGACCCGGCTGAGGCGATCTTGCCAGATCAGGACAAACATTGGAGCCGGCCGCCACACCCCGGACAACACCCGGTCTTCAAACACGACTATGGGTTTAAAGCGTGTCAGGGCAAGGAGTTGCCGGTCGAGGACTGGGTCCTCACCATTCGGCGGGAGCTGGGTCTGGTCTGTCATGCATTCCCCCCTACGGACTCGCATTCTTTCGGGTTTCATGCGCGGAGTGGCCCCAATTCACGTTGCAACTCGGCGCGCGCGGTGGATGTATGTCTTCACAGTTCCCAGCGGGAGACTGAGAATCTCGGCGATCTCTTCATAGGACTTGTCCTCGACGTGACGCAACAGGATGCAGGACTGGTACTCGGGCCGAAGCCGGGCAATGGCCTTTTCGATCGCGCCGCCGAGTTCCTTCGCTTCCATTTCTTCCAGCGAAGACTCGCTTCGGTCCGCGATCTGGAGCGCCGTGGCCTCGGCTCGCTCGGGCGTCGTGGCGTCCCGCGCTCCCTCGAGCGAGAGCGTGTTCAGTTCGCGCCGGCGGAGGTGATCGATGGACGCGTTGTTCGCGATCTTGAAGATCCAGGATGAAAACTTGTACTCGGGACGGTAGGACTCGATTGCGTTCAGGACCTTGACGAAGGTCTCCTGCGACAGGTCTTCCGCCAGCTCGCGATCCCGCACCATTCGGTAGATGAGCGAGAACACAGGGCGTTCATAGCGGCGGATAAGCTCACGGAATGCGTCTTCATGACCCTCGCGGGCCCGGAGTACGACCTCCTGGTCCGAGGCTGCGGTGAAGCTGATGGGAATGGTCATCTGTCGAGCGTCCCGTACGCCCCGTCAGGCGGCACGGTTTCGATTCGCACCGTTCTTGCGGTAAGTCCAAGCCGGACGGTACGTTTCGCGCCTATGTCCTCGCCCGCCGTGGACCAACTGGACGGAGAGGCGAAACGGTCGTACGTGCGGGAGATGTTTTCCGCCATCGCCCCTCGCTACGACTTCCTCAACCATGCGCTCACTTTCAATATCGACCGGCAATGGCGTCGCGCCGCCGTGCGGCGGCTGGGCTGGCCCGGTGCCCCGGCAGGTGCGTATCTCGATCTTTGTGCGGGCACGCTGGACCTCGCGATCGAACTGGAACGCCAGGCCGGGTTTCGGGGAACCGTAGTGGGTGCGGACTTCGCCATTCCCATGCTGCAGCTGGGGAAGACCAAATCTACCCGCGTGCACCCGGTCGGCGCGGACGCCCTCGGCCTGCCGTTTGGTGATGCGGCGTTCGACGGCTGCATGGTGGGCTTCGGCGTTCGGAACTTCTCCGACCTCGACCGCGGCCTCCAGGAGATTGCACGCGTGTTGAAGCCGGGAGGGCGGCTGGTGATCCTCGACTTGTCGGTTCCCCGCCGCTGGCCGATCCGGCCGCTCTACGCGGTCTACGCCCGCTACATCCTGCCGCTCATTGGCCGGCTGGTATCACGACACGTGAGCGCGTATGACTATCTGCCGGCGTCCATTCAGCGGTTTTCGACGCCGGCGGAGCTTGTCGGCCGCCTTGCGCGCGCGGGTTTTCGCGAAGCCCGGGCCGAAGACCTGACGCTGGGTATCGCGGTGCTCCTCAGCGGAGTCCGCGCGTGAGCGGAGGCCGCCCGCTGGATACCGTCCGCGACTTCATCGCCGCGATCGACGCCGCGGGTGACCTGACCCGCGTGGCGAAGAGTGTGTCCGTGGTGCGCGAGATCGCCGAGGTGGCGGACCGGTGCATGAAAAGCCCCGATGGCGGCCCCGCCCTGCTGTTCGACGCGCCCGCCCTGGCGGGTGGCCGCTCAACCGGCATGCCGGTCGCGATCAACCTGTTCGGATCCCACCGGCGCATGGCGCTGGCCCTGGGCGTGCAGGACCTGGATGAGATCGGCGTCCGCATCAGCCAGATGCTGACGATCAAGGTGCCCGATGGCTGGCGGGAAAAACTTGCCCTCGTGCCGCAGCTCCTGGAGTTGGCCAAGTACCCGCCCAGGACGGTCAAGAACGCTCCGTGCCAACAGACGGTCCTCCGCGGCGCGGACATCGACCTGGGTGCACTGCCCATCATCACCTGCTGGCCGGAAGATGGCGGTCCCTACATCACTCTCCCGCAGGTCATCACCCGCGACCCCCGGAGCGGCGTTCGCAACGTGGGCATGTACCGCGTGCAGGTGCTCGGCAAGGATCTTCTCGCCATGCACTGGCAGCGGCACAAGGTGGGCGCCGCGCATTGGCGGGACATGGCTGCGCGCGGCGAGAAGATGCCGGTGGCTATCGCACTGGGCGGAGACCCGCCGTCCATCTACGCGGCGTCGGCGCCATTGCCGCCCAACATCGATGAATACGTCTTCGCGGGGTTCCTGCGCCGGCGCCCGGTGACCCTGGTCCAGGGCGTCACCGTGGACCTCCAGGTGCCGGCCGAGGCCGACATTGTGATCGAGGGGTTCATCGACCCGGCCGAGGCCCTGGTGACCGAGGGGCCGTTCGGCGACCACACCGGCTTCTACTCGCTGGCAGACCTCTACCCGGCCGTCCACGTCACCGCGGTCACCATGCGGAAGGACCCGGTGTACCCCACGACCATCGTGGGGCGGCCGCCCATGGAGGACTACTACCTCGGGCACGCCACGGAGCGGATCTTTCTCCCGTTGCTCAAGCTCACGGTGCCGGAGATCGTGGACTACCACATGCCGTCGTACGGCATCTTCCACAACCTCGTGTTCGTGTCGATTCACAAGCAGTATCCGGGGCAGGCGTGGAAGGTGATGAACGCGCTCTGGGGCATGGGCCTGATGTCGCTGGCCAAGCTGATCGTCGTCGTAGACGGGGACGTGAACGTGCGGAACCCCGAGGAAGCATGGTGGGTGGCCCTCAACCACATCGACCCGGAACGGGATATCCGCTTCACCATGGGGCCCATTGATGTCCTGGACCACGCCTCACGGGCGTTCACCTACGGGTCCAAGATGGGCGTGGACGCGACCACCAAGTGGAAGGAAGAAGGCTTTACCCGGGAATGGCCCAAGCGGATCGTCATGGATGAAGCCACACGGGCCCGCGTGGATGCGATGTGGGCCGGGCTGGGCATAGACCTGGGGAAGAAGCGGTGAAGGATCGGAAAACGGTGGCGCGCATGCAGGGCCTAAGGGCCGTACTCGACTCGCCGGGGCAGGGGGTGGTTCAGCCCGCGGAGGCCCGGGAGGGCCAGACGTTGGCGGGGCGCTCGCTGATCATCCGGTACGCGAATCTGGTTCGCCTGCCCCACACCCTCTTCGCTCTGCCGTTTGCCGTGGTGGGAACTGTCTACGCCTCATACTCGGCCCCAGTCGGGATCCGCCAAGCGGTGCTGGTCCTCCTGGCCTTTACGGCCGCCCGGTTCGCGGCCATGGGGTTCAATCGGATCGTTGACCGGGAGTTCGACGCCCGGAACCCCCGAACCCGGGGAAGGGAGATCCCGGCCGGGCGCCTGTCCGTACGGCAAGCGGCCGTGGGTGTCGTCCTGGCCTCGGTGACGTTTGTGGTATCCGCCGGCCTTCTCAACCGCCTTTGCCTCTATCTGTCGATACCAGCCCTGGCCTGGATACTGGCCTACAGCTATACGAAGCGGTTCACCAGCTGGTCCCACCTGTGGCTCGGAGCATCGCTTGGCGTGGCTCCGGTCGGCGGCTACCTGGCTATTACCGGTGCCTGGAGCACCCCCTGGTGGACCCTGATAGCCCTGTCTGCCGCCGTACTCCTGTGGGTGGCCGGATTCGACGTCTTTTACGCCCTGCAGGACCGGGAGTTCGATAGGGAGCATGGCCTCAAGAGCGCAGTTGTGCTCCTTGGTACGCACGGGAGCATTCAGGTAGCCAAGTGGTTGCATTACATGGCGATACTGAGCCTATCAGTGTTCTGGTACGGAGCCTCATTCGGGTGGATCTCCTACGTCGGCATCGGCATCGCCGCCGCCACGCTCCTGTGGGAGCACAGACTGGTGAAACCAGGGGATTTGTCCAAGCTCAACGCCGCATTCTTTACGATGAATGGGATCATGAGCGTGGTGGTGTGTGTCTCCATTCTGGTTGACCGGATCCTATGAAATTGCGGATGGCGGATTGGGGATTGCGGATTGGGGTGGGTGGGCCCCCGAGGGACGCAAAGCATGTCCCGGAGCATCGCAAGCCAATCCGCAGTCCGAAATCCCCAGTCCCCAATTCTCCGAAACATCCAGTCCGCTCTCCCACCCCCAACCGCCGAGGCCGGTGACCGCTGCTCCGTGGGTTCTGGCCATGACCGGAGCATCTGGGGCCCCGTACGGCGTGCGCCTGCTGGAGGTTCTGGCCAGGAACAAGGTGCCGGTTCAGCTCATCATATCCCAGCACGGGTGGCGGATACTGGCCCTAGAGTCTGGGATCACGTCGGACCAGGAGCTCAAGACCGCCACCGGAGGCGACTGGAGCACTGTTTCGGTGTTCGACGACGGAGACCGGGGGGCGGCGCCGGCTTCCGGGTCTGCCAGGAGCACCGGGATGGTCATCTGCCCATGCTCCATGGGTACGGTGTCAGCTGTGGCGCACGGGAGTAGCCGGTCCCTGGTTGAACGGGCGGCAGACGTGGCCCTCAAGGAGCGCCGGAAGCTCATTCTCGTCCCCCGGGAGACGCCGCTGTCCCTGATTCACCTCCGGAACCTCACGGCGGTTACCGAAGCTGGTGCGGTGGTGATCCCGGCGGCGCCGGGGTTCTACCACCAGCCCAAGACCATAGCCGAGCTGGTGGACTTCATCGTCCAGCGGATCGTGGACCAGATGGGGTTGGAGATCCAGATCGCGCCCCGGTGGAAGGGCTGACGTGCGGCTCGGCATTATTTCCGACACGCACGGCCAGCTCCGCCCCGAAGTCTTCGATGTCTTCTCCCAGGTAGACCACATCCTCCACGCGGGGGATGTCGGCCAGCTGGAACTGCTCGCCGAGCTGGAAGCGCTGGCGCCCGTGACGGCGGTTTACGGAAACGTGGATGGCTTCGACATTCGGGGCCGCCTCCCGAAGGTGGCGGAGCTGGAGCTCGACGGGTTGGCGATCGTGGTAACGCACGGGGACCAGTTCGGGAGCCCAACGCCCGCCAAGCTTCGCGAGGCGTTCCTGGCGGCCGACGTGATCATCTACGGCCACACGCACCGGCCACTGCTCGAAATGGTCGATCGCACGGTGACGGTCATGAACCCGGGCTCGGCGGGGCCGCGGCGGTTCGACCTCAAGCCGTCCGTGGGAATCATGGAACTGGAGCCCGGGCTCCCGCCGCGCGCCCGGATTGTTGCGCTCTAGTTCCCCTCCTCCCCGCAGGGGCTGATGCTCGCCACGGTGCGCGTGGTCGCGCATGCTATCGTGGCACTCGTCCCAGAGCGGTCGACCCCCGCACTTGCCGAGGCCGATCTGCCGGTACCTGTAAGATCCCACCTGGCAAGCATCTATCAGAAGTCGGGCGTCGAGTCGCGTTCAGCCGCCGTCGCGCGGTGGGTGGACGCGTAACCGGGAACCGCGACTTGGAGCGTTGCGGTCGGCCTGAGGCCGCGCTGGCCGAACTGCTCTCGGCGCCCGAAGGCACGAAGGCGTCTGCAAGTCAGGGAACTGCGAACCCCACTAGTTCGATCTGGAGGAAAGGTTGGCATGGGCCGCGCGGCGGACCCCTCCGTACGCTGCAGTGCGCGATCAGGGAAGGCTGGTACACAGGGTGGGGCGTCACTGACGCGTACTTCGGGACCCGCCGCGCGTGCTACTTGGACTCAGCTTCGGCGGGGACGCGCGGCTTTCCTCGCCGTCACCAGTCACGGTAGGGGACACCCGATGTTGTTGGCACGGCGTAGGGAAAGCCGTGAATCGTCAAATGCGCGCTTAGCGCTCGCTTCTCTAGTTCGCCGTGGGGTGTTGGCCCGACTATGACGCGCCGTATGAAGTTGGGAATGTCCTTGATAGGGACAGGGACATACGGAACAAGAAGCTTACCAGCATCTCGGAACCGGGTGGGCGACGCCCACATGGAGAAGTGAGGAAAGACAAGCCGCCATTCTTCTTCTTCAGCAAACGCCTCGTGCTTAAGCATCGGGGCTGTGAGCAAGAAGGCGATGCTCTGTACCCCAATTCGACGAGGCACTTTGCGAAGCGTAAGTTCACTTCTCAAGGGAGGGTCGTCGGATGGAGACGCATCGGCGGGGAGCGGATGGGCGGCGGCTGTTTAACGCCCCATTCAAGCAAGAACAGTTAGCCCGAATT
>SHZT01000016.1 GCA_009692185.1 Gemmatimonadota bacterium | reverse complement strand
TGGTGTTTCTTCCGCGTCCGATGCAGTCTCCCAAGCCGTCGAGTCAGTTCAGTCGCAGTCGCGGGCACTTTGGGTTCATCCATGATCGCGGAAGAGTATCAAGCTGGGAATATAGGGTCCAATGAGTTGGTCACGCGAGACTGAATCGTCCCGGGACTCCCGGAGGCGGAATGAATGGACTCAGGCCACTGCAGCGCAGTGACACCGTCCACGGGATCGGATCAAGTACACATGCGGACTTTAGCCCGTCGCTGGGCCCAGGAACGGAGGACGCAATGAAGTCTCTGCGATTGGATCGTGTGGTGCCCGGCATCGGGCGCCTGACGGCGCGGTGTCCCTCCGCCGACATACGGCGGACCTGGGACGCGCTGCTGACGGAGCTCTACGACACCGGGCGGCTCGAGATCCTGCGGCTGTTGAAGCGTGGCGCGCTCACGTTCCGGGAAGTCCTCGACGCGCAACGGCGGAACGCGCTGACCTATGTCGGGGATAGTGTCGTCCTGGCGCGGCCGCTGTGGGTAGCCGTGGGGCTCGACGCCGAGGGACAGGAGACCGGCGCCGGGTGGCTGGCGACGGCGGCCCCGGCACCGGCTACCCGACGCCGGTACGGGGGAGCGTGGCGGGCGTTCCAGCGGGCGGCTGTTCTCGGCCCGCTCGCGCAAATCCGCGACTTGGACGCGGTGGACTGGCGGGCGGTGCATATGCACTGGACCACGGGACCCACAGGCTGGAACCACGTGCGGCGCACCGTGAGTGCGTTCCTGACGACCACCCTGGGCGGGGGCCTCAAGGGGAAGTTTCACCCGTTCCGACTAGAAGTGATGTCGAACTTCCCCCGCGGCGAGGAACCCGACACCCGCGTGCCCGAGCTGCCCATCGAACGGTTCTGGGAAATCCTCCAGCATGTGCCCGCGCCACTCCGCCCCTGCTACGTCGCTATGGCGGCCGGCGGGTTGGGGCCGGGCGAGTATCTGCGGTGTCAGGATACCGACCTCCGGCCCCTGACCCAGGAGCTGGTGGTGATCGGGACGAAGAAGGGCCGACAAGGGAAGATCGTCGTGAAGTTCGGCCCCCGGGCCTGGCCGTGGGTGCGGAAGGCCGTCCCGTGCCCCATCGGCTACGAGCCGCTGCTCGATACCTGGCAGCGGGCCTGTCGAGTCGTCGGCCAGGGGGATAACCGACTCTACGACTTGCGCCACTGCACCGGCCAGTGGAGCACCGACGCCGGCATGAGCGAGGCCCGCGTGGGCGACCACCTGCGCGATAAGACGCCCGGGACGATCCGCCGCTACACCAGAAGTAAGAACAAAGGTGAAGTCGCCCAAGCGCTCGACGTCGTGATGTTCGACGGCGTGATGCCCGACCGGGAAGCGGCCAGCCAGTGAGGCGCAGAGTCTATATGAATAATCCTGCGCCCCTATGGGGTTTATGCGCCCGTATGGCGTCCCACCACTTGTCCCACCAAGCCCCGCACCGCATGGGGAACACCGGCCGCGTAAGTCGTTATGCCCGGGGCAGGACTCGAACCTGCACGGGGTTGCCCCCAGGGGATTTTAAGTCCCCAGTGTCTACCATTACACCACCCGGGCCAGCGCGGAAACATGGCGGAGGGCCCCAATGCTTCACAACCTTCCCCGCCCCGGCTAACTTCTTGAGCGCGCCTTCCGGCGCGGATCGCGTTTCACGCGCGAGTTACCAACAGTCCTTCAGCCCAGGTTGGCAATGAGCGGCGAAACCACCGATTTTCGTCATTCCACAATTGCCGAGCCCCACCGCGCTCGCACCAAGGACATCCTCAAGACCCACCCCGAAGTCCGGCAACTCATCGGGACGGATTCGAGCACGTTCTGGTTCACGCTCGGCCTCGTCACGTTCCAGTTCGTTCTTGCCGCGCTCATAGCCGACAAGCCGTGGTGGGCCATCGCGCTCCTCGCATGGTGCGTGGGCGCCTTCGCCAATCACTCGCTGTTCGTGATGATCCACGAGGCCACGCACAAGCTGGTTTTCAAGCAGCGGATCGGGAACATCATCACGGGACTGCTGGCCAACCTGCCGCTCGCCTTCCCCAGCTACGCATCGTTCCAGAAGTACCACCTCAAGCACCACGCCTTCCAGGGGGTGTACGAGCTGGACGCGGACGTGCCGAGCGAATGGGAAGCGCGCCTCATCGGACACTCGGCGTTCGGCAAGGCGACCTGGCTCCTGCTGTACGCGTTCTTCCAGATGGCACGCCCGTTCCGGCTCAAGGAAATCCAGCTGTTCGACGGCCTGACGGCCGTGAACTGGCTGGTGCAGATGGTGGTGAATGTCGCCGTGTGGTTCGTGTTCGGCCCCGGCGCCGTGGTCTACTTCACCCTGTCGCTGTTGTTCTCGATCGGCCTGCACCCGCTGGGCGCCCGGTGGATCCAGCGCCACTATCTCACGGGGGAGGACGAGCAGGAAACGTTCAGCTACTACGGCGCGCTCAACAAGATCGCGTTCAACGTGGGTTACCATAACGAGCACCACGATCTCCCCTCGGTGCCGTGGAGCAAGCTGCCCGAGATCAACGCGATCGCGCCCGAGCTGTACGTGCCGCTCAAGTCCCACCAGTCGTGGGGCCGGCTACTGCTCCAGTTCCTGTTCGATCCCAAGCTTTCGCTCTGGTCCCGCGTGGTGCGCCGCGAACGCAACAACGTGGCGATGACCGAGGAGTACACGCCCGACGTGGAGATGATTCGCGCGGGTCGCTGACGTCGAAGCGGGTTAGATTCCGGCCGTCATGAAGCGACTCTTCGTGGCGGCCGCTTTGCTTCTCGCCGCCCTGCCCCTCCGCGCCCAGATCCCCGACGCGCGCGTGCTCCCCGCCGGCGTCCTCAGGTGGGCCTTCACGCCGTCATGGAAGAGCTGGGACCGCGTCCTCGACACGGCCGGCACCGAGGTGCTGCTCACGAGCCTGGCGTCCTCCGACAGCGCCGGAGCAAACCTTTTCCCCACGCTCGCGGCGGCCGAGGCGGCGGTTCGCAGCATCACGAACAACAACACCTACCGGCTCACGCTGGGCGCCATGAAAACCGCGCTCGACGCAGATGTCCGCCCGTTCCCGCTGGAATTCGCCGTCGGCCTGGGAGAGCGGCTCACTGTGAGCGGCACGCTCCCGGTCGTGGTCACGCGCATGAACGCCACCCTCACGCTCGACAGCACCAAGGGGAACGCGGGCTGGAATCAGAACCTGCCGCCGTCCGGCAACGGCGCCGGCGCCGCGCAAATCACCAGCCTGCTCGCCCAACTGAGCGCGGCCGCGACGCAGTTGTCCCAGCGAATCGCCGCGGCGACGGCGACGTGCGCCGCCCCGCAACCCGTGCTGACCCGCACCCAAGGCATAAGCGCCAATCTCGCCGCCCTTGCGGGCACGGGTGCCGGCATTCCTCCCGCGGCCGCGCCAACCGCCGCTTCCGCCGCCGGTATCGCGATCGCATCCGCGGTGAGCCAGTTGTGGACCGACCTGGTCGCCTGCGGCGTGACGGGAATCTCCTCCACCCTGACGATGCCCCTGCCCGCCGCGCGCCTCCGCGCGAGCGACGTGCAGAGCGTCTTCACCGAGGCCGGGCTCGGCTACAACGCGTCCGCGTTCCGGTACACCAAGGTGACGGGGCTGGGAGACGCCGAGCTGGGTCTGCGGTTCGGAGTCGTGCAGGACCCGCACGCGCGCGTCGTGCTGTTCGGCGGAACCCGCCTGCCCACGGGCAAGCGCGACTCGCCGCTCAACCTGATTGACATCGCGCCGGCTGACGGGCAACTCGACGTGAACGGCGGCTTCGAGGCGGCATTCGAGCCCGGCACGGCCATCGCGCTGTCGCTCGCCGCGTCCTACAACCGCCAGTTCCCTGACGAACTCGATCGCCGGGTGTCACCCCAGGAGCGGATCATCAACGCCGCTCCCGTCGTGCGGGTAAAGCGGGACCTCGGAGACGAGATTTCCCTTTCTGCCTTCCCGGGCATCCGTCTCAGCGAGGCGTTCCGGGTGTATGCCGGCGCCACCTATTATCGCAAGGGCGCCGACCGCTATTCGGGTACGCCCAACGCGGACTCCATCGGCGTGCGCACCGAAGTGCAGGCAACCAGTTTCACGGGCGGAATCCAATACCGGTCGGTGGGCGGAGCGAAGAAACTTCCGGTCGAGGCGGGACTGACATACTCGGCGGTGTACACCGGTTCGGGCGGGTTCGTGCCCAAGGCCACCACGCTCACGATGTATTTGCGGTTCTACTACAGACTATGGGGCGGGAGCGCGACTACTCCCTAGACGCCTTTCCCGAAAGCAACTCCTCTGCGTGCCGGCGTAGCGAGGGATCCTTCACGCCACCCAGCAACCGCGCCACCTCTTCGATACGCTCCCCCGCGTCCAGCACCGACACATCGGCCGTCGCGACGCCCTGCTTCGGCGCCTTGGTCACCTTGACGTGGTGCCGCGCGCGGGCCGCGATTTGCGCGAGGTGCGTGATCACCAGCACCTGGCGCGACTCTCCCACCTTCGCCAGCGCCTCGGCCACCTGGATCCCCACCTCGGCGCCGACGCCCGAATCCACTTCGTCGAAGACCAGCGTGGGCACCGCGTCGTGCGCGGCCAGCACCACCTTGAGCGCGAGCATGAGCCGGGACAGCTCTCCGCCGCTCGCCACCTGGGCGAGAGGCCGAGGCTCGAGGCCAACGTTCAGCTGGACCAGGAACGCGACCTGGTCCGCCCCGCTCCCGCTGGGGGACTCGAGCGCCTTGATCTCTACGGAGAACTTGCCTCCCGGGAGACCCAGACCGGGCAGCAAGTGCTCCACAGCCCGCGAGAGGCGGGTGGCGGCCGCCCGGCGTTTCTTCGTGAGCACGCTACACGCTTCTTCCAGTTCACGCTCGACCGCAGCGCGCCGCTCCGACAGGGCGGCGAGGTCGCCGTCGGCCGTGTCCAGCGTGTCCAGTTCCTTCTTGGCTTCGTTCCCGGTCTCGAGGATCTGGTCCACGGTGGCGCCGTACTTCTGCCGGAGCCGATAGAGCAGGTCCCGGCGCCGCTCGACCTCGCCCAAACGGCCGGGGTCCAGCTCGACGCCGGCACCGTAGTCCCTGGCCAGCCGGGCGAGCTCGTCTACCTGGGCGATGGCTGCGTCCAGCAACGCCCGCCATTTCCCGGTATCGGGGTCGATTCGCTCCAGCGCCGTAAGCGCCTTGTCCGCGGCACCCAGGGATGGCGCTGCGCCCCGCTCGTCGTCTCCCTCGAGAATGTCTGCCAGGCGGGCCGCCAGGCGGGTCAGCTCTTCAGCATGACCCAGGCGGCGCGCCTCTGACTCGAGGGATTCGTCCTCTCCCGGCCTGATCTGGGCGCCGGTGATCTCCTTGAGGACATGGCGCAAGTAGTCCGCGCGCTTCCGGATGTCGTCCCGGCGGCGGCTGAGCTCGGCTTCCCGCTGACGCAACTCTTCAGCCGTGTCGAACCCGACCCGCACGCGCCGCCGTTCTCCTTCGGCGCCGCCAAAAGCATCGAGGATGTCCCGCTGGGCGGCTGGCTTCAGGAGTGACTGCGCCTCGTGCTGGCCATGGAGATCGACCAGGAAGCTTCCGAGCTTCCCCAGTGCCGCGACGGTGGTCGGGCTGCCGTTCGCCCACGCGCGGTTCCGGCCGCCGGCGCTGATTTCCCGCCGGACCACGAGGCCTTCGTCTCCCAAGTCCACGCCCAGCTCGTCCGCCGTGCGGGCGACGTCCGCATCCTTGCCGATGTCGAACACCGCCTCGACCACCGCGCGGTCGGCACCGGGGCGCACCAGGTCTCCACTGGCGCGCTCGCCGAGGAGGAGGGCGAGGGCATCCACCAGCATGGACTTCCCCGCCCCGGTTTCGCCGGTGAGCACGTTGAGCCCGGCCCGGAGCGGGATCGTCACGTCCGCGATGACAGCCAGGTCTTTGACTCTGAGTTCAGTCAGCATCAGAAAAGACGGGAAATGGGAAATGGGAAAAGGGAAAAGGTAGGCGCATCAGCTCGGGCACGGGCCGGAAGGGATCGTCATGAGTTCCACTTTTCCCTTTTCCCTTTCCCTTCATCCTACCGCTGGCGGTCGCTCAGATCGCCCCAGTGTAGCTTGCGGGCGAGGCGGGCAAAGAACCCTTCTGTTCCGAGCTTGATCAAACGAACGCTGGCCGAG
Organism: Gemmatimonadota bacterium; assembly: GCA_009692185.1. Lineage (GTDB taxonomy): Bacteria > Gemmatimonadota > Gemmatimonadetes > Gemmatimonadales > GWC2-71-9 > SHZT01. Next base: position 36,305 of record SHZT01000016.1, on the reverse strand, counting down.
CCCTGGCTGACGATCACCCGGTCATGGGCCTGGAGGGCCGTGCCGGTCTGGCCGTCATAGGACACCAGGACCTGGTCGGTCCACGGCGGGACGACCTCGATGGTGATGGTGGCGGATCCCGGCGCGACGATAGGGCGTACGGCGAGCGTGTGGGGGCAAATGGCCGTGATGACCATGGCGTCCACCCCGGGCACGACGACCGGCCCACCCGCCGACAGCGAGTAGGCGGTCGAGCCGGTCTGGGTGGCCACCACGATGCCATCGGCGCTGTACTGTCCCACGGCCTCATCGCCGATGTTGACCCGCAGGTGGATTACGCGGGCGACCCCCGTCTTGTGCACGACCACGTCGTTCACCGCCGATGCGGCCGGCCGCCGAATCCCGTCGGCCCCCTCGATCACCGCCTCCAGGATACGCCGCAGCTCGGTGTTGTATTGCTTGTTCGCAATGGCTTCGAGCGCCGCTTCCAGGGTCTGCGGGGTGGCGCGCGCCAGGAAGCCCACCCGCCCGATGTTGACGCCGAGTATGGGAACGTCCTGCGGAATGGTGATGCGTGCGCCGCGGAGGAGGGTGCCGTCGCCGCCAAACGTGAGGAGGAGATCCAGCGGCTTGGCGTGCAGCAATGGAACCGGGGCGGGCCACAGTTCCGCGATCTTGTCCTCACCGCACAGCTCGAACCCGAACTTTGGGGCGAGGGCGACGAGGCGGGCCAGGAGGCCGCGAAGGTTGCGGTACCTGGGGTTTCCCACCACCCCCACGTTCATGCGCCGACCGTGCTCTCCTGGGCCGCGGCCACCCGGACCCGGTCGGCAATGCCCCGCCCCGTCAGACCAACCTCGGCCAGCTGGGCCGGGCGGGAGGCGTGTTCATACGTGCGATCTTCGGCGCCCATCACCACGACCCGCACGTCGGGCGCGATCTCGGAGACGATGGTCGAGAGGTAAGCCCCGAATCCGTTGACCACGGCACCGTCTTCCACGGTGACGAGGACCCGGTGATTGCGCACCAGCGTTTCCAGCATGGCGCGGTCGAGGGGCTTCATGAACCGGCAGTTGACCACGCTCACGTCGAAGCCGTCGGGCTTGAGAAGCGCGGCAGCCTCCATGGCCGGCCCGCACATGACCCCGACCGCCAGCACGGCACATTCCTTTCCCGACCGGAGCATTTCCCACGTTCCGTAGGGAACCGGGGCGACTTCGGCGGCGGGCGGCGAGGCGGCGGGTGCGTTGTCGCGCGGGTAGCGAATGCTGAACGGGCCGGCCTTGTGGGCCAATGCGCAACGCAGGAGACCGACCATTTCCGCGGCATCCATCGGCTGGGTGACGGTCATGTTCGGGACCGCCAGCATGTAGGCAATATCGTAGAGGCCCATGTGGGTCTGGCCATCCGCGCCCACCATGCCCGCGCGGTCCAGGCCGAAGATGACCGGCAGGTTCTGGATCGCGACGTCGTGAATGACGTTGTCGTACGCCCGCTGGAGGAACGTCGAGTAGATGGCGACCACGGGCCGAATGCCCTGCGTGGCCAGGCCGGCCGCGAACGTTGTCGCGTGGCCCTCGGCAATTCCCACGTCGAAGAAACGATCCGGCCATTTCTTCTTGAAAATGTCGGTCCCGGTGCCGGACGGCATGGCCGCGGTGATGGCCACCAGCTCGGGATGTTCGGCCGCCAGCTCGGTGATCGCGGTGCCGAAGACCTTGGTCCAGGACGGCGGCCCACTCGTGGCAGGCTTCAGTTCCCCAGTGACGGGGTTGTACGGGTTGCGGGCGTGGAACTTCTCGACGTCGGGCTCCGGGAACGGGAACCCCTTTCCCTTCTCGGTAATGACATGCACGACCCGCGGGCCCTTGAGGCCCTTGACCAGCTCGAAGGCCTTGAGCAGGGCCTCCATGTTGTGGCCCTCGATCGGCCCGAAATAGCGGAAGCCCAGCTCCTCGAACAGCATGCCGGGCGACCAGAGATTCTTGACGCTCTCTTCGAGTTTCTGGGCGAACTCGATCATGGGCTTGCCGCCCACCACGTGCGACGCCTTTTCGATCAGGCCCTTCACCTTCTCGCGCAGGCGGTTGGTCGCCGGACTGGCAATGATCGAGCCCAGGTACTTGTTGATGGCCCCGACGTTCGGCGCGATGGACATGCCGTTGTCATTGAGGACGAGGATGATGTCCCGGTCCGAATGGCCGGCGTTGTTCATCGCCTCGTACGGCAAGCCGCAGGTGAAGGCGCCATCGCCCACCACCGCCACGACCTGGAACGATTCGCCCTTCAAGTCCCGCGCCGTCGCCATGCCGACGGCCGCAGAGAGGGCCGTTCCCGCGTGGCCGGCGCCGAAGTGGTCGTGCGGGCTTTCATCCCGGCGCAGGAAGCCAGACAGGCCCTTGGCCTGCCGCAAGGTGGGGAACGCGTCGTTCCGCCCGGTGAGGATCTTCCACGGGTAGGCCTGGTGCCCGACGTCCCAGACGATCTTGTCCCGCGGCGAGTCGAAGGAGGTCAGCATGGCGACCGTGAGGTCCACCACGCCCAGCCCGGCCCCGATGTGGCCGCCGGTCTGGGACACGACATCGATCAGCCGCTGGCGGACTTCGTCCGCCAGCCTAGGCAACTGGTCGCGCGGAATGCGCTTGATGTCGTCGGGACTCTTGATGGACGCGAGCAGGCTCATTCGCCGTGTTCCCCTAGGAGCGCCGGGTGACCACGAAGTCCGCTATACCGGCGAGCAGTCTGGAATCTATGCGGGCTTCCCCAAGGCGGTCTACCGCACGCCGAGCGGCCGCGCGAGCTTCCGCGATGGCTCCTTCGGCACCAAGGAGGACGGCAAAGGTCGCCTTCCGTTGGCGGGCATCCTTGCCGGCCGTCTTGCCCAGTTCCTCGGAGGTCCCGGTGGCATCGAGCACGTCGTCCACCACCTGGAACGCGAACCCGAGTTCCTCCCCATAGCCTCGCATCGCCTCGACCTGCGCCGAAGGCACCCCCGCCGCGAGCGCCCCGACCACCACGCTGGCCGCAATCAAGGCGCCGGTTTTCCGCCGATGGATGCCGGCCAGCCCCTCTAGTGCCAGCGGCTGACCCTCGGCTTCGAGATCCAGCACCTGCCCACCGATCATGCCGGCACCCCCGGCGGCACGGAACAGTTCGGCGGCCATGTCACCGGCGACCTGAACCGGCAACCCCAGGCGGGTGGCTCCCGCGGCCAGCACGCGGGCCGCGAGGGGCACCATGCGGAAGCCCGCTTCGGTTGCGACATCCACGCCGAACTTGCGGTGCGTCGTGGGCCGGCCGCGCCGCAGGTCGTCGTCATCCATGCACGGCAGGTCGTCGTGCACCAGGGAATAGGTGTGAATGACCTCGACCGCCGCGGCCAGCGCCGCGACGTCGCCGATTCCGCCAAGCTCCTGGAACGCCGCAAACACCAGCGCGGGACGCAGCCGCTTGCCGGGCGCGCCCAGGCTGTAGGCAATCGCCGCCCCAACGGGCCCGGGGAGGTCCCGTTCGACGATGGCGCACCAATCCGCCAGGACGCGATCCACCGCTCCCCGGGCCTCGCCCAGGAACGCGGTGACGTCAGCGGTCGAGGTCTCGAGTCCGGAGCGTTCCGTCGGCCGCCTCCAGTACGCGTTTCACCTTGAGATCGGATTCCGACAACAATTCGCGCGCCGCCTTGAGGCGGCGCACGCCCTCTTCGAACAGTTCAAGCGCCTTGTCCAGATCGAGTTCGTCCGCCTCCATCTGGCGGACGATCGACTCCAGCCGCGTGAGTTCATCGCGGAACGACGGACGCTCGGTCACTTCGCGGCTCCTCGCACGTCCCCGTCCTGGACCGTGAGCCGGAACTCGCGCCCGGGGGGAAACTGGGCCCGGCGGGTGAGGACCTGTCCGTCGTCCCCCCGCGCCACGGCGTACCCCCGCTGGAGCACCCGGAGCGGACTCAAGGCATCGAGCTGGGCGGCCAGCTGGGCCACCCGCGCTCCCGCGCGGTCGCTGAGCGACACGACGGAGCCATGGAGCCGGTCTCCCGCGCGGTCCAGCCGCTCGGCGATGACCGACGTCCGCCGCGTGAGGCCCTGGGCAATGCGGCGCGCGAGTTCTCCCACCATCCCGGACACGGCCTCGCGGTCCGGGACGGCAGCTTCCGCCGCGGCTGACGGCGTGGGTGCCCGAAGATCAGCGACGAGGTCCGTGAGTGAAATATCGGTTTCGTGGCCCACGGCGGAGATCACCGGGACCCCCAGCGCAGCCACGGCGCGTGCCACTGATTCCGTATTGAACGCCCAGAGATCCTCCCGAGAGCCGCCTCCCCGGCCGACGATGACCAGGTCCAGGTCCGGAACGCGATTCACCAGGGCGAGCGCCGCGCAGATATCGCCCTCGGCCTCCTCACCCTGAACGCGGGTCGGCACGACCAGGAGCTCGACCGACGGCCACCGGCGCCCGATCACGGAGATGATGTCCTGGAGCGCCGCTCCCTCAATGCTCGTGACGACGGCGATGCGCAGCGGGTACGCGGGCAACCGGCGTTTGCGCCCCGGGTCGAGGAGGCCGTCCTTTTGCAGCGCGGCGCGGGCCTGGTCCAGCTTCAACTGCCAGGTGCCGCCGGTCTTCGTGGGTATCAGCTGCTTCACCGTGAGGCGTAGCTCGCCCTTCTCTTCCCACACGGTCGGCCGGGCGGCGACGAATACCTGCGTTCCCTCTTCGGGCGGCTTCATCCGGCGGTTGTCGGTCTGCCACATCATGCACTTGATCTGCGCCTGGGTGTCGCGCAACGAGAAATACCAGTGACCGGAGGGATATTTCTTGAACCCGGTGACCTCTCCGCGCACCCACAGCGTGCCGAGCCCGCCTTCAACCAGCTGTTTCGCCCGCATCGTGACCTCGAGCACGCTCCACGCGCTGTCGGTGGACGCGGGACTGGCTTTCTCGGATGGGAACAGGTTCAGGCTGTCCATTGCTTCGCCGCCTGTACCGTGTTGTAAAGGAGCATGGTGATCGTCATCGGGCCGACGCCGCCCGGCACCGGGGTGATCGCTGACGCAACGCCCTTTGCGCCATCGAAGTCCACGTCGCCGGAGAGCCGAAAGCCCTTTTCTGATTTCGGATCATCCACCCGGGTCGTCCCGACATCGATGACCACGGCCCCCGGGCGGATCATGTCGGCGGTAATGAACCGCGGCTTCCCCATGGCGACGATCAGGATATCCGCCTGCCGGGTCACCGAGCCGATGTCGCGGGTACGCGAGTGGCAGGTGGTCACGGTCGCGTTGCCGCCGGGGCCGTCCTGCAACAGCAGGGCCGCCATGGGCCGGCCGACCAGGTTCGAGCGGCCGACAATGACGACGTGGGCACCCTTGGTTTCGACGCCGCTCCGGATAAGCAGCTGCTGGACGCCGAACGGCGTGGCGGGGCGGAACCCGGTGGGGTCGCCCAGGACCACCTTGCCGACGTTCTCGGGATGAAACCCGTCCACGTCCTTGGCCGGCGCGACGCGGAGGAGCACCCGGTGTTCTTCAATCTGTTTCGGGAGCGGGAGCTGTACGAGGATTCCATGGATTCGCGGATCGGCATTCAACCGGTCGATCTCGGCCAGCAACCGCGCCTCGGGTGTGTCGTCTGGCAGGAGGACGGTCTCGCTGTAGATACCCGCCTCTTCGCACGCCTTGCCCTTCATCCGCACGTAGACCTGGCTCGCGGGGTTTTCGCCCACCAGCACCACAGCCAACCCCGGGTTTACGCCTTTCGCCTTCAACGCCGCAATCGCCGGCGCCAGTTCGCTCCGCATCTGCCGGGAGATCTCGGTCCCATCAATCAGCTTAGCGGGCGACATCCACCGCCCGCGTCTCCCGAATGACGACCACCCGGATCTGGCCGGGATACTGGAGTTCGGTTTCGATGCGCCTGGCGATCTGTTCCGAGAGTTGCTGGGCCTTTACATCGTCAATGGCTTCCGGCACGACGACGATCCGGAGTTCACGGCCGGCCTGGATGGCGAAGCTCCGTTCGACACCGGGGTAGCTCGTCGCGATTTCCTCCAGCTTGGTGAGGCGCTTCACGTAGGTCTCGAACGCCTCGCGCCGCGCGCCGGGCCGGGCGCCGGACACACGGTCCGCGGCCTGCACAATGACCGAGATCGGGGTCTCGTGCGGCACGTCGTCGTGGTGGGCCGCGATGGCGTTGATGACCACCGGGTGCTCGCCATACTTGGTGGCCATTTCCACGCCGAGCTCGACGTGGGTGCCCTCGTGGTCGTGCGTCATCACCTTGCCGACGTCGTGCAGGAGGCCACCGCGCTTCGCCAGATGAACGTCGATCTTGAGCTCGGCGGCCATCATGCCGGCGAGCCAGGCGACTTCCTTCGAATGGTAGTAGATGTTCTGGCCGTACGACGTGCGGTACTTCATGCGGCCGACGAGCTTGATCAGCTCAGCGTGCAAACCGTGAATGCCAAGTTCGTACGCCGCCTGTTCGCCCGCCTGCACCAGCTCGACTTCGATTTGCGCCCGGACCTTGTTGACTACCTCCTCGATGCGGCCCGGATGGATGCGCCCGTCGGAAATGAGCTGCTCCAGCGACTGGCGCGCGACCTCGCGCCGCACCGGGTCGAAGCAGGAGATGACGACGGTATCCGGCGTGTCGTCGATGATCACGTCCACGCCGGTCGCGGTCTCGAACGCGCGGATGTTCCGGCCCTCGCGCCCGATGATCCGGCCCTTCATTTCGTCGTTGGGGAGGGTGACGCTGGAAACGGTGGTTTCCGCGGTGGTCTCCGCCGCGATCCGCTGGATCGCCATGGCGACGATCTTCTTCGCCTCGCGGTCCCCGTTCTTCTTGGCCTCTTCCTTGATGTCCCGCACCAGGGCGGACGCTTCGCTCCGCGCCTCGTCGGTCACGGCCTGTTTCAGCTGTTCCTTGGCTTCCTGGGCGGAGAGGCCGGCCAGTTGTTCCAGCCGCGCGCGGTGCTCGCCCATGGCCCGGGCGACTTCCTCGTCGCGCTTGGCGAGCGCCTTGTCCCGGTCCACCACGGCCTGCTCGCGCCGCTGGAGATCCTTGTCCCGCTCATCCAGCGCGTTGAGTTTGCGGTCGACCAGGGTCTCCCGCTCCTCCATGCGCTTTTCGTGCCGCTCGGCCTCCTGCCGCCGCCGCTGGGCCTCGGTTTCCCAACCCTCACGCGCCTTGATGATCTCTTCCTTGGCGGCAATGACCGACGCGGCCCGTCCCGCTTCAGCGTCCCGCCGGGCCTCGGAGAGAATCCGTTCGGCCTGCTGCTTCACCGACTGCCCGGCGACTTCGGCCACCCGGCGTTCGATGCGGCGACCGACAACAAAAAAGGCCGCACCGGCAATTACTGCGCTACCGATGACGGCCAGGAGGAGGCCGAGATCTATTGTCATGTATCTATCTCCAGCGGCGGCCCGAGGAGACGGGGCGCTTGCCGCCGCATCGTCCACAAGCATCGTCGAGCCGGGAACCAACCCGAACCGACGGTCCTGCCAGAACTTATGCCTTCTGTTCCCCGGAGGCAATCGAGCCCGACGCCCGGGACGCCCGCTTGCCCGGGGGGATCAGGCGGGCCAGGTCGGCGGTGAGGGCGGTCAGGCGGTGGGCCATCTCGCGCTGGGCCTGGCGGGAATGGAACAGCTCGTCGGTTATGGCCAGAGCCACCAGGATGGCCGCCTTCTGGGTCTCGACGATCGGGCCGACCGAAAGGACGTCCTTGAGCGCGCGGTCCACGTGCTCGGCAACGGAACGGGTGTACTCCGGCGGCCGGTCAGAACGCAGGGTGTATTCGTCCGACCCGATCGTGACTTTGACGACCGTCTTCTTGCTCACCGGACCTCGTGGACGCTGGCCTGCTCTTCGAGAAAGCGCAGGCGCTTGAGCAGTTCTTCCACCCGGCCCCGCGTCGCGTCGAGCCGGCGCTTGAGCTCGGCGTTATCGGCCTCGAGACTGCCGGAGGACTCTCCTCGCGTGGAACCCGGGCGGTCGATCTCCGCCTTCTGCGCGCGCCGGCGCCAGGCGGCCAGCTCGTCGCTCACCTGCCGGACCACCACCTCCAGCTCGGCCAGCGCGGCGAACTCAGGACTCTCGGAGTCGGGCATCCAGCTCCTCCTTCAGCGTGCCGACGATCTTCTTGACCACGGCATCCACTTCTTCGTCCCGGAGTGTCCGGTCGCCGGCGCGGAACACCAGCCGCCAAGCGACACTCCGGCCCCCAACCTGCTCTGATCTATACTCGTCGAACGCACGGCAGGTCTCAAGTAGCGGGGCCCCAACCCGGCGCATGACGGCCTCGACCTGGTCAGCCCGGACCCCCGGCTTGAGCACCAGGGCCAGGTCCCGCTCGACCGGTGGCGTCCCGGGCAACGGCGCGAACACCACGACCCGGCGCTGACCAACGTGGACGTCCAGCTCGAAGCCGAATGCGCTCGCCGCCCAGGCCGGCCGGTCGGCGGTCAGTTCCCCAGCCCATCCGCAGACCCTCCCCGATGCGTCCTCCAGCTTCCAGCCATCGCCATCTTCGACCACGCGGCCGAAGGCGCCGGCGAGCGCCGCCGCCTCTTCGAAGAGTGCCTTCACATCCCACCGATCGTACTGCAGCGCCTTGCCGGAGACCGTCCAATGGGACGGTGTCCGCGCGCCTGACACCACCGCTCCGAGACGCAGGGTTTCCACCGGTCGCTTGCCGGCATTCGGCTTGCGGAACACGATGCCGAGTTCGAACAGGCGAACGTCCCGCTCCCGCACCGCCCAGTTGTGCTCAAGGGCGCGCACCAGGCCGGGCGACAGGTCCGTCCGCAGATACGCCTCTTCGGCAGACATGGGATTCTCGAGCTCCACGGCTTCGGGCGACCCCTGAGCCCCCAAGGGGAACGAACGAGTCTCGTGGAGTCCCCGCCCGGTGAGCAGGCGGCGCACGGCGTCCTTGACCCGTTCCCCGGGGTCGTCGGGCACGGTGCTGGGGCGGAACGCGCGGATCTCGACGGGGAAATTGTCGTATCCCCTGAGGCGAGCGACCTCTTCGATGAGGTCCACCTCACCGGTCACGTCAGGGCGCCAGCCGGGCACCTGCACGGCGAGCCGGTGGTCCTTGGGCGCGACGGCGAAGCCCACGCTCACGAGGTGGCGCTCGATATCACCGACCGGCACGGCGACGCCCAGCAGGTGTGCCACGCGGTCTGTCCGCAGAAAGACGGTCGGCTCGTGCACCGGGGACGGATAGACATCCACGGAGCCCGTCACCGTACCGCCCGCGACTGCCACCAGAAGTTCCACCGCGCGTCGCAACGCGGCCGGCGCTGACTGGAGGTCGATGCCACGCTCGAACCGGTACGATGCCTCGGTGGAGGTCTTGAGGGCCTTCCGGGTACGGCGGATGCGGCGCGGCTCGAAGTAGGCACACTCCAGCAGAATGTCGGTCGTGTCGCTGGACACCTCGGAATTCTGTCCGCCCATGACGCCAGCGACGGCAACCGGTGTGGTTGCATCGCAGATCATGGTCATCTCGCCATCGGGTACGCGGACGACGCCGTCGAGGGTCGTGATCCGTTCGCCGGGCTTTGCCCGCCGCACGACGATCGCGGGCCCCTTGAGCCGCGCCAGGTCGAACGCGTGGAGCGGCTGGTTCAGCTCGAAAAGGATGTAGTTGGTGGCGTCCACCACGTTGTTGATGGGCCGGGCGCCGATCGCCCGGAGGCGCGCCTGAAGCCAGTCGGGCGACGGGCCGACTTTCACGCCGCGGATGACGGCCGCGAGATACCGGGGGCAGCCCTCGGCGTCTTCGATGCGGACTTCGACGCCGTCGGCCGCGCCGGCGCCCTTCGCCCGGGTCGCCTCGCGCACGTCGGTTGGAGCGCCGGGGAATGGCGGCAACCTGAGCGGCACGCCATACGCCGCCGCGAGCTCGCGGGCTACGCCCTTGTGCCCCAGGAGGTCAGGCCGGTTCGCGGTGACCTCGATGGTGATGCGGTGGTCGGCCAGGGGCATGGCGTCCAGGAACCGGGTTCCGGGAGCGGCATCGGTGTTGAGCTCGAGGATGCCGTCATGGTCCACACCCAGCCCCAGCTCCTTGGCCGAGCACAGCATGCCGTTCGAGAGAACGCCGCGAATCTTGCGCGATTCCAGCTTGAGGCCGCCCGGCAGTGTCGTGCCGACGCGCGCGTATGGGTACTTCTTGCCCGCCGTCACGTTGGGGGCGCCGCACACCACCTCGACGACGGAGGATCCGTCGTTGACCTGGCAAAGCGAGAGCCGGTCGGCGTTGGGGTGCTTGTCCACCTTTTCGACCAGCGCCACGATGACATCGCCCAGGTCCTGGTGCAGGGCTTCTTCGGCCTCGACCGGGGCACCGGCGCGCGCCAGGAGATCCCCCACCTCGCGGGCGTCGAGCGAGCGGTTGAGCATGGAGGAGAGCCAATTGAGCGACAGGTTCACGTGAATTGGCCCAGGAACCGCATGTCACCCTCGAAGAACAATCGGATATCCGGAATGCGGTACCGCAGCATGGCGATTCGCTGGGGGCCCATGCCGAAGGCGTACCCGGTGTAGCGCTCCGCATCGAGGCCACACCGGGTGAACACCTCGGGGTGGACCATGCCGGCGCCCATGATTTCGAGGAACCCGGACTGCTTGCACGTGGAGCAGCCGCTGCCGCGGCACATGACGCACTGCACCTGCACCTGGGCGCCCGGCTCGACGAAGGGGAAGAACGAGGGCTCGAACCGGACGACGGTGTCGCGGGTAAAGAACCGCTTCACGAAGTAGTCGATCGCCGCCTTGAAGTCCACGAAACTCAGGCCTTCGTCGACCGCGAGGCCTTCGAGCTGCTCGAACACCGGTGAATGCGATGGGTCGAAGGCATCGCGGCGGTAGACCTGCCCAGGCACCACGACACGGATCGGCGGCTTGTTGGTTTCCATGACGCGCGCCTGCATCGGCGAGGTGTGGGTCCGGAGGAGCGTGCCCTGCCCCACGTAGAACGTGTCCTGGGCGTCCGCGGCGGGATGGTCCAGCGAAATGTTCAGCTTGGTGAAGTTGTATTCCTCGGTCTCGGCTTCCGGGCCGGTGACCCGGCTGAAGCCCAGTTCCCGGAAGATCTCGCAGATCTCATCCACGACGAGCGTGACGGGGTGCAGCGCCCCGCGCCACGCCTGCCGGCCGGGCATGGAGCCATCCACGTCGGCCCCGGCGCCGGATGGCGTCGCCAGGGTGCGTTCGCGCTCGTCGATGTCCGCTTCGATTTTCTTCTTGAGTTCGTTGGCCTGGGCGCCGAGGGTACGGCGCTCCTCGTGGGAGAGCGTGGGAAGCTCGCGGAGGAGTTCGGTGAGTTTTCCCGCCTTGCGGCCCAGGAGGGAGACCTTGAGCTCGGCCAAACGCGACGCATCGGCCGTGGCGATCTCCGCCGCGGCCGATGCGAGGTCGTTCAGTTTGTCGCGCACTATTTACCCTTCTTCGCGACCTCCGCCAGCTCGCCAAACGCTACGGGGTCCCGCACCGCCAGATCAGCCAGTTGCTTCCGGTTGATCTCGACGCCGGCCGCCTTGAGGCCCGACATGAAGCGGTTGTAGGAGATATCGTGGAGGCGCGCGGCCGCATTGATGCGCACGATCCAGAGCTGACGGAACTCGCTCTTCTTCTTGCGCCGGTCGCGGTACGCATAGCGCCAGGCGCGTTCGACGGTTTCCTTCGCCGCCTCATAGAGCTTGCTGCGCCCGCCACGTGCACCCTTGGCGAGCTCCATGATTTTCTTCTTGCGCGCGAGGCGCGCGACCTTCGGTCTCGAACGAGGCATGGGTGTCTCCTAGACCTGCAGCAGGCGGCGCAACCGGCGATCGCCGTGCGAAACCAGCGCGGGCTGCCGCAGTTTGCGTTTGCGCTTCTTGGTCTTCTTGGTCAGGATGTGACCCTTGTAGGCCCGCCGGCGCTTGACCTTGCCGGTACCGGTGAACCACAGCCGGCGCCGCGCCATGCGCTTGCTCTTTTTCTTGGGCATCTCGAGTTCCGTTTCCTTTGGCTATTTCGGCGCGATGACCATGCTCATGTTCCGGCCCTCGAGCTTCGGGTCAGACTCCACCCGGGCAATGTCGGCAAGCGCCGTCATGACCCGGTCGAGCACTTCGCGCCCCAGTTCCGGGTGGGCAACCTGCCGGCCCCGGAACATCATCGTCAGCTTCACCTTGTTGCCTTCCTCGAGGAACGTCCGCGCGTGCCGGGTTTTGAAGTCGAAATCGTGCACGTCAATGCCCGGCCGATACTTCACTTCCTTGAGGTGAATCACGTGCTGCTTTTTCTTCGCCGCCCGGGCCGCCTTGGCCTGCTCGAAGCGGTACTTCCCGTAGTCCATGATCTTCACGACCGGCGGCCTCGCCAACGGCGCGACCTCGACCAGGTCCAGCTGGGCTTCTGTCGCGATCCGGAGCGCTTCCTCGACCGCGACAACGCCAACCTGTTCGCCGTTGGCCCCGATCAACCGGACTGGGCTGATGCGGATCTGCCGGTTAACCCGTACGCGCTCGGTGGGTTTTTCTGCTGGAGTGGCCAGTGATCGAACTCCCGATTCGTGGGAACAAAAAAACGGACCCGTTTACCCCGGAATCCGCTGGCGGCGGCCGTGACGCCGCCTCTTTCTCATCGGACCCTGAACGCTCGCCTACAAACGGCGGCAGAAGGGTGAAGCGCAACGCGCTTGCTTGCTCAGTTGTAGGGGCAACCTAGAGCCCGCGTCACCGAGTGTCAAGCGCCTGATATACAAACGACTTACCGTCCTTCACCACCCGGCCAAGGGGCCGCTCCGGGTCGTGTTCGAACACCAGCGTCCACGCCTCCGCCTCCGCCCGCGTCAGTACCGCCCTCTTGCTCTCCAAACTGACCAAAGGCTCCACGTCGTACCCCATGATCCAGGGAAGCGGGAGGTGGGCAGATGTCGGGACGAGATCGCCAAGAAAACAGGCGGTCTCACCCCCGTCCCGGACCAGAATGGACTGGTGATGGGGCACGTGCCCCGGCGAGCGGATAACCCCGATGCCAGGCAGAACCTCGCCGTCGCCCTCGAGGAGCCGCCAGCGACCCGCCGCCGTCACCGGGTCAAAGTTGTGAGGGAGGTAGCTGGCAGCGGTGCGCTCGTTGGTGTGGTGCGCGTACTCCAGCTCGCGTTGTTGGACGACGTACAGGGCGTTGGGGAAGGACAGGCGGATAGGCGGATTTGCGGATGAGCGGTTGGGCGGTTCGCTGCCCCCTCCTGCCGCCGCCTGCCCCTCGACACACGTGTTCCCGCCCGCATGGTCAAAGTGCAGGTGCGTGTTGATCACAAACCTGATGTCAGTGTTCTTGAACCCGGCTTCGGCGAGCGCGTCTTCCAACTGGGTGGGGCCGGTCGTTCCGGCGTTCTCGACGCCGTAAATGTCACGGAACTTCTCCGATTCCTTATTGCCCAGGGCCGTGTCCACGAGAACCGGTCCCGCATCATGCTCGACAAGCAGGCAGCGCAGGGCGAGGGGAATGCGGTTCCGCGCATCCGCGGGAATCCGCCGCTCCCAGAGCGGCTTGGGTACCACGCCGAACATGGCGCCGCCGTCCAGGTGCTGGCGTCCGCCTTCGAGAGTGTGGCACGTGAGCCGGCCGACCCGAAACGTCGTGACGAGCGTCATACCTCGTCCATCGAGGTCGGGTGTGCCCGCCGCTTCTTGCGGTGCTTCCTGCCTCGCCGTTCGCCAAGGGCCGCGAGTTCCGTCAGTGTTGCCACGCCGGCTTCGCCCGCGAGAGCCAGGAGCCGGAGAAATACGCAGGCCGTTGCCCGCGCATCGCCCCCCGCGCGGTGCCGTTCCTCTATTTCCACGCCGAAAAACTGCGCGACGTTGTCCAGGCTCCGGGACTTGAGCCCCTTGATGAGGCGCCGGGAGAGCCGGACCGTGCAGATGCGAGGCCCCTCGAGGGCGAACCCCCGCGCGCGCCGGAGCTCGGCGGAAACGAAGCGCCAGTCGAACCCCGCATTGTGGGCGACGAAGACCCGCCCGGCGAGCGCCGCGATGACGTCGTCGGCGATTTCCGAGAACGTCGGCGCGCCACGAACCATGGAGTCCGTGATGCCCGTGACCATCGTGACCTGGCGGGAAATGGGCCGGCCGGGGTTCACCAGCTGCTGGTAGACCGTCTCCGATGCGCCGTTCCGGACAAGCACCACGGCAATCTCCGTGATACGGTCTCCCCGCCCCGCCATGCTACCGGTGGTTTCGACATCCACGACGGCGTAGACGCAGTCCGCGACGCCGGGTGAGCCGGCCGGCGACCCGACCAGGGCCCAGCGCCCATCGGCCAGTCGCGCGACGCGGGGGTCACTGCCGAGCAGCGCGGTGACCAGGCGTTCAGCGACGGCGGGACTGGCGATCGGAATGCCCAGGACGTCACGCGTCAGGCGGCCGCTGTCCGCGGGGGCCCCGTCCAGCAGCCGGAGCGCCCGGTCCACCAACGTGCCGTCGGGGCGGAGGATGACCCCCGCGCTGGTGGTCACCACTCAGCGGTTACTCAACGCGTAACTCAGCGCCTCAAGCTCCAGGGTGAGATTGACGCTCTTCACCGACACGTCCGGAGGAGCCATGATGGGGGCCGGCGCGAAATTGAGTATGGCTTTGACGCCCGCCTGGACCAGTTGATCCGTCACGCCCTGTGCCGCATCCGCCGGCGTCACGATGACGCCGATATCAACCGGATTGCCCTTGAGGTCACCGACCATCTGCTTCGCGTTCCGGACCGTGACGCCGTTCCAGGTCTGCCCGATGACGCTGGGGTCAGTGTCGTACACTGCCTGAATGTGAAACCCCCGCTGGTCAAACCCACGATAGTTGACGAGCGCGCTCGCCATTTTCCCCGCGCCGACAAAGGCGAGGCGGTAGGCGCGCTTGAGGCCGAGAATATCCCGCAGGCGTGCCGCCAGCTCGGCCGACGCATACCCGAGCCCGCGTTTTCCGAAGGAGCCGAAGAAGGAGAGGTCTTTCCGAACCTGCGCGGAGGTCGTGCCGCCCCTGGTTGCGAGCGCGGCCGAGCTGACGGTGGTCATGCCCTGCGCCTCGAACGCCTCGAGAGCGCTCAGGTAGAGGGAAAGACGCCGGACGGTCGAGTCGGCAATGCGTCGCATGACCAGTTTGTGAATGTTTTCACAATGTATGCGATGCCTGCTGCAAACGAAACAGCGCGACGAGCCCGGCCGGCGCCACCGTCTCCGGCCGGGCCGATTGGGCGATACCCGCCTGGGCCAGCAGAGCGGCCGCCTGCTCCTTTGACAGGCCGCCGACATCCCGCAGGCTCCGTCCCAGCTGCTTCCGCCGACGGCTGAACAACCCGGACACGAACGCCCGGAACGGCGCGCGCTCCGCTTCCGCGATCAGCGGGTCGGCCAGGGGCCGGAATCGCACGACCGCGGAGTCAACTTTCGGCGGCGGGTTGAACGCGCCGGCGCGCACGATGAACAGCCGTTCGACCGCGGCGACCGACCGTACGCCAACGGTCAGGCCGCTGTACTCGCGCGACCCTGGCTGGGCCACGAGCCGATCGGCGACCTCCTTCTGCATCAGCATGACGATCACCGCCGGCAACGGCGGCGTGAGCGCCTTCTCGATGAGCGGAGACGTGATCTGGTACGGGATGTTGCCGACAACCTTGAAGGCGGGAAAAGGGAAAAGGGAAAAGGGAAAAGTCTGCTCCGAGACCACTCGACCCCAGTCGAGCTCGAGGGCATCACCGTCAACGATGCGAACGTTGTCGGGAATCCCCCCTTCCCTCTTCCCTTTTCCCTTTTCCCTCAAATCGGCCGCCAGCAGGCGATCGAGCTCAAGAGCGACCACGGCGCGAACTCGGGGCGCAAGGCGCCGGGTAAGACTCCCCTTCCCCGGCCCGATTTCGATGACCACGTCGTCGGGTGTGGGGTCGAGGGCGGCGACGATCCGGTCGAGGATCGCCTTGTCATTCAGGAAGTGCTGGCCGAGGTGGCGGCCCACCTAGCAGCGGAGCAGCAGCAGGGTCCGGTCGTCCGCCACGCGCTCGGTGTAGTCGTGCACGCCGGCGAATACGGCGTCCACCATGGCGGCCGGTTCGGCGGTCAGCCGCTTGCGGACGATGTCCAGCACCTTCTCCTCGCCGAACGGGCGGCCGAACTCATCGCGGGATTCCGTGATGCCGTCGGACACGAGGACGAGCAGATCGCTGCCGCACTTCCACGGCACTTCCGCGCCGCCGATCGTGTCGGCGGCCGCGAGCCCCAGTGGCGGCGAGGTCGCGCCCAGGCGGCGGGCTTCGCCGGACGCGGACACCCGGAAGGCGTGCGCGTGTCCCGCGTTCGAGTACCGGAGCGTGCCGTGCCTGGCGTCCACGATCCCGTAGAAGAGCGTCAGGTGCATCTCGGCCCGTGCCAGTTCAGGCGCGACGGATTCCAGCAGCCGGCGCAGCATGTCTTCGGGCGTGTCCGCATCCATCGCGTGAATGCCCGCCGCGGAAAGGACGAGCGCCATGACCAGCGCCGCGCCGAACCCGTGGGACGAGACATCGCCCAGCATCACGCCGACGCGGTCCCCGCGGAGCCGCAGCACGTGGTAAAAATCGCCGCCCACGCTCTCCGCGGGTTCGCAGCGGGCCGCCACCGAGCGGCCGAGCCCGAGGGCCTGCGGGCGCTGGAGGAGGGAGAGCTGGAGGTCGTGCGCCAGCTCGAGTTCGTGCCGGACACGGTCCTGGCCCCGATCACGCTCCACGAGGCGGGCGTTCTCGATCGCCGCGCCGATCTGGTTGGCTATGGCGCTCACCAGTCGCCGCTCACGGGACGTGAACGCGTCTGCGCCCTCGCGGTCCGTGAGGTTGATGACGCCGACCGGGCGCGGCGGCCCGTCGGGCGATGGGTACAGGATCGGCACCGACAGGAACGCGGCACCCTTGTAGGTGGGGTCGAGGCCCCGTCCGGGCGTGCCCCACCCGGGTCCGGTCGGGTCGTAAAAGACCATGTGCCGGTCGCGAAACACCCGCGCGGCGATGGACTTCGGGTCGTTGACGGGCACCGGGCGGAACTGCTGGATGTCCGTTCCCCACCCAGCGACGGGCCGCAACATGTCGGTCTGCTCGTCATGCACCAGGATGGACGACCGGCGAGCGCCTACGACGCGACTGACCTCGCGGACGATGATGCGGGCGGCTTCCTCCAGGTGAATTGTCCGCCCGAGCACCTCGCTGATGGAATACAGCAGCTCGATTTCCTCGAGCCGGTCCGCCAGGTCGTCGGCCATGCGGAGCGTATCGGCTTCGCTGGCGAGGAGTTGGGAGAGCACGGGCATGAGCTGGGCGCGGGCAGCGGCCGGATCGGGCGCATTGGCGATTTCGAACCAATACCCGTCCATGCCCGGCAGTGGGTCGATCCACCGGCGTTCTGCGGGGTCCCGCTCGACGACTCCGTCCGTGACACGCACGGCCGGCGGAGTGGCGTCGCGCCGGCCCGAGACCAGTCGCATCCGGCCACGCGTGTACCGCCACAACCCGACCTCAGAACCGACGAGCGAGCCGAGGGACTGGAGGAGTGCGTCGAGCCGGTCTAGGCGCGGCGCAGGATCATGCAGATGGCGTTTCCCCGGTCGTTGAAGGAGACGTGGTCCACCAATTGGCGGATGAGAAAGAGGCCCCGGCCATCCGGCCGCTCGACGCGATCCGGCTGTGTCGGGTCGGGCACGCTCGACGGGTCGAAGCCCGTCCCCTCGTCCCGCACGTGCACGGCGAAACCATCGGGCTCCACCTCGACCCGCACGTCGACCCGCTTGTCTGGGTCCAGGCGATTGCCATAAACGATCGCGTTGGCGAGCGCTTCCGACAGCGCGACCCGCAAGTTGAAGCGGGCGGTGTGGGCCGTAAGGCCCGACGCGAGGCAGTGCCGCGCGATGACGTCCACCACTTCCTCGACGACTTCGAGGTCGGTGGGGACCCGCACGGAGATCTCGACGCTGTCGCGCTCGCTCCCCGACGCGGCGCGCTCACAGCGCCGGACGCACAGGCGCAGGTGGGCGAACGCCGGTTCAGAAACCGGCGATGGCAGCGGCTGTGGTGTCGGCAATGTTGAACAGGGTGTCGAGCTTGGTCAGCTCAAAAAGCGTGCGGAGATCTTCATTGAGGCCAGCGAGGCGGAGGTCGCCGCCCACTTCCCTGATGCGCCGGGAGAGGGACACCAGCACACCGAGGCCTGAGGAGTCGATGTACCCGGTCTTGGTGAAATCCACGAGGAACCGGCGGTCACCTGCGTCGAGCGCCTCGGTGATCTTCTGCTTGAGTTCGTGCCGGTTGCCCACGATGAGCTGACCGTCCACTGTCACGACCACAACACCCTTCGGGTCTTTTCGGACCGCAAAGCTCATTCGGCCTCCACGGCTTGTAGCAGGGCAACAGATGCGACATCGACGATGTCTTGCGCGGTGGCGCCGCGCGAAAGGTCGGCCATGGGGCGCCGAAGACCCTGGATAATGGGTCCGATGGCGCCGGCGCCCGCCAGGCGCTGTACCAGTTTGTATGCGACATTCCCGGTGTCAAGGTCGGGGAACACCAAAACGTTGGCTTGGCCCGCCACGGGGGACCCGGGCGCCTTGCGCCGGGCGATGTCCGGGACCAGGGCCGCGTCGGCCTGAAGCTCCCCATCGCACCGCACGTTGGGCGCCAACCGCCGGAACCTCTGTACGGCCTCCCGCACCTTCTCTACCCGCGGGCCGGTGGCGCTTCCCTTCGTGCTATAAGAGAGGAATGCCACGACCGGCTCGTCCTCAACAATGCGCCGCCGGTCCGCCGAAGCGGCCAGGGCGATTTCCGCGAGTTGCCCGGCCGTGGGGTCGGGGACGACGGCGCAGTCCGTGAAGGTGAGCACCTGCCGACCCAGCACCATGTAGAACGCGCTGCTCACCGTCTTGCCAACCGGCCCGATGGCCCACAACGCTGCCCGGAGCACGTCAGCGGTGGGACAGGTGGCCCCGCCCACCGCCGCATCGGCGTACCCCAGGGCCACCAGGGCCGCCGCATAGCGGAGCGGATCCCGCGCCAGGCGACGGGCATCACTCGGCGAGCGAACCTTGTCTGGCCGCCGCTCAGCCAGCAGGTCCGCGGCGACAGACAACAAGGGGTCCTTCGCCGGCACGTGCCGGTCGAGCAGAATCACCCGCGCCGAGCGGCCCAGGATGCGCGCGGCCCGGCGGCCGCGCGCATCGTGTCCATCTGTCAGTACCACAGTGCCGCCGAGCGCCGCCGCGCGAGCGCGGAGCGCCGCCCGGAAGGTCACCGGGCCTTGTGCTTGAACGCGGCCAGTACGGCGGGGTGAACGAACTCGGTCACGTCGCCGCCGAGCCGCGCCACTTCGCGCACCAGGCTCGACGACAGGTATGTGAGGTGGAGCGCCGGCACGAGGAACACGGTTTCGAGATCGTCGTTCAGCTGGCGGTTCATGAGGGCCATCTGGAACTCGTATTCGAAATCGCTCACGGCGCGGAGCCCGCGGACGACGACATTGGCCTTCACGGCGCGCGCGAAGTCGGCCAGCAGGCCGTCGAACGACCGCACCTCGATGCGCGGCTCGTCTTGCAGGACCTCCCGGATGAGCTCCACGCGCTCCTCGAGGGTGAACGTCGGCGTCTTGGTGGCGTTGCCGGCGATGGCCACGATCACGCGGTCGGCGAAATGCAGGCTGCGGCGGGCCAGGTCTTCATGGCCACGCGTGATGGGGTCAAACGAGCCGGGGTAGAGCGCGATGCGAATCATGGGGCGCGGCAGAATGTAAGCGCGGTGTCGCCGTAGCGCCGGGTTTCGTCGCCGGGGAGCTGCGTGGAAGAGCGGTGTTCGACGCCGAGGAGGGTGGCAAACGGCCGCAGGCGAAACGCCTCGACGATCTCGAGTGCCTGCGCCGTATCGTACGGCGGGTCGGCCAGCGCGACCCCGAACGCCCCGACGGGGAGCCGTTCCACGAACCGGAGGGCGTCGGCCTTGTGAATGGTCACCCGCGCCTCGGCATCCAGTGCGGCTACGTTGGCCCGCAAGGCGGTGAGCGAGGCGCGCGAGATCTCCACGAACTCCACGTGACTGGCGCCGCGGGACAGGGCCTCGAGTCCCAGGGCTCCGGACCCGGCAAACAGGTCCAGCACCGTGGCGCCGGGAATCTCACCGGCCAGGATACTGAACCACGCCTCGCGGACGCGGTCCGCCGTGGGGCGGGTGCGCTTGTCAGACGGCGGCTTGAGGGTGCGCCCGCGGAACTCCCCAGCGATGATCCGCATCAGCCGGCAGGTTTGACCTGGACGATGCGGGCCTGGAGGTCGGGCGACCCGCGCCAGTCATTCTGCTCCAGGCGAAATGCCACGTCCACGGGCGCGTCCCACCAGCCGGGGTCCACCCGGTCGGCCCAGTCGAATCCGATGGCATCCAGCCGGCCGGTATCGTCGGAGAGGCGAAATTTCAGGTGCTTCTCCTTGATGATGCGCGGATCCTGGACGGTGACGCCGGGGACCCCAAACACCGGCGTGGGGTTGCCCATTCCGTACGGCTCCAGGCGTCGCAGGAGGCGCTCGAGGTCCAGGTCCAGTTCACCCACCGACACCACCTGGTCCACGAACTGGGTGGGCACGAGGTCATCCGGTGTCAGTTCCTCCCGCGCCACCGCGTTGAAGGCGCTCCGGAACTCGTCAATGCGGTCAACCGGCAGGGTCAGCCCGGCCGCCATCTTGTGTCCCCCGAACTTGGTGAGCAGGTCCGCGCACCGGGCCAGTGCCCCGTGCAGGTTGAACCCGGGAATGCTCCGGCCCGACCCTCGCGCGTCGCGCCCCTCGAGCGCGAGCAGGATAGCGGGCCGGGAGTATCGCTCCACGATACGCGACGCCACGATGCCGATGACCCCCGGGTGCCAGCCTTCCCGCGCCAGGACCAGGCCGTAGTCACGATCGAGGTCGGCCGTCGTTTCCACCATTTCCGCCGCCTCATCGAGGAAGCGCTGGTCCAGCGCCTGCCGCTCCTCGTTCAGCGTTTCCAGCCGGGTGGCCAGCATGCGCGCTTCGCCGGGATCGTCTGACAGGAGGAGGCGCACACCGTCCATTGCCTCGCCAACCCGGCCGGCCGCATTGAGCCGCGGCGCGAGCACAAACCCCACCTGCCCCGACCGGATGGTCTTCGTCTTGAGACCCGCGCTCTCGACCAGCGCCCGCACGCCCGGCCAGCGGGACTCGGTGAGGAGCTTGAGGCCAAACTTGACGAGCGTCCGGTTCTCGCCGGTGAGCGGCACGATGTCCGCCACGGTGGCCAGGGCCACGAGGTCCAGCAGGTGGAACGGGAGGTTCCGCGGCAGCCCCAGCTCGCCGACCAGGGCCTGCGCCAGCTTGAAGGCGACGCCGGTGCCGCAGAGACCCTTGCTGGGCGACTCGCAGTCGGCACGCTGGGGGTTGAGCACGGCGTTCGCGGGCGGGAGTTCCCGCGGGAGGTGGTGATCCGTCACGATGACCTTGAAGCCCGCGGCGCGGGCGTCGCTCACCGCGTCGAACGCGCTGACTCCGCAATCACACGTGATGATGAGACCGGCCCTGGCCTCGCGAGCCGCGGCGATTCCCGCGGGGCCGAAGTCGTAGCCGTCCCGCATGCGGTGCGGCACGAACGGCACCGCCGTCGCCCCAGCCGCGCGGAGGACACGTGTGAGCAGCGTCGTTCCGCACTGCCCGTCCACGTCGTAGTCGCCGTGTACCAGGATGGCCTGGCCGGCGCTCACGGCCTCGCGCACCAGCCGCACCGCGACGTCCATGTCCTTGAGGGAAAATGGATCGGAGAGGGTTTCCAGCGCGGGCTTGAGAAACTCCCGCGCCGCCTCGGGCGCTTCGAAGCCCCGCTGCACCAGCAGCCGGGCGAGGACCGTCGGGATCCGGAGCGCCCCGGTGAGCGCGGCCACGCGGTCGCCGTCGGGCGCTGCCGCCACCCGCCAGCGCGACGCCAGGGCGATCATGTCGCCGGGTCGTACACCAGGACACCGCAGGCTTCGCAGCCCGTGACGCCCTGCCCGTTCTGGATCACCTGCCGGCGATGAATGGGAACGGCCGTGTAGCAGTGCCCGCACGCCGTTCCCTGGAGCGCGTACACCGCGAGCGGCGTGTTCCCTCCGCGGACACGATCGTAGCGGCCGAGCAGGGGCTTCTTGACGGCCTTGGCCGACTCCTCGCGCTCCGCCCGCGCCAGGTTCAGGCGTTCCTGGCACTCGGCCTGCAGCGCCACGATCTGCTCGCGTCTCGGTGCCTGCGCGGCCCGCGCCTCTTCCGCGGCCTGCTCCACGTCGGTCACCTTCCGCTCGGCTTCCTCCACCTTGTCGGCCGACCGGATCCACTCGGCCTCTTCCTTGGCGAGTACGCCGCGGGCGAGGTCCAGCTCGGCCATCAACGCCGCGGCTTCCTTGGCGCCCTTGACCCATTCCAGGCGCTGGCGCCGGCGCTCCTGCATGATGCGATAGGTGTCGATCTTTCCCTCGAGCTCGGTGCGCTTGATCCCGGCGTCTTCCACGTTCTTCCGGGCGGACCCCAGCTCGTTTTCGGCGCGGGCAAGTTCGTCATCCAGCGCGGCAACCTGCGGCTCCAGGGCCTTCAGCTCCGCTTCGTTTGCCGTCACTACACGATCTTTTTCCTGCAGCGCCAGCAGTGCAACCAGATCAAGATCCAACGCGACCTCCTCTACGGATGACGTTCCACCTGCCAGGATCCAACTGTGAGATTTGCCGGCTCAACACGTCTACCCGATTGGTGAGAGCCGGCTTCTCACTCTCGGGGGCGAGCGGCAGGCGCCGCTCCAGATCTTTCAGCTCCGCTTCCAGCTTCCGGCCGCTCAGCTTGTTGACGGCGCCGGCCACGATCGCGTCCACGTCCATCACGCCCCACGGCTCCTCGAGCATCGCGGCGAGGAGCACTCGCCCATCGCCGTCGAGGCCGGTCATCAGGGTGCCCGCGGACGTTCCTTCCGCCGTGTGCGCGACCAGGAGGAGGAGCGCGCCCTCGGGCTGGCGCAGGAGCGCCGGGTCGGGCAACTGCTCGGCGATCCGGCTCCGCCACGCCGGCTCGTGCACGGCCACCCGGAGCAGATCCCGCTCGGCGCCGGTCCCCCTCGAGGGACGAGCCGTCTGGGCGGGAGACGAGGGACGAGAGGCCGGAGACGAGTAGTGCGCGTCTCTCGTCTCCGGTCTCCCGTCTCCCCCACCCGCCATCTCCCGTTCGATGGACTGCCGCGAGACCCCGAGCGCTTCGGCCACGCGCGAGACGTAGAGATCCTTGGTCACCGGGTCGCTCGCCGCGCGCAGCGTGGTCAGGAGCCGGTCCAGGGCCCGCCGGCGCCCGGAGAGGTCTGCCAGCCAGCCCTTTCGTTCGAGCAGCTGCAACTTTCTTTCGCACACGTCGATTGCATCGTTGAGCACGGCCTCGACCGCCTTGCGCCCGCCCTTGGCCGCGAGCGTGTCGGGATCCTCCCCGGGCGGCAACGTGGCCACCGTCACGCGCAGGCCCGCGCGGAGGAATTCGTCCGCCGTGCGAAACGTGGCGCGGAGCCCGGGAGCGTCGGAGTCGTAGAGCAGGGTGACTTGGCCGGAGAAACGCTTGAGCAGCTGGGCCTGGTCGGGCGTGAGCCCCGTTCCGAGGGGGGCCACGACGTGCTCGATCCCCACCTCGACCAACCGGAGAACGTCGAAGTAACCCTCGACCAGAATCGCGCGCTCGGCTTTCCGGATCGCGTGCTTCGCGTCGTGCAGGTTGTAGAGCAGTTTGCCCTTGTGGAACACCTCGGAGTCCGGCGAGTTGAGATACTTGGGCTCGCCCTCGCCGATGACCCGGCCGCCGAAGCCGACCACGCGGCTGCGCAGATCGTGAATGGGAAACAGCAGGCGACCCCAGAACCGCGGGCGCAGCGAGCCGTCGTCCCGCTTGGTCAGGAGGCCGGCTTCGAACATGACCGGGTCGGTGAGCCCCACCGCGTGCATCGAATCGAGGAACGCGTTGCCCTTTGGCGCGAATCCCAGTCCCAGCGGTCCCACGGCCTCCATTTCGATGCCGCGGCCCTTGAGGTACGCGCGCGCATCGGCGGCATCGGCCCCTTCGCGAAGCCGGGTCGCGTACCACTCCGCCGCGACGCCCACGGCCGAGTAGAGCGGCTCGCGGCGGTCGGGGCCGCCGGTCGGACGGTCGGGAATCTCGATACCCACCCGCCGCGCGATTTCCCGCACGGCCGTCGGGTAGTCCATCCCCAGCTTCTTCATGTAAAACGTGAAGACGTCGCCGCCCTCGTGGCACACGAAGCAGTAGAACATCTGCTTCCGCGGAATGACCGCGAGGTTCCGGTTGGCGCCGCCGTGGAACGGGCAGGCGCCGCGGTAGTCGGACCCGGTGCGCTTGAGCGGCACCTGCTCGCCAATCAGGGCCACGATGTCCGCTGCATCCCGGACCTGCTCGATGGTTTCTTCCGGGATATTCATGCGCTGAACTCCACGATGGTGACGCCCGTTCCGCCCTGCTCCGCCGGAGCGACGCGAAAGGCGCTGATGCGGGTATCGCCCTTGAGAATCGCCGCCACGCGAACGCGCAGTGCCCCGGTTCCCTTCCCGTGGATAATCCGCAGGCTCGGCAGATCGGCGAGAATCGCATCGTCCACCGCGCGCACGATGATCGATTCGGCCTCGTCTCCGGTCATGCCGCGCAGATCGATTTCGGATACCGCTGTCATCACTCGTTCGTCGTGGGTCGAGGGCCTCCGAATGACGACCTTCGGTGCCGCCGCTGGTTCCCGGCTCGCGGAATCAAGCGAGCCCTTCTGTCCCTTCACCGTCCAGCCCTTCGCCGCGGCTGCCTCTTTCAGCTTCTTGACCGCCTCTGCCTCGGACTGCACACCCTCTTCAATCAGGCGCCGGGCCTCCTTGGCGGTCGCTTCCGTCATGGCCGCGCGCGCCAGCCCCAGTGCTTCCTCCACGCGCTTGCGGGCATCGAGCAGGAACTGCCGGGCCTGCTCGCGCCCGCTGCGCTCCATTTCCCGGCCCTGCGCGGCCAGCTCGGCGCTCTTCCGCTCGAGTTCGGCGCGCAGGGATTCAAGGTCCACGCGTGCCTCGCTGAACGCTGTTTCCCGTTCCAGCGTTTCGCGTTCGCGCCTCGTGAGGTCGGCGGACTTCGCTTCCATTTCTGCGAGCAGGGTATCCAGGGAGCGCTCGCGGTCCGAGCGGCGCGATTCGGCGTCCGCCAGGAGATCCGCGGGCAACCCCAGCCGCCGCGCGATCGCAATGCCGTAGGAGCGGCCGGGAACGCCCTTGATCAGCTCATAGGTGGGGCGCATGCTGTCGCCGTCGAACCGGAGCGAGGCGTTTACGACGCCGGGCGTGGTGGTGGCCAGCTCCTTCAACTGTGACAGGTGCGTGGTCGCGACCGTCAGCGCATGGCGCTTGGCGAGCACCGTGAGCGCGGCCGCCGCGAGTGCCGCGCCCTCGGCCGGGTCTGTCCCGCTGCCCATTTCGTCCAGCAGGACCAGGCTCAGGTCATCGGCGCGCTCGAGCACCCCTTTGAGCGTCGCGACGTGGGCGCTGAACGTGGACAGGCTCTCGGCAATGGACTGCCGGTCTCCGATGTCGGCGAAGATGCCGCGAAACACCGGGAGCGTGGTTCCATCACCCACGGGCGGAATGACGCCGGCCTGGGCCAGCGCACCGCAGAGGCCGATGGCCTTGAGCAGGACAGTCTTGCCGCCGGTGTTCGGACCGCTGATCACCAGGACATGCTCGCCCGGCTCGATCTCGAGGTCGAAGGGCACGGCCGCCTCGAGCCCGAGCTCGGCGATGAGCAGCGGGTGCCGGCCCTGACGGATGGCAAACCGGTCCCGGGCTTCATCGATCCGCGGCCGCTGGGCGCGCCATTCCATGGCGGCCCGCGATCGGGCGTAGAGATCGTCCACCGCGACGCACATGCGCCAGCCAGACTCGACCTGGGCCACGTGCGGACGCAGCATGTCGGTGAGCGAGCGGAACAGCGCGAGTATCGCCCGAGCCTCGTCGCCTTCCGCTTCGGCCAGGTCGTTCCCCTGCTCCACCGCCGCCGTCGGCTCGACGAAGAGCGTCGCGCCGGAACCGGACTCGCCGTGCACGATGCCGCTGACGCGGGCGCGCGCCTCGCGAAGCACCGGGATCACGTAGCGGCCGTTCCGGACCGTGGCGACGGCGTCCGCGGGGGCATGCTTGGAGAGCGAACGGAGGAGCCCGTCGAGGAAGGCCACCAGCCGCTGGCGTGCCTCCCGCACCTTGCGCCGAGCGCGGGTGATGTCGGGTGACGCGTTGTCCTTGACCGATCCGTCGGATTCGAGCGCGGCGCCGATCTTCTTCGCCAGTTCGCCGGGCGGCAGGTCCACGATGAAGCTCCGCAGGACCGGCGCCTCGCGTGCGACACGGGCCACGTCGCGCCCCACGATGCCGATCGCGACCAGCGTGCGTTGCGCCTCGGCCAGCATGGGGCCGTCCGCGACCGTGCCCGGAATGCGGAGGAGCGCGAGCAGTTGATCCAGGTCGGCGACGGGCTCGGGCCGGAGTGCGTCGCCTCCCCGCAACAGGGCGGCCAGCGCGTCCACCTGTTCGAGTTCGGTGCGAACCAGGTCGGCATCAATGACCGGCCGGCGCGCGCGCACCGAGGCGGCACCATGCGGCCCCACGGCGAAACCGGCGACGACGTCGAGCGCGGGGAGAAACTCGATCTGTGCGAGTACGGCCTCGCTCGCCACGCCCGGAAAAGAGGAAGGGGTGCCGGTGACCTTTGTCACCTACACCCCTGTTCCGGGATTCGAGGCCCTATCGGCGTGACGCACGGTCACGCCCAAATGCGCTCCCGCCGCCCTTTGCGGCGTTCGGCCTGCTTTCTCTTTTTGCACTCACGTGTCATGCGCGAATCACCACTTTACCTGTACGGGGCTCAAGAGGATGTAAACATAGAAAGGACCACGAGCAAGCACAATTACCCCGGCGGCCATTTCATTGCCCGGCCGCCCATGACGTGGGCGTGAATGTGAAAGACCGTCTGGCCGCCGTCGCCGTTGGTATTGAGGACCACCCGGTACCCCGCCGTTCCGATGCTCTCCGCCTGCGCGACGTCGCGCGCGAAGAGCAGCAACCCGCCCACCAGTGCCGCATCGGTGGCCTCGTTGAGCGACCGGACGTGTTCCCGGGGGATAACCAGGATGTGCGCCGGCGCGTGCGGGTGAATGTCCCGGAAGGCCACGTAGCGGTCATCCTGATTGACGATCGTCGCGGGCATTTCGCCCTTGGCGATCCGGCAGAACATGCAGTCCGTCACGATCCCAGCGCCTCACGCACCCGTTCCCAGAGCTTCCGCCCGAGACTGTCGTCGCGCGACATTCCCGGTTCCATGGACGCCAGCTTCCGAAAGAGCGTTTCCTGCTCCGCGGTGAGCCGAGTCGGGGTCCACACCTGGACGCGGACGTGCAGGCTCCCCTTCCGCCCATCATTGAGCCCCGGCAAGCCACGGCCGCGGAGCGTGAGGACGGCGCCGCCCTGTGTGCCGGACGGGACCTTGAGCACCGCCTCGGTGCCATCCGGCGTCAGCACCTTGAACTCGCCGCCCAGCGCCGCCTCGCTGAAGGACAGCGGGAGCTGGGTGAGAATGTCATCGCCGTGGCGTTCGAAGTGCTCGTCGTCTGCTATCTCGAGCGCGACGATCACGTCACCCTTGGGGCCCCCTCTCGGACCCGCCGCCCCTTCGCTCCGGAGCGTGAGGTAGTTCGAGGCCGAGACGCCCGGGGGCACTTCGATGTCCAGCGTCCGTTCGGCGCGCACCCGACCGTCACCGCGGCACTCCGTGCACGGATCGTGAATCACGATGCCTTCGCCGTGGCAGGTAGGGCACGCAGCCACGGAGACGAACTGGCCGAAGAACGAGTTGGTGGCACGCTGGACCTCGCCCGCGCCCGCGCACGTCTTGCACCGCTCCGGTTCCTTGCCGTTGGCGGTTCCCTTCCCCTTGCAGGTCTTGCAGGCCTCGAGCGTCTTGAGCTTGACCTTCCGCTTCGCGCCCTTGGCGACATCAGCCAGCGTCAGGCGCACGGACAGCTGCACGTCCTGGCCGCGGCTCCGGGCCCGCCGCGACCGCTCGCCGCCGCCGAAAATCGCGTCGAACCCGCCCATGCCGCCGAAATCGCGCATGAAAACGGAGAGGGCTTCGGAGAGATCGAAGTGCTGATAGGACGCGCCGGCACCGGAAACGCCTGCGACGCCGTAGCGGTCGTACCTGGTCCGCTTGTCCGGATCTCGCAAGACCTCGTACGCCTCGGTGAGCTCCTTGAACTGCTCCTCCGCGGCCTTGTCCCCGTTGTTCCGGTCGGGATGGTGTTGCAGGGCGAGCTGGCGGTAGGCCTTCTTGAGCTCAGCCTCGGACGCGGTGCGTTCGACACCCAGCACCTCGTAATAGTCGCGCGCCATCTACTTGAGCAGCTCCCCCATCAACTGGCTGGTGTGTTCCACCAAGGCGACGATCTTCTGGTAGGGCATGCGCGTCGGGCCCATCACGCCGATCACGCCTTCCAGTTCACCCTGCCGGTAGGTCGACGTGACGATCGTGAATGCGCTCAGGCGCGGGTCCATGTTTTCGCCGCCAATGCTGACCGTGAGGCCGCCCAAGGGCCGGGCCTTCAAGGCCCGCCGCAGGAGATCACGCCGCTCGGTGAGCTCGAGGAGGTTCCGCATCTGTTCGTTCGACGCGAACTCCGGCTGCTCGGCGAGCATTTGCGCGCTGGACAGGAGGACCTGGTCTCCGTCGGTGGCGGGCTGATCGAACAGGTGATCGGCCTCTTCGATGAAAATGTTGAGCAGCTCGACCTCGCCGCTGGATGTGCCCGAGTCCCGTAGGCGGTCCCGGAGGGTCGCCCGCACTTCGCGAAGCGTAAGGCCCGACAGCCGGTCGTTGAGCACGATGCCGACGCTGGCCACGGCCTCGCGGGGGAGCGCGTTCGAGACTTCGACGAAGATCGTGCGCGCCACGCCACCCGAGAGCGCGAACACCAGGAGCAGCCGGTCGCTCGATACCTGGATCAGCTCGAGGCGCTCGAGCACGGCGGTGTCCAGCGAAGGACCAACCGCGATGCCGAGTTCCTGGGTCAGGACACCCAGGACCTGCGCGGCCTTGAGGAGCAAGGCGTCAATGGGCGTGTACTCGCCCCGCAGCTCGCGGCGCAGCGTCTCGACTTCGTTTTGTGCGATCGCGGGCCGGGGAACCAGTTGATCCACGTACATGCGGTACGCGAGATCCGTGGGCACTCGGCCCGCCGATGTATGCGGATGGTAGAGGTAACCCCGATCCTCGAGGTCACTCATCGTGTTGCGAACGGTAGCCGCGGAAACGCCAAGCGGGAACTTGCGGGCGATCGTGCGAGAGCCCGCCGGTTCGGCCGTCACGACGTACGACTCGATGACGGCCTCCAGCACTTTCCGTTCGCGATCGCTCAGCTCGATGTTGGGCATTACAACTCCTGATAGGACACTAATTTAGCCACCATCGGCCGAGGTGGTCAAGGACGCCACCAAGTCGTCCAATCGCAACCATCCCCGAGCGGTCAGCCGGTACTGGTCTCCCGTCGTTTCGAGCCACCCTTCCCGGGTCCAGAGGTCCTCGCGGGAGCGCTCGATAGTCCACCACGGGGCCTTTGCCACGCCTCGATCCGTCCGGAGACCCAGGTAGAGCCGTTCCAGCCGGCGTTCGCGCTCGCTCAACTTCTCCCGCGCCTCGGTGGGATCACTGCCTCCTTTGGCGGCCCGCTCGTAGGCAGTCCACTGGGCGAAGTTCCAGCTCCGCACTCCCCGCCTCATCGAGTGCGCCGCGGGGCCCAGCCCCGCGTAGTCCCGCTCCAGCCAGTACGCGCTGTTGTGCCGGCTTTCGCGGCCCGGCAGGGCGTAGTTGGACACCTCGTAGTGCCGGTACCCGAACGCCGTGAGCCGGTCGTGTGCCAGCAGGAATTCGTCCGCGTACCGCTCATCGGAAAGCGCGGTCGTGGCGCCGCGGGAAATCCACCGGGCCAGCGGGGTCCGCGCCTCCACCGAAAGACCGTAGATGGACAGGTGATCCGGACCGAGCGCAACCGCTTTCTCCAGGTCGCGCTCGAACGAGGCGTTCAGCTCCGTTGGCAGTCCGAAAATGAAGTCCAGCGACAGAGACGGAATCCCCGCGTCCCTGAGCACCTGCACGGCGCGAGGCACCGCCTCGGCGTCGTGCGTGCGATGCATCCACGCGAGCACGGCGGGATCGAATGACTGCGAACCGAGCGAGACGCGATTCACTCCGGCAGCCACCCAGATACGGGCCGCTTCGGGGGTGACGTCGTCGGGGTTGGCTTCGAAGGTGATCTCAGCGGATGGGCGGATGAGCGGATGAGCGGATCGTGTGATCGTCGCAATCAGGTCGGCGAGATGACCTGGGGGCAGCAACGACGGCGTACCGCCGCCGAAGTAGAGGGTCTCCAGCGGCTCGGAGTCCCATTCGCCGTTTTGCTTGCGGGTCTCGAGCTCCCGCGTCACCGCCGCGACGTAGCGGTCCGCCGGGACGACCTTCCGCACCGCGATAGCAAAGTCGCAGTAGCTGCACCGCCGGGCGCAGAATGGGACGTGAACGTAGATGTGACGCACGGACGGAAGCTACAAGCTGAGCGGGCTCACGCGGCGGAAGATTTTTCCAGGGTGCTGAGAGACGAGCCCTCGAATCTCCAGGGACGTGAGCGCGGCCAGCGCTTCACCCGTCGAGAGCCTGGCCTTGGCGGCGACGTCGTCCACGTGTTCCAGGCCAAGCGCCAGGACATCCATCATGCGGCGCTCCGGGTCCGAGAGACCGGAGGGGAGCATGACCGCTGCGGCTTCGGCCGAGTAGCTCACGCCGCATTCTTCGAGCACGTCACGCAATCCAAGCGCGGGCTTGGCACCGCACTGAATAAGGCGGTTACAGCCATTGGACACCGGGCTCGTGATGGGCCCCGGCACGGCCATCACTTCCCGGCCCTGGGCCAGTGCGCAGTCGGCCGTGATGAGCGCACCCGAGCCGTCGCGGGCCTCGATGACCACCGTGGCGCGCGAGAGCCCGCTGATCAGCCGGTTCCGGCGGGGAAAGCTCCCAGCGTGGGGGCGGTCTCCCGGCGGATACTCGGTGAGCAGGCACCCATCTTTCCCGACACGGTCGTACAGGTCCTTGTTGGCGGCGGGGTAGATGACACCGAGCCCGTTTCCCAGTACGCCAACCGTTCCCCCACCCGCATCGAGAGCCGCGGCGTGAGCGATGGCATCGAGCCCGCGCGCCATGCCGGACACCACCGTTACGCCAAAGCGCGCAACGCCGGACGCGAAGTGCCGGCAGACCTCGGCCCCGTACCGCGTGTGGGTGCGGCTCCCGACGATCGCGACCGAAAGAGACTCGAGCAGCTCGAGTTTCCCGAGCGCGAACGCCAGCGTGGGGGCGTCCGGTATTTCCGTGAGGGCATGGGGAAACCGGGCGTCGCCCGGAGCGAGCGCAACCGCGCCCAGCTGGTCCGCCTGCTCGAGGACGCGGGCCCCGTGGTCGGGCGTCGTGCGCTTTATGGCGCATGCGGCGGCGAGGGTCATGCCGCTGACAGCCTGCAGGGCGGCGCTCTCCGCGGCGAGCACGGCGTCGGCGGTTTCGAACGTTGCCAGGAGACTGGACAATCGCGCGCGCCCGATGCCGGGAACTAGCGCAAGGGCGACGTAGGCGGGTAAACCGGCCCGGCCCATCACAGCTCGAGGGTGTCCTTCGGGGTTTCGCTCGCGCGCCGCACCATTTCCCAGAGGCGCTCCTTCAGCCCGTCGAGGCCGCGGTTGGCCACGGCCGAAATGGTCAGCACGCCCGCGGCGCCCGGAGCCGAGACGGCCTGGGCCGGCGCGTCGTCTGGCAGGAGGTCGGCCTTGGTGAACACCACGACGTGCGGTTTTCCAGCCAGGACGTCGCTGTAGGCCGACGCTTCGCGGCGCAGCATGTCGTACACGAGTTGGGGATCTTCGGCGTCCAGCGGAACGAGGTACGCGAGGACGCGCGTGCGCTCGACGTGCTGGAGGAACTTGTCCCCCAGGCCCTTGCCGTGGTGCGCGCCCTCGATGATGCCGGGGATGTCTGCCACGACAAACGAGCGGCTGTCCGTCAGCCCGACGACGCCCAGGTTGGGCTCCAGCGTGGTGAACGGATACGCCGCGATCTTGGGCCGCGCGGCCGATATGACCGAGAGCAGGGTGCTCTTGCCGGCATTGGGCTGGCCGAGCAGGCCGACATCGGCGATGAGCTTGAGCACGAGCTCGATTTTCCGGTCTTCGCCGTACTCGCCCGGCTCCCATTCGCGAGGCGACTGGTGGGTGGGCGTCGCGAACTTGGCGTTGCCCCGCCCGCCCCGCCCGCCCTTGGCGACCAGGATGGCCTGGTCCGGGTGGAGAATTTCCCCGACGACGTCACCCGTATCGGCGTCGCGGATTTCGGTGCCCAGCGGCACCGGGAGGTACACGTCTTCCCCGGAGCGCCCCGTGCGGTTCTTCGAAAGCCCGTGCCCCGCGCGTGGTGCCTTGCGATGCGTCTTGTATTGGTAGTCGAGCAGCGTGGACATGTTCGGTTCGGCCTTGATGAAAATGCTGGCTCCCTGCCCGCCATCTCCCCCATCGGGACCGCCCTTGGGGACGAACGTCTCCCGGCGGAACGATTCACAGCCTGCGCCGCCTGCACCGCCGGTGACCTGGATGACTGCGCGATCAATGAGTGCCACGGGACCCGAAGGTGGAGGTAGAGAGAGAAAGAACGCGCATCAATCCATTGCCTCGTGTATCAAACGAACGTGAGGTCGCCGGCGGCCGCGAGCGTGCCTGTGACCACGCCGCGCGTGTTCCGCGCGGGTAATTCGGCGTACGGCGCCAGGAGCGTGCTGGGACGCGGGTCGAGGTCGAGCCGTTCGAGTACCGCGACCAGCGCCACGACCGCGGCCCAGTAGTGCCCATCCTCCACCTTGATGGCCACGCCGAGCCCCCGCACGGGCAGCGCGGCGCCGAACACGCCCTCCGCGCCCACCTTTGCCACCAGCCGCCCCGGGTATGCCCGCATCGCGGCGGTGTCCAGGCGTCCGCGCCCGGCGACGAGGTCTGGATGCGCCATCATGGCCCCGGCGACCCGGCGAGCGTCGGGATCGGCGCTCACCAGCCGGGCGAACGCGCGGGCCATGCGCGAGAGCGGCAACGCGAAACACGACACGCCGCATCCGTCCACGGCCACGCCCACGTCACTCCTCGAGACCCCTGACCATTTCGCCATTTCGGCGAGGCCTCGCTGCTGCACCGGGTGACCCGGCTGCTCGTAGCCGGCCGTTGACCACCCGTGGTGCTGTGCCAAGGCGAGCATGCCCGTGTGTTTCCCCGAACAGTTGCTGGCCGCGGCGGTTCGCGTTCCCTCTTCCAGCCCCTTCACTTCGGCTGACAGTGCCAGGTCCCGCCATAGCGGGCGATGCGGCCCGCACGCGAGGTCCGACTCGCGGCACCCGATGCGCTCGAGCCACTGCCGCACCCGGGTGACGTGCTCCGGCTCCGAATTGTGCGACGCGCAGGCAAGCGCCAGCTCTTCGGCCGAGAGCGTAACGCCATCGGCCACGAGGGGCATCGCCTGGAACGGCTTGGCGGCGGAACGGAGGAACGTGACGAACTCCGGGTCTCCGGCCCGGGCAACCGTCCGGCCTTCGGGGTCCACCACGGCGACGGACACCCGGTGCACGGACTCGACGATCGAGCCTCGACGCGCTTCGACTCGGAGGAATGACACCGACGGGTGAAAGAGTAGCGGTGGGCGCGGCGGGAAGGTAGCGTGCCCAGCATGAATGAAGAGATCTGGCAGGCGGGCGCGGTCGAGCTTTCAAGGCTGATTGCGCGCCGGAAGGTGTCACCGACCGAGGTGATGGAAACCACGCTCGCGCGCATCCAGCGGCTGAATCCCGCACTCAATGCGTTCCTTTCCCTCAGCACCACCGCCCTGGACGAGGCGCGCGCCGCCGATCGCCGCGTGGCGCGCGGTCAGCGAGCACCGCTCCTCGGCGTCCCGGTCGCGATCAAGGACCTGATACTCACCAAGGACTCGCCGACGACGGCCGGATCGCGGGTGTTCGGCGACGGGATGGTGAGTGACCGCGACGCCCCGGTGGTGGCCGCACTCAAGCGGGCCGGCGCGATCATCGTCGGCCGGACCAACCTCCACGAAATCGCCCTCGGCGTGACGAGCGAGAACGAGCACTTTGATCCGGTGCACAATCCGTGGGACCTGGCCCGGTCGCCGGGCGGGTCGAGCGGCGGCTCCGGGGCTGCGGTGGCCGCCGGCCTCGTCCCGGTGGCGCTCGGCACCGATACCCGCGGATCGGTCCGGATTCCGGCGGCGGCCTGTGGTATCACCGGTCTCAAGCCGACGCGCGGACGCATCTCCACGGAAGACGTAATTCCCCTGTCCTGGACGCTGGACTCCGTCGGGCCGATGACGCGCAGTGCGGAAGACGCCGCCGCGGTGTTTGGAGTGATTTCTGGACGGGCAGGACGGGCGAGGCGGGCAGGACGGACGGGCATGCGCGGGCTCAAGATCGGCATCTGCGAATACCTGATGCGCGATCTCGACCCCGAAATCGCCCGCGCGGTCGAGGGTGCCATCGCGGTCTTTCGCCGCGCCAATGCGTGGGTGACCGAGGTGAAGATCCCGGAACTCGACGGGAATCCGGACGCGGCGGGGCTCATCACGCTGGCCGAAGCGATCGCGTACTACCACCCGTACATCGAGAAAGCAGAAACGGCCGGACGGTCAGACGGTCAGACGGTCGGCTCTTCGACGGGCCTGGGGCCCAAGGTCCTCGAGCGCTTGAAGCGAGCCTATGACATCTCCGCGCGCGACCTCGTGCTGGCGCATCGACAGCGGCTCGCGACCATCGCTGCGCTCGAGCGGACATTCGAGTCGGTGTCGGTACTCGTCGGCGCGACTCTTCCGGCGTTCCCGCCGGTGATCGGCACCGGCGAGGTGCAGATTGGCGGGCGGACGGAACCGGTTCTCAGGGAATTCCCCCGGCTCACGTCGCTCGCCAACTTCGCGGGCCTGCCGGCGCTCTCCGTCCCCTGCGGTTTCAGCAAAGCGGGACTGCCGATCGGATTTCAGTTCGTGGGACCGGAAAACGGCGACGAGGCGTTGCTCGCCATGGGAACGTTCGTTCAGCGGGATACGGATTGGCACCGGCGCTGGCCGCCGGAAGCGGAGGCGTAGATGGGCAAGCGGGCGCTGGTGATGAGCGGCGGGAGCGCGCGGGGCGCATTCGAGGCCGGCGCCGCGGACTACCTGATTCGTCAGCGCAACCTCAGCTTCGACGTCATCACCGGCGTGTCCGTGGGTTCGCTCAACGGCGCCAAGCTCGCGCAGGCCAAGGGGCAAGCAGAGCTCGAGAAGGAAATGGCGGAGCTGCACGATTTGTGGCTTGGTATCACGAGCGCGAAAGACTTCTACAAGAAATCCATCCTGGGCCCGGTAGTGCTGGCCTTCCGCAATCATCTGTACGACCTCGGTCCCACGGCCAAGACGCTCAAGAAACAGGTCGATCCCGATCGGCTCAGGAAATCCGGGCGGGAACTCCGGGTCGGAGCCGTGTCCCTGGAAACCGGTGCCTACCACTCCGTGACCCAGGACGAGCCGGATCTCCACCAATGGATTCTCGCGAGCATCGCGACCCCGGTGGTGTTTCCCCCGGCCACGATCGGCGGTGCGCATTGGGTGGATGGCGGGCTCCGCGACATCACGCCACTCAGCGATGCGCTCCTGGCTCTCAAGGATGCCGGAGGCGGCAGCAACACCGACCTGGACGAGATCTATGTCCTCCTGTCATCGCCGCTTGACCTCGAAAGGGTCACGGAGGTCAAATGGGACGCGCTGCACGTGGCACTCCGCTCACTCGATATCCTCACGAGCGAGATCTACCGCGAGGACCTCCTGCACATGCTGGATGTCAACAAATCCGTGACGGCGTACCTCCGCGTGGAGAAGGAATTGCTGGCGAAGGGGTGGTCGCAGAAGGACATAGACCGGCTGCTCGACGGCTTTCAGTTCAAGCCCGGGAAGTACCGTCCCGTGCGGATCTGGGCAGTCGCGCCGAGCGAGGCGTACCTGGACTGGTTCACGATGGAGATTGACCACGAGAAGATCGTGGCGGCATTCAATGGGGGTTATGCGGCGGCGCAGAAACCGATGGACGAGGCGGAGCTGCTGAAGAAACTTCGGCCGTGAGGAGCAATGGGCGGT
>SHZT01000008.1 GCA_009692185.1 Gemmatimonadota bacterium | reverse complement strand
TGTTCTGGTCCTGGAGAGATGCGTCGAAGGCCTGCCCCTACGGGTCGATGAACCACCAGCTCAAGAAGCTCGAGTGCCGGGCTGGCGTGGCACACCTGAAGGGACGTGCCTTCCATGCCTTCCGGCGGAGCCTCGCAAACGCCCTTGTGGGGCGCCTCGGCGTGCTGCAAGCGTCGGGTTGGATCGGTGACACGTCGGCTGTGCTGATGCGGAACTACGTGAGCGCGACAGATCAGATAACGGCTGAAGCGGCCGCCTACCTGATTCGTCGGTGGAACGAGAACCCGAAACAGGCAGCGAACAGCCAGTCGGGCGAGACGGCCCTTCCTAACTCATTGGGACATAAAGCTGGGGCGGGTGGATTCGAACCACCAACCTTCCGGTTAACAGCCGGACGCTCCGCCAGTTGAGCTACACCCCATCAACAAAAAGCCCGCCGACTGACTTCGGCGGGCGTCTGCGGTTGCCTTGGAACTGGCTACACGCAGCGCCTCCCGCGGGGGCACGGATTATTGCGATTGCGCAGATTCAGTTCAAGGCGTGTCATTTGACCGGGCGGAAGCTTACACCCACCCCTCCGAAGGCGGCAAGGCACCCTTCCAACCTTCGGCCTCCCCCGCCTGTCCAACCCGGTGTCGCATTACCGCGCCAACCCCCGGAGGATCCAGCCATGTCCAACCGCATTCTCACGAGTCTCGCCGGACTCGCCCTGTTGAGCGCCCCGGCTGCCGCCCAGCAGGTAGAACGCCAGACCATACCTGGTGACCGCATCGCCATCTACGACCTCGCGGGCCAGGTCCGGATCGAAGGGAGCACCGGCAAGGACGTCGTCGTCGAGATCGCCCGCGGCGGGAAGGACCAGGCAGAGCTGAAGGTCCTGCGCGGACAGGTCGAAACCATGCCCGGGTTCGAGACCCTCCGGGTGATTTTCCAGGCGGACGTGATCTCCTACCCCAAGCTCGGCCGGGGCGGTCGCACCGAACAAAGCGTTCGGGACGACGGCACATTCGGCAACGATGGCAATTCCAACCGCGGGCGTGGCTGGCGTTCCGGCCGTCGGGTGATGATTGGCGGCAGCAACGACGGCCCGGAGGCCTGGGCCGACCTCAAGATCACGATCCCGGTCGGGCGGCTGGTGGACGTCAACCTTGGCGTCGGCGACATCGCCATCACCAACGTGGACGGTCATCTGACCGTGGACGCCTCGTCGGGGCCGGTGACGGCTCGCGGCACCAAGGGATCGCTGAGCATCGACACCGGGTCGGGCACGGTCTCGGTCACCGACGCGCAGGGTGACGTCTCCGTCAACACCGGCTCCGGTGAGGTCGAGTTGACCACGTTCCGGGGGACAACGCTGTCCATCGACGCCGGGTCGGGATCGGTGAGCGCGACCGCAGTGACGGCCGAGTCGATAAACGTGGAAACGGGCTCGGGCGACATCGTCCTCTCGGGCATCTCCAGCCCCGATGTGACCCTCGACACCGGCAGCGGAGCGGTAGACCTGGATCTGGCCAGCGACGTGGACCAACTGGCGGTCGACACCGGGTCGGGCGCGGTGACTCTCCACGTCCCCGACAACGTCGGCGCCTCGATTGACATTGAAGCGGGAAGCGGCGGCGTGGAGTCGGACATTCCGCTCGAAGTCACCCGCTGGGGCAGCGACC
This sequence comes from Gemmatimonadota bacterium, assembly GCA_009692185.1. Classification (GTDB taxonomy): domain Bacteria; phylum Gemmatimonadota; class Gemmatimonadetes; order Gemmatimonadales; family GWC2-71-9; genus SHZT01. The sequence continues at coordinate 116,319 of SHZT01000008.1, read as the reverse complement.
GCGTCACCGGCAGGATCGGCGATGGCAAAGGCCGGATCGTCGTCGAGACGGGATCGGGAAGGGTCAAGATCGTGAAGCGGGGGAAGTGAACGCGGAGGTCGGAACGCGGAAGTCGGAAGCAGGTCATTCCTTCCGCGTTCCCACTTCCGCGTTCCGCGTTAGGTTTGTGCTGTCTCCATCCAGGCCCCCCATGCCCTTCGTTCCATTCGAGCTCGAACGCTGGCAATCCACCTGGGAAAACCGGGTCAAGTTCAACATTTCGGAAAGCGGCGTGCACCCGCTGTCCATTGCCGAGTTGCTGTCGATGGCCGGCTCGTCCCTCAAGGAGCTCGGCGAACTCCGGATGGTCTACAGCCAGTCGAACGGGACGGACGACCTTCGGAAGGAAGTCGCGAAACTCTACCCTGGGGCGTCGCCCGAGCAGGTCCTCGTCACCGTGGGAAGCGCCGAGGCGAACTTCATCGTGTGCTGGGGACTCATTGCGCCCGGCGACCGCGTGGCGATTCAGCTCCCGACGTACATGCAGACGCCCGGCATGACGCAGAACCTGGGCGCCCAGGTGGTGCCGTTTACCTGCACGATTGACCACAACTGGGAACCAGACCTCGACGAGGTGCGGAAGGCGATCGCCCCCGGGACGAAGCTGGTCGTGGTTACCAACCCCAACAATCCCTCGGGTCACGTCCTTTCCGAAGAGTCGCGGCGGGAAATCGTGCGCTGTGCGAACGCGGCCGGCGCCTGGCTTTTGTGCGACGAGGTGTTCCAGGGGGCCGAGCGGAACGGTGTCACGACCAAGTCGTTCTGGGGCGAGTACGAGAAGGTGATCGTGGTCAACGGCCTCTCAAAAGCCTACGGCCTGCCCGGCCTCCGGATCGGCTGGATCGTCGCGCCGCAGCCGTTGGTGGACCAACTCCTCGAGCGGCACGACTACACGGTCATCGGGCCGAGCCCCATATCCGATTTTCTGGCCACCCTGGCGCTCCGCGTCCGGCCACGCATTCTCGAACGCACCCGGAAGATCCTCAACGACAACTACCCGGTGCTCGAGGCCTGGCTCAAGAAGTTCGGTGAGTTCTTCGAGTGGCACGCTCCCGACGCCGGGGCCATCGTTGCGGCACGGTATCGCCACCAGATGGGCTCGCTGGACCTGGTGGAACGGATGCTGGCGCGGCGGGACGTGCTCATGGTACCGGGTGAACACTTCGGCTCTCCCAAGCATCTGCGCTTGGGATTCGGCGCGGAACGTCAATATCTGGAGAGTGCCCTGGCGGAAGTCGAAAAGGAACTGCGCGACATGATGAGCGACTGAGCGTTCGGCCAGCCTAGCCGCCGTTCAGGAGGTTGATCAGGACCCGCCTGAGCTCGGCCAGCTCGATGGGCTTGAGCAATACACGATGGCCGGGAACGCCCAGTTCATGAGCGACGCCCGTTGCATCCCCTGATAGAAACAGTGTCCGGGCCGCAACCTCAGGGCGTTCGGCCAGCAGCGCCTGGTACACTCGCGCACCGTCCAGGTCCGGCATCCGCACATCCAGCAGCACGGCGTCCACCGGCTCACTGCGTATCACGTCCAGCGCCTCCCGCCCTCCCCCGACCGCGATCACGCGCGAGCCTTCACGGCGAAGAAACCGGTCGAGGACATTCCGGATCGCGTCCTCGTCATCGGCGACCACGATCACGCGGTTCTTGAGGGAACCATGCGCCTGGGAGCCGTCTGACGGGCCGCCCGATCCCTCGTCGGCTTCCGCCGGCGCGGCGGGGAGCCAGAACGTAAACGACGCGCCGCTCTCGTTTTCATCCAGGACCAGGTCGCCACCGGCGGCCCGGATCATGTTCCGGGAAACCGTGAGCCCGAGACCCGCACCAGCCACATTGGTGCTGAAAAACGGGCTGAAGACCCGCGACCGGGCCTCGGGCGGTACGCCGGGGCCGGTGTCGTGCACACGACAGAACACCCTGCCACCCTCGACCCACGTCCGGATCGTCACCAGCCGTGACCCGTTCGCCTGGTGTTCAGGGCGACGACCATGGCCTGCGTGAAGCCCTGCTGGACCCCGTCCTCGGCGTCGCGTATGCGGGCCAGCGCGGCCCGCGCGCCCGCCACGTCGCCCAGCTCGTACGTCGCCATCGCCTCGTTGACGGCGGACTCGAGACCCGCCAGCCCGTCTTCAACAACGGCGAGCCTCCGGGCCGCGTCCACCGACAATTCACTGCTGTAGCACGGCAACAGGGACGCCGGCGCGCGATGAGACCGGTCTCCCGAGTTGGGCACCGGGTGAGGAGGAAGCCCCGGCCGCTTGAGCAAGCTGTCGAGTAGCGCGATGTCGGAGAGTACGAGGCGTTGCCGCTCCTCGATCTCGCTGAACACATCGTGCAGCGGCGCCAGGGATCGCTCAACGCCTTGGAGCGCGGGAAGCGCCATGAAGACCGTCAAGCCGAGCAGGACCGCTAGGTAGAGCCCGCCCACGATCCAGTAGCCCGCCAGGCGGGCCCGCAGGGAGATCTTCACCGCCGGAAACCGAGAGGCGCCCGGCGCGGCTCATGCTACTGCCCCGTCCCGCGGAAGAGGATCCGGTAGATGCGGCCGCCGCGGTCATCCGTCACGAAGATCGAACCATCGGGGCCCTGGGCGAGGCCCACCGGTCGGTGCTGGGCGGCATTGTTGTTTCCACCGCCGAAACCGTCGGCGAAATTCTCGAACTTCGGAACCCCTCCGTTTCCCGGCAGGGGAGCGAACACGACCTTGTAGCCATCCTGCGGCCGGGGCGTGCGGTTCCAGGATCCGTGAAACGCAATGAAAACGCCCGCGCGGTACATCGGGGGGAACTGGCTCCCGGTGTAGAACATCATCCCGTTCGGCGCCCAGTGGCCGGGGAACCCAAGCAGCGGAGTGGACTTGAGTGGGGCGCACCGGCCGGCGGTGTTCTTGTCCCCACCATACTCGGGGTTGAGCACGTACTGGCGGCGGTTCTGATCCCAGTAGCAGAACGGCCATCCGTAATCGTCACCATCGGCGATGCGGGCGAAGATTTCGGACGGAAGGTCGGCGCTCTCATCCTCGTTGTAGAACGTCCCCCACTGTTGCGCCAATCCATCTCGCCCGTGAACCGCGCCATAGATCTGGCCGTCTGCCGGGTTCTGGCCGATCGCCACGGTGTTCCGCAGCCCGGTTGCCCAGCGGCGCCCGTCCGCCTGGGTTTGATGCAACTTGTCGGCGTCGAACCGCCAGACGCCGGCGCGGATCTCCAGTTCGGCGCAGGGGTCCTGTCCCGGTGAGCCGGCAGTTCGGTCCTGCGCCTGACAGGAGTTTGTCCGTGACCCGATGTTCACGAACAGCGCGCCCTCCGGTCCGAAGGCGATCGTCTTTGCGGAGTGACCGCCCGTGGGCAATCCGCTGACGACCGTGTCCGGCCCACTGACCGGCCTGAGACCGCCGGCTGGAATGCGGTAGCGAACCACGGCGTCATTCGGCGAGAAGTAGAGCCATTCGCTCCTGAGCAGTATCCCGGCACCGCCGGTGCCGGCCCCGAACGATTCCCGCACGTCCGCTACGCCATCCCCTGAGGTGTCCCGCAGGGCCAGAAGGCCGCCGGTTCTCCCCGAAAGCGACACGAAGAGGTCTCCATTTGGCGCGACCGCAAGGTGACGCGCCTGGCCGACGCTGTCCGCGACGATCAACGCGCAGAAACCGGGAGGCAGGGTCAGGCCGCCATTGTCCGGCCGGCAGGCCGGCTGGCGCTGAGCCGACGCCGGAGCCGCGAACAGGGAGGAACCAAGCAGGAGCAGGAGGATCTGGTTGGCTCGCATCGAATGCCTCACATCGTTGTGCGGGGAACCCGCCGAAGGAGCGGGGCCTGCGGTGAACTTGCGGCTAGGCGACCTTTGGGGGCGTGCAGTGTTGCTGAAACGCGCCGCGCAGGTCGCCCGCGATTTCCTCGGCGTCCCGTCCCTCGATGTCCCGTCGCTCAAGCATGTGGACCAGCCGGCCGTCCTTGAACAACGCCATGGACGGCGACGAGGGCCCGTACCCGACGAAGAAACTGCGCGCGCGCTCCGTAGCCTCGGTGTCCATTCCCGCGAACACCGTCGTCAGTCGCTCGGGACGTGGCCCGTCCTTGAGCGCCAATGTGAGGCCCGGGCGCGCCAGGCCCGCCGCGCACCCGCAGACCGAATTCACCACCACCAGCACGGTGCCGCTCGTGGTCGTCAGAGCGCCATCCACCGCGTCAACGGTCTTGAGTTCCTCGAATCCAATCTTGGTCAGCTCGTCCCGCATGGGCTGGACCTGACGGGGATCGTATCTCATACAGCGTGCTCCTCTTTCGTGAGTTGGGCGTGCCAGACGGCGGCTCTGCCCGCCAAGTCTGCGTTGGGAAACACCTCGGGATGCAATAAAGCTCCCAGGATCTCGATACCATCAACAAACCGCGGACCCGAGCGATTGAAATAGGCCGAACCGTCCACGACGAACGCGCGGCCTGACTCGATGGCCCGCGGGGCGACCTCCTCCAGGCGCTCGGCGTTGGCAGCCGCGTCGGCCAGTGACTGCGCCAGTCCATAGCCACAGGGCATGATAAGCAGGGCGTCGGGATCGAGGCCGCACAGCGCGGCCCAGTCCATTTGCCGGGAGGGCCGCCCACTCTCGCCCTTGAGGCTTGCGCCGCCGGCCAGCGCAATCATTTCCGGCGTCCAATGGCCCGGCACGAACGGCGGGTCCAGCCACTCGATGGCCAGCACCCCGGGCCGGGCTCGGCCGCGCACTCGCTCGCTCACGGCGTTCACGCGCGCGCGGAGCGCGGCGACCCGGCTCGCCGCCCGGTCTTCTACCCCGGCCGCCCGACCGACCGCCAGGATGGACTCGTATATGTCGGCTACCGTGTGGGAGTCGAGGGATTGGACGGTTGGAGGACGGTCCAGGTGGCGCACCACGGCGTGAGCCAATACCGTCGGCACGGCACATACGTGGCATACGGCCTGGGTCAGCACCAAGTCGGGGTCGAGCACCCGCAGGAGCTCGCCATCCACCTCGTACACGTCGCCATGGGCGCGCATCGCATCGCGCACGGCGGCGTCGATTTCGCCCGACGTCAGCACCGCCGGGTCGAAACGCGCCCGGGAACCCCGGGGGCGATCCAGCACCGCCGGCGGGTAATCACACTCATGGGAGATGCCCACCAGGGAATCGCCGAGGCCCAGGTCGCAAACAATTTCTGTGGCACTGGCGAGGAGTGAGACGATGCGCATGATGAATGATGGCCGAGTGCGCTTGACATGCATAGGGGGGAGTGGGGATTTTACTGCGTCACGATTGAACCTCAGGGAGTAGTCCAGACATGCCGTATATCATTGCCCAGCCTTGTATTGACGTGAAGGACCGCGGTTGCGTAGACGTGTGCCCCGTAGACTGCATTTACGAGGGCATCGATCAACTCTACATCCACCCGGACGAGTGCATCGACTGCGGCGCCTGCGAGCCCGAATGCCCGGTGACGGCCATCTTTCCCGAGGAAGACACGCCCGAACCGATGAAGACCTATATCGCCAAGAACAAGGACTATTTCGACGGCGGAGCTGAGCGCGAAGTCGCGAAGGGTCGCGCCGCCCACTGAGTAACCCCCGGGCCATCCGCGGGCCGCTGGCGTGGATCGGCATCATCGCGGCTGTTTCCCGGACGCCTAGGCTGTTGCGTTCCGTAACGCCGCGAAAACCCGCCCTTCCTCCAAGCAACCCTTTTGCCCGACCCAGCGTCTAAACCTCCAACAGCTGTAGAAACCCCATAACAGGTTCGACCGTAGGCCCTTGGTAACCAGCTGACAGACCGCCCCGGAGGGTGCTGTGCACGTCCGTTTCCTGCTGACCATGCTTGCTCTGACCGTGCTCCCCATCTCGGCGAGCGCACAACAGCAATCCACCCACATTGACTCCAGCCCCGTCACCGAGGGTGTCCTCGTCGCGCGGGCGGTACGGGCGCAACCGGGCGCACCGGTCCTGCACGGCAAGCTCGACGACGCCGCCTGGCTCGCGGCGCCCGTCATCACCGGTTTCGTGCAGAGTGAGCCGCACGAAGGCCAGCCCGGGACGGAACGGACCGAGGCCCACGTGGTCTATACCGACCAGGCCATTTACGTCGGAGTGCGGGCGTTCGATTCCGAGGCGGGCAAGATCGACGCGCAGCTGACCCGGCGAGACGCATCGTCGTCTTCCGACTGGATCGGCGTGGTTATCGATTCGTACAGGGACCGCCGGACAGCATTCGAGTTCGCGGCCAATCCCGCCGGCGTGAAGCGGGACGTCTACCATTACGACGACAACAGCGACGACGACTCGTGGGATGCGGTCTGGGACGTGGCCGTGTCGCGCGATGCCGAGGGGTGGACCGCCGAGTTCCGGATTCCGTTCAGCCAGCTGCGGTTCTCCAACCAGGCCCAGCACGTCTTCGGTTTCGATCTGTTCCGGAAGATCCCCCGCAAGGGTGAGGTCCAGCAGTGGAAGCTCATTCCCAAGAACGCGAGCGGTGTCGTCTCGCAGTTCGGCGACCTTACGGGCATCGAGGACATCCGTCCCCCACGGCGGCTCGAGGTCCTGCCCTACTCCGTCGGGAGCGCGGAAATGCGAGTAGCAGAGCCGGGGAATCCCTTCCGGACGGGAAACACCGGCCGCGGCAGCTTCGGCGCGGACGTGAAGTACGGCGTGACGTCGAACCTCACCCTGTCGGCGACGGTGAACCCCGACTTCGGGCAGGTGGAGGCCGACCCGGCCCAGGTAAACCTGTCAGCCTTCGAGTCATTCTTCTCCGAACGCCGGCCCTTTTTCGCCGAGGGCATGGACATTTTCCAGTTCCCCCAGAACATGTTCTACTCCCGCCGCATCGGTCGCTCGCCGCAAGGCAACGCCGACGCGCGGGGCGGCCACGCGGAGCAGGCCCGCCAGACCCACATCATCACGGCGGCCAAGCTCTCGGGCAAAACACCCAAGGGGTGGACCATCGGGCTCCTCAGCGCCGTCACCAGCCGCGAGCGAGCGCGGGTGATCGACTCCATCGGGAGACCGTTTCAGGATGTCGTCGAGCCCCTGACCGGCTACGCCATCGGCCGGCTGGCCAAGGACTGGCGCGGCGGCAAGACGCGCGTGGGCGTCTTCGGCACCGCGGTGATGCGCGACCTGCCGTCAAGCCTCGATTTCCTGCGAGACCAGGCCTACACCGGCGGCCTGGACTGGAACTACCGGTTCCGGAAGGACACGTACTGGTTCTCGGGCTGGGTGGCGGGCAGCGACATCCACGGGTCCACCACCGCGATCACCCGCGCCCAGCGGTCGTCGGCCCATCGCCATCTACGACCTCGCGGGCCAGGTCCGGATCGAAGGGAGCACCGGCAAGGACGTCGTCGTCGAGATCGCCCGCGGCGGGAAGGACCAGGCAGAGCTGAAGGTCCTGCGCGGACAGGTCGAAACCATGCCCGGGTTCGAAAACAACGACGCCGGCTTTCAGGGCTCGGTCGATTCGCACAGCCAGTGGTTCTGGCTCAACCGCCGGTGGCAGAAGCCGGGGAAGGTGTTCCGTTTCGTCGGTCTGAACTTCAACGAGTGGTCCGGCTACAACTACGGATGGGACCGCACGGGCCTGAGCGTCAACGTCAACGCCAACCTCCAGTTCCTCAACTACTGGGGCGGCTACTTCGGGTCCAACCACCAATGGGCCAGTCTCTCGTCCGATGCCCTCCGCGGTGGGCCGCTGATGATCCGCCCGCCCGCCTGGAACGCCTGGGCCGGGCTGTACAGCGACGACCGCAAGGCCCTCCACTTCGGCCTCCACGGCTGGTGGTGGCGCCAGAATGCCGGCACTTCCGGTCTTTCGCAGTCTGGCGGGTTCAACCCCTTCATTCGGTGGCGGCCAGCTGCGAACGCGAACGTCCAACTTGGCCCCAGCTTCAACTGGACCGCGGACGACTGGCAGTACCTCAAGGCCGCACCCCTGGGTGGGGTGACGAAGTATTTCTTCGGCGCGTTGCGCCAGACTACCACCTCCATGAGCCTCCGTGCGGACCTCACGGCCAAGCCCACCTTGTCACTCCAGCTCTACGCGGAGCCCTTCGTGTCGGCCGGCCACTACGGGGAGTACAAGCAGGTCACGAACCCGCGAGCCGCGGCCTACGACGACCGGTGGGACGTGTTCGGAAACGACCGACTGATTCTCAACGGCGACGACGTGTCGGTCGACCTCGACCGGAACGGGGTGGCCGACGTCGGGCTCGGCAACCCGAACTTCACCGTGCTTTCGTTCCGCTCGAACGCCGTGCTACGGTGGGAGTACCGTCCGGGGTCCACTATCTTCCTCGTGTGGCAGCACGGGCGAAGCGGGTTCAACGGAAACGGCGTCTTCGATTTCTCGCGCGACTTTGGCAACCTGTTCCAGACCCAGGCCGAGAACACGTTGCTGCTCAAGGTGAGCTACTGGCTCAGTCCCTGACCCGAAACGGGCGGGAACACCCGGAAGCGGGAAGCGTAGGACAACCTGCGCTTCCCGCTTCCCGTTTCCGGGTGACAACCGTCTCGCGGCCGGGGTAATATTCCCTCGACGAATCGCACTGTCCGCTCTCCAAGGATCTTCATGCGCCCGCAGATACTCGCCCCGTTCCTGGCCGTGACGTTAGCCCTGCCCGTCGCCGCCCAGGGACCGTCCCGCCCGATCCCCTACCCCGTCACGCCGCCGGCCGAGTTCCAGAAGGCGCTGGTCAAAGGCACGCGGACCACGTCGGGCAAACCCGGAGACCGCTACTGGCAGCAGTTTGCCCGGTACCAGCTGAACGCGAAGATCGACACCGAGCGTCACCTGGTCGAGGGAAACGGCAAGATCACCTATTTCAATCGCTCACCGGATACCCTGTCCACCCTGGCGATGCATCTGTACCAGAACGTTCACGTCGCGGGCGCAATGCGGAACGAGGCCCAGCAGGTGACCACGGGCTTCGACATGCGGCGGCTGACGGTCGGGGGCCAGCAGATCGCCAAGGACACGCGGATGGGCGCCGGCTATCGGGTCACCGGCACGATTCTCACGCTCACGCTTCCCAAGTCACTCCTGCCGGGCGATTCCGTCGAACTGGCCGCTGAATGGGTGTTCACGGTGCCGCAGAACGGCGCCGGACGGATGGGCTGGAGCAACGAGAACCTGATGTTCCTCGCGTACTGGTATCCCCAGATCTCGGTTTACGACGACGTCGTCGGCTGGGACCGGGACCAGTACCTGGGCTCCGCCGAGTTCTACATGGGGTACGCGGACTACGACGTGACGATCGAGGCGCCGAAGGGCTGGCTCATCGCGGGGACTGGCGAGCTGCAGAACGCCGACTCCGTCCTGTCCGACGTGGTGGTAGAGCGGCTCAAGCGGGCGGAGCAGAGCGACAGCGTCGTGTCCATCGTGGCCGCCGAAGACATCTGGTCCAACCGGGTGACCAAGGCGGGCAAGGGCAACCGGCTGACCTGGCGGTTCAAGGCCACCAACGTGCGGGACTTCTCCTTCAGCGTCAGCAAGGAATCGAAGTGGGACGCGGTGCGCGTCGCCGTTGGGGACCGGAACGGCGACGGACAGCCCGACTACGCCCGGGTAGACGCGATCTACCGCGCGATTGCCACCCTGTGGCCGCAGGCCGCCCGGTACGGCCGCCACTCCATCAACTTCTTCTCGAAGTACACCGGCTACGCGTACCCGTGGTCCCACATGACCATCGTGGAGGGCGAAGACATCGTGGGCGGCGGAATGGAATACCCCATGCTGACGCTGATCAGCGCGCTCAACGACGCCGATGACTCGACGCTCTACGCCGTGATCACCCACGAACTGGCCCACATGTGGATCCCGATGATCGTGGGCGCCAACGAGACCCGCTACGGCTGGATCGACGAAGGCACCACGGACTTTCACGAGACCCAGGCGAGGAAAGACTTCTACCTTGGCTCCGACCCGGAAAAGGGCGAACGGGACCTGTACCTCCGGGTCGCGGGCACCAGCCGGGAAGACCCGATGATGCGCTGGACCGATTTCCAGCTTCCCGGGGCCTACATCGTGGGGTCCTACCAGAAGCCGGCCAGCGTGCTCTACGCCCTGCGCGGCCTCGTTGGCGAGGACAAGTTCAGCACCGGTATCAAGACATTCGTGCGGGACTGGGCCAACAAGCATCCCACGCCGTGGGACTTCTTCCACACGTTCGATACCGTGGCCGGGCGGGACCTGTGGTGGTTCTGGCGCGCCTGGTACTACGAAACGTGGACGCTGGACCAGGCCGTGGCCGGCGTGGACGGCGCCACGGTCAACATCGAAGACAAGGGCTTGGTACCCATGCCGGCCCGCCTCACCATCACGCTCGCGAGCGGCGAAACCATCCAGCGAGAAGTGCCGGTCGAGACCTGGCTGGGTGGAGCGAAGACCGCCTCCGTGACGCTGCCGGCGGGATCCGTGGTCACCAAGGTCGAGATTGACGCCCCCAAGGCGTTCCCCGACGTCGATCGGGCGAATAACGTCTGGGAAAAGAAGTCCTGACTTCCGTGCCGGCCGTGGACAAGGAGTTCACGGTCGGCACGCTTTCCCGCCTTGTACAAATCAACTCCATCAACCCCTCGCTCGTGCCCGGTGGCGCGGGCGAGGCGGAGATCTCCCGGTTCGTCGCTTCCACGCTGAAGGAAATCGGGCTCGACGTCTTCACCCACGAACCGGCACCCGGCCGGGTGAGCACCGTGGGCATCCTTCGGGGCACCGGCGGCGGCCGTTCCCTCATGCTCAACGCCCACTATGACACCGTGGGCGTCGAAGGCATGCCCGAGCCATTCTCGGGGGCAGTGCGCGGTGGCCGGCTCTATGGGCGTGGGGCATACGACATGAAGGGGAGCCTGGCGGCGCAGATTGGGGCGGCCAAGGCGCTCAAGGACTCGGGCGGGCGCCTCGCGGGGGACCTCGTGATCGCCGCCGTGGCCGACGAGGAGCACGCGAGCATCGGCACCGCGGATCTGGTCCCTCGCTACCCGGTGGCCGGCGCCATCGTCACGGAGCCTACCGCGCTCGACCTCTGCCTGGCGCACAAGGGGTTCGCCTGGTTCGAGGTCGAGATCACCGGTCGCGCGGCGCACGGGAGCCGGTTCGAGCTGGGCATAGACGCCAACATGCGAATGGGCCGGTTCCTGGCCGAGCTGGACGAGTTCGAGCACGAATTGCGAGCGCGGAAACCGCACCCGCTGGTCGGCCCACCGTCTCTCCATGCCGCTACGCTCCAGGGCGGCACCGGACTCTCGACCTACGCGGACCGCTGTGTGCTGGGTATCGAGCGCCGGACCGTACCCGGCGAAACTGAAAAGCAGGTCACTAAGGAGATCCAGTCCATACTCGACCGGCTCCGAAAGGCGGACGGCAGATTCAACGCCACGCTCAAGACCACGCTGGTGCGGGAGCCGTTCGAAGTGAAGCCGGAAGCAGGGATCGTCCGGTCATTGGAAGCCGCGGCCACGCGTGTCCTCGGCCGGCCGCCCAAGCGGGTGGGCGACACGCCGTGGATGGACTCGGCCCTGCTCTCCTCCGCCGGCGTCGAGACGGTCGTCATGGGCCCGGCCGGCGCCGGCGCCCACGCGGTCGAAGAGTGGGTGAATGTCGAGTCAGTCCTTCAGCTGGCCGAAATCCTAGCGCAGACGACTATCGACTACTGCTCACCTTCTGCGGCTTAGGCGCACCCTCGGGCCCGTTGTCCCAATCCTGCGCCGATGACATGTTCGGCAGGCCCCATTGGTGCCCGTTCCAGCCGTCGAAGCCTTCCATCTTGAGGGCCCAGAACCCGCTCGTCACGTCGCCGATCACGATCACCCCATCAGCATTCCGCACATCCACGCCCCAGGCCCCCTGCATGACCGACTTGCTCGTAGTCGGGGGATCCATGAGAGGCCCGTAGTCCACCTCGTGCTGGCACTGGCACGTGTAGTAGTAGCCGACGGTGTAGGGGTTGGTCGGGTCCATCATGTTTACCACAGACAGGCCGTCTTCGTACGACGACACGAACACGTACGGCCACCGTACCTCATGGTTATGCGGCAGGTCCTGCCAATCGAAGTTCCACGCGCCAATCGGGCGTGAGATCGTCTTGACCTGGCCATCCAGCGCCGGCTTGAGGTCGAAGAACCGGAGCGGGGCGTACTGGTATTCGGTCTCCGTTACCACGTATCGATGGTCCGGCGTGGGCGTGATGGTGTGTCCGCCCGTGACGCCGGAGGTCCCGGTGATGGATGCGATGAGCTTTGGGTCTTCGGGCTTGGTCACGTCATAGATGTAATACCCGCCGGCCCCCGCCCCGTAAAACTTGTCCTGGTGCGTTACCGGGTCGTACCCGAGGAAGAAGTCGTGGTAGCCGCGGAGCGGACTGCCTCCCGGCTGTTCCGGCACCGGAACGGAGCCAATCAGCCCATCCTGCCCGGCGATCACCTTCTCCATGTCATAGATGTTGGCCCTCGGCGCGCGAACCGTCGTGAACACCAGCACACGTCCGTCTGAATGTTTGTAGGCCACCAGGTTGTGGAAGCCGCCAAGCGCGCCGGCCGCGCGGATGCGGGCTCGTTCCTTGATGGTGTTGGTGTCGGGAAGACCGGTCACGTCGAACACGATAGCCCCAAGGTCCTGGTCCACCGAGCCGGCCCCGAACTCGAACGACTGCGCGTAGTAGTAGCGCCCCTTGAGCTTGAAATAGCGCCCGATCTTCCCACCCCAGCCCAGGTTCCCCCGGTGGAGTTCGATATTCTCGATGCGCCAGCTGTAGATGGTCCGGATGTTGCCCAGGTCCCTGAGCGACACGATCTGGAAACCGGCGCGCTCGCGAAGCTGGGACACGTACACGTAGGGACGCGCCAACTCCTGTTCGATGTCGAGGTCGGCGACCTTCTCGAGCCCGCCCATGGGAATGTGAGAGAGAACGCGCACATTGGCGCTGCCCCCAACCTTGGCGCCGGGAATGACGGCGGTCGGCACACCGGCCCTGGCCTGCGCCACGAGGCGCGACGCGGCAAGGGCGAGGCCGATCAGGACGACGAGGCAGCGGTGAGCACGCATGGCGAGACTCCCAGGTTTGGGCAATGGCAAGGCACGTGACCGAGCCGGAATCTGGAACCGCCGCCCCCGGTCCACCAGCCCGGCATCCGGCGTGTACTTTCCAGTCATGACTGTCTCCCGACGCACGTTCGTCGAGGCCGGGGCGGCCCTGGCCGCGGGCAGCCTCTTTGGTCGAGTGGGGAGCCGCCGCCAGGCCACCAGGGTGATCGTCGTGGGTGCGGGGGCGTTCGGCGGCTGGACCGCCTGGTACCTCCTCCGCGCCGGCTACCACGTCACCCTGCTCGACCCATGGGGCCCGGGGAACTCCCGCGCCAGTTCCGGCGGGGAAACCCGGATCATCCGCGCGACCTACGGCCCGCTCCGCGTCTTTACCCAGCTTGCCGCCCGCGCGCTTGTCCTGTGGCGGGAGCACGAGAAGCGCTGGAACCGGACGCTCTACGTGCGGACCGGCAGCCTCCGTATCAAGACCGTGGACGATGACCGCGCCGAGCAGGCAGCCATGCCGCTGCTTGCCGATGCCGGGCTTTCACTTGTTCCGGTGACCTTGGACGACGCCGCGCGCCGGTACCCGCAGGTGAGCTTCGACGGCGTGAAGAAGGTGTTCTTCGAGCGGGAGGCCGGCTTTCTCTATGCGCGCGATGCCACCCGCCTGGTGGTCGAGCAGTTCATTGCCGCCGGCGGCACGTATCGTCAGGTCTCAGCCCTGCCAGACGACAAGGCTGGCGGCCGGCTGAACGGCGTGGCGCTGGCCGACGGAACGACGCTCACGGCAGACCAGTACGTGTTCGCCTGCGGCGCGTGGCTGCGGGAGATCATCCCTGAGGTCGTGGGCGACCTGATTCGCCCCACCCGGCAGGAAGTCTTCTACTTCGGCACGCCGGCCGGTGACACCCGGTTCAACGACCCCCAAATGCCCGTCTGGGTGGACAGCGACAAGAAAGTGTTCTATGGCATTCCCGGGAACGGCGGCCGCGGGTTCAAGGTGGCCGACGACACCCGGGGCCCACGTTTCGAGCCCACGACCGGCGACCGGTTGCCGACGGCCGAGGGCCTCGCGGCGGCCCGGGAAGTACTCGCGAGGCGGTTCCCCGCCCTCAAGGACGCCCCCCTGCTCGAGGCCCGCGTCTGCCCCTATGAAAACACGACGGACGGCGCCCTCATCGTGGATCGGCACCCGTTGGCGAAGAACATGTGGATCGTGGGCGGCGGGTCCGGACATGGGTTCAAGCATGGCCCAGCGCTGGGCGAGATGGTGGCGGGCCTGGTTCGGGGCGAGCGGGAGATTGAACCGGCCTTCAGGCTGTCGAGGTTCTAGGGAGCTGCCAAGGGGCGCCACAAGCAAAGCAAAGGGCGGCAGGCTCCGAGGAGCGTACCGCCCTTTGCCGTCTCCTGCTGCCTTACCGCATCAGGGTGCCAGCGGCGCCTGCCCCGGCACCAGTCCAGCCTGCGCGGTGCAACCGGCCGGCTTGGTGGTCCGCGGTACGCACTCGTTATCCGGGAGCCGGAGGTTGGGCCACACCAGGTCACCGGCGCGGTCCTGCGGCAGGCGCTGCAGGATGCCGTAGCGCCGCAGGTCTACCCAGCGGTCGCCGTTCTCGTACATGAGGGAGTACCGCTTCTCGTACAGCAGTGTGTCTCGCTGCTGGGCGGCTGTGAGGCCCGCCCACGTCGCCCCGCTGATGGCGGGCAACCCTCCCGCAGTGGTCCGGATCAGGTTGATGTCGTTCAAGGGAGCGTCACCTGTGGCGGTCCTATTGGCAATGTTCGCCTCGGCCCGCATCAGGATCAGGTCCTCGTTTTTGATCACGGGGATCGGGTCCGTCGTCGAAGCATACCGCTTGAATGCCCAGTCAACCGTGAACCCGTAGCGGTTGATCTTGGTGATCCCGTAGATCTTGTTGAGGAACCGGAGATCACGCCTGGTCGTGTCCCCAGGCGCCGCCCCCGCCTGCAACTTCGCGTTGAGGGCGAACGACGAGTGCGCGTATCGCTGGCGCGCCGTCGGGTCGTACAACCCGTTCTGCGCATCCCCCGAGTTGTTGCTGTAGGTGTTATACGCGCCGGTCGAGAGGTGGTTGGCCACATTCAGGAACGAGCCCCCGAGGTCGGTCAAGGCGGCGGCGTACTGGGCGTTGGTGAGGTTCACCTTGGCCCGGATCGCCCGGTTGAACTGCCGGAAGGTCGCCGCCGTACTGAAGCCGGCGAACCCCGTCGTCATGGCGAACGGGAATGCCGCGCCCGCCGCGGAGAGATGCGTGTTCGCGCTGTCCAGCAGTGACAGTATCCGCGCATAGACCTGTGCTCTGGTCGCGATCGTGGGCGGAGCATCAAGCGGATTGGCCGTCTCGTCCAGTGCCGCCCCGGCCACGTCGGTCTCCCGAATGATGGCAAACAACAGGTACGCCTTGACGGTCTGTACGAACCCGATGGTGCCCTCTTTCTCCCCGGCCGTTATGCCGGTGACCTTGGGCAGCGACCCGATGATATAGTCGCCCTGTTTGGCCCAACCGTAATACCCCCAGTAGCCCGTCAACTGGTTGAACGTCACATAGAACTGCGGGGTGTTCTGCGGGTTGCTGACGTCCAGACTGTAGGCCTCCCGGCCCAGGATGCCCAGCGTGAGTGTCCGGTTGGCGCCCCGGATACCCCCGAAGAGCCCCTGGGTGGCGGTGTTGACCGCCACGGCGGTGGGCGACCCTGCCAAGTCGTCCAGGGTCCCGGAATTCTGGTTCGGTGCGTCAAATTCGCCGCAGGCCGCGAGGGTGAGACCGAGCCCCGCAAGGGCAGCTGCCAGCTTCGTGCGCATGGCGCGAGACGTCTGTATGAAGGTCATGGTCAGAACCCCACGTCAACGGTGAAGAAGTAGCTGCGGCTGGGCGGGTAGGCCCAGAGTTCCCACGTCATCTCGACCGCAAGGGAGCGAGCCACCTGCTGTACTTCAGGATCGTACCCGATCTTGGTGTAGTGCGACCACGTGATCAGGTTGCGTCCGCTTGCGGAGAGACGGACGTACCGCGCGCCACTCCAGACCTTTTTCACGAACGAGGACGGCAGCTCATAAGAGAGCGCCACCTCTCGAAGCTTGGTGTACGACGCGTCCCATGTGGCCGAGTTGAGCGCCGACTTGGTGTCCGCCTGGGCCAGGCGCTGGACGCCCGTCAACTCTCCCGCCTGCGCCACATTCTGATCCGCCGAGACGCCGACGGCATCGTAGGTGTACCGGCTGAAGTTGGTGATCAGCCCGCCCTGCTGATGATCGAACAAGGCGTACAGCTTGAGGCGCTGGAACGTCATTTCGGTGGAGAGCCCACCCCGCCACTCCGGACTGTTGTCGCCGATCTTCCGGCGGCAGACGGACCCGATGGCCTGAGTCGTGCCGCTCGCGGGACAGATGAAGCTCGCGTCCCCGGGCAGCCGGCCGATCGTATCGTTGGCCCACACCTGGGTGCAGGAGCTGTCCTTCTCGATCCGGGTCGTGCCGAACTGGGCGAAGTTGAAGAACGAGATCGGCTGGAACGTCGCCGGCACACTCTGGACCTTGCACCGGTTCATGAAGAACGTCCCGTGGACATTCCACTGGAAGCTCTTCGTCTGAATCGGCAGGACCGTGACGCCGAGCTCCAGGCCCTGGTTCTGAATCTTCGTTGCCTGCGTCAAGCCGGCCGAATCGGTGAACACGCCGTTGTAGACCAGAGTGGAGAAGCCCGTGGTCGGCGTGAGCGTCCGGGTGAGCAGCATGTCCTTGATGCTCTTCTGATAGACGGTGAACTCGACGTTGGCCCGGCCCTTGAACAGCGTGGCGTCGAGGCCGGTCTCGATCTCGGTCTGCAATTCCGGCCGCAAGTCCGCCGCCGCCGTAGTGGCACTGACCGTCGTCACCGGCACTCCGTTGATATTCCCGGCCGTCAGATTGGTGAACTTCTGGCCGTAGGACGGCCGGTTCCCCGACTGCCCGATGGCCGCGCGGACCTTGAGCTCGCTGAACATGCCGCCGACCGGCAGACGATAGGACGTGGACGCCTTCGGATAGTAGGACCACTGGTCAGTGTCGGAATTATTGCTGGCCCGGTCCGCGCGGACGCCAACCGTCAGCAGCAACCGCTCGCCCAGGGTCAGGAACTCTTCCTGACCGAAGAAGCCGACATCGCGCGTGCGTTCGCGGTACTGTTGTGCCGCCAGGACCGTGCCGTTCTGCACATTCAGCTGCCCACCGACCAGGTTGTTGGCCAGCGTGTTGAGACGGTCGAGATCGGAGGACTCGTACTGGACCCCTGCCTGGGTGGTCGCGGAGGTCCCGCCCATCGTCTTGAACGTGTAGATCACGTTCCCGTTCACGTTGAAGTTCTGGCTCTGCCCGAAGCCGGTCGCCGAGGTACCCGGTACACCGCGGGTCAGCTCGAATTGCACGTTCGGCGGTGAATACACCTGGTTCTTCTGGGTGAACACGTCGCCGCCGCCATTCGCGCTGACTCGCAGGGAATGCTGGGTGCCCTTCGCGATGTCCCAGTTGACCCGGCCGGTGAAAATGCTCCGCCAGACCGACTCGCGGTTCTTGACGAGCGCCACCGTCTGGAACGGATTGCTGAACGCGTAGGGAGACGTGTAGGGGTAGACCACCCCGGCACACGGGCTGTTCGGGTTGCTGACCCGACTCGAGTCCGGGCATACACCGCGATAGTCGATCCAGCTCGGCATCGACGAAAGCGCTGCCTGGGTGGGCGCGCCGTTATTCTCGTTGTTGGACAATCCGCGGTCGTTGCCCAGATGGATCAGGTCCGCACCCAGCGATATCTGCAGCTTGTTCCCGATCGACTGGTCCAGGTTGAGCCGCAGGGCCTGTTTGTCCGCGTAGGTGCCCGGCATGATGCCCGCGTCGTGCTTCACCAGTACCGAAGAGAAGTACCGGGTATTGTCCGAGCCGCCAGCGACGCTGGCCGAAGTCTCGTTCGCGTAGGCGGCCCGGCCATAGATCTCGTTTTCGAAGTCGTGGCAAACGCCGGGCTTGTACCCGGTAGTGTCGCCGAACACCGCGAAGGCTTCCGCGCCGGTCGCGAAACACCGCGTCCCGTACGTGTTGCTGATCCTGGACGCCCCAAGCCGCTGGGTGACGCTGAACTGCGGGGTGCCGACCCGGCCCCGCTTCGTGGTAATGAGGATCACGCCGTTGGACGCCTTGGACCCGTAGATGGCCGACGCGGCCGCCCCCTTCAGCACCTCGACGTTCTCGATGTCGTTGGGATTCAGGTCGGCGATGCGGTTGATCGCGTTGTCCTGGTTGTCCGTCGTGGGAACGAGTCCCTGCGACGTGTAGGCGCGGACCAGCATGTTCGTGCCGCGCCCGATCTCGGCGTTACTGACGATCACCCCGTCCATCACGTAGAGCGGCTGGAAGGAGCCGATGATGGACGTTACCCCGCGCATCCGGATGATATTGCCGCCGCCGGGAGCCCCGTTGTTCTGGTTGATGTACGCCCCGGAAATCTTGCCTTGCAACGCCTGTTCCACGCTCGCCGTCGACGTCCGGACCAGTTGGTCCGCCGATACCGTGGCAACCGCGTTCGCCAGGTTCCGGCGCTCCACGCCGGAGGCCTGCCCCGTGACGACGATGGCCTCCAGCTGGAAGAAGTCCCGAGCCAGGCTGAGCTCGACTGAGCTCTGGCCCGCAGGCACGGCTACATCCTTGCGCCGAAAGCCGATGCTCCGGATCAGGAGCAGGACGTCCCGGTTGGGGACCGCCAAGGTGAAGGTCCCGTCGTCTTTCACCGTCGCGGCGATGGACGTGCCCTGGACCGTGACCTGGCCGGATGTCAGGGGGTCGCTGGTGAGCGAATCCAGGACCCGGCCAGTGACGATTCGCGTCTGGGCCGCCGCCGTGCCCGCAGCCAGAAACGACAGGACTACCGTGAACAAGGCTAATAGGCGTTTCATGTCGTGCCTCCCGAATGAGCTTGGTTCTCACAACGCCGCCCAGAGAAACCGTGCTGGGGGTGCCGAAATGGAACAATCGGCTCTCGCCCCTATCATGTCAATGAGGGAGGGCCGAGTTCTTCACCGGGGTAGCGTCTGGCTGGTGGCAGAACGACAAGGCGGCCGGCCTTCTGCTTCGAAGGCCGGCCGCCCGGTTGACGCATCAGCGATGGTACGCGCTTGCTACTTCAGGCTCACTGCCCCGCCGCCAGCTTGCAGGGACCGCCGGTCCCCCCGGGCGTGTTGTCGATCTTGTAGAGCACCGCGTCGATAGCGACGCGGGCGTTGCACTCGTTATCCGGCAACCGGGCGTACTGGAAAATGACGTGCCCGGCGATGTCTTTCGGGAACTTGCTCAGGATGCCGTAGTGCCGCCCGTCGTACCAGCGATACCCGCCCTCCCAGAGCAGTGAGAAGCGCTTGTTGTAGATCAGCTCGTCCAGCAGGCGGTCACCCGTCAGCGCCGGCGAGTTGATAGCCGCCTCGTTGGCGAGGGCCGTGAGGCCACCCGACACTGTGCGAATCGTGTTGATGTCGGCGAGGGCCGCCGCACGGTCGGCCGCGTTGGCCGAGCAGGCGGGCGCGGGCGCCTTGCCCGTGCAGGCCAGGCGCGCCTCGGCGCGGAGCAGGATGAGCTCCTCGTTCCGGATGATTGGAATGGGATCACCCAGTGCCGTGTACACCTTGTACGCCCAGAAAATATTGAAGCCGTACCGCGCAAACGCGGCAGGCGACACCGGGCGGATCTTCCGGGTAAAGCGGTTGTCCCGTGAGGTGGTGTCGCCGGGAATCTTGAGAATGGCGTCCACCGCATTGGAATTGTTCGAGAACCGCTGGCGGTCCGTTGCGTCGTACACGCCGTTGCTGGCATCACCCGACGTCGTGCTGTACGTGTTGTACACCCCGGTCTGAAGCTGGGCCAGCGTCGTGGGCGCCGCGTTGAGGAACGACGCCGCCAAATCGGTCAGGGCGGCGGTAAAGTCGGCTGCGCCGCCGCGATACACGTTCACCCGGGCACGAATCGCCCGGTTGACTTGCCGGAAGTTGGCCGGCGTGTTGAAGCTGCCGCTCGAGCTGGTCCCAGTGAACGAGGCGTCGCCCTTGAGGCCGGCGGTGAATGTGAAGGGGAACGAGGCCCCACCCGCGGCGTTGAGATCCGCGAGGCCGGCATCCAGCCACGTGATGATCTGCGTGTACACCGCGGCCCGCGTTGCGACCGCCGGGATCGGGTCAGACGGACTTGCCGGGGCGTCGAGCACGGCCCCCGTCTGGTCCGTCGTGAGAATCGTGTACATGAGGTCAATGGCCTTCACTGTCTTGGCAAAGCCCTTGACCGCCGACTTCTCCGCGTCCGTCATGCCAACCACGACATCCATCGCCTTGATGACGATGTCGGCCAGCTTGTTGTTCGCGTATGTGCTGGACCAGGCCGCAAAGTCGCCGCCGTTCACGAAGGTCGTCGGCACATTCTGCGGGTTACTGGGATCCAGGTTCATGCCTTCACGCCCGATGTAGGCGCACGTGCCGGTGCAGGGCCCCGCTGCCCGCAGGCCGGCGATCAGGCCCTGTGCCGCGGCCGCGACGGCTGCCCGGTTGGGCGTACCGACCGTCAGCTCCTGCAACGTGGTGGCGTTCTGGTCAGGCGCGTCCAGCGTCTGGCATGCGCCGGCGAGGCTCACCGCCACGAGGGCGGTGAGCACGCTCGAAAGTTTCGTCGTTGTCGTGGTCATGTTAGAACCCCACGTCCAGCGAGAACCAGACCTGCTTGTTCGGCGGATAGCCCCAGAGTTCCCAGTTGGCGCCATTCGCCAGTGACTTGGACATTTCCTGACCTTCGGGGTCGTAGCCCCGGTAGTTGGAAATGGTGACCAGGTTGCGGCCGCTGGCGCTCAGGCGAATGAACCGCGCGCCGGACCACACGTTCTTGTACCACGACTGCGGCAAATCCAGGGTCAGCGTGATATCCCGCATCCGCCAGAACGACGTGTCGAACGTGTACGGCCGGATGGTGCCGCGACCGTACGCCGTGATACGCTGATCTCCGGTGGTCCCGTCCGTGGTGTAGCCAGGTACGACCACGGTCTGGTCGATTGAGTTCTTGTACGCGTCGTACTGGTACAGAGACAGGTTGGTCATGACGCCGCCCTTCTGGCGCTCCCACAGGAAATAGAGGCGGAGGCGCTTGAAGGTGACGTCATTGGAGAGCGTGATGTTGTACAAGGGCTGCTGGTCATAGACCTTGCGCAGCACCTTGGTGCCCAGCGCGCCGCGGGTGGCGACGTTCGCCGCGTCCGTCGGATCGGCGCCCAGCGTGTCGTTTCCGTAGATCTGCGTGCAGGACGAGTCCTTTTCGATGAACGTGGCGCCGAAACCGAAGCTGTTATGGCGCGACGTGGGCCGGAACGCGGGCAGGCCGCCCAGGTCCATGACCTGGCAACGGCTCATGTGGCCGCCGACGCGCGCGTTCCATTGGAAGGCTGAAGTCTGCACCGGCACCAGGTTGAGCATGGCTTCCATGCCCCGGGTCCGGAACGTGCCGCCGTTGAAGATCAGCGTGGTGAGACCGTAGCTGGGCGCCAGCGTCCGCTGGAGCATGACGTCGCTGATCTGCTTGTCATACACGGTGAACTCGAGGTTGGCCCGGCTGCCAAAGAGCGTGGCATCGAACCCGCCCTCGATCTCGCGCTCACGCTCGGGCGACAAGTCTGGTGCCCCGGTCACGCCAGCGATGCGGAGCGTGGGTACGCCGCCGATGTTGGCGCCCGCCAGTTCGGTGAACTTCTGGCCGTAGAGCGGCCGGTTACCCGACTGCCCGTACGCCGCGCGGAGCTTGAGCTCGTCCACCAGGCCGAGCTTCACGAACCGGTAAGACATGGACGACTTGGGGTAGAAAATCAGCGCCGTGGGATCCGAGTTGTTGCTGCTCTGGTCCGCGCGTCCGCCCACCGTCACCAGAAGCTTCTCGCCCAGGGTGAGGAACTCTTCCTGGACGAATACACCCATGTCGCGCACGCGCTGGCGATTCTGCTCCACCTGCGTTACGGAGCCCAGCCCGAGGTTGGACTGGCCGCCCACCATGTTCTGTTGCAGCGTCCGCACGATATCGAGGTCCGAGCTCTCGAACTGGAGCCCCGCCTGGGTCGTCGCGCTGAAGGTGCCGGTCTTGAAGATGTGCACCGCGTTAGTGTTGATGTTGAAGTTCTGGTTCTGGCTGAATGACGTCGCCGACGTACCCGCCACAGCTTGTGCGAACTGGAGCACCGGCGGCGCGAAAACCTTGTTCTTCTGGGTGAACACATCCCCGCCGCCGGTGGCGATGAACCGGAGGGTGTGCTGGCTGGAACGCACCGCCTCCAGCTGGACGCGCGCCGTCCCGATGGCGCGCCACACCGACTCACGGTCCGTCATGAGCGCCGCCGTCTGGAACGGGTTTGCGCTGCCGTAAGGATTGCTGTACTTGAACGACACGCCCTCGCAGGGGTCGGACGAATCGGCGATGCTGCCGTCCGGGCAGGTCCCCCGCCAGTCAACCCAGCTCGGGATGATCGCCATGGACGACTGGATGGTGGAACCGTTGTTCTCGTTGCTCGTCAGGCCGCGATCGTTCGCCATGTGAATCGCCTGGCTCGACAGGCTGATCTGCATGCGACTACCGACGTTCTGGTCCACGTTCAGGGTCAGGCCCTGCTTGTCCGCGTACGTCCGCGGAATGATCCCGCCCTCGTGCTTGTTCAGGACCGAGGCGTAGTACCGGGTAGACTCGGTGCCGCCGTTCATGCTGGCCGACGTTTCATACGACCGGCCGGGCTTGAACAGGTGGTCCTCGATGTCCAGGCACTGGCCGGCGACGAACGGAAGCACCGCACCCGTCACCACTGCGCCATAGCTCGTGGTGGCCTCGGCGACGCTGTTGTAGCACCGGGTGCCGTACTTCTTCGACAGCCGGGACTGCCCGTAGCGCTGGGTGACGTTGAACTGGGGCGCGCCCACCCGGCCCTTCTTGGTGGTGATGATGATCACGCCGTTCGCCGCCTTGGACCCGTAGATCGCGGACGCCGCGGCACCTTTCAGCACCTCGACACTCTCGATGTCATTGGGATTGATGTCGGCAATGCGGTTGATGGGGTTGGATTCGTCGTCGTTCGCTTGCGCGATGCCCGTGCCGCCGGCGGCCGTGACGCGGTTGGTACCACGCCCGATCGCCGCGTCGCTCACGATGACGCCGTTCAGCACGTACAGCGGCGTGAACGCGCCGATCAGGGAGGTGACGCCTCGCATGCGGACGATGCTGCCGCCGCCCGGCGCTCCGTTGTTGTCCGTGATCGTGGCGCCCGTGACCTTGCCCTGCAGCGCGCGTTCGACGCTCGCCGTGGGGACTTTCGTGAGTTGGTCCGCGCTAATTGACGCGACCGCGTTCGCCAGGTTCCGGCGTTCAACGCCGGTGGCCTGGCCGGTGACGACGATCGCCTCGAGCTGGAAGTAGTCGCGCTCGAGCGCGGCCTGTACCGAGTTCTGGCCGACCGGAACCGACACGTCCCGGCGCTTGAACCCGATGCTCCGGATCGCGACGTAGACATCGCGCGACGGAGCCGCCAGCGTGAATGTTCCATCTTCCTTGATCGTGGTCCCGATCGCCGTGCCGACGACCGACACCTGCCCGGACGTGATCACCTCGGACGTCAGCGAGTCAATCACCTTGCCGGTGACGACACGCGTCTGGGCCGAAGCCGATGCGGCGCCCAAGCTGATCAGGATGGCCGCAAACAGACCAGACCTGAATCTCATAGAACCTCCCCACCAAATGGTTCGAACTGCAGACCCGCCCTCTTGAACGACTTCTGGTGCAAAGTGGAAGCACGAAGCCGGCCGGGGCGCGGGGCGCCGCCGTCCGAAATCATTAAGGACCGGTTCAGGACTTGAGGGTCACCTTCACCCCAAAGAAGCACGTCGGTCGCCTTCGGGTCAATAGCTGTGACCGGACTTGGTCCACGGTCTAACGGGCGTCACATTCTGTAACCCAACTCCTGATGGCGAATAGATATGCCTCAAGCTCGATCCGCCGATTCTAGGCGGTGCGCGGACGCGTCATTCCCCGGATGGCGGTCAGGAACGCCACGGCGTAGAATGCCATCGCCAGCAGGTGGAGCCAGCGAAAGCCGAAGTACATCGAGTTGTACTCGAGCAGGCCACCGCACATCGCGCCGAGCAGGTTGGCTGCCATCGCGGGCGCCACCGGCGTCCGCCGCGCCGCGAGCAGCGTCGAGAAGACAACGCCGGAGAAGAAGATCGGCCCGGTGAGCAGGATGGCCGTGCCGGCACGCCCCGCGGCCGTCGAGGAGAGCCCGCCGGCGCCCATGACGAACCAGCTCAGGGTCAGGCTCCCGATGAGCAGCAGGTACGCAAATAGCGGCCGGCGCCACCCGAACCGCGCCACGGCCGCGTTCGCCAGGAACGCCATGCCGAGGATGCAGGCGATCACGATCCCGATCACCTGCCACGTGTTACCGAACGTCAGCCCCATTTCCGTTATGGCCTTGGTCTCGATCAGCATGAAACCCGCGCCCAGCAGGAAGTACGGGGCCTCTGCCAGGCTGGGGCGTGAACGGATGAAACCGCCGGTGAGCGCCAGCGTGCCCGCCAGCACCAGCCCCAGCACCACGAGGTACGACTGCGGATACACTCGCCGCGGCATGTAGAAGAACGGCCAGTCGTCGGTCGAAAGATCGACACGGAACGTGGGGTTACTGTACAGGGGACCTTCGTCGTGGAACTGGGTGGCGGCCAGCAGGTCCGGGGGCAGGGTGGTGCCGCCGTCCCGGTACTGCAGGTATACCACTGCACCGTCGTATCCCGCGCGCAACGCGACGGGCGCCGCCCCGTCGAAGGCCGCCCGCAGCATCTCGTACATCTTCCGTCCAATCGCCGCATTCAGCATTGAGAACGACAGGACGAGCACCCCGCCGGGCTTGAGCCGCTCGCGCGCCTCGCGAAAACCCTCGACCGTGTACACGAAGCTGTCGAGGCGCACGCTCGAGGCATGGGACAAAAGGGTGTGCGAATCGAGCAGCCCGTAGACGATCATGTCGTACCGTCGCGGCGTCGTCCGCAGGAATGAGCGCGCGTCGTCGACGATGGTCCGGACCCTGGGGTCCAGGTAGGGGCGCTCCGGATGCCCCAGGCGACCGGCGGCCAGGATGGCCGGATCGATCTCCACCGCATCCACGCGGAGGGCGCCGCCCCGCAGCGCGGCGGCCACGTCGTTCCCGGTACCGGCGCCCACGACCAGGACGTCCGCGGGCGCCCGCGATACGCGATAGGGGAAGTCGTAGTAGTCGCGGACCGCCTTGAGTTGGGGGTCGGCGGCCGCCCCGGGGTCACCCAGCTGGTACACGTGCTGGTAGTAGTGGCCGGCCGCCCGAATCATCATCAGCCCTCGCTCGGAGTAACCCAGCTCGAGCAGCTGGTAGGGGCTGTAGATCTTCGACCAGTTGGGGTTCACCGGCCACGCGAGCGCGGCGAACGCGACTGTGGCCGCGGCGAATCCCGCGAGCAGCGTTCGCCGCCTCGGCACCGACAGCACCAGGAGCGCGATGAACCCGAGTCCGAACCAGACCAGGGGAGGTGTCCACAGCGCGCTCGCCACGAACATCAGCAGCACGCCGGCTACGCTGCCCAGCAAGTTGAGTCCGTACGCCCGCAGTTGCGGGCGGCGCGCCATCAGGCGGCCACAGGCCTGTCCCACCGGCACGAACGCCAGCGCGGTGAGGAAGAACACGACCAGCAGGAAGAAGTGGATCGTCAACCCCTGCGCCGTGCCTCGCGCCCGATCCACGCCCATCGCGAGCTGCTCTGCGACCGGCTGCGCCATCACGCTCTGGAGCTGCCACGGCTCAAGCCCATAACGCAACGCGATCAGCAGCCCGAACTGTCCGGCCAGGAGGGGAATCACCAGCATGAGCGGGATGCGGTCGCGGTCCGCGAGCGCGTAGCCCAGCCCCAGACCAGCGAAAGCCGTCAACAGCCCGAAATTCTTGTAGAACGCGAAGAACTCGAACACCGTCCCCTGCCAGCGGATCACGGCCAGCTCGAGTACCAGACTGGCGCCCGCGGCCAAGGCGATCGCAACGCCAGCCCACCGCTCCGAGAGGGTATCGAGGGTAGCCACCTGCGCCTGCGCGTCCGCGTCGAGCGCCGGCTCCAACCACCGAAACAGGCGCCAGAACAGGAACACGAACCCGGCGGCCACCGCGACGGATACCACCGTATGGGTCCACGCTCGGCTCTGCGGACCATGGAGCAGAGACCCTAGCGTGATCACGGACGGGAGCATGGCGCTGCCGGCGAACGTCAGGAGGAGGAACCGAAGATAGGTCCGGGTCATAGGCCCAAAGAATCGAAGAGGAAACGGTCCGGGGCAAGGTGTTAAGCTCCCCGTGACATCCCCGCCCCATCGTGCTTGGCCATGGCGATGCGTGGCGTCACATTAGAAGCGTACTTTCAAGGCCACTTGGCCCAATGCGACGTAAGAACGCCGGAACCAGTGCGCTTGTCGTGGGGGCCGGCGCCTTCGGCGGCTGGACCGCCTTGCACCTCCTCCGGCAGGGGGTAGATGTCACCCTGTGGGACGCGGGGGGCCGGCAAACCCGAGGGCCCGACACGCCGACCGGCGTCACATTCTGTAACCCAAGGCCGCGATCTTTAACCCCTATCCGGGAGGAAAGAATGCTGAGGAACGTCATGCTGGTCCTGGCCGCTGCGCCGGGGCTCGGCGGTCTGCTCACCGCACAGCAGTACAATCCAAATCCGGCCCCGGGGGCACAAGGGAGCCGCAATATCCGCGTCGTGTCGCATCTCCCGCTAAGCGCCCTCGGCCCATATAACGTGTCGGATATCGAGATGGAGCAGGAACTGTCGCGTCCGTACGTCTATGTCGATCGCACCAAGGGCCTCGCGGGTTTCGACATCGTCAGCATCAAGGACCCGACCAGGCCGCATGTCATCTACTCCTGGCGCATCGAGAACCCGGAGCTTCATCGAGGCAACGGTTCTCTCGCGCCGACCTATGTGAAGCACAAGGGCCGTTACTACTTCCTCAACGGCTTCCAGTTCCAGGCCGGCGGCCCGGACGTCGACCTGGGCGCGATCGTCTGGGACGTCACCGGCCTCCCCGATACGTCCAAGGTCAAGGAGATCCGCCGTATCGTCGTGCCGGAACATCCCGGCGGCTTCCACGAGACCTTCTCGTACAAGCACTCAGACGGGCGGGCGCTGGTGATTGCCCAAACCGTCTCTCCGGAGGCCTACATTTACGACATGGAGAAGGTCGTGACCGGTGACCTCAACCCGGTGATCGGGAAGGCGGTGAATCCGAATTCCGCAAAGCCCGGCCCCGGGAGTGCGTGGCACGACTTCTACGCGGGCTACGATCCGGCGACCAAACAGGACAAGCTCTATGCGGCCGGCGGCGGCGGAGCCTTCGTGTACGACATCACCAATCCCGCCGAACCCAGGGTCATCGCTTCGATCACTGGCGTGGCGGGCCAACCGGACGCCCATACGTTCACGCCGACCCCCGACGGCCGGTACGCGATTACCATGCCGTTGCCCACGTATCAGTACGGCGTGGCCAGGGTCTTCGACCTGAAGCCCGCATTGGACGGGCAGGTGAAGACGGTCTCCCGCCCGATAGGCGCCTGGACTCCCTCGTGGCAGGGGGCGGTGCACAACTTCGAGGTTCGGTGGCCCTATGTCTTCGTCTCGGGACAAAGCGATGCATTCCAGGTATTCAACATCATGGACCCCACGAACCCCTATACCGTGGGCTTCTACGTGACTCGACCAGGCCCCTACCTCCACGGTTCGGGAATCGCGGGCTTCGCCGAACAGCGTGCGGGCGGCAGAAGCAACAGCATGTACGAGGGAGCCTGGGGCATCGACGTGCGCAACGCCGACGGGTTGATTGTCATCAGCGACTACGATTCGGGGTTCTGGGCGCTGAAGATGGAAGGGTTTGATGGCTGGACCGGTCACCGTTGGGGCATGCCCAACATCTCCAGCGTCCAGGACTGGGACAATGGCCCCGAGGGGGCTCCGACGCCGCGCAAAGTGAGTCTTCGGTAGGCGGCTCGGATCGTATCAACCGGAACTCTATCTGGAAGGATCCCCCATGCGCCGCCCCGTTCTGCTGCTGATTGCGCTGGTTACCTCTCCGCTTGCGGCCCAGACGCCCGCCGGGATGCGTCCCCCCGGGGCACCAGGCGAGGGTTGGGCGCCGCGCGCGTGGGTCGAGCGGGTGCTCGCGGTGCGATCGCTGGTCAGCGAGACCCCGCAGTGGGCGCCCGGCGGCACCCGGATCACGTTCCTGTCGAGCCTGGGTGGCGGTGGCACCAGCATCTGGGGGGTGAGCCCGGAAGGGGGATTCCCCACCCGCTTCGCCGCCGACCTCGGAACCGGAGGCCTCTTCCTTCCCGCGCCGCAGATGCACACCTGGTCGCCCGACGGCGCATGGATCTCCTTCGTCTCCGACAAGAGCGGCTCGCCGGAAATCTGGCTCTGGTCCGCGCGCGACGGACGCCAACTCCAGCTGACCTCCCTCGGTGGCCAACGGGTGAACTCATATGCGTGGTCGCCGGACGGAAAGTGGATCGCGCTCGGAGGGAACCGCCACGGCAATTTCGATCTCTGGAAGGTGGCGGTGCCGACCGGGGAGGTCCATCGCCTCACCACGGATACCCGGCTCGAGGCGTACCCCGCGTGGACCCCGGACGGGCGGATGCTGGTCTATGTCCGCCTGGACGACCGCTGGATGGAGCATGAGGTCCTGGAGCTGGACCTGGCGGCCCCGGGTGCGGCACCGCGCCTGATCACCAAGGACAGTGACTTCTTCGATTACGGCGAAGGAAGCACGTTCGGGTATCCCCTGATATCACCCGACGGCCAAACCGTGCTCTTCCGCTCGCAACGGAGCGGCTGGATCAACTACTGGGCTGTGCCCCTGGCCGGTGGCAGCCCCCGACCGATCGCGCCGGAGCCGGCCGAGCAGAGCGAGGCCCGCTGGTCCCCCGACGGCAAACAGATCGCCTATGTCTCGAACCGGAATGGGACACACGACCTGCGAATGGTGTCCGCTGCCGGTGGCGTCAGCCGGGTGGCGGCCGCGCCTCCGGGAACGGGCGTCATCGCGAATCCGGCCTGGTCACCCGACGGCAGGCGCCTGAGCTACACCATGGCGACGCCGACCCGGTCCGCCGACCTCTACATCGTGCCGGTGGAGGGCGGCCAGGCCCGTCAGCTCACCTACTCGGCCCCCGGCGGAAATATCGAGCAGCAGCTCGTCGTTCCGGAAAAAACCGCGTACCGGAGCGACACGCTCACGATCAATGCCTACCTCTACAAGCCACCCGTGATCGGTCCCACCGACAGGTTCCCGGCCATCGTCCTGGCACACGGAGGGCCCACCGCGCAGTTCAGCGACACCTATCAACAACAGGCGCAGTTTTTCGCCAGGCAAGGGTACGTGGTGCTGCTGCCCAACGTGCGGGGAAGTTCCGGGTATGGCCGCGCGTTCGAGATGGCCAACAACGGTTGTTGGGGACACTGCGATCTGCGGGACGTGGTGGCAGGGGTGGATTATCTGAAGAAGCTGCCCTATGTCAATGCGGCAAAGATGGGCATCGCCGGCTCCAGTTACGGTGGACACATGAGCACGTCGGCCATCACCTGGGCACCGGGCGTGTTTCAGGCGGCGATCCCCGCCTCAGCATACCCCGATCGCGTCGGGTTCATGAAAGAAGGCGAATACCGCCACATTCAACAACTTGCCTATGAATTCGGTCCGTTCGAGCAAAACGAGGACGTATATCGTCGGAACTCCCCGTTCTACTGGATCAAGGACATTCAGACGCCGACGTTCCTGGTGTGGGGCGAGGGGCACTTCCCCGAATCGCCGCAGATGCTTCAGTTCGCCAAGGAGATGGAGCGCCTGTACAAGGTGGTTCGCTACAAGGCGTACCCCAACGAAAACTTTTACGTCACGAGCGTGGCCAACACGAGGCAAATGCTGCTCGACATGCTCGACTTCTTCAACCAGCACCTGAACGACAAGGTGGTGACGCCAGGTGGCGCGGCGTCGCTCAGCGGAAGGTAGTTCAGCTCGTCTTGCCGGTCTTGGGGACTCCCTCGGGGCCGTTGTCCCAGTCCTGAGCGCTGGACACGTTGGGCATGCCCCAGTCGTGCCCGTTCCAGCCGGTGAACCCGTCGAGCCGGAAGGCCCAGAATCCGCTGTGCATGTCCGCCATCACGATCAGGCCATCCGCATTTCGCACGTCCACACCGTAGCCGCCCTGCGCTTCGGTCCCGACCCCGTAGGGCGTCTTGTAATTGAAGGTGTCGTAGAAACCGACGTGGGCCGGATCGGTGGGATTCCGCATGTCGAGCACGTGGAGGCCATCCTCGTACATGGCGAGGAACACGTACGGCCACCGGATTTCGATCATGTGACCGGACTTCTTCGCATCGGGTGTCCACTCGGCGATCGGCTGCCGAATCACCGGCACCGTACCGTCCAGCGCGGGCTTCAGGTCAAAGAACCGCACCGGCTGATGGCCCAGCGAGGTCATGAGCGTGAGGGCATAGCGGCCATCGGGGGTCGCGACGAAGGTGTGACCTCCCGACTGCATGGACGCCTGCGCGATGACGGTCGCGACCAGCTTGGGAGCCCTCACGTCGGAAATGTCGTAGACGTAATTTCCGCCGAGCGGTGTCGTCTCCGGCCCACCGGCGTAGAACAGGTCGCGGTGGCTGGCCACATCGTAGGCCACGTACACGTCGTGATAGCCATTCGCCGCGCCGCGCGGCTCCGGGAGCGGGATCCCTCCGATTAACCCGTTGTCCGGCGCGCCGGCCAGGAATTTCTCCATGTCGTAGACGAGGGCACCATATGGGTATCCGGCGGGCGCGGTGACCGTCAGGAACAGGAGTACCCGTCCATCGGAGTGCTTGTAGGTGAAGAGATTGTGTGCTCCCCCCCGGGCCTCCGGAACGCGAATCCTGCCGGCTTCCCTTACCCGAGTCGTATCGGGAAGGCTGGTGACATCGACGACAACCGCCGAGAGGTCGTTGTCCGGACCGGCGCCCCGGAATTGAAATGCCTGCACGTAGTAATAGCGGCGGTTGAGCTTGAAATACTTTCCATTAACGCCCCGGCCCTGGTGAAGCTCGGGATTCTCGATGAACCAGGAATAGAGCAGCCGCGCCCGACTCGGTTCCCGCAGATCGATGATGTTGAATCCGTCCGGACGACGCCCGCGCGACACATACGCATAGGGCCGGGACAGTTCCTGCTCGATCTCGATATCGGCGATCTGGATCTCGGTGCCGTTGCGCGGACCCGCGAGCGGGAGATGGGAGACCAGCTTGACGTTGGGACTGGCGTTCTGGCCCGCACGATATTGCGCGGACGCCGGCCCAACTCCGGCCAGGAGCAGGACCAGCGTGGCGCCCGCGGTTTTATGCGTCATCGAAAGCCCCTCTCTAACTGACCTTTTGGGGCTTCGGGGCGCCGTCCGGCCCGTTATCCCAGTCTTGGGCGCTGGACTGGTTGGGCATGCCCCACTGACGGCCGTTCCAGCCGTCAAAGCCTTCCATCTTGAAGACCCAGAATCCGGTGTTCAGATCCGCGGATACGATCAGGCCGTCCGCGTTCCGGACATCGATGCCGAAGCTGCCGATGGTGACGTCACCCTCGCCCGGCGTAGGTGGATCGAAGGGCTTGCTCTTGTTCATCATGACCGGCCCGTCGTAGGTGTCGTACGAAGCGACGGTGTATGGATTCGTTGGATCCATCATGTTAAAAACCTGGACCCCGTCCTCATACGTCGTGACAAAGACATACGGCCAGCGCACTTCATGGTTATGGGGCAGGCCTTGCCAGCGTTGGGTCCACGCGCCAATTGGTCGAGAAACGGTCGTCACGGTTCCGTCGTACGCGGGCTTGAGATCGATGATGCGGAGAGGGGCGTACTGGTACTCCGACTCCAGCACCGCGTAGCGGCCGTCGGGTGTCGGTGTGAACGTGTGGCCGTTTTGCATGCCCGAGATGCCGGTGGCGGAAGCCACCAGCTTCGGCTCGGCGATGTTGGTGACGTCGTAGACGTAGAAACCACCGCCGCCCGCCCCGAAGAACCGGTCCTGCTTGGTAGCCGGGTCGTAGCCCACGTAAAAGTCGTGATACCCGCGGTCAGTCCCGGCGGCCTGCGACGTCGGGTTCGGAACCTTCCCGATCAGGCCGAACTCCTTGTCGCCGGTGACCGTCTTGGCGATGTCGTAGACCCGGGCAAAGGCCTGGCTTGAGGTCGTAAAGAGAAGGGCGCGGCCATCGGAGTGTTTGTAGGCATAGGTTTCGTGGAATCCTCCGGGAGCGTCCGGCACCCGGATGCGCGCGACCTCACGAATCGTCGTCGTATCCGGAAGTCTGGTCACGTCGAAGATGACTGCGCCGAGATCGTTGTCCGGGCCGCCCGCCTGGAACTGGAATGACTGCGTGAGATAGTATCTGCCGTTGGTCTTGAGGTGCATCGCGCTCAGGGCGCGCCCACGGTGCAGCTCGGGGTTCTCGATCCTCCAGCTATAGAGCAGCCGGGCCTTGCCGGGATCCTTGAGGTCGATGATGTAGTAGCCGAAGTGCGAGCGCCCTGACACGTAGGCGTAGGGGCGTGACAGCTCCTGCTCCACCTTGATGTCGTTGGCGTAGAATGGCCCGCCGAGCGGTATATGTGCCAAGACCTTCATGTTCCGGCTGCCGGCCATGCCGGGTGCCGGATGCTCGCCGCCGCGCTGCGCGAGCGCGGGCCCGGCAGCGGCGCCGGCCAATGCGATTGCTGCGACCAGCGATCTGGACTTCATCAAACCCTCCTCGAGGAGCTTACGACGTGGTCCGGAAGCCGCTCACCTGGCTGCATCCGGTCGGCTTGGGATCGGGGCGCTGATCACACTCGGACTGAGGCAGCGGGACCTTGTCGAACACCAGGTCGCCCGCGCCGCGGGGGCCCTTCAGATCGGTCAGCCGGTTGAACCGGCGGAGGTCCACCCACCGGTGCCCGTACTCGAGCAACAGGGAGTACCGCCGGTTGTAGAGTAGTTCGTTGTCGAAGGCGGCATCACTCGCTATCGCCCCGAGGGCTGGGAGGCCGCCGGAGACCGTGCGGACCGCATTGATGTCCGCCAGGGCGCCGGGCTGATCGCCGGTGCGCCAGCGGGCCTCCGCCCGGATCAGGAGCAACTCCTCGTTCTTGATGATCGGAATCGGCGAGCTGGAGGTGCTGTAGAGGGTCCAGCGAAAGCCCGATTCCACGCCGGTGTGTTTTCGGGTCTGGAACACTCCGCCCGGTCCGAGGATGCGTGTCATCTTGCTGGTGACGCGCAAGTCCTTGGTGGCACCGAGCCGGAGCTGCGCCTCGACCGGCAACATGGAGTCGGCCACGTAGGAAAACCCGTTCGGATCAAAAAACCCGTTGACCGCATCACCCGTGGCCGTGGAGTAGATGTTCTTGGGTCCCAGGTCCATGGCGGACGCGGGGTTCACGAACGAAGCCCCGAGGGCGGCTACCGCCCCGGCGTAGTCGTTCGCTTCGATCGCGACCCGCGAGCGAAGCGCGCGGTTGACCTGTATGAACGTCGCGGGAGTGCTGAAACCCGCGAACCCGGTGCCCAGGCTGAACGCGAACGCCGCGCCCGCGGCCAGCAGGTGTACGCGGCCTTCGTCCAGCCGCTGGTTGATGAACGCAAAGGCCGCCGTTTTTGAAGCGACTGCCGGGAGCTGGGTCGAACTGATGTTGTCGGTCGCGATGACGACGCCAAATGCGTCCATGGCACGGAGCTGGCCATGCAGCAGGTACGCCCCCGCGGTCTTGACGAATCCCCGGATCCCCTCTTTCTGCTGGTCTGTCATGGCCGACCCCACCTTGTCGAGGCCGGTGAGAATGGTGTTGCCCAGCCGGACATACTGGTAGGTGTTGTTCCACCCGCCCCCGCCACCGGTGCCCGGCGTCAGCACGACGTCGAAGGCCGAGAGCGTGGTCTGGGCGACATCGATGTAGTAGCCCTCGCGGCCATAGTGGGCGAAGGTACTCAGGTTGGTCGTCGTGCCAGTGCGGATGCCCTGCAACAGTCCCTGAGTGGCACTGATGAGCACCGAGGGAGACGGGTTGTCCTCCAGCGCGTTCAGGTTGGGGTTGTCGGCATTCGGAATCTCGAAATCGCCGCAGCCAGTCGACGCGGCGAGGGCGGCGGCCAGTACGACGGCCGAAATCAGTTTGGTTGTCATGGTCAGAATCCCATGTCGAGCGAGAACCAGAACGAACGGGTGGACGGGTACGCCGCGAATTCGCGGGTGTACGCCACATTGTTCGAGCGCTGGTTGCCGCTGTGATAATTGGCCGCGGCCGGATCGGTGCCGCGGAACATGTTACCGCCAATGATCTTCTGGAGGTGCAGGAGGTTCCGGCCCGAGACCGACACCCGGACGTGGCGCATTCCGCTCCAGAGACGATTCGTGACGGACTGGGGCAAGTCCGCCCCCAGCGCCAATTCACGCAACTTCACGTAGCCCGCGTTGCGCCAGTAGTTCATGGGGACCTGGTTCTGGAGGCTCAACCGGCACGCGCCCAGTGACAGGGTGCCGCCGCAATTGCCGGGCTCCTCGAAGTCGTACCCGTTCCGCTGGATGTCCCAATGCCTCCAGCTGCCGGCGTTCATCAACCCTCCCCGCACAGCTTCGACGGTGGCGGAGAGACTGACGGCCCGGAACTGCACGGTGTTCACCAGGCCGCCGGTCCAGCTCGGGGCCGCATCACCCTGGTACTTGAACTCAAGAACGAACGGGGCCGCCGACGAGGCGCGTGGCAGCGTGTCATTGGCCCACAGGGCCGTGGCGGACCCGCCTTCCACGATGCGGATCGCTCCGCTGGTGCCGCCCGCGGCGTTGAACGGCAGGACCGGCAGCTTCGTGATCTTGCTACGGTTCATTGCCCAGTTCATGTTCGTCGTCCAGGTCCACTTGCTGCTGCGCACCGGCGTCAGATTGAGCCCGAGTTCCAGTCCGCGGACGCGCATTGCCGCCCCGTTGAATATTTCGGATGAGAAGCCGGTGACCGGGGCCAGCGTCCGTTGCAGCAACAGGTCGTTGCTCGTTTTCTGGTAGAGTGAGACTTCGAGCAAGGCCCGGTTACCCAGCATCTGGGCATCGAAGCCCGCCTCGATCTCCGTCTGCCGCTCGGGTCGGGCATCGGCGGCCCCGGCAGCGGCGGCTACCGTCACCCCGCCGATTCCGCCCACATTCGTGGCGTTCAGATTGGTGAACTTCTGCCCGTAGAGCGGCCGGTTGCCCGTCTGGCCGTACGCCACGCGCAGCTTCAGTTCGTCCACCGGTCCCGGAACCGCCAAGAAGCGGTACGATGCGGAGGCCTTGGGATAGTAGAAGAACATCTTGGTATCGGCGTTGTTGCTGCTGCGGTCGGCGCGGACGCCGCCGGTCAGCAGCAACCGTTCCGACAAGAACAGCTCTTCCTGTGCGAAATATCCGAAGTCCTTCACCCGGGTGAGCTCTTGCTCGATGGTCTGGCGGGTGCCCGACGCGACCGTGGGCGTCCCGGCGATCAGCCCCTTGTTCGCGGTGCGGTCGAGTACCAGGCGCTGGTACTCGTACTGCGTGCCGAACTGGGTAGTCGCGGAAATGAAGCCCCCGGACGACCGGAACGTGTGCACCAGATTCGCGTTTACGTTCCCCTGGAAGCTGTTCCCGAAGGAGCGCACCACGGTTCCCGGCAAGCCGTCGTTGGGCTCAAACTGCAACTCGGGGGGCGAGACGATGTTGTCTTCCTGAATGAACTGATCGAATCCGCCGGTAGTGAGCAGCCGGAGCTTGTGCTGGGTGCTGGAGACCACGTCGAGCTCACCCCGGAGGCTGTTCAGCATGCGCCACACGACCTCATCGCGGGTCATGAGGACCGCCGATTGCAGCGGGTTGCTGGTAACGTACGGATTGACCGGGTACACGCCGCCCTTGCACGTCGCCTGCCGGGAGCCATCGGGGCAGGTCGCCCGGAGATCGAAGAAATTGGGATGGTGCAGGAGGACGAAGTAGTAGCTCGTGCCGGCGTTATCATTGCCGAACATCCCGCGGTCGTTCGCCGTGCGAATCACTTCGGTGCCCGCAGAAATCTTGAGCCGGCCGGCCTGCTGATCCAGATTGAGGCGGACCGAAGCCTTGTCCGCAAACGTCTCGAGCGCCACCCCACCCTCGTGCCGGACCAGCGCCGAAGCGAAATACTGCGTCGTCTCGGTGCCGCCGCTCATGTTGGCGGACGTCTCGTACTGCAGCGGCTTGTAACCCGTGATGTCGTCTTCGAGGTTGAACGGCGTGTAGCCGGGCGTCCAATGCTGCGCCGCCGTGGCGCCGAACGCCTGGACGGCGGAGGCGAGATCTGAAAAGTAGCGAGATCCGAATGTGAACGACCGCATGGATGTGCCAATGCCCTGCCGGATCTGGAAACGCGGCGCACCGAGGCGGCCGCGCTTGGTGGTGATGAGGATGACGCCGTTCGCGGCCTTGGACCCGTAGATCGCGGCGGCGGAGGCGCCTTTGAGGACCTCCACGCTCTCGACGTCGTTCGGGTTCAAGTCGGCGATCCGGTTCACCGGGTTCATCTGCTCGACGCTGGTGATGCCGGCTCCCTGGGCCAGCGACACGGCGTTCATCCCACCCTCGATGCGCGCGTCGCTGGCAATGACGCCGTCCACGACGTAGAGCGGACTGCCGCCGCCGATGATCGACGTGGCGCCGCGCAGGCGCACGCGCATGCCGCCGCCCGGCGCACCGGAATTCTCGGACAGCTGGACGCCGGCCATCTTGCCGGAGAGCGCCTGCTCGAGCGTCGGAGCGGAAACCTTGGACACCTCCGCGCCGGTTACGGTCGATACCGCGTTGGCGAGATTGCGCTTTTCGACGCCCGTGGCCTGGCCCGTGACGACGATGGCTTCGAGCTGGAAGTAGTCGCGCTCGAGATTCACCTGAACCGCGCTCTGACTCGCCGGCACCGACACGTCGCGCCGCTTGAACCCGATGCTCCGGACAGCGATGGAGACATCCCGGGCCGGGGCAGCCAAGGTGAACGTTCCGTCCTCCTTGATCGTGGTCCCGATCGTCGTCCCGACGACCGACACCTGCCCGGACGTGACCACTTCGGAGGTCAGCGAGTCAATCACCTTGCCGGTGACGACGCGCGTCTGTGCCGAGGCCGATGCCGCGCCCAGGCTGACTAGGCCCGCCGCAAAAAGACCAGACCTGAATCTCACAAGAACCTCCCTGCCGAATGGTTCGGAAATCGTTCTGACTCGCTCAGGAATCGAAGATCACACTCGCCTCAAAGAGGCACTCCGACAGGCCTCAGGTCAATACCGCAGGTGCCACCTTGGCCAACTGGCCGACCTGCGTCACATTCTGGTAACCCAACCCCCGGTAGCGAATTGACATGCCTCAACCCCGATCCGTCACCCGGGCGACCGTAATCGGCGCCGGAGCCTTCGGCGGCTGGACCGCCCTCCACCTCCTCCGCCGGGGAGTGCACGTCACCCTGTGGGATGCGTGGGGGCCGGCGAACCCCAGGGCCAGTTCGGGGGACGATACCCGGATCATCCGGGCCACCTACGGGCCGGACCGGATCTACGTGGACCTCACGCTCGCCTCCTTCCCCCAGTGGCGGGCGCTCCAGAAGGCCACGGGTCAGTTGGTGCTCCGGGAAACGGGCGCTCTGTGGCTCGCCGCCCGGGACGACCGGTGGGAACGGGACGCCATGGGGCACCTGCGGGACGCGGGAGTCCCGCATCAGCAGCTCTCGCCCACCCAGGCGAAAAAGCGCTACCCCTTGTTCAACTTCTCGGGCGTCAACTTCGTCATTGAAGAACCGGGGGCCGCGTACCTCCGGGCCCGTGCAGCATG
The DNA here is from genome assembly GCA_009692185.1 of Gemmatimonadota bacterium. Lineage (GTDB taxonomy): Bacteria > Gemmatimonadota > Gemmatimonadetes > Gemmatimonadales > GWC2-71-9 > SHZT01. Next base: position 78,280 of record SHZT01000008.1, on the reverse strand, counting down.
CGCCCTGGTGCTCGGCCAGTTTCTCGCCGAGGGCGGCACGTACCGAGAAGGCCGGGTGGAGGCATTCGACGGCCGGACACCCCCGGATACGGACATCGTCGTCTACGCTTGCGGACCGTGGATGGGGAAACTCTTCCCCGATGTCATCGGTGACTTGATCCGGCCGACGCGGCAGGAACTGTTCTACTTCGGCCTTCCGTCGATGGACGGATACCGCGACGGGCAGATCCCCGTGTGGCTCGATCGTGGCCCGGGCATCTGGTACTCCATCCCGTCAGGGGGACAAGGGATCAAGCTGGCCTCTGACGATCGCGGCCCCGTGTTCGACCCGGACAACGGGGACCGGGGCGTGACCCCTGCGGTTCTCGCAGAGGCCCGCGCCAAGCTCGCCGAGCGATTGCCGTCGCTGGCCAAGGCCCCATTCCTGGACGGGAAAGCCTGTCAATACGAGCAAACGCCCGACAGTCACTTCATCATCGATCGCCATCCGAAGGCATCGAACGTGTGGCTCGTGGGCGGCGGGTCCGGTCATGGCTTCAAGCATGGCCCGGCGGTCGGAGAACTGGTTGCTGAATGCGCGCTCGAACGCCGAAAACTCGAGCCAACGTTTCTGCTCAAGCGTTTCGCCAAGCGGTGACATCCGAGAGGGCTCGGCAGCTCATGCTCCTCTCCGCAGCCATGGTCCTCGGCATGAGCCCCTGGTTCGCGGCAAGCGTCGTCGGTCCTGCCTTGCTCGCGGAGTGGCGCTTGGGTCCATCCGTCGAGTCATGGCTCACGATCGCCGTTCAGATCGGGTTCGTCGCGGGAACGCTGGTCTCCGCCATCTTCATGCTGAGCGACCGCTGGAGCCCGCGACGCCTGGCCGGGGGCAGCGCGATGGTCGCCGCGGCCACGACGGCGGCAATCGCCATACCAGGCCTTTCCCCCGAGTCGGTGATTGTCCTGCGCGGCCTTACCGGCGCGGCGCTCGCCGGCGTCTACCCACCAGGGATGAAAATCGCGGCCGGCTGGTGGCGCGAAGGCCGTGGAATGGCCATGGGAGTGGTGGTGGGAGCACTCACTCTCGGCTCCGCGAGCCCCAACCTGATCCGCGCCGTGGTCCCGGCTCATGCGTGGCAGGAAGTGCTACTGCTTGCGGCGGGGTCCTGCGCCGCTGCCGGCGTTCTCTTTCTGGTCACGATGCGCGAGGGGCCATTTCAGGCGCCAAGCCAGCCGTTTGACCTTCACGCTATTGGCCGGGTGCTCAGCGCACGCGGCGTTCGCCTCGCGACCGCCGGCTACCTCGGCCACATGTGGGAGGTTTACGCAATGTGGACCGCCATGACGCCGTTCTGGTCTGCGATCGCGATCCGACGCGGATTGGCCCCGGGCGTAGCGGCGGGGCTCGCGTTTGCCAGCGTGGGAGTCGGTGCCTTCGGGTGCGTCATCGCGGGCCGGGCGGCCGACCGGCTGGGCCGCGCCTTGGTCACGATCGTGGCCATGGCCGTGAGTGCCTTATGCGCGCTCACGGTGGGCACCGTGCTGGACGGACCCATTCTCCTGTTGGTATTGGTCACGCTGGTCTGGGGGATCTCCGTCGTTGCCGACTCGGCCCAGTTCTCCGCGTGCGTCACGGAACTCGCGCCGCGGGAGTATGTCGGGACGGCGCTCACGCTTCAGACGTGCTTTGGCTTCCTGCTCACGATCGTGACGATTCGCCTGGTCCCGGTCTGGGCGGCCAGCTGGGGATGGGAGCGAGCATTTGCTCCGCTTGCGATCGGCCCGGTGCTCGGGATCGCCGCCATGTGGCCGTTGATCGATTGGCGGGAAAAGGGAAACGGGAAAAGGGAAAAGTGACGCTTGCCGATCTCCTGGCGTTCACCGGCACATGGACCGTGATGATGATCGCAATGATGACGCCGTCAGTTCTTCCAACCGTGTTGTTCTTCCGGGCTGCGGCATCGGATGCGCCCGGGGTCAAGCGTCACGTCGCACCGGTCCTCTTCATCGCCGGCTATTTCGTGGCCTGGAGCCTTCTCGGCCTCGGTGTCGGCGCGCTGCGGGCGTCAACGGAAATGGCGCTGATGCCGTGGCATCGCCCGCTCGCGACGTTCGCACTCATCCTGGCAGGCATCTATCAGCTGACCAGCTGGAAAGCCGCCTGTCTCGATCACTGCCGCACGCCGACGCATTTCTTCCTTCGGCACTGGCGCCCCGGGGCCGCTGGGGCTCTTTTCATGGGCATGCACCACGGGTGGTTTTGCGTGGCATGCTGCGCCGGGCTCATGGTGGCCCTCGTCGCGCTGGGCCTGATGAACCCCTGGTGGATGGCCGCCGTCGCCCTCGTCGTGCTGGCCGAGAAGACGGCACCCGGAGGCAAGCGGCTCGCGGTTCCAGTCGGGATCACCCTGATCGCGCTGGGCGTGAGCGTGTGGTTCGGCGTCATTCCGGTCGGCGACACGATGGAGGGGATGTAGTGGCGAAACCCGCGAAGTGGCGTATCAAGCTCGAGCACCTGGTCGCGTGCAACTGCAACGTCGGCTGTCCGTGCTCCTTCAACGCGCCGCCAACGTACGGGACCTGCGAAGCCGGCCTTGCATCCCGGATCGTCGATGGGAAGGTGAACGGTGTATCCCTGGCCGGACTCAAGTGGGCCGCAGCGCTCGCGTGGCCCGGTGCGATCCACGACAAGGGCGGGCGCGCGGTGGTGTACCTCGACGCGCGCGCGAGGGGGGCCAGGCGGGACGCGCTGGAGGCGCTGGCCGTCGGCAAGGCGGGAGGACCGTGGGGAATGTTCATGTCCACCTGCACCGCGGGCATCGAAGTCCGTTCATCGCCGATCGAGTTCGACTACGCGGGGAAAAAGAGCAGTTTTCGCGCGGGCAAGGACGTCGTCGTGGCCTTCGACCCGATCAGGAACCCGGTGAGCGGTGCGGAGCACCACGTGACGGCGCTGATGCCGGCGGGGTTCCTGTGCAAGCGGGAAGATTTCTACACGTCAAAGACGATGGATGTCCGCGCGGGCTCTCTCGCGTTCAGTTACCCCGGCCGCCACACGCTGGCGTTCACGGCCGTCTGGAAAGGACCGTAGCAATGCGACTGAAATTCATCGTGCCCGGGATCGCCGCCATCGCCATTTCCTCCGCCACCGTCCCGGCAGCCGGCCAGGCCCCGCGGGACATCGTCGCCCGCGGAGTGACCGCCATGGGTGGCGAAGCCGCGCTCCGGGGCGTCACGAGCACCACGCTGACGTTCAACACTGCCACGTTCGGGATCGGGCAGGAGGAGGCGACGTACACGACCGCCATCCCGCCGCGGCCGAGTTCACGCTCGATGGGATAGCGGTCGGCGAGGGCGGTAGTGATTTGCTGAAGAAGATCCGACATGGGCGGACGAAGTGTACCGAATCGGCACCCGCCGCAACACGGCCGACCGAGGTTGCGTGAAGCCCCGGGAGGCTCCGCCCACCACCATTCACGGTCTTCAGGCTACCGGCGCAGGTCGAAGCCAACAAGCACGCGGCGCACACCGACGAGCTGTTCATTTCGGAGCGACACGGCCGGGTTCTACTTCGCCTACTGGGCGCACAACCTGCATTTCCTCTGGTCGGCGGCGCAGATGGAAGGCCGGAGCGCCGTGGCGATCCAGGCGGCGCGGGACCTGGGAACCAAGGCATTCCCGCCCGACATGGCAGCGCAGATCCCACCCCTCGAGTCCTTGAGCCCGACCGCCTCCTGGCGCTCGTGAGGTTCGGGCGCTGGCAGGAGATCCTGGCGGAGCCGGCCCCGCCGGGGGCGGCGGGCTGGGCGGCGCCTTTCCAAACTCGTCATTAAGCACCGTGGTGCCCAGTCCCCGCTCGAGCACGAAGACCCACGCAAGCTCACGGGCCGTGCGCAACCGCGTATGGGGCTTGAGTTCCGTCTTGTCCGCCGGGAACGCCCGAAGGACCTTCATGGTCGTCGCGTGCTCGCGCTCGTATGAGTCGAGAAACTGTTGCTTCGGTGTCGGAGTCTGCATGACGGGCCTCACTCGAGAAGGTGGCAGGTGGTGAGTCGGGCCTTGGATAACGTGTGGTGCGTTACAGGCCGTGGCGCCGGCGTAGTTCCTTGCGCATGGCGGCGACCACGCCGTTTCTATCTTTCCTGATGCGAGTGACGAATTCCTTCGGGGCGGCCGTGCGCCCGTCGTACCGGCCGCTCCAAGCCACGAGTTCAAGCATGGCCGGCCACCGTACTCCTCACGGTCCTCGCCTACGTGGTCGCCACGTTTGGCGTCCAAGGCGCCTCGCACTTCGCGATCAACGCCGAGCACTACGCGGCCATCGCGTTCATTCGACCGGATCCCGTGATCCCCCTGGGCGTGGCATCGATGCTCATTCAGGGAGCGACCTGCGCCCTGCTATTCCCCACGTTCGACACGGGCAAGTCCACCATCCGGAACGCCCTGGTGTTCTCGTGGACGATCGGAGGTTTTCTCGCGTCGTACATCGTTCTGGCAGAAGCCGGCAAGTACATGATCCCGTCGATCCCGTCGTGGATCCTGGTTGAAGGAAGTGCCGCCGCGGCGCAGTTCACCATCTTTGGGCTCTTGCTAGGGTTGCTTCACCGGCGCCCCACGCACGTCTAGCCATGGCCTTCGATGAGAAGCTCGCCAAGCGTATCCGAAAGACCCTCGGCAAGAAAAGGGGACTGGTCGAGAAGAAGATGTTCGGCGGGATTGCCTTCCTGCTGAACGGCAACATGTGCGTGGGCGTCCACAAGGACGCCCTCATCGCCCGGGTTGATGCCGCGGAGACTGACACCTTGCTCAAAGAAAAAGACACCCGGCATTTTGACCTCACCGGGCGCCCCATGAAAGGATGGATCCTGGTCGGGCCCGGCGGTGTCGCGACCGACGCCGGGCTCGGAAAGTGGGTTATGCGCTGCGTCGCCTATGCGGGCGCGCTGCCAAAGAAATAAGGAGGGCTGGGGCAAGACAGGGCGGCCGGTTCACGTTATTTTGTCCAACCCCCTTCGCACCCGGAGCAACATCCCATGTCGCGCACAACGACCCTTTCGCTGATCGCTGTCATCGGCGTCCTGTCCGTCGATTGCGGGCAACCCACCATCCGCCCCGCGCGCCCGCCTGCCGCTCCCGTTCGGAACCCGGAGAATGCGCCGCCCGCTGCAGCAACGCCGGCCCCGGCCGTCGCCGCGGTCCCCGCCAACGCATCGCTCTATAAACGGCTCGGCGGGTACGACGCACTCGCTGCGGTGACGGACGATTTCCTCCGCCGGATGCTGGCCGACCCCAAGATGGCCGCGTATTTCGAGGAGGTAAATGCCAAGGGGCAGCAGCGCGTCCGCCAGATGATCGTGGACCAGCTCTGTTTTGCGACCGGCGGTCCCTGCGTGTACGTTGGCGCCGACATGCCAATGGCACACAAGGGACTCAACATCAGTGAAACCGCCTGGTCGGTCGCCGCGGGCTACCTCACCGAGACGCTGGACCAGTTCCGGATCCCGGCGCGGGAGAAGGCCGAGGTCCTCGGCATCGTCACCAGCTTGAAGGGTGACATCGTCGGCAAATGAGTGACCGGCGAAGGGGGACCGGGACGCGGGCGAGGGTTTGCGCCCTGCCCAAACGCGTTCCGTCCCCCCTTCCCTCTCCGTCGTGAGCGCCCCGGCCCAGGGACTTCGCCGCTCCATCGGCCTCACGCAAGCAAGCGCCATGGTGGTCGGCACGATCATCGGCGCCTCCATTTTCGTCCAGCCGTCTGAAATCACCGCCCGCACCGGATCCATCTCCGTCGTCTTCATGGTCTGGGCCGTGGCCGGTGTGCTCACCCTGTTCGGCGCTCTCGTCTGCGCCGAGCTCGCGTCGGTGTTCCCGCGCACCGGGGGCGTGTACGTCTTCCTGCGCGAGTGTTTCTCCCCCGCCGTCGGGTTCCTCTGGGCCTGGGCCATGTTCTGGACCATGCACTCGGGGATCATTGCGGCCATCGGCACCGTGGTAGCGCGATACACGGGTGTGTTCGTGCCGCTCGGCGGCTTCGGCACCAAGGCCGTGGCGATCACGGCGATCCTTGCGCTCTCCGCGGTGAACTACGTCGGCGTGCGACACGGGAGCGCCTTGCAAACCGCCTTTACACTCGGGAAGGTGCTGGCGGTCGTGTTGATCGTCGCCCTCGGGTTCTCCCTTGGCGGGAGCATTCCGGAGCACTTCGTCGGCGGCAGCGCGGGAGACGTATCGCCCAAAGGCTTCCTGCTCGCCGTGTCGGCGGGCCTCTTCGCCTTCGGCGGGTGGCACATGGTCACGTACGCGGCGGAAGAAACGGTGAACCCGACCCGTACGATCCCGATGGCCCTGCTGATCGGCACGCTGGTCGTGACCCTGGCCTACATCGGCATGAACGCGGTGTACCTGTACCTCCTGCCGATGGACACCGTGGCACGGTCCACCACGGTGGCGGCGGATGCGGCGCGGGCCGTCTTGGGCGACGGCGCCGCCCGCGCAATGTCTGCGCTGGTTCTCTTCTCGAGCTTCGGGGCGCTGGCGGGCATCGTGCTGTCGGGGCCGCGCGTCTACCTCTCCATGGCGCGGGACGGCTTGCTCTTCAAGTGGTTCGGGGCGGTGCATCCGAAGTACGGCACGCCACACAACGCGATCGTCGCGCAAGCGGTGTGGTCCTCCGTCCTGGTAGGCACCGGAACCTTCCGCGCGCTGTTCACGCGCGTGGTGTACACCGAGTGGATCTTCTTTGGCCTCCTGGCGGTTGGGCTTTTCGTCCTGCGGCGGCGAAGCGGTTACGCCCCGCCCTACCGCGTGTGGGGATTCCCGGTCGTCCCGGGCATGTTTGCGCTGGCGTGCCTGGCAATCGTCGTGAACCAGGTCGTGTCTGATCCGGCGGAGAGCGCCATCGGCCTGGGCATGGTCCTGCTGGGACTGCCGATCTACTACATCTGGCTCAACAAGAGGGAGGCACGGTCGTGAAGGGCAAGAAGGCTGGGAAGAAGCAGGCATCGGCCAAAGGGCCGAGGATCGTCGATTTCCACAATCACTACTACCCGCCGGCGTATCTCGACGCGATCACGTCGGGTCGCTCTGGTGTGACGATGAAGATGGGCTCCGATGGCAACCCCGAGCTCCACTACCCCGGCGATTACAACGTGCTTGTCCTCGGACACCGCGACATCAACTTTCGCCAGCGGGTGCTGGAGAAGGAGGGCATCGCGACCCAGGTGCTGACGCTCACCACACCGGGCACGCACGTGGAAGAGCCGAAGACCGCCGTCGCGCTGGCGCAGATGGTCAATGACGCGTTCGCCAGGACTGTCCAGGAACGTGCGCCACGATTCACCGCCCTCGCAACGCTACCACTCAACGATCCGGCCGCGTCGGTGACCGAACTCGAGCGGGCGATGACCCAGCTCAAGCTCCCCGGCGCCATGCTCTTCAGCAACGTCAACGGCGTCGCCCTGGCAGACAAGCGCTTCTGGCCACTGTACGAGAAGGCCAACGAACTGGGCGCCGTGCTGCATATCCACCCGGAATCACCATACGGTGTCCAGGGCATGACCGACTACTGGCTGACGGCGCTGGTGGGGTTCCTCTGTGACACGACGCTGGCGACGGCCCACCTGGTCTTCGCCGGGGTTCCGGAGCGCTTTCCCCGAATCCGGTGGGCATTGGGGCACCTCGGGGGCGCTATTCCTTATATAGCGGAGCGGCTGGACCGGGGCTACCGGGCGTTTTCCGAGTGCCGGGCCAACATCAGGCGTCCGCCATCCAGCTACCTCAAGAAGTTCTACTACGACACCGTGAACTTTGACCCGGACGCCTTGATGCTCGCGGTCAAGTTCGCGGGGGCGAAGCAAATCCTCGCCGGCAGCGACTACCCGCACATGATCGGGAGCATTCAGCTGATGAAGAAAGCCATCGGCAAGCTGCCGCTGCCCGCCAAGGACAAGGCAGGCATTTTCGGCGGGAACGCGGCGAGGCTGCTGAAGGTGTAGCCTTTCACGACGGCTGACGTCTTGACGTGCGCTTGACGGCTCCGGAGGACCTTGGGCTCACTCAAACAGGAGCCTTTCCATGGTCCGCCGCGCCATCATGCCTCTCGCCGCTGCATCCCTGCTCACCTTTCTGCCTTCAGTGCTCAGGGCCCAGGATGCCCCAACCAGCATCAACCCGAAGCACGCGGAAGTCGCGGTTGCGATCTCGTTGATCGCCACCGTCGGTCCCACAGTGCTCGGGGCCACCATGGGCAGCGGCTGGTTGGCCAGCTACGGGCTGTTCCTGGGTCCGTCCACCGGGTTTCTGTATGTGGGAAAGCCGGGCCGGGTCTTGGGGGGCGGCCTGGTGCGCGTCGCCGTGACCGCGGCGACTGTCCTTGGCATAACCGCGGCGTGCGGCGGAGACCTGTTTTGGAGCTGCGATGATGAGGGTGCGGCCAACGCGGTCGCGCTGCTGGGCCTTGGGGCATTCGCGGCGTCGGCCATCTACGACATCGTCGCGGCAGGGCGTGCCGCAAGCCGGTGGCGCCCCCGGACCAAGGCGCGGCACGTCACGGTCATGCCGGGCCTGAATCCGTTCGCCCGCTCGGGTAGCCTGGCCGTGCGCATCACATTCTGACGGGATCCGATCACAGATCCATGGACGATGCCAAGCGCTGGCGCGGCAGGCTACCGCAGGCCGATCAACCCCTTGACCGACTCCGCCAGCCGGGGCGCGTCATACCCGACGCCTTCCTTGAACACGACGGTCACGTTCCGGATTTCCGCCGGCTTCGTCACCGGGTCGCCCCGGATCACGACGATGTCGGCGTTTTTCCCGGCAGTGACGCTGCCGAATTTGTCGAAGGCGCCGAGGATCTTCGCCCCGTTGCCGCTCATGATCTGAATCGACTGGACCGGAGTGAAGCCGGCTTCGATCAACAGCTCGTGCTGCCGCTGGTCACCGTAGCCGGGCAGCGCGCCTCCGTTGCCCGTGGGATCCACACCAGAGCCCAGCAGCCCGCCGGCCCTCACGAACGCGAGCTCGTATTCCATGGCCTTCTTGAGCCGGGCCAGGGACGCGGGCCCCTGATCCGCGGCCCTCGCGCGCGCCGTGAGGTATCCCGCACGCGCATCCGGAAACATCGCGTCCAGCACCCGGTTCTCCAGCGGCGGCCGGTTGGGCACCGACGCCTCATAGACTACCAGTGTGGACGTCATCGCCACATTCTTGGCGACCATGTCGCGGAACGTGGCCTGTACTTGCGGGCTGTTCACGTTGAGCGAGTCGATGTCGGTGCGCCCGCCCGACGGGCACTGGTCCGGCTGCTTGCCCGGGTGGTACTCGTAGTTCGCGAACAGTCCGTGCTCCAGCGCATCGATGCCGAGCGCCACCGCTTCCCGGTACCCCACCGAGCACAGGTGAGCGGTCACCTTCACCCCGTGCTTGTGCGCCTCGTCGATCGCCGCGCCCAGGGCCGCGCGGCTGATCGAGTTGTACGCTTTGAACCACGTGACTCCTTCCTCGGCCCAGTAGCGCACCACGCGCCGCGCGTCTTCCGGGGTATCCACCTGCACCATCATTCCGCCGCCGCTCGAGCCGTTGATGTACGGCCCGGTGATGTACATCCGCGGCCCGATGGATGCGCCTCGCTCGATCGACCGTGAAAGATTCAGCTCCTCATAGGGGGACATGCTCCCGGTGGTCCGCGTTGTGACCACGCCGGACGCGAGATAGAGCCGGGGAACCGCGGTGGGCGAGAACTTGCTGAACCAGCCCGCGGCGCCATAGTACGAGTGGTCGTGCAACCCCACGAGACCCGGAATCACCGTGTGTCCAGTCAGATCCACGACGCGCGCTCCCTGCGGCACGGTGACCGCCCCGAACCGCCCGACCGCCTGGATCTTTCCACCCGAAATGATGATGGTCTGATCGTCAGCCGGCGCCGCGCCGGTGCCGTCAACGACCCGGACGTGCATGAGCGCCACGACGGGATCGCCGTACGCAACGAACGAATCGCGCACCGCCGCATTGAGCGGCGCGGCCTGCGGTGCCTGTGCGACGGCCGACGACGCGACAAGAGACAGCAGGACAGTCAGCGAACGCATGCGCCCTCCCGATTCCTAGTTGACCTCGAATACCGCCATCATCCCGGCCTGCAAGTGCTCGGCGATGTGACAGTGCATCATCCACCGGCCGGGGTTCGACATCTCAACCAGAATATCCGCCGTCGAGCCCACCGGCAACAACACCGTGTCCTTCCAGACGAGATTGTCGTTCCGCACGCCGTTCTGCGCCAGCACGAGAAATCGCTGCCCGTGCAGGTGGATCGGGTGCGCCATCGCGTGCAGGGTGGCCCGATCGTTGACCAACCGGACCTTCACGATGTCCCCGCGTTTGAACGTCCAGTCGATCGCCTCGTTCTCCTTGCCGGTCGCCGGGTCCCGGAGAATCCAGTGCGCCTGTTTCCCGGTCGTAAGCCAGTCCATCATCGGCATGGTTCCACTCCATTCGACCGGCGTGAAATAGCTGGTCTCGAGCTGGAGTATCTGCTCGAGCGCCAGCGGCAAGTCCTGGGTCTTGAGGGTAAGGACCAGCTGCCGGTCAGGCGGCGTCATGCGGTAAACGTCGTAATCGTGGCCGTCCACCATGCCCACGTGGAGCGCGCCGAACAGGGACCCGCGATCGACTCCGACGGCCTGGGACGCTGCCGTCACCGACCCGAGCGTGTCCACCTGGGGAAAGAAGTAACCGAACGAATGGTTGAGGGCCTCCACGCGATTGAGCAGCGCGTAGGTCCCCGCCCTGGGGAACGACACATCTACGATGTAGCGCTGGGCAGGCGCGATCGGCACGCTCTCGACCCAATCCTCGTGCTGGAACAGGCCGGCGTCGGCCCCCACCACTTTCATACGCGCGCCGGCGAACGAGAGATTGAATGTCCGGGTATTCGCGACGTTGGTGAGGTAGAACCGCACCACCTCGCCCCGCGCCACGGCAAGCCTGTACCTCGGCTCGCCATTCACCAGCAAGGTGTTGCCGAAGCGGCCCATCAGCGCGTGCGTTGGGCCGCTCGTCCCGTAGGGAAATGGCTTTCCGTCAGCCAGCAGCAGGTCGTCGAGCATCAGGAATTCCTCGCGGTTCACCGACCCTGACCCGCCCACGCCGGTCCACGGAACGAACACGTTACCATACAGCCCGAGATCCTGTTGCACGTCCTCCCGGTAGTGCGAGTGGTACCAGTAGATGCCCTCATCCGGAAAGTGCACGCGATAGGTGAAGTGTTCACCCGGCATCACCGGGTCCTGCGTGACGCCCACCGCACCATCGAACCGGTTGTCGAGACGAATGCCGTGCCAGTGCACCGCTGATGGCTGGTCAATGGCGTTGGCGAACTCGACGGTCGCCGTGGCGCCCTTGCTGGCCCGAACCAGGGGACCGGGGTACTGGCCGTTGAACCCATACATGACGAGCGAACGCCCGGCGATCGTTCGCCGCACGAACCCCGCGGTCAGGCGGAGCGTGTCGCCATCCTTGATGTCAACGACCTGGCTCGGGCGGGCGAGCGGAAGCGTTGCCGGGTCAATTCCGGCACCGGGAACGAACGGCCGCTCCGGTGGCGCCAGCGCATCAATCCCCGGCATGAACATGGGAATGGTCGTGTCCACGGGCGGCATGGGCCACGCCGCGTCGGGCATCGCGTGGCCTGCACCAGGCGGCAGCATCAGGAGGTCATGGCGCTGCAACCTGGCGCTCGGTGAGTTGCCCCGCAGGACGAGCCGTCCGTGGCGCTCGGTGACCGACGCCGACGCCTCGGCGGAAATCATGACAATGAACTTGTCGAGGTCCGTCTCGCCGAGGGACGTTTCGCCGTTTCGCACCGTTCCGAGTTTCCGCATCGGATCCAGCGCGAGGGGCCCGATCCACGCGACGTAGGCCGTGTACGGGCCGAGCGAGGCCGGCTCCGGCAAGCCGGAGAGCGTCATGACAAGGAGGCTTCGCAAATGGCCTTCGACTGACACAGCCACGTCGAACGGCGAGGGCGCCCGACGAAGCTCGACGACGCCCGTGGCATCGAGCAGATCGGGACGCGGAATCAGGTCAAGGCAATAGATGTCGTGCGCGGGGGTACTGGGAGCCGCCGGCGTCGTGCAGAAGCTCGAACTCTGGGCTTCGGCCGAACCAGCGACAAGAAGGAGGACTATGGCAGGAGTGAACCGCACGCGTGGCAACTTCCACGCCGTCAACGCAAAGGGCAACCCCGGCGTTCGACCCTCCGACGGGTCACGACCCCGCGCCGCCCAGCAACACCGTGCTGTGCGCCGCGTACGTCACGAGCCACGCCACGATCACGCCAGGATTACCGCTTGCCACGGCTCACCTCCGTCCCCTTCTCGTGCGCTTCGACCAGTTGCTTCACGCGGGCCAGGTCGTCGGACCCTATTTCACGTGCTGACAGCAGGTGATTCACCAGTTCGGCGACATCCCCATGGAACAGGCGTTCCGTGAGTTCCTGCACCATCGAGCCACGTACATCACCTTCCGTGATCTCGGCGCGATAGACGAACTGACGCGCCTCCCGCCGGTGCGTCACCACGCCCCGTTTTTCGAGGCGTGACAAGACGGTCGCCACCGTCGTAGGTGCCAGCGCCCGGTCGGGGCGCAGGGCCTCGCAGATTTCCGCCACCGATGCTTCGCCCCGCTGCCACAAAACGCGGAGCAACGCGACTTGGAGACCGGTCAGGGAATGCGAATCGGACATGGAAGGTCGTCCTCTTTACGGGCTCTTGTTGATGGAAGAGTCAGTCTCTACGGTCGTAGTATTACATGTGTAGTACAGCACTGTCAAGCCTGCCCCCATCCCCTTAATTCCCTGGTACGGTCACCGTCTGAGGGTCGAACCCCAAGCTCGAGGCAGTCATGACACGCGGAATGGCTCTGATAATCGCCGGGGTGCTGCTCGCCCCTCTTTCACTAGAAGCTCAAGTGGCGCGCGACCGTCGCGAGATGGCGACGGACCGGGCCCAACTGGTGGGTGATGTGGCCGACGTTCGCCGGCTGGAGCGACTCGTGGCCGAGCTCGACCGGGCACGGACCGCCGGGAACAAGGCCCAGGAACAGGAAGTGCAGGTCCGAATCGCGGCGGCGCTGCGACAGGAGGCCGCAGAAGGCCGGCGCGACGCGCGACAGGATACCCGGGAGACGGGAGCCGCACGGCGCGAGGTGCGTCGGGATGCGCCCGGCGCTGGTCGCAGGGATGACCGGCGCGACGTTCGCGACGACCGGCGGGATGCCGCCGCGTCCAGGCAACGAGCCGACCGCCAGCAGGCGATCATGAACGAACTGCGGAGCATTCAGCTGAACGTCGCGGCCGGCAAAGCCGACGCCGTCGCCCGCCAGCGCGCCCTGCTGGACGAATTCCTGACAGTCGCCAAGGCCGATGCGAAGGCGACCGGCCGCGAACTCGGTGAGGATCGTCGCGAGACGAGGGAGGACGTCCGGCGTCCGTAACACGCGGTTTTGTTGTACTCTACTAGCCATGCTGCGACCTAGCGTTCTCTTTCTCGCCGGTCTCACCGCTGCGGTCTCGACCGCCCCGGCCCAGACCCCCGGCACGACACCTCGCGACACGGTGCTCTGGGGCGCGATCATCGCGGCCGAAGACGCGCGTGCCGACGACATGCGCTCCCTCGACCCGCTCGTTCGGGGCGTCCAGTCACCCGACCCCTTCATACGCCGCCTCGCCGTTCGTGCCCTTGGCCGGTTCGAGCGGCCGGCGCTGGTGTTCGGCATCGCCCCGCTCCTCTCCGATCCAGACCCCGCCGTTCGTGCCGAGGCCACGAATGCCATGGGGCAGGCCGTGTATCGCGGCGATGCGAGCATGGTCGGGACGCAGCTCATGGCACGCCTCATCGGTGAACGGGACCCGGGCGTGCGCGGGGTCATCGCGCAGACGCTCGGCCGCCTGCCCTACCGACTGCCCGACGAGATCCGCACCGCCGAGACGGCGGTGCTGAGCGTCGCGTCGGACACGGGCGCTGCCCTGTACGGGGCGGTCCGGGGAATCGAGTCACTCGTCCGGCGGAACGTGAGTAGCACGCCGCCTTCTCCTTCAACCATCGCCCGGCTCCGTGAGCTGGTCGCCGCCCGCGGGCCCGACACGCTCACCCTTCGCGTGCGGCACCTCGCGATGGCGACGCTCGTCGCCGCGGGACGCCTCGACACCGGGCTCGCAACCCAGGCGCTCCGCGACCCCGACTCCGAGATCCGGCGGCTCGTCGCGGGAACCAACTTCGTCGCCGATTCCCTCCCGGCGGCGCTCGTTGCAGTGCTCAACGCCGACCCCTCTCCGCCGGTTCGTTTCGATGCGCTCCGCGCGTTCGGGCGCCGCCGGCTCGCGACAGACGGGTGTGCGGTCGTGCTCGGAGCCGCGCGGGACACGAACCCGCAGATCGCTCTCCAGGCGCTGGATCTGCTGGGGAACCGTTGCGGGAGCGGAACAGAGAGTGCGGCTGCCTTCCTGGCCGCCGAGGCGCGGCGCCTGCGCTCCACGCTGGCCGACACTGGTTGGCATCGGCCAGCGCACGCCTTGGTCTCGCTGGCACGGATAGCACCTGACAGCGCCGAGCGCTTGCTCCAGCTCTACTCTCGACACAACAACTGGTTCGTCCGGATGTACGCCGCCCGGGCGGCGGCGGCGATCAAGGACAGCGCGACGCTCCGGCGTCTTGCGGGGGACGCGCAGGACAACGTGCGCGAGGCCGCCGTAACCGGCTTGGTAGCGGTCGAGGGCCACGGCGCAGACTCGGTGTACCTCGCCCAGCTGATCCGGGAGGACTACCAGTTGCTCCGGACAGCCGCCCAGGCGCTGGATAGCACTCCGGACACGACCGCCGCGGTAGCCTTGCTGACCTCGCTCCGCCGCGTCTCGCGCGAACAGCGGGAGACGTCGCGCGACGCCCGCCGTGCGCTGCTCGACCGCTGGGCCAGGCTGGCCCCAAGGGATCAGCTGGAGGGCGTGCTCAAGTTCTACCTGTCGGACTACGACACCCTGATCGCGCGACAGGCAGCAGACCTTCTGGCGTCGCGGTTCGGCGTGACGTACCGGCCCACGCCGAAACCACTTCCGATCGCACCCACGCCCACGCCGGGTGATCTCCTCGCGCTCGACCGCTGGACCGCGACGATCCATATGCGGGGTGGCGGTGATGTCGTACTCAGGCTCCGGCCCTTCGACGCGCCGGTCAGCGTGGCGCGTTTCGCGCGGCTGTTGCGCGCCGGGTATTTCAACGGGCTCACGTTCCATCGCATCGCGCCCAACTTCGTGGTCCAGGGCGGCAGTCCGGGCGCGAACGAGTATTGGGGCGACGCCGCGTTCGCGCGCGACGAAATCACCATGGAACCGCACCTGCGGAACCGCGTCGGCATCTCGACGCGCGGCCGGGACACCGGTGACGCGCAGATATTCGTGAACCTGATCGACAACTGGCGGCTGGATTTCAACTACACGATCATCGCCGAGGTTGTCTCCGGGATGGATGTGGTGGATCGGATGCTGGAGGGATCTGTCATAGAGCGGATCGAATTCAAATAGGGGAAAAGGGAAGAGGGAAAAGTAGGGCTGCTCGGCGGTGTCCTACTTTTCCCTTCGCACGTTTCCCTTTTCCCTGCTATCGCCGGAGATCTTTCGTCTCAAACCGGAGCCCCACCAGCCCAGTCACCGGATCCACCTGAGTTCCCAGGTCCGCAAACGTCGCCTTGCGGCCTGCGTCGCCCTCCGCGCGGACCGTGCTGTTCTGAAACAGCTGGTAGTAGCCGATGCGCATGCGCGTCGCCCCTGGTGGGATGGTACAGCTGCACGACGAGGAGCCCTGCAGTCCGGCATTGACCATGATGGTCAGCGGACGGTCGGTCGCGTTGGTGATGAGCGGGCTGAACGACGCGGCGCCGCTCGTCTGCGCTTCGATCGAGCGGCGCACCGCTCCCCGTCCCTGCGGAATCAGGACTCCTGACAGCTCCATTCCCATGGCGGCGCCCTGCGGCGTGACCGGACGCACCAGCCGCCAGTGCGCGCCTTCGCCCTTCCCCGGCTTGACGCTCATTTCCGCGCCGGGATCCAGCGTTCGTTCCGCGGCATCGCCGACGCTCACGCGGATGGGCTCCACGAGGTGGTTCTGGATCACCAGTTCGGGCCGCCTGAGCATGAGGTAGGCCGCGACTCCGCCCACCACCAGCAGGACTAGTATTGGAATTCCCAGGCTGGCCCACACGGACCTCGGTACGGCGGGCCGGGTCAGCTCCGCGGATGCCCTGGGCATCGGGGTCGTGACCGCCGACGAACGCACCGGCCGCTGGCCGCTTGGCACGATCGCCGTGCGGTCGTTGGACTGGACGGCGGCCGCGACCCGCTGGGCGCTCACGGCCTCCTGCGGGCCGGACATGCGCCCCACCGACAGCGCCCGCGATACATCCCCCGCGGACTGGAAGCGGTCGTTCGGCTTCTTGGCCATGCACTTCACGATCACGTCGGACAGCCACTGCGGGATCTTCCCGTTGACCGATGTGGCGAGCGGCGGCGGCTGGGTGATGTGCTTGGCGACGATCTCCTGCGAGGTATCGCCCTCGAAGGGCGGCGCGCCCGTGACCATCTGGAAGATTACCGCGCCCATCGCGTAGAGGTCGCTTCGGGCGTCGAGGTCGGCCTGGCCGAGCGCCTGTTCCGGGCTCATGTAGTGGGGCGTGCCCACCACGAAACCCGTCTGGGTGAGCCCCTTTCCGGCTTCCATCCGCTTGGCGATGCCGAAGTCCACGAGCAGCGGCCGGCCGCCCGACCGGTCAATCATGATGTTGTCCGGCTTGATGTCGCGGTGGACGAGTCCTTTCTCGTGCGCGTGCTGGAGGGCATCGAGGATCGGCTTGGCGATGGCCAGGGCCTTGTCCGGCGACAGCGCACCGCCCGATCGCAACAAGTCGCCGAGGGACTGGCCTTCGACGAACGGCATCGCGTAGTACACGATGCCCTCGGCCTCACCGACGAAATGAATGGGGAGAATGTTGGAATGGGCGAGCTGGGCGACCGCCTTCGCTTCCTGCTTGAAGCGCACCAGCATGCCCGACGTCCACGCGACATCGGGGCGGAGCACCTTGAGCGCGAGCCGGCGCTCAAGCGAACGGTCCCACACCTCATACACCTCGGCGAACCCGCCGCGGCCGAGGAGGCCGCGGACCTCGTACTGGTCGCCGAGAGCGCGCGCGAGCCGCGCGAGCATGTCCGGGTCGGGTGGAGTCGGTGCGGTCATCGGGGCGAAATGTACGCGCCGGGAACGGATCGTGAAGCAAGCTTGGGGGCGCGCTCACGATGCCTCTTACCGCCGGGCGCAAGATTCCTCGTCGGAACAAGGATGTCCCACCTCACGAGGGAGCTACCATATGAAGCGATCGTTACTCACCTGGGGCGTGCTGGCGCTGGTCACCGCCGTCCCGGGTCTCGCCCAGCGGGGCACCGAGCAGTTCACCGCGACATTGAATGGGGTCGGTTCGACGCCGCCCGTGACGACGAATGGCCTTGGCGTGGCGACGATGTTCGTGTCGAACGGCACGCTCACGTACCGGCTCGAAGGCAGGTCCATCAAGGGGGTGGTGGCCGCCTGCATACACATGAACACGAAGGCCGCGCCCGTCGTGGTCGGTCTCTCGGTCGGCACGCCCGATGCGAACGGCTTCGTCGGGACCGGCACGGTCTCGGCAAGCGACGTGTCGAACATTTCGTTTGACGAGTTCCTTGCGAACCTGCGGGCGGGGAAAGCGTACGTCAGCATTCACACGGAGAAGTACCCCGGCGGCGAGATCCAGGGGAAAGTCTCACTCGTGAAAACCTGAAGCCGACTGGGAAAATGAAACGCGGGGGCCGAAAAAGCCCCCGCGCGTTTTGTTCAGAGGGTCACCGCGCCGCGATCCAGTACGTGATCTTGACGGCGAGGAAGTTGTCGCCCGCGGCGGTCGTGGCGTCCCACAGCGACCCCGGCCGCACGCGGTCACCGATCGCCACCGAGGCCCGCCGGTTCTGCTGCCAGATCAGGAAGAACGTGCTCCCGCGCGCCCACTCCCACCTGAGGACGATGTTCGACCGGAACGACAGGCGATTGAAGTCCGGGTCGGTTGCCACGACCGTGAACGGCGCCCCTCCCGTCGTGGCGACGTAGCCATTGGCCGCGTTGCGCGAAATGGTCGTTCCGGCCGCGGTCACCCCCGGGTCCGACGGACTGGTACTGCCGCCGTAGTACAGGAGATTCCGGCTTTGCGGCGCGCTCAGTTCACCGAAGTCATAATACCGGCCGCTGGCCGCGAACGGCTCCGCGTAGGCCTCGAGCGTCAGGTCGGGCGTGAATGCGTAGTTGATCCGGACCTGTGCCGCGATGGTGCTCCGCTCGATGGCGGCAAACACGTACCGCGAATTGTAGGTGACCGCCGGGCCACCACCCAGCGTCGTGACGTACTGGCGGCGATCCACCGACTGGTTGTACCGCGGCGTGATCGTCGCCTGCCAGCGAGGCTTCAACCGGAGCGTGAGTCCCGCGCTCACCTCATAGTTCCAGGCACCCAGTTCATCCCAGCCCCACGTGACCCGGCCGTTCCAGGTGTAGCCCCCGCCGTCGCGGCCGTTGAGCGTGCTCTGTCCACCCCACAGCCGAGGGGTGCCCATCAAGGGTCCGCCACGAGTGAGCTCGTCCGACACCGCCCGGATGGTGATTGAGGTCCGGTACGTGAACCTCCAGAAATTGGGGAAGATCAACTGGATGTTCTGGCTCACGCTCAGCGGCTGACGCTTCCAGCCGAAGTTGAAGCTCTGACTGAAATTGTGCCCGACCTGCCAGTACCGGAGCCTCTTGTGCGGCTTGGTGTCGCGGAGCTGGAAGTCGCCGCCGAACACGACCTGGTCGGCACGGCGCATCTGCCCGAGGTCGTTGATCTCGAAGCCCGGTGAGCGCACCTGGGCCGAGATGCCCCAGACGGTAAATCGCCCGGCGTTCTTGTCGCCGCGCGCGGACATCGTGTAGCCGGACAACGACGTGCGCGTCGGGTCGTAACGGAGATGGGGCTGGTCGGGCCGCTGGAAGTAGTGCGCGCTCGTGCGCTGGACGCGGCGAAGGGCTGCCGTGTCCCCCTCGATGCGACTGAACCCCGCGAACCCGGTGAATTCGTACTTGCCGCGGTTGAACCGGAACCGCCAGTCTCCCCCGCCGGAAATCGCCCGCCCGGCCAGGATGACGTTCATTGGCCCACTGCCGAAGGACCGGTTCACTCCGGTCACGGTCCCACCGACGGTGGACTTCTCCCTCCCGAATTCCTGCTGGAGACGGACAACCCCGTAGCCGCTCGGCGGCTCGACTTCGACCGTAGTGAACTGATTCAGGGCGGTGTTGTACCCGCGGGCGTTCTCCCGCGGCGTGACGGCGGCGAGCGCCCCGATGGACAGGCCCGATGCGAGGCGCCCCGTCACCTTGGTGGCGCCCAGGATCGTCGTGCTGCCCGGGACGCTGGTGAAGTCGCCGCCAACCGTGCCATGGGGCGGCGCGCCGACCCGGCGGCTGTAGAGGTACGTCGGACGGCCGAGGAATGACAGGCCGCGACCGACGAGGAGTTCGTTGCCCTCGGTGAAGAAGGGGCGCCGTTCGTCGAACACGGTCTCGAAGGCCGTGAGGTTCACCACTGCGGGGTCGGCTTCGACCTGCCCGAAGTCCGGGTTCACTGTCGCATCCAGGGTCATGTTTGGCCCGAGCCCGACCTTGAGGTCTCCGCCCACCCGGCCCCTGGTCCTGTCATTGAACGGGTTGAGCGGATCCTGGTTCGCGCGAAACGTCAGGTCTCCGGCCGAGTACGGGAGCAGTTCCAGCCTGCGTGACGGGCGAATGCCCGACACGCCGCGAAGGGTGCCGAACTGGGACGGGTAGCCGGTGGCGGCCTTCGGGATGAGGACCCAGTAAATCGTCTCGTTTCTTTCGGGAATAGCCCGCTTGATCTCGAGACCCCAGACCTGGTCGGCCTTTGCGCTGAACCGGAGCTGGGAGAACGGAATGCGCATCTCGGCGGACCACCCTGCCGAGTCGAGGTGGACCCGCGCGACCCATACCGGGTCAAACTGGGCCTCCCCGCCTTCAGAATCCTGGGAATGGTAGACGTCCCGGCGCACACCGCCGGACGACACCGCGAAGCTGTACCCGGTCCGGCGGTCGAGGTACGTGTCGAGTGACACCATCAGCTGTTCCGCGTTGCTCTCACCATCCCGCCGCGTGACGTCGCGGCGGATTGCCCGTGGGTCGGCGTGGAACATGCGCGCGCCGACGTACAGGGCGTCGTCGTCGTACAAGAGGCGCACCTCGGTGCGCTCCGAAGGCGTCGTGCCCTCGTTCGGCTCCTTCTGGATGAAATCGCTGATGGCCTGTGCTTCGCTCCACGCAGCGTCGCCCAACCGCCCGTCGATCTCGGGGGCGGCGCCGGAGAGGCGAGTCGCGTGGGCCACCTTGCCGGCGCCAGGAGACGGCGCCCGCTGCGCCATCGCCGATGACGCGGGCGCGGCGCAAAGGATCAGAAGGAGCAACGAGAACGGCCGCGGGTGCATTGTGAAACCTCAGGTCCGATTGCGAGACCCGCGAATCTAACGCCGCCCGGCCGTCAGGGTATCGGTGTCGTCGGCGGTCCGCGGTCCCAGTCCTGCTCCGTGGAGATGTTGGGCTGGCGCCACTGCTTGCCATTCCAGCCGTCGAACCCCTCGAGGTGAAAAAGCCACAGGCCACTGGAGTAGTCGGTCATCACGATCAGGCCATCTGCGTTTCGCACATCCACGTCAGCCGCACCGTTCAATACCGACGTGCCCGGATTCGTCACCGACCCGGCCCAGCCTGCCTGGTGCGCGCACCGGCACGTGTAGTACCAGCCCTCGGACTTCGGTTCCTTCGGGTTGAACAGGTTGAACACCTGGAGACCGTCTTCGAACGACGCTACGAATGCGTACGGCCACCGCAGTTCCACGATATGCGCGGCATCACGCCAATCGGCAGTCCACGCGCCCGCCGGCGACGAAACCATCCGGGTCTTTCCCTCGACGGCGTCCTTGAGGTCCCACACGAACACCGGCCAGTACTGCCGCTCGGTGGTGCCGACCGCATAGCGGCCGTCGGGGCTCGCGATGACGGTATGGCCGCCGGCGATGACGCCGCCGCCTCCCGTCATGGTGAAGAGGTGTTTGGCATCCTGGGGCCGGGTGATGTCGTATACGTGAAATCCACCGGTGCCGGCGCCGTAGAACTTGTCCTGCCGGGTCACCGGGTCGTAGGCCGCATATGAGTCGTGATACGCCCGCCCGAACGTCTTGAGATTCACCTCTTCGGGTATCCCGACCTTGCCGATGAACGCCTCCTCGGCCGGCGCCCCCGCTATGAGCTTCGCCGCGTCGAAGATCTGGGCGAACGTACCCACCGTCGGCGTGGTGATCAGGAGGAGTCGGCCGTCGGAGTGCTTGTACGGGAACACATGGACGACCCGCGCGCCGAACCGGCCGATGTGGGCGACCTGCTTCACCGTCGCCGGGTTGGGGAGCCCGGTGACGTCGAAGATGATGAGACCGAGCGAGTCGCTCGGGCTCGACGCGTTGAACTGGACCGTCTTCGCGTAGTAGTACCGCCCGTTCAGCTTGAAGTAGCGGCCGTTCTCACCACCCAGGCCACCGTCCTTCTCCTGCATCGGATACTGCCACTGATAGACGACCGATGGCTTGGACGGGTCCGACACCCGGACAATCGTGAACCCGGCCTTGTCGTTCATGCCCGAGATGTAGACATACGGGCGCGACAACTCCTGCTCGACGTCCACCCCGCCGATGGAGAAGTAGCCGTCCATCGGGAGGTGACCCAGCATCTTGATGTTGGGGCTTCCACCGGTCTTCGCGATCGGCGCGTCGGGCACGCGTCCCTGGGCCCAAAGGGGTCCCGTCACCAGGACACAAACGACCGCGGACAGCCATGGGGCACGTTTCATGAATCCTCCGGGTAGGGAGACCGATGCCGAACCCCCGGCATATACCCCTCTGGCGTTTGGCCCGTCAAGGCTGGACTCGACGCAGCCCGGGTAGCACATTCTGGTCCGGCTCTCCGAGCGAGGATCCACGGAACCCGAAGATCGTTTGGCCGATCTCGAACGCCGCCTTGCCGCCCTCGAACGGCGCGTGGAAGGGGCAGTGCTTGTGCCCGATCGGGCACCCCGGGCTGCGGAACCTCCGCGCATCGCCGCACCGGAGCGCCCGGCCCGCCCACCGGCTGCGCCCATTGGACCGCCGCCCGCGCCCACACCGCCCGCGCCACCCGCGTTGAGCACGGAAGAGTGGGTCGGCCAGCGGGGCATCCTCGCGGCTGCCGTCATCCTTATCATCCTCGCCGTCGGTTTTTTCCTGAAGGTCGCGTTCGACCGCGGCTGGATTTCTCCGGCGATGCGCTGCATCGGCGGCGTGGTCCTCGGTGCAACCGGCGCGGCCATCGGCTGGCGGCTACACCCCAGGTACCGCCAGTACGGCGCGGCAGTGATCGGCCTTGGGTTCGGCATCATCTACCTGGCCATCTGGGCGGCTGCCGGCATTTATCAACTCGTGCCCCAGGGCCAGGACCTCACCGCGCTGACGCTGGTCTCGTTCGCGCTCGCCGTGGTGGCGTTCATTCTCGACGAGGAGGCGCTGGCGGCGGCGGCCGCCGTGGGTGCCTTCCTCGCGCCCGTCGTGATGGGCTCCCGCGGAAACCCGAACACGCTGCTCTTGTACCTGGCGATCGTCGGCTCGACGCTGGGCGCGGCCAACGTCGTCAAGCGGTGGCGACTGGCAACGCTCCTGGTCGCCGCAGCGTTCTTCGGGCTTGGCCTCGTGGCGGCGGGATCAGGCGCCGTGCCATGGCGCGTATGCCTGTTCGCGGCCATGGGTGCGGCCGGGATCATGGTCGGCCTGCGGGAGCGCTGGACCGAAACGCGGGTGCTGTCGTTCTTCGGCGGCTGGGGCCTGCTGGCGATGAGCGTGCGGGTATACGCATCGCCGCTCGTTCCCGTCGTTGGCGTGCTGCTCACGGCGCCCATGTGGTGGCACGCGATGCGCACCTCGCGCATCTGGCCTGACCCCCGCGTCACGGGCGAATCCGAGGCCGCGTGGTCCGTGGGCGAATCGGTGCCGTTCTACGTCACGCCCATCCTCCTGGGATGGGCCATCTCCACCATTGCGCCGCGGTGGTTCAACGCGCACCTCGCCGCCGCACCGTTCATCGTGGGGCTCGCGTATCTCG
The DNA here is from genome assembly GCA_009692185.1 of Gemmatimonadota bacterium. GTDB lineage: Bacteria > Gemmatimonadota > Gemmatimonadetes > Gemmatimonadales > GWC2-71-9 > SHZT01. Next base: position 55,013 of record SHZT01000008.1, on the reverse strand, counting down.
CTGCCGGTTACCAGAAGCCCCGCTATCCGTTCGCCCTGGCCGGCGCCGCCGCCATGGCGTTCGCCACGATGCTCCAATGGCCAAGACACGAAGGTGTCTTCGTTCTGCTCGGGCTTTCTTTGGTCTGGGCAGGGCTCGACCACTGGCTGGCGCGCATCGACGGACGGTGGTACGCGGTGGGCACGCTGGGCCTCGCCATCTGGAGCCTGGCCCGCACGCTGGTCGACCGCGGAAGCGGCCCCGCGTTCGTGGACGGATGGGCCGGCGCGCTCTGGTTCTGCATCATCGTTCCCGGCGTCCTGGCCAGCGGGTTGTGGATGCGCCTGCCGGGTGAGTCCCGGACAGCTGCGTCCGAACGGAAAGGCAAACCGCCGCGCACGTTCACCGATAGCTGGGTAAGCGCGCGCAATCACTGGGCGCCGATGATGCCGTCCATCCTGTGGAGCACGAGCGGCGGCCTCCTCCTGATAGGCGTCACCGCCGAATTGAATCGATACTTCGGACAGCGCGGATGGGCCTTGTTCGAGGTCCAACTCTGGAGCGGCCTCGCCATCAGTGCGTGGTGGGCCGTCTATGCGGGCGGCTTGGTACTCCTGGGCTTTCGGCGAAACATCAAGCAGGCGCGCATTGCCGGCCTCGGCGTCGCGGGGCTCGCTATCGCCAAAGTCCTCCTGGTGGATCTCTCGAGCCTCGATGCCCTCTACCGCGTCGGATCGATATTCATTCTCGGAACCGTGTCGCTCCTCGTCGCGTATCTCTACCACCGCCGGGCACGCACCACGGGGCAGACGTGACGATCAACCCACACCCGCCTTCGATCAAGGCCCTCATCGCGGGGCTGCGCAAGACTATTTTCCCAACGTGTTACAGCCTGGAACCACGGGAGCCCTTCACCTGTTACCATCACGAAACCGACCGGGCGGAACCCCGGGGCCCGTGAAGCGTATTTGTGTGGTGGAGGTGAAACCATGAAACGGTCAAAGAGACGTACTCGCACATCACTCCCGCCGGGCGCCCGTTGTCCGGCCTGCAATCTGGGCGTGCTGACGGAAGACGCAGACGGCCCGTTCTGTGCAAGTTGCCTTTACACGCCACGCCCTCGCATTACGCTCGAGGCAGCAGTGGCGCTGGAAGAGGCCATCGCCATCGCCGAGTCACGGGCGTACCGGGACACCGACCAGCCGACTCAGCCGCGCAAACGCGCGGCGTAACGCAACGCTGGTGCTCCGAGGGGAGGCCGGGCCTGTCGCCCGGCCTTTTCACGTGGGTTGGTGATCCTGCTCACAGGGCGCCACACCCCGCGTGGCGTGCGTCGCCCGCGTCCGTTACCATTGTGCCGTCGCCGCAGTCGAACGGTTAGACCACACCTCAAGGACGAAAACAATGACACGGAAGAATCTTGTTGGTGGGATGATCGCGTTGGGCATGATCAGCGCCGCGACGGCTCCGCTCGCCGCGCAGGTGCCCGGGGTTCCCGGCCCGCCGAGCCTCGGGATCACGATCGGCGTGAAGGCCACCACGCTAGGCCTGGGCGCGGAGATCGGCAAGGTCGTCGGTTCCCGGCTGGGCCTGCGCGTAGGCATCAACGGCTTCACCCGCGCCCAAAGCTTCAACTTCTCGGACATCGATTACAATGTGTCGCTCAAGCTCCAGACCGTGACCGTGCTGGGAGACCTGTACCTCCTCGGCCCTCTCCGCCTTTCGGGCGGTCTCGTGATCAACAAGAACCAGGGCGACCCTCTCGCTCGACCCAACCACGCCGATCATTATCGGGAGCCAGACGTTCCAGGCTAGCGATATCGGCACGATCAGCGGCACCATCGGGTATGCGAAGTCGGTCGCGCCCTACATCGGGCTCGGCATCGGCGGCCGGGGCCGGATCGGGTTCGTCATGGAGATGGGCGCAATGGCCACTGGGGACTTTGCCATCACCTAAACCGGCACCACCACCGCCTCTGCTCCGGCGGCCGTGGTGACGGCGTTCCAGACGCAGGTGACCGCGGAGAAGACCCAGATCCAGGCGGACGCCAACAGCAAGAAGTACCTGAAGTACTGGCCCGTATTCGGGTTCGGCCTGCAGATAAAGTTCTGACCGGGTGAGCGCGGCGGCCTAGCGCCGCCGCGCGAACCAGGACCCAGCGACTGCAGGCCGATCGCGGCGAATTGCATCGTTCAGAATCTTTGCCCGCGTCCGTGGCCGCACGACCACGCGCCCCTGCCGGGAGCGGTCCGGGCGGGCGTTCCGCTTGACAGGCCAGGGGCACGAGTGATACGATGCCCTTACAATTGTTGGCCCGTGGTGATTTGCCGCAGATTGCCGCCACGTAAAACAACGCGCTAAAAGCGAATGCCCGCGGCCTTTTCCTTCAGCCCGGGCTTTCTCATTACCCCGCTTTTTTTGCGTCCGTTTCATCCGTGGTCCCCGCGGCACACCTGGCCTGGAGAGAGGGTCGGTCGTAACATGGCAACGCCAGCGCAAGTGAACTCGAAGCTCTCTGCCCTGCCGCTCCGGTGCCGGGCCTGCGGTACGGCGGCCGAGCCGCAGGCCAACGCCATTTGCGGGGAATGCCTGGGGCCGCTTGACCCCGACTACGGCACCGACCGCGCGTATCCGGACCGCGAAACGATTGCGGGACGGGCACGCTCCCTCTGGCGCTACCATGAATGGCTGCCGTTCAACGGCGAGCCAGAGCTCTCACTGGACACCGGGTTCACGCCGTGCTTTGAAGCGCCGGCGCTCGCGCAACGCCTCGGCGTCGGCCGTGTGTGGATCAAGAACGACAGTGTTTCCCATCCGTCGCTGTCTTTCAAAGACCGGGTCGTCGCGACGGCCGTGAACGCGGCACGCGCGCTGGGACTCGACACGGTGGGCTGCGCCTCGACCGGCAACCTCGCGAACGCGGTGGCTGCGCACGCCGCGCGCGCCGGCCTCAAGGCGTGGATCTTCATTCCGCACGACCTCGAAGTCGGCAAGGTGATCGGGACGCTCGTGTACGGCCCCAACCTCGTCCGGGTCCGCGGCACCTATGACGACGTGAACCGGCTCTGCACCCAGCTCGCCGACCGGTACGGCTGGGGCATCGTAAACGTGAACTTGCGCGGCTACTATGGCGAAGGATCGAAGACCGTCGGTTTCGAAATCGCCGAGCAGCTAGGCTGGCGCCTTCCGAGCGCGGTCGTCGCGCCGATGGCCGGCGGCTCGCTGGTCACGAAGCTGGAAAAGGCGTTCCGCGAGTTCCTGAAGGCGGGAATCGTCCGCGGAACGCCGCCGCGGATCTACGGCACCCAGGCGTCGGGGTGCGCGCCGATCGTCAACCTGGTGGAGTCCGGCGCCGACCGCGTGACGCCCGTCATTCCGAACACCATCGCGCGCTCGATCGCCATTGGGAATCCGGCTGACGGCCTGTTCGCATCGCAGGCAATCAAGACGACGGGGGGCTGGGTCGCGGGAGTGTCCGACGCAGACCTGGTGGCGGGCATCCGCCTGCTGGCGGAAACGGCCGGCGTCTTTACCGAGACGGCTGGTGGGGTGGTCGTCGCGGGCGCGCTCGCGCTCGCGAAGAACGGGCGCCTCACGGAAAAAGACGAAGTGGTACTGTGCATCACCGGCAACGGGCTCAAGACCATCGAGGCGGTGAGTCCGGACCTGCCGGACATTCCCCTGATTGACGCCAAGGTCAAGCAAGTCGCTGAACTGGTGGAGAAAGCGGGACAGACATGAGCGTGACGCTGCATTTGCCCACGGTGCTTTCCCGGCTGGCTGACAACCAGCGGGCTATCGAATTCGACGCCTCCACGGTGCGCGACGTAATCAACGGCGTGGCGAACCGGTTCCCCGCACTGGCACCTCGTATCAAGGATGAACAGGGAGCACCGCATCCCTTCCTTAACATTTTCCTTAACGACGAGGACATCCGGTTCAGCGGCGGGCTCGATACCATTGTGAAGGACGGAGACGAAGTGACGCTGGTGCCCGCCATTTCCGGGGGCTGAACTCCCATTGCGTCCAACGGGCCCGACGATAGTTTGACTTGGTCGGTCTTCCGTGCCTGAACCTCACCAGACGTTTCACAAAGGAGAAGCAAATGCGTCGCGCGTCTTCCATTGCGGCGGTCCTGGGCCTTCTGGCAGCCGGCACAGCGCCGGCGTTCGCGCAGGGGACCTACGGCGCCGAGCCGATTCCCGGAACCCGGGCCGGCGGCAGCAAGAACATGGAGATCCAGTTTCACATTCCGCGCGCTGGTGGAGACGGCCACACGGCGGACATCGCGATCGAGCAGGAGTTGTCGCGGCCCTACGTGTATGTCATCGCGCGGATGATCCCCTCCGGCTTCGACATCATCAGCATCAAGGATCCCAAGAAGGCGAACACGATTTACGAGTGGCGGATCGAGAACGCCGAGCTGCACCGCGGCGCGGGCTCGCTCAATCCCATCTACTTCAAGACGCACGGCCGCTACTACTACGCAAACGCCTATCAATTCCAGGCCGGGGGCCCGGACAACGACCTGGGCGCGACCATCCACGACGTCACCGGCTTGCCCGACACGTCGAAGGTCAAGGAAGTGGCCCGCATCCGCGACAAGGAAAACCTGGGCGGGTTCCACGAATCGTTCGGTTACAAGCACTCGAGCGGCGCGACGCTCTTCTTCACCCAGAGCAGCGGCTCCTTCGCCAACGTCTACGACATCGACAAGGTGGTCGCCGGTGGCGACCCGGCCGGCTGGCTCGTCGGTCGCGTGCCCAACGACGCCGACGACGCCATGCTCGGCCCGGTGCGTCCCCCGGCTCCGGGCGCAGCCGCCGTTGCCACGCCCGCGCGCCGCAACGCGACGTATCACGACTTCTACGTCCAGTACGACGTGGCGAACAAGCGGGACGTGTTTTACGGCGCGGGCGCCGGAGGCCTCTGGGTCTACGACGTCACCGACCTCAAGGCTCCCAAGCTCCTCACCACGGCGACCGGCGTCGCCGGCATCAGCCGCGCACACACGTTCGTCGTTGACCCGACGGGCCGTTACGCCGTGGTCGAGACCGAGTACCAGTACGCGCCGCTGCGCATTTTCGACCTGAAGCCCGGCCTCGACGGGACGGTCAAGAACATCAACCGCCCGATCGGCGCGTGGATTCCCCAGTGGAACAGCCTGCCACACAACGTGGCGATCCGCTGGCCGTACGTGATGGTGTCGGACTACGAGGATGGGCTCCAGGTATTCAACATGATGGATCCCACGAACCCGTACACGGTCGGCTACTACTACACGTTCGATGGCCCGCACGCGCAGGGCGCCGCGGGCGCGGGCCTTTCCGGCGGCGAGCCGGGCACTTGGGGCATCGATGTGCGGAACGCGGACGGCCTCATGGTCGTGAGCGACATGCACACGGGCGTGTGGGGATTCCGCATGGAAGGCTTCAGCGGCTGGAACGGCCACCAGTGGGGCCTGCCCAACGTTTCCAACGCGCAAGACTGGGACAACGGACCCGACGGCGCTCCCAAGCCGCCAGCAAAGGTCTCGGTCCGCTAACTGATTCAGTTTCACGACAATTACAACGCCCCCAGCTGAAAGGCTGGGGGCGTTTGTTTTATGCTTCGTCGGGTCTTGCTTATACTAAAGTCAATGGTATTTACGGCCGCGGTACCAGCGTTTATGCTTGTCACTATCTGTTGAGCCCCTAGCAGACAACAATTTGCCCCCGGAGCTCGCATGACCGAACTGCGCGATTTCCTTGAAATCCCCTACGAAGAGCTCGAAGAGAAGAACCTCGCCGCGAAACAGCAGCGTCTCGATCGCGTGTCACCCGACAAGATCCAGGAGGAGCGGCTCAAGTACCTGGCCGCCGAGAAACGGATCAAGGCGGTGACTGTCTGCTTCACGGATCTCGAGGGCCGCTTCCACATGCTGGACTACGACAAGAAATTCCTGCTCAAGTCGGTGGACAACCTGACCTTCGACGGATCGTCCATTCGGGGCTTCTCGCGCCAGCAGGAGTCGGACCTGCGCCTGCGCGTAGACTGGCCGGCCTTCTACTGGATGCCATCCGACGTGTTCGGGCCCGGCAAGGTGCTCGTGTTCGCCGATGTCCTCGAACGGGACGGCCAGCCGTACTCCGCCGACATGCGGGCCCTGCTCAAGCAGTACGGCGAGCAGCTCTTCAAGAAGAACGGCACCGTGATGTTCGCGGCGAACGAGATCGAAGGATTCCTGTTCAAGGGCAGGGATGCCGAGCGCCGCTATCACGAGACCAACCAGTTCGATTTCATCTCGACCGGCGGCTACTACCACTCGCTCCCGGGCGACGCCCTCCGGCTGTTCATCGACACCGCGGCGGAAGTGCAGCGCGCCATGGGGTTCGCCAACGAAAAGGACCACCCGGAGGTGGCGCCTTCACAATTCGAGATGAACTACGGGTACGCCGAGGCCTGTATCGCCGCGGACCAGGTACAGCTCTACAAGCTGCTGTCCCGGCAGGTCGCGGCCCGGATGGACATGACCGCGTGCTTCCTCCCCAAGCCGGTGACCGGCATCAACGGCAACGGTATGCACACGAACGTGTCCATCGCACAGAAGGGGAAGAACCTGTTCTGGGACGAAAAGGGCCAGGACCAGCTCTCGAAGGGCGGATGGGAGTTCATCCAGCGGATTCTCTCGAACGGCGCGGAGATCTGCCTCCTGCTCAACTCCAGCGTGAACGCCTACCGCCGGCTGGACCCGCATTTCGAGGCGCCCAACCAGATCAAGGCGTCGCCAATCGACCGCGGCTCCATGATCCGAATTCCTTTGGGGAACGAGCGGTCGAAGCGGGTGGAGGTGCGCTCGATCGCGCCCGACGCGAACCCGTACCTCGCGATCTACACGATCTTCCGGACGGGCCTCGAGGGCCCGATCGAGGAAGGCGACGAGAACAAGCGCAGCCGCACGCGCTTTCTTTCCGACAACATTTATGATGCGATACGCCTGTACAAGGGCAGCGTGTTCCTCAAGGAAACCCTGGGAGAGGACGTGCACGGGAAGTTCGCCGATCTGAAACAGATGCAGGCGGACCGCTGCCCCAAGGCGCTCGGCACCATGGTCAAGTCCGCCGAGATCCAGTTCCACCACGAGGTCACCAACCAGTACCTCTGGTCCAAGTTCTAGGCTGGGCACTGCATCGGTGGACACTCCCCTGGGCACCGCGCTGGAAGTACCCTTCAGCGGTCAGGGAAACGTCCCCCTGCTCAAAGCCGCCACGGGCGCTCGGTAGCCGGAGAAGTCATGGACGCCCTGCGCTACGTTAGAACCTACGCCAAGGATCTCAAGGTCGGCGCCATCACACAGAGCACCAAGTACGTGGTGCGCGCGGTGACGGCGGCCGTCGGCGAGGCGTATCGCTTCATCGTGGAATACGGCGCGGGCGACGGGGTCCTCTGCCAGTCGCTGCTCGATCGCCTGCCGGACGATGCCCGCGTGACGGCGGTCGAACAAAATGACCATATGTACGATGAGCTGTGCAGGATCCAGGACTCCCGGTTCAGCGCCATCAAGGGGGATGTGCTCGCCATGTCCCAAGATCCGCGCTCATTCGGGCTTCCCCGCATCGACGCCGTAGTCACCAGCATCCCGCTCACGTTTTACTCCCCCGCCGACCGCGAGACGCTGGTCGCCAACACGTACGCAATGCTGTCGGCGGGCGGGAGCATGGTGGTCTACCAGTACACGCCGCTCGTGTGGCCCCTTCTCAAGAAGTATTTCCGCCGGGTGACGATGCGGTTCGAGCCCCGAAACATCCTGCCTTACTTCATCATGCGCGCGGAGAAGTAGTCGTCTTGACTCGCGCCGCCCGGGTCGGGCTCCTGGTTCTCGCGTCGTCTGTCCTCGTTCCGCGCCCCGCCCCCGCCCAATCGGGATCCACGCTCAGAGAGGCCGTGGCAGCGCTGTCCGGACCCGTCCTGATCTTCATGTCCCAACAGATCCCCGCGCCGGTCATGCCCACCTGCGGCCCCTGCCCCCGGTCCGAGGTGAACCGGTTCGATCGGTGGACGATTCACGAGGAACTGCTGGCGCCCCAAGTGGCCGGTTGGGCGACGATAGGCGGGCTCCTGGCGTATACCTGGACGGACATGGCGCGGGACGACGCGGCGGGTTTTTCGCACGTGCGTGCTTCCATGGAGTCAACGCTGCTCTCGGCCGGCATCGCGGGCGTCCTGAAAGAGACGTTTCACCGGAGGCGCCCGGCCTGGTACACCAGCAGCGCCTTGGGCCAGTCGGCCGCCAAGACGCGGGACAACATGCGCTCGTTTCCCTCGGGTGACACGAGCATCGGTTTCGCGTTGGCGACGAGCTACGTCCTGAGCCGGGGCGCGCGACTCAAACCCTTCCAGCGAGTACTGGTGTTTTCCGCCGCATCCCTCGTCGGCGTGGGCCGCGTCGTAGGCGGCAAGCACTTCCCGACAGACGTGCTGGGCGGCGCCGCGGTCGGCATGTTCAGCGCGTGGGCCGTGCATGAAATCCGGTTCTAGGCCGCAGATCGCGCAGATCGTCGCTGCGGCGATGATCGCATTCGGCAACGCGCTGCCGGCCCAGGCGCCATCCTGGGGGTCGCTGAGCACCGGAAAAAACCAGGTCGGGGTCACCAGCTGGATCATCCGGGACAGCACCCGGCTCACCGAAGGCCGTCCTCGCGCAATCCAGGTCACCGCGTGGTACCCGGCGATGCGCGGGACCGGAAACCGGGTGCAGTACAGCGACTACGTCGCCCTCACCGCTGCCGAACGGGGCGACGAAGCCGCCGACGGCACGGCCGCCATCCAGCGCTTCATGGAATTCCTCGCGTCTAACGGCGTTCCCAGCGCCGATATCGGGCGGTGGCTGGGGAGCCCCATGATGGCCGTCCGCGACGCCGTCCGGGCGGCGGGCCGGCCCCCGCTGATCCTCATCGCCCAAGGCAACTTCCACGCCGCGTACAACCATGCCGTGCTGGGCGAGTACCTGGCGAGCCGGGGGTACGCGGTCATCACGACCCCGTCGCCGGGCCGCATCGGGCCGTTCATGCAGACGGATGCGGACATCCTTCCAGCCGCCCGGGCCCAGTCGCAGGATCTCGCGTTGGCCGCCACGGATGTCGTCAAGCGGGGCTGGGCGAATGGGGAACAGACCGCGGTCGTCGCCCACAGCTTCGGTGCGCGGGCCGGCCTGCTGCTTCTCGCGGACCGCCGCATTTCATTGCTGGTGAGCCTCGATGGCGGGATTGCGAATGCGCAGGGACGTGGATGGCTGGATAGTTCCGCCCTGAACCGCCGGGCGGTTCATGGCGGGATCGTCCACGTCTTCCAGGACGTGGACTCGACCGTCGTTCCCGATTTCACGCTGATGCGGGAACTGACCGGCACCGACCGCCTGCTGATTCGCGCCGTCAACCTCCAGCATTGGCAGTTCACCAGCTTTGGCACGATCGCCGCCTCGTTTCCGACGCTCGTGCCGGGCACGCCTCTGCCTGGGACCTCCCGGATCGCCGCTAACGTGGTAGACCTGACTGCGTGCGTGCTGGATCTGTGGAGGCAGGGGCGCGCGAAACCAGAAGGACGGTGCCTGGGAGCCGAAGGACTGGAATTCGTGGAGCGGATACCCGCAGCTAACTGATCAGCCGGCGCGACTCCGCCCTTGGTGGGAGGTTGTGCTCGCCAACCAGGTCGTGCGCCAGGACGGTCAACCGATCCGCCAGTTCTTCCAGCGTCCGGGCTCGGCTCTTCGCGCTGTAGTGATAGGTGGTCCGCGCCGTAGCGAACACGGTCGTCAACCACAACGGAATCATCAGAAGGAACCCGGCCGGATGCATGCCGAGTCCGTTCACAAGGCCGGCAACCAGCGGCCCGATCCCGCCACCCCTGACCTGTCCCACGTTCTGCATGACTCTCCGGATCTCTTCAACCATGACGGGGAAGTCATTGTCCGACACCTCTCCTTCGACGACGCGCTCGTACACGATGCGCGTCGGCCCCCCAATGAACCGGCTGTTCCTGGTCTTGAGCACCGGCAGGTTCGTGAACGACCGCGCGCCCACGTTGTCGGCAGTTTGTCGCAACCCGCTATTCCGAGCCGCGCGCCGCGCCCAGCCCCGCCGCCTTCCCCGTCGCCCAGGCCCACAGGAAGTTGTAGCCGCCTATGGGGCCAAAGGCGTCGAGCATTTCGCCGCACAGAAAGAGGCCGGGATGCTTGCGGCTTTCCATGGTGCGCGGGTCAACCTCCGCCAGGCTCACGCCGCCGCCCGTCACCTCCGCCTTCTTGTAGCCCTCGTGACCGGTCCACGGGAGACCACCGCGGACCATGATCTCGATCAGCGCCAGCCGTTCTTCGCGTTTCAGCTGCGCCAGGGTCCGGCCCGGATCCACGTTCGCCGTGCTCGCGAGCGCCAAGGCCAGGCGATCCGGCACCTTTCCCCGAAGCACGCTCATCACGGTCCTGGTCCCGTCGGGCTTCAACGCGGCTTCCCACTGGGCGGCATCGAGCGGGGTCCATTTCACGCGGACCTTCGCGGACGCACCCACCGACCGGACCGCGACATGGGAGACATCGAGCACCGAGGGCCCGCTGTATCCGTGATGGGTAAAGAGGAACCCACCGGTTGCTTCGGCTTCACGGTCACCGTCCCTGGCCGTGATGGTCACCGTGAGCGACACACCGGAGAGATGGGCGTACTTGGGGGGCTCGGCGGTGAGCGGCGTCAAGGCGGCATAGGTCGGGTGCATCGTGTGGCCGAGCGCCTCGGCGATCTTGAGCCCCCGCCCGTCACTCCCCGTCTTGGGCACCGACAGGCCACCGGTCGCGAGGATCAACGCGTCTGCCTCCAGCGCCTCTCCCGATGCTTGTTCGACGCGCCAGCCGGAGGGGGCCGGTGACGCACCTGTCACCGTGGTGTTGGGGCGGAACCGCACGCCTGTTCGCGCCGCCAGCGCCAACAAGCCGTCCCGCACGTCGCGGGCGTGGTTGGATGCAGGGAAGAGCTTGCCCGACTCGGTCTCTTCGACGAGTGGCAGGGACAATTCCCGCTCGAAGAACGCGATCTGTTCGGGCAGGGGCCACGAACGGACGATCTTCCGGAGCGTGTTAGGAGAGGAGTCCGTCACGAAGCGCGATTCGTCCAGCCGCGCGGGCAGGATGTTGCACCTGCCGCCCCCGGAAATCAGGATCTTCCGGCCGCCGTCGGAGGTGCTTTCCAGGAGCGTCGTCTCCGCCCCGCCCGATGCCGCGAAGATCGCGGCCATCGTCCCCGCCGCGCCGGCGCCCACCACTACGATCCGTTTCACCCAAACCCTTCCGAACAAGACAACCCGCGTGCAAGCCGCTACAATCTCATCAGGAACAGCCATGACACCCAGTCTCGTCGTTTTCGATCTTGGCGGCACGACCATCCGCGACCGCGGCGAGGTCGTAGCCGCGTTCACGACCGCCCTCGAGAAGGCGGGGATCGCGTTCGAGCCCGCCGAGGTGGAACGCTGGCGCGGCGCCTCAAAGCGGGACGTTCTCCAGCGCCTCGCAGCCCGGCAGGGCTTGCCGACGACCGCGGCGGCTGTTGCCTACGACACCTTCTCTGCCGCGCTGAAGGCCCGGTTCGCGGCCGCCCCCGACCTCGCATTCGCCGGTTCCGCCGCGACGTTTGCCCGGCTCAAGGCCGCTGGCATCCGCCTGGCGCTCAACTCCGGCTTCGACCGGGATATCGTGAACTTGGTTCTGGGCTCTACCGGCTGGGCACCGGGAACGTTCGACGCCATCGTGTGCGCAGAGGATGTCCTGAACGGCCGCCCGGCGCCCGACATGATACTCCGGGCCATGGAAATCACCGCGGTGGGGAACGCCACGGAGGTCGCGGTGATTGGCGACACGCGGCTCGACCTCGAGGCCGGTGCAAGAGCCGGGGCCGCGTGGCGGATCGGCGTCCTCACGGGGGCTCATAACCGGGCGGCGCTGGAGGCCGCCCCCCACACACACGTCGTGGCCGATATCTCGGCGGCCGCGGACGTCGTCCTGAGTTAGATATGGGAACCCGGACGGCACCCGTAGCGTTCTCCGCATAGGGTCAACCAAGCCAGCGTGGTTACCCCGGAGCGTGGTACGAGGCGCGCGACCAAGTGGCTCTCCGCCGAGCGGGTGCGGGCCATCGCCGGCCAACGTTGCCCGGTCTGCTTCCAGGGCTCCATGTACCGGAGCGTGCTCCGCATGAACGACACGTGCCCGGTGTGCGGGCACACGTTCGAGCGCGAGCAGGGGTTCTTCCAGGGTGCGATGTACGTGAGCTACGTGCTCGCCTCCGCGACATTCGCCGTGTTCGCCCTGCTGGCGCAGTTCTGGCTCGCGCCGCGGATCGGCCAGGCAGCCGGCTTCGCGGTCGCACTCGCGGTACACCTGCCGTTGGTGCCTCAACTGTGGCGGTACTCGCGGGTGGTCTGGGCCCACCTCAACGTCGGCACGATACAATAGGAGGACTGCGCGGTGTCCATTCGGCCAATCAAGAGCATTGTCCAGGCGCAACCGACTGTCGAGGGCGCCGGCGTGCATCTCCGCCGGGCGTTCGGGTTCGGCAAGACCGACGAGTTCGATCCGTTTCTCCTCTTCGATGACTTCAGGAATGACAGCCCCGAAGCGTTTCTCGCCGGGTTCCCCTGGCATCCGCACCGGGGCATCGAAACCATCACGTACGTATTGACGGGCACCGTGGCCCACGGTGACAGCCTCGGTAATCGTGGCACGCTGGGAGCGGGCGACGTGCAGTGGATGACGGCGGGCAGCGGCATTCTTCACCAGGAAATGCCCAAGGGTGACCCCAAGGGCCGCATGCACGGGTTCCAGCTCTGGGCCAACCTCCCATCGTCGCTCAAGATGACCGACCCCCGCTACCAGGACGTGCAGGGCAAGGACATCCCCGTCGTCGTGGACGATGACGGCACGAGCGTGCGGGTGGTGTGCGGTGAGTTCGGCGGAAGGAGGGGTCCGATCGAGGGCGTGACCGCTGATCCGCGGTATCTGGACGTGTGGGTCCCGGCCGGGAAGAGAAAAACGCTCAAGGTCGAGACCGAGCGTCATGCCTTCGCGTACGTGTTCGAGGGTTCGGGCTCGTTCCGCGACGCTTCGGGTCCGCGCGCCGTCCAGACGGAGCAAGTGGGCGAAACCGGCGTGGCCGGTGACACCGTGCTCGACAAGACCGGCAACCGCTCCCTGGTGCTGTTCGACCGGGGGGACGAAGTCACCGTCCAGGCGGGCGACGAAGGAATCCGTTTCCTGCTCGTCTCCGGCAAGCCGCTGCAGGAACCGGTGGCGTGGTATGGCCCCATTGTCATGAATACGGATGCAGAGCTACGGCGCGCGATGAGCGACCTGCGGGACGGGACGTTCATCAAGCACAAGTAGCGTCCACGCACACCAGAAACACGAAGGGCGGCGGCCAGCGGGACCGCCGCCCTTCTTTCTTCCAGAATCTCAGCTCAGAGCGCCAGCCACCACACCACTTTCATCAACAAGATGTTGTCCCCCCGCGCATCGAGCAGGCCGCCCATGTCGCGGGAGAGCCGGAGATCGCCGAACCGCTCGTTGTCGCTCCGGCTGTGGGTCCACGCCAGGTAGACCACCGAGCCGGGCCTGAACTCCCAGCGGAACACCGCGTTGCCGCGGAGCGACGCGAGGCTGAAATCCGGGTTCCGGATGTTGAACGAGGCCGCGGGGCCGGCGCCTCAGCGACGGTCGTGACCGCGCCCTCGAACAGCATTGAGACGAGCTGCTTGATGTCCTCGCTCGGGCGGCCCGAAAGAGCCCCCAGTTCCTGCAGCATGTCGTCGAGGTGTGCGCGCTTGGCGTGCTCGATGAGCACGTCGACGGCCGGGCCGGCGTGTCCGGCATCGACCATCCGCTTGCCGAGCGTCAGGTAGGCATCGGTCTTGTCGGGGTCGGCGTTTTGAATACGGCCCGCCGCGGTGATCACCGCCTCGGCGTTCCCCATGGACGCGCACAGGTCGCCCGCCCGCGCGTACCACTGGAGGGCGCCTTTGACATCACCGGATTTCAGCGTGAGATCCCCGGCCTTCAGGGACAAGTCCGCCGCAACCGCCGGCGCACTCTTGAGGTGCGGGAGGATATGCCGGTAGATCGCCAATGCCTTGGCGATCTCGCCCTGTTTTTCGAGGGCGCTGGCTTGGTCGATGAGCTCAGAAACCTTGGCCAGTCAGAAACTCCTTTGAGTACCAAACGCGGGGCGCACCGCCGTTCATGTGTAACGAAGGTATCGAGTTACGCGCCGTGACTCAATGGAGGGCGACTTCAACCCAGCAGCACCGAGATCGTGTGGATGATCAACCCCACCAGTCCACCCACCAGCGTGCCGTTCATCCGGATGTACTGCAGGTCCGGCCCGACGGCCAGTTCGAGCCGGCGGACGGCCACGTCTGGATCCCACGCGCTCACCGTCCGGGCAATCAACTCGCCAACCTCCTGCCGGTGACGCTCCGCCGCCGTTGACACCAATCCAATCAGGAAATCGTCGAGATCCTTGAGCAACGGCTCGTTGGCCAGCAGCGACTCTCCTGCGGCACTGATCCCGCGTCCCAATCCCTCGGGCGCATCCTGGGGCGCATCCTTGTAGCGGGCCGCGGCCCGGCGGGCGGCGTCCCACAGTGAACCCGCCAGCTCCTCGATGATCGGCTGGGACAACAGGTGCTCCTTCATCGCCTCGGCCTTGGCATTCAGGTCCGGCGAGTGCTTCAGCTGGTCGATGAACCGGGTCAGCGCCGCGTCAAACTTCTTTCGGAGCGGATGATGCTGGGTAGCCTGGACCTCCCTGAGCAAGTCCTCAATCGCCGCGAGCAGCTTCTTGTAGATGGCTTCGTCCACGGCCCCGGGCACCCACCAGGGACTCCGCTGGCGGATCCGCTCGCGGATCGTGTCGCGGTTGTCCTGGATCGCCTGCCCCACCAGGCGAATGACGTCGTTCAGTAACTCCTGGTGCCGGTTATCCGTCGTGACCAGCGTGAGCATGTTGCCGAACACCGGCGCCAGCCGCACCTTCTGGAGTCGCGCGACCGCGCTCTGCTTGATGAGTTCCCGGATCTCGCCCTCGGGCATGGCCTCGATGGTCTTGGAGAGGCCGGTGACCATTTGCCGGGCAATGCGGGTGCTGTTTTCCGGCTCAGTGAGCCAGCGGCTCACACGCTCGGACAGGCGAATGGCCCGAAGCTCGGTGGCCAGGGTCTCGCGCGAGAGGAAATGGTTCTGGACGAAATTGCCGAGGATACGCCCGATACGATCCTTCTGGGTGGCAACGATGGCGGTGTGGGGAATGGGGATGCCCAATGGACGGCGGAACAAGGCGGTGACCGCGAACCAGTCGGCCAACCCGCCCACGAGTGAGGCCTCCGCGGTCGCCCGGACAAAGCCGACCCAGGGAGCAAGGTCATCGAACACCCGGGCAATGATGTACACCACGCCTGCAAGCACGATGAGGCCGGTCGCCCGGCGCTTCATCACCTTGAGCCGTTCGCGCCGCTGGTCGTCTCCGGGGCGGTCGCCCAGCGTCAAGGGCAAAGGCACGGCCGCCAGCGCCGCGGCAAGCGGTGATGGGGTTTCCTGGTCGGGGCCGGCGGGCGGGGTTGTCAGATTCGGTTGTCTCGTGGAGCTTGGACACAATCTACCGTGACCGACACTATCGCGATCCTCCTCCTGACCCTCTGCGCCATCATTGGCCTGCTCCTGGTCCCGCTCGGCCTGCCCGGGCTCTGGGTCATGGTCATCGGGCTCCTGGGCTACGGCTGGCTCACGGACTTCCGGTCCGTGGGCGTCTGGACCATTACGATAGCGCTGGCCCTCGCGTTTCTCGGCGAGATCGTCGAGAGCTGGCTGGGCTTCCGGTTCGCCCGCCGCTACGGCGCCTCCAACCGGGCGGCGTGGGGCGCCCTGATCGGCGGCCTGGTGGGGGCCGTGGTGGGCGTGCCGGTCCCGGTCATCGGCAGCGTCATCGGCGCATTCGTCGGGTCATTCGCCGGCGCGGCGGTGTTCGAATACACCTACTCGATGCGCGCTGATTCCGCAGTGGCGGCAGGCTGGGGCGCCATGCTGGGGCAAGCCGCGGCGGCCGCCGCCAAGATCGCCCTGGGAGTGGTCATCGGCGTCTTGAGCCTGGTCGCGGTGATCAGAGGCCTCTCGGATTGACGCTCAAGGCAGGCCCGGCGACCTTCCACGCCGACCAGATGCCCAAACACCCTCTCGGACATACGCGTCTCCTCGCGCTGCTCCTCACGGCGCTCTTCCCAACGCAACTCCCCGCTCAAGTTCCGATTCTGGCAAACGACAACCGACACCCCGCGGGGCAATTGCGGGGTGGCATCCTCGTGCTGCGCCTCGAGGCGGCCGACGGTATCTGGCACCCCGAGGCGGAGGACAGCGCAGGCTTACACGTCGCTGCCTTCGGCGAACAGGGCAAGGCACTCACGAACCCGGGGCCGGTCGTGCTGGTTCCGGCAGGCACGAAGGTGCGGGTCATCCTGCGGAACACCCTGGCCGACGGGCCACTCGTGGTGCACGGCCTTGGCGATCACTCCGGCGCCGGGGAAGATTCGCTCGTTGTCCCCTCCGGTGAGACCCGATCCGCGGAGTTCCAGGCGGTAACCCCTGGAACGTTCTTCTATTGGGGGACGCGGAACGGGTCGACGCTGAAGGCGCGGCGGGCCGTGGATACCCAGCTGTCAGGCATCATCGTCGTCGACCCCCCGGGGGCGCGTCCCGATCGCCTGTTCCTCATGGGAGTGTGGATCGATTCGGTGAACATCGCCGGCACGCGGGAGGAGCGTGAGGTCCCCACCATCAACGGCAAGATGTACCCGTTTACCGAACCGTTCACGTTCACCGTGGGCGACACGGTGCGCTGGCGCTGGATCAATGCCAGTGACCGCGTGCACCCGATGCATCTGCACGAGTTCTACTTCCGGGTGGACAGCCGGGGAGACGCGGTGCGCGATACGGTCTACGGCTCGCGAGGGGCGCGCCGCTGGGCCGTCACTGAAACCATGCAGTCAGGCACGACCATGGCCATAGCCTGGGTCGCCGAGCGACCCGGCAACTGGCTCTCTCATTGCCACATTCTGTTTCACGTGTCACCCGACCTTCACCTTGGCGCGTTCGACGAACACGCCCCCGGAGCCATGGAGCACATGAGCGGCCTCGTGACCGCCATCATGGTGCGACCCGCGGCCCCGCGGGCCGCGCCGACACCGGCAACACCGCGCCGGTTGCGACTGCTCGCGCAGTCTCACGCGCGCTGGTTCGGCGACTCATTGGGCATGGGCTTCGCCCTCCAGGAGGGCCCGGCCGAGCCCGCTCCAGACTCGATCCGGATCCCGGGACCGCCGATCGTCCTGACGCGCGGCGAACCGGCTGCCATCACCGTGGTGAATCATCTCGGCGAGCCGACGACGGTACACTGGCACGGCATGGAGCTGGAGAGCTATTACGACGGCGTTCCGGGACTGAGTGGAGACCCGCTCCGGCTCGCGCCGACCATCGCCCCGGGTGATTCGTTCGTCGCTCGTTTCACACCCCCGAGGGCCGGCACGTTCATCTACCACACGCACATCGACGACGTCCGCCAGATGGAAAACGGCCTCTATGGGCCGCTGCTCGTACTCGAGCCCGGTGACACCTTCGACCCGCGGCATGATCACGTCATCGTCATCGGCAGTCGCGATGAAGCCGAGAGCGTCTTGTGGAACGGGCGCGTCGTCGCGGACACGCTCACGCTGACGAGGGACGCCCGCGCCCGCTTGCGGTTCGTGGTGATTCCCTCCGCCGGCGACGCCGAAGTCGCATTGCTGCAAGACACGACTGTTCTCACGTGGACGCCCCTCTCCAAGGACGGACGCGATCTCCCTATCGGCGCGCAGCGACCGCGCCCGTCCAGCCAGCGCATGGCGGTGGGAGAGACCTACGACTTCCTGTTCGGGCCGGTCGCCCCGGGGGTCCTTCGCTTCGTTCTTCGTGACGGTGCCAGCGTGTTCTTCACGGCTCCCGTGAGGGTGCGCTGACAGGGCTCCGGTTTTTCAAGTCTCCGGCCGACCTTCGCCGCTGGCTGGAAACGCACCACGCTTCCCACACCGAACTCATCGTCGGGTTGTACAAGCGGGACACCGGCCACTCGAGCATTACGTGGCCCGAGCTCGTGGACCAGGTGCTCTGTTTCGGCTGGATTGACGGTATTCGCCGCACGATCGACGAGCACAGCTACTCGATCCGTATCACGCCCCGAAAGAAGACCAGCACCTGGAGCAACGTGAACATCGGAAGGGTCGCCGAGCTCACGCGGCTCCGCCTCATGAAGCCTGGCGGCCTTCCAGGCCCGATCGGCGGCAAAGTCGGGGATCTACTCCTACGAGAACCGGCATGAGGATCTCGCGTTCGCGCCCGCGTACGAGAAGCGATTCCGGGCGAAGGCCAAGGCGTGGACGTTTTTCCAGGAGCAGGCACGCTGGTACCGGCAAACAACGATTCGCTGGGTGATG
Source organism: Gemmatimonadota bacterium (assembly GCA_009692185.1). Classification (GTDB taxonomy): domain Bacteria; phylum Gemmatimonadota; class Gemmatimonadetes; order Gemmatimonadales; family GWC2-71-9; genus SHZT01. The sequence continues at coordinate 36,505 of SHZT01000008.1, read as the reverse complement.
AGCGCGAAGCGGGAAGAAACGCAGGTGAAGCGGCTGGCACAGCTGTTCAAGGACTCCGCCGCGGGGCAGCGGATCGGGCAGCTGACCCGGAAACCCTCTACTGGATCGGCAGGCCGCTCGGGACGCTCGAGGGGATAAGCGCGCCCAAGTCCCGCGCCGCCGGGTCGGTCAGCGCCTTCAGGAACGTCACCAGGTCCGCCATGTCGCCCTCGGCCAGGTTGAGCGGATTCCGCACCCGGTTATCCAACGTGGCCAGCACGGCATCCTTCGTGGCCTGGTCCCCGTGGTACTGCGGCCGAACGGCGGCGGCGAGCTGGGCAGGATCGTAGGACCGGAAGTCGTTTGATGCATCGTTGTAGTGCCGCACCACCGCCTCCAGCGTCGCGTACGCGCCGTTGTGCATGTAGGGCGCGGTCAGCTCGACGTTCCGCAACATGGGCGCCCGAAACGTGAAGTTGGCCCGCCCCACGTCCAGCGGGGGGGCCGACGATGTTCCGGGCCCGATCTGCGGGATGCCGACGTTCGCGAACGTGGTGCCGCCCAACAGCGGGCCGCCGTGACACCGGGCGCACCCGCCGCGTCCGCTGAAGAAGATCTGGGCTCCGCGCTTCTGCTCAACAGTCATCGCGGCGTTGTCCCGGGCCAGGTACCGGTCGAACGGTGACGAGAGTCGGCTGAATGCCTGGATCTCGAACGCCGCCATCGCCGTGGCCGCGTGCTGGAATCCGAGCGATGCGCTCGGAATGCCAGGGAAGGCCGCGGCAAACCGGGTGACGTACTCCGGAATGGCCCGGACCCGCTGCATGATGGCCTGCCACGTCTCCGCCATTTGCGCGTCGGTGAACGCGGCCAGCTCGTTCGGGTTCCCGAACACATCCTTGTCGCCGATTTGGCCGCGCATTTCCTGGCGGTTGAGCACCGGGAACATGGCCTGCGCGGCCAGGATATTCGGCAAGCCGGGCGGCAGCGCCGGGCCCGCGGGGGTGTTGAACGGCCCATTCCGGTTCCCGGACACGCGGCCATCCCAAAACACCTGCGGGGGAAGGAGCCCCTGGTTGAGCAAGGACGGAGAACTGCGCGGAATAAACTGACGCCCGGCTCCAACGGTGCGCAGGGGGCCCAGGCCGATGCCGCCGGTCCCAATCGAAAGGGAGAGTCCATCGCCGCCGTGCACCGTCGGGAAATGACAGGTGGCGCAGGAAATGTCCCGGTTACCGCTCAGGATCTTGTCGAACAGGAGGGCCTGGCCGAGCGCCACCATTGCCGGGTCCTGCGGCGACAGAGGTGGAGGCTGGGGAATGGCGAGCAACAGGTTGCGAACCTGTTCATCGAGCGAGGGCGGCGGTGGCGGCGGCTCAACCGGCAAGCCGAGTTCAGCGGCCGACTTGTAGTCGCACGCGCTGGCGACCAGCACCAGGACACAGACCGTTCGGAGAGACAGAATCATGGACTCGAATCTATGATGTCCCGGTGCCCTACAACAGTCGCGCGTTTCGCTGGCGGCCACCTCGTCTCGCGTGGCACGCGCGGGCGGCCCTCGTGTCTACAGGAAATGATGAAGGGGAAACAACCTACCCGAACAAACCACGCACTCGCAGGTGTCCTGCGTCACAGTGATGCGGCGCACACCAACGTTACTGCGGGGGGCCCACGCGCGTCACGTGTCGAAGACCACAGCGGGATTCGGCACCGCCCGCAAGATTGTACCGTCAGCAACACGACTCTACTCCACGGAGAGATCCACCATGCGACACCTGGCACATCCGACTCGCTCTGCCCGTGCCCGTTCCTGGGTCCTTGGGTTCACGCTGTTGTTCGGCGGTTGTCAGACCGAAACCGGACTGACCACACCCGAGACGGCCGTCGCGCCGGACTCGACCGGGTTCAGTTCCATTTCGCTGTCGCAGGCCGCGGCCGAAACCGCGGCCCCCGGGGCCGGTCTCCGCATCGAGGTCCGGATCAAGCCGAAGAGCTCACCGCTGGTGGCGTCCGAGCTGGCGCTCGACCCGGCGAGCGTGGCGGGCGACGCCGAGCAGGTACAGGCGAACATCCAGGCGGTGGACCGCAACGGGTCGGGTGGGACGATTTCCACTGACATCGGGACCCTCAAGGTCGCGTTTGACGGAAACACGGCGTTCACGCGGGACGAAGGGGCTGTTGCCCTGACGGCTGACGCGTTCGCCGCGTTTGTCGCCGTGGAACTCGCCGCCGGCCGGCATCCGCATTTTCGTGCCCGGCGCGCGCCCCTGGCTGCTCCGCAGGCCCCGAACGACGCCTCCTTCCTGGCCACGCAGGTCACGGTCGGCGGCACGAGCGACGCACTCAAGATCGACCTGAACGTCGGCAAGGATCACCTGGCGCTCAACCAGGCGCCGCCGCCGGACGCGTTCCTCCGGCTCCTCGGCCTCCAGATCGAGATACGGATCAGCGACGGCACGACCCGCATCGGGCACCGGCAGGACCAGCCCGGCCAGTCGGTGGAATTTGCGGGCCCGGTGCAATGGGTGGACCTCCAGCACAACGCCTTCGTCGTCGTGGGCGGCCTCGCCGTGCAGATCATCGACAAGACGGTCATCGAAGGTGACGACCTCAAGACACTGGCGGACGTGGCGGACGCGATGAAGGCCGGGTTCGTGGTGGAATCCAGGGGTGCTGGGGCGGTCACGTCCACGACTCCGCGGGTCATCAACGCGAGCAAGGTCCGCTTCGAGAAGCACCGCCTCGTCACCGAGTTCCGGGAGCTGGTCAAGTCAGTAGACGTCGCGGGCAGGAAGTTCACGCTGTCGAGCGGCGCGGTACTCTGCCTCGACGCGAACTCGGTCATCGACACCAGCGGAGACCAGAAGACACTGGCCGAGGTTGCCGCGGCCCTCGCCGCAGGGAAAGCCGTGGGCGCCGCCGGAGCGGCCAGCCCGGCTCCCGACGGATCCGGCTGCCGCGCGCTCGCGCTCAAGGTGAAGTTCACCCAAGCGCCCACCCCGCCGCCCCCACCGCCTCCGGTAACGGAGTTCCACGACGTCGTGAAGTCGGCGGATGCGGCGGGCAAGAAGGTCACGCTGAACAGCAACCTGGTGCTGTGTTTTGACGACCACTCGGTGATCGATTCCGAGGGTGATGCCAAGACGCTGGCCGACGTGGCGGCGGCGATCGCCGCCGGCAAGCGGGTCTATGCTGCGGGTGGGGTGGTTCCCACCACCGGCGCTGGCTGCGCCGCCCTGGTGCTCAAAGTCCGGTTCGTGGTGGCGGTGCCTCCGCCCCCTCCACCCCCACCGGTCACCGAGGTCCACGAAGGGGTGAAGGCCGTGAATGTGACGGCGAAGACGGTCACCCTCTCGAATGACATCCTGCTCTGCATGAACGAGCAGTCGTTGATCGTGCAGGAAGGCGACTTCCGCACCCTCGCAAGCGTGGCCGCCGCGCTGGCAGACCACAAGAACCTGAAAGCCGACGGTACGGCGATGGCCGCGCCGGCGGGCGGGACGTGCAAGGGTATCATCGTCCGGGTGAAGTTCTCGATTCGCTAGGTCAGGGGGGCCGGGTCGCGATCAATCGCGACCCGGCCGATGTCCCCGGCAAGCCGCCGCCGCACCCGCAGGACCAGTACCAGCGACACCAGCACGAGTCCCACCACGAGTCCCCACCACAACCCGCGGGGACCCGCTCCCAATGAGAATCCGAGCACGGCGCTGATCGGGAGTCCCACCAGCCAGTAGCCCAGCACGTTCACGATCATGGGTGTCCGCGTATCCGCCACGCCGCGGAGGATGCCGATCGACACGACCTGCGTGCCATCGAACACCTGGAACACGCCGGCAATCGGTATGAGCGTTGCCGCCAGGGCGGCCACCGTGGCGTCCGAGGTGTAGAGCCTCGCGAGAAACATCGGAAACGAGAGCATCGCGGCGGCGCTCACGGCCATGAACCCGACGCCGCACACGAGCCCTGCGGCCGCGGCGCGACGGGCCTCGGCTGCATCACCCCGCCCCGCCGCGTGCCCGACCAGCACGGCCGCCGCGCTGGCAATGCCCATGGGAACCATGAACGTGAGCGACGCGAGGTTGAGCGCCACCTGGTGACCCGCCAGCTCCACGGTCCCAATCCACCCCATCATCAAGCCGACCACCGCGAAGACGCCATACTCCAGCTGGAACTGCGCGCCGATGGGTGCCCCGATGGAAACCATTCTCCGGAGCGGCGCCCACGCGAGCGAGTCCGGGCGGAACGGGACGAGATAGGGCCGGAGGTCACGCCACGACCATACCAGCAGCAACAACATCATGAACCACCGGCTCACGGCCGTGGCCGTTGCCGAACCGACGACGCCCATGGCCGGTGCCCCCAGCTTGCCAAAGATGAGGATGTAGTTGAGGCCAAGGTTGACCAGGTTCGCGAGGACGCTCGTCCACACGATCGGCGCCAGGCGCCGCATGGCCTGGAGACACTGCCGCAGCGCGGTAAACCCGTAGAACGGCAGGATGCCGGGGATGGAGACGATCGCGTACGACGCCGCGAGCCCCGCGACACCATCCGGCTGGCCCAGGAGCCCAATGACGAAGCGGGCCGGCAACAGGAACAGCGATGCCACGACGGCCAGGCCCAGAGCGAGGACGAGGCCCCGCTGAACGCCGCGCTGCACCGCGACGGTATCCCCGGCACCAACCGCCTGCGCGACCACGGGATCGAGCCCGAGGAGTACCCCCCACCCGAAAATGACCGCGCCGAAGAAATACAAATTGCCGAGCGCGATCGCCGCGAGGGCTTCCGCCGACACCCGCCCGATCATGACCGTGTCCACCACGCCCATCGTCATCTGTCCGAGCTGGACCGTGACGATCGGCACCGCCAGCCGCACCATGGCGGCCAGTTCGGCCTTGAACCCGTGGGGCTCGCGGGGAAGCGGAAGGTCGCCGGTCAACATTCGGAAACTTACCAGAACCCGGCACGCGGTTGCCGACCCGGCGCCATATCGCAAGATTGCTGACCCTACCCCATGACGACGCCTTCTCAGTCCACTCCCCGCGGAAGCGGCCGCTTCGAAGGCCCCGACGAAGACACCTATCACACCCGGAAGTTCGAAGAGCTCCGGCGCTATTCGCTCCGCACGATGTACACGCTTCCGCCGCTCATCATGGGACTCTGGCTGTGGGACTGGGTGATTGACGCGACGGCAGCCCCGGGGACGCTCCTGCTCCGCATCGGGATGGCGGCGTGCCTCCTGCCTTGCATCTTCGCGCTCAGGTCGGAAAAGGTCGGCGCCCTCGGATTCACATTTCTGCTGTACGCCTGTGTCCTCGGGACCGTGGCGTTCTGGCTGGCGATCCTGCGGAGGCTCGACGGCGGCCTCGTGTACGGCATCGGTGGTTCGATGTACTGGGTCCTGGGAATGCTGGTCATCGGGCTGCCGCTTCGCTTCTGGGACAACGTAGTCGGCCTGACGCTGGCGCTGGTGGTTCCCGATATCGCTGCCCTGTCGGGGCTTTGACGCTACACCAACATCCAGACGAAACCGGGGCGTCAGCGAACCGGGATCACCCAATCATACGAGAGGTCAACGTGCTGCTGCGATTCCATCGGATTTGGGGCGAAGAGACGGACGATGCGCTGGGTCATCGAGATGAGCTGGCCTTCGTAGATCGTCTTGCGATCCAACCACTTTGCCCGGTCGAGACTGGCGTTCTTCTTCAGCATGAAACGGCGCATGTACCCCCGATTCGTGGATCGGATAGCTGATTCCCCAACAACAATATAGGCCGGTTTACTAGGCCTGTCAAACCAACGTCCACCGTTGCCCGCATGACGATTGCGGGTTAACTTTCCTTGTGAAGTCGCTACGTCACAGGGAGAGAACGCGCACGTGGATGTATCACTCCTGATCAGGCGCCGGTTGGAGGAGTTCGGGCTCGAGCAGCGTGAGCTGGCCAAGGCCGCGCACGTAACCGACTCGTACATCTCCCAGTTGCTCACCGGCAAGCGGACACCGCCGGCGCCCAACCGCACCGATATCTACGACAAGATGGACAAGTTCCTGAAGCTGCCCAGTGGCGAGCTGGCGACGCTGGCCACCCACCAGCGGAAGGAACACCTGAAGAAGTCGCTGGGGAACGAGCCCGCGCCCCTGTTCCGGGAGGTCCGCGAGCTGGTGCTCCGCAAGTGCAACATCCGCACCGGCCGGCACATTCGTTCCGTGTTCGAGCAGCAGCCGTTCGGCGAGGTCGAGCGCCTGGTGACGCAGAAAATACTGGACGTGGTCAAAGAGCTGGCCCAGCGGGAACTGGAAAACGAGGCGTGGCTCCGCACGGTCGCCGAACTGGGTCGCCGGAGCTACGAAGAGATGCGCGTCATCGTGCTCGAGTTTCTCGACACGGACATTTTCCACGTCTCCAGCAAGCAGTGCGTCTCGTTCCTTGACCCGCTGATCGCGTCCTGGGACATCGACCTGTCAACGTTTGCGCTAGACATCGTCCTGACCGATCGCGTCGTCTCCGGGCCGGTCAAGCGATTCGAGTTCACCCAGCAGGAGAATCCTCGCTCACCGAGCGAAGAGCCCGGGTTGCGCGAGTTTCTCGACGACCCGGCATTGAGCGGCACAGCGACTGGCGAGGAACTCGCGTTTCTCCGGCGCCTCCGGCTCGCCGGGCGCCAGCCGACCGCCCTGTACTACTACCGGGAGCTCCAGAATATCCGGGACCCGCTGCACTTTCGCGGCCCGCCGAACGGCAAACCGACCTCCAACCGCGAGGGATGACCTGCATGAAGCCCATGTCCCGAATGAAGCCTGGCATGACGGTCCGGAAGCTGCTCCAGGAGCGGCTCACGGAGACGCAGAAGTCCGCGGACGAACTGGCCGCGGCGGTAGACTTGCCCGCGCACTACGTCACGGACCTGCTCGCCGGCAAGCGACGCCCGCCGTTGCCCACGCGGACCGACGTGTACGAGAAGATGACCCGGTTCCTGAAGCTGGGCCGCACGGACCTGGCGGATTGCGCCAGGGCCGAGCGGGCTGCGTCCAATGCCGACCGGCAGTCCCCGGACGCGGACGTCCAGACTCAGATTCTCGACTTGTGTTCGGTGGATACGGCCAAGGCGCTCAAGAAGCGGGCGCGCTCGGACGACGACGCGGAAATGATCGATCTCATCGGGCGGGTATTGATCGTCGTGCAGGGCAACGCGCGCCGGTCGCTGGATGACCAGATTCCGCTCCGCATCGCGGCGACCCGCACCGGCGCCAGCTACCCGGAAATGCGCCTGCGGGTGCTGGAGTTCCTCGACACGTCACCCGGGACCCTGTCGATCAAGGACCTGATTGACTTCGTGCGGCCGCAGATCGCGTCCTGGGACGTGGACTTCGACACCGGCGTGCTCAAGGTGATCCTGCGGCCGGCCCACGCCACCGAGCGGCACCGCCGGAACCCGATTGTCCGGACGGGACGCGCGCGCCTCGCGGGCTGACCATCCTGGACAAAGCACGAGGGGCTGCTCCGGTTACCCGGAGCAGCCCCTCGGCCGTTATGTGGTACTACCCTTAGCTGACGAGGGTCACGTTCTGCGCCGCCGGGCCCTTTTGGCCCTGCACGACGTCGAACTCGACCTTGTCGCCTTCCTTCAGCGACTTGAACCCGGAAGCGTTGATCCCGGTGTGATGGACAAATACGTCCTTTTCACCATCGTCACGGGTAATGAAGCCAAAGCCCTTTTGATCGTTGAACCACTTCACGGTCCCCTTGGTACTCATGATGCTACTCCTTGCTTGGTGTGGTGATGATGTCCTCGGAGTCCGATCACTCGTACCGACGGGCACCCGCGCCACCTCCGCGGAAACGCCCCCGCGTCGGGCTTGCCGGCCAAATGCCGGCGAACTGGTACTTAAAACGACGACGGGACCTGCGTTTGAGCCAGGTCCCGGAATGCGAATCATTCGGATCTGCTTGGCGCGACCACCGGCCGCCCGTTTACGCTTGGGAGGAAAGTATAGTACGGTCCGCCGGAGTGCAAGCCGCGCCCTGACAGGGCGTCAGCCCGCGATCCTCTCTACATGCGGAACAGGTAGCTGAGCTTGACGAAGAACCCGTCCTGCGTCCTCCGGATGTCGTCGAACCGGAACGGCATGGTCTCCGTCAGACTGCTCCCGTACCCGGCAAAGAACACCGTCCCCGGGTTCGGCTGATACGAGAACAGCACGTCAAACCGTAAGTCGTTTGACCGGGTGACCCCCGCCTTCCTGTAGACCCCCGCCGCGTTCCGGATCAATAGCGGCTGGTTGGTGCGGGAGTCGTCTCGCAGGCTGTCGCGCCACTGGATGTCGTACTGGGCGACGATGCGGAAGAAGATCGGCCGTGAGACCTGGAACTCGGTCTTGATGTAGGGAATGGTCCGCGTCAGCACCTTGGTGCGGTCCGTGAGCCGCTGGTACTCCCGCCGGGTCACGTTGCCCGACACCCGGAGCTTGTTGCTCGGCCGGACGTTGATCGCGTACGTCATGTTCCAGTACCACGACCGCGACCACTCGCTGAAGTTCTCGTCCCACCCGGTAAACACGCTCGCAGACGCGTCCACCTTCTTGAACTGTGGGGTCTGGAAACTGACGCCCAGGTCGTGATTGGTGAGCCGGTCGGTGCCGACGAAGGCCACCGTGTCCACCACCGTTCCCTGGTGCCGCTCGATCTTGTACGTGGCGTAGAGATCCGGATCGTACTTGAACGTCTCGAGGAAATAGGAGAAGCTGGCCCGCCATCCGCCACGCAACGCGAGGACCCAGCTGTTGTCGTTCTTGTAGTCCCCGCCGAACCCCGCGACCATGCGCCGGTAGTTCCATGTGCTGGAGAGCGGAAAGGTCCAGGTAAGGCTTTCGATCAGCGACTTGGGTTTCCCGTACCACGTGAACCGGTGGGTGAACCCCAGGTTGGCCGAGTTGGTGCGGCCAATGAACCCCCCGCGCGCCTGGAACCGCGGACTGAAGCCGTTGAACGAGTACCGGGTGTTGAGCCGGCGGCCCGCCCGCTCGAGCCCGACATCCCACATGGGCGCAATATCCGTCCGCAAGCCCAAGAAGTCGGTCTTCGCGGGTGAGACCCCCGCCGTCCGCGTGAGGCTTCCCGCCCCCTGCGCCCGGAATGTCCACACCTTGGCAAAGACGACGCGGGTATCCGCGCTCGCCATGCGGTTGTAGTCGCTTCCTTCGATCCGGTCGGTGTAGGTGACGCCGACCGTGGACTGTTTCCCGACATCCCGCCGCACGCGGAGCAGGTTGTACACGGGGTTCTTGTTGCCTGACAACGACTGGAGCCGCGTATCGACGGCCGAGAGGAACCCGACGCTGGTCGCCCCGGCCTTGCCCGCGAGTTTCACCGCGGCGACCGGCTGCACCACCCGCCGCGTATAGATGAGCGAGTTAGGAACCTGGAACTGGTCGATCCCTTCCAGGAAGAACGGCCGTTTCTCGGTGTATTGCGTCGCGCGCCGCGGGTCGGACTGCACCTGCTGGGCGTCGGCCTCGACCTGGGAGAAATCCGGGTTCGCGGTGCCGGACATCGTCAGGTTGTTGCTGAGCCCGAAGCGGACACTGCCGCCGATCTTGGGGCTCGCGGCGTCGTAGTTCCAGTCGGTGGCCGGAACGGCCGCCGGCGTTCCATTGACCCGGCTGGTGACTTCCGGAACGAGGTCGAGCACGAGTCCGCGCGAGAGCCCGGTGAGACCCACCAGCTTCCCGCTCTGGGCCAGGAAGGAGTTGCTGGCGCGTCGGGCCGGCGTCCAGGTGTCCTCGTATCCAGAATGCTGCACCTGCCGGATGACGTTGATCCCCCACGTCTGTGTCGCCACGGATTGGTACGGCAGGCTCTTGAACGGAATCCGGATCTCGACTTCATACCCATACTCTGTCACATGGCCCTTGGAGGCATAGACGAAGTCCGCGCTCAGGTCCGCCGTGTCCCGCGCCGCCGCCGAAGACCGGTTCCGGGTCTCGGATCGCGACTGGCTCCCCTCGGCAAGGTTTCCGTCCGACTGGATTCCATACGGATTGACCCCGAAACTCATCGCGCGGCGCCGGTCGTTGAACGTGTCGATCAGGACCTCGACCTTGTCGTCCGCGCCGATCTTGTCCCGCGAGGCGAGTGTCGCCCTGGGCGCCCCGTGGAGCTCGAAGGCGCGCACGCCAAAGTAGATGGCGGTCGAGGAGTACCACACGAGCACCTGGGTCGAGTCTTCGGCCGGCTGGCCGTCGGACGGCTGGAACTGGGAGAAACCGGTCAGGATGGTTGCGCGCTGCCAGACGCTTTCGTCCAGCGTGCCGTCCACGGTGACGGTGGCCTCGGAGCCGGTCGCGCGTGGCGCCTGGAACTCGAGGCGGCCCGCCGTGCCGGATGCGACGATCCGCGCGGTGGAGGCCCCGACGCGTTCGGACGGAGCCGCGACGGCCGAACGAGCCTCAGGCCCGGCCTGCTGGGCGGCCAGGCCGGGTGCGACGGCGAGCAACAGGATGAGGCTGGTTCGGTACATGACCGGTCTGTTCCGAAGGGTTCGTCATTAAGGTAGCATGTCGGTCGCGCGCTGAGAGGGCGCGGTCGGCCCAAAACCACTGTCGGAGGACGAACGAATGCGATTCATGTCGCGCCCTAGAGAGGGCAATCAGCCCGCTACCAACCGCACGATCTCGATCGCGCCCTGAGAGGGCGCGCTCGGCGCGGCGCTGAAGCGCTGCGTGTCCTTCAGGACCGTGCCGAGCGCGGGCTATCAGCCCGCGACAACGAGCGTCGAAGCTACGCAACCCGCGACTAGCGCTCATCGTTCTCGTTCGACGCCCTGAAGCGCTACGTGGAACGGGGTTCCCGCCCGGGGTGCCGAGCGCGTTGGGTCATGAGATACGCCTTCGCTGCCTTCAGACTATGCACGCCCACAGCTCGGAGGTCGTAACCCGAGGCCCAGTAGAGCGATTCGCCCTTCTTGGCAGTCCCGTCACGATTCGCCACGCGAGCGGTCGCACCCTTCAATCCCTGCGCCAAACGCGGTACATCGAACCGGGCCGGGAGGCGCGCCAAGACGTGGACGTGGTCGTTCACGATCCCCATCTCGAGCACTTCCGCCCCGTAGCGCCGCGCCAGTTTGGGGAGTGCCTCGCGCAAGTAGTCGGCCACCCGAGCGGTGATGAGCGGAGCCCGCTCGCGGGTCGTCCACGTAATGAGGGCATGCAGTAGGAAAGGCATCGCCAGATTCTCGGGCCGAACATGCTGGGCCCCAGCTTCTGCGCTGCACCATTTTCCAGCGACCAGTACCAGAAAAACGCCCTTCAGGGCCACGCCGAGCACGGGCTATCAGCCCGCGACCAACGAACGTCGAAACTGTCAGCCCCGCGATCAGCGACGTCGAAAGCGACCGAGACTAGCTGCCATCACGTGCTATTCCGCAGTGGTCGTTCCGGGTCCACGCTGAGCCACGCCACTGCGCCGAGGGCGCAGAGCCCCGCGGCCACCAGGAACGACGCATTCCAGCCGAACCGGTCGGCGATCCACGGCGACAGCGATGCCGTAATGGCGCCCGCTACCTGGTTCCCCATGTTCATCACGCCAGACACCGACCCGGCTGACGCACCGCCGATATCTGCCGTGACCGACCAGAACGAGCTGAGCGACAGGTACAGCGCGCCCGCCCCACCCGCCAGCACGACGCTCGCCAGCTCGGCGCTCTGGACGCGCGATCCCAGCCCGATGAACACGGCCGCCAGCGCCATGCCCGACACCGCGACGACCCGCCGGCCCGCCCGACGGCCGCGGGTCCGGCTCACGCGGTCGCCGATCCAGCCACCCAGCGGCGAGCAGACGGCCATCGCGAGGAACGGCAGCATCGCGTAGTAGCCGCTCGCCCGCAGGTTGAGACCGCGAACGGTATTCAGATAGATGAAGAACCAGCTGAAGAAGATGTACGCCGCGTAGCCGAAGGTGACGTAGCTCAGCGTGAGCGCCAGGACGTTGCGATCGCGGAGAATCGTGCCCCAGCGAAGCTGGGCCGCCGGGGCGCCGGAGGCCGCCACCGGCGGGAGCCCGGCGCGAATGTGATCCGCTTCCTCGCGGGACACCCACGGGTGCTCCTCGGGTGAATCGCGGCCGATCAGGTACCACACGATCGCCGCGGCCATCCCGATCGCCGCGCACACGAAGAACGTGAAGCGCCAGCCGTGGTGTTCAAGGAGATACGTGACCAGCGGTGGCGTAACACCGGCGCCCACACCCACCCCGGCGAATATCAATCCATTCGCCAGGCCCCGTTCGCCCATCGGAATCCAGCGGGACACCAGCCGATTGGACGCGGGGTACATCACGGCCTCGCCCAGGCCCAGGGCGAACCGCACCGCGAGCAGCGTCACCAGCGCCATGGCCGCGCCCGCGGGCACGGCGCCGGTGAGCGCCGTGAATACGCCCCACCAGATCACGCCGAACGTCAGGACCTTTCGCGGCCCGAAGCGGTCGGCGAGGCGCCCGCCCGGTGCCTGGAAGAAGGCGTACCCCAGGATGAACGCGCTGAAGACGTTGCCGAGCCGGACGTTATCGAGCTGGAATTCCTGCGCGAGGAACTTGCCCGCGATGGAAATGTTGACGCGGTCCAGGTAGGACACCGCACTCAGCACGAACACCCAGCCGATGAGCATCCACCGGACACCGCCACGCCCCGAACGAGACATCTGCCCCCTCTGGTTGGGGCTAGAGATACCGGGCCCCGCGACGGATGTCCAATGGTGTTATTCTCTCGTCACACTTCGCCGCCGGGGACACGATGGTCAATCGCAGACAGTTCACCGCTTTGGGGCTGGCCAGCGTCGCCGGCGCCGCCCTGCCCTTCGAGGCCGCTGGTGCGCCGCTCGCGGCGCCCGCCCCGGAACCCGACTATTACGCGAAGCTCGGCGTCGCGAAGATCATCAACGCCGCCGGGACGTACACCTACCTCACGGCGTCCACCATGCCGCGCGAAGTACAGGACGCCGTCGCGTTCGCCGCGCGCCACCCCGTCCGCCTCAGCGAGCTGCAGCGCGGCGCAGGCGACTACCTCGCCAAGCGCCTTCAATGCGAAGCGGCCATGGTCACCTGTGGCGCGGCGTCGGCACTCTCGATCGCCACGGCGGCCTGCATCACGCTCAACCGGAGAGGCGCGGCCGAAGACGTTCCCGCGCGCGTCCGCAACTTCCCCCATGAGGTCATCGTTCAGAAGGCGCATCACGCGGCCCTGAGCCACATGCACGCGCTGGAGATGGCCGGGGCCACGCTGGTGGACGTCGAGACCGCGGCTGACTTCGAAAAGGCATTCACGCCCATGACCGTCATGGCGTTCTACTTCAATGCGGCGGACGAAGGCCAGATCGGCCGCGAGGAGTGGATCCGCGTCGCGCGCTCGCACGGTGTCCCGACATTCAACGATGCGGCCGCCGACGTCCCGCCCATCTCGAATCTGTGGACCTACACGAAGATGGGCTTCGACCTGGTGGCCTTCTCGGGCGGCAAGGGCATGCGTGGCCCGCAGAACGCCGGCCTCCTGCTCGGCCGGAAGGATCTCATTGACGCCGGGCACGCCAACAACGTCCCGAACGACCGCGCCATCGGCCGCGGAATGAAAGTGGCCAAGGAGCAGATCGTGGGGATGGTCGCGGCAGTAGACTGGTTCCTGGCGCAGAACGAAGACGCGTTGCGCATGGAGTGGCAGGCGCAGGCCACCCGCATTGCGACGCGTCTCTCGCGCATTCCGACAGTGACGTACGACATCACGGTGCCGCCGGTCGCCAACAACGTGCCGCATCTTCGCATCAGGTACGACCGCGCGAAGGTGAACATCGCGCCGCTCGACGTGGCCAAGGCCCTGCGCGAGGGTACGCCGAGCATCGAGCTCAACCCCGCCACGGGCCGCACGTCCGGCGCGGCGGGGCTCTCGTCAGACGAAAACACGATCGTGGTCGGCGTCTGGATGCTGGAGCCCGGTGAAGACCTGGTCGTCGCCAAGCGGCTCGATGAGGTCCTCACCAAGGCGATCGTGTAGTCCCGGGTGATCGCCGTAGACTGGGGGATATCGACCTTCCGCGCCTACCGCGTGGACCAGACGGGCGCCGTACTCGACCGGCTCGAAGCGCCGCTCGGCGTCCTCCAGGTCCAGCCCGGAACATTTCCCGGCGCTTTCGAGAAGCTGGTCGCCGCTTGGCTCGCGACGAACCAGGGGCCGATCATGCTGAGCGGCATGGTCGGCAGCCGGCACGGCTGGCTCGAAGTGCCCTATGTCGCCTGCCCCGCGGGCATACAGGAAATCGCGGCCGGCGTGCAGGAGGTTCGCTGGGGCAACCACAAGGCCTGGATCGTCCCCGGCGTAACGGCGAAGGATCCCGACGGAGTGCCCGACATGATGCGCGGAGAGGAAACGCAGCTACTGGGCGCCCTCGGTCAGTTGCCCACCGACGCGCAGGTCTGCCTTCCCGGTACCCACAGCAAATGGGTCCGCGTGCGCAACGGCCAGATCACCAGTTTCGCCACGCACATGACCGGCGAGGTATACGCCGTGCTCAAGGATCATTCAATCCTCGGCCGCACCATGACCGATGGGCCGGTCAACCCTGAAGCGTTCTCCGCCGGCGTCCGGCGCGCAAAGGACGAAGGCGGCCTGCTGCATCACCTGTTCGGCGTACGCGGGCGGGCGCTGACCGGAGACCTTCCCGCGAACGCCGCGGCATCCTACCTCTCGGGCATTCTCATTGGCGGCGAACTCGCCGCCGCGGCGGATGCCGGCACGTCTGTCTTCCTCCTCGGCGCGAACGCATTGGTGGACCTCTACGCCATGGCGTTGGCGGTATTCGGTTTCGAGGCGATCCGGCTCGACTCCGACTCGGTTGCCCGCGGCCTGTACTCGCTCGCCCGCCAGGTGACCGCCAAGTGATCACGTTCGCCGCGGCAATGAAGTCGTGCCCGCTCATCGCCATTCTACGCGGCATGCGTCCCGATGAGTCCCTCGACGTCGGCGGCGCGTTGGTGGGCGCCGGGTTCACGATGATCGAGGTGCCTTTGAACTCCCCGGAGGCACTCGAAAGCATCACGCTGCTTGCCCGCGAGTTCGGGAGCCGGGCGTTGATCGGCGGAGGCACCGTGCTGACGCCAGAGGCGGCGGGCGCGAGCGGATTCGGGCTGGGGTCGGGGCTCTACAAACCGGGGGCGAAGGCGACGGACGTGGGCCGGGCCGCGCGGGCGTTCAAGACCGCGTTCGAGGCGCTAGATTAAGAAAGGAACTCCACATGACACGCAACGCTATCGCAGCCCTGTCGGCCCTCCTGTTCTTCCCTGCTCCCGCTCACACCCAGGCAAAGACGGAGACCGCGGTTTTCGCCGGCGGCTGTTTCTGGGGCATCGAGGCCGTGTTCGAGCACACGAAGGGCGTGCTCGCGGCGGTCTCGGGGTATACCGGGGGCGACCTGAAGAACCCGACGTACGGGGACGTGACCACCGAGACGACCGGTCACGCCGAGTCCGTGCGCGTCACGTTTGACCCGTCGGTCATCACCTACGATCAGCTCCTGGAAGTGTTCTTCGCGGTGCACGACCCGACCCAGCTCAACCGCCAGGGACCGGATGTGGGCACCAGCTATCGCTCGGCGGTCTTCTACGCGAACACGCAGCAGCGGATGGCGGCGTACCGATACGTGGCCAAGCTGAACGCCGACAAGCAATACAAGAAGAACATCGTCACGACGATGGAATCACTCGGCGAGTTCTACGAGGCGGAGGGGTATCACCAGAACTACCTGGCCCTGCACCCGAACGAGCCCTACATCGTGTACAACGATCTTCCCAAGCTCGCGTTCCTCAAGCACGCCTTCCCGGCGCTGTGGCGGGACGCGACCACCGAATGAGTCGCGCCCTGAGAGGGCGCGCTCGGCGCGGCGCTGAAGCGCACGCAGTCCTTCAGGACATGCCGAGCGCGGGCTATCAGCCCGCGACTGACGATCGTCAAACACTCTCAGCCCGCGATCAACTATGAAGCCAACCAAGACCGACCTCAACAAGCTCACGCCGATCCAGTACCAGGTCACCCAGGAAGCCGGCACCGAGCGGCCCTTTCGCAACGAGTACTGGGACAATCACGAGCCGGGGATCTACGTGGACGTAGTCTCGGGCGAGCCGTTGTTCAGCTCGCTCGACAAGTTCGATTCAGGCACGGGCTGGCCGAGTTTCAGCCGGGCGCTGGTGGAGAAGAACGTCCGCACGGAGACGGACCACATGCTTGGGATGAAGCGGGTCGAAGTGCGCTCGGCGGGCGCCGATTCGCACCTCGGGCACCTGTTCGATGACGGCCCGCGCCCCACCGGCCACCGCTACTGCATGAACTCGGCGGCGATGCGGTTCATTCCCGTGGCCACGCTGGCGGAAGAGGGATACGGCGAATTCGAGAAGCTCTTCGAGAAGCCCTCGTGATCGCGCCTTGAGAGGGCGCTCTCAGCCCGCGACAAACCCCGAACCAGTGTAGATTCCTTCATCAGCAGTCGACTAGCATAGTCTACCGCAATAACTCCCCTCCTTCTCGATAGTTCAGGAAAGGTCAGGCCTGTCATCGCCTCTTATCGCGTGGAACAGCGACACATCAAGTGTCGCGGTCGGCTCTTCCATTTCGTCTCGTTGGGCGGACAGCGAGCCAACCCGGCTCGGCATCTTCCGGGCTCGGTCAATACCTGGTTCCTGATGAGTGCCGGGACGAGGTGGGAGGCAGCACTTCAGATCGTCGGGGAAGAACCTGCGGATACGGACCGGCGCCTGAGCGAGTGGCTCGAACGGACACTGAACGAGCCAGCCGTGACCAAACCCTCAAGAGCAGCGGTACGCGTCCCAGCCCGCGGACTGCGCGAACTTGTGCCCTCGAAGGGTCGGCATTAGCGCATCGTCGTCGAAGGCTTCAGAACTCGATCGTCATCCCCACGCCACCCCCGTCCCCGGTCACGAACGGCGCCACGCTGACCTGCGCGCTCGCCAGCCGTCGCGCGGCCTCCCGCCTGGCACTCACCACATACGCATGATGGTAGATGCGTGCCGGTCTTGCGATCTATGAAGTAGGGTGTGGGGGCCCCGGGGAAATCGTAGTTGTGCGGAAACACCCCCCCGTCGCGGTAGCCCTTGAGCGTAACCATCAGGTGTCCCCGCCGTGCCCGTTGAGTCTCGCTGAGCGCGGCAATGTCGCGGGAGCCCAGCTCGGCCAGCACGCTATCGAAGTGGGCCCGGATCCGGCTCACCTCCCGCAGCGCCGCGGGATCGGCGGGCGCCGCCGACCGGCTCGGCGCCATTGTTACCAGGAGGACCAGGATGAGGCTGGCGGGGGCGAACAGACGAGAGGAATGCATGGGCTACGCGGCTGTGGCCGCGGGAGCGGGTCCGGCGTCCACCAACTGTTTCGTCACGGGCTCTACGCGAAAATTGAGTCCTTCGAGCGTACGTGAGCCCAGCAACACGAGATCACCCGGTTCCCCGAAAATGATGTCATCCGCCGTTCGCTTGCCGGCAACATGGACGTACGCACCCCCTGCCCAGCGCTCCAGGATCGTCCCGTCCGCCTGCCGGAACCGCCACTTGTTGTGCCGCTCGATGCCCAGGGATTCGAGAACGGTCGCGGGAACCCACGACAGTTCCGCACCGGTGTCCACGAGAACGGGCTTGATTGTCCGCGTATCACCCGGCCGGGCCGGGTTCTCGATTTCGATGTCCACGCGGAATGTGCCCATGTCGTCGGTCATGGTCGCTCCTTAAGCCCTACCGAGTTGTACCATTCCTTTGCCGAGTGTGTCAATCCATCTCCGTTTGCTGGAGCCAGTCTTTCGATGAGAATCGCCACCTGGAATGTGAACGGCATTCGTGCCCGCGCGGCGCAACTGGCCGAGTGGCTGGAACGGGACCGGCCGGACGTCGTGTGCCTCCAGGAACTCAAGGCCGAGGTGGGGCAGATTCCCGAGGAGGTGAAGCGGGCCGACTACCACGCCTACTGGCACTGCCGAAAGGGCTACTCCGGCGTCGCCCTGCTCATAAGGAAAGAGTTGTCCCCCGCCCTGCCGGTGTTCGCTCACCCCGCGTTCGACATGGAGTCGCGGATCGTTCAGGCGGAATACGACGGACTGATCATCGCGTCGGTCTATGTGCCGAACGGCGGAAAGGACTACCCCGCGAAACTGGGTTTCGTGAGGGACCTGGTCGAATGGGCGAAGGCTCTTCAATCGGACGCCCGGCCGCTGGTGCTCTGCGGCGACATCAACATCGCGCACACCGATATGGACGTGCATCCCAAGGAGCGGAAGGCGGACGCGATCGGCCAGCGGCGAGAGGAGCGTGATCTGTTCGACGCACTTCTTGGCGCCGGACTGGTGGACACCGGGCGCGCCTTGAATCCCGACAACGGCGAGATGTTCAGCTGGTGGGCGCCGTGGAGGAATCTGCGGGCGCGAAACATTGGGTGGCGCATTGACTACGTGCTGGCGTCAAACTCGACGGCCGCGCGGGCCACGGGGTGCGTGGTCCAGGCGGCCGTCGGGACGAGCGACCATGCGCCGGTGGTGACGACGCTGGGAGGCTAGACGCCTAGCTCACCTTGTTCTTCGGCACACCCTCCGGGCCATTGTCCCAGTCCTGGGCGCTCGAGACGTTCGGCAGGCCCCACTGGTGGCCGTTCCACCCATCGAAGCCCTCCATCTTGAACGCCCAGAACCCGGTATACATGTCGGCGGTAACAATGAGCCCGTCGGCGTTCCGCACGTCGATGCCGAACGAGCCGTTGTCCACGTCGCCCTCCCCCGGCTTGGCCTTCGGTTCCATCGGGTTCGGCTTGTTGATCTCGGTCGGGCCGTCGTAGGTGTGGAAGAAGCCCACGGTGTAAGGATTCGTGGGGTCCATCATGTTGAACACCTGCACGCCATCCTCGTACGCCGAGACGAACACGTAGGGCCACCGCACCTCGGTGTTGTGCGCCAGGCCTTTCCAGCGCGCCGTCCACGCGCCAACCGGGCGCGTGATGTTCTTCACGGTGCCGTCGAGCCCGGGCTTCAGGTCAATGATCCGGAGCGGCGCGTACTGGTACTCGGACTCGATCACCGCGTAGCGGCCGGTGGGATCGGGCGTGAAGGTGTGCCCGCGGGTCATGCCTGACATCCCGGTGACGCTGGTCAGCAGCTTGGGCTCTTCCGGCCGGGTGACGTCGAACACGTAGTAACCGCCCGCGCCGGCGCCGTAGAACTTGTCCTGGTGAGTCGCCGGGTCGTAGCCGACGTACGTGTCGTGGTAACCGGCCCGGCTCATGCCCGGTGATTCCGGCAGGGGGATTTGCGCCACCAGGCCCTGGTTGGCACCCTTGGCCAGGAACTTGTCCATGTCATAGACGTTGTAGTGCGGCCCGGACGTGGTGGTGAACAGCAGGACCCGGCCATCCGAGTGCTTGTACGAGTAGACCGTGTGGAACCCACCGGGCGTGGCCGGCGCGCGAATGCGGCCCACTTCCGTGACCCTGGTCGTGTCGGGAAGGCTCGTGACGTCGAAGATCACGGCGCCGAGGTCCGTATCGGGGCCGGTGGCGTCGAACTGGAGCCCGAGCGCCACGTAATAGCGACCGCGGGCCTTGAAGTATTTGATGTCCACCGCGCCCAGCGCGCGGCCCTCGTGCAGGGGCTGGTTCTCGATTTGCCAGGAATAGAGGACCTGTGCTTTGGCCGGGTCCTTGACGCTGATGGCGTGGAACCCCGCGTCTTTCCGGCGCGACACGTAGACGTAGGGCCGCGACAGTTCCTGCTCGATGTCGATGCTGTTCAGGTGGAACGGCCCACCGGTCGGAATGTGCGACAGCACTTTCACGTTGGAGCTGTTCTGTTCGCCCGGCGTGAAGAGCTGGGCCACGGCGTCGCGCGCCACCAGCGTCATGAGGGCAAGCAGGAGCGAGGGCAGGCGGAGGGATCGGGACATGGACCGGGCTCGATGTGAGAGGGGTGCAGCTAAGAAAAGGCCAGGGCCAGCTAGCGGCAAGGAGCCGCGTCTATCCGTCCATCCGCCTATCCGCCGCCCGGCCCTTTATCCCAGTCCTGCACCGACGAGATGTTGGGCATTCCCCAATCCTTCCCGTTCCAGTGATCGAACCCATCGAGTGAGAAGGCCCAGAAGCCGGTCACCTCGTCGCTGATCACGATGATCCCGTCCGCGTTCCGTACATCGATGCCCCACGCCCCGTTCAGCACCCCACCCGTGCCCGCGCGGAGCGTGCCTTCGTTCTGCCCTGCCGCCGCGATTCCCGCCTGGAGCGGGCCGGCATAGGTATCGTAGTAGCCCACGGTGTAGGGATTCGTCGGATCCATGAGATTGAAGATCTGCAGGCCGTCTTCGTACGCCGACGCGAAGACGTAGGGCCAGCGCACTTCGTGATTGTGCGGCAGGCCTTTCCAGCGCGCCGTCCACGCGCCAATCGGCCGGGTGATCGTCTCGACCGTCTTGTCGAGGCCGGGCTTGAGGTCGAAGATGCGAAGCGGCGCATACTGATACTCGGTCTCGGTGACGAGATAGCGGCCATCCGGACTCGGCGTGGTCGTATGACCCCGCCCAAACGGCGACGTGATCGAGGGATAGCCCATCGTCACGGACGTGATCAGGATCGGCGCCTCGGGCCTCGTGATGTCGAAGACGAAATACCCTCCCGGTTGCACGCCGCCGTAGAACTTGTCCTGGTGCGTCGCGGGATCGTATCCGACGTAGTAGTCGTGATAGCGGCCGGTCGCGCCCGGCACCGGCACGATGCCGACCAGCGCATGGACCGAATCCCCGCTCAGGAACTTGTTCATGTCATAGATCTTGGCATCCGTCCCGGTGAGCGTGTTGGCCAGCATCAGCACGCGTCCGTCGGAGTGCTTGTACGGAAAGACGTTGTGGAACCCGCCCGGCGTTGCCGCCGCGGAGCCGCGCCGCTGGGCGGTGGTGACGTCGCCCGCCGCCTCGCGCGCGGAATTGGGCGCCATGATCCGCCCGACCTCCCGAATGCCCGTGGTATCCGGCAGGCTCGTGACGTCGAAGATGATCGCCCCGAGTTCGGCATCCGGCCCGGACGGCAGGAACTGGAAGACTTCGACGTAGTAATACCGGCCGCGCGTCTTGAAGTACTTCCCTTCCAATGCGCCCAGCCCCGTGTGCAGCTCGGGGTGATCAATGCGCCAGGAATAGATCCTCCTCGCGCCGCCGGGCGTCTTCATCTGGATGATGTCGAAGCCCGGGT
The DNA here is from genome assembly GCA_009692185.1 of Gemmatimonadota bacterium. GTDB lineage: Bacteria > Gemmatimonadota > Gemmatimonadetes > Gemmatimonadales > GWC2-71-9 > SHZT01. The sequence goes on along the minus strand of SHZT01000008.1, from coordinate 15,271 downwards.
CGCTGGTGCCGCCGATCTTGCGGGAGACGTAGGCAAAGGGGCGCGCCAGGTCCTGCTCGACCTCGATGCCGGCGACGGTGAAGGCTCGACCGAGGGGAACGTGCGCCAGGACGTGAACGTTGGGTGAGCCGGGGGGCTTCCATGGACCCTGGCTCTGCGCGGGCGCAGCGGCGGCCACCACGCCGGTCAGCGCGAAGCCGGCAATCCCGAGACAAATATTCGCCATACACAGGACGTAGCGCCGGGTATTTGGGTGAGTCAAGGTGCGCGGCCCCGCCTCGCACGCGTCGCGGGTTGCATCAACGGTGCAAGGTGAACGCAACCAAGCGGAACGAGCGCGCGTCTGGATAGGGGAAAGGGAGGGCCCCATGCACACGACGCACGCCGTCAGACTCGCGACTTCGATCGCGATCCTCGGATTGACGACCGCCTGCACATCACTCGCCCGGCTCGACACCGTTGGAGCCGCGCCCGCGTCCTCGCGCCCACACCCGCGCAATGCCCGCACCGTGATCGCGCGGGACGAAATCCAGGATGCGCGCGCGCGGAATGCGTACGACCTGGTCCAGCGCCTGTGCCCGGAGTACCTGCATGACGGCGTGGCCGCGCCCGGCGAGCCGGTTGCCGCCTTCGCCAGTGTGCCTCGCGTGTACGTGGACGGATTGTTCCTCGCCAGCGGCGTCGCGGGGCTCACCACGATTCCCGCGGAGAAGATCGCCGAGGTCCGTTACCTCGATGCCGACGCACCGAACAACTGGTATGGCGTGTATGGCAATCGGCGCGCGGTGATCCTGGTGGAAACCCGGCCGTAGGGCCTCACCCCTTCCCCTCTCAGCGACGGGCGGGGGAGCGGATAGGTCTTCCTCACGGGCGGCCTAGCCTACCCCCCCTTCTTCCCCGCCGCGCCGTAGCTAATCGCGATCTCCTCGCCATCCACCAGCGGAACGTTCCGCGGGTTGGCTGACGCGCGACCGTTGACCCTCACCCGAAGGGTATCCCCAGCCCGGTTGCAGTACCCGCCGATGCATTGCCCCGTCAATCGCACGCCCCAGACATCGAAGAATTGTCCCAGCGTAAACCGGTCGAGGGTGGCCGACTCGCGAACGCCTCGGCCGGCATGGCCGGAAGCCCGATTGCCTTGAGCCGTGCCGTCAGGCCGGTGTGCCCCTCGGTCCACGGGGCCGGGCCGGTTTGCATGCCGGGAAGCGCGAGCGCCTGGGCGGAAAGATTCCGGGCAGGAACCAGCAGGCAGCCGATCACGAGCGCTAGACGGATAGGCTGATGGCTACTTGCCGGATGTGACACCGCTTCACGCAGCCGCTTGGCCGTCAGCGGGCGGTCATGCGGGCGATGTCGTCATCCAGGCCGGTGAGCTCCCAGCGGACCAGCGAGATCGGGATCAGTCCCGCCGCATCGAATTCCGCCATGAACCGCTTGAGCGTGAACTGGTCGCCCATCTGGCGCGCCCGTTCGGCCATCAGCCGGTCGATCTCGATCTTGCCCGCGACATAGCTCGTGCCGTAGGCCGGCTGCTGCAGGTAGAGGTGCTGCTCGTGCCGGTCGGTCCGGCCGTCGAGGCGGAGCCAGCCGCGGGGCGTCCAGTCGGAGGCGAACTTCGCCGCCTCCTCCAGCGAGTAGCCCTGGCCGTGCATCATCAGGTCTCCCAGGGCGCGGGCGGCGCGCTCGGCCAGGAGGATGTAGATCAGCTCGCGTGAGCGGGGCCGCGCGTCCACCAGGCCGGCGTGCATCATGGATTCTTCCCAACCGGTCGCCAGCCCCTCGGTCCGGGTGACGAAGGTGTTGAAGGCTTCTTTGACGTAGTTTTGGAGTCACGCGATCGTGGCGGAACCGGCAGGTACGCAGGACTGGGAACCCAACCCGTGGAGGCCGACTACCTTGGCTCACACCCGGCGATCAAACGAACGGGACACACCGACGCGCGGCATCCGATCAGCGGCGTTGTTCCTGTCCATTCTCACCGCCTGTGCCTCGGGCGATGGCTCGGCAAAGGACCCCGTCAATCCCCTCGCGCGCAGGCGCGCCGACGGGTCAATGGAGGTGTTTGGCGGTCGCGTAATACCCGCGCTTCCCCGGCTCCTGGGCGTCCGGCAGCAGTACGAGCTGCGGTTCAAGTGGCTCGAAGACAAGCACCGGCAGTTGCTGCCCATGATGCGGAAACATGGCATCGCCATGTGGATCGTGACCAATCACGAATTTCATCCCGATCCGGTCACGGCATACGTGGCCCCGGACCAGTCGTACACCGACGCTTTTCTCGTCCATGTCTTCGTCGATGCCGGAAACGAAGGACTCAAGCGTTTTTCCAGCTGGCGCCGTCCCAAGCTCGACTACGCACGCCTGTTCGAGCCGTTGCCGGTGCCACGGGACGAGCGGGGCCAGCAGGATGCGGCCGCCGGATTACGCATCCTCTACCAGCGATACCAGCCGCGCACCATCGGCCTCGACTTCCGGAGCGAGCGGGGCCAGGAATCGGGCCTCACCCACGACGACTATGAGCGCCTCGTGCGCCTGCTGGGGCCTGACGGCGAGAAGCGCTTCGTTCCGGCCCGGGATCTGATTGAAGACTATTTCGACACCCGCCTGCCGGACGAGCTCGAATACTATCGCGCCCTGGTACTGGCCACCGACATCATCGCCCAGCGGGCACTGTCCAATGAAGTCATCACGCCGGGCGTCACGAAGGCGGCTGACGTCAAATGGTTTTTCGACGAGCAGATCGCCTCGCTGGGAGTCGGTGGAAAACCGTGGTTCGAGATCCACACGGCGGTGCAGCGTTTCGATGCCGCCACCGGCAAGGCCATCCCGTACGCGCATCCGGCGCCGGATACGCTGACCTTTCAACGGGGGGACGTCATTCACCTGGACTGCGGGTTCGATTACCTCGGCTTCGCCAGCGACTGGCAGAAAGTCGCGTATATCCTGCGCGACGGGGAGACCGACGCGTCCGCCGGCATGAAGCTCGCGCTCGCGAATGCGAACCGGATCCACCAACTGTTCCGCTCCGAGCCCCGCGCCGGTATGACGGGCTGGGAAGCCGCTGGTGCGATCGTCAGGAAACTGGCAGGCGCTCCGTTCGTGCCTTCATTGTACTCGCATCCGATCGGCTACCAGGGTCATGCCCTGGGATCGAGCATCGACGCGCGCAACGGCGTCCCCGGCCCCCGTCCCGCCCGGGAGAGCAGGCTGCGTCCCGGCAACTGGCGCTCGGTCGAGTTCAGCGCCAAGACCGCCCTGCCCGAGTGGAACGGCGATTCGCTGCTGATCCCGATGGAGGACGACGCATTCCTGACCGACCACGGCTATGAGTATTTCCGGCCGTATCAAACGAGCTGGTATCTGATTCGCTGATCGTACACCCACGATTCTCCCAACCATCGAATCCCCTCGAACGGCCGGAGGGGAGGCACCCGTGCCGAGAGATTCAGCGTACTGACAGCCAGTAGCTGATCTTGATCGCCAGGAAGTTGTCGCCCGCGGCTGTGGTCGCATCCCACAGCGAGCCCGGCCGGACCAGGTTCCCCATCGCCGTCGCCGCCTGCCGGCTTTGCTGCCATATGAGGAAAAGCGTACTCGCGCGCCTCCACTCCCAGCGCAGCACGAGATTGGAGCGCAGCGACAACCGGTTGAAGTCCAGGTTCGCGATGTTGAACGCACTGGCAGCATCCGTCACGGTATACGACCGATCGGGGTTCTGCAGGATGGTCGTCCCCCCGGTTCCATACACCCGCAATATCCTGCTTCGCGGGGCACTCAGCTCGCCCAGGGCGTAGAACCGTCCACTGGCGGCGAACGGCTCGGCATACGCCTCCAGCGTGAAGTCCGGCGTGACGGCATAGTTGAGGCGGAGCTGGGCGGAAATGGTGCTGCGCTCGATGGAGCCGAACACATACCGGGAGCCGAACGTGGCGGCCGGCCCGCCGCCCAGCGTGTTCACGTATTGCCGGGTGTCCACCGACCGGGCGTACTGCGGGCTGACCTGCGCCTGCCAGCGGGACGCGGCCCGGATGGTCAGCCCGCCGTTCAGCACGTAGTTCCAGGCGCCCAGCTCATCTTTCCCGTATGCCGCGCTGGTGGTCCAGCTGTACGTCGCCTGCGTCTGATTGGCGAGCGACGTCAGCCAAGTCCATATGCGCGGTGTCCCCATGAGCGGGCCGCCACGCGTGAGCTCATCCGAGAGCGCACGCGGCGTGAGCGTCGTGCGAAGCTGGAAACGCCAGAAGTTGGGGAACGTCATGTCGATCGTCTGGGTGATCGCCGTCGGTTGCCGCGCCCCCCCGTAGTTCACGCTGCCACGAACGTTATGGTTCACGCGCCAGGCTCGCAGCATCCGGTGTGCCTTGGTGTCGCGAAGGACGAAGGTTACGCTGAAATCGATGGCGTCCGCGCGTCGCATCTGCCCCAGGTCGTTGATCTCGAACCCGGGAGAGCGGAAGGTGGTCTGAATGCCCCACACCGTCCAGCGACCCGCGTTCTTGTCCCCTCGGACGGACGCCGTGTACCCCGAGAGTGACGTGCGGAGCGGATTCAGCGCGACGTGGCCCTGATCGGGGCGCTGAAAGTAGTGCGCGCTGGAACGCTGCAGTCGCCGCATCGCGGCGGTGTCCCCGCTCACGCGGCTGAACCCCGCGAAGCCGGTGAACTCGTACTTGCCCTGCTGGAACCGCATCCGCCAATCAGTGCCGCCGGCAATGGCGTCCCTGCCGAGCAGCGCTTGCAGGCCGCTCCCCCCGAAGGCCCGGTGCACTTCGGTGAGCGTCCAGCCCAGGGTTGAATGCTCTTTTCCCACCTCTTGCTGTAACCGGACCGCACCGAAGCCGGTGGGCGGCTCGACCCGAACGGAACCGAATTGCCCTCCCGCGCTGGTGTAGGTCCTGGCGTCCTCCCGGGCGGTCGCTGATCCGAGCGCCCCGATAGAGAGACCCGACGCCAGTCGGCCCGTCACTTTCACCGCGCCGAGGATGGTGGTGCCGGTGGGCCGGTGCACGTAATCGCCCGAAGCGGAGCCATGAGGCGGCGCGCCGATCCGGCGGGGGAAGAAGTAGGTAGGCCGCCCGATGAAGGTGAGTCCCTGACCCGCCAGGAGCTCGCTGCCCTCGATGAAAAAGGGCCGGCGCTCGGTGAAGACCGTTTCGAACGCCGTGAGGTTCACGACCGCGGGGTCGGCCTCGACCTGGCCGAAGTCCGGGTTCACGGTCGCATCCAGCGTGAGGTTCGGCCCGAGTCCCATCTTCAGGTCCGCTCCCGCGCGGCCCCCGGTCGTCTGATTGAACGGATTGGCCGGGTCCGGATTTCCCTCAAGCGTGAGATTGCCGCCGGCATACGGCACCAGCTCCAGGCGGCGGGACGGCCGGATCCCGGATATCCCGCGCAGGAGGCCGAAGTGCGAGGCGAACCCGGTCGCGGCCGGCGGAATCATCACCCAGTAGTCATCCTCGTTCTTGTCCGGAATGGCGCGCCTGATCTGCAGACCCCAGACCTGAGCGTCCGCCGCCGAAAAGCGAAGCTGCGAGAACGGGATGCGCATCTCCGCGGTCCAACCCAGCGAATCCACCCGGGCCTTCGCGACCCAGACGGGGTCGAACTGAAATTCCCGGCTCTCTTCCGAGTCCTGGCCGTGATAGTAGTCCTTGCGCACCCCGCCGGACGAAATGGCGAAACTGTATGCCGTGCGCCGGTCGAGAAACGTGTCGAGGGACAGCGTCAGGACCTCCGCATCACTGTCGCCGTCCCGCCGGGTCACGGACGTGCGGATGGCACGCGGGTCGGCCCGGTACATCCGGGCGCCGACGTAGAGCGCGTCGTCGTCGAAGATGATGGTGATCTCGGTGCGCTCGGAGGCCGGAGCGCCTTCGACAGGCACCTTCTGCACGAAGTCGCGGATTGCCGACGCCGACTGCCAGGCTGGATCGTTGAGTCGGCCGTCGACGGACGGGCCGACACCCCTGAGGGGAGAGGCTTCAGTGGTCTTCCTGGCAACCAGCTCGATGCTTCCTCCGCTGCTCTGGGCCCCGACAGTGCGGGTCAGCAGAGTGAGGCCAAGAAAGGCGGCAGAACCCAGCGAGGCCCAGCCTGGTGCGACGCCCCGACGCCCGCGAAGGGCTCGGCCTGTACCAGTCAGCCAGATCGACGAGGCTTTGCCATCCGGCGGGCAGGTCATGGGATTCTATTTCGACTGGACGAACATCGTCGCCTGATCTCTACCTGCCCTGGGCAACAGCTTGAGATGCACCGTGCCGGTCGGGGTGTCGTAGAAGTACCGGTCCCCCGTGCCTGCGTCCAGCTCCGCCAGGGTCGCGGCGGCGGGGATTGACCGGGACACGTCGCTGTCCCGGTAGACGTTGATCGAACCACTGGGATACGCGAATGAGACCCGCACCCAGTCGCTCGGGGCCATCCCGTAGACATAGATCTGGGGCTTGGCCGGCGTCCCGGACGCGAAGTTCACCGTGTAGCCACGCTGGGTAGGCACCGACGAGTACACGGCATGCGGGCTGTCGGGGACCCCTACGAATGTGGCCGTGGCGGCGTCGTCCCGCGCGATGCTGATCGGTGCGATCGCCTGGTTGTCGCCGCCCCGCACATGCAGCCGGACGAAGCGGTTGGTGCATACGTAGGCGTTCCATGCATCACGCCGGATGCAGGAGGGCGTGATCAACAGCGGATTGTTGGCGGCCACGAAGTTGCCGGCCGTACCGGTGACCGAGCCATCCTCATCCAGGAAGACGGCCGCCTTGTCGCCGTCCCGGATCGGGTCGGGATCCTCGATGAGCACCTGGTTCGCGTTTTGAAATGTCAGGAGCTTGACGTAGTTCCTGGTGTCCACCGAAAACGAGTTTCTGCGATTGAAGCCAAGCGCGCTCATCCGGTTTGCAGGGGTCGGCTGGAAGTTGACGAACGTGGCTTGCTCTGCGCCGACCCGCCCGTCATAGAACTCGTAGCCCCGTACCGGAAATCCAACGGAGAACGTGGACACCGCGTTGGCACTGAAGCCCACCACGACGGCATCCATGAGAAATGTCTCGTTGGATGCAAAGGTGGCCCCGATGTGATTGTCGGCCAGCATCGCGCCGCTCAGCCGCAACTGAGCGCCCCGGAGCCACACGGCGCGGCCGGCATGCTTATAACCCGTGAAGTTCCGGAAGAACGCCGTGACCGCCGGGCTACTGGTATTTCCCGGCGTCTGCCTTGGCGCATAAGACGTCGTCTCCGTAGTGCCGTCGGCCCGGGGCCCGTCATCCACCTGGAGCCCGGTGTTCTGGTTCGAATGGGCCACGTTGTCGGAGAATTCCCCGAGCGGCGTCGACCGGGGTCGCGCCGGGCTCCCGGTGGAGTGCCCCGTGGGAGCGGCGGGCAGCGCGTACCAGAAGCCGAACCCCTGGCTTCCCGCCGCGACGTTATTGCGATAGGTGTTGGCCGGATTGGTGATCCAGAACGTCGCGGGACGGGTATCCGAGGGGAGCAGCTCTTGCCCGGCCGCGGCTCGTCGCGACACCAGCCCGAGATTCGATTCGAAGGTGTTGCCGGTCTCGGCGCCGTCCTCGAGAAAGTAGCCGTGGCCCAGGTGATCCCAGCACACGTTGCGGGCCACCACGGCGTTGTTGGACCCGTGCACCGTGACGCACCGGTTGAACGACTTCCACACCGCATTGTCCCGGAAGTACTGCCCATTGACGTCGCCTTCCATGTGCCAGTGCATGGGGTAACGCGCCAGCACCTGCTTCTGGCCCATCCGGCGAAGTTCCACACCCTCGACGTGCATGGTCGACCGGCCGGTAGCGAATATGTGGCCGCCGAACCCGGCGGTGAGCGAGGCGCTATCCCCTTGCACCACGATATTGCGGGACAACAAGCCCACCTCGGCGCGCTCATCCAGGGAACGGCCACCAAAGGTCTGGAGGTCTCCCCAGTGCTGGTACCGCAGCGCACTCCGGAGGGTGACCTGCGTCCCCTGCACCGCCGTGACGAAGCCCTCCTCCGCCCTCAGCGGATCGAAGTCGCTCGAGGCCACCACGATGTGATCGTCGGTCCGCCAGTCGATCGGGCCGAGCACGTTGATTCGGGTCGCACCAACCGCCGCGGTAGCGGCGAGCCTGGTCCACGTCACACGCTTCGTCCCGTGCAGCTCCAGCGCGCCGCCGAGCACCGCAAGTACCTTGCCGCCCATGCCCTCGATCTGGTCGGTCGCGGGTCCGGTGAGCGTGATGGTCGCGTTGTGGGTGAAGGGCTGGGCTTCGGTCCCGATGCGCAGGGTTCCCCTGACCAGAATCCAGTCACTGGTGAGCGAGAGGTCCTTTCGATCGAACTCCAGCGTGCCCTCGACGATCAGGCCTCGGAGCGCCGGCGGCGACACGTCCAGCGTGATAGTGCGGCCCCGCTCAATGACGACCTCGGCGCCCGCCGCGGGAAGCCGCCCATTGGGCCATGCCGCGGGGTCGGACCACTGGGCCGATAACGGAAGCGGGTTCGACGGCGGCTGGGGGGAATTGGGATCCCCCGGTATGCAGGCTGACAGCCAGAGCAGGAGCGCCGGAGCGGCAAGGCCAGCCACGAAGCGCATGGGCACTTCCCCGGTGTATCCCGGCACGGCCGGTTGGAGGAACCGAAGGCGAAGAAGCGGGAAAGCGCTCCCATGGCCTTCGGCTATGCGGGATCGGCGGCGGGTCATACGAGTCTCCTTTGGTCCGGGCGGTGTTCCTAAGGCACACCAGCTTCTACGCCAGACCGACCGTCTTGTTAATACCGCACAATCAGGAAACTTCGCCGGGATCCGAGCCCCCCGCTACCTCATTTTCGCGCCGACACTAAACGCACCTCGGCCGGAAACCTCAGCCCATTCGCACTCGAAACGCATTGTGTCAGCGCTCGGCCGGCAGCGATGGTCTGAATCCCGGCGATCTGGCTGGGGGGGGGAATTGCCTTACGTCTTGGCCTTGAGTTCGGCGTCGTGCTTCGAGAGGAAGTCTTCGATCTCCGGGGCAAGATCCAGGAGCTTCCGCCACTGCTCCTTGTAGAGCGTGACGGGAAAGCGCCCCAGGCCGTACACCGACAACCCTCCTTCCGAGCACGTCGCTCAGCCGCGGCCGGGCGAAGCGGCGCCGGCGCCAAGACGATCTTCCAGCTCCCCCCACGGGATGTCACAGAACTCGTCCTCTGCCGGCCACTCATCCGGCGGAGCCTTGAGCCTGAGCGGGATGCCCGCGTCGAGCGGTTCCCCGAGGAAGCTCTTCGCGAGCACCAGTTGGCTCGCCGGCGAGCGCGCGACAACGAGGTCCACGCAGGGCCGGAAGCTGCTGCCGAGAGGATCCTTCCCGGCGACCCCGAGGTCCTGGCTTTCGTGATCGAAGACCACGAATGCTCTGCCTTTCCCGGCGCGCAAGAAGTAGAAGAGACCGCCATGCTCGGGTTCCTGGAATCTCCTGGCCGAGGTGAAAGTGAGCGCCTCCTCCTCGACCACACCCGCATCAAGGTCCGCGCGGATCAGTGCCTTGGGGTCCTTCCAGGAACGGAGCCAGCGGCTGGATGACCTGATCGCCGGCACCAGGGCGGCGAGCGCGCCGGCGCAGGCGATCCAGGGTGCGCTCCAGGAGGCCAACCCAAAGTCCTGACCGGACATTTTCCGCACGCCCCACGCCAGCGCAGCCCACGCGAACACCAGCACCACGAGCCCGACGAGCCAGACCACCATGGTGTTCGCTGCCGCCACGCCCAGCCGCTTCGCCGCTCCCAGAGCGCTCTTCAACAATTCCTCGAGCTGGCTCCGCTCCTCCCCGGTCATCGGCCGCTGTGTCATTGCCGGTGGCCACCGTCGTCGACGGCGCGCGAGCATGGATAAGGAGTCCGAGGGCGACGGGGAATGTCACTGAGGCGGAATCCGGCGAGACGACGTCTCCTGGGACCCAACGCCCATCGGCCGCTGGTCCGGAGTGAATCCGCCCGAGTACGCTTCGTGCTTTTCTGGGTCATGACCTGGTCGCTCACACCCATGGGGTTCCGGAGGAAGAAGCTCTGCGCGGTCCACCGCCGCAACGCCGCCAAAGGCGGGAGGCTTCCGGTGCCGCCTACCGGGGGGCACCATTGGCCGCATCATCACGCAGCATCAAGCCCTGGGGTATCAAATCCATCTGTTTGTCCGGCGGACCCGCGCCCATGATGGGAAGTCAGCACCATTCATCTATTGCGGGGAGTTGTTGTTTGAGGGTACTGAGGGAACCAAACCGATGAAGGTGACATGGCGGTTGGCAACAGAGCTATCGGATTCGATCTCCCGGAAGTTGGGCGTTCCCTGACGGCACCTGCGGTCCGACCGGCTGGCCAGGGCGCCGACCGCTGCCACTTCTCCACCGCTGAAGCCGCGACCCTTCACCTCCGCACGTCTATGACCGGCTTTCCCAGCACGTCCATCTTTGGCCGGACACCGAGCCCGGGCTCGCGCGACGCGGCGAGACGGCCGTTCTGGCGCCGGGGCGCGCCGTCGGCGAAGGACACGGTGACGTAGGAATTGAAATCGGTGGCCGAGAAGAGGAACCGCTCGGGAGTGCTGTGGGCGAGGTGGGCGATGGCGGCCGTGGTGATGTCGCCGCCCCAGGTGTCCTCGATGGTCATCGCGATGCCTGCCGACACGCAGAAGTCCCGGATCAGGCGGGCCCGGGTCAGGCCGCCCACCTTCGAGATCTTCAAGTTGATGACGTCCATGGCCCGGTCAGCCACGCCCCGGACCACCATGTCGAGGCTGTCGATCACTTCGTCCAGCACGAAGGGACGGTTGGTGTGCTGCCGGACGGCCAGGCACTGCTCGTAGGTCATGCAGGGCTGTTCGAGGTAGACGTTCACGTCCTTGACCGCATCGGCGACCCGCAGGGCGACATGCTGGGTCCAGCCGGTATTGGCGTCGGCAATCAGGACATCGCCTGGGCTCAGCTCGGCGGCCACCGTGCGGATCCGCGCGATATCGGTGTCCGGATCGCCGCCCACCTTGAGCTGGAACTTCCGGTAGCCCTGTTTCCGGTATTCCGCGACGCGCGCGGCCATGGCCGCGGGCTCTTCCTGGGAAATGGCGCGGTACAGCGCGAAATCGTCTCCCACGTGACCGCCCATGAGGGTCGCGACGGGCAGCCGGCTGGCCTGGCCCAGGAGATCCCAGCAGGCCATGTCGATCGCCGATTTGACGTAGGGGTGGCCGCGCATCGCGCGATCCATGCGCTCGTTGAGTTCGCCGAGGGCGAGGGGGTCGGCGCCCAAGAGCTGAGGAGCGATCTCCGCGATCCCGGTCCGCGCGCCCCGGGCGTAGGCGGGAAGGTAGGCCGGACCCAGCGGGCAGACCTCCCCCCAGCCGGTGAGTCCGTCGTCGGTGTGGACCGCCACCACGGTGGAATCGAAGACCGACACGGCGTTCCCGCCCGACCACTTGTAGCTGCCCTCGTGGAGGGGCAGGTCCACCTGGTAGGCACGAATAGCGTCGATCCGCATCAGGCGACTCCCAAAGGTGGCGCCGCCCGGCGGGCGTCAGCGCGAGCCAACAGCCACATCACCATTCCCTCGGCCCCTTTTTCAGCCTCTCGTAAAGAAGGGCCGGGCGAAGTGCCCGGCCCTTCGTCGCAGTTGCCTGCGAACACTTCGCGCGGGCTCCCGCTACTTCGAAACCGCCGCCAGCCGGCGAATCTCGGAAGCCATGGTCTTCACCCGCTCTTTATCCGTCGCCCCGCTCACATCCTTGTCCACCTGCGTCGCGAGCGCGGCCAAGGCCGTCCCGCGCGCCAGCCCCGTCTTCTGCTCGGCCCCGTCCAGCGCCGTCGAGATCGCCGACGTGCGGTCCGCCGAAAGGCCGTTGTTGCGCATCAGTTGGTCGAGATACGACCGCACGACGACGAACGCCGGCGGGAACACGATCTTCCGCTGGGTCGTCGGCTTGAAGTCCGAGAAGGTCACGAGCCTCGCTGCCGCAATCTCATTCGCCGACAGCGCGCCACTCGGCTGCAGCTCCAGGATGTCCAGGCCGCGGTCGATCTCGGACGAGTAGATATACCCATTCCAGTAGTACGCACCCCACGAGCCGCCGGTCGTGCCGCGGGTACGCCCCCCGGCACCGGCTGTTGACGGCACACCGGGGGGAAGCGGCATGTCAACGACGGGCGGCTGGTCGATCGGCCCCCGGTCGAAGTAGGCGATTTCCGTTGGGTGGTCCACATTGCCGAAGTCCATGATGTTGATGCCACCCTGGTACCAGGCCTGCACATAGAGGTCACGCCCCGGCACTGGAAGGGGCGAGCCATTGTGCGCCACGCAGTTCTCCTGCGCCGTCTGGGCCACGGGAAGCTTGTAGTACGCGTGCTGGGTGAGCGTCTTCTTGTCATTGCTGATCGTGAAGAGCGTGTTGCCACCCATCTCCATCATGTTGTCCTTCTGGCACATCGGACTCGTTCCACCGCCCCATTCATTGGTGACGATGAGCTTCTTGCCGTCGTTGCTGAACGCGGCCGTGTGCCGGCCCTGGAAGTTGTTGGTGTCCCTGATGGAGGCGAGCCGCACCGGTTTCTCGGGATTCGAGATATCCACCAGGATGCCGGAGTTGTTGCACGCGCCGAACAGGAGGTTCATCTCCGGGTACGCCGTCACGTCGTGGCAGTTGCGCGGCCCCGTGGGGAGTGGTGGCGGCGGTGGCGGTGCGCTCGAGTCAGCACCGGGTGCGCCGGGGCGCTGGGTACGCGGGGGAGCGTTCGGGTCTACCGGAATGCAGAAGTTCGCGCACGGCGGGCTCGGATCGAGGCCGGTGAAGATGCGTGCGCCCGGGATGACCTTGGCGTTTTCCGGGTGGTCGAGCGGAACCTTGACGATGTCGAGCATGTACAGCGAGTTCGTCGGGTCCGCGGGATCGGTTCCGTTCTTGCACTTCAATTCGGGGACTTCGGAATCCGGCCGGGCCGCGCTGCCCCCCGACAAATAGAGGTAGAGGATGTTCTTGTCCGTCGGGCTCGGGATCATCGTGAACGTGTGCGAGCCTTTGCAGGTCTGGACGTTCTTGGCGAGCTTGGGATCCCTCGGGTTCGACACGTCCCAGATACGCACCCCGGCCATGTGGTCCTTGGGGTCCTGCACACCCTGGCTGCCGCAGTCGGTGCGGTTGCCCGCGCCTTCTGCGGTCTGGAAGAGGAGGTGGCCATAGGCGGACGGAGCACCTTGCGACGTGGCGCACCGGACCGTCGACGCGACCACGGGCTTCTCCGGGCTCGAGATATCCCATACCGTGAAGCCGGAGAAGTTGCCCTGGTAGACGAAGTGCGTGCCGAACGTGAGATCGGAGTTGGCGAACGTCAGGCCGCGCGCCGTGTCGAACGCAGCCGGTTTTGGTGACGCGGACACGAGGCGCAAGTTGCTGATGGCCTGAGCGGCGTCGTACCGGCCGGGCTTGAGGTTATTCCGTGGATCGTCAGTGGTAGGGTACGTCTGGGCCCCCAGTAAGCGGGGCAGCATGAGTGTCGCTGCGAGTGCGACCAACGTGCGCGCTCTGTACATGTGGGAAAGCTCCGGCGAGGGTGATTGTTGGGCCAGCGTACTCCGGGTCAAGGCAATTCGTCCTTACGCAATTTCAGCATGATGCCGATCTCTCCGGTCTGCACCGTGACGACATCGTTGGCGAACACGCTCGTGTCGACTTCCTGGCCCGCGCCCGGAGTGGCGAAAAGATCGTTCACCATTTTGATCGCGCCGCTGTGGTGCTGGATCATGTACTCAAGGAACTTGCGATCGAAGTCGACGCCCTGCGCGGCATTGAGCGCCTTGATCTGGTCGTCCGTGAGCATGCCCGGCATCGGCATGTTGTGCCACGACGATGTGTCGGGCACGAACTGATCGTAGCGGCGCAACCAGTTCTGCATGATGATGATCTCGGGGATCTGCGACTGGTCGATCATCTTGGCAAGCGCGAGCACCCTGGGATTGGCACCGTGGCCGCCGGCCAGCCGCGACATGTAGACGGCCTGCGCGTGGTGGGCGATCATCCCCTGCATGAACTCGACGTCTGCCACGGTGATTCCCGCACCCGGCTTGACCACGACCTTGGCCATGTGCATCCCCGGCATCCCGGCCATCCCGCCGGCCTGGGCGAACGCGAGCGACGAACCGGCGAGCAGCAGGACAGAAAGGGCAAGCCCGCGGGCAGCGCATGTGGCAATCACGACAGCCTCCTTGGAGTACCTCAGCTTCATATCGGGGCGGACCAGCCCTGACGTTGAAAATAGTAGCCCTAATCCCGCGGCCCCACCAGCGGCAGCGATCCGGGCCCAGGCCCGCTACTTCCGATCCTTCAGCGTTTTGCGAACTTCAGCTTCATGAGCATCCAGACGTTCGGATCGAGTGCTGGCGCGGTACTCGGACGGAACGTGGGAGCTCAAAGAGCCCAAGACGCCTCGGGCGCGGCGCACGGTCACGGTACCCAAATCGGTGATCGGTACGCTTCAGCGCCACCGCAAGGCACAGCTTGAGGAGCGCCTGCGTGTCGGCGAAGGGTACACGGACCACCGACTCATCTTTGCAGCCACGAACGGCAGCCCTCTGGATTGGCGAGTCGTGGTTCAACGGCACTTTAACAGGGTCATCCGGGAGGCGGGGATTCGAAGGATTCGGCCGTATGACCTGCGGCACACGTGCGCCACGCTCCTGCTCGGGGCCGGTGAAAACGTCAAGGTTGTGTCAGAACGACTGGGGCACGCGAGTGCCGCCCTAACGCTGGACGTTTACAGTCACGTCCTGCCTGACATGCAGCAGGGGGCGGCGGAGCGGATGGAGTCGATCATGACGGCGTAGGTCGACAGGACGCCATCGGTCCAATGTTCCCAGAACGGCGTGCGATGGGGAGTTTATCGCGTGGTGCGGGACAAGGTTGCAGCTTTGGAAACCGCGGTCGCGTAGGGGCTGCGATTGCGGCGTTTCACCGTTCTCGGCAGCCATGGAAAGCGCGGACCAGTGGAGAATACGCTCCTGGTGAAGATTAGGGGCCTTATACTGCAAGAGCTACGCGGTCGATAGCACCCTAGCCTTTCTTGAAGAAGGGCGTGATGTCCAGTTGAACGTAGGGCTCGAAGTGGTTGCTGCGGATCAGGGCCCGGTGTGGCGGATTGTGCAGGATCATCCCGCGGGCGATGTCACGCTCGCTTTTGTCGGTAATGCCTAGGTTATCCGCCATGACTCTGGCATCGTCCCCTTCGAGCTGCAACGCAATCTTCGTGCCGACCATGTCGAAGACGATGTTGTCGAA
>SHZT01000027.1 GCA_009692185.1 Gemmatimonadota bacterium | reverse complement strand
CCCGCCATCGGAAAGAGTGGGCACGCGGCCTTCGGGTTGCGTGCCCACTATTTTTCGGTTCAGATTGGCAGTAGGGCAGGGTAGCTCAGGTGGTTAGAGCACGGCACTCATAATGCCGGGGTCGTGGGTTCGAGTCCCACCCCTGCTATGGAAAGGCAGTACTTCGGTTGGTGCAGACGGCCGTGCTTCGGAAGCGGCGCGCCTCCACAAATGGCGCCACCGAAAGTCCAGCTTACCTCGTCAACCTGCTAGGGGAGCTTACCCCGCTCGGCACTTGCACTCGATAGTCCAAACCGCACCCGGCAACGAGCAGGACTGCGACGGTCGACGCACAGAGGCCTTGAATCGAAGTCAAGTGCGGTGTCTCCTCGAAGGATATTCTGGCGTCCTAGAGTATAGGGCGGCGAGAATCACGAAACCGGAGCGTCATCCGTGTCTCAGGAGCGAAGCCTTGCGCATACCCTATTCAACAATTCTGGTAGGTGGCACCACACTCTTTATACGTTCTGTAGATCTTCCCGTTCGCAAGGGACACGAAGGCAAACGGAACGCCCCTAAAGGACATGCGCTCGATCTCGGCCATGTTCGCGCCCGGCGTGTATGCGCTGCCGAACCCGACCGCCACGGCGCCCTCGGCGAGCCCGCGGCGGAGAATCGCCTCCATTTCGGCCTGCTGCGCGTCTGACGCGACGCCGCTTCCGCCGCCGCCGGCCGGGAGAAGCCCGGTACCGGGATCCGTCACCGCCTGACGCCATTTACACACCTATTGACATTGGCTCGAGTTGACTTCATAGTGGCTTCGAGGATTTCGGTGAGCTCCTGCGGAGCAGAGCATTGAGTTCTATGCGGCCCTGAAGGGCAACCCGGATGAACGGTCGACAGCATCGTTAGGTGCGCGCCTTCGCGGGTCAACCTGAACCTCAGGAGCAGACTGGTCATGCGAGTCCCGATCTTTGTTGGCCGGGGTGTCCTAGCGGCGCTGGCGCTCATCACCGCCACCGCGCCGCCGGCGCTGGCGCAGAACGGCAGCGTCGGGGGCGCGGTGGTGGACGAAGTATCTAAGCGTCCGCTCTCCGGCGTCCAGGTGTTGATCAAGGGCACGAACATCAGCACGAGCACCGGAGCGGCTGGGCGCTACATCCTCTCCAATGTGCCGCCAGGTGAACGCACCGTCTGGGTGCGACAGCTGGGCTTTGCCCCGCAGGAACGGCCCGTTACGGTCACGGCCGGCCAGCGCGCCACGGTCGACTTTGAGCTGACCACGCAGGCCGTCTCGCTGACCGGGGTCGTGGTGACTGGCGCGGCCACGGCCACCGAGGTGCGCAAGATCGGCAACTCGATCGCCAGCGTGAACGTGGCTGAACTCGTGGAGAAGACGCCGATCCTCAGCGTGGACGAGCTGGTCAAGGGCCGCACGCCAGGCTTGATCATGAACATTGGGCAGTCCAGCGTCGGCACCCCTGGCCAGATCAAGATCCGCGGCACCAAGTCGATCGCGCTGCCGAGCGATCCGGTGGTGTACATCGATGGTGTGAAGATCAACAATTCCGACGACCGCCCGATCTTCATCGGCGGCCAAGGGATTAACCGCCTCGCCGACCTCAATCCCGCCGAGATCGACCGGGTCGAGATCGTGCGTGGCGCGGCGGCGGCGACGCTCTATGGCACGCAGGGATCTAACGGCGTCATCCAGATCTTCACGAAGCGTGGGAGGACTGGCGCTCCGGAGTCGCTCTTCGAAAGTGAGGGGGGCTACCAGCAGACGCCGACGAACCGCTTCCCGGGACGGCTGTGGACGCAGTTCACCGGACCCACCGGGTATCGCGCGCACGACCCCAAAGAGATCGTCGACAAGGGGCGCTACGAGCGGTACTTGGCCCAGGTCTCGGGGGGAAGCGAAACGGTCACCTACTTCACGTCGTTAGCCTTCCAGAGGCAGAACGCGTCGATCGCGCCGTCGGCCAACTGGAACCGTTCGATTACGACGCGCGCCAACATTACCGCCATCCTGAGCCCCAAGTTGTCGCTCTCGGTGCGCACCGGCTTGACCTTCAACAAGCTGCGCATCAACGATAGCGACAACGCGCTGCACGGCCTGTACTCGCAGGTGGTTGCCGGCCTGCCCTACAGCGCCACGCCCGAGCGGAAGTGGGGGGAGCGATTTGGCAACTTCTACGCAAACCAGACGGTCGAGAACATTCAGGACGTGTTGCGGAACACCACCGGCTTCACGCTCGACTACCGGATGCGTGAGAACTTCACGCACAACGTCACGCTCGGTATTGACTGGTTCGGCGACGAGTTCCAGAAGTACTTCCCGTACGCCTACCAAGGTTCCGGGAACAAGCTCGGCTCGAAGAACAACATCACCCGCTCGGTGCGCGAGATAACCTTCGACTACAAGTCGTCGCTGTCCAACACCCTGACGTCGAACCTGACCTCCGAGTTCTCCTTCGGGGCGCAGGGCATCTTCTTCTCGCAGAACCGGGTCACCGGATCGGGGACCGACTTTCCGGCACCTGGCGTTCGCACCGTGTCGGCGGCCGCCACCCGTACTGCGGCGGAGGATCGAGTGCAGACGACCAACGCCGGCCTGTTCGCACAGGAAACCTTCGGGTTGTTCGACAAAGTGTTTCTGGCAGCTGGCATGCGCTTCGATGGCAACTCTGCCTTCGGCAACAACTTCAAGTACCAGTGGTATCCCAAGGCGTCGATCGCGTACTCCGTGAGCCAGGAGGCATTCTGGCCCAAGAGCCTCGTGCCCACGATGAAGCTGCGCGTGGCGTACGGGACGTCCGGGCAGGCCCCGGCGCAGTTCGCCGCCGATCGCACCTTCACTCCCACGTCCGCGCAGAACGGCCAGCCCGCTGTCACTCCCAACAACCTCGGGAACCCTGACCTCGGCCCCGAAACCTCGCGCGAGATCGAGGTGGGATTCGATGCCGGCATGCTGCGCGACCGGCTCGGGATCGAGTTCACGTACTTCAGCCAGACCACCAACAGCGCCCTGATTCGAAAGAACGAGCCCCCCTCCTCGGGATTCCTCGCAGCGCAGCTCACGAATATCGGACAGACGAAGAGCAGCGGGATCGAGCTCGGACTGAACGCGGCACTCCTAGCCCGTGCGCGCCAGGAGCTCAACGTGCGGCTCAACTTCGCCACCTTCACGAGCGAAATCACCGACATGGGGGGCATCGCGCCGTTCTTCGTCAACGACGCGCGCATCGTGCAGGGGTATCCAGTCAACTCCATCTGGCGCTTTCCGCTGGCCGGCTGGAACCCCACCACGCGCCGTCACACCGCCGGCCCCGACCGCGAATTCGCCGGGCAGATCGATCCCAAGTGGTACGGCTCCTTTTCGGCGGACTATCGCTTCGGCCGCTTCTCGATCGCCGGCATGGCAGACTTCCAGGGTGGAAACAAGAAGATGGACTTTTCCCACTATTGGGACACGCGCGTGCGCTCGGGGGATCACTACCTCTCCCTCGTCCAGAAGCCGAATGGCACCACGACGCCGGCCGCCGATTCGCTCGTCGACTACGTGAACACGCTCGGCAGCACCGTGTTCATCGAGCCGGGGGACTTCGTCGCGCTGAGCGAACTATCGCTCAACTACAACGCACCCGATGAGTTCTCACGGCGACTGGGCTTCCGTCGCACCTCGGTGCGGCTGTCCGGCCGGAACCTGTACCTGTGGACCAAGTTTCCGGGGGTCGATCCGAGGCTGAATTGGAGGGGCAACGTCGCGGTCGGTGGTAGCGCGGACTTCGACTCCCCGCCGATCCCCCGCGTCTTCCTCCTCACCGTGCGGGCCACACGATGACCCGGGCGATTGCCAACCCAAACCCGACGAGGAATCCCCGCATGCCTCATGGACGCTTTCGCCGGCTCGCGACGGTCGCTACCGCTCTCGCCCTCGTCGTCGGGGGATGCAAGGGCGTGCTCGAGGTGAGCAACGAGCAAGATATTCTGGACAGGAACCTGGACAATCCCGACGCGGTCTTGCCGATGATGAACGGAGTGATCGGTGATTTCGCGCTGGCCTACGCCAACGCCATCGACATCGTCGGCCTGTTCGGCCAGGAATTGCAGCACACCGGATCGTTCCCGACGTGGCGCGAAGTCGAGAGGGGCATCGGCACGCGGCCGAGCGGCACCGGGGACCAAGTCTTCCAGAACGTGTCGCGAGCCATCTGGGTCGCTGATACCGCTGCCGTCCGCTTCCGGAAGTTTCTTCCCGATGCGGAGAAGCGTTTCGAACTGGCGACCGTGCTGATGTGGGGGGGGTTCGCGCACTTTATGCTCGCCGACAACTTCTGCGAGATGACCTTCCATGGCGGCCCCGCAGTGACGCCGAAACAGGGCTACCAAAGGGCCAAGCTGGTGTTCGACGATGCGGTGACTGTGGCGACGGCTGCTGCACGCACCGATGTCCTGCGCGGGGCGACTGGTGGACGGGCGCGGGTGAGGTTGATGCTCGGTGACTACGCCGGCGCCCGCGACGACGCCCGGCAGATCCCCCAAGGCTTCCGGCTGGTGGCGCTGTATGGTAACAACACCCGCGAGAACAATGCCGTTGCCACCAACACCACGACGCTGATCCGGCGTGAGGCCGGGGTGCACCCCCGCTTCTACAATGATGCGGGCTTCAAGAGCGACCCGCGCACGCAGTTCCGTGACAAGGGCGACACGGCCAAGGGCCCCGATCCGACGCGCAAGTTCGTGGAGCAGCTCAAGTACCCAGCGCGCGACACGCCCATCCCCGTGTTTACGTGGCAGGAAGCCCGGCTCATCGAGGCCGAGGCGGAGCTGCAGCTTGGCAACGCCTCAGCGGCGGTGACGCTGATCAACCAGGTGCGTACGGCGTCGAACATCACGGCCTACAGCGGCCCGGTCACCGCAGCCGACGTTCGCGCGCTGCTGATTTACGAGCGCCAGGCCGAGCTTTGGCTGCAGGCGCAGGGCCTCAACGACTGGCGGCGCTTCAACCTGCAGTTCACGCCTCAGCCGCTGGACAAGTGCTTCCAAATCGGGCAGCTGGAGTTCGACACGAATCCGAACCTGCGCAAGTGAGGATAGCCGAAGCCGTCGGCGCATAGGAAATTCAGTCGGGCTGCCGAACGTATGCGGAGGTCCGCCGATCGCGGCCACGTGGCGGGGGCGGGTGCGGAAACCTCTTCGCCGGATTTTTCGGCGGGGTGGCGGCGATTGAGAAGTGGCTCCAGTATTCTGAACAGGTGAGCTAGGTGGGCAGGCGGGCTCCCCGGGCGAGATTTCGCCCATCACTGGAGGAGCCCCAGATGTCGAAACGTTCCCGTCGACCCATGCTCCCGTCTTCAAGGCCAAGGTGGCCTTGGCTGCGGTGCGCAACGGAGGCACGCTCGCCGAGTTGTCAAAACGCTTTGATGTGCACCCCGGCCAGATCACCGCGTGGAAGGACCCGCTGCTCGCCGGTGCGGCCGACGTGTTCACGGAGGGCGGGCGGCGCACGGACCCCGCGGTCGACGTGCAACGCTTGCACGCGAAGATGGGTGAGATCACCCTGGAAAATGATTTTTTGGAACATGCGCTCACCAAGGCCGGCCTGTTGAGCGCCAGGCGATGATCGACCGGACGTACGCCTTGCCGATCACCAGACAGGCCGCGGCGCTCGGGATCAGCCGGGGCGCGGTGTACTCTACCAACCGCGCGCCGGCTCGGTCTTCGATCTCGCCCTGATGCGCCGGACCGATGCGGTCCCCCCCGGGCGTGCTGAAGTAGGGGCCGCTCGCCAAACACGGGCACGCGGCCCGCCGCTACTTCGCCGTCACCGGCGCCCGGATCGCGCGTCCTGGACGCGCCGCAGTGAGCTTCCCGCCATCCACGACCACCTGGCCGCCGACGATCACGAAGGGAATTCCCGCCGACGGAATCGTCGCGTCTTCGTAGGTCGAGCGGTCGGTCACCGTCGCGGGATCGAAGATGGCCAGGTCGGCGTCGCCCCCGATGCGCACGCGTCCCTTCTGCGCCATGGATGGCACGCGCGCCTCGAGACGCTGGGCCGGCATCACCGTCATCTTCCGGAGCGCGTCCATGAGCGGGAGCGCCTTCTCCTCCCGCACGTACTTGCCGAGCACCTTCGCGTAGCTGCCGGACGTGCGTGGGTGCCCACGGCCATTCTCGATGTAACCGTCGCTCGCGATCATCGTGAGCGGGCTCAGGATCGCCATCCGCGTCTGATTCTCGCTCCGTCCGTGGATGATGACGGTGCCGCCCTTCGCGCGCGCCTCGCCAAAGGTCTTCCGCGTGAGGCGCCGGCCCGTGGACACGAGCTGATGGAGCTGGAAGCGCGCATCGGGCCACGTCCGCCAGTCGTCGAAGAGCGCGGACGTGATCTCCGTCATTCCTGCGCCATACGGATACGCCTCGGTCGTCACGTCCTGCCCCGCATCGCGCGCCGCCTTGATGCGGTCGAGGAACGCCGCGAGCAGCGTGTCGGCGCTCGAGTTGATGTGCACGAAGTGCAACTTCGCGCGGGCCGCCTTCGCCGCCGCAATTGTCGAGTCGAGTCCTGCCACGCCGCCCCGCATGTGGATGTGCGCGGACGCCCCCGCGGACGCCGCCACGCGGAACATGCGCTCGATCTCGGCCATGTTCGCGCCCGGCGTGTACGCGCTGCCGAACCCGACCGCCACGGCGCCCTCGGCGAGCCCGCGGCGGAGAATCGCCTCCATTTCGGCCTGCTGCGCGTCTGACGCGACGCCGCTCCCGCCGACGCCGGCCGGGAGAAGCCCGGTACCGGGATCGTGCAGCACCTGCATCCGCGCCTTGATGTGCCCGATGCTCGCGCCGTAGTTGACGATCTGCCCCTTCTCGCGGTCGGCGTACCACGCGGCGATATCGCCCGTGCCGACCTCGATCTCGAGCGCCGCCGTCACGCCGTCACGCACCATCAGGCCGTACGACTCCTCGTTCTGCCCGTGTTCGTGGAGGTCGATGAACCCCGGTGCGACGACGAGGCCCGCCGCGTCGATGACGCGCGTCCCCTTGAGCGGCCGCTCGGACAGGGCGGCGACCTTCCCGCCAGCGATGCCGACGTGGCGAACGGCGTCGAGGCCGGACTCCGGGTCCATCACCCGGCCGTTGGCGATGACCACGTCGTAGGTCGGGGAGGCGCAGGCGGC
This sequence comes from Gemmatimonadota bacterium, assembly GCA_009692185.1. GTDB lineage: Bacteria > Gemmatimonadota > Gemmatimonadetes > Gemmatimonadales > GWC2-71-9 > SHZT01. The sequence goes on along the minus strand of SHZT01000027.1, from coordinate 2,792 downwards.
TGACACGAGCGTGGCCACGATGAGGGCCGACGAGGCGAGGCGGTATGGTGTCATGATCCCGGGAAGTTCGGCGATCTCGCTTCCGTCCGCAATCGGCGGTCTTGCCCCCGGCCGCAATCGTCCGCAGGCGCGTGCGGTCCACGACAGGATCTGCGGCGGCTGCGTGGAGTACTGCAAACTCTCCTCAGGCACTGCAACCGAGGAGTGACGGCAAATTCGGTACCGGTCGCAATGGATTGATAACGCGTTCACTCGGTGATAGGTTCAGGTTGGGTGGCAACTCAACTGGAGCGCCATCTGTGGCCATTACCGCGCGATTGACCCGCTCACTCCACCAGACGATGGGAGATGAAGCGGCCGACGACCTCGTCACATGGATGATGGTTGTGGATTCGAACCGGTCCGAACTTCGCGAACTGTATAGAGGTCTACAACGGGCGGATGGACGCCCGGTTTGAGGCGTATGAGTTGCGGATGGACGCCCGGTTCCTGACGATGGAACATGCGATCGACACCCGGTTCGCCGTCGAGCGCGGAACCACGAATTCCCAATTTGCCGAGACGATAGAGCGCTTCGGACATCTCGAGACCAGTATCGCCCAGCTCGAGTCGCGCATGGAACGCCGCTTCGCCGACCCGCTCAAATGGTCGTTCGTGTTCTGGGTGGGCGCGATCGGGGCCGTTGCGGCGCTGGCGGGCGTGCTGAAGTAGGAGCCGCTCGCCCAACACCTTTCGGCCGGTCATCGCCCTGCCATTCGGAGCCATCATGCGCACTTGCAATCGTGTTCACCGCCGGCGCACCCTGCCGCGCATTCGCGGCGTCATCCTCGCCGCTGCCGTCGCGTCGTCGGTCCTTGGGGCGCAATCGCAGGCGCAGGCGCCCGCCCCGCCCGCGCGGGCCACGAATGTCGCCACCGACCCCGACGTCCTCGGCGCCGAGCGACTCTTCTCGGCGTGGATGGACGGGCAGATCGCCTATCGCGGGCTTCCCGGCATCGTCGTCGGCGTGGTGAGCGACCAGCAGCTCGTCTGGGCCAGGGGATTCGGCTACGCGGACGTCAAGGCGAAGATCCCGATGTCGCCGGAGACGAAGTTCCGCATGGCCTCGCACAGCAAGCTCTTCACGGCGATCGCCATCATGCAGCTCCGCGAGGAGGGAAAGCTGCGCCTCGACGACCCCGTCGAGAGATACCTGCCCTGGTTCAAGGCCGCGCCGGCGGGCGATGACGACGGGCAGATCACCATCGAGCAACTCCTGTCGCACAGCTCCGGGCTCCAGCGCGAGGCCGGCGACCATTGGGTGTCGTACGAGTTCCCGACGGCCGACCAGCTCAAGCGGCTCTACGCCGACCGGAAGGCGGCGTTTGCGCCATCGGTGCGCTGGAAGTACTCGAACCTCGCCTACTCCGTGGCCGGAATGGTCATCGAGCAGGTGACCGGGCAGAAGTGGGCGGCTTACGTGGACCGCAACATCTTCCAGCCGCTCGGGATGACGTCATCGAGCGTGGACAACAACGTGAACGGCCTCGCCGTCCCGTACGCCCGGCGGATGCCCGACGGCACGCGCGAAGTGTTGCCCTTCGTGGACGCGCGCGGAATGGCCGCTGCCACCGGCATCACGTCGAACCTGACCGACATGGCCAGGTTCGTCTCCGCGAACTTCCGGAGGGGCGCGCGCGGCGGCGCGCAGGTCGTCAGCAGCGGATCGTGGCGCGAGATGCACCGGGTGCGATCGGTCGAGGAGAACTGGACCTCCGGCTCCGGGCTCGGATACGACATCAGCCGGATCAACAATCGCACGTGGACCGGCCACGGCGGCGGCTACCCGGGCAATACGACGCAGACGTTTCTCCAGCTCGACGACAAGGTCGGCGTCATCGTCCTCACGAACACGAATGATTCGAACCCCGGCGACATCGCGCGGCAGCTGATCGCGACGGTGGGGGCCGCGGTGGCGAAAGCGACGGTGCCGGCGCAGAAGCCGGCGGCGGTCGCGTGGGACAGTACTTGGGCCCGGTTCGCGGGCCTCTATCGCGGCCGCGGCGGAGACTCGCACGTGGTGCTGCTCAACCAGAAGCTCGTCGTCATCACGCCCAACGGCGCCAACGTGGACAACCCGGTCGAGCTCGTTCCACTCGGCGGCGGTCGGTTCCGCTTCACCGCGCCGACGGGTGGTGGCGTGGTCGGCGAGGTGGTGCGATTCGTCGAGGAGCCGGGCCGCCCGATGCGGATGTACACGGGCGACAGCTGGATCGACCGCATCTCGCCGCCGTAGCCCGAAACAGCGGCCCCACATCCGCCGTAGATTCATGCACACCTGCGCCTGGTGCTCGTGGGTGGAGCGCCCTGTGAATGGGAGGACTGGTGTTCGACCCGCGCTTCACCATCCGCATGGCCGTGCGAGCGCTGCGTGCCGCGCCGCTCGTTTCGCTTCTGGCCGTCCTGTGCATGGGACTCGGCATCGGCTCGGTGACCACGGTCTACAGCACCGCGTCGGCCTTCACGCTGCATCCCCTTCCGCAACTCGTCGATCCTGAGCGGCTGCTGTTCGTGGCCGATGCGCCGGCCAACGCGCTACTGCGCGCGGAATCCCGTCGCGCTGGAACGGCTCACCTACGACCGGACCGCGAAGGCGGTGACGTGTCGCTCCGACAAGACCGAGGGCCCGACGGCGGGCACCGAGACCGTGGACCCGCTGGAGTTCCTGGCCCGGGTCTTGGTGCACATTCCGGACAAGGGCCACGTCACGACGCGGTACTACGGCTGGTATGCCAATCGCCCGCGCGGGATGC
>SHZT01000026.1 GCA_009692185.1 Gemmatimonadota bacterium | reverse complement strand
TGGAGGCGCCGGGAATCGAACCCGGGTCCGAGTCTCGATCCGAAACCGCTTCTACGTGCGTAGGCCGCGCTTGATGTCCTCGCCGGCCGGTGCGCAGCCACCCAACCGTCGAGTTATCCCTCTAAGTCTTACGTATCACGCGAAGGCGGACGTGACACGCCAGCCCGAAATTTCGATGCTCCGGCGCCGCCTCAGGCGGGGCTGCGGTCCAGAGCAGGTGCGTGAAGCCGAAGCTTACGCAGCCAGTGCCAGGTTAGAATTGGCAGTTGAAAAGTTCCCAGTATGATTAGCCAGGACACCGGGGACCTGGGCACGCCACAATTCCCTCACAAAGCCCGTCGAAACCGATCGCCCCCCATTTTCAAAGAACTGCTGGAAGATAACTCAGCTGACCCGCGCGGGCTTGGGCGCCCCATCCGGCCCGTTGTCCCAATCCTGCACCGACGACGTGTTGGGCATGCCCCACTGACGGCCATTCCAGCCGTCGAAGCCCTCCATCTTGAACACCCAGAATCCGCTGCGCCGATCGGTAGACACGATCAGACCATCGGCGTTTCGAATGTCCAGGTCCGACGCCCCCTCCATGCCGCCAGCCTGTCCTGCGCCCTCCGCGCCTGCGGGGAGGATGCACTGACAGGTGAAGTGATACGCCACCGTGTACGGGTTGGTCGGATCCATCATGTTCATCACCTGCAAACCATCCATATAGGCCGTTACGAAGACATAGGGCCAGCGCACCTCGTGGTTGTGCGGGTTGCCGTCCCACGAACCGAGCCAGGCACCGACCGGCCGGGAAATGTTCTTCGCCGTGCCGTCCAGCCCCGGCTTCGTTTCAAAGATCCGCAAGGGCGTGTACTGGTATTCGGTCTCGGTAACGGCGTAGCGGCCATCGGGCGTCGGTGTAAAGGTGTGCCCATTTCGCACCCCTGACACCCCCGTCAGCGACGTGACCAGGACGGGCTCCTCCGGCTTGCTGACGTCGTAGACATAGTACCCCCCGCTGCCGGCGCCCCAGAGGAGATCCCGCTTGGTGGCAACATCGTACGCCACGTAGTAGTCGTGATAGCCGGCCGCCCGTCCACCCGCCGCGCCTCCCTCCGGATGGGGGAGCTTACGGATCATGCCGTAGTTCGGGTCGCCGGCCAGGAACTTCTCCATGTCATAGATCCGGCCGCCCGGATCCCCGCCGGTGGCGAACAGGATGGCCCGGCCGTCGGAGTGCTTGTACATGAATCCGTTGTGGAACCCACCCTTCGTGTCGGGCGTCCTGATAAAACCCACTTCCTTGATCTTGCTGGTGTCGGGCAAGCCGGTGACGTCCAGCACCACCGCTCCGACATCCGCGTCCGGTCCGCCCGAACTGAACTGAAGGTTGTTCACCAGGTAGTACCGGCCCTTGAGCTTGAAGTAGGCGTTGTCGCGGCCGCCAATGCCTTGGTGCAGCAGAGGGTTGGATATGCGCCACGAGTAGATCACCTCCGCCTTGGCCGGATCCTTGATGGAGATGATATCCACGCCCTTTGAGGTCATGGACATGTCGCCACCCCAGTCGGCCCGGGCGACGTACACATAGGGACGCGACAATTCCTGTTCCAGCTCGAGACCCAACACCTTCGACCACCCGCCCAGGGGGATGTGTCGGAGGACTTTCAGATTACTGCTCCCCCCAACGTGGGGGTCCTTCAGGCTGTGCCTCGGGTCATTCGAACTGGCGGGAAACTGCGCCCGCGCCGACCCGGCTGCGAGGAACAGGATGACCGTGAGCAGATTCACCGGCGAGTTCAGGCGCATGGACGTCTCACTATCGGGGTAGGTCTCCGGGACGATTATCAGGCCGACAGTTCATACTACGACTCGATCTCTGGGGTCGCAACCTCACGGTCATACGGGCCAGACCGCCCCGGGCTGGTGGAACACGATCCCCGCCCCCATCGCGTCCGCGGGGCAAATGCAGAAGACGTCCTCGGACACCTGGACGACACCCACGGCCCGGCTGGCAAGAAAGTGCCTCGTGGCGTCCAGTTCTTTCGTCAATAACCCGATGGCCGCAATGGATGGCGGATCCGGAACCGCAGAGCCCGCCAGCAACGTCCCGCACCGCTTCGGTGTGGCGAATATCAGGCGTCCGCGATCGAGTGCCATGGTGACACAGTCTCCGCTGCCGGCGGTGGGTCGGCCGACAAAACGCCCGTATCGAGCAGCGGCCTCGGATGGATCGTCCACGCAGAGCAGCGCGCTGCCCAGCATCTCGAGACCGCTGTCACGGGCGATCAGCTGCGGCTGCCAGATGAGGTCGGGCGTCTCCTGAGTCAGGACCTGAATTCGCCCTTCAGGCATCTTGTCGGGCGGGACGCGGATCACCGTGAATTTGGCCAAGGCATCGCTGCCGTCCGGTGCCTTGATCGGCCGGCGGAGCCGCGCCGGTTCACCCGGCGCAAATCCCTCGGTGGCGAGCCGCGCTTGGGCGGTCTCGGCGTCCGCCACCGTAAAGGCCACCACGTGAAGACCGACATATCGAGCGACTGCCTCACGATGCTGTCGCCCGAGCGACGTATCGACACCCTCGATGCCGGCGATCAGCTCGAGATAACCCCGTCGGAGCATGGCGCAGCGATTCCCCGTGCCGGACGGCTTCGGCGGCCCGCCCGCAGGGTCGGCATTCCTCGAGACGACGAACGGCGTGAGCACGAAGCCCAGTCTTTCGAACGCACGGGACGCCTGGTCCATGTCGTCGACGAACCAGCCGACATGGTCCAGGTAGACCTCCCGGCCGGAGGGGGTCTGCGCATCTGATCGGGTCATCGTTCTTGCCTCTGCCGTACGAGATGGGGTTCCATTATATACCGCGCGATGACAAGCACCGCTGCCGCCACCGCCAAAGCCATTGCCGACGCCGGGATCAAGCGGGTGTTCGGCCTCCCCGGTGGCGAAGTCCTCGTCCTGATCGACGAACTGCGAAAAGCTGGTGTGGACTTCGTCCTGATGCGGCACGAAGCCAACGCCGGCATCGCGGCGGCCGTCTACGGAAAACTCAAGCGGCAGGCCGGCGTGGTCCTCACGACGCTGGGCCCCGGGGCAGCCAACCTGATGCTCCCCTTGAGCAGCGCGTACCTCGACCAGGAGCCGCTGCTCGCGCTGTCGGCGCAGATTCCCGACGAGTTTCCACCGACTCACACGCACCAGCTGCTGCCCCTGCACGATGTCTATCGCCCGGTGTGCAAGTACGTCGAGAGGATCACCGCCCAGAACGTGAACGGCGTGGTCCGACACGCGATGCGGGCCTGCCTGGAGCGGCCATTCGGCGCGGCGTATCTGACGCTGTCGGCGACGGAAGCGAAGAGGCCGGTGGGAAATGCAGAGCAGCCGCCCACACCCAGGGCCGCCAGCATGAGGCGCGGCGACGCCCGCGACGAGGCGAAGAAGCTGACCGAGGCATGCCGGGCCGCAAAACGCCCGCTGGTGGTGGTAGGCCTGGGGTTCGACCCCGCCAATGCCGACCGGCTCGCCCGCTGGTTGAAGGCCTGGGGGCTGCCCGTGGCGGTGACGCCGAAGATCAAGGGCGTCGTGGACGAGACCGCGAACAACTTCGTCGGGGTGGTGAGCGGCATGGCGGCCGACGACATCCTGTGTGACGCGCTCAAGGCTTCAGACTTGCTGATTGGTCTTGGTCTCGACCCCGTCGAGGTCGACAAGCAGTGGCACACCGAGCTGCCCATTCACTGGCTGCTGGAGGCGCCCAACGTCGGTGAGATCGTGCCGCAGGGTACGTCACTGATCGATCATGGCCCGCTCCTGGACGCGCTGCTCGGCGAGACGGCGCCCGCGCAATGGAACGCCCCTTTCCACGAGTTTCAGAAGAAGCGGCTCGACCGGTTGAAGGGACCGTCGGCAACGCCCGGCACCATGTGGCCGGGCGATCTCATCACATCGCTGGCATCGGTGCTGCCGCCCGAAGCCATCGTTACCACCGACGTGGGGTCGCACAAGTATCTCTTCGGCCAGTACTGGCCGAGCCGCCGGCCGGAGACCTTCTGGATGTCCAACGGCCTGTCGGGAATGGCCTACGGGTTGAGCGCCGCGATCGGGGCCAAGCTCGCGCGCCCCGACGTCCCCGTCCTGGCGGCCGTGGGCGACGGTGGATTCTCCATGAACGCGCAGGAACTGGAGACGGCCGAGCGCATTGGCGCGCCGTTCATCACCGTGGTACTCGAGGACGAGAGCTATTCCCTGATCAAGCTGTCGCAGGAGGGAAAGAAGCTCGAATCCTACCGGATGGATTTCCGGCCGATCGATTCCGTGAAGATCGCCGAGGCCTGTGGCGTTGCCGGAATCCGCACGGCGGATCCGGACAGGCTGGCAACGGCGGTCAAGACTGCCGTGACGCGGAAGGAGAGCCTGGTGGCGGGCGTACCGATCAACTACGAGGACTACCGCAAGCTCTTCTAGCCCTTACCGCTTGGTGTAGATCAGTATCACCCCGTTGTTCGACCCCAGCCCGAACGCCGCGTTCGCCGCGGCGCCCGAGATGACCTCGATCCGTTCGATGCTCGCCGGGTCGATCAAGTCGAGGATGGACGACTCCCCGCCCCGGTTGCGGGCGCTGGGAGCGGTGGGCGGGGACATGCGAATCCCGTCCATGTAGTAGAGCGGTTCACCCGGCAGGTTCATGCTCTTCACGCCGCGGAGCAGTATCTGAGTCGCCATCCCCACCGCACCGCCGCTGAACAGAACCCTGGCCCCGGGAACCCGGGCCTTCAGGCGTTCGGTAACGACCTTGCCTTCGGTCGCCCGGTCCGGCGACGCACCCCGAACCGTCAGCCGGTCCAGCAGCACCGCGAAAGGCGCGACCTCGAACTGGAGGAAAACGGTGCTCGCGGGCTCAATGGTCAGGTCCTGGACGACGGAGCCGAACCCGTCGGCCTGGACCCGCAGGGAGATGCGGCCGGGCTGGACCCGTTCGAGGGCGTACGCCCCCAGGCTGTCGGTGACGGCAGTATTGGAGGTGCCGGCGACGTTGACCCGTGCATTCGTCACCGGGGTGCCGGTGACCTCGTCCCGCACGTGCCCTTCGATGCGCGAGGCCGGGCCGGCAAGGGCGGGTGGGCTGAACGGGAGGCAGACCGCCACTCCCGCCGCCAGCGCCCAGCGTCTTACGAACCCGCCGGAGCCGCCCATCCCTTGGCCACCGCTTCTTCCGCGCTCGCCGGCCCGAGTTTTCCCTTGACCGATTCCAGCAGGGCCTTGGCGTCGTAGACATGGCCGCCTCGCATGACCACCCGGACATTGCGCGTCGCGCGAATGTCGGTGAGCGGATCGCCCACCACCACGAAGAGATCGGCGAACTTCTTGGGCTCGATGGAGCCGAGCTTGTCGCTGACCCCCAGGGCCCGGGCCCCATTGATCGTCGCGATCTTGAGGGCGCCCGCGGGAGGAATACCCGAGCGCACCAGCGCATGCACCTCCCGGTGCGCGTTGAAGCCCGAGAAACGGAGCCCGTTGCTCGGCGCGTCGGTGGCCAGGGTGATCCAGGGGCCGCCGCCCGCATCGTAGAACGCCTTGATCTCGGCCTGCTTCTTCACGTAGATGAACCTGAACTGCTCACTGTAGGGCCGCAGCAGGTTCGGGTTCAATGCCTCGATCTGGCGCACGTAGGGCGTCAGGAGACTCGGCTCGTCGAACCAGTAGTCGAACACCTCGTCCGGATTGGCCACGTGGCCGTAGGTGCTGAGCGTGGTATTGTAGAAAACGCGGTAGTCGATGAACATCTTGTAGATCGCTTTCATCTCCGGCGAATTCACGTCTTCCAGCACCACCGACTCGTACGCGCTCCGGGTGGGCGGCATGGCATCGCCGCCCATGAAGTGATCGATGCGGTCGATCCCCATGAGAATCGCGTCCCTCGGGTTGACGCTGTTGTTGCGCCCGGATTCCAGGTGCCCGGAGACGGTGATGCCATGGAAATGCGCCCGCTCGATGATGACGGGCAGATGGGTGGCGGACGGGCCCTTGGCCTTGATGCTCTTCATGCCCCGGGACACCCAGTAGTCGATGTCCTTGCGAATGGAATCGGCAGTCAGGTCCTGCCGCCACCCGGCGCGGGCCGTCCCGTAGTACGGGCCAGAGCTGAAGATCCGGGGGCCCGGCTGCTCGCCCCGCTCCACGCGGTCGCGAAGGGCGATCATCTCTTCCGGCTGGAATTCGCCGGCGGGGAACGTCGTGGTGACCCCGTTGGCCAGGAACACCACCGAGTAGAGGCCCACTTCGTCCCGCCGCCGGCCGACCAGGCTCATGCTGTAGTGGCCGTGCACATCGATGAAGCCCGGAAGGATCGTCTCGCCATCCGCCACCTCCACGACTTGCGCACCGGCAAGGTCGGCTTCAGTGGGGGCGGCGATCTTGATGATCACCCCGCCGCGCACCACGAGGCCGGGATTCCGCACCCGCGCGTCGCGGACGCCGTCGAAAAGCCAGCCGCCCCGCACGACGACGGTTCCGTTTTCCTGGGCGGCGGCAGCGGACGCGCCGAAGGATGCGGCCGCGGCGAGCGCGGCGAAGAACACTCTGCGTTGAAGCGTCATGAACACCTCATTCGATTCGCGCTTTGACCAGGCGATCCAATTTGGGGTAGTTCGCGTCCACGTAGGCGTTTCCACCTTCGACCAACGGCCCCTGCAACCCTCTCCGCACGCCGCCGCCGGAGTTTTCCCCGTAGCCGTCATAGATCGAGTCCACGACGGCCATGCCTTCCACTACTCGGCCGATCGGAGAGAAGCCTTGGGAGTCCTGTCTCGAGTTGTCGCCCTTATTGATGAACAGCTGGGTGGTACGCTTGTTGGGACCGGTCATCGCGAACGCCACGAAGGACCGGACATTGCTCTGGCGAACAGAATCGTCCAGAAACGTGCGGGTATACCAGACCCGGGCGACCTTCGGGTCACCCGCGATCCCGAACTGTACGATCCAGTCCGGCACCACCCGGGTGAACCGGGAGTCGTCGTAGTAGCCGCTCCGGACCAGATTGTAGAAGCGGTCCACGCCGTGCGGCGACCACTCCCGGTGTGCCTCGATGACGAAGCTGCCCTTGGTGGTGGTAAAGTGGGCCCGGAACACGTCCGGGGCCTTCTGGCTCCAGAACGGATCGTCCGGGCGATGGAGCACGGCCCGGTGGTCCTGGGGCCCACGCGCCTCCTGGGCGGAGGCAACGGGGGCCAGGGCCAGTAGTGCGCTGATCATCAGCGCGTAACGCGGCATCAGATGTTTGGGTTGTTGAGTATTTCCACATCCGGCAGCGGCATGCAGGTGACACTGCCGTACGTCTGGCCCTTGTGGTTGACGCCGGTGGCGAACGGTATTGCGAACCGGAGCATGTCGTTGATCCGGTGTCCCTCGAGGAACAGCCAACGGCGCCGTTCCTCAACTACCGTCGCGGCGATGCTAGCCTGCTCCGCCGGGGTCAGCACGGGCAGGGCAGGAGTAGCTCCCGTCCGGAGGCTGTTGAGGATCGTGATGGCCTGGGCGCCGCCGCGGATCTCGGCCAGAATCAGCTGCGCCTCGACGTACGTCGCAATGGGCGTCGCCGCGGTGCGGGACAGGTACTTCTGCTGGTCCCACTGGCGCGTGACCCCATCCTGGCCGTTGCGGAGCGCGTCCACCGCGCGCACCCGAGTATCGGCGACGGGCACTGCCCCCACGGTGAGCCCGCGAAACGCCGGCGCCACCGATACGTCACGGGTACCGATGGACTGCTCGTACACCCGGTTGTAGCGCCGCGCGACAGTCGCCGAATGGGTGGCGTTGCGCACGTAGCCCAGCGGTACGAGGGCCGCGTCGGCGTCCGCACCGGCGGTATTCCCCAGGTTGAGCCGGACGCGGGCCCTTCCCACCCGGGCCATGTTCAACATCGCCACAGCTTCCGCTCCGGTGAGGGCCGCTGCCCGGGTAATGGCGTCCGAGAAGCGCGACTCGGCTTGCTGCCACACCTGCGCCCGCGTCATGAGCGGGCCCTCGTCAATGCACATCTGGCAGAAGCCTTCACCCAGGAGGGTGTACGCGTAGCCGCCGTAGGCGCGCAGCTGGGCCAACATCAAGGCCTTGCCCGCCACTTCCGCATCGGGGAACGCGTCGATGCGTTTGAAGCCGTCGTCTGCCAGGAAGCGAGCCCGCTGGAGCGCGTTGTAGAATCCGTAATTCGCGCCGCAGTTTCCCCCCACCCCGCGGAGCTCCACGTCCCCTCGCCAGCCCCAGATATTCGAATTGATGGTGAGCCCGGAAACGATGACCTCACCGTTCAGGATGGCGGTCGATACGACATAGACCGACAGGGCACATTCCAGTTCGCCCATGGCCGCGCTCACCATGGTGGCCGACAGCGCCGGGTTGTCCAGCTCGCTTACTGGCACCCGCCCGGGAATTTCGACGTCCAGCAGGCTGCAGGCCGGAACGCTTAGCAGGAGAGGCAGGAGCAGCCACAGACCGCGCAGTGTCTTCATGCTCATTGTCGTATCCTCCTAGAGGCCCAGCCGCACGACTGCGACAACGCTCGCGGTCGGCGGCAGGACAGTCTGGAAACTGGCAGAGAGGTTGCCGGAACTCCGGATCTCGGGATCCCAGGTCCACAGCCCACCGATGTCATCGACCTGGGCAACCCGTCCGTCGCGGCGCGTGTTGAAGCCGTGCTCCCCGGTCCAGAGCATCCACAGGTTCCGGGCGGACACCGTGAAGGATCCGCGCGAGGCCCCGACGCGGGAGACGATTCCCTGCGGAATCGTGTACGTCATGGACACTTCCCGCAGTCGGGCGAATGACCCGTCATACAGTCCCATCACGTCGTTCTCGAACTGGCGGGTGGCCTGGACCAGCGGGTCATTGCGGAGCAGGACCTTCTCGGACAAGCCGAGATTGTGCGTGGCGCGCATCTCGGTGTTGATGTTGTAGTACCCGCCGTTCCCTTCGACGCGGAATTCGAGCCGCAGGTTCTGGAATAGCGTGAACGTCGTACTGAATCCCAGTTGCCACGTGGGGCTGCCGGGGCCGAAGTAGATCCGCGGCGCGGTGTTGCAATCCATGAGGGCCCCGCCCTTTTCCAGCCCGCTCGGGCCGGTGCCACCGTCGCACAGGGCGGAAGTGACGAAACCGCCGGCATCGATGGTGGCTTCCTTCACGTACTTCACGAAAACACCGGCGATCGGGAAGCCGGGGCGGTGCTCCTGCCGCCCGCCCGCGCCGATCGCATCCAGGCCGCCGAGATTCTCGATCCGGGTGCCATTGGTCGCGAACTGCACGCCCAGGTCAATTCCCAGCTTCCTGCCGGTAAGGACATGCCCGACCACTCCCAGCTCGTCTCCCCAGCCCTTCACCTGGCCCAGGTTCACGATCTGCGAGCCGGAGAAGCCGGTGGATGGCGGGATCGGACGGTTGACGATGGCGTCCTTTACCCAGCGCTGATAGTGCGTGTAGTTGAACTCGATGCGGCCGCTCCAGAGACTCGCATCGAGGCCCATCTCCAGCTCCTCACTCCGCTCCGGCTTCAGCGCCGGGTTGCCGAATGCACCGGGCACCAGCGCCGGTAGCTCGTTGTAGCCGATCTCCGCGTCGTACAGCCGCGACGCGTCGAACGTGCCCGGTTGCTGGCCCGCTGCGCCCCAGGCGCTGCGCAACTTGAGCTGCGACACCCACGGCAGCGGCCAGAACGGCTCCTCGTGGATGACCCACGACGCTGAGACCTTGGGGTAGACGGCCGCGTTGTACTCGGCGCCGAACGCGCTGTTGTCGTCCATGCGGACCGCGCCCGTGAGGAACACCCGGTTATTCCAGTCCACCTGCTGCTGCACGAAGCCGCCCACCGTGGCATTCTCCTCGAACGACTCCCTCGCAAGTAGCGGCGTGGTCCCGCCGGACACAGTCGTAAGAGGGAGCGCCGCGAAGACCCGGCCGGTGGCCGTGGTGTTGCTGAACTCGCGCTTGTAGTACTGGAACCCGACCGACGTCGTCAGCCCCAGGTTGGGCCGGAAGGGGTTGTACTTCGCCGAGACGGAATAGTCGACAGACAGGTTGCGCCGGGTCTCCCGCTCCACGGTCTTTTCGCCCAGGCCCCGCTGATTGGTCCAGAAATGGGCCGCGCCTTCCGGCTGCCGGGGGTAGAGCGTCGACTCGGCACCATCATTGACGTCCAGGCCGGTGGCGAGCCGGTGGCTCAGCCAGCGGAGCGGCTTGTGCCTCAGCTCAATGCTCGTCGTCGAGCGGTTGTTCTCGCCGATCGTCTCGATCTTGCCCCACTCGGAAGGGGGGGCCTGGAACCAGCCCTGAAGCGGCAGGAACAGCGTTCGCGGGTTGCCCCACACCAGGTTACTGAAGGGATCCTGATCGAAGCCGGTCTGCATCAGCGACGTGGTCCGGTCGATGTACCCGGAGCTGAGCCGGGCGGTGAGGTTGTCCGTCAACGACAGGTCCAGGTTCAACCGGGCATTGAGGCGCTTGTCCCAGTTGAACGCGACGATGCCGACGTCGTGGTCGTAGCTTAGGGACGCGAAGTAGCGGACACCTTCGGTGCCGCCACTCAGGTTGCCGCTATAGCCCTGCAAGGTCCCGTTGTGGAAGATGGCCCCGCTGCGGTTGTCACGCTCGTACTCGTAAAGGTTGATACCGAACGGCGCGCCAAGAGCCGAAGTGAGCCCCAACCGCACAGCAGTCGTGTCGGGCATGAACAACAACCCGGCCCGCCCCTCGGGGTTCATCATCCAGTTGGTGCCCCGCCGAACCGAAAGATCAAAGCGCGGGCGGCCCTGCGCGCCGCGCTTGGTGATGATCTGGATCACGCCGTTGGACGCCTCGGTTCCGTACAACGTGGCGGCCGAGGGCCCCTTGATGATTTCAACCGACTGGATGTCGTCGGGATTGAGGTCGTTCAGTCGGCTCACACCCGCGCCGCCGCGCTGCCCGCCCGGGCCGCTGGTCGGATCACTGTCCATGCGGATGCCATCGATGAACACGAGAGGGTCGTTGGAGAGGGACATGGAGCTGGTCCCGCGAATCCGCAGCGGAGCGCCGGCCCCCACAGCTCCGGGCGCCGGCAATACGACCAGTCCCGGGGTCCGCTGCCCGAGCACCTGTTGCAGCGTGGGGCCCGCCATGGTGGCCATGAGCCTGGCGGCGTCGACGGTTTCCACCACGTTCCCAATGGCGCGGGTCGCGGTGCCGCCGGCGGTGCCGGTCACCACGATGGCGTCCAGGTTGATCGCCGCAGCGGTCATAACCAGTTGGACATTGCCGTCACCCACCCGGATCGTCTGGCTCAGCGGGCGGTAGCCGATGAATGTGACGCGCACGGTCACCTGCGATCCGGTCGCATTGTCGATGCGGAATCGGCCGCGCGCGTCCGTGCGCACGGTCCCATCCCTTCCATCCACCGCGACCAGGGCATTGGCGATGGGATTCGTGCCGTCGGTGACGACGCCGGACACCGCATTTGATTGCGCCTGGGCAGTCGAAGCGATTGCCATGCCGAGCAGTACCGCGGCGACTGCTGGAAGTGTGCGGACGAACCTTCGGACTGTGAGGGACATTTTCCGCCTCCGGTATAGGAGCAAGCCTGCTGATGGACCGTTGGATGACCGTACAATGGGACCAAGAACCGTATTCGTCCAGCCCTGATGAACTACCTCCGCAGCAAGCCGGCCTCGCTCGCGCCAACCAGCACGAACACCACCAGCGCGAGCACCAGCACCGCGTTGGTCAGGATGGAGTTCCTCGGCACGCCGCTGTCCTTTGGAATCCGGAAATTGTTCAGGTACAGCATGGTTGCCGCGAGGAACGGGATGAACAGGCTGCCGACAATCGTGAAGCTCCGGATCACGAACAGGGGCTGATCCAGGAACGCGAACGGGATCGGGACCAGCGTGATGAACAGGAGGGCCAGGCGGTACGGGGTGCTCGTCACCTGGGTCAGGCGCGCGCGGACCGGCTGGTCATACTTTCGAATGAGGCCATAGAAGTCGGCAAAGAGATACGGAATGCTTTGCCAGATTCCCAGCAAGGACGCAAACACCGCGGCCCAGAATCCAATGGAATACGCGTAGAAGCCGACGGGCCCGACGATCTGGCCCAGGGTCTGCGCCATCTTGGTCACCGCTTGGGCATTGGTGATCTGCACACCGGCGACGTGAAAGGCCTGGTTCGCAATGATCATCACCGACATGCCGAAGACAGCGGTGAACACGTAGGCGATGGCGATGTCCGCCCGCACAAACCGGATCCACCCCGGCCCGGCCATCTTTTCTTCCCGCAGCCAATAGTTGTAGGCCAGCATCGCGATGGAGCCCCCAATGCCGCCGAGCACCGACAGGACGGAAGGTCCGGCGCCGGCGGGAATTCTGGGAACCAGGAGTCCGCTCAGCACCGCGCCCGGGTCACGGAAGGTGAGCACCGCGCACGCCACGATCGAAAAGAACATGAGCGCGATCAGCACCTTCATCACTTTTTCGAAAGCCCTGAACCCTCCCAACAGCACGAACGTCCCGCCGATCAGCGAGTGCAGAACCGCTCCCCAGGGCCGGGGGATGGCGCCGTTGGTGAGGGTCGCCAGCCCCAGTCCACTGGCACCCGTAAGCGCCGCGCTCACCGAAACCGTCCAGAGGACCAGGTAGAAGCCGAAATAGGCCCGGACCCACCAGGGGAGGTGCTGGCACCACCCTTCGATCGCCGTGGTGTCGGTGGCCAGCTGCCAGCGGGCAATACCTTCGTTCAGGAACGACTTGAGGAACGCCGCCAACGCCACGACCCAGAGCAGCGTCAGACCAAAGCCCGCGCCGGCCATGGTGGCAGAGACGATGTCGCCGGCACCGATGCCCGCCGCCGCCACCAGCAGGCCCGGCCCAATCAGTTTGGTGACGCTGAACGCCGACGAAGTCGGCTTGGGGGGCTGCTCCTTCCCAGCCGTCACTGCATGCTCACCCGTGCCGGTTTCGGCGCTCCATCGGGCCCGTTGTCCCAGTCCTGCGCCGACGATGAGTTGGGCATGCCCCAATCGTGCCCGTTCCACCCATCGAAGCCCTCGAGCTTGAACGCGTAGAAGCCACTATTCATGTC
>SHZT01000003.1 GCA_009692185.1 Gemmatimonadota bacterium | reverse complement strand
AGGACGTTCACCCGGTCTGCAAAGCTGCCGCGGAGCCGCTCCCTGAGAACCGACGGGGGACGGCCGGTCCCGCCCCGGTTGCCCGGTACGCCACCCGTGAACAGCATCCCCCCGTTCGGGTGGGACGACGCAACCAGGGCGGGTCGCGCTGTTTTGCCCGCTGATTCGGTTGCTTGTGCGCTCATGGGCGTCTCGGCCTCCCTAGGGCACCTGGGCGTAAGTAAAGCCATTCAATGGGACTTCCGGGCTGTGCGCTCCAACTGGGCCGGTCGTCATGGGCAGATCGAAGTCGTAGTCCGCCTCCCCGAACGCGGCCCACTTCGTCACGTAATAAGATGCCCCTTTGCGCCTGTCGTACTCAGAGGCATCGACTCGTCCCCACCGCCATGCGTTCTCCAAGGCGGCGGAAGGAAGCCCGGCGGTTCCAAGAACTAAGGCGTGCAAATGGCGCATCCCACCATGACTCGTCTCCAGCACGTAAAACCACGAAATCCTCTGCTGCCCTCGTTGTTCCAGCCGTCGAATCCAGCCACGAAAAGCCTTGATCGCCCCTTCAGTCGATGGACTCCCCGAGCTAAACGTGAGCGTCACGAAGTGATCCCAGGGATAGCCGCCCAGCCAGTCCCCCAACGCTGTCCGCGCCTGTAGGGTCAAGCTCAAGACCGCCGCATCGTTTGGGGCGACGAATGTCGAGATCGCTGGCACCCTGCCCTTGTGGAGCATTCCCGACCTCCTTTCGAGTGTTACCCAACCTCCCGTGCGTGCCTCTGCTACAAGGGGGGTAGAGCCCTTTTGGACCTGCCAAGGCTTCGGTGAGCGAAAGGGACACCGTTCCGGAGAGTCGCCTTCTGGCGTGAGGTCCTCGGAACAGGCCTAGCGCGCTCTATGGCTCCCCAACCGCCTTGGGCACACACCAACGGTTAGCTCGCGCCAGAATCGCCGCCAGAACGGCTGTCGGCACTTTTGCTGGCAGTCTGAGAAGGATCTGGCGGACTTGGCGGTCACTAGGGGGGACTGCGGGGTCGGGCGCTTCAGACACAGGCGGACGGCAGCGGAAACAGAAAGACCCCCAGGGAAATCCCCGGAAGTCCTTTGCAGACCTCTGCCTTACCACTTGGCTACGGCGCCGTGAGGCTGGGGAACATACCTCGGCGTTCCCCGGTCCTTCAAGGCCACTTCAGCGTGAATTAAGGGCTGGGTTTCCTGCTGCCCAAGGGCACCAAGGGTCTCGGCGCGTCGGCGCACGGGTTCTGCTCGGGACGCTGCCGCCACCCCGATGGGCGCTGTCCGCAGTCCCGCCAATTACTTGTCCAAGATCTTCCACACGCTCGCCCGCGCCGGCATCCTGACCTCGACTCGCGGGAAGTCCGGCGGGTTCCGGCTGGCGCAGGCGCCTGAGGAAACGACCCTGCTGGAGATCGTCCAGGAATTCGATGACATAACGGCGGGGCGGCAATGTCTGCTCGGTCGCCCGGTATGCAGCGACCGGACGGCCTGCAACGCGCACGCGCAGTGGAAGAAGACGTCGGAAGCGGTCGCCACGTTCTTCCGGGAAACGACGGTCGCGGACCTGCTGGGGAAACGCCCTCCAGGGTGGACGCCGCCTGAAGGCGCCTAGTGCGCCTCGGCGACCCTTCGAACCGAGACTCCGACGATCTTGAACCCGACCCAGTTTATCACCGGGGTAAGGAAGGCGGTCGCGAAGGTCGCCACCACGATCGAGCCCAGTACCGGGCCCAGGCCTGCCAGCGCCCTGCTCGCGCCGTGCCAGGTAACGACCCACAGCACGAATGTGATCAGCAGGCCGAGGACCTGCTGGAATCCCTTGCCGCCGTGGACGTCCACCGGCCAGCCGCCAAGAAAGGTGGCCTCGATGATCCAGAACAGCGAGAGGGGCAGAAGTGTGGGCAACAGCTCTTGCATGGGTCGCTCCTTGGGGGTTTCGGCGTGAGGAATCGGCCTTGTTGATGCCACGATTGGGGCCGGATGTCAAGGAGGGCCTCCCCGTCTTTCCCTCCCCTCCCTAGATTCTCCCCGCATGCCCGCACTCGATCGATTCATCGCCCTGATGTTCGAAAAACAGGGCACCGCCCTCGTCATCGAAAACGACAAGCCCGTGCAGGTCGAAATCCAGGGCACCCTGCGCCCCGTCACGAAGGACCCCGTGCCCGGGCCCAAGGTCATGGCACTCATCAAGGAAGTCATGCCGGCCGGCATGCACGAACAGTTCGAGCACGGAGAAGGCCGGCTCGCATTCGGCTACATCCTGGACGACAAGCGCGTCGACGCAGAAACCACGCGAAACGGCCCCGCCATCAGCGCGCGCCTCGGCCCGGCCAAGGCCCGCCGCTCCACCGCCGCCGTGTCCCGTCCGGCCGAGGCGTTACTCATGAGCCAGCCCGCAGACGCCCCCGCCGCGGCTCCCAGGCGCCCCAGCCAGACGGCTGCTTCCATCGAGGCCGTCACCAAGGCCGAAGAGCGGCTCCAGGAGTTGTTGCGCCACCTGGTCACCTCCGGGTCATCCGACCTCCACATGCGCGTCGCGCTGCCGCCCACCTACCGGCTCCACGGCGAAATGGAGCGGCACGGCGAGACACCGCTCACTCGGGAAGACATCGAGAGCATGCTGATGTCCGTGATGCCCGAGCGCAACAAGGCGGAGTACGCCGAGACCAACGACACCGACTTCGCGTACGAAATGGTGGACGTCGCGCGGTTCCGCGTGAATGCACTCAAGGACCGCATGGGCATGGGCGCCGTATTCCGGATCATCCCCATGGAAATCGTCACGTTCGAGAAGCTTGGCCTCTCGGAACACGTGCAGAAGCTGTGCTACCTCACCAAGGGCCTCGTGGTCGTCACCGGGCCCACCGGCAGCGGCAAGTCCACCACGCTCGCCGGCATGATCGACCTCATCAACCGCACCCGTACCGACCACATCATCACCATCGAAGACCCCATCGAGTTCGTGCACCCGAACAAGAAATGCGTGGTGACCCAGCGCTAGGTAGGCAGCCACACGCAGTCCTTCAAGCGGGCGCTCCGCGCCGCTCTTCGCGAAGACCCGGACATCGTCCTCATCGGCGAAATGCGCGACCTGGAGACCGTCGCCATCGCCATCGAGACGGCGGAAACCGGTCACCTCGTGTTCGGCACCCTGCATACCACCACCGCCGTCAGCACCGTGGATCGCATCATCGACCAGTTCCCGGCCGATCGTCAGTCGCAGATCCGTGTCATGTTGTCGGAATCATTGAAGGGCGTGGTGGCGCAGGTCCTGCTCAAGAAGATCGGCGGCGGGCGCGTGGCCGCCCGCGAAATCATGCTCACCGCCGGGTCGGTGGCCAACCTGATTCGCGAGGGAAAAACGTTCCAGCTGCCGTCGATCATCCAGACCAACAAGAAGGCCGGCATGAACCTGCTCAACGACGCGCTCATCGAACTGGTGGAAAAGAAGATCGTGGATCCGATGGACGCCTACATGAAGGCGGTGGACAAGGCAGGCATCGAAGCGTCCTTCAAGACGCGGGGCATCAAGCTCGACTTGAAGGAGTGACTAGTAAGAGAAAGCCCTCCCGAAACTGAACACCCAGCGGCTCCGGCCGGCGGCAATGCCGTCCCCGAACCGGTAGCCAAGGTCAAACCGGCCCAGGTTGGCCCCGGTGGCGCGGGTGGCCCCGAGCCTGAGCCCCATACCGATGTCTCCACCCCGCCGTACCGGGTCCCCCGGGTACCATGCCCCGCCGTAATCAAGGAACGCCGCCAGCCCCAGGCCCATCAGGTTGAACAGTTCATCCACCAGCCAGGCTCGCTGCTCGAATGTCCCCCACACCGTTCGCGTTCCCGTGAAGGCGTGCGCGCCGAATGCCCGTGGCCCCACGCCGTGGCCCAGGTCAAACTCCGACCCCGGTTCAGGTGAGCGCTGGGCGCCGGCGTACAGGAAGAGGACAGTGGACTGCCGTGGGAGTGAGCGCACCGCCAGCGTCGCGCTGGCGCTCACCTGGCCGGAATCGAGCCCGGCCGACGAGAACAGTCCGTGCCCCTCGGAAAAAAACCGCACGAACCCCCCGCCCAACGGCACGCCGGTGCTGATGGTGTAGAACGGACCGATCCCGGTGCGCGCGTACCCGAAGGCCGACGGCGCCACCCAGGCACCGAACTTGATCCCGGTCGAGAGGTCAATGTCTTCCTGCTGGGCAAACCCGTTCACGTGGGTGACCACCGCAAAGCGGGCCTTCCGCCAATCCATGTACGCCGCCACCGCGCCGCTGATTGTGTCGGGAACCACCAAGAGCGTATCCGCGAGCCGGACGAATTCCTCGTTGCGGAACATCCCCCAGAAGCCGACCCGCAGGAAACCTGATGGTTCGGCGTGGAGCGCGGTCGCGGCGATGGCGGCGCCGCGAAACGCGCGGCTCTGGTAGGTCTGGGCCCTGAATCCGCCGCGATACTGGTACACCAGGCGCCGCTCCCATTCCGCGCCCCCATCCAGCACGTTGCGGTCGGAGAACGCGCGCCACGGCGAGCCGAGTCCCAGCACCGTCTGGTGACCGTCACTGAGGTCGCTGTAGGCGATCTGCCCGCGTACCCGCGTCCCGAACATGCGGCGCATGATGCCCTGGCCGGTGAATGACGACCGGTCAACATCCTTGCGGTAGCGCAGGCTGGCAATGTCGCCGGTGCCGAGGAAGTTGAGCTCGGTAATCCCGGTGGACCAGGTAAACGTGCCGCCGGTGGACCGGCCGTTGAGCTCGAGTGAGGTCGTCCAGGCGTCGTAGGTCTGGACGCGCGTCACCAACCGGTCATTCAGGCGCAGGGTGTCGGCCAGCGCGTTCCGGAACAGGCCCAGCCGCCGGAGGTTACGGAGGGTTTCGGCCACTCGGGCGCTGTCGAGCGGATTGCCTGCCCGGAACAGGATCTCCCGCCGTACGACTTCCGCCCGTGTGCGGAAGTGGAGGGCGTTCGCGAGTCCCAGCCCCGGGTTCCCCGCGACCTCGCTCGAATCGAACACGTCGTGAGTGATGACCACGATGGAGTCCACCGTGGGTGGCGGTGACTGGGCTCGGAGTGGAGCGGCGAAAACGGTTGTGATTATGAGCGCGGCGGCCTGGCGCCAATGGCGTGCGGGCAAGCGAAGGCGCCTTAACCGCTGAGCGAGTCCAGGAGACTCCACAGCTCCTGGGCCGAGAACTCGCCAAAACGCTCTTCTACATCCTTGTCGGCCCACTCGAGAAACACCCAGCCAGAGAGCCGGTGCGTGTTCCCGGAAACGAAATGGATGCGCCCCCGGATGCCGCCCATCTCAGCGTCTTTCACCGTCTCCAGGAGCACGTCCCACCGGTTCTCGCCCCGGGCCAGTTCGCCCATCTGGCGGGCGCGGATGTCGCTGAGCGGGGGGTCGAACCGCGAGGACTTGGGGGTACCACCAGCTTCGGCTGCCATGAGGCAAAAAATAGGTGGACGGCCTATACTCCCGCCATGAGCCCCACGATTCGCGTCGCCCACAGCCCCGACTCCGACGACGCTTTCATGTTCTACGCCCTGGCCGAAGGCCTCGTCCCAACCGGCGACCGGCGCTACATCCACGAGCTGGCGGACATCGAGACGCTCAATCGCCGGGCCGTGGCGGGAGAGCTCGAGGTCACCGCCGTTTCGATTCACGCATACGCATACCTGGCAAACCGGTACGCGCTCCTGCCTCACGGCGCCTCGATCGGGGACCGGTACGGCCCCCGGCTGGTCAGTCGCCGGCCCCCTCCGGCCGATCCGCGCGCCGGGATGCGCGGGCTCAAGGTCGGCGTGCCGGGAAAACTGACCACCGCGTTCCTCACCGCACGCCTGTTCCAGCCGGATTTCGAGGCCGTCGTAATCCCGTTTGATCAGATCGAGGACGCGGCCGTGGCCGGCGACGTGGACGTCGGGCTCCTGATTCACGAGGGACAGCTGACCTACCAGAACCGTGGCCTCCACCTGTGGGCGGACATGGGCGAGTGGTGGTTCGGGGAAACCGGCCTGCCGCTTCCGCTGGGCGGGAACGTCGTCCGGAGGGACCTGGGCGACCGCCTGATTCGCGATGTCTCAAAGGATCTCAAGGCCAGCATCGTGTACGCCTTGGCGCACCGCGAATCGGCGCTGACCCACGCCCTCCAGTACGCGCGCGGCCTCGACCGGGGAGACGCGGACAAGTTCGTCGGGATGTATGTGAACGACTTCACGGTGGATTACGGAGATCGCGGCCGAAAGGGCGTGTCGGAACTCCTCGGCCGGGCTGCCAAGGCCGGCATTATTCCTGGGCCAGTGTCGGTGACCTTCGTACAGGACTGACCGTTCCCCGCTCCCGCAGGGAGAAGGGTCAGGGGTGAGGCCAGCGTTTCATTCTTCCGAGGCGCGAAAGCGTCAGCTTTTCCTGGTAGCTCCCCCGCCGGAACGTCAGCGTCAGGTTCGCGGCTCCCGCCCCCAAGCCGTCGGCACGCAGCCGGGTAACGAGCTTGGTGCCCAGAAGCTCGACGCCGTCCGCTGCGGGGCCCGGCCGGGCCAGGAACACCGAGTCCGGTGACAATTCGAACACGGCGATCAGCGTGTCAGGCCGGAACTGCACCCGTACCGTCGCCCCGTGGACGATCGCCGAAAACCTGGCGGCCTGATAAAACGACCACGCTTCACCCGCCGCCCGCCGGACAGCCATACGGTCAAGCTGGACGGCTACCCTCGGAAACGTGAGCGCCCCAAGGAGTCCCACGAGGACGACCGCGATGGCCAGTTCGAGCAAGGAAAACCCCCGCCGCATATCGCCAATGTGGGCAGCGGAACGCGGTGGCCATACCCCAAATACCGCGGGGACAACCCTTCAAACGCATGTGGGGACACCGGGCCCCGCACGGCACAAGACCTGCACTCTCAACCCCTTGGATCCACCCTTGCAGGCCCTGTCCGTGGCGGGCATACTTGGGTATCGAGCCCTGTTCCACCACGCGCTGCCCTGATTCGAGGCCGATTTGACGGTTCTCCCGTTCTCGCCGACCGACCGCGGCACCCCACACCTGCATGAGCCTTTCCTCGAGCGGGCATCCGAGGGTGACGAACGCGGGCACGCACTCGGCGCCTTCCTGACGCTCCGGGTCATAGACCGCATCGCCCAAGACCCCGCGGCGCTCCGGTCCGAGGCCCTGCTCTATCAGCTCAAGGCCGCCGGGACCTACCTCGAGGAGGTTTACCCACAGTCGGAGGAGATCAACCACCTCCGCGAAATCGTGCGCATCGCCCGGACGGTGAACGAAACGGGCAACAAGCGGCTCCTGTGGTCGCCCATGCTCGCGTTTGCGTACTGGCTGGAAATGGAGCTGCGGACGGACGAATCCCTAGACGTGCTGGACTCGGCGCTCGGACTGGACAGCGTTTCGGCGATCGACGAGAAGATCGCCGCTCAACTGCAGCGAGGCCGGGTCCTTCGTACCGACGGCAGGTTCGTAGAGGCCAACGTTACGTATGCGTTCGCCGAACAGATGGCCAACCTGCGCGGAGACCTCCGCTCGCAGATGGTCGGACGGATCGGCCGATCCAGCATCATGATGGTCGAGTTGCTCTCTGGTGAGGGCGAACGCCGCCAGGCAAAGAGTTCGTGACCGCGGGCACCGTTCCCTCGGCCCTTTCCGACCCGCTCCTCGTTCTGCGGGAGTACCGCCAGCTCGCGCCATGGAGCCTGCGGGACCTCGCCGCCGTTTCAGCGGCCATTCTCGACGCGTCAGCCATCCGGCCGATCAATGCGGCGGCGAGCGCACACCCCAACGAACGCACCATCCGGTTTTACGTGACCCGCGGCCTGGTGGCGGCTCCCGAGGGCCGGGGTACGGCCGCGATATACTCGTACCGGCACCTGTTGCAGGTCCTCGCGATCAAGCTGCGGCAAATGGAAGGCGGAACGCTGGCCGCGATTTCCCGCGAAATGGTGGAGCTGACGGGCGACGTGCTGGAGCGCCGCGTGGCCGCCACGCTCGGCCCAAGCCTGCCGTCGCCCGATCGGCTTCCGCTCACGGGCCAGGAAGCGCCACCCCGCGGCCGCGTTGCCCGCGCGCTCCGCTCCTGGCGGCCACAGGTTGATGCTCCGACCGACCCGGATCCCGTGGGTGTCACGGCGTGGCAGCGTATTCCCGTGGCGCGCGGACTCGAAGTCCATATCAACGACGCACACCCGCTCGCCCGCCGCGCCGGCCGCAGCGCCGAAATCGCCGATGCGATTCGCGCCGCGGTGAGTCGGCTCCTCGCCGCCGACTAAAACTGCATAACGGCGCAACGGCCGTCCCTTCCTGCAACTTGCGCTCGCCTGATCTCGTATCTCTCTTATCCCAACTCAGATTCCAGGACGGAGAGCCATGAACATCGTCTTCCTCGTCGTCGTCGTCGTGATCGCCCTGTGGGCGATCTCGGCGTACAACCGGTTGATCGCCCTGAAGGGACAGACGCTCAACGCGTGGAAACAGATCGACGTCCAGCTGAAGCGGCGTCACGATCTGATTCCCAACCTCGTGAACGCGGTGAAGGGCGCCATGGACTTCGAGAAAGGCACCCTCGAGGCCGTCATCCAGGCGCGGAACCAGGCGGTGAAAATCGCGGGAGAGACGACGCCGACCGGCGGGGTCAAGAAGCTGGCGGCGGCGGAGGCACAGCTGATGTCCGCCATGTCCCGCTTCAACGTCGTCGTCGAGCAATACCCCCAGCTCAAGGCCACGGCCAACATCGGCCAGCTGCAGGAAGAACTGACCTCGACCGAGAACCGGGTCTCGTTTGCGCGGCAGCTCTATAACGACACCGCCACGACCTACAACGTGTCGCAGCAGCAATTCCCGACCAACCTGATAGCCGGGCTGGCGAAGGCCCAGCCGGTGGAGCTCTGGGAGATCACCGACGAGAAGGAACGCGCGGTTCCCCAGGTCGATCTCTCCATGAAGCCGAAGGCGTGAGCGGCACGAATCTCTTCGAGCAGCAACGAATCAACCGACGGCGGTCGGTGATCCTGGTCGCGATGTTTCTGTTGTTCTTCGCGTGGGTGGGGTTCGGGGGCGACCTCGCGGCGTACTTCTACTCGACCGACCTGCCCCCCGCGGCGTACCACCACCGGTTCCCGTGGTTCGGCATCGTGGCCACCCTGCTCGGCATCGGGGTGACCTGGTACGGGTGGCGAAATGGGCCCAAGCAGGTTCTCTGGGCCACCGGCGCGTGGGAGCTGATCGACCCAGCCAAGCCGCAGGAAAAAGTGTTGGTGAACGTCATCGAGGAAATGGCGATCGCCTCGGGGCTCCCCCGCCCCACCATCTGGATCGTGCCGGACAAGGACCCCAACGCATTCGCCACCGGGACGGACGAACACCACGCCCACGTCGCCGTGACCGAGGGACTCCTCGGCGCGCTCGACCGCGACGAGTTGCAGGCCGTGGTCGCCCACGAAATGGCCCACATCAAGAACTACGACATGAAGCTGATGACCCTGCTGGCCGCCCTGGTCGGCGTCATCGCCATTCTCTCCGATGGCTCGGGCCGGATGATCGGCCGGGGAGCGGGAAGGGCCGTGGGCGGGGGCCGCTCCCGCGGGAAGGGAAACCAGCTCGGGGCCATTATCCTCGTTCTCTGGCTCATCACCCTCGTGCTCGCGCCGATTATTTCACGCATGCTGGCGCTCGCGGTCAGCCGGAAACGGGAGTTCCTGGCGGACGCATCGGCCGCGCAGTTCACCCGCAACCCGGCCGCCCTCGCCTCGGCTCTCCGCAAGATCGAAGACGCCGGCGCGCCGACGTCGGCCATCAAGCACGGGAGCGCACACCTCTGCATCGCCGACCCACTCGGCCGCAAGGCCTCGGTCAAGGAGGGATTCATGGCCGATATCCTCGGAACGCATCCCCCCATGGCCGTTCGCATCGCCCGCCTGAAGCAAATGGCCTATCAGTTCGAAAAAACGGGGACGATGCCCGAGACGGCCTGAAGGCCCCCATGTCCTGGCTTCGCCGCACTGCCCTCCGCACCCTTCGCCGTTTCCAGGTCCGCCTCGACCGCTTCAAGCTCGTTGACCGGCGAATCATCCGGGAACAGCTGGTCGAGGACACCGTGGTGCGGGAAGCGATGGCCGCCCACCGTCGCGACTCAGGGCTCACCGAGGCGCAGGCCGCCCAACGTGTGCGCGACTACGTAGACGAGATCCTGCCGTTTTTCAGCGTCCTGTCGTACTACCGGTTCGGCTACAACCTCGCCCGCCTCGTGCTCCGCGTGCTGTATCGCGTCAGCTCCGAATACCAGGACCGCGACGCGCTGAACGCCATTCCGCGAAAAGATGTCGTCGTCTACCTGATGAACCACCGGTCCAACGCCGACTACGTGGTCGTTGCTTACGTCCTGGCCAAGGGCGTCAGCCTGAGCTACGCGGTCGGCGAGTGGGCCCGCACATGGCCGCTGGAATACGTCTTCAAGTCATTTGGGGCGTATTTCATTCGCCGGAAGTTCCGTGAGCCGCTCTACCACGTTGTGCTCGAACGGTACGTCCAGCTCATCACCCGGAACGGCGTGACCCAGGGAGTGTTCCTGGAAGGCTGGCTCTCCCGCACGGGCGGACTGGCCGCGCCCAAGATCGGCCTCCTCGACTACGTGGCCCGGACTCTGCTCCAGCCGGAATTCACCAGCGACATATGGCTGGTTCCCGTGGCCATCAACTACGACCGCGTGCTCGAAGATCGCGTGCTGATCCGCGAAGTCCTGGAACCCGGCGCGCGTCGGCCGGGACGGGTACGACAGGCACTGACGGCTGGGCGGTACCTCGTCCAGAACCTGGGCCGTCTCATGATCGGGGCGCACCGCCGCCACGGCCGCGTGGCCGTCAACTTCGGGACACCCCTGTCCCTCAGGGCATGGATGCGCGCCAACCCCGGGGCGCTCGACCTGCCAAAACCGCGGCGCCTCGCCCGTCTCCAGGAGCTGGCCGACGAAGTCATGGACCGCATCGCCGCGATCGTGCCGGTGACCCCCGTGCCACTCACGGCCGCCGCCCTCCTGTCGTTCGGCGAACCGATCGTCCGGCGCGACCGCCTGCTGGAACGGATGGACGAGTACCGCGATTATCTGGTACAGGCGAATGCGAAACTGATACACTCGGAACGCGGGGTCTACGCTATCCTGGACCGCGCCGTGCGGCTTTTGCGGGTGCGGCACCTGGTGGTGGTGGATGCCGACCAGTTCGTCATCCTGCCTACCCGGCGCGCGCTGCTCGAGTACTACGCGAATTCGGTACGGCACCTGTTGCCGCCCGCCCACCCCGTGCCGGACCGGGAACTCCTGCGGGCCCGGATCCTGGAGGTCTGACGCCCCCTGGGGCGCTAACTTTCCGCCATGCCCCGGCCACTGGACATTCCCTCGCTTCCCATCGGACACCGCGTCCAGGACCAGTTCCTGATCCTCGACGTGGACCGCCGCACGTCCACCGAGGGGTCACCGTTTACCGTCCTCACGCTCGGCAATGGTTCCGGCACCATCGACACTGAGCCGTTCTGGCTGGATCGCCAACCGATGGTCGCCGGCGTCCACCGCGGCCATGTCGCCCAGGTCATCGGCGAGGTCGAGACCTATCGTGACCGTCGCCAGCTCAAAGTGTCGTCCTTCCAGGTCATTCCGAAGGAAACAGTGGACGTGCGGGCCCTGCTCCCCTCAGTTGGCGCCGTGGAGCGCTACTGGGAAACCCTGGACGGCTGGCGCGCCGAGATTTCCAAGCCCCGCCTGCGGCGCGCGGTAGACCTCTTCTACGAAGACCCGGACTTCCGTCGTGACTATGAGCAGTGCCCGGCATCCATCAAGGGCCATCACGCGAGGCTGGGTGGCCTGCTCCAGCACACCACTGAAGTCGCGGCCATTGCCCGCACCATCGCGCGCGCCTCCGGCGCCGACACCCAGTTGGTCATGGCCGGGGTTCTCCTACACGATATCGGCAAGCTGGAGAGCTACCGGTGGGACGGGCTCTTCGACTACACGCCCGTGGGTCGGCTGGTGGGGCACGTTGTCCTGGGGACTCTCATGCTCGACCGCCGCCTCAACGAGACCCCGTCATCGCCCTGCACGGACGTCGAGCGCAGCATCCTCCTGCACCTTGTGCTGTCACATCACGGGCGACTCGAATTCGGGAGCCCGGTCCTCCCGCTTACCCTCGAGGCCGAGGTGCTCCACTGGGCCGACAACGCCAGCGCCAAGACGGCGTCCGTCGCCCAGGTCCTCGCCGACCCCGCGAGTTTCCCCGAAGGCCCCGTGTCGAACCGCCAATGGATGCTGGATGGCCGCCGGCTGGTAAACCTCGAGAGCGACTGGGGTTCAGAGCCGGCCTAACGTCCGCACGGCCCGTCGTAGCGTGCGACGGAATTCAGTCAGGATGGCTCGTTGTTCCTGCACGGAACTGCTCCACTGAAATAGCTGGAAGGCGCACCCCAGCGCCGACAGCAGAACCCGGAGATCTTCGCGGGCCGCTAATCGCGAGGCCTCTGCCCCGGCAGGCATCCGGTACCACGGAGTCACACGGGCAGATTACCAACGAGCACGCGGTTGCGCGTTACCCCTTTGCACGGGCCGAGGTGCAAAAAAAGGGCAGGCGGGGCGGCCCCGGGCGCGTAGACTTGCTGATGGCCTGGCTAAAAGGATAGGAACCTGACTGACGGAAGGTGTTACCGTGATGGACATGGGACTCTTTCGGACGACCTTCGAGGTCAGGAACCTGGACAGGCGGGGAGCCTGGAAAGCGTTGCCCGATGCGCTGGTGGACACGGGCAGCGAGTACACCTGGGTTCCACGCCAGGCGCTTGAAGAGCTCGGGATCACCGCTGAACGGAAACAAGGCTTCATGGTTGCCGACGGTCGCCGGATAGACCGGGATATCGGCTATGCGCTGGTGCGGGCTGGAGGGTCGCTCAGGTCGAGGCAGGGAGCCTCCCCTCACACCGCGACCGTCTAGCGAAGCGAAGCCCCGTCCCCGTCCGAGCGCGTGATCCTCTGGTGTGGCGCTGGCTCAAAGAGCTCCAAAAAACAAAACGGCCCGCCAATCCCTTTCGGGACGACGGGCCGTCTTCGCACTGGTTACCCGGAGCCAAGGGATTAACTCCCGCTGTTCTTCTTCCCGCCGCCGCCGAATGGACTGGTTCGTCCTCGGTAGGGCAAAACAGGAGCTCCGGCTTCCATCCCCACGCAGCCCGGCCGGACCGCATGGTTCGCCAATGCGAGCGCTGCGAGTCGGATCAGGTCGCGGACCGACCCTTCGCACTGCACACCGAGGCGCCAGATCGGTGTGGACAAGGCACGCGACTGGCCTTGCCTGTTCAAGCCGGCGTGTACACCCGGTTCGTCGAGCACCTGAGCCCTTGTTGCATCGGCGCTCTCCCCAGAAATTCCGCTTGAACTCACCACGCAGGGCGTGGTCAAGACTGCGAGTCCCAACCCTTCCCCTGTACGGCGCGCGCGCAATATAGGTGCGTGGAAAAGCGGCGCAAGCGCCGTCATTTCTTCGGGTTACATCACTTCATGTGCAATCAATGTGGACGCGTAAGCAGTGACGCGAGAGGTGGTTCGGAGATCTTTCCACTTCGTGTGGACTTGTCGAGAAGTTTCCGCACATTGTTCCCACATGCGAATCAGGGATCCAGCTTGATTCCGATCACCTCCGCATATGCTGTGACGGCCTGCTCGTAATCCTCGATGACCCGCGCGACACGCTGATTCCGAAACGGACCCCACGCACGCAACGTGTCCGCGTGGCTCCCCCGGCCACGTTCCGCAAAACCCAACTCGCAATCCTGCCGCAATATGAGCGCTACCCGCTGCAGCGCCGCCTTGACGCTCGCCAGCTGGATTGGGCCGCGCGTGGTGGTGACGAGCCCGGTCTCCGCACGCCGAACCGCCGACGATGCGCCAACGCAGTGAGACCGCAGCGCGGCCGCCCGGGCGAGGACTGTCTCCGGTCCAGCCTGTTTCAAGTCCCGGCTGAACTCCTGGCCCGATGACAGTATCGCCCGCAGGCTATCACGCACCTCGGAGAGCACCACCCGGTTATGCTGGGCGGCGGTATCGGCCTTCTCCTGGGCAGGGAGAGGAAACGCGAGAACCAGGAGCGAGGCCGTCCCGAACAGTGCCCCTTTAGCTGTCAGAGCCGACTTCCTGGTAGACGTAAGGATCGCCCGCGACCGTGGGGAGAAACAGGATGCCGCCGCCGCCCGTGGCGAACCAGCCGGCCAGCATGTGATTGGAAACCTGCGGAACCGGATCGGCAAACATGGCGGCCAAGGCCCGGCTCACGTGGCGCAATTCGGGGGCCCGCTTGGTCAGCATGGCGATGACGCCGCCCACGCCCTGCGTCGCCCGGAGGAAATGCGCCACCGCGTGTACCCGCTGGGCAAACTCGTAGGCGCGGACCCCGGGCTCATCGAACAATAACGTTCCCTCGTAGGGGTCGGCCGGCGGGGCATCCATGCGGGGGCCGAAGTAAATGAACGTACGCCGGCCATCACGCCGCCGCTCTATGACCGCTGCGGCCGTTTCTCCACCGAGCCGGCCCGCGTGCAGCAGGTCGGTGTCTTCCAGGACGCCCACGGCGCGAGTCCACTCAAACGCTGCGAGCGCCGAATGCAGCGGGCACCCCAGCTCGTCATCATACGCAATGAGACGAGGTGCCTCGCCTGCGCGCTGGAAAAAATGACCCAGTGCGTCGGCCCGGTCCGGGAACGTAAGCGTGGTGCGAGAAGCGGTCGGAGCGGTCATTAAGGGCAAGATAACGCGGTGGACTTGGGCCCAATAGTGCGCCGGATCACGCTTCACCACGGGCCTGCACCGTTCCTGCTGGTCCCGGGTATCCTTCAGCAATGATCCTGCGCCTTGCCTTGCTCCTGGCCATTCTCCCCGCCCGGGTCGCTGCCCAGCAACCGGACAGCACCCTCATTGGTACCCGGTGGGTCGGCATCCACCTCGAGAAAGCCCTCACCATCGAGTTCTACGCGGACACGATGTTGGTGGTCGGCGATCGCCATCCGCTGAGCTACCACCTGACCAGCGACTCGATCATCGCCGTCGGCGATACATCGTTTGCGGTGCGCTACCGCATGGCCTTCGGGAAGCTCCTCCTCGAAACCGCCAGCAACGACGTGATCACGATGTCCCCGCAGGCCACGTTGGGACGCCCCCTGATCGGGCGCTGGGTCGGTGACGTGGATACCTCAGGCACGACCCAGCTGGCGGAGATCCGCCTCGGCGTTGACCGCTCCGCCACGTGGCGCGCGTTGCCCGACGGCAAGCAGGAATACGGCGAGTGGGACCGGCAAACCCGGAAGGTGACCCTCACGTGGAGTGGCGGCGGCGAGTGGACCGGCCTGTACGACCCGGTTCGAAACACGCTATTGCTGGAGCAGTTGGCAGACTCGACTGGCGTGGTGCTGCCGGGCGGGGCCACTGGGGTCCTGCGGAAGGTTTTTCGCTAGCTAGATCAGCGTCACCGGGTTGAGCACCTCGCGCCCCCGCTCGAATACCTGCTGGGCTGCATCCACCGAAGCCGAAACACCCGCCGTGCTAATCTCCGCGTACTTGATGTTCGGCTCGAGCCGCCCCGTGAGCCGCCGCACCATCACCAGCGCCCGGGTGACTTCACACAGCTCGGGATCCTGGTCAGTGAACCCGGCCGTCAAGAGATCCCGAAAAAATGGCACCGTGTCGGGCGCGGCGAGCACGTACAGCGATTCGAGGATGCGGGGAGAAAGAAACGCCCGCAGGTGCAGGTCCGTGCGGACCGCATCGAATAACTCCACCAGCTTCCCGGCCGCTTCGTTTCCCGGGTAGAACCGCGCCGCCTCGGCCGCGGCGCCCTGGAACGCGTGGTGCGCCATCGGACGCAAATAGCGGGCGAAGACCGGCCATTCCTGGGGGGGATGCAGCTCGGCGAGTCCGAGAAACGCGAAGTATCGGCGCGCGAGCGGCGCCTCCTGATCGGCGATCACCGTCCGTAACCCAGCCACCCCGTACCGGCCGGCGACCAGCGCGGCTGCGGTGGCGTGTTGCAGGCGCTCCAGGGTCGGTGCGAGGAACGTCCGGGCCCGCACCGCCCAAGGGTCAGCTGCCGCTGCCAGCGTCGGCAGCCGGTCCAGCAAGCGCAACAGCAAGCCGTCC
Source organism: Gemmatimonadota bacterium (assembly GCA_009692185.1). GTDB lineage: Bacteria > Gemmatimonadota > Gemmatimonadetes > Gemmatimonadales > GWC2-71-9 > SHZT01. Next base: position 285,412 of record SHZT01000003.1, on the reverse strand, counting down.
ACCTCGTCCAGCACCCGCTCCCTTCCGGCGGAACCGCCGGGCGCACGGCGCGCCTCCCCCAAGGCCTGCCAGCCGACGGCTTCGGCGCCATGCGTGTCCCAGACGACGCCGAAGTCAGCGGCGTTCCGCGCTTCGAGCAACTGCCGGAGCGTTTCGGCAAACTGGTACGCGCGCAGTGGGACGACTAACGCTTCTTTTTCGGGCGGAGCTTCTTGGCGGCGGGGCGCTTGATCGGCTTGGCGGCGGGGCGCTTGATCGGCTTGGCGGCGGGGCGCTTGATCGGCTTGGCGGCGGGACGGGGTCGTGGCTTTTCCACCCTGCCGGCGGGCTTGCCCCGGCTTGGGACGGGAGCCGAGAGGAGCTCCCCGGAGAGGCGCTCCCCCTCGTCGTTGCCAATCAGGCCGCGACGGACGGCGAACTGAATCAACTCCCTGGCATCTTCAACGCGAAACTCGCCCCGGCTGGCAGCGGCACGGAGTAACCGAACCAGCGAATCCGCCACCGGGCTGCGAAGTACGCTCGCTATTCCAGGAACGGTTTCAAGAACATTTGGTGGTGCACTGCCGATCGGCGGAACCATGTCACCCCTTAAATCAGACGTTGCGCGCCCAACCTAGCCGCGGGACTGACCCCCGTCAACAAGGCAGCATGGAGGCACGCAGGATGTTGATATGTAACGAATTACAACGTAGTGGCCCGAGTTCTGGCAGAATTCGAACCCGGCCCCGGCCGCCGGTGGCGAGGGAGCCAGACGGAAGATTCAACCGGCAACTAGTCCGCCGGTGCTTCTTCTTTCTGCGCGGCGGGGACGGACCGAACATATGCCTTCCTGGGTGTCGTCTGACGACGCCAAACTCTTACGCGGCATTGAGATAGCATCTCTCCCAAGACACTTCTCGTACGCTGGTCGAGGGGTAGCTCGAGTTCGAGTCCCAGCCGGTACTCGGCTCGATCGGCACCCCGGCCCTCCAGCGTAAATCCGGCCTTCTCGGGCGTGACTGAGGCGATCTCGACATCGGCTACGGCTACGTAGTCTACGGGCTTCGCGGACGGCTCCATGTGGTCTCCAGGCCCCTTGGGGGGTGGTAAACATCGGTCTGGGAAGGCTCCCGTCAAGGGGCCTGTTTGCCAGTCTGGCCGGTCCCCTTATACATTTGGCGGCTCAGCCCTTGTAAACGAGGCTTCACGGTGGGACGTAGAGCGATTAAGGAGTATCGAGCTGCCGAGGCACTTCAGCTGATCCTGGCCGACCGGGATCGCGAGCGCTTGGCGTGCCCTTCCTGCGGACACTCGTCTATCGAGCGGACGCCTAGGCGCCGGTTCTTCCCAACGGCCCGTCCGGACACATACCGGCAGGTCACCCTCAGATGCGGAAAGTGCGGGCGCCAGGCCGCGTACGTACCGCGGAACGTGACCCCGCCGTCGCACCCGGAGCTGTCCTACTAGTACAAGTGAGAAGTAAGAGGTAGGAAGCAAGAAGGGCGGCCAACCGAATTCGGAGTGCCGCCCTTCTTACATCTCACGTCTTACGTCTCACGCCATCTCTAGTGCGGTGCCGAGAAAATCCTCCCCCAGCGGATCGCCGTCAGGAATGGCAGCGGAAGCACGCCTTCCTTGTTGTAGCTGTAGTAGATAACCAGCGGGCGACCGCGGATCCGGTCGCGCCCAAGGAACCCCCAGTATCGGCTGTCGTACGAGTTGTCCCGGTTGTCGCCCATGACCATGAATGAGTCGCGGGGAATGACAATCGGACCCCAGTTCTTCAGTGTCGGCCGGTAAGCGTCACGATTCTTCGTCAGGACCCGCTTCACCTGCCAAGCCCGCATCTCGGGCCACTCCGGATCCGTCAGGAGTTCGGTCTTGATGGCATAGGGTTCCTTGAGCGGGCGGCCATTGATATGCACGACGTTGTCTTTCATCGAGACCGTGTCACCCGGCATGCCGATCACCCGCTTGACGATGTTGAGGCCCTCTTCCTGCACCGACCGGAACACCACGATGTCGAGCCGTTTCGGCTCCCGAATGGCCGGCAGGTGCCTGTTGGTCAGCGGAATCTCAGCGCCGTACAGGGTCTTGTTGACGAACAGGAAGTCGCCGATCTGCAGCGTGTTCTCCATGCTGCCCGACGGAATGCGAAATGCCTCCACGAGCAGGGACCGCACGACCACCCAGATCACCAGGGCGACCGCGATGGACTTGGTCCACTCCCACGTTGTTTGCCGCATTGAGTTCCTGGGCCGGTCCTTTCCGCTGACCTTTGGTTCGTCGCTCACGTCAGGCTCCTACGCACGCCGCCCACCTATGGTTCCACCCAGTCGGCAATGAATATGTTTGTTTCGCCCTGCACCGCGGCATACCGGTTGGACGCGAAGGCCAGCTTCTTGCCGTCGGGAGAGAACATCGGGAAGCTGTCGAAATCGCCGTAGGTCGTGACCTGGGTGAGTCCCGTTCCGTCCAGATTAACCAGGTACAGGTCGAAGTCTCGCGAACGCGGATTCACATGGTTCGACGCGAACATCAGGCGTTTGCCGTCTGGCGTAAAATACGGGGCGAAATTAGCCCCACCCAGGCGCGTGACTTGGCGGGCGCCCGTGCCGTCCGCGTTTCCCACCCACAACTCCATCCGCGTGGGCCGCACCAGGTTCTGCCGGATCAACTCCTGGTAGTCCGCCTTCTCCTGGTCGGTCTCCGGATGAAACGCGCGCCAGGCAAGTTGCTTGCCGTCCGGGGACCAGACGGCACCGCCGTCGTAGCCCATCCGGTTGGTCACCCGCCGTACATCTGTTCCATCGATGTTCATCGTGTACATGTCGAGGTCGCCATCCCGCAGGGACGTGAACACGACGCGTTTGCCGTCGGGGGACACGACCGCCTCCGCGTCATAGCGCGGGGTGTTTGTGAGCTGCTTCAGGTCGCTGCCGTCGGCCTTCGAGCTGTATATGTCGTAGTCGAACAGCCCCCAGGTGTAGCCCTTGGACATGTCGGGAGGAACCGGGCACCGGGCGCCTGACTTGAACGTGCTGGAGTAGAGAACACGCTGGTCGTTGTCGTAGAACCATCCACACGTGGTGCGGCCCAGCCCGTTCGAAATCCGCTTGAGCCCCGTGCCGTCTACGTTGATCGTGTATTCCTGGTCACACGTCGAGTCGCTCTCCTGCCGCTGGAGAATGAGGCGCTTGCCGTCGGCCGCGAAGTAGGCTTCGGCGTTCTGGCCGCTGAACGTAATCTGGGTCAGCTTCCGGAAGAAGCGCTCGGTGGCCTCGGGCGCACGGTCCTTCCCTTGCGCCAGGGCCGGCGTGCCCGCGGCCGCGCCAAGGGCGGCGAACGCGGCGAGGGCCATGGCGGTACGGGCAGTCGTATGCATGGGATCCTTGGTGGCTCTGAGATGTGAGGTCGTCGAAGATCAGGACTTCTGACGCGCCTTATAATAACCGCGAGGGGACTGCAGGTTTCAACGCCCCCGCGGGACTAGAAGAACAGCCCGAACTCCACCCGCGCGCCGGCGCCTTTCGCCTGCTTGAGCAGGCCTCCCAGCGACTGGGCGCCCAGCTGGAAGAACATGGTCCGGCCCTCGATAGCCACCCCCCCACTGAACCCGATACCCTCGGCGCCGCCAATGCTCATCCCGGCCCGGAGCGGCAGGGTGCGGATGAATCGCCACGTCGTGCCGATGTCCACCGCGAGCGGGGTCTCGAAATCGCCGGTCACGGGCATGGTCGACGACAGGTCGATTTGCAGAATCCGGTTGGCCCAGGCGCTGGCGGTAAAGCGCACCACCCGCGGCAGGACCACGTGCACCGTCGCCGCCGCGTTCTGGACGGCGAAGTCGAACGTATCCACGGCGTCCTGCACGTCCTGGAGGCTGGTTGAGTTCACGTTGAGCGTCGCGGTCGAGACCTCGACCTGCTCGACATCCACACTACCGACATTGGCGATCATGGCCTCGAGCGCCAAACCGGACGTGGGCCACTCGAGCCGGAAGAGGTAATCCGTAGCCAGGCCGTTCTTTCCCTTGATGGTCTGTCCCGGATCGTTGGTCACGGCCTGCTCGACGGAGATGTTCGCGCGAATGGTGTCGCCCGTAATGATGAGCGTACCCCCGTTCGCGAGCAGGGAGCGGAATCGGGCAAAGCCGACCGGGCGCAGGAAGCGCGCGCCGAAGCCCAGGCTCACCTTCACGCCATCTACCGAGCCCATGGGCCCCAGGCGGATGATCGTGTGCGCCCCGGCTTCCGCCGTGGCCAGGCCGATGGCCTTCGTGGAACCAAGGCTGAAGTTGGACTGGGCGCCGTTTCCATCACGGAGCAGGGCCACCGTCCGGTCGTCCAGCTGGAACGCGCCGTAGCCGGTGCCGCGGGCTTGGAACCCCAGGCTCACACGGTGCCCGAACGGCCCACCAAGGTAGACGCCGCCTTCACCCTGGGCGAAGCCTTTGAGCCCGCCGCCATTCGGAATGAGGCCCATCGCGTCAACCATCGAACTGATCGTCAGGCTGTCGCGGTCACTCAGGAAGATGATGGCGCCAAGGTCCGAGGCGTTGAGCGCGTTGTTGCCGCCGCTCGCGCCAACCGACGCCACCAGTCCCCAATGCGGGATCGAGACGTGGCGGAACGGATCGATCCGGAAGCTGGGCGTGCGCCGGTACGCCGGCTGCACCTTGGCTGCCTGCGAGTTCTCCGGAATGGCCTGGGCTAGGGCGGAGGACGCCGACGCGCCCGCGAGGACTGCGAGAAGGCGCCGCATCATCCGCCACCCACCTTGATGTCCACGGTTGCCTTTGCGCTAACGACGATCTTGTCCGTGGCGCGAATGGCGCCGCGGCCGCCGCCCCCTGTTCCGGGCATGAGCTGAATGCGAATACCGGCGGTGAGCTTCTTGCCGAACAGCACCCGGGAGTTGGCCCCGGAGAGACTGACGGAAATACTGCCCGTGGCCGGTGTCACTACCAGGCCGGACGCATTCACCGTGGACGGTGGAAGAATCACGTCGGCGAGGGCCACCCGGCAGGTCGCGCTGATGGTTGATCCACACAGGGGCAGGGCAAAGATATTGGCCGTCTTCCCAAGGGAATCTCCCACCAGGCCAATCTGGATCGTGAGCCCGAATGGCGTACCGTTGATGACCGTCGCGCTGGCGGTGGCCTTGTCGAGCCGGGTCGCGAGTTCGTCCGCGTTACCCTTGTCCATGTCCATGCCGTCCGAAACCTGGTTCCGGACAAATGTCACGCCGCCAACCGGCAAGGTGATGTCGAGCCCGATGGTGAGACCGAAGCGCACCTTGATCACGTCGGTCCGGCTGATGCGCGCCGAGGCGCCGTCGCCGATGGTAATGCCCCCGGTAACCCCGAGCGACATGCGGGTGTTATTGAGCAGCTTGTGAATCAGGGAATCCAGCAGGGGCGCGGCATTGACCGAAACGGTCTTGGTCTGGCCCCGGCCCATGGTCAGGGAGGCCGAGCCCGGATCCGTGATGGCCACCAGGATCTGCTGGCCGGAGGCATCCTTCTCGAAATCGGGCGCGCCGCCCGGGAGCCGAACCGGTTGGCCCGCCCCATCCAGGCGCACGACCCCCAGCTTGTAGTTGTTGAGCGCGAACGGAACCTGCGTCGCGTTCACGATGGTCAGGGACACGGTCGCGCTGTTCAGGTGCGACTGCTTGATCGCGTCTTCAAAGTCTCCGAGGTCGATCTGCGACTTCGTGAACTCGTCGGTGTTCTCGGTGGCAACGATCAACTCGGGGGTCGTGAGGGGGTTCAACGGTCCCGACAACGACTGGACCACGATGCTACCGCCCCCGCTCACGACCGCCGCGTTGGTGGCATTCGTGGGGGTGATCGTCGCGCTTGCGGCCTTCGCCGTGCCGGTGACCTGGGGGATCACCGCAGCGGGGAGAATCCGCGCGCCGGCGAGATTGAACGTGAGCGTCCCGGTGGTCGTGCCGCCGGTTCCGTTCGCCGCCGGTACCGCGAGCGTTTGCTGCTGCGTGACGCCGGCGATCGTGATCCCGTTCAGTCGCACCGTGATCGTGTCGGCGATCGGCAGCCGGTTCTGCACCGTCAGGCTGAAGGACCCCGAACTCACGATGATGGTATCGACGGCCGTCACCCGCGACTCGCCCGCGAACGCGCTGAACGTCTGGTTGAACGTCTCGTTCACGTTCTGGAGCGTGACTTGCGACAGCGTGAGCGGCCGGAACGTGACAGCCGCGGCAATGTTCGGGTTGCCCGGCACGCAAACACCTACGCTGGCACTGCCGCCGACCTGGGCAAACCCATTGACGGTCACGCCCGCGGCGGAAATGGAATCGATCAGCGTCGCGCCGTTTGCCACCACCACATTGGACGGGAACGACGCAATCACCGTGGGGACGTTATCCGTAAGCGTGGTGTTGACCGTAACGGCGCAGCCCGTGCCGTTGGAGAACGTACGGACGACGAACCCCGCGCCGATCGTTGCGCTCTGCACGCTCGACCCGCCGGGCGTAGCGAACGTCGTGGGAGGGGGCAAGGCCGGGTACACGTCAACGGCCGGAGCGCCTGAAACGATGGGCGGAGTGGGGAACGTGACCGAGGCCGTCTGCTGCGTGGTCTGCAGCATTTGGTTAAACGAGAAATTGAACGCGCTGAACGCGATGTTGTTGAACTGGAGCTTCGTGCCCACGTCCACCAAGAGGCTATCCGTCTGGAACTTGAGCCCCACGAGACCACCGCTCGTAGTGGTCGTGTCGGTCGAAGGCAGGAAGTCCCCGACCGCGAACGAGTCCCGGGCGAGGGGGAGCGAGAGCGACGTCGTGCGCGCCCCACCGCGGCGGAGCTGGCTCCGGGCCTCGGTAATACTTGCCGGCTCACAGCCAGCGAAAATCAGGGCGGCGAGAAGGACAACGGGTACGTATCTATCGGCGCGTAGGGTCGTAATTCGTCAGACTGGTCGAAGCGATAACAAGTCACGGAGGAGGTAGTCGCGTCCGTGCGCTGGCTCACACTGTCCCGGAATCGTGATGCTCGACACTGGGCGCTGCCTGCTCGTGCCGCCGCCAACGCCACCAGACCGCGACGACGCTGGCGCCGATGATCATCGGCACGAACGCGAACATCGCGCCCACCCAGAACATGCTGTCCCCCAGCGGATCCCCGTGCAGGAGCATCATCGGTTGAGGAACCGGCGGAGATGCTTGAGATAATAGCTGAGGAGGCCGGCCGCGAGCGCGAACGAGATGCCGAGGCTCAGGGGCAGGAGCCCGCCATCGGCGCGGAAGGCCACGATGGACCAGAGCGCAAACCCGCCGCAGAACAGTATCGCTGTCGCAATGAGAAACCGGTGAAACGCGATCATCCGACCTTGTCTGCCACCATCAAGCCGAGGAGGGCGGGAAGATACCACACGGACGTCAGGAACAGGCGACGAGCCTGGGGCACTCCCCGCTTCCACATGGCGTTGGTGGCGATCCACACCAGCCAGCCCGACAGGGCCGCGGCGCCGAAGAAGTAGATCGGTCCAGTCACTCCGATCAGGGTGGGGACGAGGCTCACCGGCAACAAGGCGACGGCGTACAGGGCCGCCTGGCGGAACGTGTTCGAGCCATCGGTGTCGCCCACCGAGAGCATTTTCAGGCCTGCGCGGGTGTAGTCCTCGCGATACAGCCACGCCAAGGCCAGGAAGTGCGGCAGCTGCCACAGGAACATTATCCAGAACAGGACCCAGGCCTCTATGCCCAGTGTCCCGCCGGCGGCCGTCCAGCCACCGACAATCGGGAGCGCGCCCGGGATCCCGCCAATCAACGTGGCGAGCGTGGTCCGCCGCTTGAGCGGCGTGTAGAGAAAGACGTACGACCCGAGCGTTGCGGCCGCGAGCACGCCGGTGAGGGGATTCACCAGCATCCCCAGGCACGCGATGCCGGACGCGCCCAGCAACCAGGCAAACCAGGCCGCGCCCGCGGGACTCACCCGGCCGGTCGGGAGCGGACGCTGGGCCGTGCGTCGCATGAGCGCGTCGACGTCCCGTTCGGACACCTGGTTCAGGGCGTTGGTCCCGGCAGCCACCAGGGTGGTACCGACCATCGCGATGAGAAATAGCGTGACGTCCACTCCCCGCGGTGCCGCCAGATAAAACCCGGCCGCCGCTGTCGCGACCACGAGCCCCACGATGCGGGGCTTGGTCAACTCCAACAGGTCGGCGGCCCTGGCGCGGGGGAGCGGTGCTACTGCTACCACCGGAACTCGGTCATGACCGCGATCACCACGATGACCGTGAGGGGCAGCGGCGCCGCGGCGAGAATGCGGACCGGGCTCTTCTCGAACCGCAGGTGCATGAAGTACAACGCGACCATCAGCGCCTTCCAGACCGCCAGGAAGAGCAGGATCACGATGAGCGTGGTCCGTCCCCAGGGCAGGAACGCGACGAACAGCTCGCCCACGGTGAGAATCGTGAGCGCGACGAAGATCGCGATGTACGGTGGATGCTTGTGCTTCGACCCTTCCATGCGCGCAGCCTCCGTCACATGAGGTAGACGATGGTGAACAGGATGATCCAGACCAGGTCGACGAAGTGCCAGTACAAGCCGATCACTTCGACGCCCCGATGGTCCGCGACCGTGTACTTGCCGTTGAACGCCTTCCACGTCACGAACGCCATGCAGAGCACGCCCATGGTCACGTGGAAGCCGTGGAACCCGGTCATGGTGTAGAACGTCGTGCCGTAGAGCCCGACGGCGGCCGGAAGGGCTGGACCAGCCTTCCAGGCGACGCCCGAGGCGGCCGCGTTGGCCAGGTCGCTGCCCTCACGATAGCCGCTGGGCAGCAGGCCGAGGTGCGCCAGGTGCACGTACTCGTACACCTGCACGCTGACGAACGTCGCCCCGATCAGCACGGTCGCAACCAGCCACATCCGCAGCCCTTTCTGGTCGCCGTCCTGAATCGCCGCGAACGCCTTGACCATCGTCACCGACGAACAAATGAGCAGGAAGGTGTTGACCGCGGTGACCGGGATGTTCAGCGCCTGCCCGGGTGTCGCCCATTGCTCGGGGTGCGCGAACCGGAGAATGATGTACGACCCGATCAAGGCCGTGAAGAACATCACTTCCGACCCCAGGAAAATCCACATCCCGACTTTCCCGTTGTATACGCCCGTCGCCGGCTGGGTCTCGGCGGGCGGCCCCATCATTGTCGCGTTTGCCATTTCGCGTGCTCTCCTGGGTTAGTGGCCCGCGCCGGCCGGCGCGCGCGACTGGTCAGCTTTCTGGTCCTGCGGCAGATAGTCCTCGGCCATGCCCGGCACGCTGAACTCGTACGGGGCATTGTAGACCGTCGGTGTCTTCTCGAAGTTGCCGTGCGGCGCAGGCGAGGGCGTGGACCATTCGAGCCCGGTGTCCTTCCACGGATTCCGGCCCGCCTTTTCGCCCTTGAACCAGCTAATGATGAAGTTCAGCGCGAAGATGCCCTGGGTCGCGAAGAGCAAGAACGCGCTGATTGAGATAAATGTGTTCACCGGCGCCAGCGGTTTCAGGAAGTCGTACTGGCTGGGGTCGTAGATCCGCCGCATGTGGCCATGGACACCGATGTCGTGCATGGGCCAGAACACGGCGTTGTAGAAGACCATGGTCAGCCAGAAGTGCACCTTGCCCCAGAACTCGTTCATCATACGGCCGAACATCTTCGGATACCAGAACGTGATGGCCGCGAAGAGGCCGAACAGGCTTCCCCCGAACAGCACGTAGTGGAGGTGCGCCACGATGAAGTAGGTGTCGTGGATGTAGATGTCGACCGGGGTGCTCGACATGAACACGCCCGACAGTCCGCCGATGGTGAACATCGCGACGAAGCCGACGGCGTGCAGCACGGGCGTGGTGAAGTGGATGCTCCCGCGCCACATGGTGCCCATCCAGTTGAACACCTTGATGGCGGACGGGACCGCGATGAGCAGGGTGGAAATCGTGAACGTCATGCCGAGCGTGGGGTTCATGCCGCTCTGGAACATGTGGTGACCCCACACGATCCAGCCGAGGAACCCGATGCTGATGATGGCGTAGATCATCGAGTGATAGCCGAACACCGGCTTCCGCGACCCGCAGGCGAGGACGTCGGACACGAAACCCATCGCGGGAAGGATGAGGATGTAGACCTCGGGGTGACCGAAGTACCAGAACAGGTGCTGCCACAGGAGCGGCTGGCCGCCCGTGGCGGGATTGAAAAAGTTCGTCCCGATGGTCTGGTCGAAGAGCAGCATGATCGCGGCGCCCGAAAGGATCGGGATCGCGAGCAGCACCAGGATGGACGCGATAAACAGCGCCCAGATACTGAGCGGCAGGCGGAACCACGTCATGCCGGGCGCCCGCATGTTGATCACGGTCGTGATGTAGTTCGTCGCCCCCAGGATCGACGCCAGGCCGAGAATGATGAGCGAGAGGCACCAGAGTTCCTGGCCCAGGCTCACCCCGGACAGGTCGGGCCGGGCGCTCAAGGGAGCGTACCCGGTCCACCCGGCACCGGCGTGTCCGCCCTCGACGAAGAACCCGGCCATCATCAGGACGCCCGCAGACACGGCGATCCAGAAGGAGGCCATGTTGATCCGCGGGAACGCCATGTCGGGCGCCCCGATTTTCAGGGGAATCAGGAAGTTCCCGAACAACCCCATGAGCAGCGGCATGATCGCGAAGAAGACCATGATCGTGCCGTGCATCGTCACCAGCGCGACATAGAACTCGGGAAGCATGATGCCGCCGGCTGCCATCGTCTCGGGCAACAGGCTCCCGAGGGGCATGGGTTTGCCGGGGAAGCCCAGTTGCCAGCGAATCATCATCGCCAGCGTTCCGCCGAGCGCCAGAAAAACGAGGCTCATCAACCCGAACTGGATGCCGATGATCTTGTGATCGGTCGAGAAAATGTACTTCCTGATGAACGACCGATCGTCGGCGTGCGCGTGGGTCGCGTGGTCCACTACTGCTGCGGTGGTGGCCATGTTTGTTGGTCTCCCTACCGTGAGGCAACCGCGGACGGTTGCGCTTCAGACTGTGCCTGGGCCGCGCGTTCGGCGAGCCACTGATCGTATTCTTCCTGCGTGTGCACGGTGACAAACGCCCGCATCTTGTAATGCCCGAGCCCGCACAACTCGGCGCAGGCGATCTCGTACGGCCCCGGCTCGGTGGCGCGGAACCAGATGCGCATCCGCATCCCCGGCACCACGTCCTGCTTCAGCCGGAAGGCCGGCACGAAGAATGAGTGGATCACGTCTTCCGCGGTGGCCTCCAGGACGACGTCCCGATTGACCGGGACGTGGAGCTGGTTGCGGACCTTGAAGTCGTCGGCGGTGTTGAGCTGGCCATCCGGCCCCGGGTACCCCACGTTCCACTCGAACTGCTTGGCGGTGACGTTGTACGCCAGTGCCCCGGCCGGCACGCTGTTGCGGCCCTTGACCTTGTTCCATACCGGCACCGACATGATGCCGATGATCACCACGGTCACCGCGGTCACCGCGGTCCAGATGACCTCGGCCGTGACGTTGCCGTGGATGTAGTGGGCTTTCCGTCCGGGTTGTGCCCGGTACTTGAACGAGAAATAGATCAGGCCGATCTCGACGAGGACAAAGGCGATCCCCGTGATCACCAGGATGATGTAATACAGGCGATCGATTTCTGGCGTGAAGGTCGAGACGCCGTGCGGGATGATCCAACCCATGTGCCGGGCCTCCTCAGCTGGCTGCGAAGGTGAACGTCGCCGTGCCGCCCGTCGCCGTGACCGTCACGGTCGCCGTCTTCGTGCCGTACTTCTCGTGCCAGGCCTCGAGCGTGTAGGTGCCCGCGGGCAGGCCCTTGAGGCTGAACGCCCCGTTCTCGTCGGATACGGCGAAATAGGGCGTGTCCATCACGAATACTTTCGCCTTCATCCAGCCGTGCACATTGCACTCGAACGGCACCGCCGCCTCGGCGACCGGAAACGTCTTCATCGTCTTCATGCCCGCCGTCGGCTGGCTGATGTTGAAGCCGCGGTTCTTCTTGGGCATGGCCTTGATGTTGTGCAACACGGCATCACTATTCTTGATCTCGATGCTCTGGCCGGCCATGACACCGAACACGCGGGGGTGGTAGAGGCATCCCTGCTGGTCAATCGTCCCCGGCGTGGACGGGGCCGCAGCCTTCGCGCCCGCCGGAAGCCCGCTCGTCACCGAAATGAACACGTTGCCAAGGCCGCCCTTGTTCACCACCACGACGGGGTCGGTCGGGGCGGTCGTGTACTTCGCCTTGCAGATCGGCTCCTCCGCCATGTCGATCTTCGGGTTCGCCGGTGCGGCCCCTGTGAACTTGACGGTCCCGGTGACGGCGCCCTGCGCCAGCAACTGCGTGGCGCCGGTTACGGCGAAGGCGAGCGTCAGGGTATAGCGCGCGAGTCTCTTCATCACTCCTCCAATGAGTTTCACGACTTCCGATTCTGCTGTTGAGCCCGCCATACGACCACGAGACCCAAGCCAGCCGTCAGCAGGACCGCGACCAACGGCATCACGTACACCGTGGGCGGCGTCGGGACATCAAGATAGATGGCATACCAGGCGCTGACTGCCCCCCGGGCTCCAGTTTCGCCGTTCGAGCCGTCTCCGGCGAAAAAGGCGATCGGAATAGCCCGGCCGACGCCGAACGTCGGCGAGGCCGTCGTGTCTGCGGGCACCAGCGCCCGGGTGAACTGCACGTGCCACCGCCCGTCGGTGAACGACGCGGCGTGGGTCATCTCCGATGCACCGGAAAGCGCCGCAAACCGCCCGAGCCCCGTGCCGGTCCCTTCTTCCGAGGCGTCCGGCGTGCTCGCCCAGCGCCAAAGATACACCGGGCGCCGAGTATTACCGCCAAGAAAGTAGGGCCGTTCGGCCTCATCCGTAACCCGCTTGGGAAACTGGACCCAAAACCGGTCCGGCCCCTGCGCGGGCGTGAGGGCGCCATCGGCGTCGGTTACGGACTTGACCAGGCGGGCCATCCATTCGTCCCAAGCGGGGTCCGGGCTCTTCGACCCGTCATCCCAGGACACGCGCACGGCGAGCTTGTTGCCGTCGTGCATGGACTGGACCCAGATACCCGTCACGCTCGGGGCGAACCACCGGGGCTTGGCGATGATCTGCCCAACCATCGGAATGAAAGACGGTTCGGCGCGAGACCACGTGCTGTCGTCCGGGCCCGCCGGGAGGGCCGCTCCCTGCGCCACCGGGGCCGCGCGGATCACCTCGCGGACCGCGGGCGGGGACTCCTCGGGGGAAAGGCTCCGCACGTACTGCGCCACGTGCCAGAGTTGCTCGTCGGTGATGACCTTCGCGTCGAGCGCGTCGGAGAACGATGGCATCGGCGTGCCGTCGAGCCCGGTCCGCATCCGGCGGTAGATATCCTCGACCGCCCCGCCGCCGTTGAAATTCCAGTTCTGCGACAGGTTGGCGGCCCGAATCGGGAAGTCCCAGTCGTCCTTGAGCGTGGGAGAGGACTTGCCGTTGCCGCGCCCGCTCATGCCGTGACACTTGAAGCACTCGAGCTTCTCGAAGGTCTTTCCCCCGTCGGCAATCGCGTCCGCTCCGCCGCCCGGCGCCTTGCCGAACGCCACGACCGCCGGCGGCTGGGCGCCCTCGAAGAAGGTCGAGAGCGACTTGACGTAGGCCACGACGTCCTTCTGCTCCGCGCCCGACAGCTTGGATTTCCACTCGGGCATCGCGGTGCCCGGCATGCCCTCCGCTACGACTCGCTCGATGTCGGCGTCGGCCGGCAGTTCACCACTGGCCGTCGTGCGGATCTGGTACTTGGCGCCGGTGAAGTCGCGAGGCGGCGGCAGCATGAACTTGGCCGCCGGGCCGTCGCCCAAGCCCGTCTCTCCGTGGCAACCCATGCACCACTTGTCATAGACGACCTTGCCGCGCTGGACGTCCTGCGCGGAAAGGCGGTCGGCCGGGAAGCCGGTAAGCAGCAACGCGGCCCCGAAGATGACTCCTGCCGCCTTACCGCCGTACCGCCCTGCCGTTGCCCTATTCATGCGCGGCCTCCTTCCCTTCTGCTTCCCAGGCCCGCGGCTTGAACCCGGCCTGGTCATACAGGAAGATGATGACCGACCAGATCTCGTCTTCGGTCAGGAAGTCTTCCCATACGGGCATGGCGGAGTTCCAGGGGGTCCCTTCCTTGGGAAGTCCGGGCCCGCCCTTGGCCACCCGCCAGAACACGAAGCTCTCGGTGAGCAGGGGGAGATTGCCCCCGTCGAAGGCGAGCGGCGTTGGGCTGAACCCCAAGCCGAAATGACCCTTGCCGTCGAGGAGGTCACCGTGACAGGGCAGGCAGTTCTGATAGTAGACGCGCCGGCCTTCCTTCATGTGATCTTCCAGGTTCCCCTGCTTCCGGAGCGGGTTCTCGAGACCCGCGAGCTGGATGGTCTTGTTCCGGAATGTGATCGAGGTGGGCGGCGCGGGATGGATGGACCGCGGCTGGATGTCCGCGGTGACGCGCGGTCTGGTCGACTCGAACGTCATGAACCCCACGAACAGCGGCAGGACTACCAACAGCGAACTGCGCAGCCATTTCTTGTCGCGGTTCACCAGCGCGGACTGGATCGGCTGCTTGAACTCGGCCCACCGCGCCTCGTTCTCGCTCACGTACATGAAGATGCCGATCAGCGCGATGAACATGAACTCAACCACCACGCTGTTGGGCACGGGCGCGCTGGGAATCCCGACGAACCGGAGGGCGGGAATCCCCCAGTCGAAAAGCACGTATGCCACGATGGTGAGGGCGACCCCTTGCCAGAAGGCGTGGCGGGGCCAGAACGGAAGGCCGCTGCGTTGGCTCATTTGAGGCTCGCCAGGTAATCGATCAGTGCGTTCAGCTGCTCTTTCGTGAGCTGCTCACCGAAAGCGACGGGCATCATGTCCTTGTTCTCCTCGTACCCCTTCGCGACCTTCGCCTTGGGATCCACGATCGCCTCGCGGAGGTAGTCCTTCGTCAGGCGACCGCCCATGCCGTCGAACGCGGGCCCGATTTCGCCCCCTTCCCCCTTGAGCTTGTGGCAGGCGCTGCAGCCGAATTCGCCCAAGACTGCGACCGCGTCGATCCTTTCACCGGCGGGAGCCGCCGCGGGTTTGGGCGCGCCAGCCGCCGCCTGCGCGTCCACGATGTCCTGGCCGGTGACCGTGACTTCACCGCCGTTGGACTCGAGGTACGCGACCAGCGCCCAGATCTGGTCGACCGACAGGGTACGCCGCTGGTCCAGCATGATGGGCTGGTAACCTTTCACCACGAACGCAGCGGGCGCCGTCAGCGCCTCCCACAGGTACGTCTTGCAGTCCTTGCCCGCTTCCTGTTTGCCGCAGCGCGCGCCGATCGGCCCCGCGCCTCTTTCGTCAGTGACGAGATTGGGAGCGCGCGTTCCGAGCCCGTGACACGAGGTGCAACCGCCTGCCCCACTGAAGATCTTTTCGCCGGCCGCCGCCAGCATCTCGGGCGTCGCCCCGGCGCCAAGCGTCAGCACTTCCGGAACTTCCGACGCCTGCTGTGGCACGATATGGGCGACCATCGTGAAGAACCCGAGGACCAGCGCACCGACGGTCAGCACCTTGAGGTTAGTCTGCCACATGGCTCAGTCTCCCGACGCCGGCTTCGGCTTGTGTGCCGCGCTCTCCGCGAGGCCGCCGAGCCAGAAGATGACCGACACCAGGCTCAGGAAGATCACGACGCACGCCGTGATCATGTTCGCCGCGTAGCCCAGCCCGGGCGTCGAGGCGTAAGTACTCGTGTCACGCATGACCTCATACACGTGCCAGTGCTGCCGGATGCCGCTGCGGGCGAATCCCATGAGCCCCATGAGCCAGGTGAACGTGATCGCCAGCACGAACAGCGCGTACTGCGAGCGGTCCGGCATCTGGCCCCAGCGAATCTCGCCGCGCGACTGGGCCCCGCGGCCCAGGAGAACGTCGATGACGGTGACGCCCACGATGCAGAGGATCACCGCGGCCACCTGGTAGACACTGAAGCCGATGCGGACGATCGATTCCACGAAGTACCCGTACACCCCGTAGAAAAGCACGACCGCCGCCGCCAGGCCGAACATGGCCCCCTGGACCAGCGTCCCGTTCTTCGCCCACGACACCGTCGGCCGCACGTTGGCCCGCCGGTACATGAGGAACGACAAGAAGGTGGTCAGGATCATGATGTTCACGGCGGTGTTCTTCGCGCTCATCAGGCCCAGCACGTTCAGGAACGGGTGACTGGACCCGCCCATCGCCGCCATCTCCTCGCGGCTGGCGAGCATGGTGTGGGGCGTCGCCCACACCAGCCAGCAGAGGAGGAGCAGCAACAGCATCCACTTGGTATAGGGCACGAACCGTTCCGCGCCCGGAATACGGCCCATCCCGAGCCACAGGTAGTAGTTCGCCGCGAGGAACAGCATGCCGATGAGCACGGCCTGCACGATCCACAGCCAGCTCATGAAGCCGCCCATCATGGTGATGCCCATGGTCTGGTTGTACTCATAGATCTCACGACCCAGGTAGTACCCGGCGAACGGCAACACGATGAAGGTCGAAATCGCGATGAAGTTCCCAACGTACCCCATCCAGTCGTAGTGGGCCCGCTCCTCGTCAGTCTTCGCCGCAAGGAATCGGTAGCCCGCGTAGGCGGCGACCACCGCGCCGCCGAACACGGCGTTGCCGATCAATCGGTGAATGTTGATCGGCATCCACGTCATGTTCATCAGCGCGTTCGCCAGGCCGATCTGCTCCGGGAGCGTCTCGGCGGTGACGCCAGCGGGCGGCGACATCATGAATGTCAGCCACCCGTTGGCGATGAACATCACGGTCGTGCCCCACACGTTGAGCAGGACGCCGAGCCCCCAGTGCCCCCACTTCGCGCGGCCGTGGTTCCAGCGATCCCAGCCGTAGTAGTAGAGGTAAAGGGTGAACGACTCGAAGAAGAAGATCCCGATGTAGACCCACATGGACGGCCCGAAGAGCCGGGCCATGTACCCCCAGAACTTGGGGTACAGCGTGGTCAGAAAGAACAGCAGGACGCCGCCCCAGAGCGCCGTGGCGCTGTAGGCGAACACCAGGAGCCGGGTGAACTCCTTGGACATCTTGTCGTACTTGTAGTCCTTCGTGACGATGCCGATGAGCTCGGTGACGACGGCGAACATCGGCACGCCGAGGACGAACGCGGCGAACATCAGGTGCACCTGCGCCGCGATCCAGACGGCGTTCCGTGCACCGATGCCGGGGAACCTCCCGTAGGCGCCCGCCGTGTCGGCGGCGGCCTGCAACAGATAAAGCGGGTCAGTCATCGGTGGCAAAGAACGGGGCGCGCTGGGAGAAATCCACGGGCAGGCTCTTCCGGACTTCCTGCATCAGCTCGAGGGTGACGACCGTGGCGCCCCGGCGCCGGGCGTAATCCTCGATCCGTGACACCACCACACCACGTACGAATGACGGAATGCGCTTGATGCGTTCTTCGGCGTCAGGCGCCCAAGACAGCTGGCGGCCAGCCTCCATACCGTAGGTCACCGAGCGCTGGCGCTCGATGAGCGGCGCGCCGGTGGGCTGATAGTTGCACGCCGGGTCGGCCGCGAGGATATCCCCCTCGACCGCGAACGCCCGCGCGCGGCAACCGCCGCATATGCCCCGATACTCGCACTCGCCGCACCGGCCCCCCAGCTTCCCCGAGCGGATCCGCTGGAACAACGCCGAGTCGCCCCAGACCGACGAGAACGACTCCTGCCTCAAGTCACCCGCCGTCTCGGGCAGGTAGGGGCAGGGAGTCAATTTGCCGTCGGGCGTGATACGGCAATACTGGGTTCCGCAGGGACAGCGGGTCTCGTAGTTGAGAACCGGAGAGTCGGGCGTCTGCTGGTGTACGTGCCGCATGAAATGCGGCGCACACTTGGCGCGCACCAGCATGCGCCCCTGGAACCGCACGTGCTCCCGCACCAGCTCGGCGAGCACGTCCTCGTACTCCGCCGCGCTCAGGTCCGACAGCCGCGCGCCGCGCCCGGTGGGCACCAGGAAATACGCGTTGAACGACACCGCGCCCTGCTCGGCAGACCACGCCACAAGGCGCGACAATTCACCGCGGTTTCCCTTGGTCACTGTCGTCTGAATAATGAAATCGAGTCGGTGGGCCTTTAGGCGGGCCAGCGCCGTCGTCGTCGCCTCCAGCGCGCCCTTCCCATGGCGGAAATTGTCATGGTGCTTGTGGTCGAGCGAATCTACGCTCACCGCGACGCCGGTCACCCCAGCGTCCTTCAGCTCGGCGATCTTTTCGTCGGTCAGCAGCGTGCCGTTCGTGCCAACCACGACCGTTGCACCCCTGCTGGAGGCGAACCGGGCAATCTCGGCCAGGTCGTGCCGGAGCAAGGGCTCGCCCCCAGACAGAATGAACAGTGGCGCGGGATTCATCGAGAGGATTTCACCGGCAATGCGAAGGACTTCTTCGGTCGAGAGCTCGCCTTCGGCGGTTTCCGAGGGACCCGCCGAGATGTAGCAGTGCGCGCACTCGAGGTTGCAGCGTCGCGTGAGGTTCCAGGCGACAACATGGGGCACATACCGCCCCACCCCCGCCGCCGGCTCCGGCTCCGGCTCCGCGGTGAGGGTCTCTTCCAGCAGTACCCGTGAAGCACCTGCCGTGGTCAATCGTCCCCCGCCTGGGGTTGCAGCAACCGCTCCACGGCGGCCTTGGCCTGCTCCGGCGTCACCTGCTTGAAGTCCACGGGGCATTTTTCGACTTTTTCCTCGATGTCCCGGATCGGGCACCGGGTGATCCCCGCCGCCTTCGCCTCTTCAATGAACCGCCGCATTTCGTCGGACATGCCGACGCCGCCTTCGGCCTCGGCGCGGATCTGTTTGGCGCGGAGTTCGTTGAACATGACCATCATCGTGTCCACGTCGAACTCGTCGGCCTCGATCATGGCCGTCTTGTTCTCGTCCATGACCATCGTCGTGACCCGGTAAATCTCGTGGTTCCGGGAGAACCGCTCGACCGTGTTCCGCGCCAGCGGCCGCGCAATGAGCGGCACCAGCTGCAGGCGGTTCCACGCTTCCTGCGTCCATTGAATGGGATCTGTGGCGACACGGGCACGCCTGGTCACGTGGCCGGTCACCGGGCATTTCACCTCGACTTCGTCCACGGCGGGAACCGGGTCGTCGTCGTGGCCGACGACTTTCGTCGTCTTCATCTGCTCGCCAGCCTTGATTTCGGCCAGCGCGATTTCCTCAGCCGAGCCGATGCCCATGATGAGCTGCATGTGCGTGGGCAACAGCTTCGTAATGGCTTCGTCCAGCCACTTGCCGGTGACCGTCATGCCCTGCTCACCCGGGGACTGTTCGAGTACGTACTCCTCGACCGCACGCCGCGCGATGCCCTGCGCGAACGGCGGCACCCGGAGAATCCGGACCTCGGCGTCCGGGGCCCACGGCAGTCCCGCCTGTCCGTCTTCCTCGATCCACGGAATGTCTTCCGGGCGAATGCCGACGGTGCCGATGAGCAGCGTGTTGCAGGGCGCGAGCCGCATGAGGTTCTCGGCCTGGGAACCCAAGTCCGTACCCTCGATGCGGTGGGCACCATGCCGCGCGAGCACCATGAGCGACGGCTTGATCTCCTCCGCCCACTGCATGATGACCTGGAAGGGCTTGCCGATGAGGATCTGCGTCTTGATCGGCACGCCCGGGTACTCCTGCGCCATGACCTCTGCCCGCTTGAGATTCGCCTGGCAGAGCTTGAGGAGACCCTTGTCGATGATGTTGTTGTGGAGCTCTTCCTGTTCCTCGAACTTGAAGACCTTCGACGCCTGGACGGAAAGCACGTCCTTGATGTTGTTGAAGACGATGTGGTGGTATTCGACGTCGAAAGCACTACAGACATAAAGGGACCCGCCGAACGCCTGCGCCAAGTCCAGGGCCTGCTTCATGGCCCGGTAGCTGTAGGACGAGCCGTCCACGCACACCATGAACCGGCCGCCCTCGAACGGCCTGTCGTCCCGCACGATCAGGACGTCCTTGTTCACGCCGCGCAGGACGCGGGAGACCATACCGCCCAACTGCGAATACGTCTGGCGGCCGAGTCCGTGGGCGCCAATCGCCATGAGGTCGTACTGACGACCGGAGGTCCCGACCAGCTTGGCGGCCGCATCCTCTTCCTCGGCAACGATTCGGCCGTTCTCGCCGAGCTTCACGTCGCTTCGCACGCGCTCGCCGCCGTCGTACCCGGCTGCACGGTTCGGATCGAAGCCGATGAGGCCCGGGAGCCGGCCTTCGCCCCGGTTCACCTCATTCACGACTTCTTCATAGTTGATGCCTTCGAGCAGCTGGCGTGTCAACGCCACGCCGGCCTCTTCGGCACGCTTGCCGACCGCGTCGAGGAAGCTGTCCGCGATGAGCTGGAGGCCCTTCTCGATCAGCTTGTCGTGGATCTTGCGCTGACGCTTGATCTCTTCGGCGGTCTGGAACTGCGCGGGAAGCCCGGTCTCGAGCTGACGGAATCGCACGTCATGGAGCCGCGCGGCATACACGTGATTGCCGGTAATGCGGCCCTGGAACTTGCGAGAGAGCTCGATGGCACGGTCAACGGCCCAGTCGGAGTGCTGCGAATTGTCTACGGGAACGAACACTTCCCGGTACGCGGCTCCGCTTCCGGCCAGCGGGGTCGGGTTCACGAGCTATTGTCCTTTTTTAAGTCCGATGGTGAGTGTGGCTTTCCAAGGCGGAACAACCGACGCATGCGCGGCTTAGCGTGAAGAATCGGTCGTTCAACCGAAACAAAGCCGTGATCGAAAATACCTTAGACGACGCCGAACATGGTCTGCCAAACGAGGCCTGTCAAGACGGAACAATCTGCCGGCCGGTCGCATCCCAAACCGTGATCGCATCGACAGGACAGACATCGCACGCTGCGAGCAACCGCTCGCGATCCACGCCTTGCGGCGCAACGAAAACAACGATCCCGTCTTCCGCCATCTTGAAGGCTTCCACGGACTCGGTCACGCAATCTCCGAAGCCCACGCAGAGACCCCGGTCAATCCGGATACGCAAACCGGACACTTCTCGTTCATCAAAATCCGACACTACATCCCCTCGAGGCCCAGCTCCGTCCGGGCGCGGTCCATGACCTCCGGGGTGATTTCGGTAATAGACCGCTCGGCAGCATACTCGGCGTAGATTTTCTTTACCATGCCGCGGACGAAATTCGGGACCTTGGAGAGCCGGGCGTTGGCGTCCGGAGTCCACCGGGGGGCAGAAGAGGCAGCAGCAGCAGCAGAGACAGGCTGCCTCATCTGCCCCTCCTCCGCAAAGGCGTCGTCTTTCCCGACCACGTTCGAGCGGATCAACTCCATCGGCTGCTCATCCAGGGTCCGCCCGCCGATCTTCACCCCGAGGGAGCCGACCAGCTGGGTTTCCATGGGGTTGGCGAGGAGCGCCACGCTGCGGTTGCATTTGGGGCACTTGAAGGACGCCGTGAACGTGCCGTCACCGGGTTGCTGGCGCTCTTCGAAACCCATCTGCTCATCGCATTCAATACAGAGGAACTTCATGGAGCCCCCGTGAGGACCGCATCCACCAGCGGTTGCGAAAGCTTCGGCGGAGCTGACGGGTTGAACGGAATTCGAGCCAGCAACGGCACCCCAAAGGTCCGGGCCAGCGTCTCGCCCGCGTTCCCGGTAAAGAGGGGACCCACATGCCCGCACGACTCACACCCGTAGCCGCTCATGTTTTCCACAACGCCGAGCACCTTGATGCCGGCCTCCCGGGCCGATTCCATGGAGCGCGCGACCGAGCGTTCAGATTCCTCGCTTGGGATCGTCACGGCCACCGCGCCCGCCAGGCTGGGGACGAGGGCCGCGAGATCGGCCAGGCGATCGCCGCCCGGGGGAAGGTCAACCAGCAACAGATCGAGGGGTCCCCACACGACGTCACTCAGGAACTCGCGGATCGCACCCGTTTCGAGCACGCCACGCCAGATAAACCGCTCGCTCCCGGGCTCACGCCAGGCGAGGGGCTTTCCATCCTCCAGCAGGAGGTCGGTGGAAAACAGCCGGATGCCGTTGACCCCGATGGCCGGCTGGACCCCGTCATCAGTTACCTGCACCGGCCCGCGCGCGCCGAGCATCCGGGCGCACGTGGGACTCTTGAGATCCGCATCGAGGACGCCGACCGACCGCTTCCCGGCGGCGATTTCCCGCGCGAGCGTCGCGGTGATGTAACTCTTCCCGACGCCTCCCTTGCCGCTCATGACCGCCACCACGCGGCGGACCGAAGCAAGCCGGTCTACCACGCGCTGGCGTTGAGACACGACCTGGGACAGCAGGCCCGAGCGGTCGTCGCCCTTCACTTCGTTGTAGGTCCGATGGGTCACAGGTCCCACCCCGCCCGTGCCAGCATCCACATGTTGATAACGGCCACGACCATGGCCGTGATGTAGAGACTTGGAGTAAGCGGACCGGTATCGCTGAGGATGAACGCACCATGGACCAGCGACGGGAGGCGTCCGATGCCGACCAGCCAGATCACCCGGGCAAACCAGGCGTTTTGCCACCGGAACAACCCAAGGAAAACTGAGCCGGCGGCGATCGGGGCAAAGACAAACACCCAGAGGGCCGGCGGCCCCCAATTGTGGGCCAACAGGTCGTTGCGCCACATCACGTACGCGCCGACTTCATATAGAACCGCGAAATGCAGATAGACGAACGCGGCCTGGCGGAATTTCCGGGCCCGTGGGGTCAGTTCAACTAGGACAGGTTCAGGCGGCATCGGAGGGGAATAATCACCCACGGGACGGCGTACGTGCAAGGTACTTTGGGGCCTTGCGGCACCGCTGCCGCGCCGGCAATCTACCAGTCCCTATGGTCACGCAATCTCAAACCGGGGTTCAGACATCATGAAGACGTTGACGCGAGCGATTTGGATGACCGCCATCGCCGGCCTGGCCGCATTGCCGGCCGCGGCACAGGCGGGCGGCATGGATCACGACACGCCCGTGTCGGTGGGGGGCGGTACGCTTCCGGCCGGCTGGTCCGCCAGGACCGACAGGAACGCGCCGCTCACAAGCGTGAAGTTCGTCCCGATGGGACAGGCCTGGCATTTCACGATGGGCGTTGCCGCCGTGGTCTACCGTGACGCGGACAAGGCCAGCGGCAACTACCACACGGTGGCCAAGTTCACCCAGACGAAGCCGACCGGCATGGGGCACGGCGAAGGCATGGGCCTGATCATTGGCGGCAGCGACCTACAGGGCGAGAAACAGCAGTACACCTATTTCCTCGTCCGCGAAGACGGCTCGTTCCTGGTCAAGCGCCGCACCGGCGCCACTACCGCAGCGGTGACCGAAGGCACCCAGGGGTGGGTCACCAACGACGCGGTCAACAAGACCGATGCAGGCGGCAAGATGACCAACGAGCTGGCGATTGGTGTCCAGGGCGGGAAAGTGAGCTTCACGGTCAACGGCAAAGAGGTCTACAACACCGACGCCTCAAAGATCGACGTCAACGGAAACGTCGGGATGCGCGTGAACCACATGCTCGACGTGCACGTCGAAGGGTTCGCCATTCACAAGATGTAGGGCCACGCGAAAGCAAAGGCTGGGACCCGATGGGTCCCGGCCTTTTTCTTTTGCCGAGAATTCAGCCGGCTAGGACGTCCATTGCCGGATCCTGTTTTCCAGCCGGTCCCGCCCATCCCCGTCCGCCATGACCACGAGAATCATGCCCGGCTTGAGGAGCGTGGTGCCGGGCGGCCGGAACTGGAACCCACCCGTCCCCGGCTGCCGCAGGACCACGCCGGACACGTCCGGGCCCCACAGAGACGAAACCGGCCGGGTGCCCGGGAGGTCGCCCGGAATGGAAACCTCTTCGATTCTCAAATCGGAGTTCTTGTCGCGCAGCATTTCGTCCAGAAACCGCACCACCGTGGGTCGCACGAGCTCCGACGCCATGCGCATGCCGCCGATCTTGCTGGGACTGACAATGCCGTCGGCCCCCGCGACGCGGAGCTTCGCTTCACTCTCGACCCGCTCCGTGGCGGCGATGATCCGGGCGGTGGGGGCCAGGCGGCGGGCTCCCAGGACAACGAGGATGTTGTCCTTGTCTCCCTCCATGCTGGCAACGACGCCCCGGGCACGGGCAATACCGGCCGCCGAGAGCACGTCGTCATCGGTCGGGTCCCCCACCATGACGGGGATCTCGGCCAGCCGGTTGGACGCCAGTTCCAGGGCTTCTTCGGTCGGTACGATGAGCACGACGTCCCGCAGGGTGCGCGCCAGTTCCTCGGCGACGTACGCCGCGGCGGCCGTATCACCGCACACGATGAAGTGGTCCTGCATGGCCTCGATCTTCCGGAGCATACGGCACCTTGAGAATAGGTGGTGGAGCTGCCCTTCGATCACGAGGGCGGACAGCATGGGGATGGTGTAGGCAACAATGCCCGCGCCGGCGAGGAGGAGCACCATCGTGAACACCCGGCCGCCCGGGTGATTCGACATGTCGATGATCTCGCCAAAGCCGACCGTGGTCAGCGTGATCACCGTCATGTAGACGGCGTCGATCAGCGTGTGGGTGCCCCGGCCGATGATCGAAAAGCCGATCACACCGGCGGCAAGTACCCCGAATAGCGCCACCAGCGCGACGCCGATCCGGCGCCGGAGCCGTTCGAATTCGGTGAAATCCTTGCCGCTGCGCCCGGAGCCCGGGCGGGGAACCTGCCGCGCCACTACTCGGCCATGAACGGATACCGATAGTCCGTGGGCGGGACGAAGGTTTCCTTGAGTGTCCTCGGCGAAACCCACCGGACCAGGTTCAGGTAGGACCCCGCCTTGTCGTTCGTGCCGCTGGCCCGCGCTCCGCCAAACGGTTGTTGCCCAACTACCGCGCCGGTTGGCTTGTCATTGATATAGAAGTTTCCGGCCGCGTTGCGCAGGCGCCGCGTGGCTTCCTCGACCGCCTTCCGGTCCCGGGCAAACACGGCCCCGGTCAGCGCGTACGGCGAGGTGCGGTCAACGAGGTCCAGCGTGTCTGACCAGCCGTTGTCCGGGTACACGTACACCGTCACGACGGGCCCGAAGATCTCCTCGCACATCGTCCGGAAGTCGGGCCGTTTCGCCTCGAGGATCGTCGGGCGGATGAAATAGCCTTCCTTGCCGTCGGACTCCCCGCCCACCAGCACCTCGGCATCCTTGGAGCCTCGGGCGTCCTTGATGTACTCGGCGATCTTGTCGAACGAGCGCTTGTCGATGACAGCGCCCATGAAGTTCCGGAAGTCGGATACGTCGCCCATCGTGAGGGCGCGGGTTTGCTCGAGCAGGGGTGCCTTGATGGCGCGCCAGACCGACTGGGGCACGTAGATCCGCGAGGCTGCGCTGCATTTCTGGCCCTGGTATTCGAACCCACCGCGAATGATTGCGGTAACCAGCGCGTCTTTCTCCGCCGACTCATGGGCAATGATGAAATCCTTGCCGCCCGTCTCGCCCACCAGCCGGGGGTATGACTTGTAGCGCTGAATGTTCTGTCCCACCGTCCGCCACATCGTCTGGAAGACTTCTGTGGATCCCGTAAAGTGAATGCCCGCGAGTTCTGGATGGCTGAGCACGACATCGCTCACCGCCTGTGCGTCCCCGGGAACGAAGTTGATGACCCCAGGAGGCAGGCCCGCTGCCTCGAACAGCTTCATGAGGTAATAGCCGCTGTACACCGTCGAGCTGGCCGGCTTCCACACGACCGTGTTGCCCATCATGGCGGCGGCGGACGGCAGGTTGCCAGCTATCGCGGTGAAGTTGAACGGCGTGACCGCGTAGACGAATCCTTCCAGTCCCCGGTAGTCCATCCGGTTCCACATCCCCGGGCCGGACATGGGCTGGTTCGCGTAGATCTGCTCGGCGAAATGCACGTTGAATCGGAGGAAGTCGATCAGTTCGCAGGTGCTGTCGATTTCCGCCTGGTGCGCCGTCTTGCTCTGGCAGAGCATGGTCGCCCCCGCCACGGTGTAGCGCCACGTCGTAGCGAGGAGCTCGGCTGCACGCAGGAAGACCGCGGCCCGGTCCTCCCAGCGCCACTCAGACCATTCGCGCCGGGCATCCAGCGCGGCCTTCACCGCCGACTCGACCTCGGCTCGCCCCGCCTTGTGCCAGTTCGCGAGCTTGAGCGCGTGTTTGTGGGGTGAGGTCGAGAGAGCCGTCGCTCCGGTCTTCACTTCACGTCCGCCAATGACGAGCGGAATCTCAATCGCGTCGTGTGCGAGTTCCTTGAGGCGCGCCTTGAGCGCTTCACGCTCGCCGGTACCCGGCGCGTAGGATCGAACCGGCTCGTTGATCGGCGCCGGGCCCGTTGCTTTCATGCCCATCGGAAGAAGTACTCCTTGTGTGTCAGGGGTCCTGAACGCGTCCCGTTCCAGATTGGCTTGGCCCTCGGAAAACCGACCGGAACGAGTGAATAGACTCACCCAGTGAAGCAATAAGTTACTATGCAGCAACCACTTACGCCAATGTGACCGATGTCACGACCCGTGGAAGGGCGGCAAAAGCGGCCCCGGGCCCCTTTGACGGAAACCACGCATACCCTTGACGATTCGGCAACTTGCCTACACTCTATTGCCCGCGCGGGCTCCCCGTAACCAAGCGCTTAACGGAAGAATGTGCGCGGAGTTGCAGGTGCCGTAGCGGAATTCGCGGTAGGCCAGGGTCGGGAAGTCCGCCGCTCCGGGGAGAGTCATCCCCATGCGCCCGACGAGAGGTTACCGAACCAATCGGTTCAATTCTTGTTGACAGGAGGAAGGTGTCATGAGGAAGATTGCAACGTTGTTCTTCAGCGGCTTGGCCTTCCTGGGCGTCGCGGCCATTGGCTGTAACGGCTACGATCAGGAAACATTCACCGCCACGCTCAATGGCGCAAACGAAGTCCCCGCAACCGCGGTCACGGCGACCGCGACGTTCAGCGTCGTGTTCGATGGCCCCGCGGCCAAGTACACGCTGAACATCGGTGGTAGCGGATTGACCGAAATCACCGCGTCGCACATTCACACAGGGGCGGCGGGTACCAGCGGTGGTGTCTGGGTGTACTTGTTCGACGGTCCGACCACCCCCGCCACGACCCCGTTCAGGGGCAACCTCGGCGTGGGTTCGTTCACCCAAGACATGGTGGCTGCTTGCACCCCGGGCTGCGCGGCCGGTGGCAGCTACGACGGCATTCGGGCCGCGGCGGCGCTCAGTACGGTGTACGTGAACGTGCACACGGTCGCGAACGCCGGCGGCGCGGTTCGGGGGCAGATCCACCCGTAGTTACGCGCCAACTTGAAAACACGAACCGGCGTCGCAGAAATGCGGCGCCGGTTTCTTTTTCGGCCAATAGTCGGAGGTACGGAGACAGAAACCCTAGGGGAAGATCGGGCAGCCGTTTTCGCAGAGGTTGGGCCTGACGTTGATGGTGCCGGTCATTTCGGGGTGGACCGTGCAGCGGTATTCAAACACGCCCGCAACTCCAAACTGGAACTCGTGAATCCCCACCTTCTGAGTCGGGGAATTCACCAGCCAGCCCCCCGCTTGTGCAACCTGAAAGCTGTCGAACACGACGTTGTGGTCATATGTGTTCCCTGGGGCCCACTCCCAGCGGACCGTCGTGGGCGCGGGCACCGTGTTGATCACCACCGGGTCGAACACGTTGTCCTTGACCAGGACAATGCGCACAACGGGCTCGGACACTGAGAATGCCTGGCAGTCGGAGGCCACCACGACGACGACGGCGATCAGGAGGAGGCGGGGAAGCAATCTCATAAGTAGCCGAATTATACGCCGGCGGGCCCCGGGAAGTTCAGTTCCGGGCCGGCGGCGAGCCGCCGCCGGAACCCACGGAGCTGTCCGCTGGCACGTTCTTCTGCACAAACTCCCGGAATCGCTCAAAGTTCAGTTCGTTGAACTCCCGCTCGACGGTGCGCTTGGACCCTACCAGCCGGACCACCACACGCTTGGCATTGGCAATCGCCTGCACGTGGGCCGCGGTCGCCGAATAGTACGCACGGTCGTCATAGATACAGCGGGGCTCGCAGGAAAAGTCGCGGTAGATGCCCGATTCCGGGACCCGGAACTTGAATTCCTGCCCGTCGGCCTCGACCACCAGGGACTCGCCCGGTGACACGTCCACCCGGGCATCGCCAGTCCAGCGCGCGAACAACTCGTATCGCCGGGCAGGCCCCTCGATGGTCGTCTCGACGTTGAGCACCATGTTCCCGAACGCGGGCCGATACCCCCCGATGATGTTCCGGGACATCCGCACGACCTTCCGCTCCGGCTGAACGCCAGGCTGCGCCGTGCGGCTGGGAGCGCATCCCGCCACCAGCGCGATTACGAACAGGGCCGAAGTCGCGAACATGAGCCGTTTCATATCACGTCACCTCTGACCATCAAACCCCCGTGGGTGCGGCACTGTTCCGCCGGGCCTCACGGAGCTGTGACCTGGGCCCCGACCGCGGGCGTGTCCCGGAACAGGTGCAGCGAGTCCCCGGTGAATCCGGACCCGTATACGACGCTGTCGATTCGCGACAGCGTCGCGTCGATGCTTCCTGAAAAATTCATCGCCTGAACGCCGACGGGCACGATCGCAAGGCTGACGGCCGGGTGCGCATGAGCGCCGGTCACTGTCAACGAAAACGTCTGGCTGGGGTTCGCCAAAGAGTCCGGCGCGCTGTTCGCCAGCCGCCCACCCCCACTCAGCACCCCCTCCTTGGTTTCCGCCAGGGTCAGCGTAAAGGAGAATGCCCGCGAAGGTGCCAGGAGCGTCGCCGTCGTTCGCAACACACCCGTCCACAAGCCGGGAATTCCCCGGGCATCCTCGCAGCCAACGAGAAGCAAGGCAACGACAGGAAACAACCGGCGAAAAAGGAACATGCATCTCCTCAGTTCCTGGTAGGCGGGGAATCTCGACTGGAGGGACAGCGGCGGGCTAGGGCGTGGACCGGACCTGCGGCGAACGAATGGCCAGGGGCAGAATCGAACTGCCGACACCGTGATTTTCAGTCACGTGCTCTACCAACTGAGCTACCTGGCCGGGCGTGGCAAAAAGGCCCGGAATTATAGATGGGGTGAAACCCCCGGGGAAAGGGCGCGCGTATCCCCTTGCCACTCGCACAAACGCCGTTCACTGTGCATCTTGGCCACCCTGAACACCTACTCCCTCGAGGTTGTCTTATGCGCGCACTGACTTCCAAGCTCCTGCTGGCCGGTTCCGTCCTGCTCGCGACCATCACCACCGCCGACCCGCTCGCGGCCCAGGGGACCGGAACAGTCCAGGGAACCGTTACTCGATCCGACAACAGCGCCAAGATCCAGGGCGCAAACGTGAGCGTTCGGGGTACCGGCCTCGAGGCCCAGACCGGAACCAACGGACACTTCACCATCCAGCGGGTACCGGCGGGCGAGCAGACGCTCCTAGTCCGGTGGGTCGGGTACAAGCCCCAGGAAGTCAAAGTCACGGTGGTCGCAGGCGGCACGGCAACGGCCGACGTCACGCTCGAGACCCAGCCCATCATGCTGAGCGAAATCATCGTCTCCACCGCGTCGCGAACGCCCGAGCGCGTAGTCGAGGCGCCGGCAGCCGTCACGCTGGTGGACACGCGGGCTGCCCGGAGCCTGGCGCTCACCGGCCAGACCGCCCTGGCCATCGCCAATGTGCCCGGTGTGGACGTGGTGCAGAGCGGCGTCAACGACATGAACGTCAACACCCGCGGGTTCAACTCGACACTCAACCGCCGCATCCTCGTGCTGCAGGATGGGCGGGACCTTTCGATCACGTTCATCGGCGCACAGGAATGGGGCGCGATGTCCACGTCGCTCGAAGACCTGGGCAAAATGGAGATCGTCCGCGGCCCGGGCGCGGCCCTGTACGGCGCCAACGCCTTCTCCGGCGTCCTCAGCATCACGACGCCTTCCGCCCGTGAACTTGCCGGTACGCGTCTGTCGGTCGGTGCAGGAGAGCTCAACACGTTCCGGGCCGACGTCCGCCACGCGGGCGTGCTGAACCGCGGGCAGATCGGCTACAAATTTACGGGCGGCTACACGACCAGCGACACGTGGTCGCGCTCGCGCACCGCCGGCGACAGCCTCGATTTGCGCCGCGAATACACCGACGCCATCGACCCGACCCAGGTGTCCAAGCTCGACGCCACGGGCCGGCCGGCCATCGAAGCCGTCGCGCTGAACGGCCAGACCATCGGCGCCGGCGGCATCGTGTCGGGGGACCGGAAGAGCCTGCTCAGTGCGTTCGGCACGGCACGGCTCGACTACTACGCCGCCAACGGGGCGGTTGGAACGGTCGAGGGCGGCGGGAGCCGGGTCGAAAACGAAGTGTTCGTGACCGGCATCGGCCGAGTCCAGATCCGGGATGCGTTTCGTCCGTGGTTCCGGGCCAACTGGGGGTCCGAGCACTACAACGTCATGGGGTGGTATTCCGGCCGCACCTCGCCCGCCGGGACCCCCGCCCACCAGGTGATTCTGTCCTCCGGCACGCCCCTGGTCGATCACTCCGGGGTGATCCATTTTGAGGGCCAGTACAACCGGGCCGTCATGCAGGACAAGCTCCGTTTCGTGCTCGGCGCCTCGTTCCGCAACTCGCATGAGAACACCGAGGGCACCCTCATGGCCCTCGCCGACGACAACCGGAACGACAAGTACTACTCGGGCTACGGCCAGGTGGAGTACCGCCCGTCGAGCCACGTACGCGTCCTCGGCGCTTCCCGCTGGGACGACGGTACGCTGTTCAAGCCTCAGTTCTCGCCCAAAGGCGCACTGGTCATTTCGCCCAACCAGCACCATTCGTTCCGGGCCACCGTGAACCGGGCGTTCCAGACTCCGTCATACTCGGAGTTCTACGTGCGCGCCCCCGCGGGTGCGCCGACGGCCTCGCCGGCCACACTCGAAGGGGGCCTGGAGCTCCTGTGGGCCAACGTCCGCGCGGCCATCCCGGCCGTCGCGACCGCCGTGAACCTGCCGGCCGGATGCGTGCTCACCTCGCCCACCACGGCCTCCGCCGCGTGTCTGCCGTGGGACTTCCCCGCCCAGACGCTGATCCTCGGCCTCGGGAACAGGAATCTCGACGTCGAGAAGGTCACGGGACTGGAGCTCGGCTATAAGGGCGACATCTCGACCCGCGTGTTCGTGAGCCTGGACGGCTACTACAACTTCCTCTCCAACTTTGTCACCGACCTGCTCGGCGGCGTCAATCCCAGCTACCCGTCGTACTCGCTCAGCACGCCGACCGATGTCGTCGCCACCCTGAACGCGCTGGACGCCGCGCTGGCCGGCCTCGGCCTGCCCGCCGCCCACCCGCTCCGGGCCAACATCCCAACCTTGAGGGGTGGCTATCAGCAGCTCGCCGCCCAGCTCGGCTCCCGGATCGGGACGGATCCGCTGACGGGGCGACGCTCGGTGATCGTGTCATACACCAACGCGGGCAAGGTGCAGGAGCGGGGCGTTGAGTTCGGGGCCGGTGTGCTCCTGACCAATGAACTGCGGATGGACGCCTCGTACACGTTCTTCGATTTCACTATCGAAGCGGGCACGCTGGCTCCGGGTGACTCCGTGCTCCCCAACACGCCGAAACACAAGGGCAGCCTCTCCCTCATGTACACCGGGCGGCAGGGGCTTGAGCTCGGGCTGAGCACCAAGATTGTGGATTCCTTCCGCTGGGCGGCGGGGGTCTTCGCAGGCCAGGTTCCGGGAAGCCAGACGTTCAATGCCAATATCTCGTACCGGGTCAACAACAACATCCGGATCCACGCGATCGGCACGAACATCCTCAACCAGCAACGCTACCAGATGTACGGCGGCTCGGTGATCGGGCGGCGGATCCTCGGGGGAATTACCGCGGAGTTCTAGGCGACGCCGGGAAAAACAGGAGGGGCGCTCAGGACGAGCGTCCCTCCTGTTTCGTTTCATCGTATCGTGCGAGGTCTGCGTCACGTGGGTAGCGGGTCTTCATCATTTCGACGACCGCGCGGGCTCGCACCGGGTCATCATGCATCACCCGGTAGAGGTCGGCCAGGCGCAGGGCGGCCTGAATGTCGGATTGGCGCGTGACGGTTTGCTCCAGCCGGGCTTCGAGCCACTGGGCCGTGTCCTCTGGATCACGCTTGGGGGCATGTCCCCGCCCTCGAGAAACAACCGCGCCAGCGCGGCGCCGATCGGCGCGAAGAGCCACTCGACGAAGAAATCCCAAAGCCACCACATCGTCCCCATGAGCCCCGACGCCGCATACCACCCGACATCGCCTCTTCGCACCGTGCCAATGACCGCAAACACGATGGTGCCCAGGGCCAGGCCCGTTCGAACGATCGCTGCCGCCAGCATGAACGCGAATCTGCGAGGCCGGGGACAGACTCGCCAGCGGTTGACGCAGCTTGCGGCCCGCGGGCACCTTGTGGGCACGATGCCAGGACCCGATACGCGGCCCGGTATGCCTCTTCGAGGCCGGAGAATCGTGATCACGCGCGCGGAGCCGGACGGACGGAAACTGGCCGGACGGCTTGAAGCGCTTGGTGCGGAACCAGTACTTGTGCCGGGCATTCGGGTAGAATTCGCTGACCCCGGCGCCCTCGATGCGGCAATCCACGAGCTCCCGCGGTATCACTGGGTTATTTTCACGAGCCGGAACGCGGTCGAGGCGGTCTTTCGCCGTACCGGCACGCTCGCCGGGCCGAGAGTTGCCGCGATCGGGCCGGCCACAGCCGCCGAGCTCCGGAAACACGGGGTCGAGCCCGACCTGGTAGCCCCGAAACACGTGGCAGAAGGCGTGCTGGAAACCTTGGGCACGGTAAAGGGGCTGCGGGTCCTGTTGCCGCAGTCGGATATCGCGCGGCGGGCGCTGGTGCTGGGACTACGGGAGCAGGGCGCGCTAGTGGATGACGTGGTCGTGTATCACACGCACGCCGAGCGGAGCGAGCGGCCCGACTTGAGCGGCGTCGATGCCGTCACGTTTACCAGTTCATCTACGGTTCGGGGCTTCCTGGAGGCCGGACCGGTCCCTCCGGGCGCGGCGGTCGTGTGTATCGGACCGGTTACGGCACAAACGGCCCGCGAGAACGGACTGACGGTGACCGAGGTGGCTGGAGAGTATTCCGAAGACGGGTTGGTGGCCGCGCTGATCGCGGTGCTGGGCAAACAAGCAACGTCCCCACTCTCCCCGAGGGAGAGGGGGCCAGGGGGTGAGGAGTGACGAAAGAGCGCAGGCAGGTCGTTCGATTCCTGTTCGTGAAGCTGGACCCGGCCTGGCGCCGCCTGCCAGCGGATCAGCAGGTGGCGCACAAGGAAGAATTCGGCAAGACCATCAAGAGCTTCCATGCGAAGCTCTTGCTGCGCACGTACAGCCTGGTGGGCGCCCGGGGCGACTGTGACCTGTTGCTCTGGCATGCGGCCGAGAACCTTGAAACGCTGCAGCGCCTGCAGACCGCCGTGTTCTCCACCAGCCTCGGGGCGTTCTTCTCCGTCGCCTACTCGTACCTGGGCATGACCCGGAAGTCGATCTACCAGTTCCCCGACGATCCGAAGCACGACGAGCAGCTCACGGTCCAGCCTGCGGACAACAAGTACCTGTTCGTCTATCCGTTCGTGAAGTCGCGGCCCTGGTACGCCATGCCCAAGGAACGCCGCCAAACGGCCATGGATGAGCACGTCCGGATCGGCCGGAAATACCCGACCATTCGCCTGAACACCATTTACTCCTACGGCCTGGACGACCAGGAGCATGTCGTCGCGTTCGAGGGAGATGATCCCGGCGAGTTTCTGGACCTCGTCATGGAATTGCGGGAGACGGAAGCGTCGTCCTACACCCTGCGCGACACGCCGACGTTCACCTGCCTGCAGATGTCCCTCTATGAAGCCCTGGACACACTGGGCGGCGCCTCAGCGCGTGCCCTGCTCGATCTCTCTCCGGCCCAGTCCAATGGATTCACGCCGGTGGCAGACGTGGCGGAGATTCCGCCGGGCGGGAGCAAGCGTGTGTATCTGGGGTCGGACGCCATCGCGATCTTCAATGTCGGTGGCTCGTTCTACGCGTGCAGCGATCG
This sequence comes from Gemmatimonadota bacterium, assembly GCA_009692185.1. Classification (GTDB taxonomy): domain Bacteria; phylum Gemmatimonadota; class Gemmatimonadetes; order Gemmatimonadales; family GWC2-71-9; genus SHZT01. The sequence goes on along the minus strand of SHZT01000003.1, from coordinate 251,396 downwards.
CTGCACGCACGGCCGCGCGTCCCTCTCCGAGGGGGCCGTGAACACCACGACCTGCATCCTGACCTGCCCGTGGCACGGCGGCACGTTCGACCTCAAGACCGGCCAGCCAACCGGCGGGCCGCCACTTGCTCCGGTGAAGACGTATCAGGTCAAAGTGGACGGAGTGCGCCTCCTTGTCGGGTGATGCGTTCCGTGCCGCGCTCAGGCGGGAGCCGGCACCCCACACGCCGGTGTGGTTTATGCGCCAGGCAGGCCGCTACATGGCCGAGTACCGGGCCATCCGGGCCAAGGCGTCCCTGCTGGAGATTTGCCACCGGCCCGAACTCGCCTGCGAGGTAACCCTCCAGCCGGTCGAGAAGATCGGCGTGGACGCGGCCATCATCTTCGCCGACATCCTGCTGCCGTTTGAACCGCTGGGCCTCGGCTTGACGTTCACCGCGGGAGAGGGCCCGGCCATTGCCCATCCGATCCGGACGCGCGCCGATGTCACCCGCCTCAAGCCGGTGGATCCCGACACCGACTTGGGGTACGTCCTGGACGCCATTCGCCTCGCAAAACGAGCCCTGAACGGCGTCCCGTTGATCGGGTTTGCCGGCGCCCCGTTCACGCTCGCGAGCTATGCCATCGAGGGCGGGTCTTCGCGCAATTTCGCCGAGACCAAAACTCTCATGTACGGCGACCCGGAAACCTGGCATGCGCTCATGGACCGCTTCGCCACAATGGTCGGCGAGTACCTGGCGGCCCAGGGCCGCGCGGGAGCGGACGCGCTGCAATTGTTCGACAGCTGGGTCGGCTGCCTGTCGCCGGACGACTACCGGCGCTACGTCCTGCCGCACTCCCGGAAGGCGATCGCGCTGGCAAAAGCCGGTGGCGTACCCGTGATTCATTTCGGCACGGGAACGTCCGCGTTCCTGGACCTGATCGCGGCGGCAGGCGGTGACGTGATCGGCGTGGACTGGCGGGTCTCGCTCGACGACGCGTGGCGCGCTTTTCCGGATCGCGGGATTCAGGGAAATCTGGATCCTTGCGCCTTGTTCGCCCCCATGAACGAACTCACCGCCCGAGTGCAGGACATCATGGCCCAGGCCAACGGGCGCCCGGGTCACATCTTCAACCTCGGACACGGAATCCTCCCCACGACCGACCCGGGAAAAGCCCGCGCGGTCGTGGACCTGGTGCACGAGCGGAGCGCCGCGCCGGTCTGATCCATGGACCTCGCCATTATCGGCGGCGGCCTCGCGGGCCTGGTAGCGGCCTTCGAACTGGCCGGGGCCGGACGCCGGGTGGCCTTGTATGAAGCCCAAGCCCAAGCAGGCGGGCAGGTCCGGACCCGGCACCAGAATGGGTACCTGATCGAAGAGGGTGCCGAGGGGTTCGTTGCCGCCGATGTCGCTGTTCCCGCCTTGTGCAAGGAGCTGGGACTCGCCGACCAGATTATCCCGCAACTGGAACGCCGCTCGCTGCTCCTGCGCGGGGGCTCTCTGTCCGACCTCTCCACGCGTGACGGGGCCGCGCTCCTCGGAATCCCCGTTCCCGATGAATCCCGGCCCGGCGGCCTGTCTTCGCTGAAAGCGGGCATGGGAGCGTTGCCTCACGCGCTTCTGAACACGTTGAAGGGCAAAGTGGAGATTTTTTCAGACTGCCCCGTAACGCGGATCGACCGAGCAAACGGCCAGTGGCGCCTCACCACGTCCGGTGGGGCAACCCGGGAGGCACCGAACGTCCTGCTGGCTGTCCCTCCTCGCGCCGCGGCCGCCCTGATCGCGCCCATTGATCCCGAAGCAGCCGCGCTCCTGGAGACCCTGGTGCTGACCTCGAACTTGTGTGTGTCCCTCGGCTATCCGCGCACGGCGGTTTCACATCCGCTGGCCGCGACCGGTTTCGTGGTCGCCCCGGGGAACGAGGGCTCGGAGGGGCTGCGGGCCTGTGGGTTCAGCTCGTCAAAGTTTGCCAACCGGGCCCCCAGGGGGACGGTCCTCCTTCGGGCATTCTTCCGGCCTGAACCCGACGAGCTTCACGTCTCCGATGAGGGCTGGGTCGACCGTTCCGTTCGAGTCCTGGGTGCGGTTCTGGGCCTGTCCGGAACACCCGCAGAGGCCCTCGTTTCGCGCTGGCCCGAGGCAATCCCCCAATACGGACCGGGGCATCAAGGTCTTGTGGGCGAGTTGCTTGGCCGCCTGGAGCGGCTCGGGTCCCTCCACCTTGCCGGGGCCGCGTACGTCCCAGGGGGTGTCCCCGGGGCGGTCCGGTCCGGCCGTGACGTTGCCCGGTCGGTCGCCAGGCCGTTACCCGTTTGACGGATATGGTGTCTCTTGTCTGAGAATCAGGCCCCCGATGGGGAGGTTGTTGCCCAAGTCCTGGCGGGAGATGCCGAGGCCTACCGGGTGCTGGTCGAGCGGTACCGGATCGAATTCGGGCGGTATGCGACCGCCATGGTTGGGGACCAGGACACGGCAGAAGACGCCCTCCAGGAAGCCTTCATCCGCGCCTTCCAGTCGTTGCAGTCGTGCCGCGAGCCCAGCCGGTTCAAGCACTGGTTCTTCCGGATCCTGACGAATCAGTGTCACAACGCCCGCGCGCGGCGCCGGACCGAGCCGCTGGACCAGCACGACACGCCGGCCCGGGAGCGCGCCGACCGGCCGATGGAGCAGGATGAGCTTGGGCGGGCCATTGAAGGAGCATTGAACGAGCTGACCGCAGAGCAGCGGGAAGCGTTTGTGATGAAGCACGTTGACGGACGCTCGTATGAGGAAATCGCCGAGTTGCTGGGCGCGGGAGTGGACGCGCTCAAGATGCGCGTCTATCGCGCCCGCGAGGTTTTGCGGAAAAAGCTGGAAGGACTTAACGGTGCTTGAATGAACGACAAGTCGTCCGAGTTGAGTGAGGATCGTTTCGAGCTGGCCTTGGCCGCCTACGCGGCTGGAATCCGCCAGCCAGCGTCGGGCCTGGACAACGCGGTCATGGCACGTGTCCGGTCGTTGTCCCCCAGGGGGCGGCGGGGATTCCTGCAGTGGTTGCTCGCACCACAACGCGTGAACGTCCGTCCAATCGTGTTGGCATTCGCCGCCTCGGTAGCGTTACTGCTCATGTGGCCCGGTCGAGCAGCGGACACAGGGTTGGCATCGGCGGGAACAGTTCTCGTGCGGTTCGAGTTGGTCGCACCCGAGGCATCGACGGTCAGCCTTGCTGGGTCGTTCAATTCATGGAGCCAGGACGCGATCCGGCTGGTGCCCAGTGCCGCACCGGGGCTTTGGACGGCGACGGTACCGTTGAAGGTGGGGTCGCACGAGTATCTGTTCGTGGTAGACGGCCAGCGCTGGATCGCCGATCCTACGGCGCACGCGCAGGTCGCTGACGGTTTCGGGCAGACCAACAGCATCATCGTGATCAGCCCAAGGGGTGTGGTGAAATCATGACAAACATCGTTCGCGCGTGGCTCGTGGCGACACTCGCGGCCGGGGCATTGTCTGCGCAGGAACCCGCGGCGACATCGGATGTCCGGGGTGAACTCCTGGCGCGGGGCGCGCCGGCCGAGCTGGCGAACCAGATCCAGCAGATCGCGGCCCAGGCGATTCGGGAGGGACTCCCCGTTGAACCGCTGGCCAACAAGGCGCTCGAGGGTTGGGCTAAGCACGCCGCCTCCGATCGCCTGGTAATTGCCGTGGGTGACCTTCGTCACCGGCTGGCGGCGGCTCGTGATGCCGCCCTCGGGGCAGGGCTGAGCAACCCGGCAAGTTCCGTTGTTTCCGCGGCCGCCCAGGCACTGGCCCGCGGCATGACGCCCGACGACGTGCGCACCCTCATCCGCAGCGCCGGACGCACCGACGCGGCGGCCACCGGTCTCATGGTGGCTTCGTCGCTGGCCGCGCAGGGAATTGAACGCGGGGCCGCGACCCACGCGGTGGGGCAGGCGTTCAAGGACGGACATACCCCCAACGAAGTCCTCGAGCTTCCGTCCGTCGCGGCGTCGATGATGGCTCGCGGAATGACCGTCGCGGAGGTTACCACCCGCATGCTGGCTGGTAACCTGCTGGCCATCGACCGGCCCGAGCTGACCGGACGGGCCGCGACCACCACCCCGGTGATGGCCGCGCCACCCCACTCGAGCGACGAGTCCGGGACACTGAAACCGAAGCCGTGAAGCGAGCTGCCTGGCTCCTGGTGGCAGCTGGCAGCCTGGCCACGGGCTCGCTGGCGGCCCAGGAAGCCTCCATCCTCGTTGGAGGAGTCCACGCTCGTTACGCTGACTCCGTGGCCGGTACGGCCGCCCTCGTTTCGGCCCGGGTGGGCTTCGCCCAGCGACGCACGGCCGCCATGTTCGATGCCAGTTTTTCCCGCTTCACCACCGGCGAGACAGCCGTCCAGGTGGCCGGCCAGGGAGTGTTGACACTGCCGTTGTCCGGCTCCGTCAACCTGGGTGTCGTTGGTTTCGGGAGCGCCAGAACCTTCGATGGAACGAACCACTCCGAAATCGCGGCCGGCGGACCCGTCCTCTTGTTCACCGCTCGCCGCGTCGGGGGTTCTGTGCGGGTTGGCGGAGGTGGGGTCCGGCGCGTGGATGGTACGAACCTCCTGCTATTCACCGGAGAGGGTCGCCTGGACGCCCGGGTCAGCGGCCTGGTGACCCTGACGGCGCAGGCTGCAGCCAGCCGGACGGCAACGGCCCAGTTCGCCGACGCGGCTGCAGTGGTGACCTTAGAGCGCGGAATCGTCCGGCTCGAAAGCGGGCTCGGTATTCGAGCGGGTGATCTGCGTGACAACCCGGAATGGCACGTTCGCTTTCAGGTCCACCCTACCATCTCGACCGTCCTCGAAGCGACTGCCGGCGAGTATCCGCGGGATGTGAGTGGCTTTACCAGTGGCGGGTTCGCGTCCGTGGGGCTTCGCTTTACCCTGCCGCAGCGAACCGTGTTCACCGGCCGTCGATCCGTCGCGGTCGAGCGTCTTGGCCAGGCGAGGGTCAAGGTGTCGATTGCGGTGCCGGACGCGAAGGCGGTGGCTATCGCAGGCGAATGGAACGCGTGGAAACCGGCATCCCTCGCGCGGGACCGCGCGGGGCGTTGGTCAGCCGAGTTGGCCCTGCTCCCGGGCGTCTACCGGTTCGCGCTGCTGGTGAACGGAGACCGCTGGACGGTGCCGGACGATATTACCGCGGTCCCCGACGACTTCGGCGGGAAGGCAGCCCTGCTCGTTATTCCGTAGCCCTCTTCAGGGCCGGAACTCCACCAGCTTCATTTCCGTGTAATCGTTCTTTCCCTCGTGCAGCGTGACGCTCAATGGCAACGGCACGTTGGGCGACAGGCAGTTTTCCATTTTCACTTCCTGGTTCTCGCGCATCACAGCGTTCAAACCGGTGACACCCGCGAATTGACACTTGGTTTCGACCTTCATGGAGGTACTGCGGCCTCCATTCGACGAACTCCAGCCGTCGCCCAGGGTCAGCTCGTGCCCCATGAACATCATGCTCATCATGGGGTTCAGCAGCACGGCGCCCACCGGGCCCAGGGCCATGAGCTGGCCCATGCCCATCATGCCGCCCATCCTACCGCCCGCGTTCGCGCTTGGCGCGGTCACGGTAGACGAGTACGCCTCGTCACCCAGTTTGCCATCCACCTTCATCCGGTAGCGCCACTGCCCGAGGGCTGGATGTCCAGGTTGTAGTGGCTGGTCTCGACAGCCTTGCCGTCCACCTTGCGAACCTCATACCGGAAGTGCTCGGTGCCCTTGAACTGATAGGGCGCGTACGCCCACGGCCCGGAAGGCAACGCCGCAATGGCTCCCAGCGCCGCGCCAACCACGGGCGCGCGCGACGGCTCTGGTGCCGCCGCCTCAGGCTGTGAGGGTGCGGTACTGGCGGGCGCCGACGGGCATGTGCCCACGCAGTCACCGGCCTTGGCAGGACCACCGGTGACCTGGCCAACCGCGAAGTCAGCCCCGACCTCCGTGATCGTGATGGTTCCCACTGGTGTGGTCACGCGCCGGATCACCCGGCCCGTGGCGGGGTCCTTGATCTCGCGACCCGGACGCACCACGTCGTAGCTGGCGCCCTTCTTGACGCCGGCCGAAGAACCGACGCTGATGGTGGCCTCCGAGCCGGACGCATCGGCCACAAGGGCCGAGATCTCGACCTTCCGCGCCACGATTCGGGAACTGGCTTCGACGACCGTCCTGGTCAGGTCATCTACGGCCTTCCGGGTGGCCTCACCGATGATGGTCGCGCTGAAATTCGAGCTCGACATGTTCACCGCGCCCCCGACCTTGCCAACCGCGCCGCCCACGAGGACTCCGCCGCGGGCCGATTCACCGGTGCCTTCGGCAACTTGCAGAATCTCGCCAGTGGTGACGTCCACGATGCGCGCATCGATCTTGACCGTCGCCTTCGCGCTGCTCTTCCCGAGGCCGCCGATACGCAAGGGCCCGATGCCGGCGCCGCCGATGCCCACCTTCTTGTCATCACGGCCGAACTGCGTGATCGCACCCGTGATCACGGCGTCCACACCGAGCATTTTTCCGAGGGATGCGGCGCTGCTCGCGTCGGCCCGCCCGCCTGGAAGTTCTGCTCCTTGAGAATCTTGTCGAGCGCCTGGCGCTCGATCACCGAGTAGGTGCCGTTCTTCACGAGCTCGGTCACCAGCATCGTCGCGATGCCCTGGCCGATGTCGACGTCGCTGCCAAACATCTCGTAGACAGACGAATGGACCGTCTGGTAGTCGAAATCGAGGACCGCAACGCGCTTCTTGTCCTGCGCGTGCACTGCGACGCTGCCCGCGCACGTCAATGAAATGACGGCGAGCGCGACGCGGCCTGTCAGGGATCGTGTACTCATTGGTGACCTCGCAACCGAGAGTGAGCACCTGGGGCGGACGACTTGGGGGCTATCGTACGGGCGGGCAGCGGCCGTGTCAATGCGCTGGATCACCTCTCGACGCCCACGGCCGGGCCTCCTATGATTGTGCTCATGTTCCGTAACCTGACCGTCGTGGCCCACCCGCTGATTCAGCATAAGCTCACGATTCTTCGCGCCAGGGAGACATCGCCCCGCGACTTCAAGGCGCTGGTCAGCGAGATCGCGACGCTGATGGCATACGAGGCAACCAAGGACCTGCCGCTGGCCCCCGCCACGGTGGAAACTCCCCTGGAACGGTTCGAAGGCCGGCAAATGGCCGGGCCCAAACTGGCCCTCGTCCCGATTCTCCGCGCGGGGCTTGGGATGGTCGAGGGTATTGCCCAGCTCCTCCCGACCGCCCGAGTAGGACACATCGGCCTGTACCGCAATCACGATACCCTCGAGCCGGTCGACTACTACTTCAAGATCCCAGGCACCGAAGAGGACCGCTTGTTCTTCGTACTCGACCCGATGCTGGCCACGGGCGGGTCCGCGGCCCAGGCGGTCACGGCCCTCAAACGGGCCGGCGCGAAGCGCATCCGGTTTCTCTGCCTGGTGGCCGCCCCGGAGGGCATCCAGCGCATGCTCCAGGCCCACCCCGACGTGGCGATTTACGCGGCCGCGCTCGACCGGGAACTCAACGACAAGGGATACATCCTGCCTGGCCTCGGGGATGCCGGAGACCGTCTGTTCGGCACACTTTGAAGCCGTCGCAACGTTTCAGCCTGTTCGATCGTCTATACCAGAGGTGCGGATGAAGCCGTCCCCGGAAGCCCGGCTGGCCAGCCGACGCGCCTTTTCCGGCCGGGTAGTCTCCGTGGACGTAGACACGGTGCGGGCCCCGGACCAGTCCACCATCGAGCTCGAAATCATCCGGCATCCCGGTGCCGCCGCGGTGGTTCCGATCCTGGGAGACCCGGCCGACCCGGACCCGCTCGTGCTGATGCTGCGCCAGTACCGGTACGCCGCGGGCGGCACGCTGTGGGAGATACCAGCCGGCGTACTACAGCGGGGAGAGGAGCCCCTCGCCTGCGCCCGGCGCGAGCTGGCAGAGGAGACGGGGGCCCGGGCGGAGCACCTCGAACACCTGACCACCGTGTTCACGACACCGGGATTCACCGACGAGCGAATCCATCTCTTCTGGGCAACAGGAATCACGGTAGGAGAAGCGACCCACGAGCCGGACGAGTTCATTGAGGTAAGGGCAGAGAAGCTCTCGAGTGTCCTTGAGATGATACGAAGGGGCGATGTCGCGGATGCCAAGACCGTCGCAGCGTTACTCTACGTGGCTGGTTTCCGCCTGAATAAGTAGAAGGAAGCCATCATTGTCATCCTTCAGGGACAAAAGCAAAACGACTGTATCGTGGTAGTGTCACGTCAGTAACGTAGCTAAGTGACTTGGAGTCAGTTGGTTGGCTGGATGGTTCCACACGGTACGGGAAATGCTCAAGTACCTGTACGACCAACAGGAGCGACCCATGAGGACAGTCCTAGGCCCATCGAACACAACCGAAATCGGGGCGCCCCGCGCCACCGGGCGGTTGTTGCTGCACGCGCAGGACGATTCCGCCGTGGTTGCCGCGCACCTGGGTGGCGATTCGCATGCGTTTGACGAGTTGGTCGAGCGCTACCAGCGCCGCCTTCTCAACTTCGTGTACCGCACGATCGGCGATCGTGAACGGGGAGAAGATCTCGTCCAGGAAGTCTTCATTCGCGTCCACCGCCATCTCGCCCGCTTTGACCAGTCGAAGAAGTTCTCAACCTGGATCTACACGATTGCCTCCAACCTGGCGAAGAACGAACTGCGGAACCGCAGCCGCAATCCGCTGGTCCTGTTCCAGACCTTCAAGAAGAACTGGGAGGCCGATCACCGGCCGCTGCAGTTCGAGGACCCCCAGAACAAGCCGGACGACCTGTATCGCAAGCGGCATTTGCGCGAGTTGGTGGACTGGAGTGTCGCCCAGCTGCCCGAGCACCACCGGGTCGTGTTCATCCTCCGGGAACTGGAAGGAAAGAGTTACGAGGAGATCGCGGACATCACGCGCTGCAACCTGGGCACCGTCAAGAGCCGGTTAAACCGGGCCCGGAACCGGTTTGCCCAGCTCATCGAGCCGCGCCTGGACTGACCACCTGGAACCCCCGGCTCCACCGGGGTATCAATCGCTCGATGAAGTGCACCGACTTTCTGCGACAGTACTCCGATTACCGGGACGGGCTGATCCACGACCCCCTGGTCGTGGGTCAGTTGGGCCTGCACCTGGCGACCTGCGCCGCGTGCGGCCGGTATGACGCGAGTGTTCGCAACGGGGTCCAAGCCCTGCGCCGGGCTTCGGTTGACGTGGAGCCGACGCCCCGTTTCCGGGATCGCCTTCGCCAGCGCATCGCGGCCGGAGGGGAGACCGAGACGCCCGCAACGTCCGCAGCAGCCAGCATGGCGGCGCTGCTGGTACTTGCGGCCGCTTTGGCGTTGGTGATCCACCAGCGATCCACGACGGCCGAGTTGGCGCCGGGTACCCGAACGGCGAACCGGGCACCCCATACGACCTCTCCCAGTCCAATGGTCATCGTCAACGCCGGGGTTCCCTTCGTCACGTTTACCGACCTCCAGGTACCGGCGTTCAGCAGTGCCGCAATGGGTCGCCTTCCCTACCACGCTCCGCTCGATACCGGGACAAACCTCCCGCGCTAACGGCGCCGGCGGTACTTTCCGCTGGGATGGCGCCGCTCTCGCTCAATGCTGCCTACAAAGCCCTCAATCAGGGCGAACTGGTCCCGGTTTACTACCTCACCGGCGACGCAGATATCCTGAAAGAAGATTTGACCAAGGCCCTGGTGACGGCGGCCATCGATCCTGCTGCCCGGGACTTCAATCTCGACGTCCGAAGCGCCGGCGATCTCGACGGAGAATCGTTGCACGCCCTCGTGGAAACCCCGCCGATGCTCGCGGAGCGCCGTGTCGTGGTGGTGAAGAACCTGGAGCAATGGCGGGCCAGTGCGTCTGTCTGGAAGGTGCTCGCGCGTTACCTGGAACGCCCATCGCCCTCTACGGTGCTGGTGCTGGTCCATGGCGCGGGAGAAAAGGTGAGCCCCGCCACGGCCGCCAAGGCCCGCCACGTCAACGTTGATGATCTGACACCGGACGCGGCGCGCCGGTGGGCGATCGAGCGAGCCGAGCGCATAGGGATTACGCTGCAGCCGGACGCAGCCGCCCACCTGCTTTCCGTGGTCGGCTCGGACCTGGCCCATGTCAGGATGGAAATCGAGAAACTGGCGTCGGCTTGCCCCGCGGGCAACGCGGTCACGACCGACGACGTGGCGCGGATGGTGGGGGTGCGGAGAGGTGAGACGGTTTCCGATTGGGTGGCAGCGGCGGTTGGCCGGGATACGGCCAAGAGCATTCGACTGCTGGACGTGGTCGTGCCCCAGGCCGGCGCCGATGGGGTGAAAATGGTCACGCTGCTAGGAACCGTATTGCTTGCCGTCCGCCATGCACGGGCGCTGCTCGACAACGGAGGCTCTCGTGGCGCCCTCGAGGGTGCAATACGCAATTCCTTTTTCACCGCGCGGCCCCAAGGCCTCGGTTCTTACACTACCGAGGGGGGTCGCTATGCTGGATTGGTGGACCGATGGACCGCCCAGGAACTAGACCAGGCTCTCCGCACGTTGAGCGAGGCGGATCGTGCACTCAAGTCCACCGGCGTCAGCGAGGAGCAAGGCACACTGACCACCATGTTGCTCCGCATGGCCCGGGCGCGCGTGGCCGCATGAAGATCCCCCGCGTTATCCTGTCGGCGTTGTGGCTGGCGGTCCTCCCGGCAGCCGGAGTCGCCCAACAGGACTCGACGCTTCGAGAGGCCGTGCGCCTTGCGACCGAGGGCCAGGGTGACTCCGCGCGCGCCATCGTGCGCCGGCGGCTCGCGGCAACCTCCCCGACCGATTCAGGATTCCCGGAAACGCTCTACGCCGCAGGCGTCGTAGCCGCCGACCCGGACACGGCGCTCCGGTATTTCCGGCGCGCCAGCGTCGAGTACTCGGAGTCCGCTTGGGCGGACCGCGCGCTTCTCCGCATGGCACAGATCACATTCGCTTCGGGGGACCTCAATACGGCAAGCCAGTCCGCTCGCCGGGTTCTTGATGACTACCCCTTTAGCATGGTCCGCCCGCAGGCCGCGTTCTGGACCGGGCGGGCACAGCTCGACCTGGGTGATCTCGCCAGCGCCTGCCGATTCCTGACACAGGCCGCCGACTCAGCCGCCGAAGACGTCGAACTGGCCAACCGGGCTCGGTTCTACGTCCAGCGCTGCCAGGGCGTATCTCTCGTACAGAAACCCGACACCGTTCCCCCCGCCCCGCCGCCCGACTCAGTTGCCGGCGCGGCACCGAACCCGGGCGCACCGCCAGCCGCGGCCGTCGTCGTGGCGTACGCCGTCCAGGTGAGCGCGGTACGCAGTCCCGCGTCGGCCGACCAGGCCATGCAGTCCCTCAAGCGCGCGGGCTACCAGCCGCGGGTCAGTCGCGATGCGGACGGCTTCCTGCGGGTCAAGGTCGGCCGCTTCAAGACCAAGGCCGAAGCCACCAAGCTGGCCGCCGAGATCAAGCGCAAGATGGGCGGCACGCCGTTCGTGGTGGAGGAGCAATGACGCGCGGCGAGGCCGACGTCGGCACGCCCCTCATGCAGCAATACCGCGACATCAAGTCACGCCACGCCGAAGCGATTGTCTTTTTCCGCATGGGCGAGTTCTACGAAATGTTCTATGACGACGCCGAGCTGGCGTCGCGCGAGCTGGGCCTCACCCTGACGACGCGCAACAATGGCAGTGCCGCTCACGTGCCGCTTGCCGGCGTTCCCGTGCGCGCGGCCGCGGAGTACGTGCGCCGGCTGGTTGCCCGGGGGCACCGCGTGGCGATCTGCGAACAAATGGAGGACCCGCGGTTTGCGAAGGGCGTCGTCAAGCGCCAGGTGGTCGAAACGATCACGCCCGGCGCGACGCTCTCCGAGGGCCTCCTCGACGCACCCCGGAACAATTTCCTTGTCGCAGTCCTGGCCGGTGACCCGGTGGGTCTCGCCGCGCTCGACATCTCAACCGGGGAACTCGCCCTCGAGACGGTGCGGCCGGATGAACTTGAGCCGGCCCTCCGCCGCTATGATGCGCGGGAGTTGGTGGTACCCGCGGGGGACGATGTTCGAGTTCCGGGCGCGGGCGATGTGATGCTGACGCGGCGCGAGCGATGGGAGTTCGACGCCGACGTAGCGTCCGACGACTTGAGACGCCGCTTTGGGCTCGCCAGCCTCGATGGCCTGGGGGTGGGGCCCGGCGACCGGCCGGCGCTGGCGGCGGCCGGGGCCCTGCTCCGCTACGCCGGGGAACTGCAGCCGGGTGGCCTTCCGCACGTGGCCCGCCCGACGCTTCGCCGCGCGGGTGGCACCGTGCCGCTCGACGAAATGACTCGCCGCAACCTCGAGTTGGTCGAGCCGCTGCGCCCCGGGCAGGAGGGCGGCACGGTCCTCGAAACACTGGACCGCACGGTGACACCGATGGGAGCCCGGCTCCTGCGCGGCTGGTTGCTGGCGCCGCTCCGGTCGTCGCCCGCGATCCGGGCGCGCCACGATGCGGTGGCGGTGCTGGTGTCGGACGCGCGAGGCCGGGAGCGCCTGCGGGACGCGCTTTCCGGCATGCGGGACATCGAGCGGCTTTCGTCGCGCGCCGCCACGCACCGTGCCACCCCCCGCGACCTGGGCGGACTCCGACGCTCGCTGGAACGGCTCCCGGACGTGAAGAGCGCCCTCGACGGGCTCGCCCGGCGGGACGGCAGCGCGGAACTCGAGCGCATCGCCCACGAACTCGACCTCCTGACGGATCTCGCCGGGGACCTCGCCCGCGTCCTGGTGGACGAACCGCCCGCGGCAATCGGCGACACCGACGCCGTGCGGCCGGGCGCCGACGCTGACCTCGACGAGGCGCGGGAACTCAGGGACGGCGGCAAGCGGTTCATCACCGAGATGCAGGGGCGGGAACGCGAGCGGACCGGAATCAGCTCGCTCAAGGTCGGATACAACCGCGTCTTCGGCTACTACATCGAAATCACCAAATTCCAGAAAGGCGCGGCGCCGGCGGACTACGAACGCCGCCAGACGCTTGCCAACGCCGAGCGCTACGTGACGCCGGAGCTCAAGGACTACGAAGCCCGCGTCCTGGGGGCCGAGGAACGCATCGTCACGAGGGAGCGGGAGTTGTGCGACGCCTTGTGCGCCGCCGTGAGTGAACGCCTCTCGCGCCTCCAGGCGACCGCGCGCGCGGCGGCCGGGCTCGACGTGTACGCCGCGCTCGCCGACGCGGCGACGCGGCAGAACTATGTCCGTCCGACGATGACCGACGAGTTCGCGCTCCGGCTGACCCAGTGCCGGCATCCCGTGGTCGAGCGTATGCTGCCGCAGGGAAAGTTCATCCCCAACGACGTCCACATGGACGAATCGGGGCGGGTGATCCTCCTGACCGGCCCGAACATGGCCGGGAAATCCACCATTCTCCGCCAGGTCGGTCTCTCGGTGATTCTCGCGCAGATCGGGTCGTTCGTCCCGGCAGACGCTGCGGTGATCGGCGTGGTGGATCGTGTGTTCACACGGGTGGGGGCGAGCGACAACCTGGGACGGGGCCAGTCCACGTTCATGGTGGAAATGGCCGAGACCAGCGCCATCCTGCACGGTGCCAGCGACCGGAGTCTCGTCCTGCTGGACGAGATCGGCCGTGGGACATCCACGTACGATGGCGTAGCGATCGCGTGGGCCGTGACGGAGCACCTGCATGACCGGATCGGCTGCAAGACGATCTTCGCGACCCACTACCACGAGCTCACCCAGCTCACCGAGACACTGCGCGGAGCGCGGAACTTCAACGTGGCCGTGCGTGAGACGGGCGACACCGTCGTATTCCTGCATCGGCTCGAAGCGGGCGGCACGGACAAGTCCTACGGGATTCACGTCGGGCAACTGGCTGGCCTGCCGTCCGAGGTCGTGCGGCGGGCGTGGGAGATCCTGGCCCATCTCGAATCGGAGCGTCATGTCGCCGCCGCAGAGCCGGTCGGCGGCAAGGACGCAGGTCAGTTGGCGTTGTTCGAGAGTGGGCATTCGGTCATCCAGGAGTTGCTGGCGCTGGACGCCGACTCGCTCACGCCGCTCGAGGCGCTCAATCGCCTCGCCGACCTCAAGCGAAAAGCGGAGGCTCCATGAATCGTGCGGCGCCGGTGACCCTCATGGCGATCGCCTGGGCGGCGTGCGGCGGGCCACAGCCGCCCGCCGCCTCGTCCAGCGGTCCTGCGACGACCGCGCAACCGCCGTTCGAGGCGCCCGTGGCGACGAACGCCGAGCCGCCGGTGCGCTACCCGGCCGATGCATTCCAGCAGAACCTGGAAGGCACCGTGATCCTCCGCCTGTTCGTCGATTCCCTGGGTCGCCTGCGTCCGGAGTCCACCCGCGTGGCGGAGGGGAGCGGTGTGCCCGCGCTCGACTCGGCGGCGAAGGCCGGTGTCCCCGCCATGCGCTTCGCGCCGGCCAGGCGCAACGGCCGCGCGGTGAGCACCGCCTTCCTGCAACCCGTGCATTTTCGCCGGCCCGAGCGTGCGCTGTCCCAGCCGCAACCATGAAGCCGCAGCACACGGCCCTCTATAACAACGTCCTCGAAACCATCGGATGGACGCCGCTCATCCGGCTCAACCGGGTCACTGCCGGCCTTCGCACCCCGATCTACGCCAAGGCCGAGTTCTTCAATCCCGGTGGGTCGGTCAAGGATCGCATTGGCCTGGCGATGATCGAAGCGGCGGAGCGGGAGGGCCGGCTCAAGCCCGGCGGGTTGATCGTCGAGGCGACATCAGGTAATACCGGTGTCGGGCTGGCACTCGCGGCGGCAGTCAAAGGCTACCGCTGCATTTTCACCATGCCGGACAAGATGTCCCAGGAGAAAGCGCGCCTGCTGCGCGCACTGGGAGCCGAGGTCATCATCACGCCGACGGCGGTGCCGCCGGACCACCCCGACAATTACATCATGAAAGGGCGCTCGATCGCCGCCCAGCACGAGAACGCGATTTTCGCGGACCAGCACTACAACCCGGTGAACCCGGATGTGCATTACCACACGACCGGGCCGGAAATCTGGCAGCAGACGGCGGGGAAGGTCACGCATTTCGTCTGCGCGCCGGGCACGGGCGGGACGGTGAGCGGAGCCGGGAAGTACCTCAAGGAGAAGAACCCCAGGATCCGCGTCGTGGCCGGCGATCCGGTGGGGTCCATCTACGGGGAGTACGCGAGGACCCACACCAAGGGAGAGGGGCACCCATACAAGGTCGAGGGCATCGGTGGCGACAAGATTCCGACATCGCTGCATTTCGACGTGATTGACGAATGGATCGAGGTATCCGACCAGGACGCGATGCTCATGGCGCGCCGGCTCGCGAAGGAAGAAGGGCTTTTTGTCGGCGGATCCACCGGGGTCAACATCGTGTCGGCGCTGGCGGTGGCCCGCCAGGTGAACGACCCGTCAGCCATGGTGGTGACGGTGCTCTCCGACACGGGTGAGCGCTACCTGTCGAAGGTCTTCAACGACGAATGGCTCAAGGAGAACCAGATTCTGGAAGCAGATCGGGTCACCGCCTCCCGCCTGGTGTCGGGAAAGGACCGTGGCGCGCCACCACTGGTGCACGTGGCCCCGCAAGCCACGGTCCGGCAGGCGCTCAACCTCATGAGCACGTACAACGTGTCCCAGCTTCCCGTGCTGGAGAGCGGAACCGGCGTGGGGGCCCTGAGCGAGCCATCCTTGATGGCCCGCGCGCTGGAGGACCCAAAGGTGCTCGATCAGCCAGTCCGCGAACTGATGGACGCACCGTTCCCTGTGGTAGACGGAGATTGGCCGGTGGAGCGGCTGACATCACTCCTGTCGCACGAGGCGCCCGCGGTGCTGGTGCGGAAGAACGGCGCCGTCGCCGGCATCGTGACCCGGTACGACGTCCTCCATCAGTTGGCGGGAATCCGGTGACCCGCATCGCGGTGCTGACCGGCGGTTCCACGCCGGAACGGGACGTGGCTTTCGCCGGGGCCGCGCAGGTCGTCGCGGCCCTGCGAGAGCGCGGGCACCAGGTTTCGGTGATAGACACGGCGAACGGCGCGCTGTCACCGGCAAATGAAACGCGCTACCTCGCGCCCGCGGTCGGCCGGGCCCCCCCCACGATGTCCGAGTTGAAAGCGTTGCGGGCGATGGAGCTGGGCCCGGCCCTGGCGCAGGTCGCCGAGCTGCGTGAGGCCGACATGGTATTCCTGGTGCTTCACGGGCAGCAGGGCGAAGGCGGCGAGATCCAGGCGTTGCTGACGCTGGCGGGCATCCCCTACGCCGGCAGCGACATGCTGGGAAGCGCGCTGGCGCTCGACAAGGATCTCACGAAACGGCTGCTCAAGGGAGCCGGAATCCTCACGGCCGACTGGTTCACGTGGCCGGCGGAGACGCGGCAGGTCGAAGCGCTCGGGTTGCCCCTCATCGTCAAGCCGAGTCGCGAGGGCTCCACCGTTGGCCTCACGCTGGTCAAGTCCCGTGGTGATTTGCCCGCGGCGATCAAGCTCGCCCAGCAGTATGACACCCAGGTCATCCTTGAGCGGTTCCTGCCGGGCCGGGAATTCACCGTGGGGGTGCTGGGCGACGTCGCCCTCGCGGTCGGCGAGATCATTCCCAGTCACGAAATCTTCGACTACGAGTGCAAGTACACGCCGGGCATGTGCAAGGAAGTGTTTCCCGCGAAGATCGACCCGGCCCTCGCGTCACGCCTGCAGGCACTGGCGCTCCGCACGCACCTCGCGCTCCGCCTGCGTGACTTCTCCCGGGTGGATTTTCGGCTGGACGGGGCTGGCGAGCCCCACTGTCTCGAAGCCAACACGCTCCCCGGCCTGACGCGCACCAGCCTTCTCCCCCAGTCGGCGGCTGCGGTGGGCATAGACTTCGGCACGCTGTGCCAGTCGATCTGCGACCTGGCTTTGCGGCGCGCGGCCTTTGGGAACAAAGTCGGGGCCTGAGAGGGTAGACTAGAGATACATGCCGTTCCGATCCCCGTTCTCCCTGACGCCGTGGGTCCGGCGAATCCTGATCGCGAATGCCGTGGTGTATCTGCTCACCATCACGGTATTCACCGGCCCGTGGTTCTTCGAACTCTTCGCGTTCCGGCCCGCCACCGCGGATGTCCAGCCGTGGACGTTCATCACGTACATGTTCGTCCACGGCGGTTTTCTACACCTGGCCTTCAACCTGCTCATGATCTTCTTCTTCGGCCCCTCCGTGGAGGAGCGGATGGGCGGTGGGGCGTTCCTTCGCTACTACCTGCTGTGCGGCCTGGGTGGAGCGGCGGTGTCCTTCCTGTTGATGCTCTTCGTGGCCGGCGTCGGCCCCGTGGTGGGTGCATCGGCTGCGGCGCTCGGCGTGGCGCTGGCCTTCGCATTCTACTGGCCCGACGCACCGGTGTATCTGGTTCCCCTCCCCATGCCCGTCAAGGTGAAGTGGCTAGTCCTGTTCCTGTTCGGCATGGACCTGCTGCTGGGTGTAAGCGGCGCGCGGGACGGCGTAGCCCACTTCGCCCACATCGGTGGATTCCTCTTCGGCTTCGCGTACCTGAAGACCCAACAACTGCTTGCCAGCAGGGTCCGCCCCGCGCTCCCGCGGCGGAGTGAAGTCCGCGTGCTGGCCCGTCCCGCCAGCGAAGGCGCGCGCGCGCGCGTGGACCACTGCTCGACCCGCTCCCAGGCTGACTCAGTCCAGCGCGAGATGGACCGCGTCCTGGACAAGATTTCTGCCAGCGGGCTCAACAGTCTCACCGCGGCCGAACGCCGCTTCCTCTACGACACCTCGAAGCAGATGAAGCGGGAGTAGCCCGCCGGACTTCCGCAAGAGGCTGCTGCACCAACGCGACAGTTTCGACCTGCCGACCGGGCGTTCGGTTGTTCAGGTGTCAAGGCCTGATCGGCGACGCGGACATAGAACGCGGACGGCGTGCTTGTCCCGATGAAGGGCGGCATCCAGATTGTGCCGTCCATGATTATCAACCTCATCCCCGAATTCTTCGCGGTCCTCGCCGCGCCCGACCCGCTCCAGGCCTATCACCGATACCTCGACGAGCACCGCTCGGTGCTGGCGGCGTATTGGCATAATTACGTCATCGACCTCGACAGCCCGCACGCGGAAGGCGTCGTCCTCCGCACGCTCGCGGCGCTGCGCAAGGATCTTCAGCAAATGATGGACCGCGTGAACGTGGCGGCTATCGCCGAAGACACCATGGCGCGGTGCCGGGACCTGTTCGAGATGGACCGGCCGGCCCACCTCTACTTGATGGTCGGCGTCGGGGCGGCAAACGCCGGCGAGCTCGTCGTCAACGGCAGCGGGATCGCGTTCATCTGCGCGGAACACTTCACCGGGCGCCCCAACCCGGACTCCTTCGGCATGGGCCTCGATCCGGACCAGATGCGCTTGTGGATCGCGCACGAGATCGCGCACACGGTCCGCTACACCTCGCCGGCGAGTCGGAGCGAGCTGGCCCGGGTGATCCGCGAGGCAAGTGGCAACTACGATTATTGGGAAAGCGGGAGTCGCACGACGCTGCGCGAGTTGTTGATCAACGAAGGACTGGCCGTGGCCGCTGCCCAGGCGATCGTGCCGGATGCGGAACCCTGGGAATACCTCGGCTACAGCCGGCGCCAGTATCGCCGCCTGCGGGAGCTGGACGCATTCCTCCGCCGCGCCGTGCAGCACGACCTCGATGAGACGGGGCTCGGCTTCCGCCTGCGGTTCCTGTCGGGCGGCATGAGTCCCAACGCTCGACTGGTGAACGGGAAAGTGATCCCGGAACGGTCCGGGTACTACGTCGGCTGGCGCATGGTTGAAACGCTGGTGCAGCACAGTGGGATTGCCGCCGCTCTCCGGGCGGCCGCGCACGAGTTTCCGGAGGCGGAAGAACGCGCCGCCGGCATGCAGACCGCCTAGCTCCTACTTTCCCACACAGAACGTCGCGAACACGCGCCCGAGCACGTCGTCGGGCGCCACGACGCCGATGATCGCCTCGAGGGCGGTAATCGCGGCACGCAGGTGCGTCGCGGCAACAGCCGCCTCGAGCCCCGAGCGCCGCGCGGCCGTGAACCCTCGAACCTCAACCAGCGCTCGCTCCAGTGCGGCACGGTGACGGGCCCTGGTCACCACCGGCGCAACATCTCCCCGGACTGCGAGCGACGAAAACGCCGCGCGCGCGAGCTCGGCCCGGAGCGCCGCCAGTCCCTGCCCCGTGTGTACGGACACGGCGACACCCTCGCCACCGCCGCGCACGTCGGCCTTGGTGCGCACGAGCACGACGGGAGCGGGAAACTCTCCGATCGCTTTCTCTTCGTCGGCACTCAGATCTCTTCCTGATTCCGCGCAGAAGACGATCAGGTCGGCCGCCGACAGGTACTTCCGGCTCACCTCGATCCCCAGGCGCTCGATCCGGTCTTCCGATTCGCGCAGACCCGCCGTGTCGACCAGTCGAAACGGAAACCCGTCGCACACGGCCGGCGCCTCGATCGCGTCCCGCGTGGTGCCGGGGATCTCGGTCACGATGGCGCGCTCCGACCCCAGCAGCGCGTTGAACAACGACGACTTTCCCGCGTTGGGGCGCCCGGCGATCACCGCGAGCGCGCCTTCACGCAGTCGCTCGCCGTCCCGCGCGGTCCCGCGAATGCCTTCCAACGCATGTTCGAGCGTCGTGGTGGCCGCCGCGATCCGCTCCGGGGCGACCGGGCCGCTGTCTTCTTCGGGGAAATCGATGTCATAGCTGACCAGCGCCTCGACCTCGAGCACTTGCTCGCGCAAGCGCTCGATGCGCGCCGACAGCCCGCGATCCATCTGGCTGAGCGCAGCCCGGCGCTGGGCCGGGGCGGTCGCATCGATCATGTCCGCCACGCCTTCGGCCTGCAGCAGGTCGAGCTTGCCGTTCTGGAGGGCGCGGCGCGTGAACTCTCCGGGCGCCGCAGGCCGCGCGCCGGCCGCGCCCAGGGCCGCCAGGACCTCGGCTGGCACCAGCAACCCGCCGTGGGTCGAGATCTCGACGACGTCCTCGCCCGTATACGATGCCGGTCCGCGGTACACCACGTAGAGGGGCCGGTCCAATGGTTCTCCGTCGGCACCCACGGCCTCGGTGAGACGAGCCTCGCGCAGCGGTTCGACGGCGAACGGTCGGAGGACGGTCGCCGCGATTGCGTGCGCCCCGCGCCCGGACACGCGGATCACCGCGAGGGCGGAGCGGCCGGGGGGAGTGGCGATGGCGGCGATGACGTCGGACAGCATGGAGAAAACCTACCTGCGGCGGGCGGGAGGGACAGCGACCGTGATTACGTCACCGCCGCCGGTTTCTTCTGACGCCGCAGCCGCTCGCGCGAAATGAGCCATTGCTGCGGAATGCTCGCGATGTTGCTCACGGCGTAGTACAGGTTCAGCCCGGACGAGAATTGCAGGAACAGCACCGTGAACATCACGGGCATGATGTAGAGCATCATGGTGGCCTGCGGGTTCGGCGGCATCCCCATCTGGCCGATCTTTGAGAGCCCATACATCGAGATCCCCATCAGGAGGGGAATGACGTACAGGGGATCCGCCCGCGACAGGTCCGGTAACCAGAGGAACGGAACGCCGCGGAACTCGATGGTATTGGCGAACACAAAGAACAACGCGAACAAGACCGGCATCGGGATCAGCATGGGCAGGCAGCCCCCGAGCGGGCTCACGTTGTGATCCTTGTACAGCTTCATGATTTCCTGCTGCATTTTCTGCGGCTCGGTCTTGTAGCGGTCCTGGAGCGCCTTCATTTCGGGCTGCAGGGCCTGCATCGCCATGGATGACCGCATCGCCTTCTGGTTCAGCGGCCACAGCACCACGCGCACGGCAATCCCGAAGAGGACGAGCACCCACCCGTAGGCCAGGTGCAGGCCCTCGTGCATCCAGAGCAGGATACGAACGATCAGCACGGAGAACGGCTGAATCACGGGCCGCAGGATCCAACCGTACGGATTCACGTCGTTCAAGTTGTGGCCGATGCCTGCGAGCCGGCGGTATTCCTGCGGCCCGATGTAGACCGAGTGGCTGAACACTCCGTTGGGCGCCGGCAGTGATGCAAAGGCGCTCGCGTTCGAAGCCTGCTTCCCGTAGCGCGGGCCCCCGACGGCCGCGACGCCACCGAATTGGGACGCGCCCGAATCGAGCGCAAGGACGGCCGCCACAAAGTACTTGGTCTTGAAGGCCACCCACTCAAAGGGCCCAGGAAGCTCCTGGCGTTCGCCCGGGTCGAGAGCGCTGAAGTCCACCCGTTCGGTCGAACGTGCCTTGGTCACCAAGGAGTAGGAACGCCGGTCGTCTACCGAGTCCGACTCGACCATCCGCAGGTGGGGCCCCATCCCGACCAGCACCAGGCCGCTCTGCGAACCGCCGACGTTGAGATCGCCGTGGACGTCAAAGAGGTAGTCAGAATCCGCAAACCGGTACTGGAGCGTGACCACCGCGCCGGCGCGACGTGCGGTCCACGTGAGTTCTGCGCCACCGGGGCCGACATCGACCCGCTCAGCGGACGGGGCAAACGTCCAGTCCGACAGCTTGACCGTGTCAACGCCGAACACGACGCGGTAATCAAGGAACTGGGACTCGGCCGGCACGACGTTCGCCGGGCCGGAATCACCTGGGGCAAACGATCGGTAGTGCTTCAGAACGGCGCCAACCAGGCGCGCGCCGTGGGTGGAAAACGAAAAGCGATAGAGCGGTGATTCGACGACGACGATCTGCTCGGCGCTGGAGTCCTGATCGGCCGACCGACGCGTCACCGGGTCCGCGGTTTCCCGCAGCGAAGAGACTGGCGCCCGGACAGCAGGCGCCGAGGGCGTCACATTCACCGGGGCGCCTGAGTCGGCTGACCCACCGACCAGCACATCCGCTGCAGGAACGAGAGCGGACGGACGGAATAACAGTGACGGCAGCACCGCCACCATGAGGATCAATACGATCGCCAGGATCGTGCGCCGGTCCATGATTGTCGTTGCCTACGGGACCGGGTCGAAGCCGCCGGTCCGAAACGGATGGCACCGCAGGATCCGTTTGAGGCCAAGCCAGGAACCCTTGAGCGCACCGTACCGACGGACCGCATCGATCGCGTAGCCGGAGCAGGTCGGGTGATAGCGGCAAGGTGACGGGAACGGAGCCCGCGCGAGCTGATAAAGACGAATCAGCGCGATGGCGAGGGCCTGGGGAACATTGACCGCTACAGCGACGACAGCCATTGCTCCAGATCGTTGGCGAGGGTCCCGACGTCCGCGTCGTAGGCGCCGGCGCGCGACTTGACCACCACATCTACGGCAGCCAGTCGCGGAAGGATTCGGCGGCGTGCGATCTCCCGGAGCCGCCTCCGCAGAAGATTTCGCCGAACGGCCGTGCCGCCAAAACGCGCCACGATCACGCCGAGCCGCGGGTGGCCGGTGTCATTGGCATACCATGCGATGTCCAGACGGGGCGTGCGGCGGCGGCGACCCACACGCAACACGGCCGTAAGCGCTGATCCCTGCGACAGGCGCCAGCCGCGAGGGAGTGCCTCAGCCGTCAGCGAGCTCCGTGCTTCGAGGGAATGCGAATCGCGACTTGTCTCCGGCCCTTTTTTCGCCGACGGGACAGCACGGCGCGGCCCCAACGCGTTTTCATGCGCGCCCGGAACCCGTGCGTGTTGCTACGCCGCTTGTTGCGTGGCCGGTATGAGGGCTTCATCCTGAACTCTCTTTCGGGGCAGGAAAACTACCCGCGCCAGACGTTTCCGGTCAAGGTTGACTTTTCCACATGCCAGCAATACGTTCGGTTGCCCTGTACCCCCCACCCCCCGGTTTCGCACTAGTTGATGGAACTATCAGCCAAAGAAGCGTGGAGCCGTGTGCTCGAAGAGGCACGGCGGGAACTTCCTGACGCGACCGTCCGCACGTGGCTCGAGCCCGCTGAACCTGTCGGCCTGAGCAACGGCCGGTTGGTCCTGGCCGCCCCGGATCAGTTCGCCGTCGAGTGGAATGAGTCCAAGCACGCCCCCCTCTTGTCCCGTCTGGCCGCGAAGTCCCTGGGCCAGGCGCTGACCGTTTCGTTCCAGGTACAGGAAGAGCGCGCCCAGCGGCCGCAGATGGACTTCTTCGTCGCGCCGCCCCCGAGTACCGGGCCCACGAAGCCGCTGAAACGGGCCACGCCGCTCAATGATCGCTACACCTTCCGCACCTTCGTTATCGGGAAATCGAACGAACTGGCTGCCGCGGCGGCTTATGCAACCGCCGAAGCGCCCGCCAAGACCTATAATCCGCTCTTTATTTACGGTGCGACCGGCCTTGGTAAGACCCACCTCATGCAGGCTATCGCGCACGCGATTCTCGAAAAACAGCCCAATGCCCGCGTCGCCTACATGGGCGCGGAGCAGTTCATCAACGAGGTCATCGAGAGCATCCACTCGCGCACCATGCCCGAATTCCGCCGCCAGTACCGGAGCGAAGTGGACATCTTCCTGGTGGACGACGTGCATTTCCTCGAAGGCAAGGAAATGACCCAGGAGGAATTCTTCCACACGTTCAACGCCCTGCACGAGGCGGGCAAGCAGATCGTCCTCACGTCCGACCGCCCGCCCAAGGAAATCCCGGGGCTGGAAAAACGGCTGATCAGCCGGTTTGAATGGGGGATGGTGGCCGACGTCGGCCAGCCGGACCTGGAGCACCGGATCGCGATCCTGCGAAAGAAGGCTGAGCAAGACCATCTCGAACTCATGATCCCTGACGACGTACTGCGGTTCATCGCCGAGCATGTGCGGAGTTCAGTGCGCGAGCTCGAGGGATGCATCATCAAATTGCTGCTCTACGCCTCACTTAAGCACCGCGAAATCTCCATCGAGCTCACCCGCGACGCGCTGTCGGATAAGATCCGCGCGGCCGACGCCGCGGCCGATCATCCGGCCGCCCTGCCGAGCATCGACCGGGTCCAGGAGATCGTTGCGCGCCGGTGGGGTGTGACGCCCGAGGGTCTCCGGTCCAAGGCTCGCACCCAGACGCTCACGGTCCCCCGCCAGGTGGCCATGTTCCTCGCCCGGGATCTCCTGCACATGCAGTTGGTTGAAATCGGGCAGGCCTTTGGGGGGCGCGACCACTCAACGGTGATTCACAGTTTGGGCAAGGTCCAGGACACCATGCAGCGCGACCGGCAGTTCAAGGACCGGGTGGATCTAGCGCGCCGGGAGTTGTCCGCACCCTAACCGGGAAAACTTGGGGATACTGTTGAGTACGGGCGGAAACTCCGGGTGATTCCACGAACGTTCCACAGATCCGACGGTGAACCCACACGATGGGTGGGCTCACATGATTCGAAAACGGAAGGAGTTGGAGCGGTTATACAGTTTTCCGGTGCCTCTACTACTACGACTATGATAATAAATAGGTATAGAAGTATCTTTACATATGCTTCCCGGTCGGGATAACTCGTGAAGTTCACAATTACCCGTGAACGTTTGCACGATGGCCTCGCGGCTGTCTCACCGACCGTTCCTGCAAAGACCACACTTCCAGTTCTGGCGAACATTCTCGTCGAGGCCGGCAGTGATGGCCTCAGGCTGTCCGGTACCGATCTCGATATCGCAGTCAGCACACTCGTTCCGGCCGATGTTGACGCGCCAGGCGCGGTCACGCTGCCGGCGAAAAAGCTGGTCGAGATCGTCCGGGAGTTGCCGAGCGCTGCTGTGCGAATCACCGGAGCGGGTGAGCAACGGATCAACCTCGAATGTGGCCGTTCAAAGTTCAAGCTGCTCGGAATTGCCAAGGAAGAGTTCCCGAACTTCCCACCGGTCAAGTTCGACAAGGCGTGGAGTGTCACGTCGGCCGACCTGCTCAAGCTTGTTAATCACGTTTCGTTCGCCGCCTCGACCGAGGAAAGCCGCCCGATCCTGAACGGCGTGCTTTGGGAGCTGCGGGGCGAGAAGATGCGGATGGTGGCCACGAACGGGCACCGGCTGGCGAAGATGGACGTTCCGGCGTCCGGGGCCAAGGAATCAGCTGACCTTATCGTGCCACCCAAGGCGCTGGAACAGATCCGGCGCTTGTTCGGTGCCGCCGATATGATCGAAATCGCGAAGAGCGAAAACCACCTCGGCTTTCGGACCGGCGATACGCGCGTCTTTACCCGGCTCATCGAAGGTCCGTATCCCAACTACGAGCAGGTCATTCCGCGGGAGAATGACAAGGTCGCCACGATTGACAAGGAAGCACTGTCATCGGCGTTGCGGCGTGTCGGTGTCGTCGCGAGCGACCAGACCCATCGGGTCCGCCTGGCATTTTCCAGCGGAACGCTCCGGTTCGCCGTTTCGACGCCGGACCTGGGCGAAGCCCAGGACGAGATTGCCGTATCGTACGATGGAGAGCCCCTCGAAATCGGTTTCAACGCGAACTATCTGCTTGAAGTGCTGAAGTACATGCCGACGGACGAGGTCAAGTTCAGCTTCAAGGCCCCGGAGCGTGCGGCGACGATCGAGCCGGCGGGCTGGGACGATCCGGCTGCGTACCTCTGCCTGGTCATGCCCCTGCGGCTGGTGGACTAGAAGGGTCCTGGGCGGGTGACGCCCTTGGCGATCGCCGCGAGACTGTAGGCCTCCAAGTTTCTCGCCACACCCTCCGGCTCCGCTGTCGTGGCAACCCCGAGCAGTTGATTCAGCCTGCCGAACGCGACTCCGATACTCCAGCGTCCCAATCTGTTCCCACTTGGCCGTGACTCGAATTCAAAGGCAGACGTGGCGGTA
Source organism: Gemmatimonadota bacterium (assembly GCA_009692185.1). Taxonomy (GTDB): domain Bacteria; phylum Gemmatimonadota; class Gemmatimonadetes; order Gemmatimonadales; family GWC2-71-9; genus SHZT01. Next base: position 225,679 of record SHZT01000003.1, on the reverse strand, counting down.
ACGAGCCACCGGATCGGCAACACGATCTGGGCGCCCGCGCGGTAGCGCCGGTCGTAGCCCGCGACCGGTCGTCGCTCGGTGCCGAGCACCTCGGCCGTGAGCGCCGCCCCGCGGGCCGGCCGGAACGTGACCGCGCTGGCCACGACGATCCGAAGCGCGCTATCCCGTACCACCGGTCGTCCCAGGTTTCGAACGACCAGCCCGAACGATACGGTCGGGAGCGGCGTGTACAGCATGCCCGCATCCCATGACCGCCCGCCTTTGTGGAACGCGATGCTGGTGCCGAGCGCCAGCTTCGTGAGCGCCATCGCGCCGGCGACCCGCCACGTGCCAATACTGGGCAGGCTGTCAGAGGTCGCGCTGGTAGCCAACGGCGGCGCTCCGCGAACTCACGCCGAAGCTGTACTGCCCCAGGCGACGGCCGCCGTCTGCCGCGAGGACACTCGAGAATTCGCCAAAAAGAGACGCAATCGGTCGGGCGAGGCCTGCCGGGTTGACCAGGAGGGCGCGAGCGTCGTCCGCATTCGAGGCGAAGAGATAGTCGCGGGATCGGGAAGCGGGCACCTGCGCCGCGACGCATGGCGAAAACCCTCCGAGAAGGGCACACGCCAGCACGAAACCGCGCATTGCAGAAGAGTTTGGCAGCGATATCCAAGGACTTGAGGTGAACCAGGCGCCGGTGGAGCCGTAAGCCGAGTTCTGTTTCCCGCAGAGCGGGAGACGGTCATCTCTCTAGGCCGGCGGTCGCCCGCCGACTCAAGCGGCCTACCCGCGGCGTGGAACGACCCGGGCCGGGTCTCGCCGCCTATTTGGCCTTGCTCCGACTGGGGGTTGCCGTGCCGCCACCGTTGCCGGTCGCGCGGTGGGCTCTTACCCCACCGTTTCACCCTTACCCGCTTGCGCGGGCGGTCTATTCTCTGTGGCCCTATCCGTCGCCTTGCGGCGCCCAGGCGTTACCTGGCAGTCTGCCCTTGGAGCTCGGACTTTCCTCGGCCCGCCCGAAAGCGGGTCGCGACCATCACACTCCACCGGCGGTGGTCCATTCGCAAGATAGCCAGGACGCGCAACGAACGGCAGGACAGGCCCTGTTGCCGGGGCGGAATGGCGATTTGAAAGGGCGTTGAGCAGGGCGCGGTATAGTGCCCCGTCAATCAGCGGAGCCGGTCGTGGTCGCGCCACCCATCGTTGCAATGGTCATGGATCCGGATGAGCGTGCCCGCGTGACAGTGGCTGTCCAGGGCCAGGCCCGGTGGATCCATACCAATACGCTGCCCGAAGTCATGCGCGCGGTTCGGGAGCGCCCCGTCAGCGCCGTGCTCGTTTCGCCGCGGAGAATCTCTCGAGAGGACGCGCCGCGGGTCGCCGCCCTCATTCGCCGCTTCCCGGCCGTTCCCACGGTGGCCGTGGTTTCCAGCCACGATTCGGCATCAACAGAACGCCTCTTGTACCTCGGCGCCTCGGGCGTCCGCCGACTGGTGGACCTCACCGTGCGCGACGGGTGGCAGGACCTGCGCGACCTCGTCGCGCACTCCGCGTCACCCGCGTCGGCGCGGATTCTCGGCCGCGTCATCCCCATGCTGGGCGAGCCCACCCCGGATTGTCGTCGTTTCTTCGAGGTGATGATCCGTACGGCCGTCGGTACGCCCTCTGTACGGGCGCTGGCTGCACATCTGCACGTCCGCCCAACCACCATGATGTCCCGGTTCTTCCGTGCCCGCCTCGTGTCGCCCAAGCGTTATCTGGCCGCCACACGCCTTCTTTTTGCGGCGCAGTTGCTCGAGATGGACGGGCTGTCGGTAGGCGATGTCGCGTATCGGCTCGAATACTCCTCGCCACAGAGCCTGGGGAGGCACTTGAGGGCGGTTGTCGGCATGACGGGTAGCGAGTTTCGCCGGCGGTATCGGTTCGCCACCGCGCTCGACGACTACGTGAACCGCATGATCGTCCCCTTCCGGACGACCTTTCACACCTTTCATCCACTCGAACCTGGGGTGGTGGACCACGGACGAAGGTGGTGAAGGGCGTCCGGGAGGGGACCTTCGGCGCTAGAGTCCGAGGTCCTTGATCGACAGAAGTGAGTGGACGGCATGACCAGCGGCCCGCAGGGCTTCCACGCCGCCTTCCTCGCGATCCACCAGGACGAGGACACCTGAAACCGTCCCACCCTGAGCCAGCACCACCTCGGCAGCGCGAGCGGCTGACCCGCCGGTGGTGATCGTGTCTTCCACGATGACGACGCTCATTCCTTTCTCGAAGCAGCCCTCGATCTGTCGCCCGGTCCCGTGTGTCTTCTGCTCCTTACGCACCGTGAAGGCGTCGAGCGGCGGGGGCGAGTGGCGACTTGCCACCGCTATCGCATACGCGATCGGATCGGCGGCCAGCGTCATTCCACCAACGGCGTCGACGTTCCACCCGAGCGACCGGATCGCGTTGATCCCAAGCTCCCCGATGATGGCGAGGCCTTCACCAGCCATCGTTGTGCGTCGCGCATCGATGTAGTAATGGGACTTGCGACCGGATGACAGCGTGAAGTCGCCGCGCCGGACAGAACGGGTGTCGAGGAGCTCGACTAGCCGATTCTTAAGCTTAATGACGTTAGTGGTAGTCATAGCTACTACTATTTGAATCCCAATGTTTTCAGGATCCTGTCAATTGGCCAAGTTGGTGGTGGTTCAGCCGGCTTTTCTCTAATTCCTGCAATGACTTGGTCAGCGAACTCGCGCACTGATTTCTGTCGTTTTTCGGGGTCCCGGGAGAGCGCTGTCATGACGGCGAGCTCCAGACCTGGGGTAACGATCAGGTCAGGACCAGCCGCGTCCCGAAGCGGGCGCGGATCCGAGTTCAGCAACTGGGTAAACAGGTCTCGCGGCGACTTGCCGTGAAAGGGGTGACGTCCGGTAAGCAGGTAGTAGGTAATCGTTGCAAGGCTATAGATATCGGCGGGCTCGCCGGCGAGGGCGCCGGAGAGTGCTTCGGGTGCTACGTATTGGAGTGTTCCCACGAAGAATCCTGCGCGTGTCAGGCGGTCGCCTGAGGCCTCCTGGGCATCTCTCGCGATACCGAAATCCAGGAGCTTCACGCCTTCCGTCGCACGGTCGAACATGATGTTCTCGGGCTTCAGATCGCGATGAATGATGCCGACGGCGTGGGCGGCGGTGAGCGCGGACGCGAGTTGGTCGATGATCTGGGCAACGAGCCGGGGATCGAGCGGCCCGTCTCGAGAGATGCATGCGGAGAGGGCTTCACCTTCGGCCCACTCCAGGGCTAGGTAATACAGGTCTTCCAGTTGTCCGAAGTCGTACGTGCGAACAACGGCAGGGTGCTGGACGCGGGTGCCGTAACCGGCTTCGCGGAGGAATCGCTTTACCGTCACGGCATCGTTCCGAAAACGGTCCTTCAATACCTTGACGGCGGCGAGGCCGCGGTCGGCGTGGCGGGCGCGATAGACGGCGGCTGTTCCACCCTCGCCCACCCGCTCGAGCAGGCGGTACCCGGCTATCGTGCGCCCGGCGAGGTTCTCGGAGGCCATGGAAGTCCGGCAAGGTAACCAGCGCTCTTGAACTCGGGCAAGACGGCCCCTAAGGTTTCGTAAGGCAATGGTACTTCAGCGTATTCGGCCCGGTGTGTCGGCGGCGATGCTTGTTGTCGTCGTCACGGCGTGTGGGCAATGGCGACGGGTGGGGAGCGAGAAGCCCCCAACTCCGGACGTAGTACTGCCGGGCATGTTGGATCTGTCGATGACGTATCGGCGGGCTGGCTTCCTTGCGCACGGATCACCGGTGGCGTTCGTGGGGAATGTGCGGTTTCTCGCGGGCCGCTCACCAGATACCACTCTGGCGGTCTTCGCCGCATCCCTCGCCAACACCACACTCTCGTTCAGGCGCACAACCACAGGATTCGAAGCGTCGTATCAAGTGGAGCTTCAGTTCTCGCTCGCCGGGGGGAACCATGGGCTTTCTTCGACGGAAACCATTCGGGTCGGCGGTTATCAGGAAACGCAGCGCGCGGATGAAAGCGTGATCTTCCAGAAAGTGGTGTCTTTGCCGCCCGGGTCCGGCTGGGTCGGCGTCACGGTTCGTGACCTGAACACCGGTGGTTTTTCCCGCGACTCGGAGGCACTGGACGTGCCACGATTCGACCGGGGACCGGTCCTGTCTTCGATTATTCCCGTCTATCAGGTCCAGGAGCGGGCAGGTCGCACATCGCCTCCTGAGCTCGTCCTGAACCCGCGCTCCTCCGTTCCTTTCGGTACCGATACGCTGCGCGTCTATATCGAGGGATATGGCCTCGACAGCGGGACAGCGGTTCAGGTTCGCGCACTGGACGAGGCCGGCGTGCAGGTCTGGATCTCCACCGCCGCCCTTGTTGGCACCCGTGACGTTGCGGCGGCGCTTGTTTTCGTCGATCCGGCGGTGCTGCCGGTCGGCGAGCTGCGACTCGAGGCGACGCTGGGATCAAGAGACACGGTGCGGGCGCCGGTGTTCGTCGGCGTTTCCGATGTCTGGGTGGTGGCCAACCTGGACGACGTGCTCAGCCTGTTGCGGTATTTCGGGTTCGCCGACCGGATTCGCACGTTACGCGCCGCGTCTGCGGCGGAACGGCCGGCCCTGTGGCGTGAATTCTGGCGGGAGACCGACCCGAACCCGGTGACGCCCGAAAACGAGGCGATGATCGAGTACTTCGCTCGCATCGAGGTGGCTAATCAGAAGTATCGGGAGGGCTCGGACCCAGGGTGGCTTACGGATCGGGGCGAGGTCTTCATCAACATCGGGGAGCCCGACGATGTCTTCGACCAGAGCTCCGGCTTGCAGGGATCACGCCGCTCGATCCGGTGGACATACAACGCCGAACGTTTGGTGCTGGATTTCGTGGACGACATGGGCTTTGGCCGTTTTCGCCTGACGCCCTCCTCCCGATCGGACTATCAGATGGTGTTGACCCGGTCCCGGCGTCCATGAGGCGCCGCGCCTTCATGTTCGGTGTCGGGCTGGTCTTGTCAGCCCCGCCCGCGCTCCGGGCCCAGACCGACGTCCGGGTAGTAGAAGCGACGCCGCCCATCGGTCCGTGGCATGTGGCGATTGAGGCCCGAGCCGCCCTCCGGGACGCCGTGCGTACGGAAGACGTTCTCCGTGCGGCTGAAGCAGAGATCACCATCGGGCGCCCCGACCGCGCCAGAAGCCTCCTTGCGCTGTACCACGTCACCGACCAGCGCCTGGAGGCCACGGCGGCATTCGGGGCCGGGGACTTTGCTCGTGCCGGCGCCATGTTCTCCGTCTGGGGAGAGGCCGGGGACAGCGCTGCGCGTGGCATCCTGCTGGCCCGGGCGGGCGACGCGTTCGAACGAGCTGGTCTCGATGCGGCTTCGGCCGCGAGTTATCGGCAGGCACGGACGGCGCTGCCACTCATTGCGGGCTGGCTCGCATTGCGGGAGGCGCGGGTGTCGGCCGATACGGCCGCTGCGTTCACCTTGCTCGATGCTGCGCCCCCTGCGGGCCGGGTCTTGATCCCTTCCGTGCGTGGCGAGTTGCTGGCGCGCTCGGGCGACACGGCCCGGGCGGTCGCCGTACTGGCGGGTGCCGGGTTCGATGGCCGCGCGGCCCGGCTGGCGCTTGCTAGCGGCGACAGCGCCGGGGCGCGACTGCTGGCATACCGCGCCCTTCGCGCCGGCGACACTGCCGTCGCGGCCGTAGGCGTGGACCTGGCCCGCAACGTCTTCCGGCCTTCTCAACCGGCCGAGTTCCTCACGCTGGCGAGAGCGGTGCGCCGGGAATCCCCCGCGCTGGCCGCAGACCTCGCGGGGCAGGCAGTGGCCCGGGGCGACGTGTCGGTCGGCACGCTGATCACCCTGGGAGACATCCGGTCGGAGGCCGGGCACTACGACGACGCGCTGGATGCCTATCAGCGCGCGGCGGGAGGGAGCGCGCCCGAGAGTGCCGGTGCGCAGTTCAGCGTTGCGCGCACGTTGCTCCGGCTGGGTCGACCCCTCGCAGCCGCAGTGGCGGTTTCGGCTTTCCTTTCCGCGCACCCGACACACCAACTCGCCCCGATGGCCACGTTCCTGCAAGCCGATCTCTCGCAGGAAGCCGGTCGCCGCGCGGAGGCGGAGAGCCTGTCTCGGCAGGTCGTGGAGCGATGGCCGACCCACGACTACGCATCGCAGGCGCGCCTCCGGCTCGCCGCCAACGCGTTGTCGGCGGGGGACACAGCGGTGGCGGCACGCTGGTACCAGGCCGAAGTGGATGCTCGCGGCCTCCAGCACACGACGGCGCGGTATTTCCTCGCGGTGCTGGCGGTACGCAGGGGGGACTCCGTCGCCGCCGGACTGGCGTGGCGGGACCTGGCCCGCGCCGATTCATTGGGCTACTTCGGCGGCGTGGCGCGTGGCCGGGCGAGTCTTCCGCTCCCGATTGTTGCTCCGGCGGTTCCGCTGGTAGCGTCGCGTGCGCTCGAGCGAAGCCTGGCGGAACTGGACTTGCTGGATGAAGCCGGGTTCGCGTCCGAGGCGGGAGCGTTGATTGCCTGGCTGCTCGCGCAAAACCTCTCGGCCGACGAAGCGCTGGACCTCGGGGACGCACTGGCACACCGCGGCCGACCCACGGTGGCCATCACGCTCGGCTGGCGGGCGGCACGAACCAGAACCCTGAATGACGCCCGGGTCCTGCGCGCCATTTACCCGTGGCCGCTCCGCGCCGTGGTTTCCGCGGAAGCGCGGGAGTTCGGACTCGACGAATACCTGCTGGCCGCGCTGATTCGACAGGAGTCGAGTTTCGACCCGCTCGCCCGCTCGCGGGCCGGCGCGCGGGGCATGATGCAGGTGATGCCGGGTACCGCGCGGCAGGCGGCGCAACGCGGAGGAGTCGACTGGAGCGACCTGTTCCTGCGCGTTCCCGATGCGAACATCCATGTCGGCTCCGCCCATTTGGCCGCGCTGTTGCGCCACTACGGAGGAGACGTCGCGCCATCGCTCGCGGCCTACAACGCGGGGATGACGCCGGTCGAGCGCTGGCGCCGCCGGTTCCCCGGTCGCGATCCGGTCCAATTCACGGACCGGATACCGTACGCTGAAACCCGGGGGTACGTGCGCACCGTTCTGCGGAATTGGTCGTTGTACCGGATCCTCTACCCCGCCGAAACCACCGCAGGGATGGCCGGCGGGACCTGAAGGCCGCCGTTTCTTGACGACGTCTGCACCGGGCCGCAGAATAGGCGCCGCACGTCACTCTGTGAGGTTGGCGTATGGCTCGGGGCAAGGTGAAGTGGTTCAACGACGCGAAGGGGTACGGATTCATCCAGCAGGATGCCGGCGGGCCCGACGTGTTCGTGCATTTCTCGGCCATCCAGGCTGACGGCTTCAAGACCCTGGCGGAAGGCCAGGAGGTGGAGTTCGAAGTGCAGACGGGGGACAAGTGACTCCATGCGGTCAAAGTCCTGAAGGTCTGATCCCACGATGTGTTGAAGGGTATTTTCCCCGCGTGTCGCTCCCGCCACCTGAGTCCCGCCTGTTCCTCATCGATGGCTATGCCCTCATCTACCGGGCATTCTTCGCCATGATGAGCCGGCCCCTGCGGACAAGCCGGGGCGAAAACACGTCAGCTGCCTGGGGTGTTACCAACTTCCTCCTGCGACTTATCGAAAAGCAACGGCCGACTCACGTCGCGTGGGTGCACGATGCCGGTACGTCCTTCCGTCACGAGGTCTTCCCCGCGTACAAGGCGACCCGCGAAAAACTCAACGCGGAGATGCAGCAGGATTTTGACCGGTCCATTCTGCGGGTCGAAGAACTCTTGGCGGCGTTCCGCATTCGCCTCGTGGCGATCGCCGGGTACGAAGCCGATGACGTAATCGGCACGCTGGCGACCCAGGCGTCGTCGGGCGGCCTGCCGGCCGTGGTCGTTTCAGGGGACAAGGACTTCTACCAGCTCATTGGGCCGGGCATCACGTTGCTCAACCCGGGGCGGGGTGGTCCCGCCGGGGTCGAGGAGCAGTGGGTGGACGAGAGCACGGCCGCTGAGCGCTTGGGCGTGCCGGCCAACCGGGTCGTGGACTACCTGGCGCTGGTCGGGGACAGTTCCGACAACGTGCCCGGCGTGCGCGGCGTGGGTGAGAAGACGGCGATCCAGCTCATCAACCAGTTCGGCGACCTCGACTCGATCCTCGCGCACGCCGCCGACGTCACACAGAAGCGCGCCCGCGAAGCCCTGGAGAAAGGCGGAGACGACGCCCGGTTGTCCCGCCGCCTGGTGACGATTCAGCGGGATGTTCCCGTGGCGCTCGAGTCGGACGCGTTCCTGCTGGTCCCTCCCGACAACGATGCTCTTCGGCGCCTGTTCACGGAGCTCGAATTCCACACACTCGTGGAGCGCCTTGGGGAGCCCACGGAAGCGAAGTCTCCCGGGGCGCCGATACCCCCCACCAGCCTGGTGCAGGACGCGGCTCAGGTGGAGGCGATGGTCGCCGCGATTCGGGCTGCCGGCTTCGTGACCCTGGCGACAGTCACCAGCCGCGAGAACGTCATTCAAAGCCGGCTGGTGGGCTTTGCCCTGGCCACCTCACCGGACCGCTGCTGGTACGTGCCGGTGGGGCACGATGGGGGGCACGGGGATCTCCTGCAGGACGAGGTCCCGGTCTCGAACCTGTCGCTGGAGAGTGCCGGGGCGAAACCGTTGCGCGAGTTGCTGGGCACCGCCGCGATCCCCAAGGGCGGCCACGATATCAAGCGGGACTGGCTGGCGCTCCGGCGTGGCGGCATCGAGCTCGCCGGCGCGGCTTGCGACTCGATGCTGGCGAGTTTTGTCATCGACCCCGGCAAGCGCTCTCACGATCTCGACGCGGTGGCGACCGACATCCTCGGCCGGACAGTGGTATCAACCGCCCAGCTCGCGCGCACGCCGCGTGACGGGAAGCCCGTGGCCGAGCGGCCGGTGGATGAAACCGCGCGTCTCGCGGGCGACGCGGCGAAGGCCGTGGCCGAACTCAAGGAACGCCTTGAGCCGCGTCTGGAAGGGATGGCCGTCGGGCAATTATTGGCGGAGATCGAGATTCCGCTCGTTGGTGTGCTGGTGGACATGGAGTGGCGGGGTATCGCGATTGACCGGCCGCGCCTCATGGAACTATCCCGGCAGTTCGGCGCGGAGTTGCAGTCGCTCGAGCAACAGATTCATCACGAGGCAGGCACGGAGTTCAACATCAACAGCACTCCCCAGCTCCGGCATATCCTGTTCGAGAAACTCCAGTTGCCCGTGATCAAGAAGACAAAGACGGGTGCCTCGACCGACGCCGACGTGCTCGCCCAGCTGGCGGACTCCGGGTTTGCGGTTCCTCGGCTCCTGCTGGAATACCGCGAGCTCACGAAGCTCAAGTCCACGTACGTGGACGTCCTGCCGCTGAGTGCGGATCCCGCGACCGGCCGCATCCACACCAGCTTCAATCAGACTGGCGCCGCCACCGGGCGCCTCTCGTCATCCGACCCGAACCTGCAGAACATTCCGGTACGCACCCCGCGCGGGGAGGAGATCCGTCGCTGTTTCATCGCGGCGCCCGGCGCCCGGTTTGTCGTGGCGGACTACTCTCAGATCGAACTGCGGCTCCTCGCGCATTTCTCCCAAGACCCGGCATTCATTGGTGCGTTCGAAAAGGGCGGAGACATTCACCGTGAAACCGCCGCTATCATCTTTGATGTCCCCGTGGATCGCGTGACCCCGGAAATGCGCGGCCGGGCCAAGAAAATCAATTTTGCCACGATCTACGGCCAGCGGCCGTTCGCGTTGTCCCGGCAGCTGGGCATCTCCCAGGAACAGGCGCGGGACTTCATTCACCGCTACTTCGAACGATTCTCAGGTGTGCGCCGCTACCTGGATGCGACCATCGAACAGGCGAAGAAGGCGGGCTACGTGGAGACCCTGCGGGGCCGCCGGCGCTATATACCGGAATTACGCCACTCGGACTACAACAGCCGCGCGTTCGGGGAGCGCACGGCCATGAATTCACCCCTCCAGGGGTCGGCGGCGGATCTCATCAAGGTGGCCATGATCAACGTTGCGCGGGCCCTCAAGACCGAAGCACCGGGGAGCGGCATGCTACTGCAGGTGCACGACGAACTCATTATCGAGGCCCCGGAGCAGGAGGTGGCCGCGGCCAGCCTGGTGGTGCGGCGCGAAATGGAAGCGGCCGCGCAGCTTAGGGTGCCGCTGGTGGTTGACGTGGGGGTGGGGGTCAACTGGCTGGACGCAAAGCACTGACCCCTTGATTGCGGGGTGGTACCTCTTCCAAATTGCGTCCGATTCCAGCGCCCCGGTTTGCACAATGTCGCGTCGCGGTTTTACCCTCATGGAGCTCATGATGGTCGTGGTGATCATCGGTCTGCTGGCCGCGATCGTCGGTCCGCAGTTCGATCTTGCCAGGGACCGCACCTACGTGAGCGTGATGAAGGTTGACCTGCGGAACTTCGCCACCGCCGAGGAATCGTATTTCTTCGATTTCGCCACCTATAGCTCGGATCCCCACTCCGTCTACGCTCGCGGTTTCGAAACCAGCAAGGACGTCACGCTGACGGTGAACGAAGCGACGTCCTCGGGTTGGTCGGCGACGGCCACGCATACCGGTACTGCGGCGCAATGCAACATTTTCATCGGGTCAGCCGCGCCGCTCGGGTCGGCCAATCACGAAGGAGTGGTGGACTGTATCTGAGCCCAGCTGGGTAGAGTTCCGGCTCTGGCGCGAGGGGATGACACACGCGCTGGATGGCGGGCTCTGGCTGCATCGCTTCACGCTGCGGAGTGAGCCGTGGGCTCACCTGGTCTCCGCCGACCGCGCGCTCCTCCTCGAAGCCGGCGTCCGGCTCGGCCTCTCCCCTAGCTGGCTGCAGTACAAGCCGTTGCGATATCCGCCCTCAGGGGTACGGGTGGAAGCGTGGCACTGGGACCTTCGCGGCAAGTTTCTCCAGCGGGCGATCGCCCTCGCCGGCCCCCGCCGCTAGTTGTTGGTCCCGTCGTCGCTGGGGCCCCGGACGCCCGGCCACCAGTTCCACCGGCCCGCGACGTGCATGATGGCAGGGACCAGGATCATCCGGACCAGCGTGGCGTCGAGAAAGACCGCGACCGCCAACCCGAACGCCATCAACTGCACCGCCAGCACCCGCGAGAAACTCGCTGCCCCGAACACGATCATCATGATCGCCGCTGCGCTCGTGATGGTCGAGGCGGTTGTGGACAACCCCTCCATCGTGGCCTGCGTGTTCCTGCCGGTCCGGTCAAACGATTCCTTGATGCGGGACAGGAGAAACACCTCGTAGTCCATGCTGAGCCCGAACACCGTGGCAAACACGAGCACCGGCACGACGACGTAAACGGCCTCGGTCGGGCCGTCGAGGCCCCACAGACGGCTGCCGACCCCGTACTGGAATACCAGCACGATCAACCCGAAGGCCCCGCCGACCGACAGGCAGTTCATGACGACGGCCTTGATCGGGACCAGGATCGAGCGAAACGCGATGAACAACATCAGGGCCGTGGCGACCAGGATGACAGCGATGAGGAGGGGGAACCGCGCCAGCAGCTCGTCCTGAAGATCCACGCTGGAAGCGGCGAAGCCCCCCACCAGCACGCCGGCGGTGTCGAGCCCGGTGGCGCCGCTTCGCACGATCGCCCGAATGCGGCGTACCACGTCCATGGAACTGGTGAACGTGGTTGAGTCGGCGAGCACCGCGTCCACCACCGTCGTCCGGTTGTCGGGGGACAAGTACGCACTATAGAACTCTGGTGACTTGGCCCGGGCGCTCTCCATGTCGCTGTACAACATGCTGTACTGAAGCAGCGAGGTGCCGGGCTTGATGCTCACCACGCTGCGCACCCGATCGACGCGAGGATCCGCCGTGAGGGAATCGGACAGGCGCCGGAGTCCGCGGAGATACTTGCTGCTCACCACGCGTTGACCCTCAGGGACCTGCACCAGGACGCGCACGGGTTGCAGCACGCCCCTCGCGCCCATGCTCTCCAGGGCGCGGACGCCTTTCCCGGATTCGGTCGTCGATGGGAACCATCCGGCCCGCGGCATGCCGATCTTGATGCCGGCGAGCGGGAGGATGAGGACCGCAAACACGCCAACCCCGATGGCGATTGCCCGGTACCGGTGGTGCGACAGCCAGCGCGTCCAGCGCTCCCACGTGGTGGGCGCGTGGTACCAGGCGAGCCGGCGCGCGAGCCACTTGGGGAAATCCAGCGACTGGCCGAGCAGCGACAACGTCGCCGGGAGAAACGTGATGGAGAGGAGCACGGCGCTGGCCACGACCACGAGGCCGCCAATGGCGACCGAGCGGGTTTCATCGAGTGGAATCACGAACAACGCCGCGAAACCTACGGCCACCGTCAGTCCGCTGGTCACCACTGCGCTGCCGGCCGTCGCGATGGTGCGTTCGGCCGCCTCTCGTGGGTTGAGTCCGCGATTGAGCTCCTCCCGGAACCGCGTCACAATGAGGAGTGAATAGTCGATGCCAACGCCGAGCCCTACCATCGAGACGATGTTCAGAACGAAGACCGACATCGGAAGAAAACTCGCGGCCATGTGCACGACAGCCAACGCAAACGTGATGGCAAACACCCCGACCAGGAGGGGCAAGGCGGCAGCCACAATCGCCCCAAACGCGAGAATCAGCACCGCGGCGGACAGGGGCAACGCACGCCACTCACTCTGTTCTGCATCGAGCTTGCTCACGGACCGGACGTCGAAATCGAGGGCCGGTCCGCCGGTCACGTTGACTTCGTAGGCGCTCCCCGGGGCGGCACGGGCGTGCATGCCATGGATGGAATCGCGAAACGCCGTCACGCGCTCCCCTGCCGGCGTGCGCGTGTCAACCGCGAATGCCGCGACGAGGAACGTGGTGCGCTGGTCACGGCTCACGAGGCTCGAGTCGGCAACGTTCCGGATCGAGACCATCCGGGTGACGTAGGACTGGCGGGCTGCGATGGCGCCGAGCGAATCGAGCAGGAGGCTGTAACCTGGATCGGTGATCGGCACCGGTCCCTGGACCGTGACGGCGAGAAAGTCGGCGACTGGCCGGGTGAATGCCCTGCGAATCGTGCGATCGGCCTGGACAGACTCGGAATTCCGTAGTCCCGAGCCGGACACCCGAAGGACCTGGTCTACGCGCCGAGCCCCCGGGAGCGCAAACGCCCCGGCCAGCAGCCAGAAGACGATGACGGAGACCCGCAACCGCACGATGGCGGCAGGGAACCCCTTTGATCCCTGGCTGCTCTGGGGACCACTCCGACGCAGTTCCGGGACCGGAACCGTCACCGGCCCGCCGTGAATCGCCCGTCCCGCTGGTGGCGCGGGGTGGCCGGCTCGGAGCATATTGGAAACGTGCGTCGCATCTGGGTTCTTGCCGTCGCCTGCTTTGGCCTTGCGTTGGTGGTGGCGCAGTCGCGCCGGAGCATTCGCCTCGCGCAGGCGGTCACCGAGGACAGAGCCCTCGGCGCTGACACGGTCAGCCAATCCGCGGGCGTAGTTCGCCTGGACTCGTTGCGCCGCGTCCGCGAGCGCAACCTTCGCCGGATCACGGAGTCAAACACCTACCTGCCGGCCATGCTCGTTCAAGGCGACTCCGTTCTCAAGCGCTGGTCGGACCACATGGACCCGCCGCTCCGGGTCTACTTCCCCGACACAGGCCCAGTGGGATACGTCCCTGCGATGCGAGAGGCGGTGCGCGACGCCTTCAGGAACTGGGAGCGTGTCGGCGATATCCCCGTCACGTTCATCTTCACCAGCGATTCGGCGGGCGCCGAGGTCCAGGTGCGATGGATTCGCGAATTCGCGATCGATCGAACCGGACAGGCGGACGTCCGCTGGAACCGCGCCGGGTGGCTGATCTCGGGGACACTGACACTGGCGGTGCAGAACCCCGGGGGAAATCCACTGCCGCCGGAGGCCGTCCACACGGTTGCCCTCCACGAAATCGGCCACCTGCTGGGTCTCGGCCACTCGGATCACGCAGCCGACGTAATGTACCCCACGACGCAGGTGCACGAAGATCTCACGCCGCGCGACCGGGCATCGGCCCGCCTGCTCTATGAACTGATCCCGGGGTCGATGCGCCTTCCCTAGTGGGGCGACTGCGGGGCGTCGGGCCTGGGTTCAGCCGAGCGCTCCCGTTTTCCCAGGTCCATGGCGCGGCCGATGTAGAAGGCGTATTCCGCATACCGGCCCAATCCCGCAAAAGGAAAGTCGGCTGCCCATTCATCGGCCGGATCGTGGTAGTGATCCCACCGTCGTCGTAGGGCCAGCGAACTGTCTGCAGTGAGACCCTGGTAGGGACCGTTTCCCGGAACGATGAACACCGCCGGCACGCCCAGGCGGGCGAACGGGAAGTAGTCTGAGTTTGGCGTTGCCGGCGATGTGGTGGCGCTCCATCCGTGTTCCGCCGCCACGTCCCGTGCCAGCGTCCCCAGCGCGGTGCGATCACCGCCCGCGAGTCTCCAGTTCCACGGCCTCCCGGGCGGGGCCCCGGCGTCGAGATTGATAACCCCCTTGATCCGGGCCAGGGGCCACAGCGGCCGCGCCACGTGGTAGTCCGATCCGAGCAGGCCTTGCTCCTCGCCCGTGAAAAACAGAAACAGTACCGAGTGCAGTGGCCGGTTACCCCGGACACTGAAAGCCTGCGCGATGGACAAGAGCATCGCGACCCCGGCCGCGTTGTCGGAAAACCCGTTGTAGATAGAATCACCCCGGTCGTCGGGGATTCCGACGCCCAAGTGGTCGTAGTGCGCGGTATACACGACCGCCGTGTCCTTGAGTCTCGGATCGGTTCCGGGAAGGAGGCATGCAACGTTGCGGGCGTTCAGGGGCCTCCCATCGAAGGCGACGCGGACGGCAACAGAATCCGGGAGGGCCGTCGCCTTGGAGGAGATCGGCAGTCCGTTGAGCAAGCGACGGGAGAGGTCCGGCCCGGCCACGATGGACGGCAGTGAACTGGAGAACGAACGCGCGATGGACGAGTCGGCAAGCCGGAGCCGGCTGTCACCCCGGCTGCGCATGTATAGGAGGTACTGACCCTTGTCCAGGACCAACTGGACGAGCCCGACGGCCCCCCGTGCCTTCAGTGAATCGTCGTCGTCGCGAGCGAGTGCCCCGCCCACGACCGCGACCGCCCCGGAAAGAACGAGTCCCCCGGCCAGCAGATCGTCGCTCGTTGCGCCGTACATGGCCGGGCCAGCGAACCCGGCCGGCGGAGCCAGCCCTGCGTTGGGAAGGAACGAACGGGGATACGCGAATGCGCGAACTCCGGCAGATCCGGTGACGGTGAACTCGGTGCCGTCGGTCGAGATCGAGGCTTCCTCGAGCGCCACGTTCTGGAAATAGGTTCCGCCCACGGGCGCGAGGCCGAGCCCGGTACAGGCGGCGGCGATGTAGACTGCCGCGATGTCGCCGCCCGGCGATCCGGTGGCGCGTCCCGCGAGGTCGTCGTCGGCCAGAAACCGGGTGTATCCGCGAATTGCCGTGGTGTCGATCCGGACGCTACCAACACCCTCGAGCAACGCGGTCTGCCGAACCACTCGTTGCGGGGCGCAGGCCACACACGCCAACAGCAGGAACGGCAGTTTCGTGGTCATCCCTGGTCGTCTCCCGAACTCGTGTGTCGCTGTCACGCCGATAAACGACCAGCTAAGATAGCTGGTGTGATCATCGCGGCCTTCCTGCTTCAGGCACTCGCGACCGCCGACGTCGACCGTGCCATCACCGCCGGTATTCAGCGTGGCGTCTTTCCGGGCGCAGTCGTGGTCATCGGCACGCGAGACACCATCCTTTATGCCCGAGGGTTCGGCCATTTCACGTGGTCGAGCACCAGCGCTGTTCCCGACCCGCGGACGTCGCTCTACGACCTTGCGTCACTCACGAAGGTGGTCGCGACGACGCCGGCGATCATGCTGCTCGTCGAACGGGGTCAGATGAGTCTCGACGGGCGTGTTTCCGGTTACCTGCCGGATTTTTCGGGGGCTGGGAAGGACGCGGTCACAGTGCGCAACCTGTTGGCGCACAACTCGGGGCTTCGCGCCTTTCTCCGGCTCGATACACTCGCCCGCGACGCAAAAGGGGCCCGGCAGGTCGTGATGCGGGAGCCGCTCCGATGGAAGACCGGCACACACGTCGAGTACTCGGATCTCAACGCGATGCTGCTGGGATGGATCGTTGAACGGATAAGTGGAACGTCGCTCGACTCATTCGTGTCGCAGAACGTGTTCAAGGCTCTCGGCTTGTCCGAGACCCGGTTCCGGCCGCCGAAGAGGATCTGGTCCCGCGTCGCTCCAACCGGGCTGTGGCGCGGCACATCAATTGCCGGCACGGTGAATGACCAGAACGCCGCGCGATTGGGGGGCGTGGCTGGGCACGCCGGTCTGTTCGGCACCGGCCTGGAGCTGGCGAGATACGCCCAGTTCTGGATGGGGAACGGCGCTCGACTCTTTCGGCAGGAGACCCTGTCCCGGTTTATAGTACGGCAGGGGGGTTCCCGGGCCCTGGGCTGGGAACTCCGCGACTCGACGACCACCGACAACTGGGGCCGGCGGATGGGCTCCCGGACGTTTGGTCACACCGGGTTCACGGGGACGTCGATCTGGATTGATCCGGACCGAGGGGTTTTCGCCGTGATGCTGACCAACCGGGTCTATGCCCCGCGCAACCCGCGCTCAATCACTCGCTTGAAGGAAATCCGGGGCCACGTCGCAGACGCGGCAATCGCCCTGGAAGAGGAGTCCACTAAATGATTACCGAGGAAGCGGTGCAGAAGGCCCTGAGACACGTAAAGGACCCCGAACTCAACCTGAGCATCGTGGACCTGGGCCTGGTCTACGACGTTGCCATAGACGAGGAAGGCGACGTGGACATCAAGATGACGCTCACGTCTCCCGGCTGCCCATCGGGACCCGAAATTGTCGGCGACGCGCAAAAGGCCGTGAAGCTGCTGGATGGGGTCAAGGACGTCGACATAGAAATCGTGTGGGAGCCATTCTGGACGCCCGAGCGAATTGACCCTCGGGTCAGGGCCTACCTGGGGCTCTGATTCGGGTCTACCGGCGGCGTCGGTAAGGCCGCCAGAATCCGCTCAGCCCCGACGGCCTCACGTTGCCACGCCCGGAGTTCACTGACCGCGCCGGGCGCCGTCGGGTCCTTCGCCTCGCTGCGGGCGAGTGCCTCGAGAGTACCGTTCGGACACAGCACCCCCGGTTCCAAGCCCAACTCCTGCGCGCGCGCGTTTCGCATGGCTTTGAGCCGCTCGAGCCGCGCGTCAATCGCGGGATCGAACTTCTTCTCTCCGCGCCGCCGCTCGATACGCGGCCATTGTTCGGGCGGTAGCGCCAGGGCGGCCCGCACTTCGGTGAGAAACCGTTCGCCGTACCGCTTGGCTATTGGCGGCGGAATTTCCCGGATGGCCTCGAGGGCCTCACGCGTCACCGGTGCATGCTGGGCCAGCGCCATCAGGGTCTCGTTCATACAGACCCGGAACGTGGCCCGATCGAGCGACCGCGCCTCAGTCTCCCGCCACCCATGTACGGCACGCAGCACCGCAAGCGACTGTGGGGGGAGTACCTTCGCGCCCTTGAGCCGGAGGTAGACTTCGTCCGGTTCCCCCGGGCTCCAACGAATGGATTCGAGCCGGCCGAACTCCTCTCGCGCCCACCCCAGGCGTCCCTGCTCGCCAAGGCGGCGCTGGAAAACGTCCTTGAGCGCCGGGAGGTGCTGCGTATCCGCTGCGGCATAAGCGATCATTTCAGGGGTCAGTGGTCGCTGGGACCAGTCCGCCCGCTGGTATTTCTTGTCCAGTTTGACGCCAAAGTTCTTCTGGAGCAGTGCGTTCAGCCCGATTTCCGGCTCACCCAGCAGCTGCGCCGCGATCCGAGTGTCGAATACATGCCGCACCCGGAAGCCGTAGTCGCGGTCGAGCGACCGCAGGTCGTAGTCCGCGTCGTGAAACACCACTTCGATACCGGGGTCGGCCAGCAAGTTGCCGAGCGACGTCAGGTCCTTCACCGCCAGGGGGTCCACCACGGCGGTTTCGGTCAAGGAACTCACCTGTATCAGGTAAACGCGGTCGGTGTACTTGTGGAACGAGGCGGCTTCGGTGTCGAAGGCGACCAACGGCGCCTTACCCAGGCGCCCGGCAAGGGCCGCGAGCCCCTCTGCCGAGGTGATCAACTGGGGAGGCGAGGCGTTTCGGCTCTCAGTCACGACTTATTCGCGCTGGGAAACGGACTTGAACCCGGCGACGATCTCGTCGAGCGCCTTGGCCATCACCTTGAAGAACTCGGCGTCCGGCTGGGGCGGGGTTGACCCCAGGGCGGAATCGCCGTGGATCTTCCGGGCGAGCCGCGCGAGGTGTTCGATGTAGTCGGTCGATGGGCGCATATGGACAAACCTCCGCTTAGCTTACCTTCGTGTCCCTTGTTCCCGCAGTTCAGCTTCGCATCTACCCCGACGACTGCGACGCCTACGGTCATGTAAACCAGGCGGCGTTCCTGCGGCTATTTGAGCGGGCTCGCTGGGAGGCGCTTGCGCTGGGGCCTGGAACGGATGTCTTCACGAGGGCCGGCGCGTGGCCCGCCATTCGCAAGGCGAACGTCGAATACTATGCCGCCGCGTTTCCCGGGGAAGCGCTCCGCTTCGATCTTTCGCTGACCCAGCACGGGAAGACCAGTTTTTCCATGCACCAGCTGGTTCGGCGAGTCGGGGACGGACGCCTGATTGCCGCCGGCGAGTTCACGGCGGTGTGCATCGACGCACAGGGCCGGCCCACGCCTGTTCCTCCGGCGGTGACAGACGCATTTGGCGTGCGTTCTCCGCTTCTCGCGGATCCACCGCACCACCTCGTGCTTGGCGACCGGCAACTCACAATCGACCTGAAGGGCGATGGTCCGGGAATCTTGTTCATTCACGGATTCCCGATGGATCGAACGCTATGGAGGCCGCTCGTGGCCGGGCTCCCCGGCTGGCGACGCATGGCGCCGGACCTTCCCGGCTTCGGCCTGAGCGACGCGTTTCCCGACGGAACGGCGACCATCGCCCGCTACGCAGACGACATGGTCCGGGTCCTGGACGACCAGCGTGTGGATCGCGCCGTGGTGTGTGGGCTTTCCCTTGGCGGGTATGTCGCGTTTCAGCTATGGCGCGCCCACCCCGACCGCGTCCGGGCCTTCGTCCTCATTTCGACACGCGCCGAAGGGGACAATCCAGATGGACGCACGAAGCGGAACGAGATGATCGAGCAGATCCGGACGGACGGCGTCCGCGGGCTGGCGGACACGTTTTTCCCCCGGCTACTGGCCGCGGCCACGGTCAAGGCGGAGGCCAATGTCGCCGGGCACGTACGCACCATGCTGCTCGACAACCAGGTAGGAGGGTTGGAGGCGGCCGTGGCCGCGATGCGCGACCGCGAGGACTCCACGCAACTGCTATCCACGGTCAGCGTCCCATCCCTGATAGTGGCGGGATCCGAGGACGTGCTCATTCCTGGCGGCACGTCGCGCGCCCTGGCCGTCGGGATCAAGGGATCGCGGTTCGAGACCGTCATGGGCGCTGGGCACGTCGCCCCGCTGGAACAACCCGATGCCACCGTCGAAATCGTGTCCGACTTCCTGGAGTCCATGCTGTGAATCCTAGGAACCGCGGGGTGCTCGTCACCGGTGGAACCGGGGCCCTCGGGCGGGCGGTTGTGGCCCGATTCTCCAGGGACGGGGCCACAGTGCACGTACCGTGGGTGATGGAAGCCGAAGTGCCTGAACTGAAGCAGCAACTGGGTGGGTTGGCAGGCCGCGTTCGCCTTCACCGGTGCGATGTGACCTCGGAGGCGGAGGTCGCTTCCCTGTTCAAGACTCTCGAAACGGATGGTCAGCGGGTGGATGTGCTGGCGAACATCGTCGGAGGTTTCGTCTTTGGCCCGGTCGATCAGACCGAACTCGCGGCCTGGGAACGGATGCTCCGGCTCAACGCGACGTCGGCCTTCCTCTGCAGTCGGGCAGCGATACCGGGGATGAAGGCGAGAAAGTGGGGCCGGATCATCAACGTCTCGTCTGCGCCGGCCGTGAACCGGGGGGGCTCGAACCTGGGCGCCTATTCGGCGGCGAAGGCCGCGGTGCAGAACTTCACCGAGTCGCTGGCCAAGGAACTCGGGCCGTGGCACATCACGGCAAACTCCATTGTCCCGACGGTCATCGACACGGCTGCTAACCGGAAGGCAAACCCCGGAGCGGACACGGCCACCTGGCTGGCGCCCGACGAAATAGCGGCGGTGGTCGCGTTCCTTTCAGGGGATGACGCTGGAATCGTGACCGGCACCGCGGTGACCCTCAGCCGCGGCTGAGGGTCAGACGCTGAGGGGCGCCGTGCGGGGGGCCGGCGTGCCGTAGCGGGTTTTCTTTGAGTAGTGCTTCCCCCACTCGTCGCGTAGGCAGAACGGGTCCAGTCCCACCGGCCGGTCCACCGCAAGAACGCCATCGAGGTGATCCATTTCGTGCTGGATCAGCTCGGCCCGGTCACCTTCGAGGTCCACGACGTGGGCCTTGCCCCGCAAGTCCTGATAGCGAACCTTGATCCGGTGCGAACGCTGTACCCGGACCATCAGGTCGGGAAACGAGAAGCAGTCGTCCCACACCAGGAAGTCATCCGTGCCCACATCTACGATCTCCGGATTGATGAGCACCCAGGGTTTTCCAACTAGTTCGGCGTACACCACCCGGATGGGGCCCCAATTTGGGGCGCGGCAATGGCCCGACCCAGCTTGTGCTTCCGACGCTCAGCCTTGAGCACCTCCCGGAGCTCGTCAACAACGACCCTGATGGCCGATGAGGCTGCGTTGGTAACCGTGGTGGCCCGGATCCTGAGGTCGGGATCTCCCAACAGTCGAACTTGGCGTCGTGGCAAGTCTCCTCACCTTTGTATGGTTTCGACCAACAATCTAATGGCTGCGTTCCTGCGAGCCAAGCGATGATTTCAGCCGTCATCCTTGCTGCTGGTGAGTCCAGCCGGATGGGCCGGCCAAAAGCCCTACTGGAGCTTGGTGGAATGACCTTTGTCGAGCTCATCGCAAACGCAGTTCGCTCTGCTGCTATAACTGATGTAATGATCGCAGTTGCGCATGATGACGCCAAGATTGCGAAATATATTGACTTACATAGCTTGACGTCGGTCTACAACACAACAACACCAGTTGCGGTACCGCTGTGATCAATCCAAGCTGCGATAAGGCGTGTTATCAACCAATCGGTTGATGCACTCTTGGTTTGGCCGGTTGATCAGCCGCACGTACGGCCTGGCACCGTCATAGACATGGTAACTGCGTTTCTGCGCTTCCAGAAAGCCGTGACTCTGCCGGTTTTCAGCGGGCGGCGGGGTCATCCGGTCATCTTCTCAATGGCTGTGTTCGATGAGTTACTGGCTGCGCCGCCGGATGATGGCGCCAGGGCGGTTGTTCGAGCCGACCCCGGCCGCGTCTGCGAGGTGTCCACCGACGATCCGGCCGTTTTGGAGGACATAGATACCCCCGGTGACTACCAAGCCTTGCTCGCCCGCTTTCCCCGTTGATTCCTTGATTCCTTGCGAGTTCAATAACAAAAGTGTTTGTTTAGTTGAGCAAGACCTCTTCCCAGGGTGGAGACACGGACTATGGTCGTCCCCAAAGGACTTCGTGGCCGGATTCTGCAGGATCTGAAAATGCATCAGCCGCTCACCGCGCGCGAACTTGCCGCGCGATACGGCGTTTCGTCGAACGCGATCCGGCGCCACCTCAAGGGACTCGAGGCGGATGACCTCGTCGAGTACGGACGAGAGCAGCGCGGCAAGGGCGCTCCAACGTTCGCCTATCGCCTGGCAAACGCCGGTGAAGCGCTCTTTCCCCGCCGCTACGCCGAGGAGCTCACCGAAGCGCTGACCTACCTCGAGCAACGGGGCGGGCGCGCCGAGGTGAAGAAGTTCTTTGCCGGGCGGTTCGAGACCCAAGCGCACGGCCTCTCGGCGAGTCTGGAAGGTTCATCGGCCGAGGAGCGCGTGGAGACCGTGGTGGAGTTCCTGCGGCAGCAGGGGTTCATGGCGGAGTGGACGCCCCTGGCCGGCGGCGGGGTCCGGATTGCCGAGCATAACTGCGCGATGCAGGCCGTCGCCGAGAAGTACCCGGAAATCTGCGACGCCGAGGCCGATTTTCTCCGGGAGATCCTCCAGGCGGATGTGCGGCGCGACGCCCACATCCCCAACGGCTGTCATGCCTGCGAGTACGCCGTGACGCACGTTGGCGTACCGCGCTCGCTGGGAACTATTCAGGAGTCTGCATGACGAGCATCGAAGCACAGGTTGGCCAGGCCTACAAGTACGGCTTCACGACGGACATCGAGTCCGAGACGGTCGCACCCGGCCTGTCCGAAGACACCATCCGGCTGATATCGAAGAAGAAGGAAGAGCCGGAGTGGATGCTCGAGTCCCGGCTCCGGGCGTACCGCAACTGGCTGAAGCTGTCGGAGCCCCACTGGGCCAACGTCCGGTATCCGGCCATCGACTACCAGGCGATCAGCTACTACGCCGCGCCGAAACAAAAGATCACGCTGGACAGCCTGGACCAGGTGGACCCGAAGCTGCTCGAGACGTTCGAGAAGCTGGGGATTCCGATTGGGGAGCAGAAGCGCCTGGCCGGCGTCGCGGTGGACGCCGTGTTCGACAGCGTCTCGGTCGCTACGACGTTCCGCTCCGAGCTGTCGAAGCACGGGATCATCTTCTGCGCGATTTCGGAGGCCATTCGCGAACACCCCGACCTGGTGAAGAAGTACCTGGGTTCTGTGGTGCCGCATAACGACAACTACTTCGCCGCGCTCAATGCGGCGGTCTTCACCGACGGCTCGTTCGCCTACATCCCCAAGGGCGTGCGCTGCCCGCTCGAGTTGTCCACCTATTTCCGGATCAATGCATCGTCCACGGGGCAGTTCGAGCGCACCCTGATCATCGCCGAAGAGGGCAGCTACGTCTCGTACCTCGAGGGCTGCTCGGCGCCCATGCGCGATGAGAACCAGCTGCACGCGGCGGTGGTGGAGCTGGTGGCGATGGACAACGCGACCATCAAGTACTCGACGGTGCAGAACTGGTACCCGGGTGACGAAGAAGGAAAAGGCGGCATCTACAACTTCGTGACGAAGCGCGGGAAGTGTCAGGGCAAGAACTCCAAGATCTCCTGGACCCAGGTAGAAACCGGCTCGGCCATCACCTGGAAGTACCCAAGCTGCATTCTCCAGGGTGACAACTCGATCGGTGAGTTCTACTCCGTGGCGGTGACCAGCAAGCGGCAACAGGCAGACACCGGCACGAAGATGATCCACATTGGCAAGAACACTCGCAGCACGATCGTGTCGAAGGGCATTTCCGCCGGGCGCGGTCAGAACACGTACCGCGGCCTCGTGAAGATCATGAAAGGGGCCGAAGGGGCGCGGAACTACTCGCAGTGCGACTCGATGTTGATCGGCGATCAGTGCGGGGCCCACACGTTCCCCTACATCGATGTCCGCAACAGCACGGCGACCATGGAGCACGAGGCGTCCACGTCGAAGATCGGCGAAGACCAGATCTTCTATTGCCGCCAGCGGGGCGTGTCGGCGGAAGACGCCGTGTCCATGATCGTCAACGGGTTCTGCAAGGAAGTTTTCCGGGAACTGCCGATGGAGTTCGCGGTGGAGGCACAGCGACTCCTGGGCATCAGCCTCGAGGGAAGCGTCGGTTAATGCTGGAAATCAAGGATCTGCGGGCCACCGTAGAAGGCAAAGAGATCCTGAAAGGGATCAGCCTGTCGGTGAAGGCGGGCGAAGTGCACGCGATCATGGGTCCCAATGGGTCGGGCAAGAGCACCCTGGCCCAGCTGCTGGCAGGGCACCCGGCCTACACCGTCACTGGCGGCTCAGTGACGTACCTCGGGAAGGACCTGCTCGACATGGATCCCGAGGAACGGGCCCGCGAAGGCGTGTTTCTCGCGTTCCAGTACCCGGTGACGATCCGCGGCGTCACCAACGCCTACTTCCTGCGGTCCGCGGTGAACGCGATCCGGAAGGCCCGTGGCCAGGAGGAATACGATCCGATCGACTTCCTCGACGTTCTGCACGAGAAGCTCAAGGCCATCGGCTGGGATGACGCGCTGATGAACCGGCCGGTCAACGACGGCTTCTCCGGCGGCGAGAAGAAGCGGAACGAGATCCTCCAGATGGCCGTGCTCGAACCGAAGCTGTCGTTGCTCGACGAGACCGATTCGGGGCTCGACATCGACGCGCTTAAGACCGTTGCGGAAGCTGTGAACCGGCTCCGGAAGCCTGACACGGCGGCGATCGTCGTGACGCACTACCAACGCCTCCTCAACTACATCGTGCCTGATCATGTCCACGTCCTGGCCGAGGGCCGCATCCTGAAATCGGGTGGCCGGGAACTCGCGCTCGAGCTGGAAGCGCGAGGCTACGATTGGCTGTTGTCGGAGCGGGCCGTTGCCTGAGGCGCTGATGTCAAAGCAGGCACCTGACGGGCGAGACCACTACCTCGCCGATTTCAGGAAGTTCACCCTGAACGGCGGGGCCCACGCCCCAGCCTGGCTGATGGAACTGCGGGAACGCGCCGCCGGGCAGTTTGCCAAGATTGGCTTCCCGACGGTGAAGGAAGAGGCCTGGCGGTTCACCAGCGTTTCCTCCCTGCTGGAAACGCCGTTCACGCCTGCCCGATCCGACGTCGTTCATTCCGCCTCGGCGCTCGCCGGCCTGACGGTTGGCGGCGATGCAGGCAACCGGTTGGTGTTCGTGAACGGACGGTTCGAATCGGCCCCCTCCTCAGTGCGAGGGTTGCCGCCGGGTGTGCGGTTCGAAAGCCTGCAATCCGCTTTGGAAACCAGCCCCGAGGTGGTGCGCAAACACCTCGGCCAGCATGCCAGGTTCGATGAGAACGGGTTCACGGCTCTTTCAACGGCCTTCGTTCGGGACGGCGCATTCCTTCACATCCCTCGCGGGGTCGATCTCCGGGACCCACTCGAAATCCTGTTCCTGTCAGCACCAGTCGGCGGTGCATGGGTGTCACACCCGCGCATACTGATCGTCGTGGACGAGGGGGCCCGCGGCGTTGTCGTAGAGCGGTACGCCGGCGCCGATACGGGCCCTTACTTCACCAATACCGTCACTGAACTGGTGCTGGGGGACGGCGCGCGGCTCGATCATTGCCGGGTACAGCAGGAGGGGGCGAGCGCATACCACCTTGCGGCGACCCACTCGACCCAGGGGCGCGACTCCGTCCTCGAGTCGTGTTCGGTGGCGCTGGGCAGCGCGCTCACGCGGCACGACATTGGCGCGGTCATGAACGGGGCCGGCGGAAACCTGATTCTCAACGGGCTCACGCTGGCCGGCGGCCGCCAGCACATCGACCACCACACGACGATTGACCACGCCCAGCCGCACTGCGAGAGCCATGAGTTGTTCAACGGAATCTTCGACGAGCAGTCGCGGGGAGTGTTCACCGGTCGCATCATCGTTCGGCCGGGCGCCCAGCGCACGGACTCCAAGCAGACGAACAACAACTTGTTGTTGTCGCCGGAAGCGCGGGCTGACAGCCAGCCACAGCTGGAGATCTACGCCGACGACGTGAAGTGCACACACGGCGCAACGCTCGGCCCGGTGGATGACGCGGCCATGTTCTACCTTCGGAGCCGCGGGCTCGACGCCCTCGAGGCCCGGAACCTGCTCACGTACGGTTTCGCGGCGGACGTTATTTCCCGGCTCGGGTCGGAGGCCATGCGGAGCCACCTGTATCCGGTCCTGCTCGAACGCCTTTGCCGGCAGCGGACCGGCGCCACGGCGTGAAACGCAGTCCGGCGGTCGCCGAGCGCCCCGCCACGCGGTCGGGCTTCGACGTCGAAGCGGTCCGCCGCGACTTCCCCATTTTGCAAACCAACGTTCGAGGCAAGCCGCTGGTGTACCTCGACAGCGGCGCCACCAGCCAGAAGCCCCAAGCCGTCATCGATACCATCAGCCGGTTCTACGAAGCCGAAAACGCGAATATCCACCGCGGCGTCTATTACCTGAGCGAGCGCGCCACGCTGGCTCACGAAGCCGCGCGGGTCCGCATTCAGCGGGCGTTGAACGCCCGCGACCCCGGCGAAATTATTTTCGTTCGTGGAACAACCGAGGCCATCAACCTCGTCGCGTACAGCTTTGTACGGCCCGCGCTCCGTCCGGGTGACGAAATCCTCGTATCCGCGATGGAGCACCATTCGAACATCGTGCCCTGGCAGTTGGTGGCCGGCGAGCAGGGGGCGCGGATCCGGGTGATCCCCATGAACGATCGGGGAGAGCTCCTGATGGATGAGCTCCCCGCGCTGATTGGCCCCAAGACCAGCATGGTTGCGGTGACGCACGTGTCGAACGCGCTGGGGACGGTGAACCCCATCGAAGAGATCGTCGCCATGGCGCATGCACGCGGCGTCCCGGTCCTGGTGGATGGCGCCCAAGCCGTGCCGCACGGTCCGGTAGATGTCCAGCGGCTCGGTTGCGATTTCTACGCTTTTTCCGGCCACAAGGCGTTCGGGCCCACCGGCATCGGGGTGCTGTACGGGCGGGCCGAGCGACTCGCGGGCATGCAACCGTTCCAGGGCGGCGGCGACATGATCCGGTCCGTGACGTTCGAGCATACAGAGTACGCCGACCCGCCCGCCCGGTTCGAGGCGGGGACCCCCGACATTTCCGGGGCAATTGGTCTCGCGGCCGCCTTTGACTACGTCGAGAGCATCGGCTGGGACGTGCTCAAGCCGCACGAAGCCGACCTGATGCAGTACGCTACCGGCGTGCTCGAGGCGATTCCCGGGGTTCGACTGATCGGCACCGCGGGGCACAAGGCGGCGGTGGTGTCATTCGTGCTCGATGGCGTGCACCCGCACGACCTCGGAACGATCCTGGACCAGGAAGGCGTGGCGATTCGGGCCGGCCACCACTGCGCTCAACCGGTCATGGACCGCTTTGGTATTCCGGCCACGGCACGCGCCTCGCTGGCGTTCTACAACAACCGTCAGGACGTCGACGCCCTCGCCGCCGCCGTGACCAGGGCGCGCAAGGTGTTTGCCGGATGACCGACCTGGCCGACCTCTATCAACAGGTCATCCTCGACCACAATCGAAACCCCAGGAACTTCGGACCTCTCGCCGGGGCCACATGCCAGGCGCAGGGGCACAACCCGCTCTGCGGAGACCGGGTGACCGTCTTTGCGCGGGTCTCCGGACCGACCATCGAAGAAGTGGCGTTCCAGGGATCTGGTTGCGCCATTTCCAAGGCCGCGGCGTCGATGATGACGACCCTGGTCAAAGGGAGATCTGTTGCGGAGGTCGAAGCGCTGGCCACCCGTTTCCATTCCATGGTAACGTCGGACCCCAACGTCCCGGTTGAAGCCGCCGATTTGGGGAAACTCGCCGCATTTGCCGGCGTCCGCGCGTTCCCGACGCGCGTGAAGTGCGCAACCCTTCCCTGGCACGCCCTCCGGGCCGTGATCCGGGGCGCCGGCGAGCCCGTTTCCACGGAGTAGCTGGCCGGACATCGGGCCGGCGTGTATCCTGATCGCCGCGCCGGGAACTCCCGGGGCGCACCATTCTGAAACGGTTGGGGCATGACTGACTCCGCTCTCGAGCTCCACGAAGTCACCAAGCGTTACGCGGGCCACGTGGCGGTCCACGAGTTGTCGCTCGAGGTCCCGAGCGGATCTATATACGGACTGCTCGGGCCCAACGGCGCCGGCAAGACGACCACGATCCGGATGATCATGGGGATCGTGAAGCCCGACACCGGAACGGCCATCGTCCTCGGCGTGAAGGACGGCGGCTGGGCCTTGAGCCACCGAATTGGGTACCTCCCCGAAGAGCGCGGACTCTACAAGAAGATGAAGGTCCTCGACCTGTTGATCTTTCTGGCCGAGGCCAAGGGCGTCGATCGCCGAGTCGCCAAGACGGCGGCGCCGGAGTGGCTGGAGCGGCTGGGCCTGTCGGCCTGGGGGGGACACAAGGTTGACCAGTTATCGAAGGGCATGCAGCAGAAGGTGCAGTTCATTGCCACGGTGCTCCACAAACCCGATCTCGTGATTCTGGACGAGCCCTTCGCGGGGCTCGACCCCGTGAACAGCCAGGTCATGAAAGACACCGTCCTGGAGTTATCACGGCAGGGGGCGACCATCGTGTTCTCGACTCACGTCATGGATCAGGCTGAGCGGCTGTGCGAATCCGTTTGCATCATAGCGCGCGGAGAGAAGGTGCTGGATGGCCGCGTGGCGGACGTAAAACGCGACCACCACGGCCGGCATGTGGCCGTCGGGGTACAGGAAGGCCTGGCCTCGATAGACAAGATCTTGGCGGACAAGTCGTTGGTGGCCAAGGCGGACAACTACGGAAACTTCGCCGAAGTGGAAATGGCGGAGGGGACGCCGCCCCAGAAGCTGTTGACCAGCTTGCTGAGCGCTGGGGCGCAGATCAACCGCTTCGAGATCGTCGAGCCGTCACTTCACAAGATCTTCCTTGATCGCGTCGGATCCTCGGCCGCCACTGCGGTCGCGGTCGAGCCGTAGGGGAGCCATGCGCAAGATCTGGGTTGTTATCCGGCGCGAGTTCATGGAGCGGGTGAAGAGCCGCTGGTTCATGGTCGCGACATTGCTCGGCCCCTTGTTCATGGCGGCTATGTTCGTGGTCCCGGTCATCCTCAGTACACGGGGTGCACGCGAACGGGTCATCGTGGTGCTCGACGTGTCCACTGCGGGCTTCGGTGAGCGCGTCACGAGCGCCCTGGACGGCACCGAGCCGATCAAGGCCGTTCGCGTTGCAGCAGGGGTCGAACGCCTCGAGAACGTCGCCGACTCACTGACATCGCTGGTCGTTGCCAAGGAGCTCGACGGATTCCTGATCGTGACCGATGAGTCCGTGAACGACGGGAAGATCGAGTATCGCGGGACCAACGTGTCCTCTCCGCGCGACATGCAGTTCCTCTCGAGGGACATCGAGGAATCGGCCCTGACCGAGCGACTCACGCGGGAGGGTGTCAACCCGGAAGCCGTGCGACGCGCGAAGATCGATGTCCATCTCAAGACCGTCAAACTTGGGGGCCCCAAGGGCTCGACGCAGTCGGGTGAAGGGTCGTTTGTCCTGGCTTACGCCATGTGGCTCGTGTTGTACATGTCCATCATCCTGTACGGGGCGAGCGTGATGGGGTCGGTTGTGGAGGAGAAGACCTCCCGCGTCATCGAGGTCCTGATTTCGAGTCTCCGGCCGTTTCAGCTTCTCGCCGGGAAGGTGATTGGCGTTGGTGCGGTGGGTGTTTTTCAGTTGACGATTTGGGGTGCGAGCGCTGCGGTGCTTGGTGGTCAACAGGCGGCCATCATGCGGGCGTTCAACGCAAGCCCCGAGGTGACCGCCAGTGCGTCTTTGATGCCCCACATATCGATGCTCACGGCGGCGATATTCCTGGCGTACTTCCTGCTCGGGTACTTCCTGTACGCGTCGATGTTTGCCGCCGTGGCGGCCATGTCCAGCAGCGAGGCCGAAGCCCGGCAGGCGCAAACACCCATCGTCATGCTCCTCGTGGTGCCCACCGTCATGATGATCGGAATTCTGAACGATCCCAACGGCTCGCTGGCGTTCTGGCTCGGGATAATTCCGTTCTTCTCCCCCATTGCCATGCCGGTACGGTGGGCCGCGGCCCCGGTAGCGGGCAGCGAGGTCGTGCTGTCACTCGTGGTGCTCATCGTGACGCTGGTGGGCATCGTGTGGGCAGCGAGCCGGATCTACCGCATTGGCATACTGATGTACGGCAAGCGCCCCACGCTTCCCGAGTTGTGGCGTTGGGTTCGCACGAACTGATACCCATCGCTTAGGGGCCAGCCCCGGACCTGACCTTTCGGTCCAACCCACAGAGAGTCCGCGTCGCCTCCAGGCACCACGCCTCGAGCCGGGCGTAGTCGGCGGTCGGCAAGTATTCCAGGTCGTGCGCCACCGACAGAATGGTCTCGATTTCCGCCAGTGACCGCCGGGCAGAATCGAACGCTGCGAGCCGGGCCGCCCCCGCCGCCACGCTTCCCGCCGCTATCTTGGCCGCCACCGAGTACGCTGCCTCACGAAGCTGCGTACCGAGAACCGCCTGCTCGTGCCTTGGGAGTTGCCGGGCCGCGCGGGCGGCCTCGACGGCCAGGCGACGGGCGTGCTGCCACGCCTTGAGATTGTGATAGTTGGACATGGAGCGAGTCTAGCCGGCGAAGGAATGCGGAGCGTCATCCGAATCACGCGGTGCAGGTGCTGAATTACGCGCGCCGCCGGGACATATTTGTGGGGATATGAAGACCGACTTCGACGTCATCGTCATCGGTGGTGGTCACGCCGGCTCGGAAGCGGCGTCCGCGGCTGCGCGCCTGGGCGCGCGGGTGTTGCTCATGACGAGCAACCTCGAGACGATCGGGCAAATGTCGTGCAACCCGGCCATAGGAGGAATTGCCAAGGGCACGGTCGTCCGGGAGGTCGATGCTTTCGGCGGCGTGATGAGCCGGGCAGCCGATCGGAGCACGATTCAGTTCCGCATGCTCAATCAGTCCAAGGGCCCGGCGGTCTGGGCGCCACGCGCACAATGCGATCGTTCGCTCTATCGGCGCGCCGTTCGCTCGATTCTCGAAGAACAGCCAAACATCAGCTTCCAGCAGGCTACCGCGGCGGCGCTCCTCCTTGAGGCGGGGCGAGTTTGCGGCGTGCAGGCGATGGACGGCCGTCAATTCACGAGCAAGGCCGTGATCATCACGGCCGGGACGTTCCTGCGTGGTCGCATTCACATGGGAACTACCACGCAGATCCCCGCGGGTCGTGCTGGTGACGCGCCCGCGATCGACATCGCGGAACAACTGGAGTCGCTTGGCCTCGAGGTCGGGCGTTTCAAGACCGGCACGCCACCGCGTATCGACGGGCGATCGGTGAACTACGCTGGGCTGGATCGTCAGGATGGCGAGCGGCCGGACTATCGCTTCTCCGCCTTCGGGCAAACAGACAGGCCTGACCAGCGGCCGTGCTGGATAACATGGGCTGGAAGTGACGTTAAGACTATAATCAACAACCACTTACAAGAATCTGCGCTCTATGGCGGGGCCATCTCATCGCGCGG
Source organism: Gemmatimonadota bacterium (assembly GCA_009692185.1). Lineage (GTDB taxonomy): Bacteria > Gemmatimonadota > Gemmatimonadetes > Gemmatimonadales > GWC2-71-9 > SHZT01. Next base: position 194,531 of record SHZT01000003.1, on the reverse strand, counting down.
TCCACGGTACTGCCCTTCGGTCGAAGACAAGGTGGTCAAGTTCCCGGACGCCGAACGGCATCAGGTTTTCCTGGAGCCCGAGGGCCTCGATACCGCCGAGCTGTATGTGAACGGCCTGTCCACGTCACTCCCGCCGGAAGTCCAAGTGGAGATGCTCCACGCCGTGCCCGGCCTTGAGAGTGCAGTGATGACTCGGCCAGGGTACGCCATCGAGTACGACTTCTACGAACCCCGGCAGCTGACGCCGTGGCTTGAGGTCAAGGCAATTGAAGGGCTGTTCTTCGCTGGCCAGATCAACGGAACCACTGGTTACGAAGAGGCGGCCGGCCAGGGCCTGATCGCGGGAATCAACGCCGTACGACGCCTGAACGATGTCGAGCCCATCGTTTTCGGTCGGGACGACGGGTACATCGGCGTTCTGGTAGACGACCTGGTCACGCGCGGCGTGGACGAGCCGTACCGGCTATTCACATCGCGATCCGAGTTCAGGCTTCTCCTCCGCCAGGACAACGCGCTCAAGAGATTTGGACCGTTGGCCGCCAAGCTGGGAATGCTGACCCCAGCCGAACTCGGCGTCCTTGATCATCGCCTTGGTCAGGAGCAAGAGATCGTTTCTTCCGCACGAGAGTCTCGGCTCTCCGTCGCTGAGGCGCCAGCGTTGCTTGCGAACGCCGGTCGCAATGCCGCAGCTTCACCACAGACAGTAGCCGACTTGGTACGGCAACCAGACTTGTCCCTAAAGGCCCTCTTGGGTGCGGTTCACGGTCCGAGCTTCGGGCCGTTCAGCGACGAGGCATGGGTTTCCGCGGAGATCGAGCTCAAGTATGAGGGGTATTTGGCCCGCGAACGGGAAGCCGCCGATCGACTCACCGAGCTGGCAAGCTTCTCCCTTCGGGCCGATCTTCCCTACTCCGACATGAAGAGTCTCTCCACCGAAGCCAGGCAGAAGCTCACATCGACTCGCCCCGGCTCTCTTGCGCAGGCTGGCCGGATCCCCGGCGTCACCCCTTCTGATCTCCAAAACCTTGTCTTCGAAGTGATTCGCCGCCGCGCTACAGCCGCATAGCTAGCCCAACCAACCTGTTTCACGTGAAACACCTGCTTTGACGACACTGGGCCCAAGGAGTATCTTGGAGCGTTGCAGGGCCACAGTGGTATTTCATAAAACGCATAATCAATTTAACAACAAAGACTTACACACATATGGGTCGGGTCATTGCAATTGCTAACCAGAAGGGCGGAGTCGGTAAGACCACGACTGCCGTAAACCTTGCTGCATCGTTGTCTGCTGCAGAACGTCGGACGCTGCTCATCGATTCGGACCCCCAGGGTAACGCCACGAGCGGTATCGGGATCGACCGGCAAACCGTGAGGGCGTCGCTCTACGATGCGCTGATGGATGAGGTGCCGATGGGAGCTGTTGCGCGCCGAGCCGTCAACTTCAGTTCGCTCGATGTAATTCCCGCGACACAAGACTTGGTGGGAGCAGAAATCGAGCTGGTGAACCGGAGCGGTCGCGAGTCCGTCATGCGAAATGCGCTCGATTCGATTCGACGCGACTACGAATTCGTTCTGATTGACTGCCCGCCGTCGCTCGGCTTGCTGACGTTGAACATGTTGAGTGCGGCCGACGCGGTGCTCATTCCGATTCAATGTGAGTACTACGCGCTCGAAGGGCTTTCCCAGCTGCTCAACACGATCAAGCTGGTTCAGCAGAACTTCAACGCCGACCTGGCGATCGACGGTGTTGTCCTCACGATGTATGACCACCGACTGAACCTCTCGCGGCAGGTCGCCCGAGAAGCGCAGGAATACTTCGGCGCCAAGATGTTCCGCTCGGCGATTCCGCGGAACGTGCGGCTCGCGGAGGCCCCGAGTTTCGGCCAGCCCATCCTTCTGTATGATGTCCAGTCGGTCGGGGCCAAGAGCTACCTCGCGCTCGCCCAGGAGTTGATTCGTCGGGTCGAGGCCCTTCCACGGACGGCCACTTCGGCCAAGGTGGGGGCATGACGGAAACCGGCGGGCGTCGGCGTTTGGGGAGAGGGTTGGAAGCGTTGCTCGGACCCTCGGCAGCGGAAGCACGGGCGGATGGATCTCTCGTCCAGGTCCCGATGGGCGCGATCCGGCCAAACCAGTTCCAGCCGCGCCGGGTGTTCGACGAAGGCGCCCTCGCGGAGCTCACGGAATCTCTCCGCGTATCGGGTCTCTTGCAGCCAGTGATTGTTCGGCCGGTATCTGAAAACCGGTACGAGTTGGTCGCCGGCGAGCGACGGTGGCGGGCGGCCGAGCGGTTGGGCTGGAAGGAAATCGGGGCGGTCGTACGAGACGTGGACGACCGTACGATGCTGACGCTGGCGCTCGTCGAGAATCTTCAGCGAGATCAACTCTCCGCCATCGATGAAGCGCGGGGTTATCACCGCCTGGTCGTCGAGTTCGGTGTTTCCCACGAGGATGTCGGCGAGCTCGTGGGCCGCAACCGGACCACGGTCACCAACGCCCTGCGCCTCCTCAAACTGCCCGAAGCGGTTCAGGACCTCCTGCACGCCGGGAAACTCACCGGCGGCCATGCCCGCGCGCTGCTGCAGGTGCGCTCGGAGGCGGAGGTCTTGCGGTTGGCCCTCCAAGCCGTCGAACAAGGGACGTCGGTTCGGGAACTCGAGGATCTTGCCCGGGGCGACCGCGCCCCGGCGCATCGCACCGGTGGGGCCAAGGGGCCGCGTGCCCGGCCGCTCGCCCCCGAGGTACGGCGGATCGAAGACGAACTCCGGAAGCGGCTGAAGACCGACGTGTTCGTTCGCGCCAGGGGAAAAGGCGGGCGCCTCATCATCAACTTCTATTCGAGTGACGATCTCTCGCGCTTGCTCGAAGAGATCCTCGGCCAGCCCTTCGACGCATGACCGAACGGCGCCGCGATGTCACGATCATGATTCACCGGGACGGCGAAGTCGGTTCCCGCACTATCCGCATTTCCGCGTGGGCGCTACGCACGGGCCTCATCACCGGCGGGTCTATTCTGCTTCTCATTCTGCTGGGCGCCGCGCTGTATGCACCGATCGTTCGCGCAGCCGCCAGGGTTCCATTGCTGACCCGGGATATCAGCCGCCTGGAAGCCGAGAACGAGCAGGTTCGCGATCTTCGGGACCGGCTGCGGGAAATGGAGCGGCGGTACGGGCAGGTGCGATCCATGCTCGGTGGCGACATTGTGCCGGCCGGGCCGTTGGCCGGGGAGGCATTGCCCCAGGCGCACCCGCTGCTGGCGGCCGTTCCGGGACGCTCCGTCGGGGTCACCGGTCCTTCAACTCCGAACCGCTGGCCTCTGGATGAGGCAGGAGTGATCACCCGGGGGCAGATTGGCGAGGGCAGCGCTGACGAGGCTCACCCAGGCATCGACATTGCGGTTCCGACCGGCACCCCGATCCGGGCCTCCGGAGGCGGGACAGTGGCGCAAACAGGTTCCGATGCCGACCTTGGTTTGTTCGTCTTGATTGACCACCCGGACGGTTATCAGACGATGTACGGTCACGCATCGCGTATTATCGTGACCAATGGTGATCAGGTTAGTGCGGGACAGGTGGTGGCGTTGTCGGGGTCAACCGGCCGTTCCACTGCGCCGCACCTTCACTTTGAAGTTCGCCGGAGCGGCCGGTCGGTAGACCCGCGCTCGCTCGCACTCGAGGAGTCGTGAACATGGCATCGATGACTGCGGTCAGGACCGAGATCAATCCCCGGGATGCCAGGGCGGCCTCCCGCGAAGCGGCGTTGTCGGTCATCGCCGCCGGGACGAGCATCGTTGGTGAGCTCAGCTCCGACGGTATCGTGAAGGTCGAGGGAACGGTTATCGGAAGCGTCCGGGCGGACCGCCAGGTTCTGGTTGCGAAGGGCGGGCGAATCGAGGGTGACGTCTTTACCCGCGAGGCGGTGGTCGGTGGGGAGATCCGCGGTTCGATCCTGGCGGACGAACGGGTAGAAGTGCAGGCGTCCTCCATCATCGAGGGCGATATCACCACCCAACGCATCCTCGTTCACGAAGGTGGCGAGGTGAACGGCCACATCCGGATGGGGAATCCCCAGGCATTGACCCAGGCCGCCCAGCGAGAGCTCGCCGCTGCGACAGCCCCCGATCAGAGGCCGGCGGAGTCGGCTCCCTCAACGCCAGTGAACTGACTCGAGTTGTGTTGTCAACACTCGATGTTGGTTATGTTGACGTTTATATACCATTGAGTGACAACGGGTTACACCACAGTTCGACACTATTTCAACTGTGTTGATGGCTCGTTACTGTCGCAAGACTGCGAAGTAGCAACCAGCCCCCGCATGCCCGTTTCCCTGACCGACTTGGTCACCTACCTCGATTCCTACCTGCGCGTCGCAGAGACGCCGGATGACGAGCGGGCGCTGAACGGCCTGCAAGTCGAGAACGCCGGGACCGTCACGCGAATCGTTGCCGCGGTGGATGTCTGCGAGGCGACGATCCGGGAGGCGATCTCGCGGCGGGCGGACCTGATGCTTGTCCATCATGGCCTTTTCTGGGGTGGACTCAAGCCACTCACCGGGGTCTTTGGCCGCCGCGCCCAACTGCTGACCGGGCATGGCGTCGCCCTGTACTCAGCCCACTTGCCGCTCGACTGTCACCCCGAGATCGGCAACAACGTCCTCCTTGCCCGCAAAGTCGGCCTCACCGACCTGGTGCCGTTCGGGACGTTTGAAGGCATTCAGATCGGGTACTGGGGTCGGACGGACATGTCACGGGAGGATCTCCTTGAGCAGCTGCAGGACGTGGTTGGCGGCGCCCCCCGGCTCGTCCCGGGCGGGCCGCCGAGGGTGGCGCGGGTGGGCGTGGTCAGCGGTGCCGGAACCTCCGCCCTCCAGGAGGCGGTCGGGGCCGGACTCGATACCCTGATCACCGGGGAAGGGCCGCACCACAGCTACCTCGAGGCGGAGGAACTTGGCGTGAACCTGATTTTCGGGGGTCACTATGCCACCGAGACGATGGGCGTGCAGGAACTGGCCGCGCACGCCGGTCAGCGCTTCGCACTTCCGTGGGACTTCGCCGATCACCCCACCGGGATGTAGGTCGCCTAGCTATTGAGCGGGACCACGAACCGGACGGTGAGTGTCTCCGCGGTTTGCGGGGTCACGCTCCAGGAGCACGGCTGACCGATCAGCTTCTTTACGCCGAGCAGTTCGGCTTCCTCGATTCGCCCCACATCCCGGTACGTAATCTCGAACGCCTGACCCGCTATGACCCGGTATCTCACGGGCCGACCCACCAGGCGGTGGTGCGGATCGATCCTCTCCAGTCCGGCAGCCAGCCGTTTTTGGATTTCGCTCAGGCGCTCCCGAAGGGCCGCCTCTTTCATGCCGGTCGAACCGCCTGGCGCTGGATGTTGGCGAGCGCAATCGCGGCGTTTCTCCGCAGTCCTGCCGGCCCGGTCCGCTCCATGGCAGTCCACCCAAAGCGGCCAGCCAGCTCAACGTCACTTGCCGCCTCGATCGGCTTCAGGGGCTGGCTCCCGAGGTTCGCGTCCATGTTGAGCGCGGGGTCGCTTGCCACCGCCGAGAAGCTCACGTTCCACGGGCAGACCTGCTGGCAGACGTCGCAACCGAAAAGCCAGTCATTCATGAGTGGCTGAAGGGACGGATCAATGTCGTCCCGGTGCTCGATGGTGAGGTAGGAAATGCAGCGCCGGGAGTCGAGCACACGCTCTTCGGGGAATGCCCCCGTGGGACAGGCATCGAGGCAGCGCGTGCATGTGCCGCACCGGTCGGCCGCAAACGGGAGGTCAATCGCCAGGTCCACCGATGTGAAAACCGACGCCAGGAAGAAGTACGAGCCGCGGCTGGGATTGATCAGCATGGTGTTCTTGCCGATCCAGCCGAGGCCGGCCCGCTGGGCGAGCTCCCGCTCGGGGACAGGACCGGCGTCCACGTAGGCCCCGGTCACGGCACTTCGGGGTCCCAGCCCGCGAATGCAGGTCGCAAGCTCCTCGAGCGGGCCCGCCATGGCCTCGTGGTAATCCCGGCCCCGCGCGTATTTGGCGACCCTGCCTTCCCCGGGCTGGCTGGGCGGGTCGTCCGTGTAATAATTGCGGCTAACCACCACGGCTCGAGTGGCGCCCTCGAGAATCCGTGATGGATCACGTCGCCGGATTTCCTGCCTCTGCATGTATTGCATCGAGGCGGCCATGCCGGCGTTGAGCCATGTTGTCAGGGCCTCGGCGTGAGGCGTGGGAGCGAGGTCCGTGATGCCCACCTCGTCGAATCCCAGCTGGCGCGCCTTGTCCTTGACCCGGTGCGCGCGCCCTTCGGGAGTCAGAGGTTCAGCAGTTTGCGGCGCCATTGTGCGAAGCGGATGACATCTTCCAGGGGCGGAACGGCCGCGTTGTCTCCGTAGGCCGTGTACATGCGCCACGCGACGTATTCCTTTGACGGAACCGGCAGGAACGGTGGGCGGCGATACCATCCGCGGGCGCGGAAGGCCCAAGCCAGGGACAGCAGGTCCAGCGCGAGCCGGGGGTTCACCAGGGCCCGCACAGACAACGACAAGGCCAAGCCGGGCCAACTGCCGGCGGCATGGGGTGAAGAACCGTGAACAACGTTATTCAAGTGCTGTCGCTCCTCGGTGCGGTGCTGGTGCTGGTCGCGTTCGTGCTGCTTCAGCGCGGCCGCTGGTTGAGCAACACGCCCGCGTACCTGTGGGCCAATCTACTCGGCTCGACGGCGCTCACCGTGGTTGGCGCGTGGGACCGCCGGGCCGGATTCGTCCTGCTCGAGGGCGTCTGGGCGATCGTGAGCCTGATTTCCGTTCTCCGCCCGCGGCGCTCGGCCGCCTGATCGGGCTCCGCAGCCACCTGTATATTGCGTACCGATGACCGGCGCAAACATCGTGCGGACCCACGCCTTGGCGCGTTACCGCGCCGAGTTTCCCATTTTCCGGGAAAAGACCTATCTGAACTCCTGCTCCCTGGGCGCGCTTTCGACCCGTTCGAGGGCGCGGGTGGGAGAGTACCTGGATCAGTGGGACCGGCGCGGCGCGGCCGCGTGGTACGACGTGTGGTGGGGCGCGCTCGACCAGGTGCGGGGCGGCTACGCGGCGGTAGTCGGTGCGAAGGCCTCGGAGATCGCGCTGCATGCCTCCGTTTCAACCGCCACCGCCGTGCTGGCGAGCGCGCTCGACTACCAGCGCCGTCCGAAGGTCGTCACGACGTCCCTGGACTTCCCCACCGTCGCATATCAGTGGCTGGCGAAGCGGCCGCTGGGGGTCGAGGTCGTGATGGTCGAGAGCCCCGATGGCATCACAGTTCCGCCGGAGATGATCGCCCGGGCCGTGGATGGCCGAACGGCCCTGGTTGCGACATCCCATGTGTATTTCACCTCGGGGGCTGTCCAGGACATCACCGCCGTGGCGGCCGCGGCGCACGCCCACGGCGCCTTGTGCTACATCGATGGATACCAGAGCGTCGGCCAGATGCCGGTTGACGTGCACGCGAGCGGCGTGGACTTCCTGACGGCGGGCGGGCTCAAGTGGCTCCTGGGCGGACCGGGAATCGTATTCCTTTATGTGCGCGACGACGTGGCCGCACGACTCGAGCCGACGGTCACGGGCTGGTTTGCGCACAAACATCAGTTCGGGTTCGACCCCCGCAACGTCGAGTGGCATGATGGGGCGAAGCGGTTCGAGCAGGGGACGCCGGCCCTTGCGGCGGTGTACACCCAGATCGGTGGACTCGAGATCGTCCGGGAGATCGGCACGACGGCGATTCGCGAAGTGGTGAGTGATCTCACCGAAGACCTGATCAGCCGGGCGCGGGCGCGCGGGCTCCGTCCCAAGGTGGCGGCGCGGCCCGAGGACCGGACGGCGATCGTGATGATTCCTTCGGCCGACCCGCCAGCGGTGGTTCGTCAGCTGGCGGATGCCGGGATCGTGGTGGATGCGCGACCGGGACATGTTCGTCTGTCCCCTTACTTCTACAACACATTCGAGGACAATGCCGCGGCGATCGAAGCCCTCACGTCCTGAGCCCAAGGCCAGCCCCAAGCCGATCGGTCAGCGGACGACCGAAGACGAGCGCCTGTTCGAGTCCACGCCCGTCCCGGACCGCGACGAGTTTACACACACCGATCCGTGGCGGGTGCTCAGGATCACCGGCGAATTCGTCCAAGGGTTCGACGAACTGGCCGACGTGGAATGGGCGGTCGTGGTGTTCGGGTCTGCGCGCACGCCGCGGGAAGCGCCGTGGTACCTGCGGGCGGTCGAGACGGCCAAGCTGCTGGGCAAGGAGAAGTTCGCGATCATCACCGGGGGCGGCCCCGGGATCATGGAAGCCGCGAACAAGGGCGCCAAGGAGTCGGGCACCGAATCCATCGGGCTCAACATCGAGCTGCCGCACGAGCAATACGCGAATCCGTACCTCGATCGGGAAATCGACTTCCGGTACTTCTTCGTCCGAAAGACCATGTTCGTGAAATACGCCTGCGCATTCGTAGTTTTTCCAGGCGGGTATGGCAGCATGGACGAACTGTTCGAGGCGCTGACACTCATCCAGACCGGGAAGGTGAAGAACTTTCCGGTCGTGCTGATCGGCACCAAGTACTGGAAGGGCCTGGTAGACTGGTTGGAGAACACCGTGGCGGCCGAGCGGAATATCTCGCCGGAAGACCTGCTCCTGTTCCATGTCACCGACGATCCCCAGGACGCGGTGCGGATCATCGTTGACGCGCGGCGGCGCATGATGGCCGCAACCCGAAAGGCGCAGTAATGGCGGAAGACAGCAGCGCGTTCCTCCGGGGCGCACGCATACTGCCGACCCCGATCACGGGCCGCGAAACCGTGGCCGAGTTGGTGGACAATGCTTTCCTGGCGTACAACGCGGGGCGCCTGCGGGATGGGTGTCGGCTTTACACTGACCGGATGCTCGCGGACTCCTCGACGGTGGGCATGAGCCTGACGGGCGCCATGACTCCGGCCGGGCTCGGCATGTCCACGCTCATACCGCTGATCGAGGCCGGGTTCGTGGACTGGATCGTCTCTACCGGCGCCAATCTCTACCATGACGCCCATTTCGGGCTCGGGCTCGCGATGCACCGGGGGTCGCCGTTCGCGGACGATGTGGAGCTCAGGGACCACGGGGTCGTTCGCATTTACGACATTTTCTTCGACTACAAGGTCCTGCTGTCCACGGACCTGTTCGTGCGTGAGGTGTCGGCCCGTCCCGAGTTCCAGCGGCCGATGTCCACCGCCGAGTATCACTACCTGCTGGGTGGGTATGTGAAGGAGCGCGAGAAAGTCCTTGGGCTCAAGGGAAAGTCGGTCCTGGCTGTGGCGCATGAATGCGGGGTGCCGGTCTACACGTCGTCCCCAGGGGACTCGTCAATCGGCATGAACGTCGCGGAACAGGCCCTCGCGGGGAGCCAGCTCCGGTTCGATGTCTCGGCGGATGTGAACGAAACCGCGGCGATCGTGCTCGAGGCCAAGCGGAAGGGCGAGAGCGCGATCCTGATCGTGGGCGGGGGCAGTCCCAAGAACTTCGTCCTGCAAACCGAGCCGCAGATCCAGGAGGTGCTGGGGATCGACTCGAGGGGTCACGACTACTTCCTGCAGATCACCGACGCACGCCCGGACACGGGCGGTCTTTCGGGTGCGACGCCCGGCGAAGCGGTGAGTTGGGGCAAGGTGGATCCCGACAAGCTGCCGGACGCCGTGGTGTGCTACACGGACTCGACAATCGCGCTGCCGGTGCTCGCCGCGTATTCACTGGCCCGCCGGAAACCCCGCAAACTCAAGAGGCTGTATGACCGTCGGGGCGAGTTGATGAAGCAACTCGAAGCGGCGTACAAGGAAGCGCGGGCTACGCGGGATGCCCGGGCGGTGGCGGCCCGGGACTGAGTTGACCCCTGTCGCCTCCACCTCTACGTTGACCCACGCACAAAGACACTGCCCCTTGGTGTAACTGGCAACACGCCTGACTCTGGATCAGGAGAGTCCTGGTTCGATCCCAGGAGGGGCAACTCGAGCGGCCGCCGCTAGGCGGCCGCTTCGTTATCTGACCCCCACCTGCCCCTTCACCGACTCGATCAACTTGGCCGAGTCGTAGCCCACGCCCTGCTTGAACACGATCGTGACGTTCTCGATATCGCCGGGCGTCGTAACCGGGTCGCCTTTGATTACCACCAGGTCGGCTTGTTTTCCCGGCGTTACCGTGCCGAACAGGTCGGTGGCGCCCAGGATCTTTGCCCCGTTGGCGGTCATGATCTGCACGGCTTGCGGGGCGGAGAAGCCCGCCTCCCGCAGGAGGACGTAGTTCCGCTGGTCGCCGAAGCCGGGAAGCGCCGCGCCGTTGCCGGTGGGGTCTTCGCCCGCACCCAGTATGCCGCCCGCCTTCACGAACGCCATTTCGTATTCCATTTCCTTCTTGAACATCTTCGCCGCGAGCGGGTTGGTGCTCCGCGCAACGCGCGCGAGGGCGGAATCCACCTCGGCCGCTGCGGTCGGGTCCATGGCGGCCCGCATGCGCGGCGTGACCTTTACCCGCCCGGGAACGCTGGTTTCGTACACGTCCAGCGTCGTAGTCATGGCCACGCCGTGGCTCACGATGTCCTTGATGGACGCCTGCACGGCCGGACTGTTGAGATCGAGGTCCGCATTTACTTGGGCGAATCCATTGGGGCACTCGTCCAGCTTCTTCTTCGGGTCGAACTCCGAGTTGGCCATGAGCCCATGCTCGAGACCGTCTATCCCGGCAGCCACCGCCTCCCGGAACCCGACCGAGCACAGGTGACCGGTGACTTTGGCCCCGTGCTTGTGGGCCTCGTCCGTCACCGCCGCCAGCTCGGCCCGCTTGATGCCGGCGTACACCTTGAACCAGGTGACGCCTTCCTCGGCCCAGTACGCCACCACCATCCGCGCCTGTGCCGGAGTGTTGACGTGGGCACGCTCGGCCGTCGCGTCGGGACCGGTGATATAAGGACCGGTGATGAACATGCGCGGGCCCGGGATCTCTCCCTTATCAACCCGCGACTTGATCGTGATCTCGCTGTAGGGCGAAATGGCGCCGGTGGTGCGCACCGTGGTAACGCCGCTCGCGAGGTAGAGCCGCGGCGCGCTGAAGTTGAGCTGGGTGCGCCGGCCGCCGGACGTCGTGTAGAACGTGTGATCGTGCAGGCCGACGATACCGGGAATGACCGTGTGGCCCGTCAGGTCCATCACGCGGGCATCCGCCGGCACGGCAACGCCGGCCCCCACGGACTGAATTCGTCCGTTCGCAATCACGACTGTCTGGTCTTCGGCCGGCGGGCTGCCGGTGCCGTCAATCAGCCGGACATGCGTGAGGGCGATGACCGGTGCGTCCACCGTGACGTAGTTGCGCACCGTGTCGGAGAGTTGCGGGGCCTGGGCGTTTGCGGTGGAGGCGAATGCTAGGCCCACGAGGGCGAGTCTGAAGAGGCGCATAGGAGCTCGGTGGATTGGAGTGGAGAGAAGATAGCGTTTACTCTCACCCCTGTCCCCTCACCACTGTTTCCTGACAAAACGCTGTCGTCATCCCGAGCCGCGGAGCGGCGAGGGATCGGCGTGGATTGCGCACCGATGCCCCCGAGCGCTGTGGCCCCGAAGCGGTTCCTCTTGCAGGTTCAACGCACCTTGATCAGGTACGCCCCGCCTCCCGTTTCCATCGTGTATCGCTCGACGTGCCTGGCCAGGCGGCCGTCGAGCAGATCCCAGACGAGCGGCTTCAACACCGGCCCGCTCTCGGAGCGGTTGCCGCGGCCGGTGATGATGCGCACCACCGTCCCCGGCTTCATATGGGCCATGCGTTGCAAGAAACTTTCCAACTTCATCTCGGCGCTGCGGGCGTCGAGGCCGTGAAGGTCCGTCTCGGCCTCGATGGGCTTGGCCAGCAGGCTATCAATGGGGTCGGTCGAACCCTTGAGGGGGATGCGCCGTTTGCCCATGGAGGCAAGACTAGCCCCGGCAATCCGGCCACGCCACATTCTCCCGCACACCCTCTTCCGAGGCTCTCGTGAACGCATCCACCATCGCCCGATTGTCGCTCGCGTTGCTGGCCCTGCCCGCGCACCACGCATCCGCCCAGCAGGCCGTGGCCGATTCCATTCGATACCAGGCTGAGCGGTTCATCGGGGCGCTGGCGAGCCGGGACATAGACCAGTTTGTGAGCCTGTTCATGCCCGACCCCGACTTCATCTATGTGGATGCCGGGCGGATCTACCCTGACCGCGCAGCGCTCCGGGCGGCGGGAGCGGGCTTTTTCGGTCGGATCAAGACATTCAAGGCCACGTGGAACCCGGTGAAGATCGTGGTGACGGGGCCGGATGCCGGGGCGTTCACCGGCGTCATGCAGGTGACGGGCGCGGACACGACCGGCGCGGTGATCTGGCCGAACGGGAAGATCTGGACGCTGGTGTATCAGCGGAGGGGCGGGCAGTGGTGGATCGTGCAGGCGCACGAGGCGAATGTGCCGCCGCCGCGGGCCGCGGCGCCGGTGGTCCCGGCCGCACGGCCGTAACACGCGGTTTTCGCCCGCCGATCCGCCCCCTGGTGGTCCGTTGCCTCTGAGGAACTACTCCAGGGTCGACGCCCGGCTAAAGCGCTGACGCAGCTCGGCGCGAAACTCGAGCATGTGAGACACGAGTTCGAGATAGGCGCTGAGCTCGGCCGCCTGGCGGGCCGCGTCCCACCCGAGTTCCGGGGCCACGAAATCCACGATACCCGCCGCTTCCCCCGCCCCATGACCCGCCGCTTCGTGAAACACCGGCACGCGTCGCACCAGCAGGTCGGTCAGGGTAGCCGCCATTTCCCGCCGTGCCGCGTGGAGCAGTTGTGCCTTTGTGGCCGGGTGCCCCCGGACGATCGGCTCGGCAAGCTTGGGGTCGGCGCGGCCGGCTCGCACCAGGGCCACGGATTCGGAGCCGTAGATCCGGGCCAGTCTCCGCGCCTCACCTTCCTCCGCACCCTCTCGGACAGATTCCTGCACCAGGAGCTCGAGATCGCGCACTTCACCGCCCAGCAAGGGCTCCTGATCCGTGCGACACGGGACCGACGCCGGCCGGCCATCGAGGCGGTTCAACCTTCGGAGGACCGCGTCAACCGCCTCGGCTGCCATCGAACGGTGGGTGGTGAGTTTGCCACCCAGGACCGACACCAGTCCCGTTGTTCCTTCCAGAATCTTGTGCTCGCGGGACACTGCGGCGGGGTCACGGTTGTCGTTGGTCCGGAGCAGGGGCCGGAGTCCCGCCCAGGCGCTCACCACATCGTCGGCCCGGAGCCGGGCGTGCGGGAAGAGTGCGTTGGCCGACCGCAGGAGATAGAGCACGTCGGTGGCATCCGGGACGACGTCGTCCGCCGTCCCCGCGAAGTCCGTGTCCGTGGTCCCGATGTAGGTCAACTCACCCCACGGGATCACGAACATGACGCGGCCATCCAGCGGGGAAATGACGGTTACCGCTTCATTATTACCTATGCGGCCCCTGAGGACCGCGACATGCGCCCCCTTGGTGAGGCGGAGCGCCGCCGGGTCGCCGGCCATGGCCCGGAGGGAATCGGCCCAGGGTCCCGTAGCGTTCACCACGACCAGCGCGCGGACGGTGAACCGGTCTCCGCTCAGCTCATCCGTGAGCGTGGCGCCACGTACCCGGCCGTCGGCGACCTCGAGGCGCTCGACCCGCGCGTGGTTGGCGACGAGGGCGCCGTGGCGCTTCGCGTCGCGGGCCTGCGCGAGGGTCAGCCGCGCATCGTCGCACTGGGCGTCGAAATAGCGGGCGCCGCCCAAGAGGCCGCGCTCGCGGAGGCCCGGTTCGGCGCGCAGCAGGGCCCGCTTGCTGAGCATGCGGTGCCGTTTCACATTCCGAAACAGGGACAGGGCATCGTACAGCCACAGCCCCGCGGCTAGCTTCCACGTGGGTACCCGGCCGCCCGCGTAGAGCGGGAACACGAATGACCGGGGCCAGACGAGGTGCGGAGCGATGCGGAGGAGCGTGCGGCGCTCGCGGCTGGCTTCGAATACCAGCCGGAGGTTGCCGTGCTCGAGGTAGCGGAGCCCGCCGTGAATGAGGCGGGAGGACCGTCCGCTGGTGCCCCAGCCGAAGTCCCCTTTGTCCACTAGCGCTGTCCTGAGGCCCCGCATGGCGGCGTCGCGCGCAATCGCCCCGCCGGTGATGCCGCCGCCGATGATGAGCAGGTCCACCGGCTCGCGCATCATCGAGACGATGTCCTGGGTCCTGGTCGAGAGCGAGAAGGGGGTGTCCACGAGGTGTTAGGCCGGATCAGCGGCGCATTCGGCGCCAGCCCGCCCGTCGAACGCCCGAGCACATGGTTTACCTGGCATTCCGACCTCGTGCGCGGAAACGTCCGGGTGCTCGATCTCGCGTGCGGGACGGGCCGTCACGCTCTGGCCGCCGCCGAGCTGGGCGCGTCGGTGGTCGCGGTGGACTCGGACGCCGCCAAGCTCAAGGCGGGGCGGAAAGCCGCGGACCAGCGCAACGTTTCGGTAGAGTGGGTACAGGCCGACCTCGAGCGGTATCCGCTCCCCGTGGGTGAATTCGACGTAGTGATGGTTTTCAACTATCTCGTCCGCCAGCGCATGCCCGAAATCCTGCGCGCCATCAAGCCCGGCGGGTTCCTGCTGGCGGAAACGTTTCTCGAAAGCCAGCGCGACCACGGGTGGGGCCCCAAGTCGGACGACCACCTCCTGCGACCCGGAGAACTCGCGCTGCTGGTTCGCCCGCTCGAGATCGTCCAGTCGCGGGAAGCGCTCGACTTTCACGGCGGCCGCCCCATGTCGGTCGCCAGCGTGGTGGCTCAACGGGTCGCGGAATGATGCGTGGCCCTGGAGGCGCACCACAAGAGGAGGGTGAATGACGGAAAGCGGCCGCCGCCGAGTCGCGGTGGTCTCGGGGTGTCGCACCCCCTTCTGCAAGGCGGGCACCACGCTCAAGGACGCGCGCGGCGTTGATCTCGCGCGGCTGGCGACCCGCGAGCTGGTGCACCGCAGCAACCTCGATCCCGCAACCGTAGACGAGGTCATTTTCGGGCAGGTCGTGCCCTCGGCGCTTATCCCTAACGTCGCACGCGAAGTCAGCCTGCTTCCGCAGTTCCCCAGGGAGATCCCGGCCTACACACTGAACCGCGCGTGCGCTTCGGCGACGCAGGCCGTGGCCGCCGCGCATGATCAGATAGCGCTGGGACACGCCAACGTCATCATCGCCGGCGGGGTCGAGGTGCTGTCGGACATCCCGATACTCGCTGGGCGGCGCCTGTCCGAAATCCTGGTAACCGCGAGCCGCGCCAAGTCGCTGGGAGCGCGCTTGGCCGCGTTCGCCCGGATCCGCCCCCGCGACCTCATACCGGTATCGCCCGCGATTTCGGAGCCGTCCACCGGCGAGACGATGGGCCAGTCGGCGGAGAAGATGGCAAAGGAGAACAAGATCTCCCGCGAGGCCCAGGACCGCTGGGCCCTGCGGAGCCACCAGCTCGCGGCGAAGGGAACGGCCGACGGCCGCCTTACCGCGGAGATCGCCCCGTGGTTTCCGCAGCGACCAGACCAGCCCCCGGCCACAAGCGACAACGGCATTCGAACGGATTCGACATTCGAGCAGATGTCGAAGCTCAGTCCGGTCTTTGACCGGAAGTACGGGACTGTCACGGCAGCCAATGCGTCCCCGCTCACCGACGGTGCGTCTGCGGTTCTCCTAATGAGCGAGGACGCTGCTCGCGCGGCAGGGCACAAACCGCTGTCGTTCATCCGCTCATACGCCGTTGCGGCCGTGGACCCGGGGTGGCAACTGCTCCAGGCGCCGGTCAAGGCCGTCCCCAAGGCGCTCGAACGGGCGGGACTCGCGTGGAAGGACCTTGGCCTGGTCGAGATCCACGAGGCCTTCGCCTCGCAGGTGCTCTCGAACCTCCAGGGTTTCGAGCGGCTCGGCTGGGAGATCAATCATGATATCATCAACGTCATGGGCGGGTCCATCGCCATCGGTCACCCGTTCGGCGCAACCGGCGGCCGGCTGGTCACGACGCTCTCTAATGAAATGGTGCGGCGTGATGTCCAGTTCGGCCTGATATCCGTCTGCGCACAAGGCGGGCAGGCCTTCGCGATGGTCCTGGAGCGCCGGTGAGCGACGCGGCGCTTCGCCTCACGGTTGCCGATGGCATTGCACGGCTGGTCCTGGACCTGCCGGGCGAGCCGGTGAACAAGATCACCCGGGGCGTGCGCGGGGAAATCGAGGCGATGCTGACCCGCCTCCAGAACGACAACGCGGTTCGCGCAGTCGTCCTGATCTCGGGGAAGCCCGACACGTTCATCGCCGGCGCGGACATAGAAGAGTTCGTGGCGCTCACGTCCGCGGCCGCTGCCGAGGCGCTGGTGCGCGACGGCCAGAAGCTGGTGAGCCGGTTCGGGGAGATCGGGAAGCCGGTGGTCGCCGCGATCCACGGAGCCTGCCTCGGCGGCGGCCTCGAATCTGCGCTGGCCTGCACGTATCGTGTCGCGACGGACCACCCCAAGACGACGCTTGGCCTTCCCGAGGTGCAGCTCGGCATCATTCCGGCGGCCGGCGGGTGCCAACGCCTGCCTCGGCTCATCGGCGTTCGTGCGGCGCTGGACATCATACTCGCGGGAAAGACGGTTCCGGCGAGCCGCGCGTTCCGAATGAGCATGGTGGATGAGCTGGTTCACCCCTCGATACTCGAAACCGTGGCGGTCGCGGCTGCGCGCCGTCTCGCTGATGGCTGGAAGCGTCCCCGGCGGCGGCAAGGCGTGATGGGCTGGCTGCTCGAAGGGAATCCCATTGGGCGGTGGGTGGTGTTCGGGGCCGCCGGCCGCCAGGTCACGGCCAAGTCAGGCGGGCACTACCCCGCGCCACTCGCGGCGCTGGATGCCGTGCGGCACGGGCTTTCACAGGGGATACCCGCGGGGCTCGAGCGGGAGGCAGTGGCGTTCGGCCGCCTCGCCGTCGGCGACGTATCCCGCAAACTGGTCCAGATATTCTTTGCTACGACCTCGCTCAAGAAGGACCCCGGTGTGCCGGCGCCGGCACCCGAGCCGCGCGCAGTCAGTCGGCTCGCCGTGATCGGGGCGGGGTTCATGGGCGCCGCGATCGCCGGGGTTGCCGTCGCGCAGGGTCACGTGGACGCGCGTGTGCGAGACACCGACCTGGCGCGCGTGGCCAAGGGTTTGGAAGCGGCGCGGCGGATTCTCCAGGACCGGTTAAAGCGGCGGCGCATTACCAAGTACGAGTTTCCCCGCGAAGATGGCCTGCTCTCCGGCGGCACCGATTGGGCCGGGTTCGGCGATACGGACCTCGTGATCGAAGCGGTGTTCGAAGACTTGGCGGTCAAGCACAAGGTGTTCGCGGAAATCGAGGCGCAGGTCGGCTCCGAGTGCGTGGTGGCGTCCAACACCAGCACGATCCCGATCACTCGTATCGCCCAGGGCGCGAAGCATCCCGAACGGGTCATCGGCATGCATTTCTTCTCCCCGGTAGACCGGATGCCGCTCCTCGAGGTGATCGCCGGCGAGCAAACAGCGCCCTGGGCTGTTGTCACCGCGGTGGCGTTCGGCCGGCGTATCGGGAAGACCGTCATCGTGGTACGTGACCGCCCGGGGTTCTGGGTGAATCGCGTCCTCGCTCCGTACATCGCCGAAGCGGGCCGCCTGATAGCCGAAGGCGTCAGCGTCGAACACATAGACAAGGTGGCGGTGCGGTTCGGGTTTCCGGTCGGCCCGGTGACGCTCATGGACGAGGTTGGCATTGATGTCGTTCACAAGGCATCCGCGGTCATGCACCAGGCGTTCGGTGACCGGTTGGCGCCGCTCGATGGTATCGCGCGCATGGTGACCGAGGGCCGGCTGGGACGAAAAAGCGGTCGCGGGTTCTATAGATACGCGGACGGCAAGAAACAGGGCCCCGATCCGGAGTCCGCGAAGCTGTTCGGCGGTTGGCTTGGCGCCCGGCCGTCCGCTGAGGTGGTTTTCGACCGGCTGGTCTATGCTCTGCTCAATGAAGCGGCGATGGCGCTGGACGAAGGCGTGGTACGTTCGCCGCGGGATGGCGACATCGCGGCGATCTTCGGGTTTGGGTTCCCGCCCTTCCGCGGCGGTCCGCTCCGCTACGCTGACGACCTGGGCGCGGCCCGGGTAGTTGAGACGCTCGACCGGCTCAAGCAGGAGCATGGAAACCGGTTCGAGGCCGCGCCGTCATTGAGGCGCATGGCGAAGACGGGCGGAACGTTCTACGGAGACGCGCGCCGTTGACCGACGACACGACACTGGGCGGCTATTTCCGCATCCACTCGCGCGCTCCGGCATTCGAGGGCGCGGATGGGTCGGCGTATTCGGTCGCCGTGTATATGGATGAAGATCCCGGGCCGGATGGACGCTTCGGGGGCGCCCTGGTGTTTGTGCGCTGGAGTGCGGCCGGGGACCAGCCCGAGGGGCATGTGGAGACAGACTACCTCGCCTATGGCCAGAGCGTCAAAGAGGCCGAAGAGCAGCTGAACGCGCTGACGTTGCACCAGGTCAAGGAAGAGCTGGATCGTTCGATTCAGCGCGCCGCCGAGCGACCCGCCTGGGGGTGACCAAGGAAGGACTCGTGCTTTCGGGCGTCGGCGGCCGCTACCACCTGTTGTGTGAGGGCGAGACGGTCGTGGCGTCCCTGCGGGGCCGGGTCAAAGACCGGTCCAAGCTCAAGGTGTTGGTTGGCGATCGCGTGACCGTGAGCATGCAGGAGGACGGCGGGGCCACGATCGAAGGCGTGTTGCCCCGGAGGTCGCTGCTCAAGCGCCGGAGTCCAGGCGGCGGGCGCGGCGTTCGCGCGGTGGCGGCCAATCTCGACCAGGTCGTGGCCGTTGGCGCGGTGCAGCGCCCCGACTGGGACTCCTTCCTGATGGACCGCTTTCTGGTTGTTGCCGAAGCGAATCAACTGTCCGCCCTCATCGTGGCCAACAAGTCGGACCTTGCCGGAGACTCGGCGGCCCTGCTCGAGCCGTACAAGCGCGCCGGGTATCAGACGCTCGCAACCAGCACGATCAACGGTGAAGGCATCGCGGCGCTTCGTGAGAAACTGGCGGGGCACGTGTCGCTCTTTACCGGCCCCACGGGGGCCGGGAAATCGAGCCTGCTGAACGCCATCCAGCCCGGCCTGAGTCTCCGGACGGGTGAAGTCAGCCGTCGAGCGGGAGCAGGACGTCACACGACGGTGTCGGCGGAGATGCACGCGCTGACGGGCGGCGGGTTCTTGGTAGATACGCCGGGTCTCAGGGATATCGGGCTCTGGGGCGTGGCGCCGGAAGAGGTGGCCGATGCCTTCCCCGAGTTTCGGGTTTATGCCGGGAAGTGCAAGTTCGACAATTGTCGGCACGTGGAAGAACCGAAATGCGCGGTGAAGGCCGCCACCGAGGGAGGCGAAATTGCCATCGCCCGGCTCGAGTCCTACCGGCGGCTCCTGCTGGAAGCCCACGAGGCCGCTCGGCCTTGGCGCTAGCTTGCGCCGAATTGCGACTTGGGCGCAACTTGAACGCCCATCTGCCAGGGAGGCCGCGTTGAAAGTTTTCGTCAGAATGCAGTGGCTGGGCGTCGGCATGTTTCTAGGAGTTGTTTCGACGAGCGCCGCGCAGTCTTCCGTGGTGGATATCGCCGAGCGCATCAGCGCCGTCGAGTCTGGCTTGACCCCCATTATCGAAGTCGCGGGCCGGGGTCTGCGTATGACGCTGCCGGAGCGGATGGCGTATTACGGAGTTCCGGGCGTCAGCATCGCCGTGATCAACGACGGCAAGATCGAGTGGGCCAAGGGGTACGGCGTGCTCGAGGTGGATCGGCGGACGCCGGTGGACACGAGCACGCTGTTTCAGGCGGCGTCGGTCTCCAAGCCGGTAACCGCGCTGGCCACACTCGCCCTGATTCAGCGCGGTGAGCTGGACCTGGACCGGGACGTCAACGACGTCCTGACATCGTGGAAAGTCCCCAAGAGCGACTCCGTCCCCAACTTCCTGGTCACCGTGCGCGGCCTGATGAGCCACACCTCGGGGCTCACGCCCACGGGGTACGTCGGCTACGCCAGCGGGATCAAGTTGCCGAGCCTCGCGCAGGTGCTGGAGGGCGCCAAGCCAGCCAACACGCCGGCGATTTCGGTGGACGAGCTGCACGGCCAGGGGTTTCACTATTCCGGCGGCGGCTACACGATCCTCCAGCAGGTTATCGCCGACGTCACGCATCAGCGGTTCCCGGAGTTCATGAAGAAGACGGTGCTGACGCCCCTCCAGATGACACACAGCACGTATGAGCAACCGCTTTCCAAGAAGGCCCGGAAGTTTGCCGCGAGCGGACACCGGAGCAGTGGCCGGGCGATCCCGGGTCACTGGAACGTGTATCCCGAACTGGCGGCCGCGGGATTGTGGGCCACGCCGTCGGACCTGGCGCGGTTTGCCATCGAGATTCAGCAGGCGGCCGCGGGGCGCTCTTCCAAGGTAGTTTCCCAGGGAACGATCACCGAGATGCTCACGCCCCAGCGCGGCGGGCCGGTCGGGCTGGGCCTCTTCCTCCGGGGCAGCGGCTCCTCGATTCGCTTCGGTCACTCAGGGGCCAACGAGGGCTTCCGGGTGGAGTTCATCGCGTTCGTGCACCACGGCCAGGGCGCCGTAGTGATGACGAACTCCGACACCGGCGGAGGGCTCCTGTCGGAAATCATCAACGCCGTGGCTGCCGTGTATCTCTGGCCGGACTACTCGGCCGATCCCAAGCCGCTCGCGCAGATGGACCCGCGGGTGTACGACCGCTACGTCGGCGAATACGAGGTCGGTCCGAACCAGGTGTTTACCGTCACGCGCGACGGGGACCGGTTGTTCATCGAGACGCCGGACCACGATCGGGCCCCGGTGTTCCTCGAATCGCAGACCGATTTCTTTCTCACGATGGCGTCTGAACGCATCGGGTTCCTGATGGATGGCGAGGGCGGCGTGTCCGGCCTCGTGTTGCGGCGCGGTGGCGAAGAGACGCGGGCGGTGAAGCAGAAATCCTGAGCGGCGTCAGGCGACCGGGGAACCGTTCGGCACGGGCGCATCGATCGCCAGCAGGACGACTTCGTTGCCGGGCAGGATCGCTCCGAGCACCAGCACCTCGGACGTGAAGTCGCCAATGCGGCGCGGCGGGAAGCCCAGCACGGCCGCAACCTGCCGGCCCACGAGCCCGGCTGGTTCGTAGCGCGTGGTCAACTGCGCGCTGGACCGCTTGATTCCCGCAGGACCAAAATCAATCTCCATCTGAAACGCCGGTTTCTTGGCGGTCGGATGGATCCGGGCGGACACCACCGTGCCCACCCGGACGTCGAACCCCTGAAACTCTTCGAAAGTGGGCATGTCGCAGGAATCTCCGTTAGTCGCCCCGATCGTGGGTGAGCATTTCGCCGACCTTGGCGGGCTGAGTGATCTGATCGCGCCGCCATACGACGTGATTGCTGACGCCGAGCGCGCGCGGCTCGCGCGGAACCCGCACAACATCGTACATCTGATTCTCCCCGACGGTAACGGCGACCGCTACGCGGCCGCCGCCAGGACCCTCGGCGGCTGGCGGGCGGACGGCACGCTCGTTCGGGACGATGAGCCGGCTGCGTATGTGCTGGCCCAGGAATTCACCACGCCGGACAAGCGGACCCATGTCCGGACCGGGCTCCTCGCGGGCGTCTCGGTTGAGCCCTACTCGGCCGGCCGCGTGCGTCCCCACGAAAAGACGCACGCCGGCCCCAAGGTGGACCGGCTGGCGCTCATGACGGCGACGCGCACGATGTTCGAGTCGCTGTTCTTCCTGGCGCCGGACAAGGGTGGCGCATTGTCGCGGGCCCTAGCCGATGTAACGCTGCGTGAGCCGCGGGCGCGTGCCGTTCTCGACGGCGTCCAGATCAGGCTGTGGCGCGTATCCGGGCCCGGCGCGACCGCGCTCACGGCGGCGGCTGGCGGGACACTCTATATCGCGGACGGACATCACCGGTTCGAGACCGCCGTGGCATACCGGGGCGGGAACCCGAAAGCCGATCGCACCGCGGGGTTGATCGTGCCGCTCGTAGACCCCGGACTGATCGTCCTGGCGACGCACCGGCTCATTCGTGGGGACATGATCCCGCCGGACCGGCTCGCGGGCGCCCTGGATGGCGCCTTTTCCGTTGAATCCATCGAGCCCGAACTCGATCCCATGGCCCTGCTGGCCGACCGACGCCGGTCGGGCACGTCCTGCATCGTGGTCTTGCCGGGCGGGCGAACGCTCCTGGCCACGCTCAAGCCGGGGGCCGACGTGCAGGCGGCGGGCACCGGGATGGCGGCCAAGCTCGACGTCGCCCTGGTTGACGCGCTGGCCGTTGGCCCGATGAAGGCCATCGCTGGTGCTGGCGCGACTGTCGGCTACTCGGC
This sequence comes from Gemmatimonadota bacterium, assembly GCA_009692185.1. GTDB lineage: Bacteria > Gemmatimonadota > Gemmatimonadetes > Gemmatimonadales > GWC2-71-9 > SHZT01. Next base: position 172,123 of record SHZT01000003.1, on the reverse strand, counting down.
CTCCGCGGCAGAGGTGCTGGACGAAGTGGGATCAGGGCGGGCCGCAGCGGGTGTGATGCTCGCGCCCACGCGGGTCGAAGACGTGATTGCCGTTGCCGATGCGGGCGAGTTCATGCCACAGAAGTCCACGTATTTCGTGCCCAAGGTTCCGTCCGGGCTGGTTCTCTTGCCGGTCGGCTGACGATTGGGGGTTCGCTGGTGAGTGAATCAGTCATCAGTGTGTCGGAGCTGACGCGCCGCTTCGGTAGCAAGACGGCCCTGGCGTCGGTGAGCTTGTCCCTGCCACGCGGGGCGGTCTATGGGCTCGTCGGCGCAAACGGCGCCGGCAAGACCACGCTCATCAAGCACATTCTGGGCCTGCTCCGGGCGGAAAGCGGCTCGGTGCGCGTGTTTGGCATCGATCCGGTCGCCGATCCGGTCGGCGTCCTGTCGCGGATCGGCTACCTCTCCGAGGAAAACGACCTTCCCGGCTGGATGCGCGTGGACGAGCTCATACGCTACTCGCGCGCGTTTTATCCCGCTTGGGACGATGCCTACGCCGAGGAGCTGCGGCAGAAGTTCGCGCTCGACCCCACGGCGAAGATCAAGACACTCTCCAAGGGCCAGAAGGCGCGCGCAGGACTGCTGATCGCGCTGGCGTATCGGCCCGAGCTGCTGGTGCTCGACGAACCGTCGTCCGGCCTCGACCCCATCGTTCGCCGGGACATACTCGGCGCCGTCATCCGCACCATCGCCCACGAGGGGCGCACGGTGCTCTTTTCGTCACATTTGCTGGAGGAAGTGGAAGAGGTCGCCGATCACGTCACCATGATTCACCAGGGCAAGATCGTCCTGAGCGGGCCCCTGGGCGCCGTCAAGGAATCGCACGGCGGCGCGTCGCTCGACGAGATCTTCGTGGCACTCGTCGGAACTCCAGCAGATTCCACGCTTCGCTCAGAATGACAACGCCCGCGGCTGCGATCGCGTGGGAATTCCGCCGGCGCCATCGCTGGGGCCTGGTGGCGATCGCAGTGCTCATGTGCGCCCTCGTCGCGCTCAAGGTCTTGGTTCGCGCGAAGGGGTTCCCGACCGCCTTCGACGATGGGCTGGGATTCGCGCTCATGGCCACCGGCCCATTCACCTTCGTGTTCATCTATTTCCTCGCGGTGTTCACGTTCGGGCTCGACGGCGACTTGGCAGCCCGGCAGTCGATGTTTCCGGCGCGGATGCTCACCCGGCCGGTGACCACCGCGGCGCTCGCGGGCTGGCCGATGCTGTACGCCGCCTCAGCGGTAGCGCTCCTCTGGCTTGCATTCCAGACGCTTGGCACGTGGCCGCCATCCGTTCAGGTCCCGGTGATCTGGCCCGGCATACTCGCGGTCGCGCACATCGGGTGGACGCAAGCGCTCACATGGATGCCGTACGGATTGCGGGGCGTGCGCGTGTTCGTGGTGATGCTGTGGCTGGTGGTCATCGACGCCACCGTCCTTGTCGCGATCGAATTCAGATTGTCGGAGCCGGTGATGGCGGCCATTCTCCTGCCGCTGATTCCGCTCGCGTGGGTCGCGGGCCGCTCGGCCGTCGCGCGCGCCCGTCGTGGCGACGTCCCCGATTGGAGCGGCGGATTCACCTGGCTCGCGAATCTCGCGGGCGCGTCGCGGCCACGCGCGCATTTCGAATCGCCCGCGAGCGCGCAGTCGTGGTTCGAATGGCGGCGCAACGGCTGGCCGCTTCCGGTGTGGGTCGCGATTCTGCTCCCGCTCGAGCTGTTGTTGCTCTGGATCGCTGGCCCGTCGATCTCGCTCGTCGTCGTGATCCTGCTCGGCGCGGGCGTCACTCCCGTTGTCATGGCGACCTTTGGCGCGCTGACGGTGAGCAAGGCCGGCGGAACCGAGGCCGCGTCGTACGCTCTGTCGCCGTTCATCGCGGCGCGGCCGCTGACCAACGCGCAGCTCATCACGGCCAAACTCAAGATGACCATGTGGAGCACCGCGCTCGCTTGGCTCCTTGTACTCATCGCCATCCCGCTCGGACTGGAGCTCTCCGGCGAGATGCCCCTGTTCGTCGACCGGTTGCGGCGGCTGGCCGGTGTCACGGGGACGCCGCGTGTGGCGGTATTCCTGCTGCTGGTCGTGGCGTGGTTCGCAGCGTCAACGTGGAAACAACTGGTGCAGAGTCTCTACATCGGGCTCACGGGCCGCGAGTGGCTGATCAAGGGGACGGTGTTTGGCACGCTGGCGGTCATGTCCTGCCTGGGTCCGCTGGCGATATGGATCGTCGACTCGAGTCGCGTGGGTGCCGTGTGGAGCGCGTTGCCCGTGGTGTTCGCCGTGCTCGTTTGCCTCAAGATGATCGCGGCTGCGTGGATCGTAGTGCGCCTGTATCGTGAGCGTCTCGTGCGCGATCGCACCTTGGTGATCGGCGCGGCCAGTTGGTGCATTGCCGTTTTCGGGTTGTACGGAGTGCTCAGGTGGTTTCTCGATACGCCGCACGTTGGGCACTACCTGCTCATGCTCCTGGCGATCCTGGCGATCCCGCTCGCGCGGTTGTCGGCCGCGCCGCTGGCGCTGGCGTGGAACAGGCATCGATGACCGAGAGAAGGGAGGAGGAAGGAGGAAGGGGGAAGGAATCGCGAGGACGGCGTGCCCTCCTCGCGGCCCTGGCGCTCATCGGCCTGCCGGTGGCCGTGGTTCCGATCGAGGCCGTGTCGTGGTTCGCGGCGAATCGCCACAACGGCTCTTTCGTGTCATCGGGAGTGAAGCGCGAGTACCTGCTGTATGTCCCGAAGGCGTATGACCGCTCCAAGCCCACTCCGCTGGTCATCAGCCTGCATGGCGCCGGCCTCTGGGGCGCCGCGCAGCGGGACATGAGTCGCTGGAATGACGTGGCGGACCGCGAGGGCCTCATCATTGTATACCCGTCGGGCGTGGGTGGACGAGGCGTCCGCGTGTGGCATGAGGAAGGAATACGTCCCGGTCTCTCGCCAGACGTAAAGTTTGTTTCGGCGCTCATTGACACCATCTCGGCGCACTTCAACATCGATCCGGCGCGAGTCTATGCCAATGGGCTTTCCAACGGGGGCGGGATGTCGTTCGCCCTCTCCTGCACGCTCCGGGATCGTATCGCGGCAGTCGGGCTGGTTGGGTCGGCCCAGCTAGTGCCGTTCAAGTGGTGTCCCGACCCTCGCCCCATGCCGATGATCAACTTTCATGGCACGTCGGACGTGGCGGCACCGTACAACGGCGGTACGTCCTGGGTAGTGCCTGACCACAAGCGCTTTCCGAGCCAACTGACGTGGACGGCGAACTGGGCGCAGAGGAATGGCTGCGTGCCGAACCCAGTCGACTCCGCCGTGGCGGCGGACGTCACGCGTCGCACGTTCACGCCTTGCGCCGACGGCGCAGACGTGGTGCTCTACACCATTCACGGAGGTGGTCACACCTGGCCCGGCGGCGGGCCGATGCCGGAATGGTTCGTCGGCCGCACCACCCGCAGCATTGACGCGTCAAGCCTGATGTGGGCGTTCTTTCGTGAGCACCGGCTTCCGAGCGACTAGCCTCAGGAGGTACTATGTCCGACGAAATTGGCCCATTCAGAGTAGACATCGAAATCGAGAACCCGGCGCGCCCGGGGGAAACCCGGACCCTCAGGTCCGTGCTGGTTGACACGGGAGCGGAGTTGTCGTGGTTTCCCGCCGAAGTCCTCGAGTCCCTGGGCGTCGAACGCAACAGCACGTGGCGTTTCCGGCAGGCAGACGGGACCATCCTTGAGCGGTCAACGGGTACGGTGGTCATTCATGTTGCCGGGAAGCGAGCTGGAGACGAAGTAGTGTTTGGAGAGCAGCGCGACCTCGTGCTGTTCGGGTCCCGGAGCCTCGAGGGCCTCAACTTCCGTGTCGAACCCGTGACGAAGCAGCTGGTAGATGCCGGTCCTGCCCCGGCGGAGGTCGCCGTATGACCCAACGCTCACGAGACCGCATACTCGCCAACCTCGAGGCGATCTACCGCGACGCCTACGATCGCGCCGACAAGGCCGGCGACAAGGTGCGCATGCTGGACCTGGACGCCGCCTATCAGCGGGAGCAACTCCTGCTCGAAGTGCTCATGGATATCCGCGACGCCGTGAAGGTTGAGACCAAGGCCCCGAGCGGCGGCGGGGCGATCGAGAAGCTGGCTGCGCTCCGGCGACTGGCCCAGAAGTAACGCTCGCCGATGGCCGGATAACCGGCTATTTTTCGGGACATGCCTACCGAGACCAAGCCCCGCGCGCGGCGCAATTCGTCCACCAGACTCGAAAAGCCCGATCTCCTCGACATGTACCGCCTGATGCTGCTGTCACGCCGCATCGACGACCGCGAGATCCAGCTCAAGCGCCAGAACAAAATCTTCTTCCAGATATCCGGCGCGGGTCACGAAGGCATCCTCGTCGCCGCGGCGCGCGTGCTTCGCCCCGCGTACGACTGGTTCTTCCCCTACTATCGCGACCGCGCGCTCTGTCTCGCCCTCGGCATGACCCCGACTGAAATGTTTCTCTCCGCGGTGGCCGCGGCGGACGACCCGAATTCAGGCGGCCGGCAAATGCCGTCTCACTGGGGGCACAAGGCGCTCAACATCGTGAGCCAGTCGAGTCCCACGGCCACGCAGTTCCTGCCCGCGGTTGGCTGCGCCGAGGCGTGGCAGAAGTACGACCGGCTCAAGGGTATTCCCGATCGCGAGACGCTCGCCCAGAGCGACGAAATCGTCTTCAGCTCATCGGGCGAAGGCGCCACGAGCGAGGGCGAGTTCTGGGAGGCGATGAACACCGCCTCGAACCTGAAGCTCCCGGTGTTGTTCCTCATCGAAGACAACGGGTTCGCTATTTCGGTGCCGGTCGAGGTGCAGACCGCCGGCGGCTCGGTATCCAAGCTGGTATCGAACTTCCCGGACCTGCTGATCGAGCAAGTGGACGGCTGTGACCCGGTGGCGTCGTTCGATGCCATGACGCGCGCGGCCGCCTGGTGCCGCGCGCGGAAAGGCCCCGCGCTGGTTCATGCCAAGGTCATCCGCCCGTATTCGCATTCGCTGTCGGACGACGAAGCGATGTACAAATCGTCGGAGGAGCGGGCCGCGGAAGCGACTCGTGATCCGCTGATCGCGTTCCCCGCTCGGCTGATCGCGGAAGGTCATGCGACCGAGGCCGAGATCGCCGAGATCAAGAAGCAGGTCGAGGAGGATGTTGAGCTGGCGTCGGGCATAGCGCTCGCCGCGCCCCAGCCGGCGGCCGACACACTCTATCACCACATCTATTCGCAGGACGTCGACCCGACCAGCGAGCAGTTCGACACCGAGGACGACCCCCAGTTCAGCGGCGAGCCCACGACCATGGTGGACTTGCTGAACCGGTGCCTGAAGGATGAGATGTCGCGGGATTCCCGCATCGTCGTGTTCGGAGAAGACGTTGCGGATGTCTCCCGCTCGGAGCACCTCGCCAAGGTCAAAGGCAAGGGCGGGGTATTCAAGGTGACCTGGGGGCTGCAGAAGGAATTCGGCAGTGACCGCGTGTACAACTCGCCGCTGGCCGAAGCGAACATCGTCGGTCGGGCAATCGGGCTCGCGGTGCGCGGCATCAAGCCGGTCGCAGAGATCCAGTTCTTCGACTACATCTGGCCCGCGTACATGCAGATCCGCGACGAGCTGGCGACGATGCGCTGGCGCTCGAACGGCGCGTTCAGCGCGCCGGCGGTTATACGGGTCACGTACGGCGGGTACCTGAAGGGTGGCGGTCCATACCACTCCCAGACGGGCGCGGTGGTCTACACGAGCATTCCCGGCCTCAGGGTCATTTGCCCCTCAACGGCGCTCGATGCCAACGGGCTGCTGAGAACCGCCATTCGTTGTGATGACCCGGTCATTTTCCTCGAGCACAAGCATCTCTACCGACAGACGTACAACAAGGCGCCGTACCCCGGTCCCAATTTCATGATCCCGTTCGGCAAGGCGAAAGTCGTTCGCCCGGGAACGGACCTCACCGTGATCACGTACGGCGCGGTAGTGCAACGGTCGATCCAGGCGGCCAGGGAACTGGAAGAGACCGACGGTGTGAGCGTCGAGGTGATTGACCTCCGCTCGCTGAGCCCGGTGGACTGGAACACGATCATGGAGTCGGTCCGGAAGACCAGCCGGGTCCTGGTTGCCTACGAAGACTCGCTGTCGTGGGGGTATGGCGCGGAAATCGCGGCGAAGGTGGGTGACGAGTGTTTTGCGTGGCTGGATGCGCCGGTCAAGCGTATTGGGTCAGCCGATGCGTTCGTGTCCTACTCACCGCAAATCGAAGACGTCACGTTGCCGCAGATTCCTGATCTCGCGGCGGCCATGCGCGGGGTGCTGAACTTCTAGCGCCCCGCGTCTTTCGCCAGCGCCGCCTTGATTTCCCCGGCGGCGCTGATCGCGGCCTCGACATCCACCGACAACGCCCGCGCCTGCTGGGTGGCGCTCGTAAGGTCGTCCAGCACGGCGGCCACGCCGGCTGAGCGCAGGCGCAGCAAATCAAACCGCACGTTCTGCACCGCCAGCACGCACGACTCGAATTGTCCCTCGACATGTGAGCGCCGCTCGATCAACTGGGCCAGCGTCTGCCGCTGCCGCCGGATCAGGTCCACCCGCCGGTCCTGCTCGGGTGACGCGGCTTCCGCCTTCACCGATTCGACCCGCTGGTCCAAACGGGCCAGCGCGGTCGCGTCCACGTCGCCTTCCATGGCCTGGAGCGTGCGCGCGAGTTCCACCGCGCGGCTCATCAGGGCGTCCACGGTGGGGATGATCTCCGGAAGCAGCTGCCGCTCAGATTTGGGAAGTCGCTCCATGATTTTCACGACCGCCAGGCGGTCGTTTTTCATCAAATCGATTTGCGAGCCCAGCTTGCCAAACTCCCCTGACACGGCGCCGACCAGGGCGGGCGCCGCCTTGCTGCTCGCGGGGAATGTCCCGGTCGCGCCGATCGAGTCCTTCGCTGGCGGCCGGTAGATCACGTCCTTCCAGCTGTATCCCGCTTGCCAGAGCTTCGCGTACTGCGCCGACAGCGCAAACCCCCAGCCGATGGCCGGGAACAGGAACCAGGGTTCGGCGATGCCGGTGGCGACGTTGAGGAGCAGGAGGCAACAGTTCACCGACACATAGGAAGCAAAGTGCTTCCTGAACGCCGTGACGATGTGCGGCTCTTTGTGTTCGCTGGACTCGGCGGGCACCGACGAGCGGGCCCGCTCGGGCCGGCGGCTTTCGCGTTTCTCCAGGCCGACGGGCCGGCGGCCCACGTCCGAGGCCCGCGGGCCTCGCGGTGACGCGGGGGCCGGTGCGACGGGCCGGCGCAGTGCCGCCGGGCTGGGCCGCGCGACCGGTTGTGACTTGCGCGTCTCGAGCGCGCGGCGCAGGGCATCGGCCGTGGGCCAGCGAGATTCGGGCGGCTTCTCCAGGCAGCGCTGGATCGTCCAGCCAAGATCCTCGGGGCAGTCGGGCCGGCGCATGAGTACTTCCGGCGCCGGCTCGGCGATGTGCTTCATCAAGATGCCCGGCACGGTGGGGGCATGGAACGGGTTCTCGCCGATCAGGGACTCGAAGGCCACGACGCCGAGCGAGTAGAGGTCGCTCCGCGCGTCCACTTCGCCGTCGCCTGCGGCCTGCTCGGGGCTCATGTAGGACGGCGTCCCGATGGCGACACCGGTCCCGGTGAGCCCCGCGCCGCTGGCGTCGGACAGCGCCTTCGCGATACCGAAGTCGGTGACCATCACCCGGCCCCGAGTGCCTTCGAGGAGGATGTTGTCCGGCTTGATGTCGCGGTGGATGACGCCCATGGCGTGCGCGAGGCCAAGCGCATCGGCCGTCTCTTTCATGATGCGGCGCACTTCTTCGGGCGGGAGACGGCCACGGCGGCGGAGCCGCGCGCCCAGGGACTCGCCGTCCACAAACCCCATGACGAAATACACGAGGCCGCCATCATCGCCGACGGCATGAATCGGGACGATGTGCGGGTGGGACAGCCTGGCAGCGGTCTGGGCCTCCCGCAAGAAGCGGGTGCGATTTTCGTCGCGGAACGCGAGGTCTGGAGGGAGGAGCTTGATCGCGACGCGGCGGTTGAGCTTCAGGTCCCGCGCGCTGTAGACGATACCCATGCCGCCGCGCCCAATTTCTCCATCGATCTCGTACGCGCCGCGAAGGACCTCAGCCAGACGGGTAACGAGGGCGCGGTTCTGAGCGTCTTCCATTTGCCGCCGAGTCTCGACTGGCCATAGATTAGTCAGCGTGTAACCTCATGGCAACCGGAAAGGTACGACCCGGAGAGCAGGCCGTTCGCTGGCTGACCGACGCCGCCGGGCGTCGTTGGAGTGTCGAGCGCGTGGGTCGCACATCCGGCATCGTGCCACCCAAGGGAAAGTCAGCAGGATTCCCCGAGCCTGCCGACATCGTCCGGTTCGCGTGCGAGTCCGATCGTTCCGAGCCGGCTCGCGAAACAGCAACCCGCGCGGGACTCCTCGAACAACTCTCCGATAGCGAACTCCGCGCGCTGCTGAACATCGCGCCCCGCGCCCCAGGCGACTGAGCCCTTCCCTGCCAAGTTGACAGCGGTGTCGGAACGGCGGCACCGCGCCAGTTGTTTTCCTGCCTAAGGGACACTGCAAGGTGGCACGATAGCTGCGACCCCCCCTACTGTCCCATGTTTTGTCGCCCGCCGTTTACGAAGGAGATGACGATGGAACAGAATGCGAAGCGTCACCGGTTGCCGGTCCTTCCTCTGCGCGAAATGGTTTTGTTTCCGGGCGTAACGTCGCCGATCGGGGCGGGTCGCCCCGGCACGCTGCGCGCGATCGAAGCGGCGCTCAAGGGAGACCAGCGGCTGATTTTCGCCGTGTCACAGCGCGAGAACACCGAATCCGTCGAGCCCGGCGGACTCCAAACCACTGGAACCATCGCCCGCATCGGCCAGCTGCAGCGCGGCCTGGGCGGCGTGCAGCTCCTGCTCCACGGCGAGAATCGCGCCGCGGTCCTTCAGTACGTAGAGGGCGACGGCTACATCGAGGCCGTGGTTCACGAGACCGACGACCTTCAGCCCATCGACGCCAACGACCCGGCGTTCCTTGCTCTCTATAAGGAAGTGCGGGAGCAGGCCACCGAGCTCGGCCAGAAGTCGGGCCTGCCGGACGACGTGATTCAGCAGGTGGTGGACAGCGTCACCGACCCAGGCCGGTTCGCCGACCTTGTGGCCGGCTACCTGGAAATCGCGCCCAGGGAACGGCAGGCCCTGCTCGAAACGCTCGGCGTCGAAGAGCGGCTGCGCCGAGTGCTGGTGCATGTCCAGCGGCAGATCCTCCAGCAGGATACGCGCGAAGAGATCAAGTCGAAGGTGCAGGAAGAGCTTGGCGAACGTCAGCGCGAGATGTTCCTCCGGGAACAGCTCAAGCACATTCGCCGCGAACTGGGCGATGAGGACGATGGCGGCGACGTGGACGAACTCCGCGAGCGCCTGGCCAAGCTCGACCTGCCCGAGGAAGCGCGGAAGGAAGTGGACCGGGAGCTCAAGCGGCTCGAACGGGCATCCCGGGATTCCATGGAATCCCAGGTGATCCGGACGTATCTCGAAACGATCGCGGAATTGCCGTGGACCAAGCGCAGCGAGGAGAAGCTGGATCTCAAGCAGGCGGCCACGACGCTCGAAGAGGATCACTACGGGCTCAAGGACGTGAAGGACCGCGTGCTCGAGTTCCTGGCGGTTCGCCAGCTCAGAAGAGCGAAGATTCCCGCGGCGCCCGCCGAGGCGAAAGTCGAAGGGGCCGAGACGTCGGAGAAGTCCGACACGTCCGAGAAGGTCGGCAATGACGATGACCGGCGGGCCAAGGGCTCCATTCTGTTGTTCGCGGGCCCTCCCGGCGTGGGCAAGACATCCATTGCCAAGTCCATCGCACGGTCCATGGGACGGGAGTACGTGCGCATTTCGCTGGGCGGCGCCCGGGACGAGGCCGACATTCGCGGCCATCGCCGGACGTACGTCGGCGCGTTGCCGGGACGGATCATCCAGGGCATGAAGAAGGCAGGTACCCGGAACCCCGTGTTCCTGCTGGACGAAGTGGACAAGCTCGGCGTGTCGTTCCAGGGAGACCCGGCCTCGGCCCTGCTCGAGGTGCTGGACCCGGCGCAGAACGACAGCTTCACCGATCACTACCTCGGCGTGCCGTTCGATCTTTCCGAGGTGATGTTCATCGCGACGGCGAATTTCATACAAGAGATTCCGGCGCCGCTGCTCGACCGGATGGAAGTGGTGCAGTTCTCGGGTTACACCGAGGACGAGAAGCTCTCCATCGCGCGGCGCTACCTTGTGCCGCGGCAGATGAGCGAGGCCGGCCTGACAGACGAGCAGTTCGTCATTAACGACCCGGCTATCCGGGACCTCATCAGCGGCTACACGAGGGAGTCCGGCGTGCGGCAGCTGGAGCGGGCACTGGGGAAGGTGGCCCGCAAGGTCGCTCGGCAAATTGCGACGGGCGACGCATCGAAGGTCGAAGTGACCATCGCCGACATCGGGAAGTTCGCGGGTCGCCCCACGGTGCACCCCGAGCGGGCGGCAACGGGAGACAAGGTGGGCATCGCTACCGGCATGTACTACACGCCGGCAGGCGGCGACATCATGTTTGTCGAGGTATCAGTGATGCGCGGCAAGGGCGAGTTGCTCCTTACCGGCCAACTCGGCGACGTCATGAAGGAATCCGCGCGCGCCGCGCTGACATATGCGAAGACCCACGCCGACGCTCTGGGAATTCCGGAGCGGATGTTCCTCGGGCGAGATGTGCACGTCCACGTACCGGCGGGAGCGATCCCGAAGGACGGTCCTTCGGCGGGTGTCACCATGGCAACCGCCTTGGTGAGTGCCTTGTCCGGTGCCCCCGCGCGGCACGACGTAGCCATGACCGGCGAAGTGACGCTGTCCGGGCGGGTCCTGCCGATCGGCGGCTTGAAGGAAAAAGTGCTGGGCGCGGTGCGGGCGGGCATTACCACGATCATTCTGCCCAAGGAAAACGAGGCCGACCTGGAGGACCTGGGTGAAGAGGTACGGTCGCGCCTGACGGTTCACGCCGTGGAAGACTTGAGCGATGTGCTGGACATAGCGCTCAGGCGGCCGCCGAAATGGAAGCAGGGCGGTTCGATTGCCCCGCTCCCGGAGTTCGTCGGCTCGATGGCTAAGGGGCTACCAGGCCAGCGCCCGCAGTAGCAAGTCCAGCGCTCCATCCCGCCAGTCGGCTATTCGCCCTGGGGCCGGTGCATCACCAAACACCGGTTCCAGGGCGAAATAGCCTACGGCCAGTACCAGCGCCTGCTTCGCCGTCCGGTCGGGGTCGATGTCATCCCGGAAATACCCGTGTCCCTGCCCTTCCGTGATCACGTCCCGGATCCGCGCAACCAGGTCCTGGAGCGCCTGCCGCGACGGGCCCGCCTCAGTTTGCTGGTTATCGAACAACAACAGGCGCGCTACGTCGGGCCGGGCCGACAACAGGTCGAACATGCCGTTGAACGCATGTCTCAGCTGCGCGGCGGCGTGGGATGGTTTAGCGGACTCGGTTGGCTTGGTGGCTTCGCCCGCCGCTCCCTCGACGACCTTCTGGTATAACCCCTTTTTCGACCCGAAATAGTAGAAAAGCAGCTGCTTGTTCACCCCGGCGCGGCGCGCGATGCGATCCACCCGCGCGCCGGCGTAGCCATGCGCCGCGAACTCGCTCCGCGCCGCCGCGGCTATGAGCCCTCGCGAATCCCGCGATTTCATGACGCGGCCCCCGCGGTCAGCGCATGAAGCCCCGCCCGGGCGATGCCGACGAATCCCAGGTCGCCGGACCAGAGGGCCTGCAGCTCGGCGGGGTCGTCGCCCTGCCGAGCGACCATGGCGCCGGTATCGGTGATCAACAGCGCGACATCTGTCGGGAAGAACTCTCGAACGCGTGCTTCCGGGATCGCATCCACGATGGGAACCGGCAATTGACCGCCGGCGCCCACCACCCACACGGTGGTATCGGCTGCGTCGGCGGCGCGTTTTCTCAGCACTGGCACCAGAGTCGAAAGGACAGAGAGTGGGGCGAGGAGTTTGACGACGCCGTTCTCTCTTGCCAGCGTGCGCGTCATGAGCTCGAGCACCGCGCGTTTCCCGGTCACGCGCACGACGGGCTCGGCCCCGGGCTCGGGAGATTTCGCGAGATCAGCCTCGAGCGTGTCGAGCTTTCGCGCGTGTGCGTCTACGATCTGGGCGTACAACGCTTCTGGCCGAATCGCGCGGAATTTCTGGGGAGATTCGCTGAGCACGTGCGCGGCGCCCTTGGCCACGAGCCCGCGCAGGGCCTGGTAGGCATTGGCCCGCGCGACGGAAATGTCCCGGGCAATGGCGTACCCGCTCGAAGGGCCACGAGCGAGGAGGGAGAAGTAGACAGAGGTCTCGGTGGGGGTGAATCCGAACGGTGTCAGGTCAGCACGATATTGGGTAGTAGCCACAGCTACTACTATAAGTGACGGCAGACTATGCGTCTAGGAGGTTCCCCTACACGTGCTCCAGTGTCCAGCCGGCGAGCTTGGCGATGAGGGCCAGGCGGAAGGTCACATCGGCCTGGCGACTAGCGGGGTTTTTCGCGTCGATCTCGAGCGGAAGCACGAATTCGGCGAGGCCTGAGGTGCCTTTCGGCAGGCCGCGGAGGCTTCCGGGGTTCCAGACGCCGTTCGCGTCACACTCAGAGAGCAAGCGCGAAAGAATTTTCTGCGCCATGGGCGAACTGTTCAGCGAGCCGAGGCGCGCGAGCAGTTCAATCCAGTACAATGCGAGCGCGAGATCCTTCGGGCGCCCGTGGCTGTCGGCGAGGAGCGGATCGCCGAGAAGTTGCGTCGTGGGCTTCACGACGCGCTTGCCCACGAGGATCGCATAGCGGCGCTTCGGACTGGGGCTCGCGAGGAATGTGCAGAGCCGCTCGACGAAACCGGCGCGTTCCCGCTGGAGACTCGGCATGTACGCGATGGTCGCCACGGCGTGAATCGTCGGGGGAATTGCGTCGGGGTGCAGGACCGTGCGCGAGCCTTTGCGCACGAACAGCTTCTCGGCGACTTCGCTCCGGAGGAACTGCGAAATATCCGACGCTACGCGGTGTGCGGCGCCGCGCACGCGAGGGTCGTCGAAGTGGCCGGCCGAGGCCAGCGCGGCCGCGGCGGCCTGTCGAGTAAGGCTCCGGATCCAGAGCGTGAACTCCGGGCTGCCCTTCGCGGTCTTGGCGAATTCAAAGAACAGGCTTGGGTCTTCGTCACGCGACAAAAGCCGGAACAGCACGCGATCGGCGAGGCGAAATGCGCGCTGGTCGTTCGGCACGCCGAGCTCGACCAGGTGCCGGTATTGTGAGATTGTCCCGACGTTCTTGGCGGTTGCGCCGCGCATGACACCGGGTCCCAGGATCCCGTCGCCCCAGGTGCCATTCTTCTTTTGCTTCCGGAATGCCTGGGCTACCGGCTTGTACAGCAGTAGTTCGTCCCGCAAAGCCAGGGTATCTGCCTCATTGGCGGCGCCGGCAGGCAGGATATCCCGCACCGTGCGCCACCGAATCGGCACCGACGCGTGCTCTCTAAGCCATGATACTGGAACGCGATGCGAGGTTGGAAGGTCCAAACGTTCCCTCGTTGGCTGGTCAGGTCTTTGGGGCTGGGAAATCGGGCGGGAACTTAGCTTGGGACCCGGGATTAGGCCAGTAGGTCTTTTGGCCTTTCTAGGGCTTTTCCCGGGCCGTGGCGGGCTCGAATCCCGGTAACCAGGTCGGGAACTGGGGGCTGGTGGCGATCGTCCAGAGGAAGCGGAGCGCGAGGCGGGCAGGTGCGGGGCTTCCGTCGGGTCGGAAACTCACGACCGGAGCGGCTTGTGAGTACGGAAACGCCCCCGAAACAAGGAACTGCGATTCAAGATCGGCGGATATCTCGAGCGAGATCTCTTCCGCTATCGCCGCGGCGCGCACGATATCGCCGAGGTTCGAGCGATCGGTTCCGAGCGTCATTGTGCCACCCGCGTTCTTTGGCGGTGTTCCCTCCAGGTGGAGCACGGCAACCGTTCGCTCCCTCGCGTGCGTAGCATAGAACTCCGCCCCGGGCCGGCCGACGGTCGCGAGAAACACCATGGGGCGGCGTGGCGTGGGTGCCAGTCGAACGGCGCCCGCCGCTGCGGCGACGAGCGTTGCGGAAGCGGCGGTTTCGCTGGCAGCAGTCGCGCCGCTGTCGCGCCAGAACGCGGCGTCTGACTCCAATCGCACATAGGGGGCTGCGATCACGATGGGTTCCTGCTGTGCGGCGGGGTCAGATCCCTCCAGCCGGGCCATGACGTTGAGTCCCTGCATTCGCGTGATGTCGGTCTCGATGTCTACGGCGGCGTGGATGCCGGTGTTCAGCGGGCTCGATTCTGGGCGGAGGGCCCGTTTCACCAGCAACTGGTAGTCGCGGCCGGCCGTCTGGAGGAGTTTCTTCGCCAGGTCCTCACGGACCCACCCGGCAAACTTGAGCGATGTCGAGCGCACTTGTTGTTCGAGCCATAGCTGGTCGCCGGCGATGGGTGCCGTGAGGCGGTCCCAGTTCAGCCCGGTGCCTTCCACGGAATGGATGACCAGGACGCCGGCGGCGCCCATCCTCGCCGCCTGATCAATCTTGTAAGCGAGACTTCCGTAGCGTGTGCGTTTCCGTCTGCCGAACGCCGTGGAGTCCTGGAGGCCGGGGTCGCCCGCGAGCACGAGCACGATGCGGCCGGTCTGCGGTACGCCCTTGTAGTCGTCCCAGCGGAGCTCGGGCGCCTCGATGCCGTAGCCGGCGAACACCAGCTCGCCGTCCATGCTGGTCACGGAGTCGGTCGTCAGGGGCCAGATCACCAATTCGTCGGGTGCGCGCGGCGAAATTGTTTCCCGCCCCGCGCCGAATATCGTGGAGAGCTTGGCGCGCACCCGAAGCATGGGCACTGTCTGGTAGTAGGTGCCGGTGGCACTGCCGGGGGAAAGGCCGAGTGCCTGGAACTGGGCCGCGAGGAAACGGGCGGCGAGCGTGCCGCCGGGAGTCCCGGGGACTCGGCCACGGAGAAGCGAGTCGGCGAGAAACGTGCTGACGGCGCTCATGACTTGGGGTGTCGCGGCCGCGAGCGCAGGCGTTAGCGGTGATGGCGCGATCGGCCGCGGCCGCTGGGCGGCCAGTGGCGGCGCCGCCATCAGAACCAACGTGGCGAGACAGAAGGTGCGCGAAATCACGGCGCCTTCTTCTCGCACGACACGCGCAACACGGGCCCAAACTGGTTCGCGAGTGACTCGCTTGTCAGCACAACCAGGTGCTCGTCGAGAAAGTCCACCGCCTCACCTTGCGGTTCCACCGCACCGAGCCAGCACGCCGGCCCGTCGGGGCGGAACCGGCCGTCCTTCGACCGGCGCAGGAAGTTGAGCTCGGTGTACGTGCGAACCACGAGCCGGTTGCCCGAGGGAGAAAAAGCCGCGCCCGTCACCCATCGGCCCATGGTGGGGTCAGGGACGATCTGGAGCGTATCCGAGAGAACCGCCAATGCCGAATCGCGCGCGAACGCGGCCCGCGGCATGCGATACGCTGTGATCGGGCCGCTCCGGCCCTTGGAGATGAGCAGTGCATTTCCCTGGCGATCGACCGCCAGCGCCTCGATATCGTGCGGGCCGTCGGGGTAGCGCACAAGCAACTTCCGCGCGCGCCGAGTTGTCAACGTGTCAGCCCGGGGCTTTGTCGGCGGTTCGGGCTCCGGGACCACGTAGATCGCGGGAGCTTTGCGCCGTTCAGCGTTGTCTCCGGTATCCGCGATGTAGAGACAGTCCCCCGGCAGAGCCGGGCAAGGAGCCAGCGCGATGTCTTCCCAGTCGAACGCCGATGCGCCTAGGACGCGGTACACGGCCAGCAGGTCGCCCGCGATGTTGATGGCGTAGACGGTCGCGCTGTCGCCTGAGTCCTGGTGAGTCCAGAACACGCCGGGGTGCGCCCGGCTCACCGTGATGCCGGAGCTCTCGCGGAGCCGCGGGTCCCGCAACGTTCCCACGCGCTCGACACTGGCAGGCAGTGAGTCCTGCGCGACGGCCGGCCCGGCCACGAGCGCAGTGGCCAACCACAGCACGATTCTCGGCGAGAAATGCATTGTCTTCGGAATGTAGCGTTGCGCTTGCCCACGGTGGAGTGAGCGGACAACTTTCATTTCGAATGATCAAGAGTCTCGCTTCGCAGCCCGTCCACCGGCGCCCCGACCACGTCCGTCTTTCCGGCCGAATCCTCTTCCTGGTAGACGACCCGGCCCTGATGCGGCGACAACTCGCCGGTGAGGACCTGGCCTGGCCGGCTACGGCCGTACTCCGCGACAACATCTCGACCGACGAAATCACCCCCGCCTACATCTGTTACTACTACGATGAAACGCTCGGCGAATTCCCCTACCTCGGCCTCAAGGCGGGGTCGGAGTTCCCGGTGGAACGCGGGAGCGTCAAGGCGGGCGGGTTTGTCTGCTCGGTGAGCGGCAAGCGGCGCGGGAAAGGGTCGTCGCGGGAGCAGTCACCCTACGCGGAAATGTGCGCCGGCGTTCACCTGGTGATCGCCGAGAGCATTGAGCGCATCTATCGCGAGAACTGCCAGAACCTCGGTGTCCTGACCAGCACCGATTTCTCCCTCATCGAGCGCCTGCGCCGCGGCGAAGATATTCCGCTGGCCGAGTTCACCGCCGGCGAGGGTGACATAACCAAGGGCATCATCGAATACGGTGGGCTGTTCCAGTACAATGTGGCGCGGCTCCAGGGAAAAGTCCGGCCGCCCGACATCACGACGCCCCGCCGGCCCATGACGCTCGGCGAGAAGATCATCGCCCGGCACTGGGTGCAGGATGTGTCCCGTGGCCAGGTCGGCGTGCCGTATCTCAAGCCCGGGAACGAGGGTTTCGTGCGGACCGATATCCGGTTCAGCCACGAGTACGTGACGCCGATGTCCGCCATTTTCTGGCGCGACTATGTCGGGGCAGACGAGAAGATCGTTGACCCCGCCTCGGTGTTCTTCTTCCGCGATCACCTGACGT
Source organism: Gemmatimonadota bacterium (assembly GCA_009692185.1). Lineage (GTDB taxonomy): Bacteria > Gemmatimonadota > Gemmatimonadetes > Gemmatimonadales > GWC2-71-9 > SHZT01. The sequence goes on along the minus strand of SHZT01000003.1, from coordinate 155,071 downwards.
TCCTCGAGCTGGCCATGACGGACCAGCGGAAGGCCGATGGCCTGCTGGACGTAGCGCTGGAACTCAAGAAGAAACAGGAAGAGTTCGCCGCCGAGCAGGGCGTGAAGCTTTACAACGAGCTTCCCCGCCAGCCGCTCGGCCACATGGGGCTGCCCGCGGGCTCGGAGGCCATTTGCCATTCGAAGATTCTCGAGGCGCACGCGCTCCCCGGGCACCTGATCATCGGCAGCGATTCACACACGCCGCATGCCGGCGCAATCGGGAGCATCGCGTTCGGGGTCGGCACGACGGCCATTTTCAACTCTTGGCTCACGAAGGACGTGCGGCTCCAGGTGCCGCCTTCCGTGCTGATCCGCGTTTTCGGCAAGAAGCCCGCGAACGTCACGGCGAAGGACTTCATGCTCCAGATCCTGCGCCACCCATACGTGCGAAACGGCAACGCGATCGGGAAGATCGTGGAGTATGCCGGCGAGGCCGTCGAGGCGCTGGACATTGATGAGCGGGCCACGATGACCAACATGGCCGCCGAAGTGGGAGCTTTTACGGGTATCGTGCGGCCGGACGAGAAGGCGGTCGAGTTCCTGGCGCGGGAGCGCGGCATGCGCGCCGCCGACGTTCGGCCCATGCTCGAAGGGCTCTTCTCCGATCCCGATGCCGAGCATGAGATCGTCATTGACATCAATGCGTCAGAGCTGGAACCCATGGTGGCCCTGCCCGGCGACCCGGGCAACGGATTGTTCATGCACGAGCTGACCGGTTCCGTGAAAGTGTCCATTGCATATGCGGGTTCGTGCACGGCGGGGAAGAAGTCAGATATGGACATGTACGCGCAGGTATTCCGCGAGGCGCTCGAGCGGGGCGAGCGGGTGCACCCCGACGTGAAGTGCTACATCCAGTGCGGCTCCCAGGAAGTGAAACGGTACTGCGAAGACCAGGGGTACCTGGACATTTTCCGGAATGTCGGGGCGGAGTTCATCGAACCGTCGTGCGGGGCGTGCATCAATGCGGGGCCGGGCGTGTCGTACGACAAGGACACGGTGTCCATCAGCGCCATCAACCGAAACTTTCCGGGGCGCTCAGGTCCGGGACAGCTCTACCTGGCGAGTCCCTACACGACGGCGGCGAGCGCGATTGCGGGGCACATTGCCGCGTGGGAATCCGACGCGGCGCTGGTGGGGAAGTAGACGCCTACTGGCGGGTGGCGCCCCTGTCTGTACTCACGGATGACGCGTCGCTCATGCCGACTGACGGTTCAGGCAACCGCCGCAATGCCGCCGCGGGATACACGCCCCGGGCGTTCCACAGCACCCAGTCCTGCAAGCCCACGTCTTCCACTGCTTTGATCTGCGCCCGGATTTCCTCCGCGCGATACCGCACCCGATAAATCGAGAACGCCTGGAGGTATGGCCGGATACGCGGCGGCTTTGCCAGCTTGGCATTGCGGGCGACGCCGTCTTCCAGCGCGCGGCGCACGACGGCATACGGTGAGGCGTTCGGGTGGCTGATGCCGTAGGCGCCACGGCCGTAGTGGCTGGGATACACCATGGGCAGAACCGCGTCGGCCAGCGGGGCCAGGTCTTCCCACACCTGGCCGATGCCGAGGTCGCCGTCGGCGCTGGTCGTAAGCCCGAAAATATCAATGGTGAACGGGACGCCCAGCGGGGCCAACCGGTCTCGCATCAGCGCCACGTTTCGGCGAATCGCCTGGTGGGGTTTTTCGCCTGCCCGTTTCCCGGAGAAAATGGCATAGTCCAGAACCTCGCGCGGCTCGTCAGGGAAGCGCAGGTAATCGAACTGCACTTCGGCGAATCCCTGCAACACGGCCTCGGCCGCGAGGTCAGCGGCGTAAATCCAGACGGAATCCTGATAGGCGTCCACCCACGCGGTGTTGATGCGGTCGTGCCAGAGCCCGCCGCGGCGATCGCGCACCGCCCAGTTGTCCTTTCCGCGCGCCAGCAACGGGTCCTTCGCCACGACGATGCGGGCGACCGGATGGATGCCCTTCTCCTTGAGCAACGCGAGCCGTTGGTGCAGGTCGCGCGCGCGAATCTTGCCATTCGCCCCGATTTCGATTGCGGTCGGGACGGCGGACGGATACGTGAGGTAGCCGGTGTCGTCCTTCACATCGATGACGAAGGTGTTGATCTCGGTGCTGTCTACCAGCCGCAGGATATCGTAGAAACGCTTCGAGCCGAAGACATACGCGTTGAGATAGAGTCCCCGCACGGCGGCCGGCGGCTCTCCCGGGGGCGGCGGTGGAAGGGGAATCGCCTCCCTGGTGGTCTCCTGGCGGGCGTAGTCGGGGCGCCGCTCGTCGTGGTGCAGGAGCGCGTACCACACCGTGGTATCCGACTGCTGGGCGGCGGCCCCGCGAGGGACCAGCGACAAGCCGAGCGCCGCAACAACGGCGAGCCCGATGCGGCGCGGGGCTCTCACTACGGGATCATGTTCAGCTCGACTCGGCGATTCTGCGCCCGGCCGGCTGGCGTCTTGTTGGTTGCAATCGGCTTGTCGGGCCCGTAGCCCTTGGCCACGAGGCGGTCTCCGGCCACGCCCTTGCTGGCCAGGTACGCGCGAACCGCGGCTGCCCGCGACTGGGACAGCGCGACGTTCTTCGCCCGGACGCCGGTCGAGTCGGTGTGGCCCTGGATCTCGACGCGCACCATGGGGTTCGCCACCAGGGAGGACGCGACCTCGTCGAGCACCGCATAGGACTGCGGCGTGAGCGCCGAGCGGCCGGCCGCGAACGTGACGCCCTTCAAGATGATCGGCCGCGCCTTGCCCTCGACGATTTCGAAGAGGATCGGGCAGCCCACCGCGTCCACCTTCGTGCCGCGTGCCGTGTTAGGGCAGCGGTCAACGGAGTTGTCTACGCCGTCGCCGTCGCCGTCTGCGTCAGCCGGGCAACCGGTCGCGTCGATCTTGGTTCCGGGCGGCGTGTTGGGGCAGAGATCGCTGGGATCGCCCACGCCATCGCCGTCCTGGTCCTTGATGACCGCGCAGCCACGGGGATCGACCTCGGTGGCAGGCGGCGTGTCGGCGCACTGATCGAGGCCGTCGAAGACCCTGTCGCCGTCGGTGTCCTTGGGGCAGCCCGTCGTGTCAACGATCGCGCCGGACGGTGTGTCGGCGCACTGATCGAGGCCATCGAACACCTTGTCGGCATCGGTGTCGCCGGGGCAGCCGTTGGCGTCTACCGTCGCGCCCACGGGCGTGTCGGGACAGACGTCGATGCCGTCGAAGACTTTGTCGTTGTCGGCGTCGGAGGGGCAGCCCTTGGCGTCAACCGTTGCACCCTTGGGCGTATCGGGGCAGGCGTCGAGGCCGTTGAGAACCTGGTCGGTGTCGCCGTCGCCCGGGCAACCGGTGTTGTCCACTGTAGCGCCGGTGGGCGTGGCGGGGCATTTGTCGCGCTTGTTGCCGACAGCGTCCTTGTCGTCGTCACGCGGCGGGCCACCGAATGCAAAAATCGAGAGGCCGGCCGTCGCGGAAAGATTCAACGACTTGCCAGGCGAAAGAGGCGCGTTGCTCGTGGGGACGTAGGCCGCGCGCCCTTCGATGCGGAGGGCAGTGCGTCCGCCCAGCGAAAGTCGATCGCCGATGACGCCGTGGAACGCGACATCGTTGAAGCTCAGCGCGCCGCGATATGCCTGCTGCTCGGCGCCGGCGCCAAAGTAAAGGGAGCCGATGCCGCCGAGCCGCGCGTTGAGCAGAAGTGTGCCGCCGACTCGTGCGACGTTCACCGCCTGACCCGTGAGTGTCTGGTGGGTCATGGTGTAGTCGCCGCTTCCTTCAACTTGGAGAACGCGGCTCAAGAAAATTCCGTATCGCCCGCCGGCGCCGAATTCGCGCTGGAGGCCGAGGGCCGTGTTGTCGTACATGGCGACGGAGCCGTAGGTGCCGACTTCGATCTGGCCGCCCCGACCTGATTGAGCGGACGCCGGAATGGTCGCCGCCGCCCAAACCACGAGCGCGACGAAGAGCGACGACAAACGACGACAGGCAACGGACATACGGCCTCAAGGTCCCCGGCGTGTTCGCCGGGGGTAGGCAATGTGGGTAAACCGGTCCAAATCCGCAAGCCACAGCCAGTTAGCCAGCATGCAGGTGCTTGGGTTTAGAGTTAACTTGTGGGCGAAAGTAACGGAGAGCGGTGATGCACGTCGCCATTCAGTATTGCGTCGTCTGACACTATGAACCCCGGGCCGCCGGTCTGGCGGCCGAGATCCAGCAGGCGCACCCCGACGCGACGGTGAAGCTCGTCCAGAGCTCCGGCGGCGCGTTCGAAGTGACCGTTGATGGAACCCTTATCTATTCTAAGCTTCAAACCGGACGGCACGCCAAGCCAGGCGAGGTACTCAAGCTGATCGGTTCCCGCCCTTAGATCGTCCTCGCCAGAAGACACTCTCCAGATTCATCAGTCAGGTAACGTGAATTAAATCAACGTCTTGCATTGCCAAGGCAACTGGCATGGTTCTTCCGTTGTCTAACCATCGGGAACTCAACGGAGGGACTCATGAAACGGCTCATGTTGGCAGGTCTCGCGGCTCTCGCGCTGGCGGTTGCGGCTCCCGAAGCTGGCAATGCCCAGGTTCGAGTCTCAGTTCGCGTGGATGGCGGTCATCGCCATGGCTACGTGCAGCGCGTGTACGCGTATACGCCTCGCGCGTCGTACGGCCAGTACCACTACAACTATTCCAATTCCTATCGCTACTCGAATTCCTATCGTGGTTACCGCTACGCCGCGCCCCGCGTGCAGGTCGTGCGGGTGTACCGGCCGGCGCCGGTCGTGATCATTCACCGGAACAATCACCGGGTATATCGTCACCGGTAACAACTGCGGCGCAAGCCGTGTGAAAGCATAGATCGCAGCGAAAACGGCAGGACCTGAAACGCGTGCAGGTCCTGCCGTTGTACTTTTGTCAGTGATGGCTGAAGAGCGACACGTCCGCGACCACTACCTCCCACCCGACCCGGAAGCATTTCGCCGGGCCGAACCGGCTACCGGCCGGGTCATCGTCATCGCCCCGACGCGGGCGGCCTGCGAGACCATCGAACTTGCCCTCAGACTCCAGCTGGAGACGGTGCTCGAGCGCGAGCATGGCGAAGAGATTCGTGACTTCGCCCGGCGGGGTCTCGGGTTCGGAATCGTGGCCGGCACGGGCACCGGCAAGACGCTCGCGATCCGGCCGATCGCCGAGGTGATTCTCAAGGCCCCTCTCAAAGTCGGGGTCGTCAACCGCGAGCGTGAAGCGACGCCCGAAACACCGACCTGGAACGTCGTCATCGTGACGACCGGCATCGCTCGGCGGTGGTTCCAGGACAATCTCATCACCCGCGCCGACACGCTCATCGTAGACGAGATCCACCAGACCTCGGCCGAGCTGGAGCTGTGCCTGGCACTCGGAAAACGGGTGGGCTCGCGGTTCGTGTGGCTGTCGGCGACGGTGGATCCCGAGTTCTACGCCCGCTACCTGAATTCAGCCGAAGTGCTGGAGACATCGGCATTCGACCCCGCCATGGCGGCGCGCGTGGATACGCGGATGCTCCAGCCGCTCGACTTTCTGAGCGAGCGGTTCGTAAAGCGCGTGATGCACGACAAGCGGGGCGTCGCCGTGTTCGTGCCGACGCGCGCCGAGGTTGAGAAGGTCGCGGCCGAGCTAGGGGAAAAGTGGCCACGGCTCACGACGGCGTTCTATCACGGCGGTGAGCCGATACGGGTCATTCGCCCGTTCCTCGAAGGCGAAACGAAGAAGCCGTTCCTGCTCGCGATGACGGCCGCGGGGCAATCGGCGCTCAACATTCGCGGGCTCGACACGGTGGTGATCTACGACGCACGGTACGGAAACCTGGTGCAGGGCGGCCGGAACGTGCTGACCCGACAGTACCTGGGCGCGAACGAGATTCTTCAGATGGCCGGCCGGGTGCACGGGCGGGTGCCGAACGGCGAGGTCTACATACTCACCGACCGCAACGTGGACTTTGCTTCCCTGAGGCCCACGCCGCCCGAGTTCCAGCTGGCCGGGGACACGGAACGCGTGGCGCTCACCGCGGCGGCGCTGGGGATTGATCTCACCGAACTCGACCTGCCGGTGCCGCTCGACCGGCGTTCCTATCGCGAATCCATTGCCCGGCTGGAACGCCGAGGCGTGGTGGAGAACGGGCGGCTCACGGCGTACGGCCGTGCGGTCGAGGCGATGCCGGTGGACCGGCAGTGGGGCGAGCTGCTGTACCACGCCGGGCCGGAACTGATTCCGTTTGTCGCGGTGTCGGCGAATATCGATTCGCTCCATCGCATGACGCGCGACCCGCGGGATCTCAGCGGTCTCACGGTGGCGGGCAGCGATCATCTCACGGCGTACAACGTGTTTGCCGAGGCGGTGAACAAGTACGGGCACCTGGGCATGGTGTACGACCTGCCGCGGCATCTCTTCACTGACCTGCTGGACGAGTGGGCGGAGGGACGCGGGGTCCTGGTCAAGGCGATCGAGGACATCGCGCTGGGAACGGCGTCGGTGTACCGGACGCTCGAGCTTCCGCTCCCCGAGCGGTTCCCCTACGCGGGCGCGCAGGCGGTGAAGGGATTCCGGGAGCTGCTGGCGGGCATCATGCCGTTCGACCTGGCCATCGAGCAGGAACTGGCCGACGGCCGGCCGGTGCGCATTTCCCGAGGGTCCATGTGTGGTGCGTTCGGGGCGGTGGCCGGCACGGTGCGGTACTTCGCGGACCCCAACGGTGTGGCGCGCGCGGCGATCGAGGGGACGAACATTCCCTTTGAGGTCATCAAGCGGCACGCGGTGCACAGCGGCCGGATGATCGAGTATCGCGAGGACCGAAAGACCCGTGGGCTGGTGGTCGCACAGAAGACGGAATACGCCGGGTTCGAGCTGGAGCGCCTGCGCAGCGCGGTGCCGGACCCGTTCCCGGAAGACCTGGTGGACGCGGCGAGGGAGGCGCTCACGGGCGCGCTTATCGAGGACCGGACGTCGCATCCTGATCAACGCAAACTGTCCCGCGCCCGCATGCGGCTGGATGAATACTGGAGACGTTCGGGCGGGAAACTCCCCCAGGCCGCTCCCGACAAGGTGCGGGAGTTGATCCGGAAGCAACTGGCCGCCGTCAACGGCGCCAACGATTTCCTTGGTACGCGTCTCGACATAGACGTGGATTCGATGGTCGCGACAGAGGCGCGCGCCGAGTGGGACGCGTTGCCGTCGTCGCTGCCGGTGCTGGGGGATCGGGTGCCGCTGACCTATGAAATCGAGGGTGGCATTGGCGTGGCGCGGGTGCGGATGCGCGAGGGGCAAGCGCGCCGCCTGCGGGAAGCAGACTTGCCGCCCCTGGACCGGCCGTTGCGGTTCGCGGTGAGCCGAAAGAATGGCGGGGAGATCAAGGCGGAGTCCATCGAGGCGCTGAGGAAGGTGCTGACTTCCCTGCCCTCTGCAAAACAGCCGCATCAGAAACAGCGCCACCAGCGGCGCCGGCGCCGCTAGCTTCCGCGCCTCCCGGCCGGGCGTGTCATTCCGAGGACAGCGACCCAGAGCGCCGAGTGCGCCCCTTCCAGGAGTTCCGGTTTGACTCCGGTTGCCAGCTGAAGGCCAAGCCCCTGGAGTCCTACCGCCAGAAACTGTCCCAGTTCCGCGACAGTTACGGTTGGCTCCAGACCCATCGTCCGGAACTGGGATTCGATCCCGGCCTGGAGTTTCTCCGAGAGTCCCGCCGCGTGATTACTGACCAACTGGACAATAACCTTGTCGCGGGACACTGCGAGAGATAACCAGGCTCGCCAGTACCCGTCCCGCACCTCGGCGAGGAGTGTTTGCCAGGTCTGGCGGACGGCGGTCTCGAAAGAATCCGCGCGAAGTGTCGTGAGCCACTGGGTTTCATTGCCGCGCAGAATCTCCTCGGTGGCGGCGTGAATCAGCTCGTCTTTCGACCCGAAATGATACGTGATGAGACCCTTGGCGCAGCCGGCTTCTTCGGCGATCTCGTCCAGCGTGAAACCCGAAATGCCGGCACGCTTGAGGTGTCGGGCGGCGGTTGTCAGGACGCGGTCTCGCGCGTCGGAGCTTGGTCTGGACATTATTGACTGGTTGAACAGTCAATATAGACAACCAGCGACGTTCGGCAACGGCTGAAACCATTTCGCCCGTCGGAGGCATCTAACCAAACTGAACGGGTGCTTCGGTGCCGGCCGCAGTGAGGAGAGGGCCTCCCTGCCTGGCCGTGAAACCGCCGTTGCGTCCCCATCGTAAGAGCATTCCATGATACAGTCCGACGCGCTCACCCCGTTCGCCCGCTCGATCCTGGACGCGTTCACCGAACCCGCCGTGGTATTCGATTCCGTCGGCCGGCTGGTTTTCGCGAACCAGGCGGCGCGCTCCTCGCTGGCGACCACCGCGAACCTCGACAATGGCGTCAACGGCCCGCAGCTCATGACGCGGCTGGCGACCATGGGGTCTACGGTCAAGCCGCTCTGGATTGGCGAAACCAAGGTTGGTGAGATCATGGTCTTGCCGCGGGCCGAGGGTCCTGATACCCTAGCTGAACGGGAGCGGAAGGCCATTATCGATACGCTGAACGCCACCGGCTGGCGTCTTACGGCGGCGGCGCGGCGGCTGGGGATCTCCCGGACGACCCTTTGGCGCAGACTCAAGCGCTACGGGCACAACCGGGACGGCCGCAGCAGATGGTCCAACCCCTCGTAGCGGCGCTTCTCGCACTCACTTTCCAGCAAGGCGATGGCAGCACGTACAAGGACCGGGCGACTGAGCAATTGGTGGCCCGGGCGCAGGCGCGTCACGCCGTCCAGGACACGCTGGTACATGATTACACGGCTTTGGTCCGGACCCGGTTAGACGCCGGGTTCGGCAAACGCCGTTTTGCGATCATCCCGCCATTCGTTGCCACGGAGACCGCCGCCCGGCTCACCTGGGAGCGGCCCAACAACCTCAAGGTGGACATCGTGGGCGCCCGCGCCGCGTCGTCCATTCGCGGGGTGAAGGTCTCGAGCACGTTCAACGACCCGTGGTTCATTCCCCGTGGCCTGGGCGACAGCATCCGGTTCCTGGACGAACTACCGGAGACCGGGGCCCTGCACCCGCTCTCGGCGCAGGGACCGGAGCACTATCGCTACACCATCACCGACTCGCTGACGATCACGCTCCCGGAGCGCACCGTGCGCGCCGTCGGGCTCCGGGTGGAGCCCAAACACCTCGCCCCTTCCCTGGTGGCCGGCAACATCTGGCTCGATGCCGAGACGTTCGAGGTTGTGCGGATGACGATTGTCTTCGTTGGCCAGTTCCTCTGGGCCACGCCGGACAGCGCGACCGCGGTGGACACCGCCAAGGCGATCAACGACAACAAATGGGCCAACCGGATCGTCAAGATCGAAGCCGAGCTTGAGTACGGTCTGCACGAGTCCCGCTACTGGATGCCGTACCGGCAATTGGTCACGCTGACGATGGAGATCCCCTGGTTCATCAGCGCCCGGATCCCCGTGCATTTCCTGAGCACGTTCAGCGAGTACCGGATCAACACCGGCGCCACTCCCCTGTTCACCATTGCGCCCGACACCGTGAAGCCGCCTGAAGACTCCACCCGCCGCTGGGCTCGCTGCCGCGATGAAGACTCCACCCGGACCGACTGTCCCGCCGGGTACCGCAACCGGCGCGACCGGATCGAGAAGGGCTACACGCGTGCCGAGAAGTTCGAGACCGGAGGGCGCTGGGAGATCACCGTCCCGCCCCGGAACTCGCTCACTTCGTATGCCTGGCCCGACGAGCTCAAACTCGCGCCAGACCCAGCCGCTGAAGAAATGATTCGGGAGACCGCGGCCACACTGGCCACGATCGGCAGCCGATTGCCCGGCGCGTGGGTTGGGCGCCAGAACCTCGGCCTCATGTGGGAGCGGTTTTCCGACCTGTGGCGGTTCAACCGGGTGCAGGGCGCATCCGTCGGGGCCGGTTTCCGGCTTCAGCCGGGTGCGTTCACGTCAGTTCTTGGTGCCTGGCGTTTCGGATTCTCGGATCACCGTGTGACCGGGTCGCTCACGCTCCGGCGCGACGGTCCCGCGGGGCGGCTGGACCTGGGCGCGTGGCGCGACGTGAGGGAATTCGAGTTATGGACGATGGGTCTCACCACGGGGAACTCATTCAACGCGCTGCTCGCCGGCCACGACGACGCGGACTACTACATCTCGCAGGGCGCCGGCCTCGCCTTCGCGGCCAACCGCGGGTTGTTGCGCGACTTTGAGCTTTCGGCCGGCTACGAACGGCATCGCACGATGCTTCGGGCCACGCATTCGGCGCTGAACGACGTACTTGGCGGTACGGGTGTGTTCCAGGTGAACCCGTTCGTGTCCGCCGGCGACTTTGTCCGCCTCGCCGCAACGCGACCGTGGCGCACCGGCCCGGCGAGCTTCACCGTCGGCGCCGACGCGCTCCTGAATCCGGATTCCAAGGGTGTCCGAGGGTTTGCCTCTGCGAAACTACCGTTCGCCCTGGCCGGCCGGTCCGGCGCGCTCAGCCTCAAAGCCGCGGGCATGGCGGGGGACCTGATTTCACAACTCCAGTCGCGGGTCGGCGGCCCCCAGACCGTGCGCGGGTACGACTACGGCACGCGCTCCGGACCCGGAATGTGGGCGGCGCAGCTGGATTTCGGCGTTTCGCGCCGGTCGGCGGTGTCTCCGGTGTTGTTTGCCGACGTGGGGAACATCATCCGGTGGGGCGGGGCAGGTGACCCCCTGGTGGGTGTTGGCGCCGGGCTTTCCTTCTTCAGCGGCATCATGCGCTTCAACGTCGCCAAGGGCCTTAATCCCGATACGCCAGTCCGGTTCGATCTGCTCTTTCGCGCACCCCGCTAGTTCCCTACGTTCCACCCGCAATGTCGGCGAAACCGTTCCTTATAGACGAGTATGTCCGCTGGTCGGACGTGGACATGGCCGGGATCATTTTCTACGGGGCGTATGTCCGGTTCTTCGAGATCGCCGAAACCGAGATGTTCCGCTCGGCGGGCATACCGTACGCCTCGGTCTTTGACCGGTTCGATGTGTGGCTGCCGCGCGCCCACATGGACTGTGATTTTGAATACCCGGCGCGCCTCGACGACAACCTTAGGGTGGCGGCGTACTTCACCAAGTTCGGGCGCACGTCCATCGGCGTGCAGTTCGATGTAGCCATTCCGGAAAAGGGTGTACTGGCGGCAACCGGGCACGAGGTGCTGGTGTGCACGGACCGAAAGACACTCAAGCCGAAGCCAATTCCGGAAGAGCTCAAGAAGATCCTCCAGCAGTTTGCTTGCACTGAAACCGTGGCCAGGGCAGGGCTCGGCCTGAAGGGTGGCGCATGAGGTCTCTCGTTCTGCTGTCTCTCGTTGTCATGGCGTGCAGGGGCAAGGACGCCCCCAAGGCCGAAGCCGCCCCGGCGGAGATACCCCCGACGAACGCGGCGGTGGAATCCCTCCCGCCGATGCCGGGGTTTCCCTCGCCCGCTCGTGGGAGGCTTGCGGCCGTAAGCGCCGGCGCCCCGCTGGAAATCGAGGGCGAATGGAAGGCTGAGGCAGGGGTCTGCGACCAGCCGTCCATGCTGCAGGTGGTGGCCCAGGTCGAGGGAACCGGGACGATCGTCTTGCTGGCGTTGCCTGAGAAGGATCGCGTCACGGACTATCCGATCAAGATCGCGACCGGTACCGGTTTGCCCGCCGCTCCCGCGTCTCAGATCGGCGTGCAGGTTTTCCGGAAGTCCGGCCCGGCCGCCTACCAGGCGTCGGAAGGCTCGGTGGAGATCTATGCCTATGAGAAGGCGGTGAGCGGCCGGTTTGCGGTAACGATGCGGCAGATCAGCTCGAATGACCGGATTCGATACGCCGGTGCGTTCCGGGAGATACCGATCAAGGAGATGGACAAGTCGTATTGTGCGGTGGCGGACTCGGCGTCGCGGGCGCGGCCGTAGCCTCACCCGTCCCGGGCTCAAGCCCGGGCTCGGCTATGAAAAGCATGTCCTGAAGGACAATCGCTGGTAGATTCTCACCAATGACTGACGTCACGTATTTCCGCAAAGGGTTCGGTCTCAAGCAGGAGATCGAGGGGGCCCTGTCGGCTGACTATCACAGCCAGCTCCTCGCGCGCATGCGAGATTCGGACAACCGCCTCGTCGTTGGGGACCTCACGTTCCGGCTGGCCAGGGAGTTCGGATTCTGCTACGGCGTGGACCGCGCCGTGGAATACGCCTACGAGACGCGCGAGAAGTTTCCTGAGCGACGCCTGTTCCTGGTCGGCGAGATCATTCACAACCCCCACGTGAACCGGCGCCTGGAGGAGAAGGGTGTCACGATCCTCGAGCGGGCGCACGGCGGAGAGTTCGACTTCTCGTCGGTGAAGCCGGAGGACGCCGTGATTTTGCCGGCGTTCGGCGTCACCGTTCCCGATTTCGACCGGCTCAAGAAAGTCGGCTGCGTTCTCGTGGATACGACGTGCGGGTCGGTACTCAACGTATGGAAGCGGGTCGAGCGGTACGCAAAGGAAGGCTTCACCGCGCTGGTGCATGGGAAGTATTACCACGAAGAGACTCGCGCGACCGTGAGCCAGGTGACCCGGTTCACCGGCGGCAAATACGTGATCGTGAAGGACATGGAAGAAGCCGAGCAGATCTGCCGCTACGTGGAACACGGCGGCGATGCGACGGCGCTGGCGAAGCACTTCGCGGCCGCGGTGTCACCCGGATTCGATTTCACGCGCGATCTCGAGCGGATCGGTGTTGCGAACCAGACGACCATGCTGGCCAAGGAATCGCTGGCCATTGCGGACCGCGTGCGCCAGGCGATTGCCACGCGCTACGGGGCGCCGGCGGTCGGGGAGCGGTTCCGGTCGTTCGACACGATCTGCTCCGCCACGCAGGAGCGGCAGGATGCCGTGCTCGAGCTGATGAACGAACCGATGGACGCGATGCTGGTGATCGGCGGGTACAACTCGTCCAACACGGTGTCGCTGGCCCGTCTCTGTGGCCAGCAGGTGACGTCGTATCACATCGAAGATGCGGCCTGCATCGATCCCGAGAGCGGGGCAATGCGGCACCAGCCGGTGGGCTCCAAGCAGGAAATCACGGCGACCGCGTGGCTGGAGCCGGGGCCGCGGACGATCGGTGTTACGGCGGGGGCATCCACGCCGAACAACAAGATCGGCGAAGCGGTCGAGCGGGTGCTTCGAATGAGAGGACTGCGGATATCATGACCGACCTCCGTTACCCCATCGGCAAGTTCTCAAAGCCTGCCAGCGTCACGCCCGTCGAGCGCGCGGCGCTCATTCGGGACATCGAGGAGGCGCCGGCGAAGCTCAAGGCCGCCCTCGCCGGGCTCTCCGAAAAGCAACTCGATACGCCATATCGGCCGGAGGGCTGGACCGTTCGGCAAGTGGTTCACCATCTGCCCGACAGCCACATGAACGCCTACGTGCGGCACAAGCTGACCGTGACGGAAGACAACCCGACGATCAAGCCCTACGAGGAAGCGTTGTGGGCGGACCTGACGGATGGGAAGTCGGCGCCGGTGGCGGTGTCCGTGCAACTGCTGGAGACGCTGCACTCACGCTGGGTGACGTTTCTCAAGGCGCTCAAGCCGGAGCAGTTCAACCGGACGTTCACGCATCCGGAGAGTGGAAGCTGGAGGCTGGACCAGTCGGTCGCGATGTACGGCTGGCATGGAAAGCATCACATCGCGCACATCACGAAGCTCAGGGAGCGCGAGGGCTGGTAAGCCTCTTGAGAAATCGCGACACGAGCGCATAGATCATCAGCCCGGTGGCATTCGCCGCCAGGTCCCAAACCTCGTAGGTCCTTCCCAGCACGTAGCGCTGAAGAACTTCCATCAGCAAACCATACAGAAACAGCGGTGCACCCTTCCGCACGAGGTAGCCCGCCATTGGAAATGAGAAATCCGCGGCGAGGGCCAGGACGAAGTACGCTGCGAGGTGATCGAGTTTGTCGGATGGGCCCAATTGGATCGGGCTGGGGGTAAGCGACAGCCACGTCGCCGCGACCAACAAGGCGACAAACGCGGCGCGGAATGCAAGTACGGCGGTTCGGCTCATCCCCAGTCCTTGGAGTCGGGCGCGTTCTGGCGAAGACTGCGCAGGAAAGAATAAGGGGAAGGGCCCGAGGGTTGTGAGTCGTCCGTCGCATTGAAGGCCGCGCGTACCTTCAGCGGCCGCACCTCTTCCGCGATCACGTTAAACGAGCCGTCGTCCTTGGCCAGCCGGCCGGTGATCCAGAGGAACGGTTCTCCCCGCACGGCAATCCGGTCGCGGTCGAAAATATCAGGCCGGACAATGGCGTTGATCATGCCGCCCTCGTCTTCCATCAATACGAATACAAAACCCTTGGCGGTCTGCGGGCGCTGGCGGGCGACCACCATGCCCACCACCTCGACGCGGGCGTTGTGCTCGAGCGACGGAAGCGTGTCGCTCCGGACCACATTGGGCGGCAACGATCCACGCAGAAGCGAAAGTGGATGGCCGCTTGGCGCGAATCCCAGCATGCTGTATTCAGCCAGAAGGCGTTCATTGGCGGCGAGGTCGCCAAACCGCAGACCCTCGTAGGGGTGGTTGAGCGACAGCTCGAGCTGGTGGCGGACGCGCGCGGGGTTTGTCTGTTCTTTTTTTGGCGGAAGCAAAAGGCCGGCTTGCCACAGCAACTCCCGGCGCGTGAGGCCGAACTCGTCGCAGCCGCCGACCCAGACAAGATTGTCGATCGCCAGGCGAGACAATTTCGGAGGAGAGCGGCGGACGAGATCGCCGAGGCTTCGATACGGGCCGTTCTTCTCTCTCTCGACAACTACTTGCTCAGCTACGTCTTCTCCCCAATCACGCACGAAGCCTAGGCCCACACGGGCGGATGAGCGGATAGGCGGATGAGCGGATGAATCCTTCGGTGGACCACCATCCGCCCATCCGCCTATCCGCCTATCCGCCTTTTCCACCGTGCACCAGACATCGCTTCGGGTGATATCCGGCAACACGATCTCCACGCCGTGCCTGCGCGCATCCCGACCTAGTGCATCCAGCGAGTAGAACCCCATGGGCTGGTTGTTGAACAGCCCGACGTAATACTCGACCGGGTGGTACTGCTTGAGCCACGCGGACTGGTACGCGAGCAGGCCGAACGCGGCGGCGTGGGACTTGGGGAACCCGAATTCTGAAAACGCGGTCACCTGCTCAAACACGCGCTTGGCCGTGGGCTCCCGGACGCCCTTGGCCGCCGCGCCGTCGCGGAACTCGCCCCAGAATCCTTCCATTAATTCCCGGCTCCGCCGCCGGCTCATGGCGCGGCGCAGGGCTTCGGCCTGGCCGGCGGTGAACCCCGCGAGCGCCTGGCACACCTGGAGCACCTGGTCCTGGTAGAGAATGACGCCCAGGGTTTCTTCCAGCGCCTCGGCGAGAAGCGGATGGTCAAGCGGGGGCTTGTACGGCTTGCCGGCCGCGCGCGCGGCGCGCTGGTCTTCGCGGCGGCGCACGTAGGGATTTACCGCGCCGCCCACGATGGGGCCGGGCCGGACGATGGCGACTTCGACCGAGAGGTCGTCCAGGTTTTGCGGCCGGGTGCGGCGGAGCATCTGGATCTGGGCCCGGCTCTCGATTTGAAAGAGGCCGATCGTGTCACCCGTGCAGATGGAGTCGTAGATCTTCACGTCGTTGTAATCGATGCGGGTCAGGTCTGGCGAGCGGCCTTCTTTCTGCGCCACCAACTCGACGGTTTCCTCGACCAGTGAAAGCATGCCCAGGGCCAGGAAGTCGATCTTGATGAACCGCGCATCGTCGCAGGAATCCTTGTCCCACTGGCACACGACGCGGTCGGGCATGGCGGAGCGTTCGAGCGGCACAATTTCCACCAGCGGCCGGCTGGAGATGATCATGCCGCCGACGTGCTGGGACACGTGGCGGGGCAGGCCGGCGATTTCCTCCGCGATGTCGCACAACTCCCGCCAGAGTGGGGCCTGGCTGCGACCGGCGAAGCCGGGAATGGTCTCGATTTCGTCGCGCAGGCTTCCGGCTCCCGAATAGTGGCTGGCCAGCTTGGCCACCTGCTCCAGTTCGCCCATGGGGAGATCCAGCGCTTTGCCGATTTCGCGGACCGCCGAGCGAAGGCGATAGGTGGGGAACGCGCAAACCAGGGCCGCGTGCTCGCCGCCGTAGCGGGCATAGACCCGGCGAAACAGTTCCTCGCGGATCTCGCGGGGGAAATCGAGGTCGATATCCGGAACGGAGGCGAGGGTTTCGTTCAGGAACCGGCCGAGGAAGAGCCGGTTGGCGATCGGGTCAATGTGGGAGAGCCCCAGGAAGTAGCAGACGATGGACGAGACGGACGACCCGCGTCCGCGGCCGGGCAGGAGGTTGCCGTGTACCCGCCGAGTGCCTTTGCGGATATCGGCGGCGACCTCGCGGGCCAGGTCGAAGAGATCGTGATAGACCAGGAAGAACCCGCACAGCTTGTGGTGCTGAATGAGCCGCAGTTCTTCCGCGAGGCGGGCTTCGGCGTCCCGGCGCATGGATGAACCCACCGGGTAGAGCTCGTCCATGCGGGTGCGGCACAACTCGCCCAGGGCCTGGGGGGCGGTGTGTTTCTCGCTCCCACGGAAATCGGGGAACGTGTAGCCCAGGTCCCGGGTGATATCGAACGACCGGCACCGTTCGGCTATGGCCGTCGTGTTGGCAATGGCGTCGGGCCGGTCCCGGAAAATGGCGGCAACGTCGGCGGGCGGCCGCAGGTAGAACTCGCTGTTGGCGCGGCGGACGGTGTGCGAGCCGTCGAGTGTCAGCCGGTGGCGAATCGCCACCAGCGTATCGTGCAGGCGGTGTCGTTTTTGCGCGTGGTAATGGACGTTGCCGGTCGCGACCACCGAGATATTTGCGAGATCGGCGATGTCGGCGAGGGTGTGGCTCAACGCCTGGTCGCCGCGGACCGAGTTCCGCTGGAGCTCGACGAAGAAGTTCTCATGGCCGAACGTGCTGCGGCACCGGTCGGCGAAGCGCCGGGCGGCGGAGTAGCCCTCGTTTTTCAGAACTTTCGGAAGGAGGCCCTCGCGGCACCCCGAGAGGATGATCAAACCTTCGTGCCGTTGTTCCAGCGAGGCGAAGTCGAGCCGCGGGTCGCGGCGGTCTTCGCGTGCGAGGTGCGCCTCGGTAATGAGCCGGCACAGGTTGGCGTAGCCGGTGGGTGTTTCGGCCAGCAGGGTGATATGCGAGCCGTCGAGCAACGTCATTTCCGCGCCGGTAATGGCCTGCATGCCCATTTGCTTCGCCGCCTGGGCGAAGGCCATGGAGCCGTAGAGGCCATGGTGATCGGTCAGGCCAAGGGCAGGGTAGCCCTGGGCCTGGGCCTCGAGCAGCAGGTGTTCTGGTAAAGACGCGCCATCGAGAAATGAAAACGCCGAATGGCAATGCAACTCGACGTACATCAGGGTGTCTGCTCGAACCACTCGCCGGACACTTCGTCCTGGTAGATGATCGTGTGCTTACCGCCCACGAGCACGATTTCGAAGTAGCGGCGCATGATGGGGTTCCTCCACCATTCGTCGTAGACGCGCCACACCTCGCCGATGGAAGAGACGGATAAGTGTTCCTCACCCCCTGACCCCCTCTCCCATACGGGAGAGGAGGAACTTGAAACCGCGACGGGGAGGCCGCGCTGATTCAACTCCACAAACACGCGTCGCGGGACATTTACGGGTCGAAGTCGATGAGTGCGAAGCGGCGTTCCGGTAACCGGGACCATGGGTGCACCTCGATGACGCGATAAAGGTTCGAGTGGTTCAAACGGGTCTTGATTTCCCCGGCGGCGGAGCGGAGGGCGCGGCGGCGGCCGGCGCGCGCGGCGGACTGGGCATCCCGGGCGAAGAGCTGGAGTTCAGTGGTGCCGGGCGCGAACGCGGTGAACGACACGATGATTTTCTCTACCGCGCCGGTTGGCGGAGACTGCTCGAGCTTCACCAGCAACGGCGCGGCGATCCGCGCGCGCTCGGCCGACGGATCCTTGAGGGTGGCGTCGATCATCCATGACGCGCCCTGCTCGAGGACCGCGCGGACGCGAGCCGTCACCACCCGCCAGCCGATCCGGCGCGGGTGACGGAGGGCCTGGTCAATGAGCCGCTCCAGGGTGCCGGCCAGGATGGTGCGGTCGGCGATCGGGGAGGAGAACTCGAGCCCGGCGACGATCGGCTGGGGCTTGGCGGTGCCGATGACCGGGTCTTTGACCAGGCCGGCGGCGAGCTGCCACGCGGCGCGTCCTTCCTTGCCGAACTGCGAGACCACGGCGGATTCCGGGATGGCGATGAGCTGGCCCAAAGTCTTCAGGCCAAGTCTCCACAATCGGTGATGTGAGTCGGGATCCATGGGGAGGACAGCGATGGGCTGGGACGCCAAGAACTTTTTTTCCTCACCGTCACGGATGACGAGACCTTCGCCGGGCTTTGCGCGGGAGGCAGCGACCCAGGCGACGAACTTGCCTCTACCCCACCCCAACCGAGCCTCACCCCTGTCCCCTCTCTCCTTCGCCGGTCGTTGTTCCTCTCCCCCTGTCCCCCTCTCCCATACGGGAGAGGGGGAACGTACGGCTGCAAGAATAATTTTCAGTTGCTCTTCAGGACTTCCATACAAGCCTTCCAGTCCATCAACCCCTACAAACACTCTTCCCAGTTCTGCGGGTTCGACCACCGGACTGATGTTGCTCAGCGCCAGCAACAGGCGCGCGAACTGGTCGTCGTAGTAGATCGGGTCGGGTTCGAACACGGCGAGCGAGCCGCAGAGGCCGATGGCCTGGCCGATGGTCATGCCGGGGCGCACGCCCTGGTGGCGGGCCCGGGGAGAGACTTGCCACACGCGCCGCGAATCTTCCGGAGAGAGAACCGCGTTGGGTTTATGGGAGAGCTCGGGCCGGCGGCTTTCTTCGCAGCGGAGCGCGAAGAGAGGGATCCAGACGCAGGCGGCGAGATCGCTGGTAAGCGTGGATTCTGTCATAGGTCCGGCAAAATGGACCCGAATATATCCCGAAGATCACGCCGATGCCAATGGGTTTCGGAAATGGGATTTCCTCTTCCCATGCCCGAACGAAACCGAGGCAGTTTTCGTCGGAAACAGCAGCTTAAGTCATTTACATATAATCACTTGTATCAATTTGTTGGCGTTGGCACGAATCCATCCTCTATTCCTTATTATAAGAGGACTAGAGAACCCTTGGATATTCCGCTGATCTCGAGCGAGGCACTTCTTCTGCTCGCGTGCTTTGCCGCGTGCATGATCCCGGCTATCAGGGCCAACCGAGCCAACCCGCTCGACATCATGCGGGCGATCTAGAACGCGTTTTTCTGCACCTCGTGGGCGTCATGTTGGTTACGCGGTGCCCTCTCTGTTATGCAATCGTGTTCCCGGCGGTGGTAGCACTTGTGGGGTCTCCCGTCTGGGCCCTCGGGCTTGCCTGGTTCGCAACCGGATAGCTGCCGGCGTGGCGAAATGGCAAACGCGGAGGCCCCGCAAGCCTCTGGGCTTCGGCCCTTGTCGGTTCGAATCCGGCCGCCGGCAGCGCCGCGCCAACTTGGCGCTTGACTCGGCCGCCGAGCCGAGCGTAACGTAGAAAGACTTGCGGGGCCTCGCGTGGCCATTCGCCACGTTCGAAACGAAAAGGCCGAGGATTCGTCCTCGGCCTTTTCGTTTTTGGAGCAACCCTTCGGAACTACGCGGTCGCCGGTTCTTTCAACCCCGCCCGCAACAACCCCTGCGCCGCGTAGAGCACCACGACCACTACGAGCCACCGCACTGTCGTGAGCGGCAAAGATTTCACGATGAACGCGGCGATCAGGACCGCCGGAATACCGCCGATCGCGAGCCCCAGCGCGGCCTTGGCATCCCACTTTTTCTTCTCGATGAACCGCGCGCTTGCCATGGGCATCAGGAATGCGCAGGAGCCCATCATGATCGGAAATGCCGCCGTCGGGTTCATGCCCAGCAGGCTGATCATGATCATGCACGGTGCGTAAAGGCCGATACCGAGTGTCATCAACGCGCCGAGCAGGAAGTTCCCGGCAATCGCCGCTATCAGCAGTGGCCCGGACAGCGAGATCGCCTCGCCGCCACCGGGGAATGCGCCCAGGTTGGTCATGAGCATGAGCGTCGCTGCAACCAGCAACGCGCCGCCCATGCCGAACTGGACCATCCGCCTCGGGAGACCCGCCACCACTCCGGCCCCCAGCCAAGAACCCGCCGTTGCCGCTGCAATGAGGACGACAAGGGTCATCGCGTCTACCGGGACGATTGCGGTATAGATGAAGGCCTGGGCGATGGTGGGGAGCGTGTGACCGACATTCAACGTCCCGGGGATCAATTCGTCGCGTACCATTTTCATGAATCGGTACGCAGAAGTCGTTGTGGCAAAAGAACCTATGCCAAGTGTGTCGAAAAAATTGGTCACGAACCCGATTGCCAAACCGGGGCCGGTGGGAGTTGGTTTTCCGGATCCATCGGCCCGAAGGCCACGAACGAACACCGCCATGTAGTAGGTCCCAAAAACGGCTAGGGCGGTAAACAGGCCGAGACGAATGTTCATGGCAGCTCCAGGCTGGGGAAGGTCGTGCCTAGATACCGCTCCCCGACGACCGGGGCAAGGGTAGGTCCAGAAACGGGTTGCGCGTCGCGCGGAAGACCCGGACAGCGTAATTTCTGATCACATCTACAACGGGGTTTTACCTCCGTGGACGTTTGGCAGTCAATCCGCCCATACCTGATCGACATTCTAAAGGCCGCCGCCATCATGCTGGTTGGCTCGGTCTTCGGCCGGTACCTGGAACGTGGAGGCCGTCGCGCCGCGCAGGCCCTGCTCGACCGACTCGGCGGGCGGAGCGTTGGCGCGGGCGCAGTAAGCGCCGCGGCAGTCGCCCGATCGGTGCCGGTGCTCGTTGGCCGGCTCGTCTACTGGATACTGTTCCTGATCGCAGCAGGCGCTGCCGTAGAAGTGCTGGGCCTCCCGGTGGTCAGCCGCGTTTCCGATCGCATGCTCGCGTACCTGCCGGGCGTGCTCACGGCCGTCGCGATCTTCTTCGTTGGCGTGGTGATCGCGAGCCTGGGCGGCGGAATCGCCGCCGCGGCCTCCGCTTCCGCCGGGACGGCGTACGCTGGAGCCGTGGGCCGCGCGGTGCAGGGCATTCTCCTGGTGCTCGCCGCACTGGTCAGCCTGGAACAGGTCGGGATCCACGGCGAGCTGCTGGTCACGCTGCTCATCGTCGTGATCGGCGTCGGGCTTGCCGGTGCCGCGCTCGCCTTCGGGCTGGGCGCGCGCACGGCGGTCAGCAACATCGTGGGCGCGTACTACGTCGCGCAGACCTACCGCGTCGGCCAGACGGTGCGGGTCGGCGACTTCGAAGGCCGCATCGTCCGTACCACCGCTACAACGGTCGTGCTCGACAACAAGGGTGGGCAGGTCTCCGTGCCCGCGCGCCTCTTTGCCGAGGAGCCCTCGATTCTCGTCACTGAGCTTTCTGCGTGAGCGCGGAACTCGATCTCGCCCGCCAGTTCATCGAAGACCACCCGGCGGACGCCGCGTCGGTCCTGGAACAGGTGACGTTCGGCGAGGCCGCGGCGCTCCTGGCCCTGCTGGATCCTTCGCTGGCCAGCCGCGCGGTGGGCCGCATCAGCGCCACGCTCGCCGTGGAAAGTCTCAAGCTGATGGACAACGCGCAGGTCGCGGGCCTGCTGGAGCGCCTGCCGCTGGATTACGCGGCGCGCATGCTGCGCCGCGCGGATACCGACACGCGGGAGGTGTGGCTCAACACACTGCCGGCCGAACGCGGGGAAATGCTCCGGCGGAAGCTGCGGTTCCCGCCCGGCACGGCCGGCTACCTGGCCGACCCGCTGGTGCTGTCGCTCCCGCAGGACATGCTGGTCTCCGAAGCGGAGAAACACATGCACCGCTCCGCCGAACGGGCCTACTACTACATCTACGTGGTGGATCGCGAGCAGCGCCTCGTGGGGGCGCTCGACATTCGTGAACTCATGCAGGCGCAGGGGAAACAGCCCCTGTCCGAAGTGATGCGTCGCGAACTGGTTCGCCTTCCGGCCAACACCGACATCATGACCCTGCTGACGCACCCCGGCTGGCGGGACCTCGACGCCCTGCCCGTCGTGGATACCGAGGGCGTGTTCTTCGGCATTGTGCGTCATCGCACCGTGCGCCAGCTCTCCCAGAACCTTGGGGGGCAGGCCGAGGTCGAGCCGGTGGTCAGCGCGCTGGTGAACCTGGGCGAGCTCTACTGGACGGGCATGGCCGCGTTCCTGGCGGGTGTCAGCGCCACCGGCGGTGCCGCACTTCCCCCACGCAGGTCCAGTGCCGCGAAATACTAATCGCACCGTCAGCGCGCTCATCGAGCGCTACTTCGGCGTGTATCCGGACGAGGCTGCCCGCGCCATGGAGCGAATGCCCGTGCGCGATGTTGTGCAACTGCTCGAGGGGCAGGAAGTGGGCGGCGCGGGACGCGTGCTCCAGCGGCTTACGCCGGACCTTGCCGCGGATGCGCTTTCCACGATGAGTACCGAGGCGTTCGTCCGCCTGAGCCAGACGCTCGAACCGGTCCGGTTCGCGTCGCTCATGGCGCGGATCTCGGAGGAGAAACGCGAAGGCCGCCTCGCCGTCCTCGCGCCGGCCGCCGCGAAAGAAGTCCGCGACCTGATGAGCTACGATCCGGAAACCGCCGGGTCGATCATGGATCCGATCATCACGACGTTCCGGGCTGACACCACCGTGAAAGAGGCGATGGCCCGCCTTCGCGCGCTCAAAGGCCGGCCCGTTGCCGACCTGTTCATCGTGGATGGCGACGGCCGGCTGGTAGGCGCGCTCCCGCTCCAGGAACTGGCGGTTGCCGAGCCCTCGGCGGTCATCGAGTCGCTCAAGCTCCGTTCCCCGGCGCGGGTGCAGGCGACGTCATCGAAAGAGGAACTGGTCGAGGTCTTCGCGCGCGGCATCGGTACCACGGTTCCCGTCGTGGATTTCGACGACCGGCCGCTGGGCGTCATCCGGAACGACCAGCTCGTCGCGGCAACGGAACGCGAAGTCACCGCCGACCTGGCGACCATGACCGGCGCGAGCAAGGACGAGCGCGCGCTCTCACCAGCGTCTTTCTCGGTGCGGGCTCGGCACCCGTGGCTCCAGATCAACCTCGCGACCGCCTTTCTTGCGTCGGCTGTCGTCGCGCTCTTTCAGGACACGATTGCCAAGTACACGGCGCTCGCCGTGCTCCTGCCCGTCGTGGCCGGCCAGTCCGGCAACACGGGCATGCAGGCGCTGGCCGTGACGCTGCGCGGCCTGGCGCTCCGGGAAATCCGGGTCAAGAACTGGCCCAAGGTCGCGCTCAAGGAACTCGCGGCTGGCGCGATGAACGGTGTGGGTGTTGCGATCGTCACGGCCATCGGCGTCTACCTCTGGAGCCGTTCGGGCGGGCTCGCCGTGGTGATCGGCATATCCATGGTTGGCTCCATGATCATCGCGAGCGTCGCGGGCGCCTCGGTGCCCATGGTGTTGACGAAGCTGGGGCTGGACCCCGCGCAGGCGTCATCCGTGGTGCTCACCACGGTCACCGACTGCGGCGGGTTCCTGAGCTTCCTCGGCCTCGCCGTATTGCTGCAGCGTTTCCTCTAGATGTGTGCGGGGTCGCCGGCTGGGACTACAAGGACTGGTGGGGCCCCGTGTACCCCACCGTTCGCCCACGGGGCTTCGACCCGCTGAGTTACCTCTCCCGCTTCTTCGACACCATCGAAATCAATTCCAGTTTCTACGGTGTCGGCTCGCCCAAGGCGTCACAGGGCTGGGTGCGCCGCGTGCAGGAGAACCAGCGCTTCAAGTTCACCGCGAAGCTGTGGCAGCGTTTCACGCACCAGCGGGAGACGCCCTGGTCGCTGGACGATGTCGAGCAGGTGCGGGCATCGCTCGCGCCGCTGGCAGATGGCGACCGGCTGGGATGCGTCCTGGCGCAGTTTTCCTGGAGCTTCAAACGCACATCGGAGAACGAGGAGTGGCTGGGAGACGTCCTGCGGGCGTTCGAGCAGTTCCCGCTCTCCGTAGAAGTGCGGCACAGCTCATGGAACCAGCCCGCCTTTTACTCGTCCCTCACCGAACGGGGCGTAGGGGTCGTGAATATAGACCAGCCGGTGTTCCAGAACTCGATCAAGCCCGAGGCCCGCGTGACGGCCGGTGTAGGCTACGTGCGGCTGCACGGGCGGAACTACGAGAACTGGTTTCGGGACCAGGCCGAGTCACATGAATGGGGTCGCGGCGGTTATCTTTTCACCCGCCGTTCCGTTTTCAGTCCACTCGAGGAGGTCATGATGCGGCTGTTGCCCCGCGACGAAGAGTTCTTCGATCTCTTCGAGCAGGTCGCCCAGAAGTGTCACGAAGCTGCCGGGCACCTCAAGGAGCTGTTTTCGGGCAAGGCGGAGAAATGGGCGTACTCGATCGAGGCCATCAAGCGGCTCGAGCACGAGTGCGACAACATCACGCACGAGGTGGTCAACCGGCTCGACCGCACGTTCATCACGCCGATCGACCGGGAAGACATTCACCTCCTGGCGTCAGACCTGGACGACGTCATTGACCGGATCGACGGCACCGCGCGCCGGGTCCAGATCTTCAAGCTGACCGAGGCGCCGGCGCCGGGAGTCATCGAGCTGACCGACGTCATTCACCGGATCACCGCCGTGATTACAGAAGCCGTCGGCAAGCTGCGGAACGATCACCAGGCGGTGATCAGCCACAGCATCAAGGCCAAGCAGCTGGAGGAAGAGGGCGACGCCCTCTACCAGGATATCCTGGCCCGCCTGTTCGAGACGGAGAAAGACGCCATCCAGCTCATCAAGTGGAAAGAGATCTACGACAACCTCGAGCACACGATCGACCAGGCGGAAGACGTGGCCAACGACCTCGAATCCATCGCGCTGAAGCACGCCTGATGACCGGTACGGTCTGGTTCGTACTGGCGATCGTGCTGGTCGCCTTCATTTTCGATTTCATCAACGGGTTCCACGACAGCGCCAACAGCATCGCGACGGTGGTCTCCACGCGCGTGCTATCCCCCAAGTTTGCGGTCGCGTGGGCGGCTTTCTTCAACTTCATTGCTGCGTTCGGGTTTGGGACCGCGGTGGCGAAGGCCGTCGGCGGTGGCCTGATCGACATTTCGATCGTGGATCCGCAGGTGATCCTGGGCGGTCTCATCGGTGCGATCGCATGGGATCTCATCACCTGGTATGGCGGCATTCCGTCGAGTTCGTCGCACGCGCTCATTGGAGGCTACGGCGGAGCGGCGGTGGCAAAGGCCGGCGTGAATGCGCTCATTCTGGGGGGCTGGGTGAAACCCATCCTGTTCATTTTCCTTTCGCCGCTGATCGGTATGCTGCTGGGCCTGGGCCTGATGGTGGCGACGGCCTGGACGTTCCGTCGGTCCACGCCCCGCAACGTGGACCGCTGGTTTCGGCGGCTTCAACTCGTTTCTGCCGCCGCGTACAGCCTGTCGCACGGCACCAATGACGCGCAGAAGACCATGGGCATCGTGGTTGGCCTCCTGGTGGCCTCCCAAGCGGCGTTTGTGGACTTCCCCGTGCAGGCGCTGCACCTCACGACGCTAAAGGAAATACCCGTTTGGGTGATCTTGTTCGCGCACACCGCGATCGCGCTGGGGACCCTCTTTGGCGGGTGGCGGATCGTAAAGACGATGGGAAGCCGCATCACCAAACTCCAGCCGGTGCATGGCTTCTGCGCGGAAACCGCGGGCGCCATTTCAGTATTTACGGCCTCGGCGCTGGGAATTCCGGTCTCGACCACACACACCATCACGGGCTCAATCGTCGGCGTGGGCTCGGCGCAGCGGTTC
This sequence comes from Gemmatimonadota bacterium, assembly GCA_009692185.1. Lineage (GTDB taxonomy): Bacteria > Gemmatimonadota > Gemmatimonadetes > Gemmatimonadales > GWC2-71-9 > SHZT01. The sequence goes on along the minus strand of SHZT01000003.1, from coordinate 129,181 downwards.
TCGGCGGTGCGGTGGGGCGTGGCGGGGCGGATCGTCTGGGCCTGGGTCCTGACCATCCCTGCGTCGGCGGGTATCGCGGGGATTTCCTACCTGCTACTGCACGCGCTGATCCGCTAGATAGACCGCGCGGCCCTGAGGTCGATCATCTGCACGCCCGGGACGTACTCGGTTACCGGCGCGTCGGCCAGCGTGGTGAGCTTCCGGACATCTGCAGCGATCCGGAGCGCGGCTTCGTGAATCGTCTTGGCCGACGCTTTCCCGTCGCTCGACAGATTGGTCTCGGTTTCCGACAGGAGTTGGCTCTCCGCGACGATCGCGGTCAGGGCGTTGTTGACCTCGTGGCGAATCGTCACCGCGAACTCGCCGATGGCGGCCAGGCGCGCGCCCTTGAGCGCCGCCTGGCGAGGTCAGATCAGGTGTCGTCCGATTCGTGCATGGTGGTGCGGATAAACGCGAGGTCCGTTTGGTGACACACGACCGGCGGCCACGCGCCTGCCTCCAGCAATACTTCGAGGCGCTCTCTTTCCCGCTTGATCCGTTCCGCAGTCCACTTGTCGAGCACCTTCCCCGCGATGGCCTCCGCGAGCTCGTCTTCATCCAGCCAGCGCGGCTTGCCCTTCGCCGGTATCCAGAGATCCAGAAACAGATCGGTGCTCGACCACCGTTTACCGTCCCGCTCTACCGGCGTACACAGGTTTGTGTAGAAGCCGGTGAACGTGCCGTCCGCCAAGTGAAACCGCGCCACGCTGGCCCACTGGTCGGGAAATACGAACCACACCATCGGCGCGCCGCGTTCCAGGACAGCCGTCCCGTTCACGGAGTAACCCTCGCCCGCGTGCGACGGGAGAAACAGGACGCTTACGTCCGGCTCCTCCACGACGAGCCGCTCGTCGTACTCCGACGTCCCTCGGCCCGGCCGGTGATACGCGAAGCGAATCGGGACGTTCAGTTTTCCACCATCGCTTCATGCACCGTCGTCATTCCCACCATCGCCCCTGTCACAATCGCCCCACCCACGATCGCTCTAAAGCGCCCGCAGCAGGATCCTGACGCCCACGACGCCGAGCGCCACGGCGAGTCCGCGAATCAGCGTCGTGCCGTGGACCCTGTTCGAGAACGCCGCCCCCGCCTGTGCGCCCACGAGAGCCCCCGCCGCCAGGTAGAGCGTCGGCCACAGCGCCCCCGCGAGTGACCCGGTCACGAGGTGTGTTGCCGTCGCGATGAGCGCCATGCCGGCCAGGATGAACGTTGCCGTGGCCGTGGCGATGTGCGCCGGCACCCCCAGCACGTACACGAGCACGGGCACATGCAGCCCTCCTCCGCCGATACCGAACAGGCTCGACACGTAGGCGGCGCCAGCCGAAAACGTCATGCCGAGTGCCGTGCGTCGTTTTTCCCCGACGCCTTCCGGCGCCTTCGGCCAGGTGAGCATCGCGGTGCCCGCCACGAGAAGGACCACGCCGAAGGCGGTATCGAACATCCTTCGCGGGAGGAGCGACGTGGAGAGGGCGCCGAGTACTGAAGCGGGGGCAGCGGCCAGAGCGAGGCGCCAGCCGAGCGGGTAGTCGATGCGCTTCATGTGTGCGTAGGCGATGGAGCCGGAAATAGCGTTGCAGGCCACGACGGCGAGCGAAATACTGGTGATGGTGTCGGGAGCGGCCGCGGGGTAGAGAAAGATGAGGGCCGGCACGAGCAGGAACCCGCCGCCCGCGCCGATCAGCGTGCCGACGCCGCCGGCGACGGCCCCGAGCAGGATGAGCCAGAGCGATGGATTGTCGGGAGTCATGCCGGGCTAGCCCTCAGACCGTCCCCCCAGGTGTTTCGCCAGGAACTTCTCCGCCGCGGCGTAGAACTTGAGCCGGTTCTCCGGCTTGGCGAACCCGTGCCCTTCGTCGGGAAACAGCATGTAGTCGTGGTCTATGCCCTTGGCGCGGAGCGCGGCGACGATCTGCTCGGATTCGGCCTGCTTTACGCGCGGGTCATTGGCGCCCTGAGCGATGAGGAGCGGAATCTTGATCCGGTCCACCGCGAACAAGGGAGAGCGCGATTCCAGGAACGCCCGGTCTTTTTCCGGGTGGCCGACCCGTTCGTGCATCATGGCCAGGAACGTGGACCAGTAGGGCGGGATCGTGTTGATGAACGTCAGGAGGTTGGACGGGCCCACGATCGCGACTGAACACCGGAACAGGTCCGGCGTGAAGGTGGCGCCGGCGAGTGCCGCGTAGCCGCCGTACGAGCCGCCGTAAATGGCCACGCGTTTGGGATCCGCCACGCCCTGCCCGATGACCCACTGCACGGCGTCCACCAGGTCGTCGTGCATCTTCCCGCCCCATTCGCGGTTGCCGGCGTTGAGAAACGTCTTCCCGTACCCGGTCGAGCCGCGGAAGTTGACCTGCAGGCAGGCGTACCCGCGGTTTGCGAGCCACTGGGCCTCGGGGTCGTAGCCCCAGACGTCGCGGTGCCACGGGCCCCCGTGCACGTTAAGGACGAGCGGCAAGTTCTTTCGCTCCGCACCCGCCGGCACGGTGAGGTACCCGTGGACGGTCAGTCCATCCCGGCTCTTGAACGAGATGGGCTCCATGGGCGCCAGGGTGTACCTGGCCAGGGCCGGCCGGGTGTGAAACAGGAATCGGGCGGATTGTGCCTTGCGGTCCCACGCGTAGTAGGCGGCCGGCCCGGTGTCCGAGTCGTAGCCCACGAGCCAGGCGTCGTCCGCGTCGGTGCGGTCGTACACCGAGAAATCACCGGCCTGGAGCGCGCTGATCTTCTCGATGTCGCCCCGGATACCCGGGTCGAGCACCGTCCATTCGCGACGCGCGCGGACGAACGCCACCATCTGAACGATCTTGGTGTCCGGGTGAATGACCACACTGCTCACGTCGTAGTCGGCGTCGGCCGCGACGACCTGGGACTTGCCCGTCGCCGCGTCCATTTTCACGAGGCGGGCGGCGTTCGCGTTGCGGGAGTCTTCCACGTAGAGCGCCTTGCCGTCCAGCGTAAAGTCCACCGGGCCGCTGGTGAGGCTGTCCTCCGCACCCCACACCGCGAGTGTCCGCCAGGGGGCGTCTTCGGTGTCGCGCACCCGGAGAACGGTTCCGCCGTCGTCCGTGGCCGCGGTCGCGCCCCGCACCTTCAGGTCGGAATCCGTCACCCAGCCCACCACGTCGCCCGGGTTCTTGGCCACCATGCGGAGTGTGCCGGAGCGGAGATCCAGGTGATACACGTCGTGGTAACGGGGGTCGTCCCGGTTCATGCCGATCAGGGCTTCGTTCGGGAAGCGCTTGTTGTGATCGATGACCTGGACCTGCACGTTTTCGAACGGGGTCATTTCCCGGACCGCGCGCGTTGCGAGGTTTACCGTGAACAACCGCCAGTTCTCGTCGCCTCCGACGTCCTGCAGGTAGAGCAGGTTCTCGCCGTCGTGGCTCCACGAGTACACGCGTACACCGCGGTCCCGGTCGTTGGTGACCGGCTGGTAGTCGCCCCCGGCCACGGACCCGACCCAGACGTTGAGCACCCCGTCCACGGGCGCGAGGTAGGCCATACGTTTTCCGTCGGGCGAGATTTGCGGGCTGGCGCGCTCGGGGTTGCCGAAGAGGACTTCGCGGGGGATGAGGGCTGGAAGCGGCACGGGTGGAAGAAAAGCGGACATCGTGGCCGGACGCTAGCCGGGTGCGTCCGCCGCCGGTAGTTTCGAATCCCCGACATCCGGAGCGATTGTCCCATGCACGCGTCTCGTCGCCTAGCCGTCCTCCTGGTCTTCGTTCTCGCCTCGAGCGCATCCGGGCAGGAGCCCCGGGTGCTCAACCCCCAGGTCGAACGCTTCGTCGCCGTCAACGCGCCGGTGGTCGCGCTCACCCACGCGCGCGTGGTGGATGGGACCGGCGCGCCCGCACGGGAGGACCAGACGATCGTCATTCGGGGCGAGACGATCCTGGCGGTCGGCAAGACCGGGCAGGTCGCAATTTCCCAGGGCGCTCAAGTGCTGGACCACACCGGCCACACGGTCATCCTGGGGATCATCGGTCTCCACGATCACCTGTATTGGGGTGGGACCGTAATGATGACCAGCTACCCCAAGCTGTTTCTCGCGGCGGGCGTCACGACGATTCGGTCCACGGGAAGCTTGGACTCCTACCAGGAACTCAACCTGCGGCGCCGGGTCAGCACCGGCGAAGTCGTGGGACCGGAAGTGTTCGTGACCGGACCGTATGTCCAGGGGGCGGGGCAGGCCGTGGGGTGGATGCATCCGCTCAACAACGCGGACGAAGCCCGGCGCCTCGTGCGGTACTGGTCCGAAGAGGGCGTGCAGTGGTTCAAGGCCTACAACCTGGTGACGCGCGATGAACTGGGCGCCGCGATCGACGAGGCGCACAAGCGCGGCGTGAAGGTCACCGGGCACCTCTGCTCGGTCACGTTCCGCGAAGCCGTGTCGCTCGGTATCGACAACCTGGAGCACGGTCTCACGACCGCGACGGAGTTCCTGCCCGGGAAGCAGCCGGACGTGTGTCCGCCGGGAAACGCCGACTCGGTGTATGCCGCGCTGGATATCAACGGCGCCGAAGTGCAGCAGACGATTCGCGAGATGGTGTCGCACCGTACGGCGCTGACGTCCACGCTCGCCGTCGGGGAGCTGGGGTCCGCGACACGGGTTCCGCGAGATCAGCGGGTGCTGGATGCCCTGTATCCGGGAGGCGCGGACCAGGTGCGGAAGTTCTACGACGGCGCGACGCCAACCCGCGCCGATTCGTTCCACCGCGCGTCACTCAAGAAGGCCATGGAGTTCGAGCGCGCGTTCGTCAAAGCGGGCGGCCTCATGGGCGCCGGCTCGGACCCGTGCTGCCTGAGCCAGATCGCGGGGTATGGCGATCAGCGGAACTACGAGTTGCTGGTCGAGGCCGGCTTCACTCCCGAGCAGGCCATGCAGATCATGACATCGAACGGCGCGAAGATCTTAGGTATAGCGGCCCGCGTCGGGACCATCGCCGGGGGACAGCAGGCAGACCTGGTGGTCCTCGACGGGAACCCGGTGGCGTCACCGGGAGATATCCGGAAGGTGATGCTCGTTTTCCGGAAGGGCCTGGGCTACGATCCCGTGAAGCTCACGGATGCGATCAAGGGGCAGGTAGGCCTGCGCTGAGGCGCGGCCCCTCACTACTTTCCGGCCACTGATCCCTGGAGACGGTCTTGTCACACGCACAGACGACCAACCCCCGCTGGGCCCTGATACTCGGTGCCTCGAGCGGTTTCGGCGAAGCCTGCGCCCGCGCCCTGGTCAAGGCGGGTTACGACATTGCGGGCGTGCACCTGGACCGCAAAGGCGGGATGGCTCACGTAGAGCAGGTGAAGGGCGACCTGGAGAAGTCCGGGCGCCGTGCCCTGTTCTTCAACGTGAACGCGGCAGATGAGGAGAAACGCAAGGAGGTCCTCGACGCGCTCGCCGCGGACATTCAGGAGAAGGGCGGGACCATCGCGGTCCTGATGCATTCGCTCGCGTTTGGAACGCTCAAGCCGTACATCGGGACAGAGGCCCTCACCAAGGCGAATATCGACATGACGCTGGACGTCATGGGGCATTCGCTGGTCTACTGGGCCCAGGACGTCGTGAAGCGGGGGCTCATGGGGAAGGGCGGGCGGATATTCTCGATGACGTCGTCCGGGTCGACCCGGGTCATTCCGTCCTACGGCGCCGTGTCGGCCGCCAAGAGCGCGCTCGAATCACATACGCGCCAGCTGGCCATGGAGCTTGCGCCGATGGGAATAACCGCCAACGCGCTCCGTGGCGGTGTCACCCGGACGCCGGCCTCCGAGCGTATTCCGGGAAGCGACAAGCTGTTCACCGAGGCCGCCCGCAAGAATCCGCACCAGCGGCTGACCACGCCCGAGGATGTTGCCCAGGCGGTCGTGGCGCTCTGCTCACCCGGGACTGATTGGGTGACGGGGAACGTGATCAACGTGGATGGTGGGGAAGAAATCACTGCGTGAGAAGTGAGAAGTAAGAGGTGAGAAGTGCGATTGCTTCTCACTTCTTACATCTCACTTCTTACTTTCTGAACCTTTTCCAGCTCGGATTCCAGCTCCAGCAGTTTCTTTCCCGACTCCGCATCCAGCTGTTCCGGCACAACGACGGGTACCCCGCTCTGGCTGAACAGCGTCTCCACCAACGCCTCCGTATATCCTACGACGGCCCGGGCAATGCCGTGGTCGATCTGGCGGTTCAGGCGGAAGACCGTGGCGAGGGAGTAGCGGGCGGGCAGGGCGGCGATAATGTCCGAGAGGCTTCGAATCAGCAGTTCGCGCAGGTGCTGGATCTCTTCGACCACTTCGCCTGCGGCGAGCCCTCGACCAGCCGCCGAGCGGCCATAATGTTCGCAGGAATCGAACCAGAGCTGGGCGGCCTGGCGTCGCACCCGCCCCGTCAGCAGGATCACGATTTCGACCAATAATCGGAGCTGGCGTTCGAGGATGGGGCGGTGGAGCTGGGGGTGAACCTGGGCGGTGCGGCGCATGATCCACGCGGCCCACTCGCGGACCAGGTCGTCCCGCCCGGCGACCATCGCTCTGCCGACGGCGCCGAGGGATGGGTTGGAGGGCCGTATGGTCAGGCCCAAAGTTCGACTCCAGTGAGGGCGCTCACTGGGGGAATCTAGTCCCCGGGTGCGGCAGGGGGGAGAACGAGGGTCCAACGTGGCAACGGTGAAAGAAGCGTCGTTCGAACTGCGGGGTGCTGACGGCGGCCCGTTGCGGGGTCGTATCCGGTCGGCCCGCCCTGACGAAGGGCGTCCTACCGTCGTCATTTGCCACGGGTTCAAGGGGTTCATGGACTGGGGCATGTTCCCGCACCTGGCTGCCCGGCTGACCAAGGCGGGGCTCGGCGCCATCTCGTTCAATTTTTCGGGCAGTGGCGTTGGGCCGGACGGCCAGTCGTTCTCGGAGCCCGACCGGTTTGCCCACGACACCTACCTGCGCCAGCTGGCGGACCTCGAAATCGTGTCCAAGGCGGCTGGGGCTGGTGGCCTCGCCCCGGGGTTTGCGCCGCCCCGGAAGGTCGGCCTGTTTGGGCACAGCCGGGGCGGTGTCGCCTGCCTCTTCCGGGCCGCCCTGGAGCCGGGCGTGGCAGCGCTGGTGACGTGGTCCTCGATCGCGCATGTCCACCGCTGGTCGGCCGAGGCGGTCCAGCAGTGGAGGGCCGACGGGACGCTGGACGTGGTGAACAGCCGGACCGGGCAGGTCCTCAAGATTTCGACCGATATTCTGGACGAGGTTGAACGCCACGCCGAGGACCGGCTTAGTATCCCCAAGGCGGCTTCCCGCGTCTCAGCCCCGTGGCTCATTTTGCACGGGGACCAGGACGAGGCGGTGGCCGTGGACAATGCGCGCGACCTTTACAGGGCGTCCGGGGCCAAGGCGACGCTACTGGTGATAGAGAAGGGTGGACACACCTTTGGCGCGCGGCATCCCTGGCAGGGAAGCACGCCCGAACTGGATCAGGCTATGGATGCGACAGTGGAGTGGTTCGGGAGGTACTTGTTGTGAGGAAGCCTCAAAGGAGCGGTCCGTGGGACCGCTCCCCGAGGGGCCTACAGCCCAGCGGCGTAGAGGTCTTCGACCGGTTGACGGGTTCCGACCTTGGGTTTGCCACCAGGAATCGCAGCGAGGGTTGGCCGGCGCCGGGCCAGGAAATAGCCAGCGGCCGCCAGTGCAGCGATTGCCAGAAGTCCGACAGCGAAGCGGCGAATAGGAGCCTCCGTGGTTAAGTGGGCATCACGTCTTGGCGCGGACGGAATATATCAGCGCGCGCAAGGCCGTTCTCCAGTATACAGACCGATGAGTCTCGATTCCGTCACGCAGTCATCGCGGGCCCGGTGATGGGGCTCACTCTCGAGGTCATTCGTGAGCGGCTTCACGCCCATCGGCCGGAGGCCGTCACGGATCCGGGTGCGCGCCAGGCGGCGGTTGCCCTGATCCTGATGCCCACGGTTGACGACATGGAGGTCCTGTTCATTAGGCGGTCCCATCACCCCGGGGATCCGTGGTCCGGACAGATGGCACTTCCGGGAGGGCGGCGCGACCCGGGTGACCGGAGCCGGCTCCAGACGTCCATCCGCGAGGCGGAAGAGGAGACCGGTATTAGCCTGGTCTCGGAGAGCCTCCTCGGCCAACTGGACGACTACACGCCGAGAACGCCGGTTCTTCCTCAGATTGTCATTCGGCCGTTCGTGTTCGGGCTTGCGGCCGTTCCGGTCCTCAAGCCGTCAGGGGAGGTCGCCTACCACCGCTGGGTTTCCCTGACAACGCTGCGAGCCGCGGCGACCACCGTCGAGCTTGAAATTGCAGGAAAGCCGGCCAAGGTCCCAGCGTTTGTGCTTGGGCAGGATGTCGTCTGGGGGCTCACTGAGCGTATCATCAAGCCATTCATTGACTTACTGCATTAGTTGCTTTTTGTAGTGCCTTCTGATATAATTAGGCCAGCAAAACATTATAATGTGCTGAACCTTAACTACGTGAGCGAACTCCATGTCCGCCGCAGCTGCCGCCCTGTCGACTTCGCTATCCCGGTCCATTGAAGACTATCTCAAGACGATCTACCAGATCGAGTCCGCCGGCACGCCGGCCCAGACCAGCACGATCGCTGACGCGCTGAACCTGGCGCCGCCCTCAGTGTCCGGCATGCTCAAGCGGCTCGCCGAAAACGGATTGATCGAGCACGAGCCCTACCGGGGAGTGACACTGACCCCGCGGGGCCGTCGCGCCGCGTTGAAGGTCGTACGGCGCCACCGGATCCTCGAGTCGTACCTCATGTCCAAGCTCGGCTATGACTGGGACACCGTGCATGACGAAGCCGAACGCATGGAACACACCGCCAGTGACCAACTGGTGGAGCGGATGGCCATGGCACTCGGGAACCCGCGCTATGACCCGCACGGCGCCCCGATTCCCAGCCCAGGGGGGGAAGTCGAAAGCCCGGACCTGGTCTCGCTCGACAACGTCCCCCTGGGGGAAATCGCGGAGCTCCGCATGGTGTCCGACACGGAGCCGGAGCGGCTGCGGTTCCTGGCATCGCTCGGTCTCAAGCCCGGGGCGCGGTTCGAAGTCCTGTCCCGTCAGCCGTTCCGCGGGCCCCTGACCATTCGCTTGATCGGGGTGATTCCGCGGGACCAGGTGGTGGGTCACGAACTGGCGGAGACACTCTGGTGCTCGTTGGGCGAGAAGGAGGCTGGCTGATGAAACGCCGTGACCTCCTCAAGCGGGGCGCCCTCGGTGTCGCCGGCCTCGCCGCGTCGAGTGGGCTGCTCAAGACGAGTAAGGTGCTGGGGCAGAATACCCCGACCTTGGGCCACCATCACGGCGGCGTCGTAGGCGAGGTCAAGAACGCCTCGATAGACCCGGCCGTGTTCCTCGAATCCTTCTACTACGGCAAGGTCAGCCGGTTGCCGTCGGGCAAGACACTGCGGGAGTACGACCTCCTGGCCGTGGACCGGGAAATCGAAGTGGCTCCCGGCGTGTTTTTCCCCGCGTGGGCCTATAACGGCCAGGTTCCCGGGCCTACCCTGCGGTGCACCGAGGGCGATCTCGTGCGGGTGAACTTCCGGAATGCCGGAAGCCATGCGCACACGATCCATTTCCACGGCGTTCATGCGGCCCGCATGGACGGTTCGTTCGAGTTGGTCCACCCGGGTGAGTCGTTCCAGTACGAGTTCGAGGCCAGGCCGTTCGGGCTCCAGCTCTACCATTGCCACGTGCCGCCGTTCAAGAAGCACATGGCCAAGGGGCTCTACGGCGCGATGATCATCGATCCGAAGACGCCGCGACCCAGGGCCCGCGAGATGGTCATGGTGATGAACGGCTTCGATACCAACTTCGACGGCGAGAACGAGATCTACGCGGCCAACACGGCGGCATTCGCGTATCACCAAAAGCCGATCACCGTGCGGCCACGTGAGCTCCAGCGGCTCTACCTGGTGAACGCGCTGGAGTTCGATCCGATCAACTCGTTTCACCTGCACGGGAACTTCTTCCACGTGTACCGTACCGGCACCACGCTCACCCCGACCGAGTTTACGGACACCGTGATGATGTGTCAGGGCGAGCGGCACATTCTCGAATTCAGCTACGAGGAACCGGGCGACTACATGTTCCATGCTCACCAGGCGGAATTCACCGAACTGGGGTGGGCCGGGCTGTTCCGCGTGTCGGAGACCGTCGCGTGACCGGAGGCCGCTCGAGGACTTGGCTGTTGGCCCTCCTTCCGATGGGACTGCTGGCCGTGCTGTCTGCGGCCATTGCCGGTGGTGGCCTGCTCGAATTCTTCCGCCGGGGCATTCCGCCGGTGGAAGAGCTCACCTTCGAACGGGTGAGTCTGGCCCCGGGCGCCATCACGGTCGCGATCGTGAACGGCGGCCCGAGTCCCGTGAGCGTCGCCCAGCTGATGGTTGACGAGGCCTTCTGGGCCTTCACGATCAAGCCGGGCCCGGTCGTACCGCGCCTGGGCAGGGCATCCATTGAGATCCTGTACCCCTGGGTTGAAGGCGAGCCCCACGAGGTGAAGCTCGTGACGTCCACCGGCGTCACGTTTGCGCACGAAATTGCCGTCGCGGCCGTGACGCCGCCCGCCGACGCCCGCTTCTTCGGCGTGTTTACCCTCATCGGCCTCTACGTGGGCGTGGTGCCCGTGGCCATCGGGCTGCTGTGGTTCCCGTTCCTGCGACGGCTCGACCGGAAGTGGATCCACTTCGCGCTCGCGCTGACCGCCGGCCTTCTCGTGTTTCTCGCCTTCGACGCGGTGCACGAGGCCCTCGAAGCCGCCGAGCAGGTGGCGGGTGCGTTCCAGGGAACCATGGCCGTGGCCGTCGCCGCGATCGGCACGGTGCTGCTGCTCCAGATGGCCGCGCGGAACAAGCTCTCCCGCGAAGGCGCCGAAGGCCGTCGCGCCGTCGCCTACCTCATTGCGCTGGGCATCGGGCTCCACAACCTGGGGGAGGGCCTCGCGATCGGCGCGGCGTACTCGCTTGGCGAGGCCGCGCTGGGCGCATTTCTCGTCATCGGCTTCATGCTCCACAACTCGACCGAAGGCCTGGGCATCGTCGCGCCCATCGCGAAGGACCAGCCCTCGATCAGGACGCTGGTGGGCCTGGGGCTACTCGCTGGCGCGCCGACGATTCTCGGCGCGTGGATCGGCGGGCTCGCGTATTCACCTCTCTACGCGACGCTGTTCCTCGCCATCGGCGCCGGCGCGATCGCGCAGGTGGTATTCGCGCTTTACCGGGTGGTCGCGCGGGAGACGGAAGGGACCATATGGACGCCGCTCACTGCGGGCGGTGTCCTGGCGGGCTTGCTGGTGATGTACACGACCGGACTCCTCGTGGCGGCGTAGCGGCGTGGATATGACGACTCTCAAAGAGAATGCTCCGGATGGCGGTCGTGACCGCGTGCCTCGCGGCGGTGGTATTCGGCGTGAGCGGACGGACCGACCTTTTGAACTTGTGGGCGTACGTGGCGATTTTCGCCTTCTTTGGTTTCATCGCCGCATTGGTGATCGATCCCGGGCTCATGCGGGAACGACGCCGGCCCGGCCCCGGTGGTGTGGACTCGGGGGTCCTGCTCTCCATGCGGTTGTTGTTCCTGGGCCACCTCGTGCTAGGCCTGTTGGACGTCGGGCGCACCCACTGGAGCGACTCGGTGCCGGTGCCGCTCCAGGTGCTGGGCCTGGTGCTGTGCGTAGCGGGCTTTGGCATGTTCATCTGGGCAATGAGCGCCAACCGGTTTTTCTCGACCATCGTGCGGTTGCAGACCGAGCGGGGCCACCAGACGATCGACACGGGGCCGTACGCCCTGGTTCGCCATCCTGGCTACCTGGGCCTACAGCTCGCGGCGCCCGGCAGTGCGCTCATGCTCGGCTCGTGGGTTGCACTGGTACCGGCGCTCGCCCTGGCGGCGCTGGTCATGTATCGCACGGGCTTCGAAGACGGCTTCTTGCGGCAGCACCTGGCCGGCTACGCGGACTATTCCGGCCGGGTCAGGTACCGGCTCGTTCCGGGACTTTGGTAGCCGTGCGCGCGCGCCGGCTTGCGGGTTTTCTCGCGATCGTCGCACCAACGTTCGGGTTGGCCCAAGGCGCGCCCGGGCCGATCGTGATGGATCGGCCAGATCAGACCGAATCCAGCCTGACGATCTCGAGGGGCAGCGTGCAGGTCGAGACCGGATGGTCCGTGACGAGTGAGGGCGGTTTGCGCATGCACGCCGTGCCCCAGAGCCTGGTGCGTATCGGCCTCGGCCCGAGACTCGAAGGCCGGGTGGGGTTCGACGGCTGGAGCCGCGTCGGCCGGCCGGTTGGCAGTCGGGGGACTGGGAGTTGGGCTTCAAGTACGGTCTGGGAGACGGCGGCGCCTCGCGCCCCATCGTGGCGCTCTTGGCACACATGGTCGTTCCGCGCGGAGGAGACCCGGCGCCCAACGCACGCATCGCGGTATCGCACGACCTCTCGCCGACCGTAGGAACCGGTTACAACCTGGGCTTCATCACCACGCGGTCCGGTGGAACCACGGCCTGGGAATTGCTCTACACGTGGACGGTGGGGTTCGATGTCGGGGAGCGTGTCGGAGCGTTCGCGGAGGTGTTTGGGACGAACAAGGCCGCCTCGTTGGACGGCGGCCTCACGTTTTCCCTGTCGCCGTTCGCCCAGCTGGACGTGTCGGGCGGCGTCGGGCTCAACGGCGCAGCGGACGAGTGGTTTTTTGGTGCCGGCCTCGCGGTGAGGATGGCCCGGTAGACTAGCCCTGCCGCGACTGTTCCAATCCCTTCAAAATCCCGGCCAGCCGGCGGTCCCTCGCCTTCCTGATCTGGTCGATCTGCCCTTCGTAGGCTTTTTCGATGGCCTGCGTGAGCTGGCGTTGCTGTTGCGGGTCCAGCTTGGACCACGTCGGGGCGCTGGCCCACAGGCCTTCGAACGTCCCCAGTAGTCCCTGCAGGAACCCGGTGACGCCCTTCTTCCCCGCCGCCAGGTGATAGGTGAGGTGCGGGCCGGCGGCCGCCCACCCCAGGGCCGGCCCAACGGATACCGCGCGGTCGAGGTCATCCACGTCGATGACGCCGGTGAGCACCATGTCAATCGCTTCGCGCCAAACGGCTGCGGCAATGCGTCCCGCGATGAAGCCGGGGGCCGCCTTCTTGATAGTGACCGGGATCCGTTTGAGCAGGCGGAGCCAGGCCTTGAGCACCTCGACGGTAGTCGCGTCCGTTTGCGGCCCCGGCACCACCTCGACCAGTGGAATCAGTTCCGGCGGGTTGAGTGGGTGTGCGATGAGACAGCGGTCTGGACGGCGACAGCGGGCGGAGATGTCCTTGGGGAGGAGCGCGGTAGATGAACTGGTGACGATCTTCGCGTTGGGCGCGACGGACTCGAAGGCCTCGAAGAGTTTCTGCTTGGTCATGAGGTCTTCGTGCGCCGACTCGATGATCCACTGCGCGTCTTCGCAGGCCTGGAGGAGGCTGCGCGCAATCTTGAGGGAGCGCACGCCGTGTTCGACATCGTCGGGAACGGCCCGGTCGAGCGACACGAGGTGCCCGGCGCGCTCCGCAATTTCGGCCGGCGCGCTCTCGAGGGACGCTGATTCGCGATCGAAGAGGGCTACGGGCCAGCCGGCAGCCACGCACAAGGCGGCCCACCCGCGTCCGATGTCGCCGGTGCCGATGATTGCAACGGAAATCTTGCTGTCAGTCATTACGACGCTCCCGGTGAAGACAGATAGTATAGGTGCCTAGCCACACAACTGGCGCCAGCCCTGTGCGCAGCCCTTCGCGTACAGCCGGCTGGAATCCCGCTCCGCCAGCGTTCCCTTGGTGCCTCGCAGCAGAATCGGCAACTCGCCGACGGACGGATCCCCGCGGGCCGCTGGCGGGAGGTCGCTCGACACCCGCTTCCAGTTCTCGCATCCGGGCGCGAAACCAAGGTCACAGGAACGCCGGATATCCGGCTGGCCCCGGTTTTTCCGCGCGATTCCCAGCTCATTGCACGCCCAGCCGGAACCGCTGTCGCAGTAGGTCGCGAGCAGCTCGGTGGCATAGTCGCAGGCGCGGTGGCTTCCGGCCCCGCACGCATTTTGCCAGAAAGGCAGGTACTGGCCGGGGTGCGTGTTCCCCACGCCTTGCACTGCGCTCATGGTTACGAAGGTGGCTACCCATGCGGACGTCCAGGCGACGTTGCGCTGCCCCGGGGTGAGAGCTCGTCCCCATTGGGCCGGGTCCAGGCGCGGCAGCGCCCCCGAAGCGGCGAGCCGGTCGATGACTTTCACGAGCAGGTTCATGATCGGTACGGGAAGCAGCTTGTCGTAGTAGGAGGACGTACCGAGGGCCTCGAGCAACCCGAAGCACGCGATGGTTCCGAGCGCGTAGGTGATACCGAACATGATCCGTCCCAGCTCGCTGCGCGGAGACGTGGAGGGGTCGGTGAACAGGAGGTGCATGCCGAGAAACACCGGAACCGGAATGTGGGTGTCGTAGAAGAAATACGTTCCGGTGGCCTGGAAGTAGACCAGGCTGAACGCATACATCGTCACCACCGCCGCCCATGTCATTCGGGCCACACCAAAAAGGACCTGGCCCGGCAACGCCACCAGGAAGATGACCAGATAGATGCCGGGTGCCTGGAACTGGCTGTCGGCGATCGCCGCGCCGAATGTGTGGTTGGATGTTCCTGTCACGAGCAGCAGGAGGGACGCCACAGCCAGCGGAAACGCCGAGGGATTGAAGACGTGCGCCGTTCTTCCGTCGCGGTTCCACCGGATGAACTCCTTTGCGAGAAACGCAAACGCGATCATGGCGAACTGCAGGTAGAACCAGCCCGGCCGGAACCAGAGGAACAGGTTGATGCTGAAGACAATGGGGAATGGGCCGAAGCCGAGCGTATACGACCCATGCCGGACCCAGCCGATCAGCGCATCCACCAGGTAGGCAAACACTAGTTGCGCCAGGATGAAGGGCAGGAACGACCAGACGAATGGCGTGTGCCACGCCCAGTAGAGAATCACGCTGCCCTGGGCGCAGGCCTGCAGCCAGTGCTGGCGACGCGGGGCGAAAACGATCTTCACGGCTCGGATCTCAGCATCTCGCCGAATACCCGCTTGAGCAATGCCCGCATCCGCTTCACGTCCACGTCCATGGCGACCCGCGCAGGAGTCCCGTCGCCGGACTGGCGGGTGTGACCGCGATGATCACCCGCATCGAGGTCCACGCGAATCAGCATTTCCTGGAAATGCAGGAGGCCGGGCGCCAGCAACTCGCCGATCGTGAGCACGTCGTTCACGACGCACCCTTCCAGCTGTTCCGCTTCCCGGTGAAACTCGACGTAGAACCGCAATGCCAGGCCGAGCCAGCTGATCAACGGGTCCTTGGCCGCGGCGAACCGTTCGACCTCGGCCGGATCGAACACCATTCGGCGGGTGACGTCGAGGCCGACCACCTCGGTTCCGAGCCCGGCGCGGAGCACGCGGTCCGTCGCCTCCGGGTCGCACCACGCGTTGAAGTCGGCAAACCGGTTCGTGTTTCCCACCGCGTGGATACTCCCGAACATGCCGATGTGCCGGGCGACTCGTTTGCGGACGAGTGGTTCGTCGTGCTCAAGCGCCAACGCGAGATTGGTCAGGGGCCCCAGCGTGACGAGGGTTATCGGCTCCGAGAGGGAGGAGAGTACGTGGACGAGAGCGGGCGGACGAGCGGATGAGCGGATGAGCGGTTGCTCGAGCCCGACCGCCGCGTACCCAACACCTGACTCCCCGTGCGTCTCGGGTGCGGCGACCAGTTCCCGGACGAGCGGCCGCTCAGCGCCGGGATGCACGGGGATTTCGCTCCGGCCGGCGAGCCGGAGGACTTCGCGGGCGTTCCTGGTCGTCGCGTCGAGTTTCGCGTTGCCGTAGGTCGTCGTCACCGCCACGATGTCGAGTTCCGGCGAGCGCGCGGCGAGTGCGAGCGTCACGACGTCGTCGATGCCGGGGTCGGAGTCGATGATCAGGCGGATGAGCGGTTGAGCGGTTGAGCGGATGGGGCTCATGCGAGACATCCAACCGCCCATTCGCTCATCCGCTCATCCGCCTGCACACGGTGGCGTCTCGAAGGTAGGAGGCCTACTCTTCCGGTGTGGCCTCGACAAATCCGGGGACCCCGGTGAGCGGCGGCGAAGCGCGCGAGCACTATGCCAGTCTCGTTGGCGAGTTTGCCCGCGCGTGGGAGCGGGGCCTGCCCGGTGCGATGGCGGAAGTGTTCACCGTCGAAGGCGTCCTGGTGCCGTCGCCGTTCGATGCGCCAGTGATGGGCCGTTCGGCGATCGCGCAGTACTGGCGCGAGGTGCCGCTGGAGCAGGGCGATGTGTCCTTCCGCTTCGGCGAGATATTCGTGGCGGGTCCCTGGTTTTCGACCGAGTTCAAGTGCGCGTTCCGCCGGCTGCGGACGGGTGACGACATGGAGATTACCGGTGGCATGTTCTGCGAGACGTCCGGCGGGAAGATAAGTGAGATGCGGATGTACTGGCATCGAGCGCGGACCGGGGGTCGCTAGTGGGGGCCGAGTTCCGCCTGGGAACGCAGGGCTGGGCCCACCCGGCGTGGGTGGGGCCGTTCTACCCGCACAGTGCCAAGACGTCTGACCTGCTTTCCATCTACTCCCGCGCCTTTTCGACGGTCGAGATCGACTCGACCTTCTACGCCATTCCCGCCGAACCGATCGTCGCCGCCTGGCACGACCAGGTGAGCCCCGGGTTCCTGTTCGCGCTCAAGGTTCCGCAGGAAGTGACCCACGAGAAGCGGCTGGTGGATGCGGAGCAGAAGCTCGCCCGGTTCCTGCACCGCGTGTCCGGGTTGAAGGACCGCCTCGGGCCGCTGCTCCTGCAGATGAGCCCGGATTTCCGCGCCAGCGACGCCAACCGGCAGGTGTTGCGCCGGTTCCTCGACGGGTTGCCCCGGGGCTTTCGCTGGGCCGTGGAGTTCCGCCAGCCGCAGTGGGTGGAGCCCCAGACCATGGAGATCCTGCGGGAGCGCGGCGTGGCCCTGACGCTGGTGGACGGGCGCTGGATCAAGCGGTGGGTCATGCTGGATCTCGCGCTGGAGCCCACGACCGATTTCGCCTATGTGCGCTGGATGGGAGCGGCGCGCTGCTTGGGGGACCGTCCCCAGCAGGACCGGGCGCGTGAAATCGGCGCGTGGGTCGAGGCCCTGCGGGTACTGGAAGCCCGGGTGGGCACCGTGTTCGGGTTCGTGAGCAACCAGTTCCAGGGCCACGCCCCGGCCAGCGTGCGCCAGCTCCAGAAATATCTGAGTTTGCCCGTCGTAGAACCCTCGATGTTGCGAGAGCAGGCCGAACTGTTCTAGCTTAGGCAGCCATGGCGAAGTACCGCGTACTGTTCATTGACGACGAGCCGGCGATTCTCAAGTCGCTCGGCGATTATTTCCAGAAACTTGGCCACGAGGTCCACCGGGCCGCGAACGGCAAGGAAGGTCTTGCCACGTTCGAGCGGGTACGTCCCGACGTCGTTGTCCTCGATCTCAAGCTCCCCGACATGTCCGGCCTCGACGTTCTCGAGGCCATCCGTCGCAAGCACGCCACCGTCTTGATGCTCACCGGTTACGGCGAGGTCGAGACAGCGGTCGAGGCCATGCGCCTCGGCGCCGAGAACTTCCTCAGCAAGCCGGTGGACCTGAAACACTTGGCCGCCGCAGTGGAGAAGGCGGCGGAAAAGAGCGCGCTCCGGGTCGAGAATGTCGAACTCCGGCGGCGGCTGGCGCCGAACATCAAACGCATGGTTATGCGGTGGGCGGTCGTGGTCGGCCTGCTCGCGGCCTCGGCCGTGATTGGCCAGATGATCGGCAAGGCAGACCAACCGCGCCCGGCCCGGCCCATTCCCGTCCCTTTCGACTCGACGGCCGCCCGCTAAGGTCCCCCAGGGTCTCACACGTGCTATCTGCATTCCTCACCTGGCTTGCCGTTGGCTTCTCGCTGGCCGAGTCGGGTACGCTCATCGTCGCCAACATGCGCGACAACACCGCCAGCATCATAGACATCGCGACCCGGACGATTCGCGGTTACATGAGCGTGGGACAGGCGCCGGACGGGATCGGGTACTCACAGGTGGTGACGGGCCGGTAGAAGAGGGAACGGGTCAGGCGCCTCGGCCCGCCGCTAGTCCTGCCACCGTGGCGGCAAGGCTTCCGCCCACCGAGGCGATGGCATACCACGCCGCCGTGGCGTAGTGCTGCTGCTGGAAGAGTGAAACGGTTTCGAAGGAAAACGCGCTCATCGTCGTGAAGGCGCCGCAGAAACCGATGACCTGGAGACCATACCGGGCCAGTGTGCCGAGCGCGCCGGCGATTGCGAGGAGGATGACCAGTTTCATGAAAAGACTCCCACCAGAGGTTCGGTAGGAGTCATCAGTCCGGAAGTGGACGGGTAACGGCGAACTCCATGGCCGGCGAATCGATCCGCAGGTCAAACCTACGTGCCCCCTCTCCTGAATGCGAGAGGGGACAGGGGGTGAGGAACCGCCCTATATTCCCGCCATGTCCTTGCTCCGCCTCGCCGTAGCCCAGATCCGGCCCGCGAAGGGCGACTACGCCGCGAATCTCCAGCATATCGCCGCGGTGTTTGGGGGTTTGAAGGCGAACCCGCAGCCTGCCCAGCTGGTCGTCTTTCCGGAGACGGCTACGTCGGGCTACTTCGTCGAAGGCGGCGTGCGTGACGTGGCCGTCACGGCGGGAACGTTGCTCCGGGATCTCACGGCCGCGCACAAGGAAGCGAAGGCGCCGCCGGTGGATGTCTCGGTCGGCTTCTACGAAGTCTTCCAGAACCGTTTCTACAACTCCTGCCTCTACGCATCGCTCGGTGGCAAGAAGCAGGTGATGCGGAACGTGCACCGCAAGATCTTCCTGCCAACCTACGGAGTGTTCGACGAAGAGCGCTTCGTGGAGCGCGGAAAAGACATTCGCGCGTTCGAGACCGGGTGGGGCGGCCGCGCGGCAATCCTCATCTGCGAAGACGCCTGGCACTCGCTGGCGGCCACGGTCGCGGCGGTGCAGGGAGCGCAGGTGATCCTGGTGCCCAGCGCGTCGCCGGCCCGCGGAACCGGAGCTGCCGCCGACCCGGGCGGGCTGCCCGCCAGCGTACTCAGGTGGGAGCGGACCGCCCGCGGCATTGCCGAGGAGCATGGCGTGTTCGTGGTGTTCGCGAGTCTCGTGGGATTCGAAGGCGGCAAGGGGTTCCCAGGCGGGTCCATCGTGGTGGGCCCGGCCGGAGACATCATCGCCCGCGGTCCGCTGTTTGAGGAAGGCATCGTGAGCGCGACCCTCGACCTGGACCAACTCACCCGCGCCCGCGCGGACGCGCCGCTCCTGGCGGATCTCGAGGTAGCCCTGCCGCACCTCATTGCGACGTTGGGGAAAAGGGAAAAGGGAAAGGGGAAGAACAGGGCGCCCCTGGAGTTCGATGAGGCAACGAACGGCGCGCCTCCCGGGCCCATCGCTCCGGGGGGTGCCGCACCGCATCCCCTCGATGCCGACCCGCTCTCCATCGATGGGGAGTTGGTCGCCCGCTGGCTGACGGAGTTCCTGAAGGACGAAGTCCTGCGCCGGCGCGGGTTCCAGAAGGGCATCGTCGCCATGTCGGGCGGGGTGGATTCGTCGGTCACGGCCCACCTCGCGGTACGCGCGCTCGGCAAGGAGAACGTGATCGGCGTCGCGCTGCCGCACAAATCGTCGAGTCCGGAATCGTTTGAGCATGCCGAGTTGGTGGCGAACCAGCTGGGCATCGAGCTGAGGAAGCTGGACATTACCGACGCGGTCGAGGGCTACTACAAGGCGATCGGCGCCCCGGCGGATCCCACGCGGCGCGGGAACGTCATGGCCCGCGTTCGCATGGTGGCGCTGTTCGACCTTTCGGCGGCGCTCCGCGCCCTGCCGCTGGGTACCAGCAACAAGACCGAGCGCCTGCTGGGCTACTTCACCTGGCACGCCGACGACGCCCCGGCGGTGAACCCGCTGGGCGATCTCTACAAGACACAGGTCTGGGCGCTGGCGCGGCACCTGGGTGTGCCCGACGTGATCGTCGGCAAGGCACCCACTGCCGACCTTGTGCGTGGGCAGACCGACGAGGGCGACCTGGGGATCACGTACGCCAAGGCCGACCTGATTCTGCACGGGTTGCTGTCGGGGCATTGGGCCGAGGCAATCGTCGCCACGGGGTTCACGGCCGCGGAGGTCGAGCTTGTGCGGAAGCGATTGGAATCAACGCACTGGAAGCGCAGGCTTCCGACCGTGGCCATGCTGTCGAACACCGCAATCGGCGAGTCCTATCTGCGCCCGGTGGACTATTGATCGACCTCGCGCCTCGGCCCGTTTCCGCCTCTCATACCACCATGTCCGAGCTGATGATGCCGAACATGGCGAACAACATGGGGAACGTGTTCGGCGGCGTGATTCTTTCCCTGGTGGATCGGGTGGCCGCGGTCGTCGCCACCCGGCATGCCCGCCGGCCGTGCGTCACGGTGTCGGTAGACCAGGTGGATTTCAAGGAACCGATCTACCTAGGCGAACTGGTGACGGCGCAGGCGTCGGTCAATTTCACCGGTCGCACGTCCATGGAGGTCGGCGTCCGGATTGAATCCGAGAACCTGCTCACCGGAAAGAGGCGGTGGACCAACTCCTGCTACGTGACCTATGTGGCCGTGGATGAGCGGGGCAAGCCGACGGCCGTGCCACCCGCAGTGCCCGAAACGGACGAGGAGAAGCGCCGCTACAAGGCCGCCGAAGCGCGTCGCACGCACCGGCTCAAGGAGCGGCGCGGCCAGGGGTGAGGTATTCCCGCGTGGTGGTGGTGCTCTCCGGCGGCGGGGCCAAGGCCGCCGCGCACGTGGGCGCCATCAAGGCGCTGGAAGAATGGGGACTCACGGCGGGGCACTACGTCGGCACATCGATGGGTGCGGTGATCGCCGCGGGTTTTGCGTCGGGCCTTACCTACGAAGAAATGCTGGTGCGCATCGGCCGGGTATCGAAGGGCGACGTAGCGCGCCTGGCTCCGTTCTCTCTCGTCGGGCCGTTCGCGTCCGCCCTGTTGCGGGGCGGACCGCTACGGGAAACGATCAGCGGGCTCGTGCCGGCACGCCGATTCGGCGAGCTGGGCGTTCCGCTCACGGTGACCGCGACCGACATGGAATCCGGCAATCTCGTGCTGTTCGGCGCGGGCGGTTCCGACGCGCCGCTGGTTGATGCCCTCTACGCCAGTTGCGCGCTTCCGGTGCTCTACCCGCCCGGCAGGATCGCCGGACGCCGCTATGCCGACGGGGGGCTCCACGCCGTCCTGCCGCTCGACGTCGCGGCCCAG
Source organism: Gemmatimonadota bacterium (assembly GCA_009692185.1). Classification (GTDB taxonomy): domain Bacteria; phylum Gemmatimonadota; class Gemmatimonadetes; order Gemmatimonadales; family GWC2-71-9; genus SHZT01. The sequence continues at coordinate 107,824 of SHZT01000003.1, read as the reverse complement.
TTCTCCCCCGACCTCATCTATGCCGTGAACGTCGGGCCGACCTTGGGCCCGGAGCCCGAGGGCCAATCCATGCTTCCCGGCATGGTCCGAACCCACGACTTGGCCACCCGCATCATGATGGCGGTGCAGATCGCCGCAACGATCGAGCGGTGGCGAGGCTCGAGCACGCCGCTGGTGCTCGTGGAGCCGAAGGTGACCCAGGGGACATTCGGCGTGAGCAATGCATTCTCCCACGTCGAAGCCGGGTACCGGGCCGCCGCGTCGGAGTTGGCGAGATGGAAAGAGGGCACGCCTTCGCCCGCATGAAATACTTCACCGTCGATCAGGCCAACAAGACACTGCCGCTCGTGCGTCGCGTCGTGTCCGACATCGTGGACGAACACCGGCGTTGGAAGGATTTCGTTTTCCGCTACGAGCTCCTGGCCGCAAGCAGCAAGGCCGAAGAGGGCGAGTCTGCGGACCAGGTGACGATGCGGGAAATGGTGGATCAGTCCGCCCGGAAGATCACGGCGTACCAGGCCGAGTTAACTGGGATCGGGTGTGTGTTCAAGGGGTTCGAGGACGGGCTGGTGGATTTCCATCACCAGATGGATGGCCGTGACGTGCTCCTCTGCTGGAGACTCGGCGAGGACAAAGTGGAGCACTGGCATGAAGTGGAAGACGGGTTCGCCGGGCGACAGGTGATCGAGGAGCGTTCCTGATGTTGCGGTTCATTCATTTTCTCGGCTTCGCACTCTGGATCGGCGGTGGCTGGGCCACCATGGCCCTGGCGCTCCGCGCCCGGCGCGAGCCGCCGGAGACCAGGCGGGCCCTGGCCCGGATACTTCCCGCGGCATCCAACGTGATTCTGCTCGGCGCGGCGCTGACCGTGTACGGGGGTATCGCGCTCATCGTGAAGATCGCGAGGCTCGGCATTGGTCAGACGTTGGGCACGCCGGGCCGCTCGCTCATGATGGGCGCCGGCATGGTTGCGGCGATCCTGGTGGTGCTGGTCACGTGGCCTGCCTCACGCACGCTGGCCCGCCTCGCGGCGGAGCCGGGTGAGCTGTCGCCCGATTTCGAAAAGATTCGGAAGCGTCAGGCGATCGTGGCGAGCATTACCGGGGTGCTTGGATTACTGGCGCTTGCGGGGGCGACGCTCTTTTAGGCCCGTCTTGCATGCGGACCGGACCGGACACACCGGACACTTCGGTTTTCGTGCGACGCAGATCGTCGCTCCAAGGTCCATCAATGCCTGATTGAACTCCCAAACGGTCTTACCGCGCCTCGGCAGGATTCTCTCGGTTGCCTCCCAGACATTCTTGGTTCTGAAAACCCGTTCAACGACGCGCTTTACATTCGTATCAACCGCAGCCTCCCGCTTCTCGAATGCAAAGCAAGCTACGGCTCCCGCCGTGTACCGGCCGACCCCGGGAAGGGTCTGGAGGGTTTCGGTGTCGGACGGAATCGCCGAGTCATGGTCTTTTACCACGGTCCTGGCCAGCGCATGGAGGTTCCGGGCCCGGGCATAATAGCCCAGCCCTTCCCACGTCTCGCGCACTTTCTTGGGTCGCGCGCGGGCGAGGTGCTGAACGGTGGGGTATCGGGCGAGGAACTTCGGGTAGTACTCCTCCACCCTCGATACCTGGGTTTGCTGGAGCATGAACTCGGAGACGATGACCCTGTAGGGGTCCCTGGTACGGCGCCACGGGAGATCGCGGGCGCTCTTCCGGTACCACTTGAGGAGGAGGGGGCGGAAAAGGGCTTTCATTGCCCCTAACATACAATTCATTGTAGAGTGTTGAGGCAGCACTACTTGGAAAACGAGAGTCATGGCAGACCGTCTGAAGGACTCGCAGGAAAGCTGGCGTCTATCAGGGCAGTACCATCGCCCCGTGGTGACCCTAGATATCCGGCAAGTCGTTGGCCGGCTATGTCTTACGGCCGTGTCCCACGTGGGTCGCCTTGCCCGGCTCGTATTGGAAATCATTCGTGGGCTGGGTGAATGGCGGGTATGGGTGCCGCTGGCGTTCGAGCAGGCCCGCAGCATTGGTTACGGGTCGCTGTTCATTGTCATCCTGACATCGATGTTCGCGGGCGCGGTGGTTTCGCTCCAGGCCGGCTATCAGTGGGTCACCGGAAGCATCCCGATCTATTACGCCGCGGGTGTCATCGTGCAGTCCGTCACCATGGAACTGGGGCCGGTGCTTACGGCCTTGTTGCTGGCCGGGCGGATCGGGGCGCGCTACGCCGCCGAACTGGGCACCATGCGGGTAACGGAGCAGGTTGACGCGCTCGAGAGCCTGGGCCGGAACGTGATTTCGTATCTCATCATTCCGCGAGTCGTCGCCGGCACCCTGATGCTGCCCGTCCTGGTCGTCATCGCCGACATCGTGGGCATAGGCGCCGGCTTCGTCGCCGCCAAGAGTTCCCTGGGCATGACGAACGGCGATTTTATCAGGGGCGCCACGTTTTTCTACCAGCCGTTCGACCCGTACTACTCGATGATCAAGTCGTTCTTCTTCGGTCTCGCGGTGACGATCGTGCCCTGTTACCTCGGCATGTCCACCCAGCAGGGGGCCGAAGGCGTGGGGCGGTCCACGACCGGGGCCGTGGTGAGCGCGTCGGTGATCATTCTTTTTCTCGACGCCATCCTGACACAGCTCCTCCTCAAGTGATCGAGCTCAAGGGCGTTTCCAAGCGCTTCGGCGATCACATCGTCCTGGACGAGCTGGACTTCACCGTTGCGGACGGCGAGACCGTGGCCCTGCTGGGGCCTTCGGGCGTGGGGAAGAGCGTCATGCTCAAACACATCAACGGGCTCAACCGGCCGGACTCCGGCGAAGTGTTCGTGGATGGCATGAACGTCGGCCTGCTCAAGCGGAAGGAGCTGGCGCGTTTGCGGAGCAAGGTAGGGTATGTGTTCCAGTACGGAGCCCTGTTCGACTCGATGACCGTGTTCGACAACATCCAGCTTGGCATTACCGACCCCGTGACCGCCGAGGACGAATCGTTCTGCGAGAAACGGGTGCTCGAGTGCCTGGGCCTGGTGAACCTCTCACCTGACACGGCCGAGAAGTATCCTTCGGAGTTGTCGGGCGGGATGAAGAAGCGGGTTGGCATCGCCCGGGCGATCGCGGGCCAGCCGAGATACCTGCTGTATGATGAACCGACGTCGGGTCTCGACCCGGTGAACGCCGACATCATTGATTCGCTGGTCGAGAAGCTCCGGGACGAACTGGGCGTGACCAGCGTGGTGGTGACGCACGATGTGCGGAGCGCATTCCAGATCGCGAATCGCGTGGCGCTGTTGCACAATGGCCGGATCCGCGCGCAGGGCACGCAGGAGCAGCTCCTCGCCAGCAAGGATGAACAGGTGCAGAAGTTCCTCGGCCGTGACCTCGACATAACCCTGGCACAGCTCCAGCGGTACAGGCATGGATCTACACTATAAGCAGGAGATTTCAGTCGGCCTGTTGGTAATCGCGGCCATCGCGTTATTCGCGGTGGGCGTTGCCTTGCTGTCCGGGCGGACCATCGGGCCGTCAAGTGGGGTCGAAGTGCCGGTGCAGTTCTCGGATGTCATCGGGTTGCGGGCCGGCGACCCGGTCCAGATTTCAGGTGTGAAGGTCGGCAAAGTGGAACGGGTGGTGTTGCAGGACGTGGGGCAGGTCATGGTCTACTTGTCGGTGAACACGGACGTGCGTCCGCATGCCGATGCACGCGCGGCCGTCTCGTCGCTCGATCTCTTCGGCACCAAGTTCATCAACTATGAGCCCGGCCGCTCACCCGACATGCTGAAACAGGGCACGATCATCACCGGCGCCCGCGAAACGGCGCTCACCGAAGGCGTGCCCGGGCTCACCGCTCGCGCCACCGAAGCGCTGACGGCGGCCCAGGGCATCCTGTCGGACCGCACCGCGGATGAGATCCACGCCACCATGATCGCCGCGACGCGGGCCCTCGACGTGATCACCAAGGTGGGCAGTGGCCCCGGCGTCACCGAGGCCACCGCTACGCTCAAGGCGGTGCAGTCTCTCGCGGCGCACCTTGACTCGATCATCGCGAACCCGTCGATCAAGAAATCCGCTGATCAGCTGGACGAACTCACCACGAACCTGAACGAAATGACGTCGGCGCTTGCCTCGACGACGCGGACGCTGTCATCCATGATGCACAAGATGGACTCGGGGCAGGGGTCGTTCGGGAAAATCATGAACGACACGGCCCTGTATACCGAGATGCTGGAGACCCTCAAGTCCCTGCACGCCACGCTGGACGATCTCCGGGCGCATCCGGATAGGTATATCAGGGTGAAAGTCTTCTAGGGGAAATGGGAAAGGGAAAAGGGAAAAGTACTGCCTTACTTTTCCCCTTTCCCTTTTCCCTTTTTCCGTCTTTGTTTGTTCCATGCTGTCTCTCACCTTCCTCGGCACCTCCGCCGCCCGGCCCACCGTCGAGCGCAACGTGTCGTCCATCGCGCTGTCGCGCGATGGGGAGACGATGCTGTTCGAGTGCGGGGAGGGCACGCAACGCCAGATGATGCGCTACGGCGTGGGGTTCACCGCGAACGACGTCTTCTTCACGCATTTTCATGCCGACCATTTCCTGGGAATCATCGGGCTGATCCGGACGCTCGGGCTCCAGGCCCGCACGGAGCCGTTGCACCTGTATGGGCCTGCCGGCGCGAAGAAGTGGCTGCCGAAAGCGGTTGAGCTCGGCGTGGAGCGGCAGGCGTTTCCGATCGAGATTCACGAGCTGAGTCCTCACGAGAAGCTGGAGCGGAAGGATTACGAGATTCAGGCAATCCCGGTTGATCACGGCAGGGGTGCGTTCGGATACGTGTTGCGGGAGCACGAGCGATTGGGGCGGTTCGATCCCGAGAAGGCGAAGGAACTGGGCGTTCCGGAAGGCCCGCTCTGGGGCAGGATCCACAAGGGTCAGACCGTCGAGGTCGATGGTCGGGTCGTGACCCCGGCAGAGCTGGTGGGTCCCACCCGGCCGGGACGGGTCGTTGTGCTGTCGGGCGATACCCGGCCCTGCCAGGCGATTGTCGAGGCGGCGACGGGGGCGGACCTGCTCGTCCACGAGGCGACGTTTGGGGAAGAGGAGAAGGACCGGGCGAAGGAGACCTTGCACTCCACCGCCGTCGAGGCGGCGCAGGTGGCGTTGGCGGCGCGGGTGAAGCAGTTGGCCCTCACGCATCTCTCGGCGCGCTACTCGGCCGCGTCGGAGATTCTGCTGAAAGAAGCGCGCGAGGTGTTTCCGGAGACGGTGGTGGCAAAAGACGGGATGACCATCGAGGTGGCGTACCGCCAGGCCTTCGCCTAAGTTCCCCACCCCGCGGCAATTGGGGGCTGTAGCTCAGCTGGGAGAGCGCCTCGTTCGCAATGAGGAGGTCAGGGGTTCGATCCCCCTCAGCTCCATTGAAGCAAGTTGGACGTGTTCCTCCGGTCACCCCGGCCACTGGCCGCAGCCCTTCCTGAATCCCAATTTGAAGCCGCGCCTTCAAGGGAGTAGGGCTGTGAGTATCCTCGGCAACCTGTTCGGCAAGAGCCCGAATCTCGAGAAGCTTCCCGCAGAGCTGAAGCCTCTGGTGGCGCAGTGCTCGGCAAGATGCGCGACCTGGATGCACGGGGCGCGGCCCTGGAGGAATGGGGGGCGCGGCTCGCGGAAGCGGAGGAGCGCATGTCACGCCTCGATGCGATGCTGATCGATCTCCAGTCGACCTTCGACAACGTGCTGAGTCAAAGGGAATTCCTGGAGCGCGTTGTCGAGACCGCGGGGAACCTCTCCATGCAGACCATGCACGCCGAGTCGCTCATCAAGACCCTGCGTGAGGCCGGTGAGGACCCCAAGGGCCGGCGGCCGCGGCCGTCAACGGCCGGCTAGGGCGTCAGGACAAACGCCGTCAGTTCACGGGGGGTGGGGGTGCGGCGGCCAGCCGATTCAGGAAAGCCCGTTCATCCGGGGTCAGTTCCCGGGCCTCCCCCGCCGCGATCTTCTGCTGCAGCCGTTCCAGTTCCCCCCGGTTCAGTTCGTGTAGTCCTTCAGGGCGGATTCTCATCCACCGTTCGATGTCCTCGGCATTCCCGCCTCGCGTTTGCACTGTGGCCATCACCCGGAATTGCCGAGCCGGTGAGCGGCGCTCCATCCAGACCAGGTATACCAGGCCTCCGAGGAATCCGCCCAGATGGGCAAAATGCGCCACGTTGCCGCCGGTGCCGCCGAATCCCTGCATCAGCGAAAGCACCGTCATACCGACGACGAGCCAGCGGGCTTGCACCGGGAAGATGCCCCAGATGAGCACGAGGTCGCGGGGCCAGTAGCGGGCGTAGCCGAGCATGACACCGAAGATGGCTCCGGAGGCACCCAGCACGGCCGCACCCGGTGTGAAAATGAGGGAGGCCAGCGCCCCGACCAGCCCGCTCACCAGGTACAGTGAGAGAAACCGCTGTCCCCCCAGCCGGTTTTCAAGCCGGGAGCCAAAGAAGAAAAGGCCAAGCATGTTGAAGAACAGGTGACCGAGGCCGGCGTGAAGGAACATGTAGGTGACCATGGTCCAGGGCCGGAACAGGGCCAGGGGCGGGAAGAGCACCAGTTGCCGGGCCGCTTCGGGAAATGCCTGGGTGGCGAAAAACATGACGATGTTCGCGGTGAGAAGGGTCCGGACCCACGGTGTCATGCCGCGATCTCCCTCAGGCGGCCCAGGAGCCGTACCATCGCCCAGGTGTCCCGTTCGCAGTAGTCCAGCAGGTCGTTCCGCAACTGGTCACGATCCTTCACTTTGTGCGCCACAAACAGCAGCCGCGCGATCTCCACGCTCGCCACCATGCCGTCCACGATCGCCAGGTCATTGTACGAGAGGTCCGGCACCAAGGGATTCAGCACGTCCTTGATGGAGAAGCTCCCGTTGAAGCCCGGGTGATACACGTGCTCCCGCAGCAACGGCGCCATGTCCACGAGTTTCGCCGCCAGCGCCTTGAGATCGCTCGCCATGGACGGCACGCGTTCGGCGAGCTGCTTGATCTGGGTGTGTTCATACGGCGTGTACATCAGGATCTTTTCGACGCCCTTGGTGGCCTCGAGCATCCGCTCTGAGAGCTCCGCCTGGGGGTCGTGCGGGCCCTCGGCCAGATACGCCAGGTGGGTGTGCTTGTTGCCGCCCGCTTCTTCGTGGTAGCTGAATTGCACGACGGCCGCCCTCCACGGCCCCAGGGCGTTCCACACCGGCACCGCCCGATTGACCGTTTCGAAGTCGAGGAATCCGACACGGGCGTCGCCCATGGCGTCGCGGAGCGCGGCCTTGAGGGTGGGCTCGACAATCATCTTGCCGGTCTCGAGCGCCTTGATCTGGCGGCGCGCGATTGCAGGGAGCTTCTGGCCAGGCGGCAAATCGCGAATGGAATGCACACCCTGCCGGAAGTACGTGTCGGTTCCCTTGGGTCCGGTCCGGTAGAGCATCGAGATATGCCAGGGATCGTCCGGCCAGCACCGGTCGTAGAACGGGCAGGTCCGCGGCTCGTGGCAGTGGAGCCCGATGGCGATCTCGGGAATGGGGCCGGCCATCGAGGCCTTGAACTCCGCGATCAGCGGTGGAACCCGGGGCAGGAACTCCTCGACCTGCGCGGTGACGTCCGTGTGGGCGAAGAGATTGCCGGTGTCCGGGTGCCGGAAGTCGGTATTGAGGTGCATGACCTCCGTCCGGCGCACGTTGATGCCGTTCTGCCGGGCGACCCAGGCTTGCACAGCCACGTCTGGAACGTGCTCGTCCTTGGCGCTGGTGGCGGACTTCACCTCCACCAGGGCAAAGCCGTCCCCTTCCCGGGCAAGTGCATCTATCGCGACGAACACGCCGTCTGCGGCGAAGGCCGCTTCCAGTATGGCCGGCGCGCCGAAATCGAGGGCCAGCTTCGTGGCTTCGATCCTGGCCGAGTCAGTGCCGGGCGGTATGAGCGTCGCGCCTGGGAACGTCAATCGCGCCAACTCGGTGACGTGGCGGCCCTGGTCGAAGCGGTCCTGCAGGACCTTGTCCGGGACGAGCTCCGTGGCGTCGGGCTCGTGCTCTGTCCACCAGAGGAGCTTCTGGCATTGCCAGCCGGCGACGAACCGGGACTTGGTGAGGCGGGGGTCGGCCACGGGTCGAATTAACCCGGGGCGACACGCAGGCAACAGGGCCGTCGGCGGGATACATTGCGGACCGGAATGGGTGTTTCGTGTCCGGCGGAGTCACCGGGGAAGGAGCCGTCGTGTCGTTCGCTCGCTCAACACTTGTGGCTGCTCTGCTGTGCATCGGCACGGCCGTTGATGCTGCGGCCCAGGCCCAGCGATTCTTCGACTGGACCCGGCTCCCATTTTCCCGGGAGGAATACCAGCGCCGCCGGGACGGGATGATCCGCTCGCTCAAGGAGTCTGGAGGCGGTGTATTCCTGGCGCCATCGGCCTACGGCGTAAGCGGGGGCGAGACATTTCGGCAGCTGGGCGACTTCCTCTACTCCACCGGACTGGAGGTGCCCCAGTCCGTACTGGCGATCGACGCTGACGGCGACAGCGTGGTGCTGTTCATGCCGGCACGAGACCCCCGGTTCGAGAACCCCAGCCGACCCAATGACTTTCCCGGCCGCCCGTTGGCCGATGATCCACGCCTGGCCGAGGAATCCGGGATTCTCCATGTACGCCCTCCGGGAGCCCTGGAGTCATTTCTGCGTGCCGTGACGGCCCAGGGGCGCCCGCTCCGCGTGAATGCGGGGGGCCCGGACACCATTCCCACGCTAAAGCCCGGGCCATTTCACGCATGGTCCGATGGGCGACAACTGGCGTTCTACGTGCAGCAGGCTGTCGGCGGACGGGTTCGAAACGCGTACGGGGATGTCGCGCGATTGCGCATGGTCAAATCGGCGGCGGAAGTCGCGGAAATCCGGCAGGCGGTGGCTGCCGCCGAGAGGGCCATGCGAGGGGCTGTTGGCCTGGTGCGGGACGGAGTGGACGAGCGCACGGTGCTCGGGGCTTTCCAGGCCGGGTGCCGGAGCGCCGGGAGTCAGCGGGAGGGATTCACGCCCATTATCAAGTCGGGCGCGAACTCGCTGTGGCCGTGGCGGATACTCGGCGCCCACTACGATCGCCGGAATCGGGTGATGCGCAACGGCGACCTGGTGATCCTGGACGTTGGCTGCGAGGTGAACTATTACACCAGCGATATCGGCCGCACGTTCCCGGTGGCGGGACGGTTCACGGCCCCGCAGCGCGAGGCGCTGACGATGATCACCGCTGTTTCCGACGCGGTCATGCAGGCCATTCGCCCGGGCGTGACGCTGGCAGATCTCCAGAAGATTGCCGTCGCCCGGATTCCTGAAGGGGAACGGAAGTACATGCAAACGGGGTTCTACTTCGGGCACCACATTGGCCTCGACGCCGGTGACCCGTCACTGCCGTCGAGCCCGCTCGAGCCGGGCATGGTCTTCACCATCGAGCCCTGGTACTACAACCATGACCGGGACCTCTCGGTGTTCATCGAAGACAACGTGCTCGTAACCGCTTCCGGGTACGAACTGCTGAGCCGTGGGCTGCCGAGAAGCCCGGATGACCTCGAGGCGATGGTCTCGCCGCGCCGCTGATGTCCCGCGCTTTCACCAAGGAAGACGCCGACGGGCCCGAGCCCCGGTACAGTCTCCCGCCGCGTGACAACCCGGCTTATGACTCGGCGGCCGCGTGGGCGCTGATCGAAGGCGCGAACGTCGGCGATTCGTTTTCCGCCCAGCGCGCAACCGGGTACCGCTGGGGCGAGCCGGTGCTCAAGCCCTACGTTGAACGCATTCTTGAGCAGGCGAAGCGGGAGAACAACGAACGGTTGCAGCAACTCGCCGAGCGGTTCCTGCGTTGTGGGATTACGACTCCGTGATCGTTGGCCCGTCCTGGGCCCTGATGATCGGCTTCATCTGGCGCGCCACGAGGAAGCCACCCAGGAACCCGCCCGCATGTGCCGCGTTGTCCACGTATGGCGATATGAGGCCCGTCGCAATAATGAAGAGGGCCCATAGCACGATCACCAGGAGCACGCGCTTCTCCCGCAGGTAGAACCGGTCCTGATGCAGATACAGGATCATGATCACCGCGGCCATTACTCCGAAGATCGCTCCTGACGCGCCAACCGACGGACCCTCACTCAGGGCCATACTGGTAAACGCCCCGGTCAGGCCGCTGACCAGGTAGAGAAAGGCCATGCGCGTCGTACCCAGCGCATGTTCGCACGCCGGGCCGAGGATATACAGCGCGATCAGGTTGCCGATGAGGTGCTCGGCGCTGCCGTGGAGGAACATCGGTGTGACCAGCCGCCAGACCTGGCCGTGGAGGACCTCATCCCTGGACAGGGCTCCGGCCGCGATGATCGAAGCCCGGTTGGTGAGGGCGCCGGTCGCGACTTCCCAGGAGAACACGACGATGTTGAAGGCGATGAGCGCGAGGGTGAGGCGCGGCGCGTAGGACATGCCCTGCTCGAAATCCACGCGCCCGCTCGGCCGCCGCAGCGGGGGTGCGAGCATGTCGCTGGTGATGAGGATCGGTTCCCCGGCGGGCGGCGAAGCTGGGAGCGGTTCAGGCTCGGTCCCGCCCCCGCTGGCCTGCGGCAGGTAGGTCACGTTCGCTAGCGGCGCTCGCCGGTGTCGAGCATGACGCCGAGTGCCAGCATGATGCGGCGATCCAGCTGGCGGCGCTGGTCTCGCGACATGTCGAGCACATAGCGATCGAGCAGGGTCATCTTGCGATTGAACTCGCCGACCACCGTGTCGCTCTCGCCCCGCAAGATGATGAAGTTCGTGCGGAGGAGGCCGAAGAGCGGGCCAAGCAGGCGCCGGAGCAGGGAGAGAATTATGGAATCTTCCTTGGCGACGGCGATCAGCGCGCCGCCGGGGCTCGAACAGCGCCATTGTTTCCGGAAGAAGTTGTAGAGGTAGTTCTTGTGGAAACGGGCGAGGACCCTGGCCTTGGGGTCGCGAAGCGTGTACGTGGCCGTGACGAACTGGAGCTTCTGGTCCTGGAGCACCTCGAGAACGCGTTCGCGCTTGGTGTCGTCCCGGTAGAACGTGACGTGGCGCTTGGGGGCAAGCGTGGCCGTGACGGCGATGAACGTGACCACGCAGCCCAGGAACGCCACCAGTGACAGGATGCCGCCCAGCGTTCCGGTACCCGCGGCGCCCGCCGCGGCGAGAAGCGCCAGGAGCACCACCATGCCGGCCACGAGGCCGCCGAACACGGCCACCAGCCCGCGGAAAAAATGAGCCGGCCGCTCCACGTACAGGATGACCTTCCCGCCCTCATCCCAGACGTAGTACTTCTCCTTGATCGACATCGCCTTCTGCCGCAGGAGGAACTTGTCGCGGTTGAAGGCGGGATCCGCCGGTGGGGCTGGCGCCACGTTGACGGTCCCGCAGTTCGGGCATTTGACCGACTTGCCGCCGAACTCGTCCTTCAGGTCGTACGTGTTACCGCACGGGCATTGAACGGTGACGGACATGGGCGCCCCTATTGGCCGCGTAATCTCCGCAACAGTTCTCCGACTCGCGCGATTTCCGCGCCGTAGGTCGCCCAGTCACCGACCCGCTGGGCCGCGATGGCCCGGTCGTAGTGGTCTGCCGCCTGGCGCACCAGCGTGGTCTGATCGGCTCCGGCCGCTGCCGCCGCGGCCGTTGGGGCGGACACCGGACGGGATGGCGCGGCGCTGCCGGACGCGCCGCCGAACAGGCGCGCCAGGGCCTGCTCCAGCGTTTCCTCCATGACCACCTGGTTCTTGTACGCCACGATCACGCGCCGCAGCTCCGGAATGCGCCCGCCCTCCGCGCGAAGGTAGAGTGCCTGCACGTAGATGAGGGATTCCTCGATGGGGATCACCAGCAGGTTGCCACGGATCACCTGCGACCCGCGCTGGTCCCACAGCGAGATCTGCTGGGAGATCTCGGGGTTCTGGTTGATGCGATTCAGGATCTGGGTAGGCCCGAACACCAGGCTCTGCCTGGGAAAGCGGTAGACGATGAGCTTGCCGTAGTTGTCGCCGTCGTTCCCCGCGATCATCCACGCCGCCAGGTTGTCTTTCTGCCTCGGCGTAAACGGCGTCATCAGGATGAACTCTTCACGGGATTCACCCGGCAGCTTCATCACGATGTGGCGCAGGAATTCGTTGCGTCGCTCGCCGCTCGGGCTGCCGGCCACGGCCGGCATCTGCCACTGGTCTTCCCGGTGGAAGAAGATTTCCGGCTCGCTCATGTGGTACGTGGTGTAAAGCGCCGTTTGCGCGCGGAACAGGTCCTCGGGGTAGCGGAGATGGGCCTTCAGGTCCGCCGCCATGGTGCTCATCGGGCGGAAGATTCCAGGGAACGCGCGGTCGTACGTCTGGATGATGGGGTCGCCGGGGTCGGCGAGGTATGCCTCGACGGTCCCGTCGTAGGCATCGATGACCACCTTGACGCTGTTCCGCAGGTAGTTGATGCCGCCGCCCACCGCTTGCGAGTACGGATACCGGGTGCTCGCGGTGTACGCGTCGAGGATCCACTGCAGCGTGCCGTCGTCGCGGATCACCAGGTAGGGATCACCGTCCCAGCTCAGGAACGGCAGGGCCTTGGCCGCGCGCTCGCGGATGCTCCGGTGATACAGCACCCGGCTCTGGTTGGTGATCTCGGTGGACAGCAGGATGCCGAGGGACCGGAACCGCAGGGTCAGGATCAGCCGCTTGAACAATGAACCTACAGCGACGCCGCCGGCGCCGGCGTAGGTCGTCACCGCCGACGAGTCGCCCGATGGGAAATCGAATTCGGGCTGGCCCGTGTTAACGAAGACGTAGTCGCTCGACAGCTCTCCGTAGTAGATGGCCGGCCGCCTGACGGTGAGCGAGACGTGGGACACCGGGGGCAGGTCCTGGATGAACAGGACGGGCAGGCCTTCCTGCGTGACCTGGTTCACCGGGCTCAGTGTGAGTCCCATGCCGTGGGTGAACGTGAGGCGCTCATTGATGAAGTTGCGGGTCGGGAGGGAGGCGGTGTTCAGCTCCCGTGGCGACAGGAGGACCTGGCGATACTCGCCGTCGATGACGTAGCGGTCGTCGTCCACCGACACGAAGTCGTAGTAGGTCCGGATTTCCTGCAGCTGGCCGAAAGTCTGGAGCAGGGGGTCGCGGTCCCACAGGCGCACGTTCTTGATCGTGCCGCTGTTCGCCCGGATGTTCGCCAAGGTGAGCTGGGCTTCGCCCCCGATATCCCGGACCTCCACCTGGTCCAGGCCCCAGGCCCGCCTGGTGGCGGCGATGTGATGGCGGAGTTGCGGGGTCTCTTTCTCCAGCTCGTTCGGCTGCACCACGAGCCGGTGGAGCGCGGCGGCAAGGACCCCGGTCACGAGCGTCACCCCGAAGTACGCCGCGAGGGACACGGTGAGAGTTCGTACCAGCCGCCGTTGCCGGGCGGCCCAGATCACCGCGACGGCGGCCACCAGGGCCACGGCCGCGGAAACGCGCAGCATCGGCAGGCGCGCCATCAGGTCCGCGTAGCTGGCGCCCAGAAAGCGGCTGTCCGCCGGGGAGGAGAGCAGGGACGGTATCCTGACCAGCACCAGGCGGAGCGCGGTCGTCACGAACAGGAACGCGATCAGCATCCCGATGTGGGTCTGCGCCGACGGCTCGACGGTGACGCGCTGCCGGACCAGCAGGTCGCCCCGGGCGATGTACAGGGGCACGACAATCAACAGGGAGAGCATGCCGAGCCCGAACGCGATGTTCAGCGCGACCGTAAGGGCAGGCAGCGTGAAGAAGTAGTAGCCCACGTTTCGCTGAAACACCGGGTCGGCAACGTCGAACGGCGACCGGTTGAGGAAGCTCAGGACGGTGAGCCACTCGGCCGAGCAGGCGAGGCCGATCAGGAACGAGAGGGCCGCTGCCACGGGAATGGCCAGCCGGCGGAACAGGCGGGTGATGTCCACTGCCGGCACGTCGGGGTTGAGCTTGAACAGCACCGGGTGCGGAACCACGCCGCGTTGGGCGTAGCGCAGGTTGGCGTAGAGGAAACCGAACGCGAACAGGCCCGCGCCCAGGCCGAGTATCACCTTGACGCCGAGGGTCTTGAGGAAGACTCTCTGGAAGCCGATCTCCTTGAACCAGTACCAGTCGGCCAGCAGGCGCACCAGCGTTGGGAAGCCGATGACCAGCAGGCCGATCGCCGCGATCGCGGCGATCAGGACGAGACGGCGCCTCACGTTACGCCCAACGGAATCCTTCTTTCGACAGCGGTAGGCTCCGCACGCGTTTCCCGGTGGCCGCGAAGATCGCGTTGCAGAGTGCCGGAATCACCGGCGGCAGGGCGGGTTCGCCGAGCCCTGTCGGGGGGTTGTTGGTCACGCGGAAATGTACTTCAACCGGCGGTGCTTGTGTGTGCCGGAGCAGTGGGTACTCGTGGAAGTTGGTCTGCACCGCCCGCCCGTTCTCGATGGTGATCTCCTGGCCCATCGCCTCGCTCAAGCCGTCGAGCGCCCCGCCCTGCGCCTGGTGCTCGGCGTTGAGCGGATTGATGACCTGGCTCCCGATGTCACCCACCACCCACACCTTGTTCACCTTGACCGCGGCATCCACCACGGTTACCTCGACGACTTCGGCGAAGTAGCCGAGATGACTGAAATGGAATGCGACGCCCAGCCCGGATCCCTTGGGGACCTTGCGCCGCCCCCAGCCTGACTTCTCGGCTACGTCTTCGAGCACGCCGCGCGCACGCGCCGCGTCGTAGCCGGCGCGGCCGTCCGGCTCGGCAACCATGCGCGGGTCGCCCAGGAGGTCCAGGCGGAACTGCACCGGGTCTTTCCCGGCGGCGTGCGCCAGTTCGTCTATGAATGAGTGGAAGACGAACGCGAGGCCGTTGCTGCCGGGCGCGCGTAACGCGCCCGTTGGAACCCCCAGCGGCAGGAACGACGTGCCCAGCTCGAAGTTGGGGATGAACCGGGAGGGGAACTCGGTCGGCTGAATGCCTGCGCTGCTGCCGGGCCGGTCTCCCTCACCGAACGTGACGAAATGGTGCCGCCAGGCGATGATCTTGCCCTCCCCGTCCACGCCGCCCTTGAAGAAGTGGAACCCGGCGGGACGGTAGAAGTCGTGCGCCATGTCATCTTCCCGCGTCCACAACAGCTTCACCGGCACACCGATGGTCTTGGCGATCCACGCCGCCTCGACCAGGTAGTCATTGCTCAACCGCCGGCCGAACCCGCCGCCACCGCGAACCAGGTGGATCGTGATGTCGGTCTCGGCGATCCCCAGCGCCTGGGCCACAAGTTGCCGGCCGTTCGCCGGGGTCTGGGTCGGGGCCCATAGCTCCAGCTTGCCGTTGCTGAAGCTCGCCGTGCAGTTCTGCGGCTCGAGGGTCGCGTGGGAAAGAAACGGATAGAAATACGCCGCCTCGACAGTCTTCGCGGCGCCCTTGAGCGCGGCATCCACGTCTCCGTCCTTGCGCAGGCTTCGCGCCGCAGGGCCTTGCGCCAGCTCAGCGGCTTTCCGCGCGTACTCGACACTGCTGTGTGAAGCCGTGGGCCCCTCGTCCCACGTGACTTCGAGCTTTTCCCGGGCCTGCTTCGCCAGCCACCAGCTATCCGCCACCACCGCGACGCCGCCCAGGAGGCCACCGAGCGACGTTCCCACCTGCTCGACCACGAATGCGTGCTTCACGCCGGGCTGGGCAGTTACCACGTCGAGGTTGGCGCTCTTCACCTTGCCGCCGAACACCGGGCATTTCTGGAATACGGCGAACAGCATGCCCGGCACCTTGACGTCGATGCTGAAGATCGGCTTGCCGGTCACGATGGACGGCGTGTCCACGCCCTTCTGCGGCGTGCCGATGATGGTGAAGTCCTTGGGGTCCTTGAGCGTGACGGTGGCGAGGTCGGGGACGGCAAGCGTCGCAGCCTTCGCCGCCAGCGCGCCGTAGGTGAGCTTCCGGCCGCTGGGCCGGTGTGTCACGATGCCGGAGGCCGCCGAGCATTCATCAGCGGGCGTGCCCCAGGTGAGCGCCGCGGCGGCGATGAGCATTTGCCGTGCGGCCGCGCCCACGCGGCGGTGGTTGTCCCAGTTGGTGGGTGTCGCCGTGCTGCCGCCGGCGGCCTGCCGGCCGTACGCGACGGGGTCGAACAACCCCTGCTCGACTTTCACCGCTTTCCAGTCCACGCCAAGCTCATCCGCGATGATCATGGGCAGCATGGTTTTCACGCCCTGCCCGATTTCCGGGTTCTTGGCGGTGATGGTCACCGAACCATCAGCGCCGATCTTGATGAACGCGTTGGGCGTGAAATCCTCCAGCGAGCCGGTGAGCGCGGCCAGGTCGGCAATGGGCTGCACGTAGGACGCGATCAGCATGCCGCCGCCGGCAATGGCCGTTACGCGGAGGAACGAGCGGCGGGAAACCGGGAGGGTGGAGGTCATCGGGCACCGCCGGTCGCGGCCAGCTGCACCGCCCGGTGGATCCCTTCGCGAATACGCAGGTACGTGGCACACCGGCAGAGATTGCCGTTCATGGCCTCGTCAATGTCCGCTTCGCTCGGCCTTGGCTTCTTCGCGAGCAGGGCCGACGCCGCCATGATCTGCCCGGCCTGGCAGTATCCGCATTGCGGGACGTCCAGTTCCATCCACGCGCGCTGGACCGGGTGCGAGCCGTCGGGTGAGAGCCCTTCGATGGTCGTGATGGCGGCGTTCCCCACCGAAGACACGGGTGTCTGGCAGGCACGAGTCGCCACGCCGTTCAGTTGCACCGTGCAGGCACCGCACTGGGCCACGCCGCAACCATACTAGGTGCCCGGCAGGTTCAGCACGTCGCGCAGGACCCACAGGAGTGGCATGTCAGACGGGACGTCCACGACCGTGGGCTTCCCATTGACCTTGAGCGTGTAATTCATGGGGTGGGTGGCTCCGTGAGGGCTGGTTCAACTATACATTCGGAACACCGCCATGCAATTCGGACGCGCCGTTCCCGCCTTCGCGGTTCTCCTTTCCGCGCTTGTCACCCGTGGTGCACCGGGCCAGTCACCGCCGGCCGTGACCCTGGGGTTTGGCGTGGATACCACCCAGGCCGATGTCGCCGCCATCGTGCGTACGGTGAGCGCCTACTTCCGCATCCGGGGCGCCGGCCACGCGTACACCCCGTACTGGAGCGCCAGGGAGCAGGAGGAGCGCCACGACTACGACCTCACCGCCGATTTCGTGTTTCAGGGGTTTGGCGCGACCATCGCGGCGGTGACCCCGACGGGATCCGGCGGGGAGTACGTAGTACGGACACTGTTCGCCCATGCCGATTCAAACGGCGCCAGTATCCGTCCCGTCGCGCTCCAGCGCCTCTATGCCGGCCGCAATCCGACCGGCGCCTGGGAGCTCTCCAGCGCGCTGCCACACCTCACCGCCGGCTGGGTCACGCGGGACGTGAAGTTCATTACCTACCACATGCCTGCGGGGTGGCGTTTCGACGAAGAGAAGGCCCAGCGGGCCGCCCGGTTCCTGGATTCGGCGGCCCACTCGGTGCAAGTCCCCCGGCCGCCGCATATCGACTATTACCTGGCCGCTTCGACCGAAGACATGTATCGCATCATCGGCCTGGACTACTTCATCCAGGTATCGGGTCCCGCGGGGGCACGCGGCGGCAAGAGTTTCCCCAACGACGGCATCATCATTTCCGGCGATCCGGAGCTTGGCGAGGCGTACCTCCACGAGCTGGCGCATGTGGCGATCGGTGTCGAGTTCCCGGAAGGCACCCGCAACACGCTGCTCAATGAGGGGTTTGCCACTTGGATGGGTGGCTCCAGGAATCGATCCTACGCCCAGATGATCCAGGGGTTGGTGGCGTACCAGAACGCGAACCCCAAGGTCGATTTCCTCCACCTCATTGGCGGCGAGGCAGGGCCCGGCTGGGGTAGCGACGACACCGACGCACTCTACGCCACGGGAGCGCTGATCTTCGACGTAGTGAACACCCATTTCGGCGTGTGGGGCATCAAGAAGCTGCTCGGTGTGCGCGGCCGGCCCAACCGCGCGGTGGAGCCGGAATTGCGCGAAATGCTGCAGATCTTCCAGAGCATGGACGACTGGTGGAGAACGGAGACAATCAGAGCCAGCAAGCGCCTTCAGCCGTAGGCCCTGGCTAGATGTCTCCCTTCTTCGCGAACGCCGCGATCACCTCTCCCGCCCGGTACGCCAGCGCCTGAATCGTCGCGGTCGGCTGCCCTCTTCCACCCGTAACCAGGCTGCTTCCGTCACAGATAAAAAGGTTCCGCACGTCGTGCGCGCGGTGGAACTTGTCGACCACCGACGTCTTCGGGTCGTTCCCCATCCGGCACGTGCCCAGAAGGTGCACGCCACCACTCTGGTCCCGGGCCGGGCCGTTCCGGTCCCACACCCGTTTCGCGCCCGCGGCCTCGAGCAATTCCTTCGCGCGGTCGCCGAAGAACTCGAATGTCTTCAAGTCGTCCGGGTGGTTCTTGTAGGTCTGCCGTATGCACGGCAGGCCCCAGTCGTCCTTGAGTTCCGGGTCCAGGTCCACACGATTGGTCTCGAGTGGAAGCGTCGTCGTGTGCCCGCTGGCACTCATCGTCCGCACGAACAGTTCGCCGATCATCTTCTTGTACGCGGAGCCCCAGCGGGGGGAATCCGGCGGCAAGCCGCCGTTCGCGAAGCTGATCGGTGAGTAGGGGCCACGGGAATCGAGCCCGCCCCCGCCGTAGAACCCGCGCCGGGGGTCGCTGTCGTAGAAGTCGTGGATCATCCGGGTGTCCACGATGCTCTTGTACTCGTTGAGCGGTTCCTCGAAGATCGCATTGGCGCCGCCGCCGCCGTTGAACATGAGATACCGGCCGACCTTGTCGCTGGAATTGGCGAGACCGTTGGGAAAGAGATTCGACTTCGACATGAGCAGAAGGCGCGGTGTTTCGGCGCCATTACAGCAGAGCACGACCGCCTTGGCCTTCTGGAACTGCTCCACCTTCTTCTCGTCGAAATACGTGACCCCGGTGACCCGGCCCTTCGCGTTATGCTCAACCTTCCGCACGTAACTGTTGGGCCGGATCTCGCACTTACCGGTCGCCTCGGCGATGGGGATCACCGTGTAGAGCGTGCCCGACTTGGCCTGGTATTCACACAGGTTCCCGAAGCAGAACCCGCAGTGCTGGCATGCCGGGCGGCCGTTGTACGGGCGGGACAGGATGGCCATCGGCGTCGGCTGGGGATGCCAGCCCATGGCCGTCGCGCCGCGGGAGAACAGCACGCCGGATGACTTGACCGGCATCGGTGGCAACGGGTAGGGCCTGGAGCGTGGCGGGTCGAACGGGCCCGGCTCGCCGGAAACACCCAGTTCCCACTCGGCCTGCGTGTAGTACGGCTCGAGGTCCGCGTAGGTGATCGGCCAGTCTTCGAGCGAGGAGCCCGGAATCGCGCCGAGCTTGCTCTTCTCGATGAAATCGATTTCGTGGAACCGCCAGTAGTTGGCGGTGAACATGACGCTGCCGCCGCCGACGAGGCGGTGATAGCTCAGGCGCCCACCGCCCACGCGGGCGACGTCCGCCTCGGTACGCCGGAATGTCTGCGGCTGGAGCGTGGCGTTGTTGGTGTAGGTAATGCCCGCCTGGCCGCGGATTTCGTCGTGGTGCCATTCCGTAGGATCGGCGCGCGGGCCCTGCTCCATCACGACCACCGTGTGGCCGCGCGTGGCGAGCTGCTTGGCCATGACGCCGCCGGCCGCGCCGGAGCCGACGATGACGAAGTCCACGGTGTCCGAGGGCTTGAACTGTGCAGTGCGGGATTGGGTCATTTCCCGTAGTCCTTGTTGGCTTCGACGTCGTAGGCGCCGAATGGCGGCTGCCACGCGAAACGGTCCTCGAACCCGATGATCTTCCAGCCGATTTTCTGGAAGTTCCCGCCGTACTCCTCGTTCGAGAATGTCCCGGTGATCACCGCCGAGCGGACCTGGTTGAAGAACGGCTTGTTCGCCTTGTCCCACGCCATGAGCAGTTCCATCTGGCGGGCCGGGTACAGCTTCGCGAACCCGCCGGTGCCCGGCCAGCGCTTCTCGACCTCGTCGTTCAGCTCGGAGAGCCCCTTGAGAAACGACTCGGCCTGCGGCTTGGCCCAGTTGGCGAGGGAGTGGTCAATGAAGTTCACCGCGTGGGCCTCGCGCGCCCCCGGCGTGCCGTCCGTCGGGATGATCTGCGCCGCGATCGCGTCCACGTCCGCCGCCTGCGGGAGCGTGAACGTTTCCCAGTCCACCGGGGTCCTGGACGTCGCGGCGTGAGCGGCGTGCGCCAGTGATGCGCGCAGCTGCTCGGGGTCCGCGGTGAGCCACAACGATGCCAGTGCCGCGCTCGAGGCGGCGAGGAAGTCGCGTCGGGATGTGCTGTTGTCGGACACGGTTAATCCGGGAAGGAATTGACAGGTATTTTGCCACTTCGCGGGCCCGAATGCTAGCGGGTGACGATGCGTGCTTCCATGGCTGCCGCGTCGCGCGTGCGGCGAAGGTCCACGCTGACGGTCACCACGGCTTCGGCTGGCGTCGTGGGACCCGGCCTGCTGACGTTCAGGCTTGTGACGCCGATCACGCCTGCGGCGGCTGCGAGAAGGAGTCGCATTGGGGAAAAACCTCGAGTATGAGTGGCCCGAAGTTGTATCCCCGCAACGGGTTCCGCAAGAACTGGCCCTGGCTGGTCAGGCTCCGAATATGAAAGCCGCCGAAGCCGTTCCCGTGGCGGCCACCGTGACCGTCGCCGTCCGGGTCCCGAGCTTCTGGTGCCAGGCTTCGATGGTGTACGTGCCTGCGGGGAGCCCCGAGATCGAGAAGGCCCCGTCCTTGGCCGACACCGCGAAGTAGGGGTGCGGCATCACGAAGACCCAGGCGTGCATCCAGCCGTGCACGTTGCACTCGAGCGGAATGGCCATCTCGGCGGCCGCAAAACTCCGCTCGGTGGTCATGCCCGTCGTCGGCTGGCTGATGTTGAACCCGCGGTTCGCGGACGGCAGGGCCTTGATGTTGTGCAGGACCGGGTCACCGTTCACGATCTTCACGGGTTCATTCACCATGACGCCGATGACGCGCGGATGGTAGAGGCAGCCATTTTGTTCGAGCGGGGCCGCTGCCCGGCTGACGGGGAACGGCTTGTCCGTCGGCAGGCCGGCTTTCACATAGATGAACACGTCGGCCAGTTTGCCGCCTTCGACCGCCACGACCGGGTCGCGCGAACCGGAGGGATACTTCGCCTTGCAGGCCGGCTCCTCGGACATGTCGATCGTCGGGTTCGTCGGCGGGGCGCCCTTGAAGGACACCGTTCCCGTAATTGCGCCCTCGCCCAGGGCCGCCACCGTCCCCGCGGCGGCTGCTGCCGGAGCCTGTTTCTCTCCGCCTCCGCCACCGCACGCCGTTACCAGCACGCCCACTAACACGCTCATCATTCGCTTCATTCAGTAATTCTCCCGGATAAGGCCCAGTACCTTCCAACCTGGGAGACACCCCGACGTTCCCAAAATGCCGCGGCTCGAGAGGGTGAAGAGCGCTTCTTCGCCCGGGCTGTGAACGAGGGACCGGCGGGCTTCGGCGCGCCACGCGTCGAACTCCTCGCCTGCGCCGAACACGATGCGGTTGAGACTCATGCAGGGCGCAAACGTGCTCACCATGAGGAAAGATTCCCACCGGACACCGGCCGGAGTGGCCGAGTCCGACACGACCTCGGCCATGTGGCCGTAGGACTCATCCAGGCTCTGGGTGCGGAATCCCTGGCGGCTCGCAGTCACCGCACGGAGATCGGTGAGCACACCACCCAGCAGGTCCGCGTCGCGGGTGCGTCCCGTGCGCCGGTACACCTCGACCAGCGCGTCGCCACCCAGGCGGACGATGGCCCCGCCGATGAACGTCTCGATCATGGTGGGCGCGTTGTCGATCAGCACGAAGCCCATCGAGATCACTTCCCGCACCTCGCGTTCCGCCGCTCCGAGAGGCGGGGCAGCGGGAGATCGAGGAGCGTCAGCGAATCGGAAAACGGGAGCGTCCAGCGCTGACTGATCATGTCTACCGACCGGGCCCCGGACAGTCTTGCGAACTCCGCGTGCGCGGGGTGCGCCGCAACGCGCGCCAGGTATGCGCGCTGGGGCCCCGAAAGCCGCTCCACCAGGACAAACAGCGACTCGGCCTCCTGGGTCCGCGGGTTTTCAAAAACCTGCGTCGAATCCGCGTGCCACCACTTGGCATAGACGCGTATGGGTCGTCGAAACCCGGACTGCAGTGAATCCACCGGGATACCCACCGTGTAGAGGGCGTGCAGTGCGGCCCCGGCGGAATCGGGCGAGGCAGCGGGGTCGAACGGCAACCGCTGGCGCCTGAGTACCTCGACGGCGGCCATGCGGGCCCGGTCGCCGGGCGGTACCGGCGTTCCCAGCTGCGCGAGCAGGGAACCAACGAACCCCGCTATGCTCAGGAACGTCACTGGTACGATGACCGCCAGCGCGATAATGCTCACGCCCCACGCGCCGGCCTTGAACATGCCCGTGCGTCCCACGTTTCCCAGCCGCATGCCGGTGCTTGGACGGGCTTTGCCCAGCTGGCGATTCCACTCGCCGACCTCGGTGCTGATTTGGGCCTCGGCGGCCTGGCGGCGGGCCTGGTCGCGGTAGGCGATAGAGGACAACAAGCGCTCGCCCAGCCGGGCGCTGAGGCCCACGAGGAGGCAGGTGATCGGGAGGCCGAGTGACAGCGTCCAGAAAAGTCCAAGCCCAGCGACTCCCCAGCGGCCAAGGACGACAGACACCGCGAAGCCGGCGGGCATCAGGATGCCGGCGGCGAGTATCCCGCCCGCGGCCACGAGACGGAGGACCAGGATCCGGTCCCGCCGGGTCGAGGCGACGCCGGAAAACGCGCGTGCGCCCTGCAGCACGAACCCCGTGTCGCGCGAGTCGTCGCTTGCCACGAGCAGGATGCCGCGCCAGCCATGGCCTCGCGCCGCGCCGGTCGCGGCGAAGCGGAGCAACTGAGTCAAGCTGACCATGGCCAGCGTGAGAATCACGACCCCGACGAACGTCGTGAAGAGCGGCATCCACCACGCGCCACCGAAGGGACCGGTGCTCCAGAACGGACCGGGTGTGCCGACGGCGGCGAGAAGCGGAAGCACGAGGAGCAGGTCGCCGAGCCCCAGGAGCGTGACAATGGGCTCCAGCTTGCCGTGAAGTGGCTCGAGGCCCGGCGGCGGCCAGGCAACGGATGGGGCTTGAGTCTGATCGGACACGGGAACCACGTGTTTAGGGATGTGCTACGGTACGACGGAAAACACCTGGAGGGCAGGGGCGGGGGTCAC
This sequence comes from Gemmatimonadota bacterium, assembly GCA_009692185.1. GTDB lineage: Bacteria > Gemmatimonadota > Gemmatimonadetes > Gemmatimonadales > GWC2-71-9 > SHZT01. The sequence continues at coordinate 84,523 of SHZT01000003.1, read as the reverse complement.
GCCCTGGAAAACTGTGTCTTGGCGATCTCCTCGAGCTCTGCCGGCGTGAGGTCGAGGTCTGCGGCACCCGCCGCGTCCTTCACGTGCTCGACGGTCCGCCCACCCGGGATTGGAATGACCGTTGGCCCCTGGGCCAGCACCCACGCCAAAACGACCGAATGAGGCGTCGCGTTGTGTCGTTTCGCGATCGTCGCGATGACCGGCAGGCCGGGCAGCTTGAGGTTCAGCCGCCCACCGCCCACCGGGCTGTACGCGAGAAAGCCGACGCCCTGCGTCCGGCAGTGCTCGACCACGCTCGGTTCCCGCAAGAAACCCGGCTCGAGTGACTCCCGAAAAAACGGACTCAGCCGGTTCTGCACCGTCGCGACGTCCACGACCTTCCGCGCCTGCTCGATCTCGCTGACCGATACGTTCGACAAGCCCACCCACCGGATCTTGCCCGCCGTTTTCAACTCGGCCAGGACTTCCGCGGTCTCGGCGATCGAGCTTCCGGGGAGCGGGGCATGCAGTTGATATAGGTCAATGCGCTCTACGCCGAGTGCCTTGAGAGATCGGTCACAGGCCTTGCGCAGGTGTGCGGGGTCGTTCACCCGCTCCCAGCTTCCGCCCGGACGGGTCAGTCCGCCCTTTGTGGCGACGACGATGCCTTCCTTGTTGCCCGTCCACTGCTTCAACGCCTTGGCGATCAACCGCTCGTTGTGCCCGATGTCATTGTCGTCGAGGCAATAGACGTCGGCGGTATCGATAAGCGTCATGCCGGCTTCCAGCGCCGCGTGCACCGCGCGGATCGCCCGGTCTTCGGGAGGGCGCCCCGCAATCGAGAGCGGCATGCCGCCGAACCCGATGGCCGAAACCGCTGGGGCTCCGGGGCCGAGTAGGCGCGTAATCATGCCCTGAGACCGCGGCGAAGGCGCGCGACGCCGTCGGCAAGGCGGTCCTCGGTCGAGGCGAAGCACCACCGTACGAACCCTTCGCCTTCCGGCCCGAACGCGACGCCCGGGGCCAGTCCGAGGCCAAAGTCGGCGACAAGACGCTTGCAGAACTGAAGACTGTCGCGCATGCCGGCGATTCTGAAAAAGCTGTACATGGCGCCGGGGGGCGTCGGGGCCTCGATGCCGTCAATGCGGCTGAGTTCCCTGATCAGAAAATCCCGAGCCCTTCGGAACCGGTCCCGCGTCCGCGTTACCACGGGCTCGCCCTGCGTAATAGCGGCGATCCCGGCCCGCTGGACGAACACCGGTGCGCACGACGTGCTGTACTCGATGAGCTTGCCGAGCGCCGGCATCAGCGGTTCCGGCGCGACCAGCCAGCCCAGGCGCCAGCCGGTCATTAGCCACGCCTTGGAAAACGTGTTGGCGCTGATCACGCGGTCGTCCGGGCCCGCCGCGTCCAGGAACGACGGCGGCGTCGCGCCGTTCCCCTCGTAGTAGAGCCGCTCGTAGGCGTCGTCCGACACGATCCACGTGCCGGTCTTTCGGCAGCGCTCGAGGATCGCGTCGCGGTCCTCGGCGGTCATGGTCCAGCCGGTGGGGTTGTTGGGCGAGTTGATGAACAGGACCGTGGTCTCGGGCGTCAGGGCCTCGAGCAACCGGTCGAGGTCGAGCGTCCAACCGGAAGCCGAGCAGGTGAGGGCCACCGTTTCGACCTCGGCGCTCATGATACGCGGAACCTCGACCACGTTCGGCCATTCGGGCGTCACGACGACCGCGCGGTCGCCCGGCGTGAGGAGGGCCTGGCCTGCGAGCTGGACGGCCGCCATGCCAGACGTCGTCACCGCCACCCGCTCCACCGATTCGGGGCGGTGGAGCCGCGTGGAGTACTCCGCGATCGCCTGCCGCAACGGCGCAATGCCGAAGTTGTGGCTGTAGAACGTCTCGCCGGCGTTGAGCGATGCAATCGCGGCGTCGCGAATGAACCCCGGCGTGACTTCGTCCGGCTCTCCGAACCAGAAGGCGAGCAGGTCGTCCCGCCCGGCTCCCGCGTTGGCTACTTCGCGGATCCTCGAGTGGCGGAGCGCCTCGGCCCCTGGGCGGGCGAGGAGACCGTGCAGGTGCGCTGGCGTGGTGGTCATCAGATGCAAGTTAGCCGACGAATTGGGTCCCGGGTTCCCCCTCTCCCGAATGGGAGAGGGGGACAGGGGGTGAGGAACAGGGGGGGGACTCTACTCCTTGTAGATCGCCGCGCCCGCCACGGTTGAAATCGGGACATAGACCAGCGACCCGAACAGCGGCCACGTGATGAGCTTCATGGGGAGCATGTCCGCCGGAATCGCGAAGAGCGAGGGAATCAGGTATCCCATGGACCACGCGGTCAGGCCGGCGATCACCGCCGTCTTCACGCCCGCGCCGAACCGTGGCCGGATCGCGCCGTAGAGCCACACCAGAATGATGCCCACGATGAAGTCGAAGCCCACGTACCACATGATCTGGTCTGAGGCCATGGGCGGCTTGTTCATGGCCGCCATGGCCGCGTCCCAGTCAGGCTTGAGGATGACACCCTGCAGCACGAAGTCGAACACGTTCATCACGATGCCGGCCACGATGCCGCCGACGATCACCTTGCCGATGTTGATCTTGCCCATGGTCTTCCCCTGAAAAGGAGGGCGTTTGTGAACGCACGACTGTAGGGCTTCCCTGGAATCCGGTCAAGACACGACAGGCGCCAGGAGCAGGCCAAGGATGGCGGCGGCCACGATGACCAGCGGCTCCGGCAGCCGCGGCCAAAGCATGGTTGCAGAGAGCACCGTGATCGCGATGCCCGCCGTGGGGATGTCTCGAACGGTCTGGAATCCGATCAGGACTACGGCCCCCGCCAGCGCGCCGACGGCCCCTGCGGTCACTCCCGCCGCGACCGCCGCGAGCGACTTGGACCTGCCCCAGCGTTCGACATGCGGAGCCAGCAGCACGGTGATGACAAAGCAGGGAAGGAACGTCGCGCCCGCCGCGGCAAAGGCGCCCCCGACGCCGGCTACCAGGTATCCAATGAAACCGGACGTGATGACGACGGGGCCCGGCGTGATGAGCGCGACGGCCACCGCATCAATAAACTGGCTCTCCGTGAGCCACTGCCGCTCGATTACGAGTCCGCCGTGCAGGAACGGCACTATGGCGAGCCCGCTGCCGAACACGAACGATCCGGCGTACGTGAAAAACGCAACGATCTGGATGATGAGGAGCAACGAGGCGCCTTCGTGCGCACCCGGGCGATGGAGCCACCGAGGCGGCGCCCGCACGACCCACACGACGAGCCCGGCCAGCAGGATCAGCACGACCGACTCCCGACCCGTGACGGCGGTGACCACGGCGAGCGCGGCGGCCGCGATGCCCAGCAGGAGGTCCGCTCCGACCGTACGCCAAAGGAGCCGGAACGCCCCGCGCGCGATGAGCCCGGTGACGGCCGCGCCGACGCCGTAGAACACGGCCCGGATAGCCGGGCTCCCGCCGTAGCGGGTGTAGGCCCAGCCCAGCGCGAGCACCATGAGAAAGCTCGGTACCACGAAGGCGGTCGCGCAGAGTGCGGCACCGCGCACGCCGCCTTTCACGTACCCCAGGTAGAAGCAGAGTTGAGCGGCCAGCGGGCCGGGCGAGAGCTGGGCCAGCGTCATGCCCTGGCGGTATTCGTCCTCGGTCACCCCGCCCGCGGTTTCGACGAGATCGCGGTGCATCGCGGCGACGAGGGCGACCGGCCCGCCGAACCCCAACGTGCCGAGTTTCAGGAAGTAGCGGGGAAGATTCAGCGGATCTGTTTCTGGTAGAACGCGTAGAGGTCGGCGAACACCGCGGCGCCACGCGCCACGCGGTCCTCGTCGTCGGTCGTGGACATGACCAGCCCCTCGATCAGGCTCGAGACGCCACGCGTCTCGTCGCGGCCGAACTTCTCGTCCCTGAGATCGATATCGTGCACCACCTCGGCCACGCCCCGGAGCGCCTTGTCCCGGATCCCGAACCGGCGGAGCAGTGTCTCGAACGTGCAGCGATCGCCCTCATGCGTGTACTCGGCTTCGAACATGTCGAAGCGGAGCTCGCCGGACCGCGGCCGGTAGCCCTTGGCCGGGGCGAAACGGAACCGGGCCCCGGGGTCGATGAACGTGCGGATGAGCCAGGCGGACGCGATCCGGTCCACCTTGACCCCCTGCCGCGTGACCCACGTTCTGCCGGGCTCGACGCTGTCGGCTACTTCGTGAGGCGGCGCCTCGACTGACTCCTGCTGGTGTTCGCGGAGGAGTCCCCGAATTTCGTCGTCATTGACCCCGCTGATGAACCGCGCTTCGGAAATCATCGCTTCACCTCCGTCGGCTTCGATCTCCCGGGCGAGCCATTGGAAATCCTCCAGCGCCTCGTCGGTATCAGGCAGGACGTAGACCGAGTTCCTGAGCGGGACCGCCCCCAGCTTGGCCAGGCGGCGCCGGACCTTCACCCGCAGGTAGTCCGGCTTGGGCGGCAGGCGATGTACCAGCATCAGCCAACTGACCCCTTGCGCGGATGATTCAGATGAATCAGTCATTGATACGAAAGTATCACTCCACGGAGAGGCGGTCAAGCGTGACATTGGGACATGACATCCTGATCCTCGGGGCAGCCGAGGTGGACCGCCTGCTCGACCCGGCGACGTGCATTGCCGCGGTCGAGGCGGAGTTCCGTGCGCGCGGGGAAGGGCGCGCGGGGCCGACGGGCGTGCTCGCGGTTCATGCCGGGGACGGTGGGTTTCACGTGAAGGCGGCGGCGAGTCCGGACTTCCGGTACTTCGTGGCCAAGATCAATGCGAACTTCCCGGCCAACCCGGACCGCAACGGACTGCCCACTATCCAGGGAACCGTAACACTGTTCGACGGCCGCACTGGAGCGCCGCTCGCCATCATGGACTCCGTTCGTATCACCGCGCTCCGCACCGCCGCGGCGTCGGCCGTTGCGGCCAAGTACCTCTCGCGGGCTGGCGCCTCGCGCCTCGCCGTCATCGGGTGTGGCGTCCAGGCCGGCCCACACGTCGAGGCCATGCGGGCGGTCCGGCCAGTCAGTCACGTCCGCGTGTTCGACACGAACGTCGGCCGGGCCCGCGCGCTCGCCAAGGCACTGGACGCCGAGGTGGCCGGGTCCATCTCCGACGCCGCGCGGGAGAGCGACATAGTGGTCACCTGCACGCCGGCGCGCGAACCGATACTCGGCCTCGACGACGTCTCACCCGGCGCATTCGTCGTCGCCGTGGGCGCGGACCACGAGTACAAGCAGGAAATCGCCCCGGCACTGATGGGCCGGTCGAAGGTCGTGGTGGATCTCATGGAGCAATGCATCGCGATGGGAGATCTGCGGGGCGCGATCGCGGCCGGCGCCATGCGGCGCGAGGATGTCTACGCGGAGCTGGCCGACGTAGTCGCGGGGAAGCGTCCCGGCCGGACGAGCGATGACGAGACGTTCGTGTTCGACTCGACCGGGGTGGCGTTCGAAGACGTGGCCGCGGCCGCTGCCGTCTACGAGCGGACGCGCCGGTCCCCGTAACTAGACGGAGGAGCCCATGCGCTGGATCACTCGTGAACGTCCCAAGATCGACCGCGTCGCCTGTCCCTGGCTGATCGCGCGGTTCATTGATCGTTCACCCGAGTTCTTCTTTGTCCCGCCGGCCGACATCACACGCCGGGCCGCGGAGCTGGGTGCTACGCCGTTCGACGTCGAAAACGTGGAACTGTCCCACGTGGGTCCACTCTGCTCGTTCGACGCATTCCTGGCGAAGTACCCCCAGGCTGACCCGGCGCTCGCGGATCTTGCCGTGATTGTGCGGGGGGCCGACACGGCTCGGCTCGACCTCGCGCCCCAATGCGCCGGTTTACTGGCCGTATCGTTAGGCTTGTCGCACAACTTCCAGGACGATCACGAACAACTGCGGCACGGGTTTGTGGTGTATGATGCCTTGTACGCCTGGCTTGCCCACGTGCGCGACGAACGACACACCTGGAATCCCCAGCGGGGGCCGTAGGCAAGGCTGGGGGCGCCTTTCCCATTGAAGGAGGGCCGCACATGACTGTACGGAAGAGCCTGCTCGCCGGCGTCCTGGTCATTAGCAGCGCCAGTGTTGTGCGCGCCCAGACCGTTGACTGGAAGGCTGTAGAAGCCGCCATCGGTCGGCCGGGGGTTCAGCAGGCGGGGACCGTGTACCGGTTCGCTTTCCCGAGAGGCGACCTGCACGTGACGATCGGCGACCTCGAACTCAAGCCAGCCCTGGCCTTGGGCGGGTGGGTTGCTTTCATGCCGGCTGAAGGTGGCGCCGTGGCGATGGGCGACCTCGTTCTCACGGACGACGAGGTCACGCCGGTCATCACGGCGCTCCAGGCCGGCGGCGTGGAGCAGACGGCGATTCACCACCATGTGCTCCACGAGACGCCGACGGTCTACTACGTCCACGTTCACGCGCACGGCGACCCGGTGAAGATCGCCGAGGCCGTGCGCGCCGCCGTGTCACTCACCAAGACCCCACCGCCCGCTGCGCCGGGAACTCCCGTGCCACTTTCGCTCGACACGGCGCTGCTTGTGAAACGGCTGGGATACGCCGGACGCGGAAACGGCGGCGCCTACCAGGTCGGCGTTCCGCGCATGGAGATCGTGCGGGATGGCGGTATCGAAATCCCGCCGACCATGGGGCTCGCCACAGCCATCAACTTCCAGCCGACCGGTACCGGCCGCGCGGTGGCCACCGGCGATTTCGTCCTCGTCGCGACCGAGGTGAATAGCGTCATCCGGGCCCTCCGGGCAGGCGGTGTCGAAGTAACCTCCCTGCACAGCCACCTGCTCGGCGAGGAGCCCCGGCTCCTGTTCATGCACTTCTGGGGGAATGACGACGTGGAAAAACTGGCGGGCGTGTTGCGTTCGGCCCTCGACCTCACCAATTCCAGGCGCCCGGCGTCATAATCCTGCCAGCCTTGCCCTTCGTCAATCGCCCAGTTGATTGCTGACGATGCGACGGGGCTGGACAACCCTCATTGCGGCGTGCATGCTGGCCTGCGTCCGGCAGGGCTCGGCGCAGCAAGCCGCGCCGGTTCCGTCGCGTTCGACGCTCGACGGCGTCTTTACCGCCGGCCAGGCGGCCGCCGGTCGAAAGCTGTATGGCCTGCGGTGCCGTTCCTGCCACACGCCGGAAGGGCACAGCGCAACGATCAAGGCCAAGTGGAGCGGGCGCCCGCTTTCGGAGTTGTTCCAGTACATCAGCGAGAACATGCCGAAGGACAATCCCGGCGGCCTCGAGCCGGATGAAGACGTCCAGACACTCGCGTACCTGCTCCAGACCACCGGCATGCCATCGGGAACAGGCGGGCTGTCGGGCGATGAGGCCGAGTTGAGCGCGATCAGGTTCGACACACTGGGAATGAGGGAGGCGAAACCATGAAGCGGTACGCAGTCATGCTCGCGGCGCTGTTCGTCGGCGGGTCGGTTTTGCAGGCACAGACGCTGGCGCGAGCGAACGCACCGGGCGAGTGGCGCTACTGGGGCGCGGATGCGTGGAGCACGCGGTATTCGCCGCTCGACCAGATCAACGCCTCCAACTTCGATTCCCTCCAGATCAGCTGGAAGTTTCCGGCCGGAGCGTTCGGCCCGGACGAGTACTACCGGACCACGCCGCTCTACGCCAACGGCCGGCTCTTCACCGTCGCCTCGACCCGTCGCGTCACCGTCGCGCTGGATCCGGCGACGGGGGAAGCGCTGTGGATGTGGCGGCTGGACGAGGGTATCCGCTGGCGGAAGGCGCCGCGCCAGTTCGCCGGCCGAGGGTTGTCCTACTGGACGGATGGACGCGAAGAACGGATCATCGTCGTGACGCCGGGCTATCACATGGCGTCGGTCGACGCCCGCACGGGTGTCCCGGACCCCAAGTTCGGCACCAATGGCGTCGTGGACCTTCAGGACGGGCTCGGCATCCCGATGGTCCCGCTCGCAGTGGACGATTCCGGTTCGCTCATCATCAGCGACGCTGCCCCCGCGCGCCGGGCCCGGCCCGGCGAAACGTGGGACCCGATCACCAAGACCGGAGCAGACGGCACGATCGGACTCGATCCCTCCTACGGCCAGATCGCCAACAGCTCGCCCGCCGTCATCGTGAACGATGTGATCGTCGTCGGGAACTCCGCCATCCACGGCTATTACCCGATTCGCCTGCACAACATTCCGGGATCGGTTCGGGGTTTCGACATTCACACGGGGAAACAGCTCTGGATGTTCAACCTGATTCCCCAGCCCGGTGAGTTCGGTGCGGAGACCTGGACGAACGGCTCGAAGATCGGGACGGAGGGAGTCGGCAAGAACGACCCCTGGGCCACATATGCGGCCGACCCTGAACTCGGCCTCGCGTACATCCCGGTCGGCATGCCCCTCATGGATGAGTACGGCGGGCACCGGCCTGGAGCGAATCTTTTCGGCAACAGCGTGGTCGCCCTGGACGTGAAGACGGGTCAGCGGAAGTGGCACTACCAGTTTGTGCATCACGACATATGGGATTACGACACGCCGATGTCGCCCAACCTGATGGACGTCACCGTCGCCGGCCGGCCCCGCAAGATCATCGCGCAGACCACCAAGCAGGGCTGGGTCTACGTCCTCGATCGCGTTACCGGCGAACCCATCTGGCCGATCGTCGAAACTCCGGTGCTCCAGAGCGAGGCGCCCGGCGAGAAGACCTGGCCGACCCAGCCGATCCCGACCAAGCCGGCTCCTTATTCACAGCAGGGCCTCCAGGCATCGGACCTGATCGACTACACGCCGGCCATCAAGGATTCGGCGCTCAAGCTGGCGCAGAAGTGCCGCATGGGGCCGTACTACATACCCGGAACGCCGAACGACGGCAGCGCGCCCAGCGGCTTCAAATGCTCGTGGTATACGCCGGGCGCCAGTGGTGGCGTGAACATTGACGGCGGCGCGGCGGTCGATCCCGAAACCGGTCTGATGTATGTGGGTTCACAGACCGGGCTCAGCAGCATCACGCTCGGAAAGGATCCTTGCTCGGAGTTCCGCTACAGCTCGGTGCACGACAGCTGCGGCCTCATCGGGGCCACGCCGGCCCCCGCCGGCTACACACCGCCGGCGGCCCGCGCGCCCGGGGGCTTCGGCGGCGGGCGCCTGGGAGTCTCGGCCATCGACGGGATCTCGATTCTCAAGCCGAAGGAATTCGGTGGGGTAACCGCGTACAACATGAATACCGGCGACAAAACCTGGTGGATCCCCAACGGCACGTCCACGCAACCCGAAGCGTGCCGCAGGCTGGTGGGGAGCCAGTGCCGGGAGCCGAGTGAGCTCTTTAGCGGTGTGACCATTCCGCCGTTGGGCGGCCGGGGCCAGGCGCAGATCATTACCACCAAGACGCTGGTGATCTACGGCTCGGGCCGCAACGGCAGCATGCCCGACTCGCTCGCCAAGCTCTATGCGGTGGACAAGGCGACCGGCAAACAGGTGGGAGCGGTCTCTATTCCCCGGAGGACCACCGCGGTGCCCATGACGTTCATGCACCAGGGCAAGCAGTACATCGTGTTCGCGATTGGGGCCGGGGACGATGTGGCGCTGGTGGGCATGGCGCTGCCGAAGTCGCAGAAGAAAACAACGGACTGAATTGCGGGTGAGAAGTAAGAAGGGAGAAGTGAGAAGGGTTTCCTTCTTACTTCTCCCTTCTTACATCTTACTTCTTAGGCCACACCACTCCCTGTTCTTTCTTGGTCACCGGCCCGATTCCCTTATAGACAAACTTCTGCACGCGTTTCCCCTCGTACGTCTCCGTCGTGTAGATGTTGCCCTTGGAATCGGTCGCGATGCTGTGCACCGCGAACCACTGGCCCGGCTGACGGCCGCCGTCGCCGAACTGCGTCAGGATCTCGAGTGACTGCCGGTCCATGACGTAGATGTGCTCGTTCTTGCCGTCCGCCAGGTACATGTACTTCTGCTGGGGGTCCCGCGAGAAGGCGATGTCCCACACCGAGCCGTCGCCCCGCGTCGCAGGGGCGATCCGGACTTCCTTGACGAACTTGCCATCTTTCTGGAACACCTGGATCCGGTCGTTCGGGCGATCGCACACATAGACCAGGCCATCGTTGGTCGGCTCGGCGCAGTGGACCGGGTTCCGGAACTGCTGGATCAGGGGCGCATCCGGGTTGTAGGGCCCCATGTTGGTGTCTTTCGGCACGTTACCATAGGCGCCCCAGAAACGCTTGATCTTGCCGTTGTCCATGTCGAGGACTGCCACGCGCTTGTTGCCGTAACCGTCCGCGAGATACGCCTCGTTCGCGGGTACGTCGAACGAAATCTTGGCGACCCGCCCAAAACTCGTCATGCTGTTGCTGTTCGCCCGCTGGTTCGCTTCCCCGATCTGCATCAGGAACTTGCCGTCGTGCGTGAACTTGAGGACGTACGAGTCGCCGGAGCCGGCGGTCTTGCAAACACCCGCCTTCACGAGGGAATCGTTGCACGTCCCGTTCCCGCCGATCCACACGTTGTCCTTGTGGTCGATCGAGATGCCGTGATTGGACACCGGCCAGTCGTGCCCGGCTTCGGGACCGCCCCAGGCCTTCACCAGGTTGCCTTCGGGGTCGAACTCGAGGATTGGCGGGGCGGCCGCGCAGCACTCGCCGGTCGGCGGCTTGGTATCGAGGCCGGCCTCGGTGCGCGCCGTGAGCGTGGGGAAGCCACGATGAATGATGAACACGTGGTCCTTCGAGTCCACGCCGACGCCAATGGTCGAGCCCAGGATCCAGTGGTTCGGCAGGGGCTTGGGCCACATCGGGTCCACTTCGAACATCGGGGCGTCCACGGCCTTCCAGGAGGAAGCGCGAAGCGCCGCCTGGCCGGCCGCGAGCGCCAGGAAGGCGGCGGCGAGTGTGACTCCGAACACGAGGTTGCGCTTCCTTGTCATCGGCATCTCCTTAGTTCCGGCCCCTAACTAACGTGCAGGCAATGGATCCGTCCAGAGCACGCAGGCGACTGCAACTGATCGCCCTCGCGGCGGCGCTGATTCCGGCGTTGCCGTCGGCGATTGCGGCACACGATATCCCGGCGACGGTAATGGTCCGGGCATTCGTGCGGCCGGACGGGTCGCGCCTGCGGCTGATCGTCCGCGTCCCCCTCGAATCCATGCGTGACGTCACCTGGCCGCTCCGCGGGCCGGGTTTCCTCGACATTGCCAAGGCCGACTCCCTGATGCGCGACGCCGCGCGTCAGTGGATCGCGAGCTACGTGGAGCTGTACGAGGGTGACACTCGCTTGAGCGGCGCCGAGCTGGTCGCTGCCCGCGTGTCCCTGCCGTCCGACCAGTCCTTCGGCTCCTACGAAACCGCCCTGGCGCACTTCACCGAGGCCCGGCTCGCGCCGACCGTGGACCTGGCGTGGCAGCAGGCGATGCTCGACGTGGAGTTCGAGTACGCGATCACCTCGGATCAGTCCATGTTCTCGATTCGTCCCGCCCTCGCCCACCTCGGCATCCGGACCACCACGGTGCTCCGGTTCCTGCCGCCCGGCGGCGCGGAACGCGCGTTCGAATACATCGGGGACCCGGGACTGGTGCGGCTCGATCCCCGCTGGCACCAGGCCGCGTGGCGATTCGTGCAGTTGGGGTTCGGGCATATCCTGGACGGCGTGGACCACCTGCTCTTCGTCTTCTGCCTGGTCGTCCCGTTCCGGAAGCTCAAGCCGCTCGTCGTGATCGTGACGTCGTTCACCGTGGCGCACTCGATCACCCTCATCGCATCGGCATCCGGACTCGCGCCCTCCGCCCTGTGGTTCCCGCCGCTGATCGAGATGCTGATCGCGCTGTCCATTGTCTACATGGCGGTGGAGAACATCGTCGGGCCCAAACTCGAGCGCCGGTGGCTCATCGCGTTTGGGTTCGGATTGGTGCATGGGTTCGGGTTCTCGTTCATGCTGCGGGATTCACTCCAGTTCGCCGGCTCGCATCTCCTCACATCACTGCTGTCATTCAACCTGGGCGTGGAGTTCGGCCAGGTGTTCGTCCTCCTGCTCGCGATTCCCGCGCTCAACGCCCTGTTCAAGTACGCGGTGGCGGAGCGGATGGGGACGATCATCCTGTCGGCACTGGTGGCCCACACGGCATGGCACTGGATGACGGACCGGTCGTCGGCCCTGAGGCAGTATCAGTTCCAGTGGCCGGCGTTCGACCGGCTCCTGCTGATGGGCGTGATGCGAGGGCTGATGCTGCTGCTGATCGTGGTTGGGTTTGCCTGGATGCTGTACGCCGTCTACCGCCGCATCAGTCCCGGGCTCAAGCCCGGGACTGATCCTACGTCCTGAGGATGTAGCGCTTCAACGCCTTGGGGCCGACCTCGGCGCCGTAGACGTTCCCCTTCGAGTCCACCGCCACACCCTCGGCCGCGCTCGTGCTCGGCGGGTTTTCCGCGGGGTCGGGAATGAACCACTTTACCGATCCATCTTTCGCACTGCCGATCCGGAGGCCCCGCTTCCACTCGGTACGGTTCTTCTCGCGCGTCACCGGGTCCCGCGACACGGACCCGGATTCCGAATCGGCCACGTATATGTTGTCCCGCGCATCAATGAAAATCCCGCTCGGCCGGCTGAACTGATACCAGGTGTCCAGCAGTTTGCCGGACTGGTCCAGGATCTGGATCCGGTTGTTGCCCCGGTCCCCCACGAAGAGGCGTCCCTGCGAGTCCATCGCCAGCGCGTGCGGCTGGTCGAACTCGAGCGGGCCGGTGCCCTTCTTGCCCCAGGTCGCGATCAGCCTGCCCGTCTTGTCGAACTTGAGGATGCGTGCGTTGGCGGTATCAGTGGAAGTGTGCCCTTCAGCGACGTAGATGTCGCCGTTTGGTGCCATCAGGACGTCGTTCGGCTGCCAGAAAATTTCCGCATTCTTGCCGCCGCCGGCCTTGCCCAGCGTCATCAGCAGCTTCCCATCGGGGCTGAACTTGTAGACCTGATGCCCCCTGGGCGCCGCCGGTGCGGCGGGAGTGGCGCCGCCACCCGTGCAGGCGCAATCCGTCACCCAGATGTTGCCGTCCTTGTCTACCTGCATTCCATGCGGGGAGATGATGAGGCCCGCGCCGAAACTCTTCACCAAGGTGCCGTTCTCGTCGAACTTGAGGATGGGGTCCAGGTTCGATGCGCCACAGTTGTTCTCCCCGCACCGTTCCGCCACCCAGATGCTGATTCCATCGCGGTCTATATCAACGGCGCTCGTGGAGCCCCACGTGCGGCCCTCCGGCATCTTTGCCCAGCCCTCGCGCGTGAGATACGGGTTGGGCAGATCGTTGACCGGCTTCGTCGCCGGTCCTTGGGCATAGGCTCCCGATGCCGCCAGCAGCCCGACAGCGGCCAAGCCAACAATCCGCCCAACCTTCGTTCCCGCGTTCCTTCGCTCCCTCGTTCCGTCCACTCGTTCCCCCGTTGCGATCGCCCGAAACCCCTGACAGCTCAACGCTGAAAGTGGGGCGAAAAACGGAGGTGTGCAACTACCGCCAGCCCCGCAGCACGAACTCCCTTGCGGGTTCGTCGAACCGCAGGTCGGGCGACTCGACGACGTTGACCGAGCTGGGTTCCACCTTCCCGGTCGAATCGATTCGTGCCTCGACAATGACGGTTCCTTCCAGCCGTGCCCGCTTGAGCTCGTCCGGGTAGGCGGGGGTCGCGGCCGAGATGCGTACCGGCATCTGCGCCCGGGCGACACGGATGGTTCCCTGGCCCGCTGAATGTGACCTTCATGGAACACCTCTCCGACAAGCTTGAACGACCCTACCGGAGGGCGGTCAATTGGCGGTCACGTGGTTGCTACGAAGCGGTCAAGTGAAAAAAAGACGGGAGGCTGAGTGCGCCTCCCGTCTCCAGCGTTCCAAAACCTGGGAGCTAGTGGCTTCCCGCCGCGGGAGCCGACCGCTCCGCAAGGAAGTAGAAGAGAATCGCGGGCGAAATGATCACGAACCACCGGATCAGGTAGGGGATGATCTCGAGATGCTCGATCATGGTCCGCGTTCCGTCAATCATGGTGCTGAAGAGCAGCGTAACGAGCATGATCGGCGGCCAGAATGCGGCTAGCGTCTGAAACGTGCGTTTCATCGGTGGCTCCTCCAAGGAGGCAAGGTTTCGGCGCCTCTAAATGCACCATTCAGCGACGAATTTCAAGGGGGACGGGGTGCCTGACGCTAAGACAGGCCCACGATCTCCCCGTTCGGCCGGATCCCCATCCTTTCGGCCGCCGGCTCCTTGGGCAGGCCGGGCATCGTCATGATGTCTCCCGTCTTGGCCACCACGAAGCCGGCGCCCGCCGAACCGTATAGCTCGTTGATGGTTACGCGGAATCCGGTCGGGCGCCCCAGCCGCGCGGGATCGTCCGTCAGCGAGTATTGGGTCTTGGCCATGCACACCGGCGTGTTCGCCAGCCCGATGGACTCGAGGTAGCCGATCGCCCGTTCGGCGGCCGGCGAATAGTCCACGCCGTCGCCCCCGTACACCTTCTTGACGATCGTCTCGATCTTCTGCTTGATCGGATCCTACGACCCGGTAGAGCGGCCGGTATGCCGCCGTCTTTCCCGCGAGAAGCGCCAGCACCTCGCGCGCCAGCTCCTCCCCACCCGCGCCGCCGCGGGCCCACATGTCCGACAACACCACTTGAACCCCGAGCTTGGCGGCATGGTCGTGCACTAACTCGAGCTCGGCGGGCGTGTCCGTCAGGAAGCGGTTCAGCGCCACGACGACCGGCACACCGAACTGCTGAACGTTCTTCACATGGTGTTCGAGGTGCGGTAGGCCGCGCTCCAGCGCCTTTGGGTTCACCTTCGCGAGCGACATCTTCGCCATCGCCGCCTTCTGGACGATCTCGAAGCTTTGCCGCCCGGACACCACCAGCACCGCCGCCGGGAGGGGCCAGGCGTTCAACGCCGCCGCGCCGATCGCCTTGTCCACCGCGTTGTGCCGGCCCACGTCCTCGTGGACGGCAATGAGATCGCCCTGCGGCGAAAAAATGCCGGCGGCGTGCAGGCCGCCGGTCTCGTCGAACGCAGGCTGGTGCGGGCGGAGGAGGCCGGTGAGGCCGCCGAGTGTTGCCGGGCTCATGGAGAAGGGGGCGGGCCTGCGGGCGAAGAGTTTGACGTTGTCGATGGTCGCCTTGCCGCAGACGCCGCAGGACGATGACACGAAGAGGTTCCGCTGAAACCGGTGCGGGTCAATCTCGATTCCGGCCGCGAGCCGCACGGTGATCCTCGATTCTCCGGGCCGATCCGACGTTTCGAATCCCGCGAGTTCCGCGGGGGACAGGATCATTCCCTCGGTGAGGAGGAACCCGCGGACCAGGTCGGCGGCGTCCCCCGGTGTGCGCATCGTGACCGCGATCGGCACGTCGCCCACGCGGATTTCCAGCGGCTCCTCGACCGCCACACGCTGGGGATGAGGCGTGGTCTCGCCGTTGCGGCGCACCCCGGTGATGACCCGGATTCCGGCGGCGGGAGAGCGGGGCTCGAGGCGTGACATAGGTGCGGATAGTGCGGGCCGGGCCCCATGGGGTCAAGCAAAATACCGGGCGTGCCTTCGGACCGCCCTTTTGCTTTGCGGACTGCGACCCTTGAGGAGTCTCGCGCATCGCGCGGCAATCGCGAAGTCCAGGGCCCGCGCTAACATTCCGGTGGCGCCCCTCGTATTCCTGAGCAGGGACGCACGGCTCGACGCCGCGCCGACCACAACGAGTCTTGCAATGGAGAATGCAACTATGAAGAAACTTTCCACGGGCACGATGCTCGCCCTCGCCTTCGTGGCGACCGGCGTCGTCTCTGCCCATGCTCAACAGCCCGCCCCGCGCCAGGCGCCGCCCGGCGCGCCTCAGCCCCCGGCTGAAGGCCAGCCCCGCATGCAGGGCCCTCCGGGAATGGGTGGCCCCGGCGGTGCCGGCTTCGCAGTCGGCGTGTTCAACCCGTCACTTCTTCTCGAGCGGCGCGATGTCCTGAACCTCACGCCCGACCAGGTCACCCGGTTGTCCGGTCTCGAGAACGATCTCAAGGCCGCGCGCGAGAAGGCGCAGACCGACGCCAAGCCGCATCGCGAAGAGCTTCAGAAGCTCCTGCAACAGACCGCGCCCGACGTCGCGCAGGTGCGCACCCACGCGCAGGCGCTCATGCAGGTTGAGCAGGGTGCCCAGCTCAACACGCTGGTTACCTCGGTCCAGGCCAAGGCGGTGCTCACGCCCGAGCAGCGTGGCCGCGTGCAGGGTTGGGCCGATGGCGGTGGACGCGGCATGGGGCCTGGTCGCGGGATGCGCCCCAGGATGGGCGGGCCCGGTATGGGTGGTCCTGGAATGGGAGGCCAGCCCGGTGATCCTCCGCAGGGACTGCGGATGCGGCGGGGGTCTCGCCGGATCTGAACGAACGACGAGCATGAAAACACGAACCGCCCGCCGGGTCTCGGCGGGCGGTTCGTCGTTCAGGGCTCAGTTGGGTGACGGGGGCGAGTGGCCCTGTACCCCGAACGTGGATGGCCGGGAGCGGAATCCGTCCTGGGTAATGCGAAGCCCGGAGGCGCGGCGGGACTCGTTGCTCCGGCGGTCGTTCTTTTGGCGGCGGAAGTTTCTTCTCAGGTTGCGCGCCCGGCGTGCCAGTGCGCGGCGGTCCCCCGACAGGCGCCGCTCGACCGCGGCCAGCTTGGGCCGGCGGCGGCGGTCGCCCAGGCGGCGTTCCCGGACGCCTCGCCGGTCCCGCGCGCGCCGCTCTCGTTGCTCGCGCCGATCGCCGTTGCGCGATTCGAACCCGAACCCCTGGGGACTCATTTTCGCTTCTTTCCTTTCGATGACTTCGTTTTCTTCTTCGCCGGTTTCTTCGCGGCTTTCTTCTTCGCGGCCGGTTTTGCCTTGGCTTTCTTGTCGGAGTGGACCGAGAACTCCGCACCCTGCGGATCCAACCCCGTCGCTATCCAGGTGCCGCCCGCGACCTTCATGGGGTCCATCTGGATCTTCCCGCCGGCCTTGGTCGCCGCCTCCGCGGCGGTCTCCGCGTCGCGCACCTTGATGTAACAGACCCAGCGGTTTGGCCCTGGGTCCTGCTTTGCCTTCTTGTAGACCCCGCCCAGCTCACGGCCCTTCCACCCGAACATCTGGTAGAGCCCCGCGCCGGCCCCCATGTCCATCGCCGAGGTCTTCTGCCAGCCAAACAGGGCCGAGTAGAACCGGAGCGCTACGTCGACGTCGGCGGTGAGCAGTTCATGCCACGAGAAGTCGCCGACCGACACCGGGTACGTGGGCTTGGGCTCGTAAGCCGGTTGCAGGACGGCAAATACGGCACCGAACGGATCTTGCAGCACGGCAAACTTGCCAACGGTCGGCATGGTGTCCGTGTTCTTGATCACTTTGCCGCCCAGGCGTTGGGCCTCCCACAGGGCGACTTCCACATCGTCGGTCACGATATAGGGGAGCCACCGCCGGGGCTCTTCGCGCTTGAGGCCAGCCATGACCGCCTTCCCGGTCATGAACAACAGGTAGCCCTTGTTCTCTTTCCACTCCTGGGTCGTCCAGCCGCCCACTTTTCCGTAAAAACCGGCGGCCGCCTTGATATCGGTCGTCAGGAGTTCGTGCCAGACAAAATGCCCGCGTGCGCTCATGGATCCCCCAAAAAAAGGCCCCAGGACTCAGTTGTCCAGCGGCTCGATCTTGAACTTGGATATGTCGGCCACGATCCCGCCGCCCATGCGGAGCGCCACTTGGCCCGGGGCCTTCACCATGGAACGGTCAATGAAGAACACCCGGTACCCGTTCAGATAGAACGCGATCACGCTCTGGTGCGCCTGGATCCGGACGACGTTCTTCGCCGGCCCCGAGCCGCTTGGCGTTTCAACGCGGTAGGTGTGCTTCCACGGCGCGATTTCGTGAAACAGCTTGCCGTCCCGGAGCGCCACGAGGTAGTGCCCGTCGCTCCGGACGACGAACTTGATGTAGGATGAGTTCTGCTCGTCCATTTTCACGCCGCCGATGATCAAGCCGAACTCCGACCCGGCGGACTCGGGGTAAATGAGATACTCGACCTCAGCGGCGAACCGGCCTTTCCCTACCCAGGCCGGATCCCACCAGAACCCCGCGTTCTGCGTGTTCGAATGCCAGACCGAATCCGCCTGCCAGACCTCGACCGCCGACTCCGGGCCGTCGTCCATGCGCCACCGCCAGCCCGCGGGCGCCGTGTGCGAGGCTTCCTGTGCCGACGCGAGCACGGGGATGAAGACCGTCAAAGCCATCAGGTACGGCAGGCGCATGTGGTATCTCCTAGTAGGGCATGATGCGAAAGTCGTAGATCGCGAGGCTTCCCGGCCCCTGCTTTCTGGCGTGGTCGAGCGCGGCGAATGCCTTCTTGATCATGTCGTCCCCGTTCTTGATCATGTGTTCGGTCACGCTGGCGATGCCGATCGAGAGAACCACTTCCATGCCCGCCTCGGCGCAGGCGTCGACGACGGCCTTCCGCATGTGTGGCCCGTAGGAGTCGCTGACGCGCTTGGCCAGCGTGCGGCGAAGGAGGACGACGTAGTCGTTGCCTGAGCGCGCCATGCGGTCCGCCCGGCGCGTCAGCTTGCCCAGCGTCTCCCCGATGATGGCCAGCGCGCGGTTCCGCACGCCCTCGTTCGGCAACTTCTTGAGATTGTCCACCGACATCACGGCCATGCAGAGCGGCATCACGAACCGCTCGTTCCACTCCGTCTGCGCCCCGCCGTCCAGATCGTACTGGATGAACTCGCGAACCACCTCCATGGTGTGAAACCCGGCCGCGTCCCGCAGCATGGTTTTGGCCGCGGCCTTCCCGGCCACCGTCGGCTTCCCCACCGCCCCGGACACTCGGCCGACCTTCGGGCTGGACCGGCGTTCCTTGAACTTGGCCATCGCGCCTACTCGTCCACCGGGCCGCCGGCCTGCGCCAGCTGGTCCGCCTTGACCTTGCCGGAATCAAACTTCCGCGCCGACTCGGTCATCTTGTCGATCGTCTCGTCGAAGTCGGCCGTCGCGCCCCGCTTGAAGCGGAGCGGGTTGATGCGCGCCACCACGAATGCCCGGAGGTAGGGGCTCTGGAACCCCCGCTCCTTGAGCTGGGCGATTGCGCCGTCCACTGCCTCGCTCAGTTCCATGAGCTTCTTCGCGCGCTCGCGGCGCGCCTCCAGGGCCTTCGTGAGCTTGTGGCTCGAGAACCCGTCAATCTTCTTGAGCACCGAGTGGAACGACGCGCCGGCGAACCGGCCGTTCTCCTGGTAACACAATCCCAGCGTGAGGAGTGCCGGCTCCTCGAACTCGGCCTCGTAGGCCTTCTCCGGCCGGTCGTCCAGTTCCGCCAGGCCCTGCGCCAGGCGGATCACTTCCAATGACCGCTCCCTGAGGTTGTGTGCCTTCTCGGTATTCAACAAGAGAATCCGGTGCGCCACCTCGGGCTCCGCCACTACCAGCGCAACGACCGCCTTCGCGCCCAACTCCCGCAGGGCCGCGACCCGGTGATGACCGTTGGGCGTCCAGTATTTCCCATCCTCGGTGCGAACCGTGATCACCGGGTCCAGGAAACGGCCCAGCCGGTCGATCGCGCTGGAGAGCCGCTTCACGTGGCTCTCCGACAAGTCGCGCTGGTATGGCGTCGGCTCCACCTTCGCGAGCGGCAGGGCGGCGAACAATTGCCAGTGCCCGCCCAGCGGGTCCCGGTATACACCGAGCACCGCGCCGCCGTCGTCCCCGATCTGCCGCGAGAGGGTCTCGACCGCGGCCGGGGGCGAGCCCGCGGCCAGTTTCGCGGCGTCGAGTCCCCGCGGTTCGGCGGGTCCCTTTTTCTTGCGTGGGCGTTTCGTTGTTTCAGCCATCGTTCCTCTCGCGGGCCGTGGGGCAAGGGTGCCGGGCGGGCCCGCCGTTCGCAAGCGTCCTCAGGCGAGAGCAGCCCGCGCGGCCCGCGCCGTGTTACAGTGGATCTCGACCGTGTCCTCGCCGTCCAGCGCGTACCCGCCCGCCAGCACGACCGCGACCGGAACCTTCGCCTTTCGAAAGGCCTTGAACACCATCTCGTCCCGCTCGCGCAGGCCGTCCATGGTGACTTTGAGCCCACCCAGTTGATCCCACTCGTAGGCATCCGCGCCCGCCAGATAAAACACGATCTGGGGCCGGTGCGCGACAATGGCCGGGAGGTGCTCGTCCATGGCCCAGAGGTACGGGCTGTCGCCGGAACGGTCCTCGAGCCCGACGTCCACGGTGCTCGGCGGCTTGAGGAACGGGTAATTGCGTTCCTGGTGAATCGAGAAGGTGAACAGCCGGGGATCGTGCGCGAACACCTCCGCGGTGCCATTCCCGTGGTGGACGTCGCAATCCACCACCGCGGCTCGCTCGATGCGTTTCTCCTGGAGCAGGACACAGATGGCTATGGCGACGTCGTTCAGCAGGCAGAATCCCTCGCCGTGGTCCGCGAACGCGTGGTGAAACCCGCCTCCAATGTGCACCGCGATTCCGGCATCCAGCGCGCGTCGGGCGGTGAGGATCGAGCCGGCGACGGTGAGCAGGGCCGCGGTGCGGAGTTTTTCGGAGAAGGGCACCTCGAGCCGGGCCACGTCATACTCGGAAAACTTGCCCGAGCGGATCTTCTCGATGAACTCCGGCGTGTGAACCAGGGCGACCGCGTCCCAGGTTGCCGGCTCGGGCCGGCCGATGTCCGCTTCGGTGATCGTGCCCTCGCCGATGAGCCGGTTGCGTACCAGCCGATACTTGCGGGTGGGGAACACGTGCGCGCCGATGTCCACCTCGTACGCCTCGTGCCACACGACCGGCAAGGCGGGGCGGGTCATGCAGCCGGGAGCGCGTTCCGCTCGCGAAGGCCGTGCAAGGCCCCCTTGAGCCAGGCGGAGTACCGCTGGGGATTGAGTTCGAGGTCCTTGAGCAGGGCAGGCACCGGCGCCCGGCGCCACTCGTCGACCTCGGCGGGGTCCGGCTCGGGCGGGTCGGCGTACCGTCCGTCGAATACGTGATCCAGTTCATGTTCCACCAGGCCTTGGTCCAGGTCCGCCCGGTAGGTGAACGCGAACCGGTGGGTCAGGGGGCAGTCGAATCCCATTTCTTCCGCCAGCCGCCGGTGGGCCGCGGCCAGCGTGTCCTCGCCCGGCCGCGGATGCCCGCAACAGGTGTTGGACCAGAGGCCGGCCGAATGGTACTTGCCATCCGCACGCCGCTGGAGCAGCAGGTTGCCGCGCATGTCGAACACGAACACGGAAAATGCGCGATGGAGCCGGCCCGCCCGATGCGCCTCGAGCTTCCCGCTGGTTCCGATCTCACGGTCGCCCTCATCCACCAGGACGACCTGCTCCTCAACGGTCGACATAGTGGCCGCGGAAGACCCCGCTCGGCCGTGCGGCCGGCGGCCATGACCGCCGGCGTTCATCGCCCGAGTTCCGCTTCCGCGCGGGCTCCTGCTGGGTGAGGCAGTGAAGGGTGCCGAGCCCCCAGACGAGATCCACCGCGTGGATGCCGACGACCATCCGGCCGGAGAACACCTCCTTCAGCACGCCGAGTACTTCCCGGTCGTTCGGGTCGTTGAACGTGGGGACCAGCACCGCGTCGTTCCCGATGTAGAAGTTGGCGTAGCTCGCGGGGAGCCGGCGGCCCTCGAAGTGGAGCGGCGCGGGCATCGGCAGGGTCAGCACCTCGAACCGCGAGCCGTCTTCCAGCCGGGCACCCTCGAGCCGCTCGCGGTTCTCCTGGAGCGGCCCGTAGTTCTCGTCCCGGGAGTTCTCTTCCTGGCAAAGCACCACGGTGTTCGACGTCACGAACCGGCATACGTCGTCCACGTGGCCGTGGGTGTCGTCGCCCGCGATCCCGCGACCCAGCCACGTGGTCTTCGTTGCGCCCAGCACGTCCGCGAACACCCGCTCGTAGTCCTCGCGGGTGAACCCGGGGTTCCGGACCTGGACCTTGGGGTCCAGCAGGCATTCCTCGGTGGTGAGCAGGGCGCCGCGCCCATTCACGTCGATACTCCCGCCCTCGAGGACGACGTCCCGGCCGTCGAACGCGGCCGGCAGGACCTTCAGGCCGAGCGAACGGGCCGCGCGGGCCGGTACCTGGGCGTCCTTCTTCCAGTTGCGATACTTGGCCCAGGCGTTGAACCGGAACCCGGCTATGGCGACCTGCGGTGTCTCGCCGCCACTCCGGACGAAGATGGGCCCGGAGTCGCGCGTCCAGCCGCGGTCCGTAGGAATGCGGTAGAACTCCGCCTGCTTCGGGTCGGTACCGACGCGCTCCAGGACGCCCCGCGCCTGTTTTTCATGGGCCGCCGAATTCACCAGGATACGCACCGGCTCGGGCGCGAGCTTGCGGATGATTTCCCCGTATACCCAGTGGATCGCCGCGATCTTGCCGGGCCAGTCCGCCGCGTTGTGGGGCCAGCCCAGCCACGTGGCGGCGTGATGATCCCACTCGGCGGGCATCCGGTAGCCCTCTGCCGCCGGTGTCTTGGAGGGAGTCACGGGCGATCGAGAGCGGATTCTTCGAGGAACCGGGCGTTGATCCCCTGATACGCATCCACCCGGCGGTCCCGGAGGAACGGCCAGCCGCGCCGGACTTCTTCGATGCGGGCCAGGTCAACGTCGGCGTACAGGATCGTTTCGGTATCGGCCGGCGCCTCGGCGATCACCACGCCGAACGGGTCCGCCACGAACGACGATCCCCAGAACTCGATTCCATCCCCGCCACCCGCGGGCCGCTCGAGGCCGACGCGGTTCGCGGCCGCCACGTATACGCCGTTCGCAATCGCATGGCCGCGCTGGATCGTGCGCCAGGCATCGCGCTGGCTGGCGCCGTGCGTGGCTTTTTCCTTGGGGTGCCAGCCGATGGCCGTCGGGTAGAACAGCACCGAAGCGCCCTGGAGGGCCGTGAGCCGGGCGCCCTCGGGGTACCACTGGTCCCAGCAGATGAGCGTGCCGATGCGCCCCGCCTTCGTGTCGGTGGCGCGGAACCCGAGGTCGCCGGGCGTGAAGTAGAACTTCTCGTAGTAGGCGGGATCGTCAGGGATATGCATCTTGCGGTACATGCCAGCCACTTCGCCCCCGGCATCGAGCGTTACCGCCGTGTTGTGATAGAGCCCCGCCGCGCGCCGCTCGAACACCGGCACGATGACCGCCACGTCGTGCTGTTTCGCGACCGTCTTCAGGGCCTCGGTGCTCGGGCCCGGGATCGGCTCCGCCAGGTCGAACAGGTCGGCGTTTTCCTGCTGGGCGAAGTAGAGCGACCGGAACAACTCTGGCAGGCACACGACCTTGGCGCCGGCCTTCGCCGCCTCGGTCACGCGGGCCACGGCCGTGAGGAGATTTCGCCCCGGGTCGGGCGACATCGCCATCTGTATCAGCGCGATCTTAAAGGACCCGGCGGGCACCATTCGCCGAATATAACGGCCCGGAGGGAACCCTCGACACCTCCGGGCCGGGTTGCCTACGTCCCGCCTTCGCGGCAATTTTGAGGGGCCTTTCCACCAACGCGTTGGTCTTCTTGCTGGAGGATTCCCGAACATGAAGGTCATGCACTATTCCCTGGCCGTGGCAGCGCTGGCCAGTCTCTTGGTATCCCCCGCGCAGGCGCAGCGGAAGCCCGGCGAGCAGGGCAGCCGGAACGTGAAGATCCTGTCGCATATCCCGCTGGGCGCCGGCCTGCGAATCGCAGATATCGAAATCGAGCAGGAGCTGTCCCGGCCGTACGCCTACGTGACCCGGCGGCTCAACCCCGCGGGGTTCCAGATCATCAACCTCAAGGATCCCGCCAAGGCCTACGTGATGTACAACTGGTGGATCGAGAACCCGGACCTGCACCAGGGTGCGGGCGGCCTCGGCCCCACGTACGTGAAGACCCACGGCCGGTACTACTACGTCAGCTCGTTCCAGTTCTCGCAGGGCGGTCCCGACGTGGACCTGGGCGCGATCGTCTTCGACGTGACCGGCCTGCCCGACACCAGCAAGATCAAGGAAGTCGGGCGGATCCGTGAGCCGGGTGCGCCCGGCGGGTTCCACGAGATCTACGGCTACAAGCACTCGAGCGGCGCGTCGCTCGTGTTCACCACGACGCAGTCGCCGTTCATGCACATCTACGATATCGACCGGTTCGTGGCGGGCGACGCCAAGCAGGGACTGGTCGGGCGGATCGAGAACCCGACGCCTCCCGACGCCGCCCCGGGCACCGTATTCCGCGGCTGGCATGACGCCTACGTGGGGTACGACCCGGCGAGTCACCAGGATCGCTTCTACGGCGCCGGCGCGGGCGGCTACTTCGTGTTCGACGTGACCAACGTGGCCGAGCCCAGGCTCCTCAGCTCCATGAGCGCGTCGGGGCTCAATCGGGGACACACGTTTACGCCCGACCCCACCGGCCGCTACGCCATCGCGGAGTCGGAGTACCAGTACGCGCCGCTCCGCGTTTTCGACATGAAGCCGCGTGGCGACACGCTGGTGAAGACAGGCGCCCGCGTCGTCGGCGCATACACGGCGGACTGGAAGGGATTGCCGCACAACACCGAGGTGCGCTGGCCCTACGTGTTCGTGTCGCACTACGAAGACGGGCTCCAGGTATTCAACATGATGGATCCGACCAACCCGTACACGGTGGGCTTCTACGACACGTATGACGGCCCGACGAAGGTCGGCGCCTGCGGCGACAACGTGTGCAACGGCGCGTTCGGCGTGGATGTCCGGAACGCCGACGGGCTCGTCGTGATCAGCGACCTCACCACCGGCTTTTGGTCATTCAAGATGGAAGGGTTCGATGGCTGGAACGGGCACCAGTGGGGAGTACCGAACATCTCGTCCGCGCAGGACTGGGACAACGGTCCCGACGGTGCGCCGAAGCCGCAGAAGGTCAGTTAACTCTTAAGGAGGTTTTTCATGCGTCGAGTTCTATCGGTTTTCGTCGTCGCGCTGCTGGCTGCAACGCCGCTTCTCGCCCAGGCGCCCGCAGCGGCCGCCGCGAACCAGAACAGCAGCAACCCCGGCCCGTTCGCGCCGCGCGCGGGCGTCACGAATTACCCGAAGCCGGGTGAACGCGGCAGCCGGAACATGAAGGTGCTGTCGCACATTCCGCTCGGCGGGTTCCTGCACGTATCGGATATCGAGCTGGAGCAGGAGTTGTCGCGGCCGTACGCGTACATCGACCGGCGCTTCCAGCCGAGCGGGTTCGACATCATCAACCTGAAGGACCCGTCCAAGGCGTACGTGATGTACTCCTGGCGCATCGACAAACCGGAACTCCATCTCGGGTCGGGTGCCCTGGGCCCGGTGTACGTGAAGACCAAGGGCCGGTACTACTTCTTCCAGACGTTCCAGTTCTCGCAGGGCGGCCCCGATAGCGACCTCGGCGCGATCATCTTCGACATGACCGGCCTGCCGGACACGTCGAAGATCAAGGAGATCGCCCGGATCAGGGGTCCCGAGTATCAGGGTGGGTTCCACGAGAGCTTCGCCTACAAGCACTCGAGCGGGGCGCCGCTGGTGATCACGACGGTGTCCGGGAAGCCGGAAGCGGCCCTCTGGGACGTGGACAAGATCGCGGCGGGCGGCGACCAGAAGAGTTGGCGCGTCGGCACGGTCACGAACCCCTCGTCCACCGAGGCATCAACCCGTGGCTTCCACGACTTCTACGCCGCGTACGACCCGGCGAGCAAGACCGACCGGCTCTACGCCGCGGGTGGCGGCGGGTACTACGTGGTGGATATCTCCGACCTCGCCAATCCGAAACTGCTGAGCTCGGTCACCGGTGTTGCGGGCATGCAGAACGGCCACACGTTCACGCCTGAGCCGACCGGCCGCTACGCCATTATCGAGTCTGAATACATGTACGCCCCGTTGCGGATGATCGACCTCAAGCCCCAGGGCGATTCGCTGGCCAAGACCGTCACCCGGCCGATCGGTGCGTGGACGGCGTCGTGGAACGCGCTGGCCCACAACCACGAAGTGCGCTGGCCGTACGTGTTCGTCGGTGCGTATGAAGACGGTCTCCAGGTCTTCAACATGATGGACCCGACGAACCCGTACACCGTCGGGTACTACCGCACCTACGACGGTCCGCACGAATCCCGCCAGGTGAACAACGCCAACAACGGCGCCTGGCAGGCCGAGATCCGGAACGCCGACGGTCTCATCGTCGTCGCCGACATGAGCACCGGGTTCTGGGCGTTCAAGATGGAAGGGTTTGACGGCTGGAACGGCCGCCAGTGGGGCGTTCCGAACACGTCGAGCGCACAGGACTGGGACAACGGCCCGGATGGCGCGCCGAAGCCGCAGAAGGTGAGCGTGCGGTAGCGTGAGGGAATGATAGTCGGAAAAAGAAACAGCGATGGTGAGAGCGGCGATGGTGGGTGGGGCGATGGTGAGGGGTGCGATCCTCACCACCGCTTCTCCCACCATCCCTGGCGGCATTCACCGCCCCGCCGAAGCGCGGACCGACCGTGAGTAGGCCGGCCCGCCTCTCCCCTCTCCCGTCAGGCGGCAGCCCCGGGCTTCAGCCCACGGACTCGACCCGCGCTGTCTCCTCCAACTCCTTCCCCTTCGTCTCCGGCAACCACACCATGATGAACAAAAGCGTCACGCCCACAGCGATGGCCGTAAGCGACACCGCGTTCCCCCACCCGATACTCCCCGCCGCCGCACCCACGACAATCGGCCCGATCACGTAACCGATTCGCCCGAGCAGGTTGTTGGCCCAGCCAAACGCATCCCCCCGCCACTCGGTGGGGAACAGCTCCGTCGTGAAACTGTTGAGCAATGAAAGCACCGACGCGTTGGCAAACACCGCGAAGGTCAGCGCCGCGACGAGTACCC
Source organism: Gemmatimonadota bacterium (assembly GCA_009692185.1). Classification (GTDB taxonomy): domain Bacteria; phylum Gemmatimonadota; class Gemmatimonadetes; order Gemmatimonadales; family GWC2-71-9; genus SHZT01. The sequence goes on along the minus strand of SHZT01000003.1, from coordinate 57,767 downwards.
AGTAGCCCGTCGCCTGGTACGCCGCCACCACCGACCCCGCCAATAACCCGCAGATCAACACCGCACTCGGCCGCCGGCCCCAATGGTCAAACACGCGGCCTACCATGAACACCATCGGCAAGCTCACGAGTGACGCGATCGCAATCGCGAGCCCGACCTGTCCATCCGTCAGCCCGCGCTCGGAGACCGCGAACTCTTTCCAGAAGAACACCGCGTTCTGCGTGCAGATGTACGTGAACCCCCAGATGAGGGCCATCTGGATGACTCGGCGACGGTAAGGCGTGTGCCAGATCGCAAACAACCTGCGGCCTGCCCCCCCTGCCGCCATCGCTTCGAAACGGGCTGTTTCCCGCAGTCCTCTTCTGGCATATGCCAGCAATAACAACGGCACAATCCCGACGAAGTACACGCTCCGCCACCCGTACGCGGTCTTGAGCAGGAAGGGCACGACTACCGCACACAGGATGGACCCGAGCGCGCTCCACGCCTGGAGCATGCCGATCGCGAACCCGCGCCTGGCCGCAGGGAATTCTTCCGCCGCATACACCATGGCCAGCGCCCACTCGGCGATCAGGAAAATCCGCGCGAGGAGCTGGTACACACCGAAGTCCCAGACATTCTGCGAAAACCCGGTGAGGCCGGTGAACACGGCGTAGCCTAGCACCGTGATCATCAGCACCCGCCGCCGGCCAAGGCGATCGGCCAGCCGCACGACCCAGTACGAGAGAATGGTCCCGAGCCCGATGAGCCCCACCAGCCGCCCGGCCCCCGCCTCGGACAAGGCAAAGTCCGACCGGAGACTCGGGAGAACCTGGCCCAGCGCGAAAAAGTCGTAGCCTTCGAAGAAATTTGCGGCGGAGAGAAGGACGAACAGGCGGCGTTGGTAGGGCGTGAATCGGGTCATCTTGAACGCCCGTCAGGGGAGACGGGAAAAGGGAAAAGGGAAAAGTAAGGCTCCCCATGCTTGGCATTGCACGGGGAGCCAACCATCGCGGTCCTACGTTTCCCTTTTCCCGTTTCCCTTTTCCCCTGTCAGAGTCCCGGAGGTATGCCCTGCTTGTATCGAATGTACGCCCACGAAATCGGGAAGATCAGCGACGCGGACGCGATCACCGTGAGGCCGATCAGGACCGCGGCCAGGAACTGCGAGCGCTGGTAATCAGCCGCCGCGCGGAAGAGCGCCGAGTCCTGCCGCGCCGAGAGGACGATCATGGCGCCCAGTCCCTGCGTGCCAAGATCCATTCGCCCCGTCCCGCTCCCGGGAACCGTCGCCGCCAGGTCACTCAGCACCGACCCGATGAGCCGCTTGTCAACGCTGTCACCCACCGTGCCCTGGAGCGTGGTGAACTCCGTCCGGAGCGCCGAGGCGATACTGTCGCGCAGGCGAATCTGCTGGGGGAACTGGATTTCTTTCTCCGGCAGCGCCGCCATCTGGCGCCACACCTCGAGCACCGCGTTGTACCGGTTGAGCATCCGCATCGTCTGCTGGCCTGCGGAAATGGCCATTCCCGACCGCCCCAGCATGATGACGTGGAATACGCCGACCACCAGCGTCGCGAGCAGCGCCACCGCGGCAATGGTCAGCGCGACCCCGGGACGAACCGGGCCGGTGTAGTACTGCCCCAGCGCAATCGCGAGCGACGAACGGGGCTGGGACATGCGAGGTTGACTCATCGGTGTAAATCCTGAAAACGGTCTGGGGGAATCGGGTAGAATGACGGGCGGCGGTAACGGTATCCCCTCGTTACCGATGACGCAAGACAAGAAACTCCGCGGGCGAGCGGGAATTTCGGGCGCTCCAAACCGCTTGTGCTATGTCGCGGTGGGTTATATAGTTGCGCAACCTCCTTGGGAGCCCCACGGATGTCGGATTCTTTCCTCAGTTCCGACGATTATGGCGAGCGGGCGCACCAACTCTACAATGAAGGTCGATACGACGAAGCAGTAGAAGTTCTCCGCGACGGGCTGGAAGTGTATCCGTTCGCGGTGGAGCTTCACGTGGGGCTGGCCTACGCGCGCCTGGCGCGCGATGAGTTTCTCTGGGCACGCACCAGCTTCGACGAAGCGCTCGCGCTGGATCCGGATCACGAAGACGCACTGGCCGGGCTGGGCGAAGTACTGCTCAAGTTCGGGCACCATGAGCGCGCCCTCCAGTGCTTCGAGCGCGTTCTCGCGCTGGGCTTCCGCGAAGACCACGACCTGGTGCTCCAGCTGGGCCGGGCGCTCTTCCGCGAAGGCTTGATAGACGGCGCCCGCCGCTACTTCGAGCTCTGCACCAAGGTCCATGCCGAGTCCACCGAGGCCGCTGCCTGCCTCGCGTACGCGTTGCACCGCCTGGGAGACGAAGCCGGCTCCCTCCGCTGGCTCCGCCGTGCAATCGAACTCGACGTGACCCACGCCGAGGCGCGCATCTACCTCGGCAACGTGCTCTATGACCGGGGCGAGTACGATGCGTCGCTCTATCACCTCGAGCGCACCGAGCCGGAAGACCATCTTGAAGAGCTGGCGGTCTGGCGGCTGATCGAGCTCAAGAAGTCCATCTACCGCTTGCCATCCGACGACCCCGAAGTGGTGCCGTGGATCTCGCGGCTCAAGCAGCTGGCCGAGGAACTCCAGCCCGAAGACCGGCTGCTGATGGAAATCGAGTCCACCCACCCCGATGGCACGATCCGCGATCCCCGCCAGCTCGAGCTGTTCGGCGCGCTGGTCTCCGAGCTGCACGGCATGCGCCGGGCGCCGGGTGAACTGCACCGCGTCGCCACGAACGACGGAATCACCTACACCGGCACGTGGGACGAAATCGTCCTGCAAATGCGCCGCGACGACCGGCAATGCACCGGCGAGTCGATCATGGATTACATGGAAGAAGTCGCTCGGCGGAACCAGGCAACAACGGGGATCGTGATTCCTGCCAGTGATGCCGAGGCGTTTGTGCGGGGCAGTGCGGTGGCGGGCTTGCTGAGAATCGTTCGGTAAGAGGGTCCCGACCGTCCTGACCGTCTCGACCGTCAAAACATCGACATCGCCAGAAAGGCCCGCAGGTTGTCGTTGGCCGTCCGCAGGCGTTCGCACATCAGGCGCGTCACCTGCCAGAGCACCTTGTAGGCGATATCGCGGTTGAAGTCGAGCAGCATTTCGAAATCGGAACGGCTGATCGTGAGCAGGGTGCAGTCGGTGTTGGCAATGGCGTCAGTCGAACGGTCGGACCGGTCGAACACCGCCATTTCGCCGAAACACGACCCCGGCTTGAGCACCGTCAGGGCCTCTTCCCCCGACCCGGGCACCTGCCGCGAGATCCGCACATCGCCCTTGGAAATAATGAACAGCCGATTCCCCGGCTCGCCCTCTTTGAAGATTGCCACGCCGAACTTGAAGCTCTGTTCCTTGCAGATCTCGGCAACACGGGCGATCTCGTCCTCTTCCAGATTAGCGAAGAGGCGGCTTGTTTGATGAGGGCGAGATCCATCGTGTCTACCCGGGGCCCGAGGCGTTTGGAAGTTGGAAGCTACCGGGGCGATTGGGGGTGGGCAAGCAATACCGCCATCAGGGCCCCCCGGCAGGTGCATGTGTACGCTATCCTTGATTAAGGAGTCCGGCAGATGCCGATGACTCCCCGAAACTTCCCTGAGGTGCTCATGCGCGCTTTTTCGCTGGTTGCCGCGTTGCTTGTCATCGCTTCTACCGCCGCGGCGCAGGATTTCGCCCCGCCGACCGAGGACACCTCGCCTCCGACGACGGTGAAATTCGGGATCTTCGGCTTCAGCTCCCGGCTGGGCGTGGATTTCAAGGGACCCAACCAGGCTATCGCCAGCATGGCGGTTGAGGTCGCGGACATCTACAGCGGCCGGGTCCGCCTGCGGCCCTCGATCGAGATCGGGGCAGGGGGCGGAGCGGCGACCTACGTCGGCAACGTCGAGTTGATGTACCGCTTCACACCGGACACCGAACGGGCCGTGCCGTACATCGCGTTCGGCCTGGGGCTGTACGGCGAGGGCGGCGGCGCGGTCGGCTGCGGACCGGCGTCCGGGTGCCCCAAGCTCATGCCGCAGTTCGCCCTCGGGTTCGAGCTCAAGTTCCGGAGCAACATGAACTGGGTGGTCGAGTACCACGGGGAAGACGCGCTCCGCCGGCACCGGTTCTTCGTCGGCCTAACCACGCGGCGCGGGTAAACCCAATGGCCGCACCCCGCACCATCCGCCTCGAGTGGACGGGCGAAGGGCACATGTTCTCCGGCGGACTCGACCAGCCCAGCGCACCCACCACGATCATTGACGGCGATGGCAAGTCCGCGCCGAGCCCGTTGACCACGTTCCTCCTGGGCGCGGCCTCCTGCTCCAGCGTGGACATCGTGGATATCCTCGGGAAGAAACGCGTGGTCTTGAAGAAGCTCGTGGTGGAAGTGACAGGCACCCGCCGCGAGGACATGCCGCGCCGCTATACCGCGATCCATTTCCGCTACCGCCTGGCCGGCGAAGGGCTCGAACTCCACCACGCCGAGCATGCTGTCCAGCTTTCCATGGAGAAGTACTGCTCCGCCATCGCCACGCTCGCGCCGGACATCGCGCTCACCCACGAGGTGGTGCTCGCGTAAGGCCGTCCTCGCCATCGTACTCGCCCTGGGCTGGCCCAACCTGGCGAGCGCCCAGCAGCGGATTCGCGAATGGCAGGCCCACGGCATGGCGACATTCGCCGCCACCCGGTTCCTGGGCGGCGGTATCGGGCTGGGGATCCGGCCCCCCGGCCGGCTCGGCTTCTTCTTCGGCGCATCCGCCGGCCTTGAAGGCGTCGCGGCCCTCCGCGCCGAAGCGCTCGCCGTCTTCCGCTTGAGCCCCTACACTACCGCGGGTGTTCGCCCCTATGCCTCCGCGGGACTCGCCCTGCTGGCTCGCGAGGCCCGCGCCGACGGATACATCACAATTGTGGCGGGAATCGAGTCAACACCGGCAGGAAAACGCGGGTGGTTCGTCGAGCTGGGCGTGGGCGGGGGAGTGAGGGTCTCAGCGGGTATTCGTATCCGACGCATCACGCCGGTGCGCCGCCGCCCCTGAAAACACGAAAGGCGGCACAGTCCTTCATGCCGCCTATCCGCTCATCCGCCTACGTCACGTCGAACTCAAACTCTCCTGCCTCTGAATGACCGGCTGGCAGTACCGCTCGCCCAACTGGCGAAGCCCGGACAGCTCGTCATCTGCCAAAGCGTCATAGCGCTCGGCCAGGTAGTCCATGGTGTCGTCGAGCCATTCCTTTTGATGCTCAGGAGCGGCTCCGAGAACCCCGCACCGCAGGATGTGGCTGAACAGTTCGTCTCTTGCTTGGTCGAGTACCGAGGGCGCTGCTTTGGCTGCGGGCTTATTTTTGGCCATCTCTGGTCGCTCCTTGCGGGTTGGGACGTGGGCGCTGGGGTAGCAATGTAAACCGACCGGCTCGTTCCGCAAAGCGGGCGACCGCGGTGTATTTTCCTGAGGGATCAGCGTGTCCGGGTACTACTCAGACGACAGGGAAGGCGGAAGATGAAGCGTTTCTACATGGTGCTGGCAGTCATCGCGGTCCTCGGCATCGGCGCGATGTGGTTGTCGGCGACGAAAAACAACACGCGCGCCGCCACGCCCATCGCCCCGGGCGACACAATCGCCACGCCCGGCTGGCTGGCCGGCAGCGACTCGGCGCCGGTGGAAGTCGAGGAATACGCCGACTTCCAGTGCCCGGCCTGCGGCCGCTACGCCATTCTCACCATGCCCGACGTGATGGAGCGGCTGGTGAAAGCCGGCAAGGTGCGGTGGCGCTTCCGGGACTTCCCGCTCCAGGGGCACCAGAACACGATTCCTGCCCACGAGGCCGCGGCCTGTGTCGGCGAACAGGGCGGGTTCTGGCAGATGCACGACCAGCTGTACTTCAATCAGCGGGACTGGGAGTTCGTGGGAAACCCGGCGAAAAAGATCCGGGGCTACGCCGAGAAAGTCGGCGTGGACATGGCGAAGTACGATGCCTGCCTCAAGGCTCACCGGTACCTCGGGGGCATCATGGCCAGCGCCAAGCAGGGCGCGGCCCGCGGCGTCAATTCCACGCCGACGTTCATCATCGGGGGGCACCTGGTCAGTGGCGCGCTCACGTACGATGACATGAAGGCCGCCATCGAGAAGGCCACACCCGCCAAGAAAAAGTGAAGCACCGGATGGCGGCGGCGACCCTGTCGCTGCTCGGGTTCCTGCTCTCGCTGTATCTCTGGCTGTGGAAGATCGGGATCGTGGGCGAAATGGCCTGCGGAACCGGCTCGTGCGAAACCGTCCAGCTCAGCAGGTACGGGGAAATCGCCGGAATTCCGGTGGCGTTCTTCGGGGTCTTGGGGTACCTGGGCCTGCTCGTTGTCTCCCTCGCCGGCCTCCAGCCGCGCTGGCTAAACAGCCCCGGCCCGACCCAGCTGCTGGCACTGCTCTCCGGAATCGGTGTCGCCTTCACCGGGTATCTGACCTACGTCGAAGGCGCCGTTCTCCACGCGTGGTGCCGGTGGTGCCTCGCGTCAGCGGGGATCATCGTGGGGATCTTTGTGGCGGTGGTGGTGGGGCTGGTACGCGGGCGGGCGGTTACGCCGTTAGGCGGTTCCCGACCGCTCATCCGCTCATCCGCTCATCCGCCTACTGTTCCTTCTCCTCATACTTCTCCTTCAACGCCTGCACCACCGCCGAGTCCGCCAGCGTAGTCACGTCTCCCAACGCCCGGCCGGCCGCAATGTCCTTGAGCAATCGCCGCATGATCTTGCCGCTCCGTGTTTTGGGCAGGTCCGCCGAGAAGATGATGTCGTCCGGCTTGGCGATCGCGCCGATCTTCTTGCCCACGTGTTCCCGCAGCTCGCTGTGCAGCGCCGGTGACCGCTCGAACCCGGCGCGCAGAATGACGAACGCCGCGAGCGCCTGGCCCTTGAGGTCATGCGGCTTTCCGACGACGGCTGCCTCGGCCACCGCCGGGTGCGACACCAGGGCGCTTTCCACTTCCATCGTGCCGATCCGGTGGCCCGCCACGTTCAGCACATCGTCCACCCGGCCCAGCAGCCAGAAGTAGCCGTCCTCGTCGCGCTTTGCGCCGTCACCGGTGAAGTAGATGTTCTTCCACTTGCTCCAGTACGTCTGCCGGTACCGCTCGTCGTCGCCGTAAATCGTCCGCAGCATGCCGGGCCACGGCTCCGTGAGGGCCAGGAACCCGCCGCCCACCTTGATCACCTTGCCATCGCCGTCGAGCAGTTCCGCTTTGACCCCAGGGAACGCAACGGTGGCGGACCCCGGCTTGGTGGTGGTGATGCCAGGAAGCGGCGTGATCATGATGCCGCCGGTTTCCGTTTGCCACCACGTGTCCACGATGGGGCACTTCTTCCCGCCGATATGCTGGTGATACCAGATCCACGCCTCGGGGTTGATCGGCTCGCCCACCGAGCCGAGCAAACGCAGCGTGCCCAGGTCGTGCCGCTTGGGAAACTCGGCGCCCCACTTCATGAACGCGCGAATGGCGGTGGGTGCCGTGTAGAAAATGGTGACGCCGTAGCGCTCGATCATGGCCCAGAACCGGTCCTTGTCGGGCCAGTCGGGCGCGCCCTCGTACATCACGGCCGTGGCGCCGTTCGCGAGCGGGCCGTACACGAGGTACGAGTGTCCCGTCACCCAGCCGACATCGGCCGTGCACCAGAAGACGTCCTCGTCCTTGAGGTCGAACACCCACTTGGTCGTCGCGGCCGCCTGGGTGAGGTAGCCGCCCGTGGTGTGCACGATGCCCTTGGGTTTTCCCGTCGTGCCGGACGTATAAAGAATGAATAGGAGATCTTCTGCGTCCATCACGGCGGGCTTGCAGTAGGGCTTCGCGTGCGCCATCAGGTCGTGGTACCAGTGGTCGCGGCCGGCCTTCATCGGCGCGGCGACTTCCGCCTGGACGGAGGCGTGGTGCAACCGGCGGACGACCACGACGGCTTCGATGGACGGACACCCTTCCACGGCGTCGTCCGCGTTCCGCTTGAGCGGCACGGTCTGTCCACGGCGGTAGCCGAAATCCGCCGTGATGAGCGCCTTGCACTGCGAGTCGTTGATCCGGTCCCTCAAGGCCTCGGCCGAGAACCCGCCAAAGACCACCGAGTGCGGCGCGCCGATCCGCGCGCAGGCCAGCATCGCGACGACGACTTCCGGCACCATGGGCATGTAGATCGCCACACGGTCGCCCTTCTTCACGCCGAGCGTGTGGAGCGCGTTGGCGAACCGGTTGACGTCCCGATACAGCTCCCAGTAGGTGATGGCCCGACGGTCACCCGGCTCTCCTTCCCAGAGGAGGGCCACCTTGTTCTTCCGCGCCGTCGTCACGTGACGGTCGAGGCAATTGACCGACGCGTTGAGCTTGCCCCCGAGGAACCACTTCGCGTGCGGCGGCTTCCACTCGAGAATCTTTCTCCACGGCTTGAACCAGAGGAGCTCGCTCGCGCGCTCCGCCCAGAACCGGGCGCTGTTCCGCGCGGCCCGGCGGTACACCGAGGGCGACTGGACGTGCGCCTGCTTCCGGAAATCCTTCGAGGGCGGGAAGAGTCGGTCTTCCTTGAGCAGGGTCTCGATGCGCTCGTTCATGACTGCTCGCTGGTGGTGTCCTGGAGTGTTGACGACGTGCGGCACGGCTGATATAGTCTCCGCGGTTTTTGCGTCTTTCGGCGTGTCCACCACGGTCTTTTGTACAAGGAGCGCGTAACGTATGTCCCGCATCACCGGCAGGGTCAAGTGGTTCAATGACGCAAAGGGTTTCGGTTTCATCGAGCGCGACGGCGGGCCCGATGTGTTCGTCCACTACTCGTCCATCCAGGCGGATGGGTTCCGGTCCCTGAAGGAAAATGACAACGTCGAGTTTGAAGTCCGCGAGGGTCCCAAGGGTTTGCAGGCGGCGAACGTCACCAAGGCGTAAGTTCCCTCCATCGACAACACCGAGCGGGTCTTGGCCGCGCCCGCACACCTCGGGCTCGAAACCCGCGCCGACTTCAGGCGCGCGGCCGTGGAATTACTGGACAGCCTTCCCGACACCACCGGCTCACTCGTAGTGGACTTCTCGGCCACGCGCCTGGTAGACAGCGCGGGGCTCGGCGTCCTGATCCTCGTGCGCCAGCATGCCGCCACCCGGAAGCAGGTCGTTCGCCTGCGCGGCCTCAACGAAGAAATCCGGATGCTGCTGGTGCTGACCAAGCTCGACGACCTGTTCGCCATTGAGGATCGCGGAGCCCGATGACCGCCCCCGCCCAGCCACGCGTCTTGTTTGTCGAAGACGAAGAAGCGCTCGTGTCCGCCTACCGGCGCTATTTCGCGAACCGGCTGGCCATGGCGTTCGCGGGATCCGGCCAGCAGGCGGTCGTCCAGCTGGCGGCCTTCCAGCCCGATGTGCTGGTGCTCGACATGCGCCTGCCCGATACCGACGGCGTGGATCTGCTGCACCAGCTGCGGGCGAAAAAGCCCGGCCTCCCCGTGGTGGTGACCACCGCGTATGCCCACATGCAGCCGCTGCTCCAGGTCATGGGGATCATTCACAGCGGGTTCCTGGTGAAGCCGTTCGAACTTGCCGAGTTGGGGACGCTGATCGACGCAGCCAAGTAGTACCTACCAGGTCTTTCCCGTTTCCTTTTCCCATAGTGCGCGTGCCTCGGCCGCCGCGGCCGTATCTCCGGCCGCGCTGAGTGCCTCGGCGTTCGCCCGGAGCGCCTTGGGTCCGCCCCCCGCGGCGTAGGCGCGCGCGAACCGGGCGCCCGCGTTCGCCGGGTCCGCTTCGCGGAGATACAACTCTCCCGCAGCCATCGCCGCATCCACACGCTCTTCCACGCCCAGCGCGGCCTCGAAGGCCGCCAGCGCGTCGCGCGGTTTGAATGCGCCCAGGTACGCCTGGCCCAGGAGGACCCACGCATCGGCCGAGCGCTCGAACCGCCGGGCGGCGGTGAGCGCGGCGTTGAGGGCCGCGAGCCGGTCGTTCATGCGTCGGTGATGGGCACAGAGATCCCGGTGTACGAAGTCGAAGCGCGGCGCCAGCCGGCAGGCGAGCGCGAGCCACCGGCCTGCCGCCTTCGGCCTGCGCGCCTCGAGCCGAGCCGCGCGCTTCGCCGCCACCCGGGAGAGTGAGCGCCGGACCCTGGTCCACATGGACTCCGCTGGCATAAGCAGTAATCTCTCTCCCGCGAGCCTTGTCGCAATCCGTTTCGCGGGATTAGCGTTCCGCTGGTGAGCCTTCCCCCCTTGCGAATCGGCACCCGTGGCAGCGCCCTCGCGCTCTGGCAGGCGGAGCGCATGCGCGCCCGACTGGGCGAGCGTGGCGTGGACGTGGAGCTCGTCATCGTCCGCACCTCCGGGGACGAAGGCTCGCCTCGGCCCGCACAGTACCTCGAGGGAAAGGGCCTGTTCACCAAGGAACTGGAAGACGCCCTGCTCGCCGGGCGGATTGACGCGGCCGTGCATTCCCTCAAGGACGTCGGCGCCGCACTGCCCACGGGTCTGGTGCTGTCCGCGTACCCCGAGCGGGAAGACCCGCGGGACGCGATCATCACCCGCGTCGGTGGGACGGGCGGGCTCGGCGGGCTCCCGAGCGGTGCGCGGGTAGGAACCTCCAGCGTGCGGCGCGCCGCATTGATCCGCGCCCACCGTCCGGACGTCGAAGTGGTCGCGCTTCGGGGCAACGTTCCGACCCGGGTCAACCGGGTGCGGAACGGTGAGCTGGACGCCGCGGTGCTCGCGCTCGCCGGCTTGAGGCGTCTCGGTCTCGATACCGGTGCGCTCCCGCTGGAGGCAATGGAATTCGTGCCGGCGCCGGGGCAGGGCGCGCTCGCGATCGAGACCCGAAGCGACGACACGGCGACTAACTTTCGGATCGCGCCGCTGGACGATTCAGCGGTCCGCATGGCCGTGACCGCCGAGCGCGCGGCCATGGCTGAGCTGGAAGGCGGGTGCCGAGTGCCGCTCGGCGCCCTGTGCGTTTCGGTGAACGGTCGCTCGACCCTGTATCTCAAGGTGCTGGCGGTGGACGGCTCGCGCTCGCTGACGACACAAGGAGCGGTGGACCCGCGGGACCCGGTAGCCGGCGGAATTGCCGTGGCGCGGGTTCTGCTGGGGCAGGGCGCCGCGGAACTGATCCGCGGCGGGGCATCTTTTGGCAACGAGGTCGTGCAGCGATGAGCAGCTTTCCGACGATACGCATGCGGCGGCTTCGCCGCACCACGGGTCTCCGCCGTCTGGTCGCGGAGACGCACCTTCATCCGTCCCAGTTCATCTGGCCGCTGTTCATCAAGCCCGGCGGCGAGGCGACGCCCATTCCGCTCATGCCCGGCGTGTCGCAGCATCCGGTGAAGGCGGCGGGGGACCTCGCGCGGCGCGCGGCAGACCTGGGGTTCGGTGGCGTGCTGCTGTTCGGGCTCCCGGATACCAAGGACGACCGTGGCTCCGCGGCGTGGGACAACCAGGGCGTGGTCCAGGCGGCGGTGCGGGAAATGAAACGCGCGGCGCCGGACGTCGTCGTCGTCACCGACGTGTGTCTCTGCGAGTACACCGGGCACGGGCACTGCGGGGTGCTCAACGGCGACACGGTGGACAACGACGCCACGCTCGAGCTGCTCGCGAAGACGGCGGTGTCACATGCCGAGGCCGGGGCGGATATCGTGGCGCCGAGCGACATGATGGATGGCCGCGTCGCCGCTATCCGCCATGGGCTGGACGACGAAGGCCTGGGTGACACGGTCATTCTGTCGTACGCCGCGAAATACGCGTCCGCGTTTTACGGCCCGTTCCGGGAAGCGGCCGGCAGTGCGCCGCAATTCGGCGATCGGCGCGCGTATCAAATGGACCCGCGAAACGGCGACGAGGCGATGAAGGAAATCGCGATGGATCTCGACGAAGGCGCCGACCTGATCATGGTCAAGCCCGGCATGCCGTGCCTCGACATCATTTCGCGGGCAAAGGACCAGTTCGGTGGGCCGATCGTGGCCTACCAGGTGAGCGGGGAGTACTCGATGATCAAGTTTGCGGCGGAGAAAGGCGCGCTGGACGGATCACGCGCCATGTGGGAAGCCGCCACGGCGCTGAGTCGCGCCGGGGCGGATATCATCATTACTTACGCGGCCCCTGAGCTGGTGGGGCAGCAGTAGCCGGCAGGAGAATCTTCGCCCAGAGAATCGCGGCCACCGCCGCACCGAGCATCGGCCCGATCCAGTAGGCGGCGTGCCCGTGCCAGTCGTTGCCCACGAGCGCGGGGCCGAACGCCCGCGCCGGGTTCATCGCGGCGCCGGTCAGCGGCCCACCCATCATGATGTCCGCCAGCAGCGTCATCCCGATGCCGAACCCGCCGACCTTCGGGGCCTCGCTCGAAATCGCCGTGCCGAACACCGCGCTCACCAGGAACAGCGTGAGCACCGCCTCGATCAGGATCGCCTTGGACATCGTGATGTCGCCGGCGATGCGCGGCACGCCGTAGCTGGTCACTTCGCCGGCCATGGCGGGGGCCAGCCACTTCACCGCGAACGCCGCCAGCACGCCCGCGGCGAGCTGCATCGCGATGTACCACACCGCGCGGGACAACTCGATCTTGCTGGCCATCCAGGCGGCGAACGTGACCGCGGGATTGAAATGCGCGCCGGAAATGTTCATGAAAGCGGTGACCATGACGGACAGGACGGCCGCGTGGGCCAGCGCGATGCCCGGCAGGCCGAGTGCGCCGCCCTTCGAGGCGTCTACCACCACGGCGCCGGCGCCAATGAACACCAGCGCGAATGTCCCGATGAATTCGGCCGTCAGCGGCCGGACCAGGTTCCTCACGACGCGCGCCGCATGACGATGGATGCGTTGATACCGCCGAATCCGAACGAGTTCGACATGATCATCTCCGGCGTGGCGGCCAGGCCCTCGTTGGCGATGTAATCCAGGTCGCAGGCCGGGTCCGGCTGGTGGTGATTCACGGTGGGCGGCAGCCAGCGGCGATCCAGCGCCAGCGAACAGACGGCCGCCTCGATCGCGCCGACGGCGCCCAGCGAGTGGCCGTAATACGCCTTGGTTCCGCTCACCTTCATCTTATATGCGTGGTCGCCGAACACTGTCTTGATCGCCAGCGTCTCGGTGGGGTCGTTGAGCGGCGTCGAAGACCCGTGCGCGTTCACGTAGCCGACGTCGCTCGCCGAGGCGTGCGCGTCGTCCAGCGCCATCTGCATGGCGCGGGCGGCTTCGCGGCCGCTGGGCTTGGGCGCCGTCATGTGATGCGCGTCGTTGGTGAGCCCGTAGCCCGCCAGCTCGGCGTAGATCCTGGCTCCCCGCGCGATCGCCCGGCTCTTCTCTTCCAGGACCAGCACCGCGCCGCCTTCGCCCATCACGAACCCGTCGCGGTCTTCGTCGAACGGCCGGCACGCGGCCGACGGGTCGTCGTTCCGGGTGGACATGGCGCGAATGATGGAAAAAGCGCCGAAACACAGCGGGGCGAGCGGCGCTTCCGAGCCGCCGGCCAGCATCACGTCGGCCAGGCCTGCCCGGATCGCCCGCATGGCTTCGCCCACGGCGATCGTGCCGGAAGCGCAGGACATGGAGTTGGTCGAGTTGGGCCCGGTGACGCCGAATTCAATCGCGATGTTGCAGGAGACCGCGCCGCCGAACACGCCAATGGCGAGCGACGGGTCTACGCTCCGGATGCCTTCAGAAAGGAATACGGGGAACTGCTTTTCCGCGTGCGCGATGCCGCCCAGCGCGGATCCCATCATCACGCCGATCCGGTCGCGGTTCTCGGCCTCGGGCCGGATGCCGGAATCTTCCATGGCCAGCCGCGCCGACACGACGCCCACCTGGGAGAAGCGGTCGAAGCGCTTGGCGGCCTTGGTGGTCATGTGGTCCTGGGGCCGGAAGTCGGGAATCTCGGCAGCTATGCGGGTCCTGAACGGTTCGGGGTCGAACCGCGTAATAGTCCGCACGTTCGAGCGCTGGGCCTTCAAGCCCTGCCACAGTCCGTCCGCGCCTGTGCCGGCCGGTGTGACGCATCCTACGCCCGTGATAACTACCGATCTCATTGAGCCTCCGCGCGCCGCTTCACACCCGCGAGAGTCCGCGACGCGATTCCATGTATGAACACCGGACCAATCACCCACTCCGCTGCCGGGCGAGCGATGAGCGGCCACGCGGGGCCGCTCCACTCGTGCACGATCGTGACGTCAACCCGCCCGTTGCTCGCGGTCAGGCGCCACTCGACGGCCATGCCCCGCGTAACTCCTTTGACATGTTGATACTGCACTGCGTAACGCTTGGGTTCCACTCGCATGCGGGAAACCCACCACGTAGGATAACGAAGCGGGCCAAACGGCCGCCACGCCGCCATTTCAACCACGCAGTCTTCGGCGCTCCGCTCCAGGACCCGGACCCACCGGTAATGCGGCAGGAACTCTGGCCACCGCTCCACATCGGCGGCGATAGCGAAGGTAAGGTCAATCGGCGCATTGACCGTGATGCGGTCAACCGTGCGCATGTGATGTCCGCCACGCGGCGACCAACCTATACCCCGGCCGCCGGGCCACGATGCCCGCCACCCCAGCAGACAAGAGTAACCGGGAAAGCTCCGCCGGTGTGAAACCGCGCCGTACCGAGGTCACCCCGTCCTGCCGTGTGACCGGGTGGAACCCGAACGCATGGGAGGCAAGCCAGATGCCGGCCTCCGCAACCCGCGCTCGGCGGAGGTCGGCCACGACCACACCGACCCGCGCAATACGATCGAGGGAGCGCGCCAGGGTCGCCGCCGCCTCGCGGGAAAAATGGTGGAGCAGCTGGCTCGCGACCACGATATCCACCGAACGCTCCGTAAACGGGAGCGCCCAGGCATCGGCCACCAGGCTCGGGAGGCCCGCGTCACGGCACAGGGCTGCCGCGGTGCGGTGGCGGTCCATGGCGATCGGCACGAGCCGCACGCCGCGCGCGGCCGCGCGGCGCGCGAGGTAGTGGCTGATATCCCCGGCGCCAGCGCCCAGGTCCAGAATGGTGAGTGGCCGGGCGGGTGCGTGTTTGAGCACCTGGTCCACGCCCCACGCCGCTGCCTGGCGCCCGCCGAGGAACGTGTTGGCGACACTGATGTCGCGGAGTGTGGCGCGCACCAGCCCGTCCGGGCACACGGCCTCGTCCAGCACCTCCCGGCCGATCGGCGACATGACCGACGTCATTTCACGTCCGTCGTCGTGGCGTAGCCGCCCCGGAAATGCACTAGTGGGCGTCCGTCGAGGGCCTCGCCGCCGGTCACCCGGCAGATGAACACGGTGTGGTCTCCCACTTCGTGCGCCCCGTAGTTGTCGCACACGATGTACGCCACCGCGCCGTCCAGCAGGGGGAGACCCCCCGGGCCCGGGTGAACGGCCACCCCCGAGAATTTGTCCGGGTTCTCTTCCGCGAACCGGCGGGAGAGATGTTCCTGGTTCCCGGCCAGCACGCTGAGCGCAAAACCGCTGGCAACCGTGATGGCGGCGTGGAAATCCGCGGTGTGATCTACGCAGAGGAGGACGAGCGGCGGTTCGAGCGAGGCGGACACGACCGCGCTCGCGGTCATGCCCTGCGGCCGGCCGGCCGCGTCGAGCGTCGTGGCCACGGTGACCCCCGCGGGGAAGTACGACAGGAGCCGCCGGAACTCGTCCGGGCCAACCGGTTGATTAGGCAACGAGCTGCCAGACATACGACGGCCGAAGGAGCCGGCTGAACGGAATGAAGTCGCCCGCGACGCCGATCATCAGGTCCCCGGCCATCGGGTGACGGGCCAGGCGGGAGACTATGTGATTGAATACGGCGGGCAGAGCGACGGCACCGCTCACCAGCCGCTCGAACCACCATTTCCCGCCGAACACCCGCCGCCGGTCGGCATCGTAGCCCGCCAGGTCTCGGGCACACGTCTTGTCGCTGTTCAGCGCCTCAGCCGCCCGGTCCGCCACGAGTTCTGCGCCCCGGAGCGCCGAGTAGATCCCTTCGCCGGTGAACGGATCGCAGAAGTCCGCCGCGTCGCCCACGAGCATGACCCGGTCCGCGGTGGCGCGGCGCGTCCACCTCGCGAACGGGCCCACCGCGCGCACCGGTGACTCGAGATGCGCGCCCGCCATGCGGCGCTCGACTTCCGGAAACTCGGTGACGAGCCGGGCGAACCAGTCGGCCGGCGGCCCAATGGGGTCCGTCCGCGACAGGTCCGACACGATGGCGACGTTGGTCAGGCCGTGCCCCACGGGCGCCAGGCCGACGTACCCGCGCGGCCCGACGTGCATCTCTCCCACGTTGGTCATGTCCGCGACACCGGTGGCGTGCGTCACCAGCGCCACTCTGCGCCGCCCGCCGCGCCGGTTGAGATCGAGGTGCCGGGCGGTGCGTGAATTGAGACCGTCCGCCGCGATCACAATTCGGGCCTTGAGGTGTTCGACTCCGTTGGGTGTGCGGACCGCCACGGATGCGGATGCGCCTTCCTGTGAGACCCGTTCGACCGTCGTGTCTTCGAGGAGTTCCGCTCCATGCGTCCGGGCGGCGTCAGCCAATACGGAATCCAGGAGCGTGCGGGGCAGGGCGAGGCCATAGCCGGTGTGCGCCTTGTAGCCGTGTCCGGAGACGAACCGCCCCACGAAACTCGCGCCCGATGGGCTGATGATGCGCATGCCGGCCAGGTGCGCCGGGCCCAGGGTCTCGATGCGCTGGGTGACGCCGAGCCGGTCCAGGATGCGCGAGGCCTCGGGGCTCAGGTATTCGGCGCAGGGTTTTGGCCGCGGGAACCGGGCGCGTTCGAGCAGGGCGACGTCGAATCCCCGCTCTGCGAGGAACGAGGCCGTCGCGCTCCCGGCCGGACCGGCACCGATGACGATCGCGTCGCGAATGGTCATGCGGTCAGAGCCACCACGCGGCGGTGAGCCCCGGGCTCACTCGGCCTCGGACCCATTGTCCAGCAGCACTTCCTTGAAAATGCGGCGCCGGAGCGGCTCGGGCGCGCACTGGGCCTTGGCCCGCGCCTCGAGGAAGCGAAGGAACGTCCGCTCGAATTCGAAATGCCCGAAACAGTCGCCGCAGCCCTCGATATGGACGCGCACGTCGGACTCGGTTTCCCCCGTGAGCTCCCCGTCGAGGTAGGTATACAGGTGCTCTACGCAGTCGTCGCAGTTGAGCCCTTCATGTTTCTTCATGCTCACTCCGGGTTCTTCTTGATGTAGCCCATTTCGACGGCGTAGTCGTACAACTTGCTTTGCAGGGCCCGGCGCGCGCGAAACAGCCGCGACTTCACGGTCCCGACCGGCACCTTGGTGATCGTGCTGATCTCCTGGTACGGCAGCCCCTCCACGTCGGACAGCACCAGCGTCTCGCGAAACTCCTCGGGTAGCTGGTCAATCGCCCGGAGTACCTCGTCGTCCACGATCTGGTCAAAGAACCGGCCTTCCGGGTCCCGGTCGCCGACTTCGTCGAACAGGCGGAAGGTCTCCGCGTCAGCCAGGTCCACCGTCGGCCCGCGGGCCTTCTCGCGGCGGTAGTCGTTGATGAATGTGTTCCGCAGAATGGTCAACAACCACGCCCTGAGGTTGGTGCCCGGCTGGTACTGCTCCCAGGAACGGAGCGCCTTGAGCATGGCGTCCTGCACCAGGTCTTCCGCCCGGCTGGGATCGCTGGTGAGGCGGAGGGCTACCCGGTACAGGGTGTCGAGATGGGGCAGCGCTTCCTGCTCGAAGGCACGGCGCTGCTCGTCAACAGTGATGGTCATGGCAGGCTGGTAGGATGCCCTCGTGTGCGGAGCGGCGCAACGGGAGTATTTTGTTCCTCGTCTTTCACCGGCTTTGCCAGCTACTTCATCATCGTGTCCGGTCCTCCTTCCAGCCGATCTGGCGCTCATGCCGCCGTTCCGCTCACGATTCTCGAATCGTTGCGGCACGTCGACGCGCCGGCCCACGGCGGCGGAGACGAGTTCAACACAGAATTGGCGGCCAGGCGCCTTGGCATGAGCGACACCGTCGCCGCCCAGATCGAGCGCTACCGGCGCCTCGCCGCGCGCAGTGGGCGGGTAGAGCTGGAGGAGGTGGCCGCCCTGTTCCGCCTGGTGGGACGGCGCACCGATGCCGGCTTGGTCTTCGCCGACGCCGGCCGGCGCGTAGGACGACGGGCGGTTCGAGGCGTGCGGGCGCCGGCTCTTCTCATCCGCGCGTTGCCCGCCTTCGCCCGCAACCGGCTCGGCTTCCTCCTCGCGCGCCGCGCCGCCGCGCGTATCCTCGATGCCCGGCTGTTGCGGGACCCGAGCATTCCCAACGCGGTGATAGACGACTCGCCTTCCGCTACGGCCACGCCAAATGGGACGGGTTGCGGGTTCTACGGCTCGGCCCTCGCCGAAATCCTGCGCGCCCTGACCGATTTTGACGGCGCCTTGTTCCATGTCCGTTGCCGCTCACGCGGGGAATCCACCTGTGAATGGCAGGGGTCGGGGAGATCTGGATGACCATGCGCCCGCTCGAAACGCTGGACCTCGACCGCCTCGCGAAGACCCTTCGCGACCTCAAGCTCGATGGCTGGCTGCTATTCGATTTTCACGGGATCAACCCGGTCGCCAAGCGCCTGCTGGCCATCCCGGGCCTGGCGACCCGCCGGCTGTTCGTATGGCTCCCGGCGGTGGGCAAGCCGGTGGCGGTGGTGCACAAGATCGAGCTGCAGGGGCTAAAGGACTTCCCCGGAGAGGTCCGGCCGTACGCCGCGTGGCAGGATCTTCATGCCGCCGTTGGGGCTCTGGTAAAAGGAAAGCGCGTTGCAGTCGAATACTCGCCCAACGACGCCGTCCCGTACCTCGATCGCGTTCCCGCCGGCGTGATCGAGCTCCTCCGGACACTCGGCGCCACGGTCGTGTCGTCGTCGCCGCTCGTCTCGCGGTTCGCGGCCGTGTGGTCCCCCACCGAGCTGGCGGATCATCGCAAGGCGGCGGAGATCCTGGCGGATATCGCGCGGGGTACGCTGAAGGAGGTCGTTGGGCGGGCGGGACAGGTGTCGGAATACCAGGTTCAGCAGGAGGTCCTGGAGAAGATCGAACGGGCCGGCCTGGTTACCCGGGACCCTCCCATCGTCGCCTTTGGCGCCAATGCGGCCCTGCCCCATTACGAACCGCCGCGGGAAGGCTCCGCCCGCCTCGAGCGGGACCAGGTCGTTCTTCTGGACCTGTGGGCGGGGTGTTCACTGAACACCGTTTTCGCCGATCAGACCTGGATGGGCTTCTCCGGTCCTACCCCGCGGACCGAGGTCACGAGGGTTTGGGAGGCCGTGAGGGATGCTCGGGACAAGGTGGTCTTGCGGCTCCGGCAAGGCCTGGCGGCGGGCGAGCGGGTGGCCGGGCGGGACTTGGATACTGCGGCCCGAAGTCTGCTCCGCGAAAGGGGTTACGTCGATGCCTTCGTTCATCGAACCGGTCACTCGATCGACATAGACCTGCACGGTTCCGGCCCCCACCTGGACAGCTTCGAGACCGACGACGACAGGGAACTGGTGACCGGGGTTGGGTTCTCGGTGGAACCAGGGGTCTACCTCACCGGGAGGTTCGGGGTCCGCAGTGAAATCAACGTCACGCTGCTCGAGACCGGCCCGGAAGTCACGCCACGCGTTCCACAACGCGACCTGATTCTGTCCTCCTGAGACGACAATTATGCAGAGTTATGCATCACATCGTAAGTTTATGCAGCAGCTTGCGATAAGCGCTTCATCCCATGCCTTGAACCGCTGCCCTCTCCGTTTGACGACTAAGAGTTGTTCCCGTTTGACACCGTGTAACCGGCGCGTCACATTGGCGTCGCATCGTCGCACACGAGAGCAGGCCAGAGACGCTTTCTGTTTCGTCAGGCGACCGCAGTTCCACACTGCAGCAGAAAAGACCTGACGTTGGCAATCCAACGGGTCACTGTCGGCCGCAACGGGCGGCACGGGCGAGGTGTTCACTGCGACCGCGGCCGGTGCCGGGCCGGCGTATGACGCCGACATGGCCGTAAGCCTGAACGGTGTGGACCTGTACGTCGCGGGAACCCCGTCGGCGAGCACCTTCCAGTTCGCGATTCCGCCCATGGCGGCGACCGGTGCGTTCCCGCTGATCTTCTCCAACATCGGCGCGAACCAGTTCGCCCAGCGTACCACGTTCACCGTCAACTCGATTTCCCTGGATGACACCTACGAGGCGGTGAACAACGACCCGACGACGTCGCCCTTGATCGCCGCCAACGGCGACTATTTCGTCGTTCTGCACGGGGACTGCGATGAGGGCGTCGCGACCGGCCCCAGTGACGACTGCGACGATTTCTTCACCATCACGAACGCCACCGGCGCGCCAGTCAGCGTTAGGGTGCGACTGGATTGGCACGAGGCCTCGGACGTGGACCTCCTATGGTGCGACGCCCCCTGCGGGGCGTTCGTCGGGAACTTCGCCGGAGCCACGGGCGCCAATCCCGAGGTTTCCACCGTGTCGATTCCGGCAGCCACCACGTGGCGGTTGTACTTGAATCTTTACGACAACGGCGGCGATGACTTCGCCTTCGTCAAGGTGAACGTCACCGGCCTGCCGTAACACGTGGTGTACCTTCAAACGATAAGGGCCGGGCGAATCGCCCGGCCCTTCGTCTTTCCCAGCCTGAAGGCTGGGCTCGGCGGCGGAGACAACGCTGAAGCGTGTGTCCTTCAGGACAGCTCCACGGCCGAGCCCGGGCTTGAGCCCGGGTGCCTGGCCATCCAGGTGAACCGCACCAGCGCCACCCACAGCGCGAAGCCCATGGCGGCGTGAAGCGCTCGCCACACCGTCGGGAGCCCCCCCAGCACCATGACCGCGGCGACGACGACCTGTGCCGTGGCGGCCGTGATCGCGAGCCAAGCGGCATTCCGAAGGGGTGGGGGCAATTGGCGGGTGCGCGTGAACCCCAACGCCACGAGGTGCAGGAACAAGGCGTAGGCCAGCAGCCGGTGGATCCAGTGCAGGTGTACCGGCCCGCCGCCGCTGGATGGCCAGATCTGCCCGTTGCAGAAGGGGAAGCCCTGGCACGCGGCCGAGGCCCCGGTGGTGGCGGTGAGCCCGCCGAGCAGGATCACGATGCCCGAGAGTACGAGGGCGGCGGCTGCGGCGCGGAACCCGCTGGCGCGACCGTTCGCCCAGTTGATGGCGGTCGGTCCGCGGGGGGCGCCGGCCCTGAAGCCGGTTACCAGGAGCGCCGCCAGGAGCATCAGTGCCGTCGCCAGGTGCGGCACCACCGCTCCCGCATGGAGGTCGAGCTTCACGGTCACGGCGCCGAGTGAGGCGATGACGCCCAGGAGCACGAAAGCGGCGAGGGCGGGCCGGAGAGGGCCGCCCGGACCGCTGACGCCCGGTTCCTTGCGCTTGAGCCACGCCAGGACGGCGAGGGCGGTAATGGGGATCCCGATCGTCGCGGCGGCGAGTCGGTGGGTGTACTCGATCGCTGTTTCGATGTCGTGGAATTGAGGAATGATCTGACCGTTGCAGAGCGGCCAGTCATCGCCGCACCCGAGGCCGGACCCGGTGACCCGGACGACGGCGCCGAGGACGATGAGCGCGTAGGCAAAACCGGCCGTGACGAAGGCAAGCGTTCGAATGGTTCTCATGGCGCGGAAAGATAGCGCGGTTACCTTCTTTTCATGACTCAACCCACCGCTGATCCCTGGGGCGAGCGCCTTCCCCGCAAACTGGGGTATTGGAGCGCCGTTGCCGTGGTTGTCGGCTCCACGATTGGCTCCGGAATATTCCGGACGCCCGCGGTCGTGGCCTCCCGGCTTCCTGACCTTCCCGTCTTTGTCACCGGTTGGGTCCTCGGCGCTGTTCTCGCGCTGGCGGGTGCGCTGACCTATTCCGAGCTGGCGGCGATGTACCCCCGCACCGGCGGGATCTACGTCTATATCAGGGAGGCGTTCGGCCGGGCCCCGGCCTTCTTGTTCGGGTGGGCCGAGCTGCTGCTGATTCGCCCCGCTGCGCTGGGTGCGGTGTCCATTGTGTCCGCCGAGTATTTCTGGCGCCTGATAGGGCGCGAGGGCGCCGCGCCCTTCCTGGGCGACATGACCGTCGCCCAGGCGACGGCGGTGCTGTTCATCATCATCATCGGCACCGTGAACTACCGCGGCGTGCAGCTGGGAGCCGTGGTACAGAACGTGAGCACGGTATTCAAGGTCGGCGCGCTCGGCTTGCTCATCCTGCTCGGGTTCGTAATGACGCCCAACCCGGATGCGCTCACGTCCGTCCAGCCCGTCTCGCCCGTCCTGTCCGCCCTCTCTCCCGTCTCCGCCTTCGGACTCGCCCTCGTCCCCATTCTCTGGGCCTACGACGGCTTCGCGGACCTGGGGTTCGTGAGCGGAGAGGTGAAGGATCCCCAGCGCACGTTGCCCAAGGCACTTTTCGCCGGGACGCTCCTGGTTGTTGCGGTCTACCTTGGTGCGAACGCGGTGTACTTGCATCTGGTGGGGCTGGCCCGCATGCCGGGCTCGCCGCTCGTCGCGGCAGATGCGGCGCTGGTGATCCTGGGGCACGCGGGCGTCGTGTTTGTTTCCGCGGCGGTCATGGTGAGCACGTTCGGCACGCTCAACGGTTCGACTATGACCGGTCCGCGGGTGTTCTACGCGATGGCGGAAGACGGACTCTTCTTCAAGAAGCTCGGCGAGGTCCACCCCCGGTTCGGCACGCCGGCCGCCGCCATCGTCCTCGCGGCGACGCTCGGTGTGGTCTATGTGTCCTTGCGCGAGTTCGCGGAATTGGCCGACCAGTTCATCATCGGCATCTGGCCGTTCTACGCGCTCGGAGTCGCGGCGGTGTTTGTCCTGCGCCGCCGGTTGCCGGACATGCCGAGGCCGTACCGCACGTGGGGGTACCCGGTGGTGCCGGCGCTCTTCCTGCTTGCCGCGCTGTTTATTCTGGGTAATTACATGGTCTCGAAGCCCCTCATTTTCGCGGCGGACGTGGCCGTGGTGCTGGCTGGTTTGCCGGTCTACTGGTGGTGGGAAAAACGCGCCGCGAGAAAATAGGCAAATAGTTACGGCTACGTTACTTAGCGTTACTTGACACTCGCTCCCAAGAGGGCGATTTTAGCGTAGCCCTTGATTGAAGTCCTACCCGTTTTTTCCGAGTGAAGGAGTCCTAGCTATGCGGAACTTTGTCGGCACCGTGAGCGCGGTGGTGCTCTTTGCGTTCTGTTCCGTGGGGTCGCTCGCGGCGCAGGTTACTACGTCGTCGATCGGCGGGATCGTCACCGACGACGCCCACATGCCCCTCGCGGGCGCTACGGTGGTCGCGGTGCATGTCCCATCGGGAACCACGTACTCGACGCGTACGCGGGCGGACGGGAGACTGTCGATTCCAGGGATGAGGGTCGGCGGCCCTTACAAGGTAACTGTCACCTACATTGGTTTCCGGCCCGGTGTGCAGGAAATCCCCACGCTCGATCTGGGCGTATCCACGGATCTTACGTTTACGATGAGTGCGACGGCGGTGGTCCTCGAGGCCATCACGGTCACCGGTGGGCGCGATCCAATCTTCAGCTCCGAACGGACCGGTGCGGCAACCTCGGTCACCCGTGAGGCGCTGGCGACGCTCCCAACCATTTCCGGGAGAATTGAGTCCGTCGCGCGGCTTACGCCGCAATCCGGCGGCGGCATGTCGTTTGCCGGCCAGGACAGTCGGCTCAACAACATCACCATCGATGGCTCCTACTTCAACAACTCCTTCGGACTCGGCAACACCCCGGGTGACCGGACCGGCGTCGCGCCGATCTCATTGCAGGCCATCGAGCAGGTGTCGATCAATATCGCCCCGTACGACGTCCGCCAGGGCAATTTCGTGGGCGCGGCGGTCAACGCCGTAACGCGAAGCGGCACCAACCATGTCGCCGGGTCATTCGGCTACAGTTTCCGTGACCAGAGCCTGGTCGGCACGCAGGCAGGGACCAACGTCTTCAACCCCGGCACGTTCAACTACAAGCTGGTGAGCGGGTGGCTGTCGGGGCCGATCATTCAGAACAAGCTCTTCTTCTTCGTGAACCTCGAGAACGAAGCGCTCGAAGCTCCGGGAACGACGTTCCTGGCCAACACGGGTGGCCAGGCCGTTACGGGAAGCACGACCCGCGTGCTGGCTTCCGACCTCGATGCGCTCAGCACGTTCCTGAAAACGAACTTCCAGTACGACCCCGGGGCCTACACGGGCTACAGCAACAAGACCCCCGCGACGAGGGGCTTGGTAAAACTGGATTACAACATCAACGACAGGAACAAGCTGAGCGTGCGGTACACGCACCTCAATTCGAACACCGACGTGCTGCTGTCGAACTCGTCCTCGCTGGGGTTCGGAACCCGTCGGACCAACCTGAACGGCCTGAACTACCAGAACTCGAACTACGTGATCCTCGAGAACATCCGGTCGGTCGTCGGCGAGTGGAATGCGAAGATCGGGTCCAATACGGCCAACAACTTCATCATCGGCTACACGTACAACAACGAAAGCCGGGACCCGGCCCGGTATTCCCTGTTCCCCTTTGTCGACATTCTCAATACCAACACGGTGTACACGTCGTTCGGGTTCGAGCCGTTCACGCCGAACAACGAGCTGTACTACAACAGCTTCCAGATCCAGAACAACCTGATGTTCTTCAGGAACAAGCACACGATCACGCTGGGTGCGGGTGGCGAGCGATACAAGTCCACCAACATTTTCTTCCCCGGCTCACAAAGCGTCTATGTCTACAACTCGCTGGCTGACTTCTACACGGACGCGAACGGGTACCTCGCGAACCCGACGCGTACGACGTCGCCGATCACGCTCAACCGGTTCCAGGTCCGCTGGAATAACATCGCCGGGCAGACGAAGCCGGTGCAGCCGCTGCAGGTGCTGTACGGAGGCGTCTATGCCCAGGACGAGTGGCGGGTGAGTAACGGGTTCAAGCTGACCGCGGGCATCCGGCTGGATGTCCCGGTGTTCGGCCAGACCGGGTACGCGAACGCCATCGCCGATGCCCAGTCGTTCCGGGACGAGACCGGTGCGTCGGTGCAGTACTCCACCAAGAAGCTGCCCGATCCGAAACTGCTGCTGTCTCCGCGCGTCGGCATCAACTGGGACGTCACCGGCAAGCGCAGCACGCAAATCCGGGGTGGGACGGGCATTTTCACCGGCCGCCCGCCCTATGTCTGGATCTCCAACCAGATCGGCAACACGGGCGTCCTTACCGGCTTCGAGCAGCTTCTCGCCACGACCGCCCGGCCCTTCCACCCGGATCCGGATCACTACAAGAAGGCGGCGACCGGCGCCCCCCCGGCGAGCTACCAGCTGGCCCTGACCGATCCCAGTTTCAAGTTCCCGCAGGTCTGGCGGTCCAATATCGGCATTGACCAGAAGCTGGGCTGGGGAATGAGTGCGACCCTCGAGTACCTGTACAACCGCGACGTAAATGGCGCGTACTACATCAACGCCAACCTGCCCGTTCCGGATGCGCCCTTTGTCGGCGCCGATGCCCGCCCCCGGTACTCGGTAGACCGCTGCCCAGCCACCGCCGGTACCCAGATCCTGCTTAACTGCAACGTCACCGACGCGGTGGTCCTGAAGAATCAGAACACGGGGCGCTCCTGGAACCTCGCCGGCTCGCTGGAAAAAGCATTCAGCAACGGCTTCTTCGCGAAGGCGGCCTACAGCTACGGTGAGTCCAAGAACACCGTGGATGCCGGTTCAATCGCCTTCGGCTCATGGAACGGCAATCCCCACCCGGGCGACCCGAACAACCCCGGGCTTGGCTTCTCCGGTGCCTCGCCTGGCAGCCGGGTCTTCGTGGCGCTCTCGTACCGCAAGGAGTACTTCAAGTTTGGCGCGACGAGCGTCTCCCTGTTCTGGGAAGCCCGCACCATCGGGAACACCAGCTACGTGTTCGGCGGCGACATGAACGGCGACGGTGGCACGGCCAACGACCTGATCTACATCCCGCGCGACCAGTCTGAAATGAACTTCCAGCAGTTCACGGTGACGGGCGGCCCGACGTTCACCGTCCAGCAACAGAACGACGCGTGGGAAGCCTACATCGTGCAGGACAAGTACCTGAGCGCGAACCGGGGACAGTACGCGGTGCGTGGCGCGGTCTTCCTCCCGATGATCAAGCGGGCGGACTTCAGCGTTTCACAGGAGTTGTTTGCCAGTGCCTTCACCAAGCGCAACACCCTGCAGATCCGGGTGGACGTTCTCAACGTGGGCAACCTGCTGAACAACAAGTGGGGCATCGGGCAGCGCCTGGTCAGCACTCAGCCGTTGCTTCCCCAGGGCGTGGACGGTACCGGGCGGGCGTTGTACCGGCTCAGGGCGATTGGCGTCGCCACCGCGGCGGCCTTGATGACCACGTCCTACGAACCGACGGCGGGATTTGACGACGTGTTCCGGCTGCAGATCGGTTTGCGGTACACGTTCAACTAGACATAAGACGTAAGAAGTAAGAAGGGGGCTCCAAAGGTTGGGGCCCCCTTCTCACTTCTAACGCCTTACTTCTTGCGATTACCGGAGGACCTCCTCCAGCACCAGCTTCGCGTCGGTCTTCTCGTCGCGGTACTTCACGATCACCGGCGTGTACAGCGACACGCCATGTTTCTTGCCCTTGCCCATCGTCGCCGGCCGGGATCCCGGGACGACGACGGCGCCGGCGGGGATTTCCAGCGGCCGGCATCCCTCGCGGCGATACACCCGGTCCTTCACCAGGTCGTAGACCGGCGTCGCGCCGGTGAGAATCGTCCCGGGCGCCAGCACCGCTCCCGCGCGGACCAGCGCCCCCTCGTAGATGCCGCAGTTCCCGCCCACGAACACATCGTCTTCAATGATTACGGGGAAGGCGCCGGTCGGCTCGAGGACGCCGCCCACCTGCGCTGCGGCTGAGAGGTGCACCCGCTTGCCGACCTGCGCGCACGAGCCCACCAGGGCGTGGGAATCCACCATGGTCCCCTCGCCGACGTACGCACCCACGTTGATGAACATGGGCGGCATGCAAATGACGCCGGGCGCGACGTATGCGCCGGTGCGGATAGATGACCCGCCCGGAACCAATCGCACGCCGTCGGCGGCAACCATCGTCCTGGGTGTCAGGTTGTCCTTGTCCAGAAACCGGAGTGGGCCGGCCCCGGATTCCACGATGTCACCGACCTTGAACGCGAGGAGGATGCCAGCCTTGACCCAGCTGTTGACGTGCCATGTTCCGGTGTCGTCACGGGTCGCTGCGCGAACCTCTCCCTTTTCGAGCGCCATGAGGAGGTCGTCCGCGACCGCCCTGGCCTGGGCCCGCAACTCCGGCGGCACGCCGCCGGAGAACTTGGCAATGCGCTGTTCGAGATCGTTCATCGAAGTCCGGCCACGCCGGCTTCCTTCAGCGCGGCGATCAGGGCCGGCCGCCTGGCTTCCGAGAGGGACACCAGTGGCAGGCGGATGCCCTCACTGATTTTTCCCATGGCATGCAAAGCCCACTTGACGGGAATCGGGCTCGACTCGATAAAGTTGGTGTTCATCAGTGTCAGCAGCTGGTAGTGGAGCTTCCGCGCGGCGGCATAGTCGCCCTTGAGCCCGGCACCTATCAGTTTCGCCATCGGCCCGGGAACCTCGTTGGACGCCACCGAGATCAGGCCGTCACCGCCCAGGGCTACGACCGCGAGCGCGAACCCGTCATCACCAGAGAGCACCGAGAACCCTTCGGGCCGGCCCTTGATGATGTCCATGATCTGGCCGAGGTTGCCACTCGCTTCCTTCACGGCGGCGATGCCCTGACGCGCCGCGAGCCGAAGCGTCGTCGCGGCATCCATGTTGACCGATGTACGGCCAGGCACGTTGTAGAGCACGACCGGCTTCCCGCCGGCGTCTGCCACGGCGCCGAAATGCCGGTAGAGCCCTTCCATGGTCGGCTTGTTGTAGTACGGCGTCGCCGAGAGGATGTAATCCGCGCCGGCGGCCGCCATCCGCTTGGTTTCCTCGATCGCGAGCCGCGTGTCGTTGGACGTCGCGCCGGCCACGACCTTCAACCGGCCCTTCGCGACGCCCACCACAGTCTTCACGACTTCCACGCGCTCGTCGGGCGAGAGCGTCACCGCCTCGCCGGTCGTGCCGCACGGAACGAGGAAGTGAATGCCCTCGGCGATCTGCCACTCGACCAGCGCCTTGAGCGCCGGCAGGTCCAGCTCGCCGTCGGGCTTCATCGGCGTGACGAGCGCGGTGCCGCACCCTTGAAGTCTCATCGGGCCCCTCCGAAGAGGACCTGGTCGAACGTGAACACGCCACGCCGGGGGCGTTCCGTCAGCCACGTCGCCGCCACGAGAGCGCCTTGGGCAAAAATGGTCCGATCCTTTGCCACGTGCTGCAACGTGATCGTCTCGCCTGCTCCCTCGATGTGAACCTCGTGCGTGCCGGGCACCTCGCCCTCGCGGATCGAGGTGATGGGGTAGTCACGTCGGGGATCCGTGCTCCGCAACGCATCGCGCACGGCGACCGCGGTGCCGGATGGGGCGTCTTTCTTGGCCTTATGATGCGTCTCGACCAGGTGCGCGGAGAACTCGGGCCGGGCCTTGAGCGCCTCGCCCGTCGCCCGCGCAATCTGGAGGAACACCTGCACGCCCACGGAAAAGTTTGGCGCATACACCAGCGCGGTGCCCGCCTTCTCGACCGCCGCGCGAATCTCGCCGAGCCGGCCGTACCACCCGGTCGTGCCGCACACCGTCGGCACCTTCCACCCGGCAAGGCGAATCAGGTTTTCCGCGGCAGCGTCTGGCTGGGTGAACTCGATAGCTACGTCCGCGCCCTGGAGCGCGGCCTGCGTCACCTGGCCGATATCCAGCTCGGCCACGATCTCGTGCCCGTCCGCACGAGCCAAGTCCCGGATCGCGCGTCCCATCTTGCCGGGCCCCACAATGGCCACTTTCAAGGGAAAAACTCACGATGCAACGCCTGCGCGGCCTCGTTGGCCTGCGCGTCCTGCACCACGAAGGTCAGGTTGATCTTGGATGCGCCGAGGGAAATCATCTCGACCGGCAAGCTCCCCAGCGCCTGCAGGATGCGCGCCGGGATTCCCGGCGTGTCCCGGAGGCCTTCGCCGACCACGCAGAAAATGCTCCGCTCCCGGCTCACGGTCAGTTCGCCCAGCGCGCCGAGGTCCGCCAGGAGAGCCGTGGGGGGCGCGCCGTTTTCCAGCGATACCGACACGCTCACCTCGCTCGTCGTGACCACGTCTACCGCCGTGCCGTGCCGCTCGAAGACTTCGAACATGGACTTGAGGAACCCGTGGGTGCCGAGCATGCGTGGCGCCCGCAGGTTGAGAATCGTCATGCCGCGTTTCCACGCGATGGACTTGACCGTGTGGTCCGAGCGCATGGCCTTCGCGATCACCTTCGTGCCCGCGGCTTCCGGCCGGCGCGAGTTCTTGATCCAGACCGGAATGCCGTGCTCCACCAGCGGGACGATCGTTGCCGGGTGGAGGACCTTGGCGCCGAAGTACGCGAGTTCTGCCGCCTCGTCGTAGCTCGCCTCGGGCAGGGTGCGGGCGTTCTTCACCACCCGGGGGTCTGCGGTCATGAGCCCGTCCACGTCGGTCCAGATTTCCACTTCCGTGGCGCCGAGCGCCGCGCCCAGCAGCGCGGCCGTGTAGTCCGACCCGCCCCTGCCCAGCGTCGTCGGCGTTCCCTTGAGCGTTGAGCCGACGAAGCCCTGGGTGACGGGAATGCTTCCCTTCTGCACTGCCGAGGCTAGGTGCGCCCGTGCCCGCTCGGCCAGCATGGTCCGGTCAGGAACTGCGCGGCCGAACGTGGCATCGGTGATCATCACCTGGCGCGCGTCAACGAACAGGCCCGGTACGTCCCGCGCCTCCAATGCGCGCGCCATGATTTCTGCGCTCCACAGCTCGCCGTGCGCCAGGACGGCGTCTTCCGCCTTGGCCCCGTCCTCCCGGAGGAGCGTCAGGGCTTCCAGCATGAGGTCGAGCCCGGCGAAGTGGGTGCCGACCGCTTCCGACGCCTGGCCCCGTGGCCCGGGCCGGCACACCGCCTCGTTGATGGCGGTCTCGTGCCGCTCCCGGAGTTCGTGCGCCACCGTGAGGGCGGAACGGAGGTCTCCCTCGCCCGCGAGATGCGCCGCGTCCAGCAGCCGGTCGGTGACGCCGGCCATGGCCGAGACGACCACGACCGGCTGGCGCTCGCGCCGGGTCGCGATGATCTCGCTGGCCCGCACGATCGCCGCGCTGTCGCCGACCGATGTGCCGCCGAACTTGAGGACGATCATCGGGCGGGGACGAGTCCCTTGCTCACCAGCAACTCGGCGTTGAGCACGGCGGCGCCGGCCGCGCCACGGATGGTGTTGTGGCCCAATGCGGTCAGGCGAATGTCGAGAATGGGGCACGCGCGCACCCGGCCGACCGAGGTCTGCATCCCGTGGCCGAGGCCGACATCCAGCCGCGGCTGGGGACGATCGGCCTGCGCATGCACGACGATTGGTGGGCGGGGAGACGTCGGGAGCGCCTCGACGTCGGCCGGCGCGCGGAACGCTGCGAGCGCCTCCGCGGCCTGTTCCGGCGTGGCCTTCTTCCGGAGCCCGACGGAGATGGACTCGGTGTGGCCGTCCACGACCGCGACGCGATTGGTATGCGCGCTGATCAGGATGTTCGCGCCCAGGATCTTCCGCGTCTCGCTTTCCATTTTCTCTTCTTCGCCCGGGACGCCGGGGATCACGTTCCCGAGAATGTCGAGCGACGGGACGCCGGGGTAGCCGGCGCCGGACGTCGCCTGCATGGTCGCGACGAAGACCTTCTCCACACCGAAGGCACGGTGCAGGGGCGCCAGCGCCATAGCGAGCACGATCGTCGAACAATTAGGGTTGGCGACAATGAACCCCTTCCACTGCCGCTGAGAACGCTGAAGGGTCAGCAGAGACAGGCTCTCCGGGTTGATCTCCGGAATGAGCAGGGGCACGTCCGCGTCCATGCGATGGTTGCGGGTGTTGGTCACGACGGCGCGGCCCGCGGCCGCGAACGCCTGCTCGATCGGTCCCGCGACCGACGCGTCCATTCCCGAGAAGGCGATCGCGCCGGGAATGCCCGGCTCGCACGCGAGGACCGGCATGTCCGCGATGTGGCGGGGCAGGGGAGTCGGGTCGAGCCAGCGGACGGCGTCTCCGTATTTCTTGCCGGCGCTCCGCTCCGAGGCCGCCAGCGCGGCGATCTCGAACCACGGATGGTCTGCCAGCAGGGTGACGAACTTCTGCCCCACCGCGCCGGTGGCACCGAGGATGGCGACCGGTGTCTTCTGCGTCACGTCAGTCCTTTCCCATCAGCTGGGTCGCGAGCCGGACGTACAGGTCTATCGCCGTCAGCAGGTCGGCTTTCGCCACGGACTCATGGTCGGTATGGGCCACCTTGATGGTTCCCGGCCCGAGCAGGAACCCTTCGCCCCACGGTGCGAAATACGGCAAGTCCGTGGTGAACTTGACCAGCACGGTGTCGAACCCGGGCACCGCGCGCAGGCGGATATAGTCGCACTCCCACGCGAAGTCGGCCTGCACCCTGGCACCCGCCGCCTGCGTCACGGCCGTCTTCAGCGCCTTCGTTTCGGCGACCGTTCGGAACAGGAGCTCCGCCTGGCAGTACTCCGGAATCACGTTAGGCCGGACTCCGCCCGCTATGGTGCCGATGTTGAGCGTCCCCTGGCCCAGCACGTCGTCCACGGGCAGCAGAATCTGCCGGATGCGCGCGAGCGCGTCGAGCATGGCGTCAATCGCCGACGCGCCTTCCTCGGGATACGCCGAGTGCGCCGCCTTTCCCCGTGCGGTCAGCTTCACGTACATGGAACCCTTGTGTCCGAGCGCAAGCCGGTTCTCCGTCGGCTCCCCGTTGATCAGGAACCGGCCCTTGGGGCTAAGTGCGTTGGCCGCCCGCGCGCCGTCGGAGCCGTACTCCTCTCCGACCACGAACAGGAGCCCGACGCGCCGCTCGCCCTGCGCCGCGAGCCGCTCCGCCGCCGCGACCTGTGCTGCCGCGATACCCTTGGCATCGGTCGTGCCGCGGCCGTAGAGGTGCGTAGCATCTTCGCTGATCGGCAACATGGGCGGCACGACGTCGATATGCGTCGAGAACACGACTACCGGGTGTTCCCGGGTCGCGTACAGGTTCCACCGGCCCGGCGTGACTTCCTGTCGCTGCACCGTGTAGCCGAGCCGCTCGAGCGTGGACGCGAAGAACTCGCCCACCGGCCCTTCCTGGCCGGTCGGCGAAGCGATCTTCACGAGGTCGCGCGTGAGTGCTATAGGATCCATGTGTCTAAAAAAAGCCCGCCGGTTCGCGTGGCGGGGCGTGAAAGCAAAGGTACAACCGGAACGTTGGCTCTCAACCCCCTATGTCGGGGCCCGCTTCAACATCCAAAGGCCGACGGCGCCGAACAAAATGTTCGGTGTCCACGCGGCGAGCGTGGGCGGCAGCAGTCCGCCGGTGCCGATGGCGCGAGAAAGTTGAACCATGATGAGAAAGAAGATAGTCACTGCCAGCGAGAGCGCCACACCATACGCCGCGCTGCTGCGCGGGCCAGTAATGGCGAGCGGCGCCGCGAAGAGGGCAATGATGAGACAGGTAGCCGGCACCGCCAGCTTGAGCGCGCGGTCCACCTTGAGCTTCCGCGCGTCGCCCCCCGAACGGTCCAGCGCGTCGATGTAGCGGCCCAACTCCGCGTAGCGCATTTCCTCGGGCGTCTTGGGCTCCGCCAGCAGTTCGGCTGGGGTCTCGACCAGGGCGCGGTGATACATCGAGTCGAATGCGAACGTCAGGTTGGTCTGCGGGGATGGGATCACCCGGAATCGTCCCTGTCCCAGCGTCCACGTGCCGGCGCTATCGATGTACTTCCCCCAGAATGCCTGGATCGCGAGCGTGGGGTAGTCGGCGCCCGTGCCTTCCCGCTCGAGCACGACATCGCGCATCACCCGCTCGCTCTGGTCCAGCGAGCGGATGGCGTACACCCAGCCCTGGTCTGCCCGGAAGACAAAGTTGTACCGGCTGTTGACCACGCGCATCTGCTTCTCGCCGAGCAATTCGGCTTGGCGGGACGTGGCGGGCGGCGCGATCTCTGCCAGCCCGAGGCCCAGGAATACGGCGGCGAGGCCCGCGACAATGGTGGGAAGGATGATCCGGAAGAAGCTCCGCCCGGTCGCCTTGGCCGCCGTCAGCTCGGAATGACGCCCCATGGCGCCAATGGTGAACACGCTGGCGAAGAGGACAGCCGCTGGGAGCACCATGAACAGTTTCTCCGGAAAGCCGTACAGGTAGGCCAGCCCAATGGCTTTCGTGCTCAGCCCCCGGGCGAGGTAGTCATCCAGCTTATCCGCCAGGTCGATCGACGACACCACCAGAGGGAATCCGAGAATCGCGATCAGGAAGACCTTGATCCATTCCCGGGCGACGTAGCGGTCGAGCAGGCCCCCGATCTTCATCAACCGAGCCCCACGGCGCGGGTGATCTCGGCCCAGCCCGACCCCCTGGGCGTGGCGGCGTGACGGGTTCGCCACAGCCAGGTGATGCCGACCGCCGAGAATATCAGGTTGGTGCTCCACATTGCCCAGAAGGGGGGGACCAGCATCCGGTTCCCCAGCGCCTCGCCGGCAATCAGGCCGACATAGTAGATCGTGAATACAGCCATGCTGACGCCGATGACGAGCCCGACGCCGCCGCGCGGGAACTTGAGGGCGGCGGGGATGCCGATGAGCACGAACACGATGGCCGCGAAAGCGATCGCGCGCTTCTTGTGCGCCTCCACAAGGTAGTTCGCCTCCCGCAGGCGGGCGCCGCGCACGCGGTCCCGGTAGGACTGGACTTCGTTCCACCGCGGCACGGGGATCTTGCCGGTAATCAGCGCCTGCCGGGCCGGTTCGTTCAGGTGCCGGAGCGTCTCGGCCGGGAGGCCCTGCCGGTTGGGTGGGGTCCCCTGCTGGGCCTCCGCCTCCGCGGGCAGCACCCAGTCGAGCGCGCCGCAATACCATGAGCGCTTCGAAGCTGGTGGAATCGTGTCGGCGATCAGGGGGGCCAGGCCCACCAGGGCCCGCAAGTCGCTTGCTTCCACGGCAGTGGCGCGGCTCAAGGCGATCCACTCTTCCCGTCTCGCCGCGTTAATGATCCCTTCCATTTCGCAGGTGCCCATCTCGCGGTCGCCGCGATAGGAGTCCGACCCGGTCCGGTCGAGGGTGTTGGCAACACCGGTGACCCGGACGACTTCGCGGCGAAAGAGCATCTGCTGGAATATCTTGGGATCGTTTCGGCTGAACTCGTGCATGGTGCCGTCGTACAACGTCAGGTACAGGTCTTCCTGGGTCGGCGATAGCGCCAGGCGGCCGCTGTCGGCATAGATCACACGGGTGCGTTCCTGGTCGAGGACATCGTAGACCGTTACGTCACGGATGCCGAACGTGCCCTGGTCAATGCGCCCCGCCCGGAGGAACAGCGACGAGCGCCGCACCTCGTTTATCACCTGCTCCTTGAGCGAGAAGGTGGGCTTCTTGTGCATGATGTCGGTGAGCAGGGTGCGCAGCCGGTGGTTCGACGGCGGCAGCACGTGATCGCTGAACAGGAAGGCGGCGATCGACACGCCGGTCGCCGCGAGCAGCAGGGGGCGGGTGAGCTGGCCCAGCGACACGCCATTGGCCTTGAGGGCCGTCAGCTCGTTGTCGCCCGCCAGGCGTGAGAACGTGTACAGCACGGCGACCAGCACCGCCATCGGGAGCGTCATGGCCACGATGAACGGCACCGACAGGGCAAAGACCTCGGCGATCACGGAGGCGGGCAGGCCCTTGCCCACCAGGTCGCCGAACCGCTTGGCGATCTGGTTGAGCAGCATGATCCCCGTCGTCGCCCCCAACGCGAAGATGAATGGGGCGGCGTGCTGCTTGAGCAGGTACCGGCTGAGTATCCTCATGTGCGTTCCAAGCTACCAAACTTGACCATATCCCGCCTCGGACGAACTGCTTTCCTGCTTTGTGCCGCCTCCTGGCTGGGGGCGCGCACGGCCGCCGCGCAACAGTCGGACCTGCGGTTTCCCAATGATTCCATCCAGGCCAGGGCTCGACCGGAGTTTGAGCCAGGAGGCCTTTTCGGACTCCGGGTTCCGGCATCGGTCGTTGCATTCCGGTGGACCGAGGCCACCGAGCGTCGGGTTCGCGCCGCCCGGGAAGCCCGGTGGCGGAGCTGGGCGCTCGCGACGGCTCGCGGCGAAATGCCCATGGCGGCCGCTCCCGAACCCCCGCCTCCCGAGCCACCAGCCCTGGCGCCGCCTCCCCCACCGACGACGTTTGCCGCCCTGGGCCGGTACGCCGACGTGGGGCTCGATTTCCGATCGCGGCTGGAGTTCAAGCTCGACCGGCTCAAGAACGAACGATGCACGGCATTCGACATCTCGGTGATCTCGCCCGGGTGCCGCTCCGGGTTCCCGACCCCGGCCGTGGCCCAGCAGTTCGCGGTGCGCGCCGGGGGCATCGTGAGCCAACGGGTCCATGTGAACGTGGACTTCGACAGCGAACGCGAATTCAGCGCGAACAACAACATCAACGTCTACTACCAGGGCCTCGAGGACGAGATCCTCCGCCGGGTAGACATCGGGAACGTCACGTTCCAGGCGCCCGGGTCCCGTTTCATTACTTCTTCGGTCCCGGCCAACTCGTTTGGCGTGCAGGCGCTGGGTCAGCTTGGCCCCCTGGAGTTCCGGGGAATCATCGCCCAGCAGCGCGGATCGGCCCTGCGGTCCCGCGTGTTCACCATCGGTGGGGACCAGGCGACCCAGCCGGTCAGTCGCGAAGTCCGCGACCTGGATTTCGAGCCGGGAAGGTTCTTCTTCGTGGTCAACCCGGCCACGCTCCCAGGCTATCCCGCGTTCGACATTCTCAACGTAGCACAGGACCAGCTTGCCCCGGACACGCGCGTCGCCCAGGCACGGGTGTACCGCCTGCGCGCCCAGTCGGGGCAGGCGGGGTCGAATTCCAACCTTGGCGGGATCGACGCCGTGGCCGTGCGCCGCGTCGGCCCCCAGCGCGTCGGCCCCTTTTCGTGGGAACGTCTGCTGGAGGGAAAGGACTACTACCTCGACCCGTCGGGCCTCTGGTTCGCGCTGGTCAACCGCGTGGGCCAGGACGACTTCCTCGCCGTTTCCTTTGTCACGACCGCCGGCGACACCATCGGCACATTCCCGGCGTTGAACCGGGGCGGGGGAGATACGCTCGAGTTGATCTACGAGCCCCGGCGCGGCCCCGAGGTCCCGACCTTCCCGTACGAAATGCGCAACGTCTACCGGCTCGGCGGGGGCGAAGTGACCCGTTCGTCCATCGGGTTGGCGGTCGTGCTGAACGAATCTGAAACTCCGCTCGATGGCGTGGGCACGTACCTGTCGCGGCTGGGGCTCGCGCGCGCGAACGACGCGTCGTCGCTGGATGGGTTCAACCGGGTCTTCCCGCGGGAGCGGGACCCGAACGCCGGCGCTCCCATCCGGGACCTGTTCGTCGTCTTCCCCGGCACCCGGCCGTTTGCCGACTCCGCACGCCTGTCGCCGTCGGAACGGAACGATTCCCTGTACCGCACGCCGGCCTACCTGCTGGCCTCACAAGGCCCCCCGCCGCGCTTCCGCATGCGGCTGAGCTATGAGGCGGCCGGGGCCGGAGACCGCACCACGTTGAGCCTCGGCGCGATCCAGATACGCGAAGGAAGCGAGAAACTCTACCTGGGAGACCGCGAACTCACCCGCGGGCGGGACTACGAGATCGGCTACGATGTCGGCCAGGTGACCTTCACGCGGCCCGACTCGCTTTTCCGGTCCGCGACGTCCGTCCAGATCCGGGCGACGTTCGAGGAGAACCAGCGGTTCGACGACGCGCCGAAAAACAACATGGGCCTGGCCGCGACCTATGCCCTGGGGCCTTGGGGGAAGATCAATGCGGTGGGCCTGTACCAGCGGGAGCAGACGCCGCTGACCCGTCCGCCGCTGGGGTTCGAGCCCAGGTCCTCCGCCGTCGGCGGCCTCTCGGCCGACTTCGCCTTCCGGCCGATCGGCGTCACACACTTCCTCGACCGGCTTCCGGTTATCCGGACCGGCGTTCCGTCAACGCTCACGCTCCGCGGAGAACTCGCAGCCTCCCGGCCCACAACCAATCGCGCAGGCCAGGCGTACGTGGAGGAATTCGAAGGCCTCTCCGCCCGCCCGGTGACGCTCATTCAAAACACGTTTCAGCTGGGTAGCCGGCCCGCGTCGGGCCGGGGCCTTGGACCGACCTACCTGGATGCCGGGGGCGGTTTCTCGCCGTTCGACGCGGCCGTCATGACCTGGCAGAACACGATCCAGATCGGAAACACCGCGCTCGAGTTCGAGGCCCAGCAAATCGACTCGACCATCCTGACCGCCGGAGTGACGCGCCAGGTCGAGACGGTGCTCTGGCTGAACCTCAGGGCCGACACGATCGGTGGCGCGGCAGACCCGCTCACCGGGCGGCCGCGCTGGCTGAGGCCGCACACGCCGGGCCCGCGGTGGCGGAGCATTACCCAGCCGCTCGAGCGCACGGGACTCGGCGTAGACCTGTCGCGCACCGAGTTCCTGGAGTTCTGGGTGCTGGAAGACGCTGACCGGACAGCCCGCGGGGAAGGCGCCGCGCTCCTGTTCGATTTCGGCACCGTGTTCGAGGACGCGGTGGCGCTCGTACCCGATTCGTTCCGCGTGTCGGGGCGGGACACCGTGTTCACCGGAACCCGCCTGCAGGGCGTGGGTCGGCTGGACTCGGAGAAAGACACGCTGACCAACGTGTTCAACGCTGCGGTCAACGACGTCGGTATTCACGGAGACCGGGTGGACTCGCTGTTCGATGTCACCGCCGGTCGAAGCGTGGCAGACGTGCGCACCTGCGACCAGCCGACCGGCGGGTTTCCCACCTACCCGCTGGGCGACGTGGCCGCGAACTGCACCCGCCACAACGGCCTGGGCGATACCGAGGATCTGGACGGCGACAACCGGCTGGACGTGAACGTCGGCGCGGCGCGCGAAGACGTCCTGCGTTACGTGTTCCCGGTCGGCGACAACCGCTACTTCGTGCGGACCGGCGGCTCGATCCCCGACCAGGGCGGCCGCTCCCTTACCTGGCGGCTGTATCGCATCCCGTTCCGGACGGACTCCCTACAGGTCGGCACGCCGAATCCGCGCGCCGTCCGGGCCCTTCGTGTCACGCTGGTTGCCCCGGATCGCGGACCGGCGGAGCGCGAGTTCTTCTTTGCGCTGGCGCGCTTGCGCCTGGTGGGCGCGCCGTGGGTGAAGCGCGCCGGTACGCCGATTGCCGGGCTCTCGGGGGCGGTCGGCCTGCCGCACGGCGAAGTGGTCGCCTCGGTCATTTCGACGGAAAGCGGCGACCTGGGTTATACGCCACCCCCCGGCGTGTTCAACGAGGCGGACCGGTTCGGTGCCGCGGTGCAGTTCGGCACCCAGCAGATCAACGAGCAGTCGCTGCGCCTGCTGGCTACGGACCTTCGCATCAACGAACGCGCAGAGGCCTTTGTGCGGTTCGTGGACGAGGCAGACAAGAACTTCCTCAAGTATCGCGCGCTCCGCGTGTGGGCCCGCGGGCGCGGGCCGGGATGGGAATCAGGCGATCTCCGTTTCTACATAAAGGCGGGGCGCGACGAACAGAACTTCTATCTCTATCAAACGCCGGCCCGCACCGATACGTGGGAGCCGGAAGTCGTCATAGACGTGAACCGCTGGCTGCTGCTCCGGGCGCAGATCGAGACGGCCTGGCTGGGAGGTCAGCCACCATCGGGATCGGCGCTGTGTGGCGGTGATCCGCAGGCCTACGTGGCCTGCGACGGGCCCTACATGGTGCATGTGCGGGACCCCGGAACGTCACCGCCCAACCTGGCCCGGGTCTCCGAGGTCGCGGTGGGTGTCTACCGGGCCGCCCAGGCCGCGGTGATACCGCAGGCCGAGTTGTGGGTCGATGATATCCGCCTGTCCGACGCGATTGATGATGTCGGTTTGGCCGGCGCGTTCGATGCCCGGTTCACCGCCGCGGACGTCGCCGATGCCAGCGTGGCAGTCACCGGGCGGAGCCCGCAGTTCCGCCAGCTGGGCGAAGACCCGAACTACCTGGGGTCGAGGGCGGCGCAGGTGACGTCGAACCTCCAGCTTGGGAAGCTCTTGCCCGAGTCCTGGGGACTGTCCGCGCCGCTCACCGTGCAACATGCGCGCACTGCCGAAAATCCGTTCTACGTAAGTCACGGGGACGTTCGGGCGGATGCCCTGGCGGGCCTCCGGAGTCCGCAGGGTACGTCCACTACCTGGGCGCTGGCGGTTCGGCGGAGCCGGCGAGGCGAAGGCGTGCTGGAGCACATGTTCCTTGACCCGGTGTCACTCGTGGCGAGCACCCAGCGGGCATCGGCCACCGCCCAGCTTTCCGATACCCGGACACTCAACCGGCAGGCATCGGCAGCCTATTCGAATCCACCCGGGGAGCGAACCGTGGCCTTGGCCCCGTTGAATGCGATCGGCCGAGCCTTGCCCCGGTTCATTCGGGAGGGCGAATTCGGCCGTGCCCTCCGGACCGCGCGGTTGCGGTGGAACCCGGCCCAGGTTCGGCTCGGGTCTACCGTCACGGACAATCGGACCGACCGTTCAGCGTTCCGTGCGCCCGTCCTCCTGCCGGGCGATGCTGCGGTTCGGCCGGTCGCGACGCTCGTGCGCACGTGGCGCCACGATGCCGGACTCGACCTTCGGCCGTTCAACACGCTGACTGCGCGGGTAGACTATGGACGGGTGCAGGATCTTCAGGACTACGGCGATTCGACGACGGTCGGGCGCCTGCTGCAGGAGAACCGCCAGCAGTTCCTGGGGAGGAACGCGGGGTTTGAACGGAACCGCACCCTGACCACTGCGGTGAGCGTGGCGCCGGTCGTGTCGAGCTGGGTCCGGCCGCGGGCCTTGTTCAGCAGTGCCTTCGGTTTCAACCGCGATCCCAACGCCCGCGACCCGGTGCGCGCCGGCGCGGCTTCCACCGGTGACTTCCTCGTCCCGCACACGATCAACAACTCGAGGCGCCGTGAGCTGGGCGCCACGGTGGACCCGGGGCGGCTCGCCGCCCAGGTACTCGGCGACTCCGGAATCATCGGCCGGTTTTTCCGGGGCGTCCTGCCCGCCGACCTGTCAGTGGCCCGGGAATTCCGCTCAAGCTTCGACCGCGCGCCGTTCTACCCCACGTTGCGCTACCAGCTGGGGCTGGGCGGCCTCGGTGAGTTCCGCTCCCGAGATGGTCTGCCGGCTACGGCGGCGGTGCAGACTGATACACGCACGTTCGCTGGCGGCTTCGAGCTGCCCCCCGGAATTCGCCTCCGGTGGAACTACCAGGACTTGGAAACGGCGACTTTGGTCCGGCGCAATGCGACCCAGGTCGAGATTCTCCAGTCGAGCAAGGAATGGCCCTCGGGCTCCCTCTCGTGGCTGTACACGCCGCGGTGGGCCCTGCGCCACCTGGTGAACAGCATTTCGGCGCAGACGCGGTACCGCCGGTCCACGACCAGCAATCGGCAGACCGGCGGCGAATTCGCGGGTGACCAGGCTGCCGGCGAGACGCGGACAACCACTCTCAACCCTTCGCTCACGGTGAGCTGGGCGGGCGGCATCCTCACGGCGGGGCAGTATGCCCGCTCGTCTTCCGAGAACGTCACGGCCGGGAACCTGACCCGAACCGACCGTGACGACTGGGGTGGGACCTTCGCGCTCGCGTTCCGCGTCCCGCGCTCGCTGGTGCGCCTGCCCAACCCCGTCCGCACGAGCGTGGCCGTGGCGCTGAGTGACATCCTGGTGTGCCTTGTGCGCGCCGGGGCACCGGAAGGGGAGTGTATTCCCATTTCCGACAGCCGGCGCCGCCAGGCGGATATCAAGCTCGACACCGGGTTCTCGACGTCGGTCAGCGGCGGCGCCAGCTTCGGTTATGTTTTGACGGAGCAGCGCCATACCGCGACCCGGCTGTCG
The DNA here is from genome assembly GCA_009692185.1 of Gemmatimonadota bacterium. Taxonomy (GTDB): domain Bacteria; phylum Gemmatimonadota; class Gemmatimonadetes; order Gemmatimonadales; family GWC2-71-9; genus SHZT01. The sequence continues at coordinate 16,794 of SHZT01000003.1, read as the reverse complement.
CAGCTCATTTTCACCGGGTTCGTGGAGATCAACTTCCAGGCCGGCCAGGTGCGATGAAAGTGCCGTTCTCCCTCTGTTTCCTGCTGATGCCACTCGCGGCGTGTGGCGCGGGGCGCGAGCAGGCGCGGGAGTTCAACGGCGATACGGCCATGGCCTACGTCAATGCGCAAATGGCATTCGGGCCCCGCATTCCCAACACCGACGGGCACCGGAAGACCGGCGACTGGATTCTCGAAAAGCTCAAGTCCCGCGCTGATTCCGTGGAGGTGCAGGCCTTCGAACATATTTCGGTAACGGGAGAGAAACTCCAGCTGCGGAACTTCATCGGACGGTTCCGGCCCGCGCTCAAGGACCGGATTCTCTACGTCGCCCACTGGGACACCCGTCCCAAGGCGGAGAACTCCCCCAACCTCGCGGACCAGCGACGCCCAACTCCCGGCGCGAACGACGGCGCGTCCGGCGTCGCCGTACTGTTGGGCGTGGCGGACGCGCTGAAGAAGCTGCCCCCCACGTTCGGCGTGGATCTCGTTTTCGTGGATGGCGAGGACTTCGGGGACTTCGGCGTGGACAAGGACGTTTTCATGGGCACACGCTATTTCGTGAAGAACCTCGAGCCGGCCAGCGCCAAACCGCTGTTCGCCATCGTGTTCGACATGGTGGGAGACGCCGATCTCCAGATCTGCCAGGAGTCGTACTCCATGGCCGGCGCCCCCGAGGTCGTCGAGCGTGTCTGGACGCGCGCGGAAGAGCTGGGGTACGGCCGCAGTTTCCGGCCGGGCGTCACCTGCGCCGTGAGCGACGATCATGTCGTCCTGCAGAAGGCTGGCATCCGGGCCATTGACGTGATCGACTTCGAGTATGGCCCCAGCAACAAGTATTGGCACACCACGGACGACACCGCGGACAAGGTGAGCGCGAAGAGCCTTGGAATTGTGGGTGATGTCGCGGTCGCATTGACCCGGTAAGGCGCAACACTCCGCTCCCGGCGGAGTTTTTTTGATGACGCGAGGACCTCCACCTCGCGGAAGACTGTTCTGTGACCTCCGAACAACGTGCCGTTACGTGGCTTCTGCTTCTCGGGGCGGCAGGTGTCTTGGTCCGCGTCGTTGCCCATCCGCCGGGGCCCCCCGGCGCCGTGGCCTATCGTGGCCAGCCCGTGTCCCCGCGTTCGCTGGATTCCGTCGCCGCGCGGGCCCGGAGGCTGGCCCGTCCCTTGGGGAGGGGGGATCGGATCGACATGGACAAGGCCAACGCGGAGGAAATTAGCCGCTTGCCGCGCATCGGCCCCGGGCTGGCCGCGAGGATCGTCGCCGACCGGGAAGCCCATGGCCCCTTCGGGTCCCTCCAGGGCCTCGATCGGGTGTCGGGAATTGGGCCGTCCGTGCTCAAAGCCGTGGTGCCCTACGCCGTCTTTACGCTGGGGCCCCGCGTGCCTGGTACTGGGCGTTTTTGATCGTGACAAAACTTGACAGGGGCTAGCGTGGCGACCGTGCAAGAAACACCTTGTCCGCTTCTTCGTTCGGCGTGACCATGCCAAGCGACGGGTTAGGCGAGAGGCAACAAGCGAGCAACTCGAATTAGAGGTGGCAGACTTGCGACGGCAGTTTGAGTGCGAACGGGAATTTCAGCAACGGCTACTCTCCAAGCTCGTAAGCTTGGTTCATGAGGTGGGTGGGGGCATGGCCCGACGCTAATGCCACCACGCCCGAAGCTTCGGCCCGATCTGAACGAAACGGCGTTCCGCGTCCTGCGGGGAGCCACGGGGGAGGACCCCAAAACCCTCCCGCCAAGGGAACGGACAGAGAAGAACCCAGAGGCCGTGAAACGCGGACGACAGGGTGGCAAGAAGGGCGGGCAGGTCCGAGCCGGAAGTCTCAGTTCTGCCCGTCGCTCGGAGATTGCAAAGCAGGCGGCGTCGGGCCGGTGGAAGAAGGAACCGTAGGGGATAACACCGTAAAGGTTGCTGTTTGTGTCGCCGCAGTCCCCGTAGTCATCATGAGGTTGGTCGGCGCATTTCTGTAAGGGTTCGGAATGAGTCTATCCACGGCGACCTTCTTCCGCAGTTCCAGAATCTCAGTGGCCGCAGTATATGACCGCCCCTTCTTCTGCCCCTGGGCTATCAAAAGCTTGGCGTCCACTAACGCGGTCAGCTCTCGGCTGGCTACCGGCTGGCTGATGTCCGCCGCAGAGCGGTAGGTGGCATTCACGATCTTGTAGCCGTGAGCCGCATCAAACAGGGCTAGGACCGTGCGTTCCGGAAGTTTACGCCTCTTGACCTCCTCTTCCAACGCATTCCACACACGCTCACCTTCTTGAATACGACGCAGGAGCGTATGTGCCTGGTAGTAGTGAGCAAGGAGGCAGAACCGGATAAACGGCCGGGCATCATTCTCTGGGTGCCAGCCGCCGTGACCCACTTCCTTGAGGGCGTCGTAATACGGGTACTGGTTGACACCTAGATACTCCTCGATGCTTGAGAAAGGGGGCTCAAGGGTTCCGGACCTTCCCAGCACCAGCGTTTGTAAGCATCGAGCCATCCGGCCATTGCCGTCACGGAATGGGTGAATCATGGTGAGGTTGAGGTGTGCGAGAGCCGCCCGAACGATGTATGGCACGTTCTGGTCGGGATTGGCCAAGGACTCCACAAGCTCGTCTATCAGGGGTGGAACTAAGGCGAAATCTGGCCCCTGGTAGACGGTCTCTTGTTTATCCTCGTCGTAGACGAAGATTGCCCCCGCCCGCCACCTTCCAGGGCCCTTGTCTAGGTCATGCTCGAGCATCATGAAGTGCAAACTCTTGATGGTCTGTTCGGACCACATGAAGTAAGGGTCCTTGGCCAGATGTAGCACATACGTCATGGCCCGACGGTAGCCCTCGATGGCTTTCGTGGTCTGTTCATCGCCTTTCACCGCCTCGCCTTCCGCCGCCGCTACAACGTCCTGTTTCTCGATGCGGTAGCCCTCGATGCTGTTTGAGCCACGAATGGCGCGACCCATCGTGCTTCGACGTAGTAGTCCCTTCCACACGCGAGGTGCTTGGAGGGCATGGCCAAGGCTCTCCCTCGCCGCGTTGATCTGGTCGACCACGTCGAGGTCAATCCGTTCGAGCACTGGGGGCTTGAAGAGCATTCAAATACCTTTTCTAAGTGTCTGCGCGACATATAATATATGTTGTGACATGGTTTGTATACCCCGATAGATCCCGAAACTGTGCCACCGGAGTTGACCATGCATGACCATTTGGCTACTATGTCCGTTACAATGAACGTGCTACCGCAGACCAAACAGGTCGCCATCCTCAAGGCGCTCACGGAAGGCTCGTCCGTTCGGGCGACCGCTCGCTTGGTGGGTGTCAGCAAGGACACCGTGCTCAAGCTCTTGGTTCAGGTCGGCCAGTTCTGCGAGCTGTACCAGGACTACGCCCTCCGGCGCTTGCCGTCCGTCCGCATCGAGGCAGACGAGATTTGGGCGTTCGTGGGGAAGAAGCAGAAACACGCACGCGGGCCGGGGATGGGTGACTGCTGGACGTTCACCGCGATTGACCCCGACTCCAAGCTCATGGTGACGTGGCTGGTCGGGATGCGGACGGCGGAGAACTTCAACACGTTCATGCGGGACTTGGCGGGGCGGATGTCGGGGCGGATTCAACTGACCACGGACGGCAACACCCACTACCTCAATGCTGTGCTTGGGGCGTTCAAAATCGAAAAGACTCGGTGCCTCGGCAACCCGGACCCCAAGCTGGTCAGCACGTCCTATGTCGAGCGGAACAACCTGGACCTGCGGATGCGCTCACGGCGCTTCACACGGCTTACGAACGGGTTCAGCAAGAAGGAAGAAAACCACGCCTACGCCGTGGCCCTGCACTTCATGGTCTACAACTTCTGCCGTCCGCACGGCACGTTGACCAAGGAGCGGAAGGGCGTTCACACCACCCCGGCAATGGCGGCTGGCGTGACCGGCCACGTCTGGAAAATGGAAGCAATCCTCGACGCCATGAACGCCGAAACCCTGATCGGTTCGTAACAACGTGCTCCATGTCACAGTCAAACCAGGACATCACCCGCGTGCCTTGACTCTCCTAGGGGCCCCGGTAGCTTCCGATATTGCCCGTAAAACATTGAACCTTCTCAACTTCCCTCGTATAGGGCGTTAATGGCAACAGCGGCAGCGACTTCCGAACGACTCGGCGACCTTATGGTCCAGGCGGGCGAGGCCGGCGGTATTCTGGACACCATCCTGATGCGTCTCGCGGTATTCATGGAAAAGAACGACGCGATCATCCGGAAGGTGAAGGGCGCCATGGTGTACCCGGGCGTCATCTTCAGCGTCGCCGGCATCGCCGTCAGCGTGCTGCTGATCTTCGTGATCCCGACCTTCCAGCAGATGTTCGCGTCGGTGAACCTGACGCTGCCCCTGCCCACGCGAATCGTGATCGCGATGTCCGAGTTTCTCCAGAGCCCGTTCGGGTACATCGGCATCCCGGTCGGCGCGTTCGGTGGGTACACCTTCATCAAGCGCTACTACAAGACGGACAAAGGCCAGCTGGTCTGCGACCGGTTCCTGCTCAATTTCCCGGTACTCGGCAACCTCCTCCGCAAGCAGGCCGTGTCACGCTTCACCCGCACGCTGGGCACCCTGATCGCCTCGGGTGTGTCGATTCTCGACGGCCTCGAGATCACGGCGCGCACATCGGGCAACCGCGTGATTCACGATGCGGTCATGTGGTCCCGGACCTCGATCGCCGGCGGTGAAACGATCGCGGGCCCGCTGGAAAAGTCTGGCGTGTTCCCCCCGATGGTGACGTCACTGATCGCGGTCGGAGAAGCTACCGGCGGCCTGGACGAAATGCTCTCGAAAGTCGCGGATTTCTACGACGACGAGGTGGACGCGGCCGTCGGCACGCTGCTCTCCCTCATGGAACCGGTCATGATCGTGTTCCTGGGCGGAGTCGTCGGCGGCATGATCGTCGCCATGTACCTGCCCATCTTCGACATGATCAACGCGGTGCAGGGGTAAGCCGTGGGCCCCTCTCTGGCCGGCTTCTTCGTCATTGGCCTCGCCTGCTTCTGGCTGGCCCTGATTGGGGTCGTGTGGGGGTCGTTCGGCGGGTTCTTTACCGCCATTTTCGCCCTGGCCTACGAACATGTTCGGAGCGGGGTTCCAGCCAAGTCGAGCAAATAGCAGCTTCGTTCTTGCTTGCGCCCCGAAAGCCAAGTCGTTGACAAATAACGACTTCGTTTTCGGGGCGTTGCATTTTGCTAGACACGTCTAGATACTTGGCGCCCATGCGCAAGTCTCCGGGCACCGGACTGCAGCACCTCGGCATCGGGCGAGCCATGCCCGAAGTCAGCCGGCTTTTGCGCTGGGTAGCGTTGTGGCGGGTGACGGTTGCCGTCGTCGTGTTCGCCGTGGCGGCGTTCTACCTCAACAACGTTCCCCCCAGCTGGCTGGTCGCGCTGGCCGTGGCCACGATCCTCGCCGTCGTCGTCACCGGTGGCTCCCTGTTCCAGATTTACGTGCTTAGTACGGTTCCGGGGCTGACGCTCCTCTATGCCCAGGCGCTGTTCGACCTCGCCCTGGTTACGACCATTGTGCATGTGACCGGCGGCCTGGAAAGCAATTTCACGGCGCTCTACATCCTGGTCATAGCCGTCAGCTCGGTGCTGATGCCGGTCCGGTCGGGATTCCTGCTCACCGTTCTCGCTTGCCTGGTGTACGTCGCCGACAACGTGTGGGGCCGTCCGGCCCCTCCCCAGATGTCGCTGGTCCTCGGGCTTCAGTTGGGCGTCTTCGTGAGCGTGGCCGTGGCCACCGGCTGGGTCGCGAGCCGGGTTCGCGCAGTGGGTGCAGAGCGTCAGGTCCTGCAGGAAGAAGTTCACCGCCTGCGGCTCGAGGCCAGCGACGTGTTGCGCAACATTTCCTCAGGCGTAGTCTCCGTGGATGCCGCCGGAGAGCTCCTGTTTGCCAACCCCGCCGCCGAGGTACTGCTCGGGTTCTCTTCCGGCGATTGGGTGCGGGAGCCGATCCTCGACTGGCTTCAGGCGCACTCGCCGGAGTTGTACCGGGCTATCGTCGCGACTCGGCAGGGCGGAGAAGGGGTCTCTCGCGCCGAGGGCAAGATCACCCGCGGGGATCGGACGTTCGCGATCGGGCTGACCACCACCGCGGTCCGGAGCGACGCAACCCTGCCGGCCTCGGTCACCGCGATCTTTACTGACATTTCCGATCAGAAGCGCATGGAGCAGTTGAAGATGCGGAACGAGCGCCTCGAGGCGGTGGCTGAGCTTTCGGCGTCGCTGGCGCACGAGATCAAGAACCCGCTGGCGTCCATCCGCTCGTCCGTCGAGCAACTGGCCCGGCGGTCGCGGGGCGACGAGGATGAACGCTTTCTGTCCCAACTGGTGCTCCGCGAAAGCGACCGGCTGTCGAGAATCCTGTCCGAGTTTCTCGACTTCTCCCGTGTACAGGTGACCCGATGCCGCCCGGTGGATCTGGGAGGCGTGGCGCAGGCCGCGGTGGACATGGTGCGCGCGCACCCGGATTGCCCCACCGGGGCTGAACTCCGGGTCGTTCGCGGCCCCGCCTTGCTCGAAGGTGATGAAGACCTGTTGCACCGGGTGGTGCAGAACCTGGTCCTCAACGCGGTGCAGGCCGCCGGCGCCAAGGCGGTGGTCACCGTCGAAGTGCGGGCCGCCGTGTCCTCCGAATTGCCGCGCGGCGTGCGACTCGAGACACCCGTCCTGCTCAAGGTGTCGGACAACGGCCCGGGAATTCCCAATGAACTGCGCGAACGCCTGTTCGATCCGTTCGTGACCGGGCGGGCCGGCGGCACCGGGCTCGGGCTCGCCATCGTCCAGCGGGCAGTGCAGGCCCACCGCGGGCTGGTGTTCGTGGACTCCGAGCCGGGGCACGGCACCGTGTTCACCGCTGTCTTCCCCGCCAAGGCCGCGGAGGCGGCAGCATGAGCCAGCAACTTCCTTCCATCCTGATCGTGGACGACGAGTCAGCGATCCTCGGCACGCTGCGGATCCTGCTCAAGAACTCGGGCTTTGAGGTCGAGACGGCGCAGGGCGGCACCGCGGGGCTCGAGGCGATCCGTAAAGGCTCGCACGACATCGTCCTCACGGATATCCGGATGCCGCAGGTCGGCGGGATCGACATTCTCGACGCGGTGCGCGAGCAGGACCCTGAGACGCCGGTGATCCTTATGACTGCCCAGGCCTCGCTCCAATCGGCGATCCAGGCGGTGAACCAGGGCGCCTTCCACTACATCCAGAAGCCGTTTTCCAACGACGACATGGTGGCGATCCTGCGCCGTGCCGTCGAATACCGCGCCCTGCGGTCGGAGAACAAGCACCTCAAGCGCGAGATCCGCCGCCGGGACCGTTCCCGCTCGGTGCAGCCGCTGGGCAAGGCGAAGCGGTTCCTCGATGTCCTCAAGCTTGCCGAGCAGGTCGCGCCGACCGAGTCCACCGTGCTGGTCCTGGGAGAGAGCGGAACGGGAAAGGAAGTGGTCGCCCGGTATATCCACGAGCTCTCCCAACGGGCCGACGGGCCATTCATGTCCATAAACTGTGGTGCCCTGCCCGAGAGCCTGCTGGAGTCCGAGTTGTTCGGCCACGTGAAGGGCTCGTTCACTGGAGCCATCCGCGACAAGCAGGGCCTGTTCGCGGCGGCCCGCGGCGGGACGTTCTTCCTGGACGAAATCGCCGAGATGCAACCGTCCACCCAGGTGAAACTCCTCCGGGTCCTGCAGGAGCGTGAAGCGCTCCCGGTCGGTGGGACCGAGCCGATTCCCGTGGATGTCCGGGTCATTGCCGCCACCAACCGCGACCTGGATGAGGAAATTCGCCGCGGCGCGTTCCGGTCGGACCTGTACTACCGCCTGAACGTCATCGCGCTCCATCTACCGTTGCTGCGCGACCGGCGCGAGGACATTCCGATCCTGGCGAATGCGTTCCTCCAGCGGATCGCCCAGGAACGGGGCGCTACCGCCCGGCGGATTTCTTCCGACGCGCTCGACGCCATCATGGCCTATGACTGGCCCGGCAACGTGCGTGAGCTGGAGAACGCGCTGGAGAACGCGGCGACGCTGTCGCGCGGGGACGAGATCACCGCCGAGCAGCTCCCCGAACGCATCACCCAGCGGAAAGCCCAGCTGCTGGTCGGCGACCGGCCGCCCCAGAACCCCACGCTCGACGTGATTGAGCGCGCGTACATCCTGTGGGTTCTCCAGGCCGAAGGCGGCAACAAGACCCGCGCGGCCGAGGTACTCGGCATCGACCCGTCCACCCTGCACCGGAAGCTGGCCCGCTATGAGACCCCCGACCGTGTTGCCGGCTGACGCCCGGCGCTCCGCGCCGATTCCGAGGAGCCTCGCCGAACTGGTGGTGACGGCCGTCGTGCCCGCAAAGGACGAAGAGTCGACGATCGAGGAGTCCATCGGGCGTTTCGCCGCGGTCCCGCTCACCGTGGAAATCGTGGCGGTGAACGACGGGTCGGGAGACCGCACCGGCGAGATCCTCGATCGCCTCCAGAAGGCGGGGGTGATCAGCAAGGTCATCCATCATCCGGTGAACCGCGGCAAGGGCGCCGCCGTTCGCACGGGCATCCAGGCGGCGACGGGGCACGTGATCGTGATCCAGGACGCCGACCTGGAATACGACCCGCGAGAACTTCCGGTCCTGCTTGACCCGATTCTCCAGGGCAAGGCCGACGCGGTGTTTGGCTCGCGTTTCCAGTCCGGTCCGCGGCGGGTGTTGTACTTCTGGCATTCGGTCGGGAACAAGGTGCTGACGTTACTGTCGAACATGCTGACCGATTTGAACCTGACCGACATGGAAACCTGCTACAAGATGGTCCGGGCGGACCTCATGAAATCGCTTCCTCTGGTGTCCGAACGGTTCGGGATCGAGGTCGAGCTGACCGCCCGGCTCGCACGATCCGGCGCGCGGATCTGGGAGGTGCCCATCAGCTACAGCGGCCGCACGTACGCCGAGGGCAAGAAGATCGGCTGGAAGGACGGCGTTGCCGCCCTTTGGCACATTCTCCGTTTCAACCTGTTCCGAGCCGACCAGCGTCAGTGACGCGGGCGTTGTGGCTCGCCATCGGCGCGGCGCTCGCCGTGCTGCCCTGGCTTCCCCCGATCAACCCCACGGCGAAGGGCCTGCTCTGGGCCCCGCAGGTGCAGTCGTGGATCATCGGGACCATCGTCGTCGCCGTCCTCGGCCTGCTGGGCGGGCGGCTGGCTCACCAGGCGGGGTTTGCGCCGCGCTGGAGAACGCCGTCGCCACGGCTCGTGATTCCCATTCTCGCCGTCCTGCTGACCGGTCTCTCCTCCTGGGTCATGCTAGACATCTTCGCCGGGAACCCGCACCTGGTGGACGAGATGGCGCAGTTGTTGCACGCGCGCGCCTTCGCGGCCGGCCGCATCGGTGCCCCGGTGCCGAACCCGCCCGACGCTTTCTTCATTACCCATACCTGGATCACCAACAACCTCTGGTTCTCGCAATACCCGCCGGGCGAAACCGCATTTCTCGCCCTCGGCCTGCTGTTCAAGGCGGAGTGGCTGGTCAACCCGGTGCTCGCCGGGCTTGGCGTTTTCTGTCTCTACTACGCGGCCCGCGGGCTGTACGGCCCCAAGACGGCGTTGACCGCCGCCTTCCTGTGGGTCGCGGCACCGTGGGTCATGTTCATGTCGGGCACGTACCTCAATCACGTGGGCGCGACGACCCTCGCGCTCGCGACCTGCGCCATTCTCTGGGGCCCCCGTCAGCACCGGTGGTGGCACGCCGCGCTGGCCGGCCTCGCGATTGCCGGCGTCGCGGCGCACCGGCCCCTCGATGCCGTGGCGGTGGCGATTCCCGTCGTGATCTGGATCGTCCGGCGCCGGCAATGGCTCGCCCTTCCGCTGATGGCGGTCGGCGGCGCGCCGATCCTGATCGCGTGGGGCTGGTTCAACTGGCGCATCTTCGGCAGCGCGCTGACGCTGGGGTACGACATCCTTTATGGCCAAGAGCACGGCCTGGGCTTCCACGCCGATCCGTGGGGTGATGTGTACAGCCCGGCGGTGGGCCTCAGCAACATGGTGCTCGCGGTGCAGCGGCTGAACATGTACCTGTACGAGTGGCCCATTCCCGCGATGCTGCCTGTGATCGTGTGGGCGCTGGCCGGTCGGCAGCGCACCTGGTGTGATTTCGTGCTGGGCACGGCCGCCGTCGCGGCGCCGATCCTCTACTTCTTCTACTGGCACTCCGGGTATTACCTCGGGCCCCGCTTCTATTTCGCGGCCGCCCCGTTCCTGGTCATCGCCACCGCGCGCGCGTGGCGCTGGGGCTGGAAGGCCGCCCGGCTGGCTCCCCGGCGCTGGATTCGCGGCGACGTGGCCCTCGCGACGGCCGCCGCCGTCGTGCTGGTATGGGGCTGGATCGAGGTCCTGCCCCAGCGCGTGCTGGTGTATCGCACGAGTCTCGCGACCATGAAGCAGCACCCGGAACGGGAGCTGGCCGCCCGCGGAGTTCACCAGGCGCTGGTCCTCGTTCCCGAGAGCTGGGGCAGCCGCGTGATGGTGAGCCTGTGGGCCCTGGGCGTGACCCCCGGCACCGTGGAACGCGCCTACCGCCGGCTCGACACTTGCGATCTCTACTACACGGCCGGCATGGCCCGGAGCGCCGAGGTCGAGAGCGGTGCCATCGAGAGTCGCCTCGTCCAGGACATGATCCTTGCCCCGCCAGCGCCGCCCCGCATGGAAACCTGGCCCGATCCCTCCATCAAGCTGAAACCGGGCAGCCCTCCGGAGGCATGCCAGATCGAGCTCCGGCGGGATCTCGCGGGCTTCACGCTATACGGCTACCTGGCGTGGCGGAACCGGATCGGTCTCGACTCCGGCATCGTGTTTGCGCGGGCTCTCTTCGAGCGGAACCCCGCGCTGTTCCGGCGCTACCCCGGTTGGGAGGTCTGGCGCTATGCGCCGCCGCCCGGGCGGCCGGATATGTTGCCGGTGCTGACCCGGGTGAGTCCTTGATTCCGGGCGGCGTCCGCTCGTTCGTCCGTTCCGCCGTTCATTTCATTCCTCCCAGCGCGTGGCCCCCACTCTGCGGTCTGTTCGTCTTCGTCCTGTCCCTCTGGGCCCAGCCGGGCGCCCTGGTCGGATCGTTCTACGACGATGGCGTCTACGTCACGTTGGCGAAGGCCCTGGCTGAGGGGCAGGGATATCGCAACATCCACCTTCCGGGTTCCCCCGCAAGCATCCACTACCCGGTCCTTTATCCGGCGGCCCTGAGCCTGCTATGGCGGTTGTGGCCCTCGTTTCCCGCGAACGTGGTTCTGTTTCAGCTCTTCGATGCCGCGACGCTGGGCGCCGGTGCGTGGCTGATCGCGAGGGGAACGACTCGGTGGCCGCTGTCGGCGCCGGCGCGATACGCGGCCATGCTCTTCGGGTTCCTGGCGTTCCCCCTCCTCACAATGATCGGCGTGCGGTTCTCCGAGCCGCTGTTCCTCGTCCTGCTGCTGTCGGCGGTGGCCATCGTCGACCGGCCCGCCGTCAGCCTGCGGGGCGCGGCGCTGGCCGGCGTGCTTGCCGGGCTCGCCGTGCTGACGCGCAGCATCGGGGTGTCGGTGGTCGGCGGCATCGTGATCGCGCTCTGGGTTCGCGGTGAACGACCCGCGGCGCTGGTGAGTCTCGGGGTCGCGGTGGTCGTCGCCGCTCCGTGGTTCCTGTGGGTTGCGAGGCATGCGCACGAGGTAGATCCGCGCATGGCGGCCAACTATGGCACCTACGCGACCGAGGCGGGCCAGGCTGGCCTGTGCACGCTCATCCCCGCGTTCGACCTGCGCAACCAGAGCCCGATGGCCCGGCTCGCGATTCCCAGCCTGCCGTTCGGCCTGTGGTATCCGCTCGCCCTGCTGCTCATGGCGTTTGTCGCGTGGGGTGCCGTGCTGGTGTGGCAGGTTGCGTCTGCCCTCGTCCTCTCGCTCGCCCTCTACACCGCGATCGTGGGCGTGTGGCCGTACGTGCCCGACCGCTTCATGTGGATACTGACGCCGTTGGTCGCCCTCTTCCTCGCCGCGGCGTTCGCCGCGGCTTGGCGGCGCGGGCGGGTGCTCCGCGGCCTCACCATGGTGCTCGTGGTTGCACTCGTCGCGGGGTTTGCGCGCCGGAATGTCGAGTCGCTGTCGGGGCGCGTGTTCACCCAGACCGCGGAACAGGCCAGCCTCCCGATCCGCTGGCTCGCCCCGGCGATCGAGCACGGGTCGCCGCCGGATGCCGTCATTGCCACGGAGGCCGAGGCCGGCATCTACCTGTATTCGGGCCGGCGCGTGGTTCTGAACAGTCCGTTCCGGTGGCACGGCCGCGATGTGCAGAACCTTCCGCCCGATTCGATAGTCCGCTTTTACTGTGATGCCGGCGTCACGCACATCGCGTTGTTTGCCGCGGAAGGGGGCGCGGCCCCGGTGGTTGCCTTGCTGGAGGCCCGGAATGACTCGTCGGTGACCCAGCTGTTCCGGCTGGCGAACGGCCCTGCGCTCTACCGCTTTCGGTGCCCCCGTTGAGCTGGTCGCTCTCGCCCCGGAGCGCCGCATGGCTGGTCGCAGCTATTGCGGTACTCGTGTTCGCCAACTCGATCGCGAATGGGTGGGCCGGGGATGATGTGCTGGTCATCATGGACAACGCGCGGGTGCATTCTGCCCGTGCCGCGCTGAACTCGTGGTTTCTGTCCTACTGGCCGCCTCCCTACGACGGCGCCGGCCTGTACCGGCCCTTCACGATCCTGACGTACGGCATCGAGTGGACGTTGGTCGGCGGCAAGCCGTGGCTGTTCCACCTCGACAACGTGCTTCTCCATGCCGCGACCGCCGCGATGGTGGTGGCGGTCGCGCGGCGATGGCTCCCCATGGCCGGCGCTCTGGCGGCGGGGGTCTTGTTCGCGGTGCACCCGGTGCACGTGGAAGCCGTGTCCAACGTCGTGGGGCGCGCCGAACTCTTCGGCGCGGCCTCGATTCTTGGCGCCCTGCTCGCCGCGCGTCACTACCGCGATACGCCGGACGCGCGCAAAGCCCGGGCGTGGCTCGGGTGTGGTGTGGCGGTAGTCCTGCTGGGGCTTCTATCCAAAGAACACGCGGCCATCGCCGTGGCCGTGATCGCGGTGGACCATGCCCTGGACCCGATACCGGCGCGGCGTTCCCTGGTCCCGGTGTACGTCGGTGTCCTGTGGGTCACCGTCGCTTGGTTCTTCCTCTGGCACTCCATCGCCGGTGACTACATCGCGCCGGGAGCCACGTCGGCTTTCTATGGGCTCTCGTGGGGTCAGCGCGTGAGCCACATGATGCCGGTCCAGCTGGACCTGCTTCGTCTGCTCGTATGGCCCATGGATCTCCACGCGGACTACAGTCCGCACACGATTCCGCTGCGCCCTGAGTGGGGCGCCCTCGCGTGGCTTGGCCTGGGCGTCGCGGCGTCCCTGCTCGGGTTGGCTTTCGCGCTCGTGCGCCGGGCTCCCGTCATCGCGTTCGGGCTGCTGGTCGCCGCCGGGAGCTATGCCCCGACGTCGAACCTGTTGTTCGCCTCGGGCGTCGTCCTTGCCGAGCGAGCGCTGTACCTGGGAGTGCTCGCGCCGGCGCTCGCGTTCGGCTGGCTTTGGGCGCATGTCACCGAGCGCCCGTACCGTCGGCTTGGGTGGGCGGCCGGCGGGCTGCTGGTGGCGGTGTTCGCCGCCCGTTCATTCGTCCGCACCCCGTACTTCAAAGATGCTCCCTCACCCATTATCGAGGACGCCGCCGACAACCCCGAGAACTATCGCGAGCATCTCTACCTGGGCGACTTGTTCGGGTTCAAGCGGGACAGTGCGCGCGCGCTGGCCGAGTACCTGGCCTCGGCGGCGCTTGCGCCGCACGACCCGTTCGTCGCCCGCTTCACGGTGCGGGCGGCGATTTCGGTCGGGCGTCCTGAACTGGCCGTGGCAGAGGGGCGGCGGGTTCATGAACTCGCGCCGGACGACCCGCGGCCGGGGTTGTGGCTGGCGCAGGCCTACGTCGCGGCTGGCCGGCGTGATTCTGCACTGGCGGTGACAGCCAGGAACGCGCGACGCCTCCCGGAGTCGATCGGGATGATCCACAACTACCAGCAATTCCTCGATTTGGCCCATGCGGCGCGGCCGCGGACCCTTCTCGCCGATGCCCAAAACGATTGGCTCGTGGGCCGGCTCGTGCAGGCCGCCGCCCGGCTCGATTCATTCTCCGCAACGCTGCCAGCTTCGGCCCGCGCCCCGACTTTTTGCGACGACCTGGCGATCTCGGCGAGGCCCCTGCGGATGCTGGCGGCAGGGGTGCTGGACCGCGCGATCGAGGCGGCCCGAGACGCGGGGAAGGAGTGTGAAGGCCTCCGCTGAGGGACTGGCGCTCTCCGTTGCGCCTTGCAATTTGACCCCCCCGACCCCCCACCGCTTGACCGAATGAACTGTATCTTGTTGTTAATCATACAGTTAGAATGCCATGCCGGCACGGCACGGTGCTTGCACCTCATGGGGGTGACGCCTAGACCCACTCGGGCGCGTATTCCACCTGTCACGGAGGCAGATCCATGAACCGCAAGGGCTTCACACTTATCGAACTTCTGATCGTGGTCGTGATTATCGGCATTTTGGCCGCTATCGCGATTCCGAAGTTCGCCAACACGAAGGAAAAGGCGTATCTGGCCACGATGAAGTCGGATCTGCGCAACCTGATCACCGCGCAGGAGTCCTACTTCGGCGACAACACCGCGTACACCACGGGGCTGCCCGCTACGATGTACACGGTCTCCACCGGCGTCACCGGCCCGACCATCACGGTCCTCGGTTCGGACGTGACGGCGTATGTTGCCCACACGCAGACCACCCGGTCCTGCGCCATCTTCATCGGCACCTCGTCCCTGTCGCCCGCTACGAAAGAGGGCGAGCCGAAGTGCAGCTAACGTTCCGGTTGTAAAGATTGAGCGCGAGGCGGTGGAGAGTTTCCACCGCCTCGTCGCTTTTGGAGGGGTAATGATCCCGTGAGCACTCCCGATGCACCTGCGGGCTGCGCCGGACGCAATCAACCAAGCCTTCGGCGGGAGTTCCTGTTCGGCCTCTCCGTCCTGGCCACCGCGGCCGTCACAGTGGCGGTGCTGGCTTCCCTCATAGGGCAGATCGTTGACCCGGAAATCGCGACGTTCGCCTTGGTGCTGCTCATCGCGGCCGAGGTGCTGGTCGTCGTGCTGTTCGGGCGATACCTGGTGGAGCGGCTGATCCTCCGACCGAGCTCCGTGCCCAGGGGGACGCCGGGGGACGACCGTGCGCCTCGCGGACGTGAGCCCTGCCCAACTGGCGCTGGTAGAGAGCGGCGCTCTATTCATGACGAGGGAGTTGACCCGAATTCAGGCCTACCCCGATGCCAACGGCTCCTACTGGCTCGGCGCGCGGGCCGGGGACGACAACGGGGCTTGGAGCGACGTACAGCCGTTTGCCGGGCCGGTCGCGGCGGGCGGACTCGAGTTCGTGTACCTCGATTCCGGCGGCGGGTTGGCCGGGTTTCCCGAAGCTGTTACTCGAATCGGCGTGTCAGTCACCGGGCGGACGGTGGACCGTCCGTTCCTTACCTTCAAACTCGAGGCGTCGGCGTCCTTGCGAGATGGACCGAGGTAACGGTGCGGGGTTCTCGCGGAGATTGCCACGGAGTTGCCCTTGCGGTCGTCATCTACGCCCTGGTTACGCTCAGCCTGATGGCTTCGGCGTCATTCTTCCTTGCCGTGCAAGAGCGGCGCTCCGCTCGGAGCCTGCTAGACCTGGTGCTCACTCGAGCGAGCGCCGAGGGAAGCGCGGACAGTATTCTGGCCTTTTGGAACACGTTGGCCTACAACGCCATACCATTGTCCGACAGCCTGCGCGTCCAGGTCCCGGCAGGGGGCGGCCTCAGGACCTCAGTCGTCGTGATCCGGCTTGCTGACTCCCTGTTCCTGATCCTGACAGAATCGTTCAAGCGGCTCGCCCGCCAGCAAGTCACCGTGATCATCCGACTGGCTGCGGCACGCTGCGGGGAGCCAATCATGAATCACATGCAGTATTCGAAACGATGTGCTTGATCGTCGCTACCGATACACTTCCTGTTGCCAACGACATACTCGAAGATCCACTCGACCCATGGCGCAGGCGTGGCGCTAGCCGGTCTTGAACACAAATAACCCCGCACCGGCCACATACGACGGATCGCAGACAATCTTGCGCCCATTGAACCCCGGGCCAATCACGGTCTGCTCACGCGTGAAACTGCGGCCGAGGTCATTGCTGCGGTAGGCAACAATGCCGGCGCCACAGACGTAGAGCCGCACCGCACCGTCCGGCGCGATCGCAAGTTCCGGCACGCCGCCGAACGTCAGTGTCGCCCCCTGCGAGAACCTCAGGCCGTCCGCTGATCGCGCCATCACGGTCTGCTGCCCAAGCGATATCGCCATCAGCCAGGTGCCATCGGCGAGCGGAACCACGCTCGGGTCGGTGTACGGTTCCCCCGTGCTCCAGACAAAGGCCGCCGCGCGCGTCGTGAACCGCACGCCATCATCAGATTCGGCGCTGCACATCGCGCGCGCGACGCCCACCGGCGCGCCAAACCCATTGAGGTAGAACATCCGGATCTTGTTGCCGACGACCGTTTGTACGTCCGGATCCACAATGCCCACGGGTGCTGTTACACCATCGACGACGATCGGCCCAATTGGCTGCGCCGTGTCGGCAACAATGCGCGCCACCCAAGTAGCGCCGGTCGATCCATTCACATAGTAGAC
>SHZT01000025.1 GCA_009692185.1 Gemmatimonadota bacterium | reverse complement strand
CGCCACTGCCCGACCACGTCGTAGTTGTCGAGCGCGAGGCCGATCGGATCCATGAAGCGGTGGCACGAGTTGCACACCGGAGCGCGGCGGTGCATCTCCATGCGCTCACGCGTGGTGAGCACGCGGCTCCCGACGGTCCCCGCGGTCTCGTCCAGTGCGGGCACACCTGCCGGGGGCGGCGGGGGCGGCGTGCCCAGGATCGCGATCATCACCCACTTCCCCCGCAGCACGGGCGACGTGCGCGGCGCCACCGAGGTGAGCATCAGGACGCTGCCCTGGCTGAGCAGCCCCTGACGCTGGTTGCTCGGATAGGTGTCCGGATAGTCGACGCGCCGGAACTCGATGCCCGACACACCCGGGATGCCGTAGTGCCTCGCCAGCTCCTCGTTCATGAACGAGTAGCGCGCGCTGAACAGATCGAGGAACGGCCGATCCCGACGCACCAGATCGTTGAAGAACATCTGCGTCTCCCGCTTCATCGCATCGCCCAACTGGGCGTAGAAGTCGGGATAGTAGCGGATGTCCGGGTGGACCTCGTCGACGTCCTGGAGCTGCAACCACTGAGCCGCGAAGCGCGATCCCAACGCGTCGGAGCGCGGATCGGCAAGCATGCGGCGCGCCTGCGCATCGAGCACGCGCCGATCCTTGAGCTTTCCCTGCCGCGCGAGGCCCAGCAGCTCGTCGTCGGGCGGCGCGGCCCACAGGAAATAGGATAACCGGGAAGCGAGGTCGTAGTCGTTCAGCGGATACGCACGCCCCGCCTGGGCATCCGTGGGCGGCTCTTCGATGCGGAAGATGAAGTTGGGGCTGGCGAGGATCGCCTGGAGGCCGACCCGGATCCCACCCTCGAAGCCCGACTCCTTCGAGGCGTCGGTGAAGAAAGACATCAGAGCAATCGTCTCTTCGTCCCGTACCGGCCGACGGAACGCCCTGGTGGCGAGTCCCGAAAGGATCTGCCGTGCGCAGGCGTCGACGTCCGCGGAGCCCGCCGGCCGGCACGTGAAGATGCGCTTGCGGATCGGCGTCTCGGAGATGCCGGTCGTCTTGTACGGCCCCAGCACCACCATATCCTTTAGATGCGGAAGCACCTCGAGCCCGTATTCGCCGGCCAGCGCGGTGCTCGCGATGCTCCATTCGTGGGGCGTGATTAGGTCGGCGACCGGACCCTCGAACTTCTTCAGGAAGGCGGCGGTCACCCGGTGCGGTCCCGTCCTGACGAAGGCTGGCTCCGTCACGACGTTTACGCCGTTCAGGTCTTCGCCGGACAGCCACCGATCGAGGTTGAGCAGCGCCACGCGCTCGCCGTCGACCGACACTTCGATCTGCTCTGGGTTCTCGTCGGTGGTATGGAGCGCGTTGTGAGCGCCGCCGACGAGCAGACCGTTGGTCTCGTTGTGGAACGAGACCCGGAACCGATATTCGCCGTCCGCCGGGAAGTTGTGGATCACCGAAGCCCCCCCGCGCGTCCCCAGCGGAGCGCCCTCGACGCGGTCGAACTGCGACTGCCACCGCGAGACCATGTACTGGCTCTCCGCGGGGGTCGCGTCCAGGTAGCCAACCGCGAGCCGGCTGATCGTCGTCGCCGCGCGCATGTACGCATCCATCAGCGTCGGCGACATGAGCTGGACATCGGCGATGTTGTCGAAGTTGGCGCTCTTCGTGTCGAGCGGCAGGAAGTCATCCGCGTTGATCTCCATGCCCAGGAGATCGCGCACGGAGGTCTCGTACTCGGCCCGGTTGAGCCGCTGGAAGCGTCGGCTACCCGGGTTCGGGTTCGCCGCGGCGTGCCGGTCGATCTGCCGCTCCAGCGTTTCGACCAGGGCGAGGAGTGTGTCCGCTCCCGGTCGGGGGGCTCCGGGAGGAGGCATCATGCCCGCACGGAGCTTCTGGATCACCTTTTCCGCCAACGGGGCCCTGGCGATGGGGTCGGCCACGTTGAAGCCCTGCAGCGACATGTTGCCGGTGAGCAGCTGATCGTTGTGACAGACCTGGCAGTATTTCTGCACCACCGCCGTGAGCTCGGCGCCACTCAGATCGGCCCGCGCGCGGACCGGAGCGGACACCCGCGGAACGGCGGGTCCGGAAGGGGCGCCCGGATCGCCCAGGCCGGAGACGACCACGACGAAAGCACAGAGAAGGCCTGCCGCCATTTTCATATCGCCCTCACCTCAGTGAACGGCACAGCCGGCAGGTGGCGTGGCCGAACCCCAGGCCACGACACCGTGCCGGCAAGACGTGTTCCCCGGACGACAGGGGACCGGGGCGCCGGCCTGCGCGCCCCGGCCCGCCGGTCAGCCGAGGTTCGTATTCGTGTTCAGCTCCGCATCCGGAATCGGGAAGCACGAGCTGGGCGGATTGTCCCTGAACAGCTTCGAGATGCCCTCGAAGTTCGGCCAGTCGATCGCGCCCGGGGTGTTGTTCGCCTTCCATCGCCTGAGGTCCCCGAATCGCCGCCCCTGGAGATACAGCTCGAGGGCCCGCTCGCGCTTCAGGGCGGTCCACGCATCCGTGAGGTTCGCGGGCGTCGGCAGGGCCGCCAGGTTTTGTCCGGTCTTGTTGTTCTTGGCCGCCGTATGGACCTGGTTGATCAGCGCCGTCGCGCCCCCGATGTCCCCCCCCGTGAGCAAGGCTTCCGCCTGGATGAGGAGCATCTCCTTGTAGCTCGCGAGCTGATGGTCGAAGCCCGTCTGGTACTTGGTGGTGAATTTCCACGGCACCGCCCCGTACCCGGACAGCTGCTGCTGAGCCAGCGGGTACGCCGCGCTCGTGGCGTACGCCGCGCGGGCGTCACCGGTCTGGTCGTAGTACGTCTCGAACCAGGTACCCCACAGCGTATATCCGCGGTACGGGCTGTTCGCGTTCGCCCAGTACAGGTCATCCCCGTTCTGCTTCACTTCCTCGAGGGACACCGCGATTTTGTACTCGAAGCCGACCGGCACGAGCTTGGCATCGGCCACGGCGCCCGCCCAGTCCTTGAGCCAGACCCGCACGGCGGCCCTGCCGGCGTAGGCGGCGTTCTTGAACCGGGTGCCCGTGGTGGTGTTGGGCGCATTCGTGATCGCGCTCGTGAAGTGCGCCTGCGCCTTCTCGAGGTACTTCGTGTACGGCTCTTTCGGACCGCCGTCGAAGACCGCGTCGCACATGTTCTCGCCCAGCGTGCGGTCCGCGTAGGCCGCGAACAGATAGGCCTGCGACAGCACCGCCGGGTCCGTCTTCCCTGCAGGCACGATCGTGGTGAAGCGCCGGATCGCGTCTTCCGCGATCCACCGTGCCTGCTGCGCGTTGTTCCACTCGGATCCCACCTCGTTCGACAGCAGCAGGCCCGCCTGGCCCACCGGGCTGTGCCCGCCAGAACCGGTTTGTCCGGCCGGCAGGATCTCGCGCGCGGACAGCGCCGACGCGTAGCCGATCGCGCTCATGGCGAGCGACAACCGCCGTCCCGCACCGTTGACGAGGGCCTGATGCGCCTCGGGAAGATTTAGGAACTCGTCCTGCACCGGACCGGGATTGGTGACCTCGCAGCCGGCCAGGAGGCCCGCTGCGAGCACCGCGATTCCTCTCATCCCCACCCTGCGGCTCCTTTGTCCTGCGATCGACGCTTCCATGCGCTCGCTCGTCCCGCCCTGGGGGTTGTTTGTCGTAGTCATGGTCGTGGCCCTCAGAACTGCAGCCGCAGCGAGGCGCTGAACGAATACGTCGGAGGCGGCGTGCTGCCCGCGCCGCCGGCGAGAATCCCGTCGACCGGGGTGCTCATCTCCGGGTCTCCGACCTTCCACTCGTCGTTCAGCCAGCGCCAGGCGTTGTTCACGGACAGCGTCAGGGAAGAGCTGGTCACCTTGTCGGGCAGAGCGAAGTCGAGCGGGATCTGGGCGCTGACGGAGCGCAGCTTGAAGTAGTCGCCCTTGATCGTCGAGTAACCAGCGTTGCTGAGGGCGGGCGTGCACATGGCCACATAACGGGCGGGCGTGTCGGGCTTGAGGTTCAGGTTGAACACCTGCCCGGTCTTCTTCGTCAGGTCGGCCGGCGAGGGGTAGCCCTCCCCCGCGTAGAGCCGGCCGTCGAACGGATTCGTGTAGTACGGCCAGCACTCCACCATCCAAGCGGAGCGGCTCACGCCGCCGTCCGTGAAATTGGACTGGGTGGTGTAGAAGCCACCCCGGTACTCGCCGCGCGCCGTGAGCGACACCCCGTACGGGAGGCGCACGTTCATGTGGGGGCCGACCGTGAGGGTCGGCTGCGCCTCGCCATAGATGTGGTTCTGATCGATGCACGGCAGCGTCGGATCGGCCACGGCAGCAGCCGCGGTGCACAGGCCGAGCGCGCCGCGGGCCGGCAGCTCGCCGTTCCTCACCCAGCGGGTGCGCACCACCGGGACCGGGCTGCCTTCCTGGATCCAGCTGACTCCGCCCGCCGAGAAAGGCGGGATGCCGCCCAGATCCAGGACCTTGGAATGGTTGGTGGTAATGTCCACCCCCGCGCCGAGCTCCCAGTCGGACCCGCGCACCGGCGTCCCGTTCAGAGCCAGCTCGAAGCCGTCATTGCGGAGCGTGCCGACGTTGGAGCGTTGGCTGGAGGTGAACCCGGTGGACGGAATCTGGCTGACGTTGAACAAGGCGTCGTACGTGGTCTGGTTGAAGTACGTCACCCCGAGCGTGATCCGATCGTCGAGCCAGGAGCCGTCGAGCCCGGTCTCGAACTCGCCCGTGACTTCGGGACCGAGAGCGGGGTTGCCGAGGTTGCGCGGCACCAGCGAGGGATCGGCGCCCCAGGGGCCCGACTGCCAGGTCCGAACGGCGTCGAAGGCACCCGGCGCCCTGCCCGACTGGCCGTACGCGGCGCGCAGCTTGACCGAGCCCCAACCCTGATTCCAGAAGCCCTCGTCGGAGAGGACCCAGGAAGCGCTGGCCTTCGGGTAGACCTGAAGACCGAAGCCCGAACCGAACGCGCTGTTGCCGTCCACGCGGAACCCGAGCGTGACGAAATAGCGATTGCGGACGTCGAACACGTTCTGGAGGAAGAAGCCGGCGTTCCAGACCTTGGACCGACTCTCCTCGGCCTGGAAGTTCGCAGCGCCGGAGCTGATCGTCGGCTGCGCCGCGCCGGGGAAGTTCTCGCTGTATCCGACCAGGTCCTGCGTGTCCTCGCCCGAAGCCTGGCCGCCCCACGAGAACGTGGAGCGCACCGCGCTGATCACGTCGAACGCGTAGCTGCCCACGTAGTCGAAGGTGAGCAGCCGGTTCTCCCAGGTATCGTTGAAGATGCTGCCTTGGGTGTAGAAGATGTAGCCGAACGGCCGCAGCCCGCGCACGCGCTGCTGCGAGAAGTCGTACCCGATGGTGAGACGGTTGGTCAGCGCCGCCAGCGGCGAATAGGTGAACGTGCCGCCGGTCGTGAACCGCTCGATGGTCTGTCTATACTCCTGCGAAAAGATCTGCCACAGAACCGCGGGATCTTCGGAATTGAAGTAGTTGCCGTAGCCCCGGTACGCGTTGTGGGTGATGCCGCTGGCGTTGCCGCCCTGGGGCGTGTTGCGCTGGCCCGTATTCGCGTACGACGAGTTCCACTGGAAGTTCATGTTCTGGGTGGGCGAGAACGTGAAATTCCCGCGCACGCTGTACTTCGCGATGCTGTCCGAAGGCAGAATGCCGATCCCGGTCTCGAACTGCCCCGACGTGAAATATTGGAGCGCCTGACCGCCGCCGCGGACCGACCCGGAGTAATTGCTGACGCGGCCGGTTCGGAGGTATGGATCGATGCGGTGGTACTCGAATGGAGCCGGACCGAGCTTCACCGACTTCGCGCCCGTCTGCGTGGTCTCGAGGCTCCACACCGGAGCCCCCGAAGCGCCCCGCTTGGTGAAGACCTGGATGACGCCCGCCGACGCCTCGGTTCCGTACAGCGTCGTGGCCGCCGATCCCTTGATCACCTCAATGCGCTCGATGTCGTCCGGGTTGATGCTGTTCAGCGGGTTCGCCTCGATTCCCCCGCCGCTGCCGGAGCTCGCCGCGGCGTTGGCCTTCCCGTTGGGAAAAGCCCTGCTCTGCATGCGGATGCCGTCGATGTAGATGATCGGCTGGTTCGTCATCGACACGCTCTTGTTGCCGCGCAGCTTGATGCTGAACCCTCCCCCTAGCTTGCCGGCGTCCTGCGTGACCTGGATGCCCGGCGCCGCCGCCTGGAGCAGCTCCGTCGATTGGCTCGCGCGGGTCTTTAGGTCAGCGACGTTGAGCTGGGCGATCGTGTTGCCCACCTCGCGCCGGCGCGACGCGCCCGCCGTTCCGGTCACGACGATCTCGTCCAGCCCGAGCGCCTGCGTCGACATCGTGAAATTCGCTTCGACCGCTTGGCCGGCAACCACCGTCACCTGCTGGGTGACCGGAGCCAGCCCGATGCGCTCGACCCGGATCTGGTGAGGGCCCACGGGGGCCTCGAGGATCACGAACGTCCCGTTCTGCCGGGTGAGGCCGCCGATGCCGGTTCCCGGAACGAAGACCTGGGCCTCGGCGATCGGGGCGCCCGATTGGGCGTCCGTCACCTTGCCCACGATCCGCCCGGTCTGCTGAGCCGAGAGCCCTGCTGCCCCCGACGTCAGCGCCAGAATGGCAGCGCAGAGAGGCCCGGTGAATGAACGAGATTTGCTGAAATAGAACAGAAGTGCCCGCATGGAGTCCCCCGGGCTGAATGGATTCGAACAGCCGAGCTTGAAGCGACCAACAAGCTGGAATATCGAGACACACCGAAGGGCATAGCTCTGTGGAAGAGGGCCATTTCGGGGCGAAGTTTGAAAGGTCAGTTTGGCCGGACCAGGAAGGCGATAGGAGCCATACGGAGCCGGGGGGGAGACTACCCGAAAGGCGCCTCCGGCGTCAAGCGCGTTCGACCCCTCACGGCACCGTCAGAACCAGCGGAGCGCGGAGATCGACCGGCCCTGGATCCGGGCTGGGATTGCTGGGCTGCCGGGCCCCCTGGACGATCGAGACGATCAGATAGGCGATCCCCGCGGTGCTCCCTATCAGGGCGAGACCCGTCTTCACGGGGCTGATCTTGCGGAGCTGGACCTGGACCGCGTCCGCGACCGGAAAGGTGACCTGCTGGCCGAGGTTCGTCTGCAGGAACCCGACCTGCCGGCTGGCCACTGGCACCAGGATGGAGAACTCCGAATCCGTCCTGCGAACTAGGGTACCCTGGACCAAGGGCTGATCGCCGCCCGACCCGGGAATCTCATCTCCGGTCAGCTCACTGAGCTTCGCGACGCCAGCACGAGACAGATAGACCCGAACTCCCTCTCCGACGGGTACGACCCCGAGCTCCGCGGGAACGTAGGAATAGCACCCAGTGGTCACGAGCAGGATCAGACCGACGAAGATTCTCTTCCGCACGCGCCCTCCTGGAGACTCTGAGCTGGAAAGGCCCCCCGGTCGTCCCGGGTGGCCTTCCGGTCTAGCGGACTCTTCCTTTTTTGATCAACCGGGCGCGCCGTGCATCCGGCGGCCCCCGGGGCTCATCAGTGCAGGTTCGAGTTCGTGTCTATCTCGGTCTGCGGGATGGGGAAGCACTGGCTCGGCGGATAGTCCCGGAAGAGCTTGCCGCCGTCCGACCCGTCGGCCTTCTTGAGGCCTTCGAAGTTGGGCCAGTCGAGCACGCCCGGTGTTTTGTTCTCCGCCCAGCGCCGGATGTCGCCCAGGCGGCGCGACTCGAGCCACATCTCGATGCCGCGCTCCCGCTTCAGGAACGTCCAGGCCTCGGTGAGGCTGTTCGCGACCCAGGGCGTCAGGTTCGCGTTGCCCGCCCTGTCGCTCTTGAGCACGGTGCGGAGGCTGTTGATCAAGTTCATCGCCCCCGGGAAGTCGCCGGAGTTCAGGAGCGCCTCGGCGCGGATGAGCACCATCTCGCGGCCGCTCGACGCGACGAAGTCGTCGTTGTTGCCCTTGTACTTGAGCTGGAACCACCACGGCACCGACCCGTAGCCCGACAGCTGGCTGTTGGCGAATGGCACCGCCGGATCCTTGCCGTAGGGCACGCGCGGGTCGCCGGTCTGGTCGTAGTACTGCTGGAAGTACGTGTTCCAGACCGAGTAGCCGCGGTACGGGGTGTTCGAGTTCACGAAGTAGATCTGGTTGCGCGTGTCCTCGGAGGCCACGTCCGCGTTCACCAAGAACTTGAACGCCAGCGGCACCTGGTTCGCGTCCGCGACTGCCCCGGTCCAATCCTTCAGGAACACGCGCACCGAGGCGCGTCCCGCGTACGCTGCGGTCTTGAAGTTCGTGCCCGCCGCGGTGGCCGGAGCCTTGTTGATCGCGTCGGTGAAGTGCTTCTCGGCGCGCTTGAAGTACTCGACGTTGGCCTGCTTCGCGCCGCCGTCGAACACGGCGTCGCAGAAGTTCTCGCCGAGCATCCGGTTCGCGTATCCCGCCCACAGATACGCCTCGGACCAGACGGCTCCGTCCACCCGACCGGCGGGGAGAGCGGCGAATCGCCGGATCGCATCCTCCGCGATCCAGCGCGCCGTTTGCACGTACCGCCAGTGTGAGGTGTTGTTGGTCTGCAGCATCTGGCCGGCCTGGGTGATCGCGTCGTGGCCGCCGTTCCCGGTCTGGCCGCCCGCGATGATCTCGCGGGCCGACAGGGCGCCGGTGTAGCCGACGAAGCTGGTCGCCTGCGACATCATCCGGCCGGCCCCGTTGACGATGGACTGGTGCACCGTCGCCAGGTCGAGGTTCTCGTCGGCCACGGGGCCCGGGTTGGTCACCTCGCAGGCCGCGAGCGGGACCAGCAGCGCCGCGGCCAGCAGCGCGCTCGCCCCCCGCCGGATCCCGGAGTGCCTTCTACCGTCGCGCATATCCTTCTTTGCCTCTCTGATCATCGTAGTCATGGTACCCCCTCAGAACTGCAGACGGAGGGAAGCGTTCACGTTCCACACCGGGGCGGTGCGGGTGTTGGTGCCGTTCACGAGTCCGTCGGCCGTGGCCATGTCCGGATCCATGACGATCCATTCGTCGTTCTTCCAGCGACACGCGTTGTTGAGCGAGAAGGTCATCATCGCGCTGCTGATGCGGTCCGGCGTAATGAAATCGAGCGGCACCTGCGCGCTGACGCTGCGCAGCACGAAGTAGTCGGCCTTGGCCGCCGTGTAGCCGCCCTTGCTCAGCGCCGGCGTGCACGCGCCCCGCCACCGGGCCGGGGTGTCGTCCTTGAGCGCGAGGCTCTCCCCGTTCTTGGGACCGAGGTAGTTGTTGGAGCCGCCTTCGTACGGCTTCACGTAGTACGGCCAACAGGTCGGCATCCAGGCCGAGCGGCTGACGCCGCCGCTGGTGACGCCGTCGGACATGTAGTAGCCGCCACGATACTCGCCCGTCGCCGACATAGAGACCCCGGCCGGCAGGCGCAGCGTGGTCGTGGGCGAGACCGTCAGCGTGGGCTGGGTCGGTCCGTAGATGTGGAAGGCTTCCGTGCACGGCTGGTTCGCGAAGTCGGGCAGCGCCTTCCACGCCGTCGACTCGCAGGCGGGAATGGTCGTGGCGATGGCACCCGCCGCGGTCTTCGCGACCTTGTCGCCGTTGCGCATGTAATCGGAGCGGAGCGCGCCGACCGGATAGCCCGTCTCCACCCAGGAACCGCCCGTGGTGAACGGGGGAATGCCGCCCATGTCGAGCACCTTCGAGTGGTTGGTCGAGACGTTCACGCCCACGTCCCACCCGAAGGAGGCGCCCCGGATCGGAGCGCCGTTGAGCGCGACCTCGAGCCCGTTGTTCTCGAGCTTACCCACGTTCTTCCGCTGCGCCTGCGAGAACCCGTTGGTCGGGATCGCCGCGACGTTGAAGAGCGCGTCGGACGTGATCTGGCGGTAGTACGTGAGCGCCGAGGTCAGCCGTCCGCCGAACCAATCCGCGTCGAAGCCCGCTTCCGTCTCGGCCGTTACCTCGGGTCCGATATTCGCGTTGCCGAGGTTCCTCGGCAGCAGCGCGGGCGCCGTGCCCCAGCCCTGCGATTCCCAGGTGCGCACCGCGTCGAAGGCGCCCGGCGCGCGGCCGGACTGGCCGTACGCGGCGCGCAGCTTCAGCGCGCCCCAGCCGTCACCCCAGAACCCCTCGTCGGACACGACCCACGACAGGCTGGCCTTCGGATACATCTGGAGCCCGAAGCCCGAGCCGAACGCGCTGTTGCCGTCCACGCGCATGCCGAGGGTGATGAAGTAGCGATCCTTGACGCTGAACAGGTCCTGGAGGAAGAAGCCGGCGTTCCAGATCTTCGACCGCTCCTCCTCGGCGATGCGCGTGGCCGACGAGTTCACCGTCGGGTCCGCGGCGCCGGGGAAGTTCTCGCCGTAGCCGGTCAGTCGGCGCGTCTCCTCGCCCAGGGTCTGACCGCCCCACGAGAAGGCCGACTTGATTCCGGAGGTGATGTCGAACGAATAGGTCCCGACGTAGTCGAGCGTCAGGATCCGGTTCTGCCAGGTGTCGTTCCAGACCTGCCCCTGCGGGAAGAACGAGAACCCGAAGGGCAGGATGTTGCGCGTCTCCTGGTTCGAGAAGTCGTAGCCCATGGTCAGCCGGTTGGTCAGGTTCGAGAGCGGCGAGTACGTCACCGTGCTCCCGGTCGTGAACCGCTCGATCGCGTTGCGCAGATCCTGCGTGAAGAGCGTGTTGACGATCTTCGGATCGTCGTTGTTGAAGTAGTTCACGTAGCCGCGGTACACGTTCAGCTGGATGCCGTACACGTTTCCGCCCACCGGCGAGTTGCGCTGCTTCTGGAGCGCGTACGCCGAGTTCCACTGCAGCTGGACGGTCGACGCCGGCGAGAACGTGAAGTTGCCCCGGCCGGAGACCTTTCTGATCGAGTCGTTCGGCAGGACGCCGAATCCTTCCTCGGTCGAGGCGGACATGAAGTACTGGAGCGCCTGGCCGCCGCCGCGGACGGAGGCGGAGTAATCGCCGACCCGGCCCGAGCGCAGGTACGGATCCATGCGGAGGTAGTCATATCCCGCCGGCCCGTCCAACGTCCCGGTGATGCCCGCCCAGTTCGGTCC
Organism: Gemmatimonadota bacterium; assembly: GCA_009692185.1. GTDB lineage: Bacteria > Gemmatimonadota > Gemmatimonadetes > Gemmatimonadales > GWC2-71-9 > SHZT01. The sequence continues at coordinate 2,468 of SHZT01000025.1, read as the reverse complement.
ATACTTGATGCTTTTGCTGAGCGACTGCGCGACTTCGACGTTCCAGACCGGCTTGCCCGACGCGCCCTTCTTCGTGAACACCTGGATCACGCCGGCCGATGCCTCGGTCCCGTAGAGCGTCGTGGCCGCCGATCCCTTGATGACCTCGATCCGCTCGATGTCGGCCGGATTGATGTTGTTGAGCGGGTTCGCCTCGATGTTCGCCGCCCCGCCGTTGGCCTGGCGCGCGACGGACGAGTTGCCGACCGGGAACGGCTTGCTCTGCATGCGCACGCCGTCGATGTAGATGATCGGCGAGTTGGTCATCGACACCGACTTGTTCCCGCGCAGGCGGATGTTGTAGCCGCCGCCGAGGTTGCCGTCCGTACGAGTGACCGATATGCCAGGCGCCGCCGCCTGGAGTAGCTCGACCGACGCGGTCGGCTTGTTCGCGTTCTGTGCGACGTTGATCTGCGCGATGGTGTTGCCGACCTCGCGGCGACGGGCCGCGCCGGCGGTCCCGGTCACGACGATCTCGTCGAGCCCGAGCGCCTGCGTGGCCATCTGGATGTTCACCTCGAGCGCTTGCCCCGCGACCACCGTGATCTGCTGCGACACGGGGGCGAGGCCGATGCGCTCGGCGCGCAGCTCCTTCGTGCCGGCCGGGACCTCGAGGATCACGAACGCGCCGTTGGAGCGCGTGAGGCCGCCGAGGCCACTCCCGGGAATGAAGACCTGCGCTTCGCTGATCGGCGCGCCTGACTGCGCGTCGGTGACCCTGCCGACGATGCGGCCGGTCTGCTGGGCGTGGAGCGAAGGAGCGAGCAGCGCTGCGACGGAAAGGACGAAGGCGAGCAGTACGGGCCGCGCGCGCCCGAGCAGGCTCGTCATCTGCGGATCGAACCTGTGACGTTTCATGGAATCCTCTTGCGGTGAGGTGGTGCGGAACGACGAAGCACCGCGGGCGGTCGACCAGCGGTGAACTGACCTGGAAGGATGACCCGGCCCTCGGCTCCGCCCCGCGCGACTGGCGGGGAAGAGAAAACGTATTCTGCTCAGACTATGCCGCCCTTCCAGCGACGGAAAGGCCTCTCGGCCCGTACCGGCCGCGCCGGCCTTCATCCAGCGTGCTGCATGCCGTCTATCCCAAGACACTGCGTCGTGACGATGGAAAAATGAAAGGCCATTGAACTGATATACGGAATAAAGGAAGGCGTAGACTAGACACGGGGTCAGGAGTCGTCAATGCTGGGGCCGGACCTTGCCGGATGAACGAGACCCCACGACCGCCAAGTCAGCGCGGCGGGATCGACAGCAGCGGCATGCGGAGGTTGTCCGGATCCGATCCCGCGCTCCCGCCGGGGGCGCGTGCGCCCTTGAGGGCCGTGACCACGACGGCGGCGAGCACGACCGAGACGCCGGCGGTCGCGAGCGCGCTGCGGGTGCCGCTCACCTGACGCCATTCGACTTGCACGAGATCGCTGACGGGAAGCGTGATCTGCTGGCCGAGCTCGGACCGCATGAACCCGGACTGCCGGCTGCCCACCGGAATCTGGAGCGAGAAGTCGGTCGCGTCCCGGCGCACCAGCTTGCCGGTGAGCACCGGACGGCTGCCCAGCTCGGGCATGGCCTCGCCGCCCATCTGCCGGAGCCGGTCGACTCCGGACTGGGTCAGGTAGACGCGCACGCTCTCGCCAGTCGGCACCGTGGAGAACGTCGCCGGCACGTACGTATAGCACCCGGAGGCGAACGTGGTCGCGCCGCACAGGATCAGCGCGTTTCCGAGCCTCGTCGATAGCGCGCGCATCAGGTCTCCTCGCCGTCCTCGCGCCCATCGCGCAGGCGCCCGCGCCGCCGCGCGCCGCGCACCCAGCGCCGCGCATCGTGTCTGGTCTCGCCCGGATAGCGAACCCGCACCTCGACACCGCCCATCATCGCGAGCCCGGTCACGCGCAGCACGGGCGCGTTCGGATCCGCGATCGTCGTCGCGTCCTCGCGGTGATCCAATCCGCCCATGATGCCCATCCCGGTGCACTCCACGCGAACGTCGGGCGGGGCGACGATCTGCAATCCGCCCCAGAAGGCGAAAGCATGGACCTCGGTCACGCCCGGCGCGAGGAGCGCGTCGCGGAAGTCGAGCTCCACTCCTCCCATGACGCCGATCACGGTGATCCGCCGGGCGGGGGTCCAGCGTCCGCGCCGCGTCGAGCCGCCCATCACGCCGACGACGGAGTCCCGCTCGCGCGCCTGCCCAGGCAGCGCGGTGGGCCGGCGTCCCGACACGGCGGCATCGGTCGGCCCGCTCCTGCGCGTCCGGGCCGGAGTGGATGCGACGCGGAGGTCGGAGAGCAGGCCGTCCAGCTCGGCCGCGCTCTCGGCCCGGTGCGCGACCTCGACCCGGCGCTCGAACTCGGCGAGCTCCATCTCGTCGCGCGCGAAGGCGTCGCAAAGCGCGTCGACGGTCTCCTGGCGGCGGGACTGTCCGGGGC